>NZ_AP042429.1:0-1806822 GCF_055384795.1 Thermococcus waiotapuensis | reverse complement strand
GCTTTTTTGTCTTTATCTTTGAAAGGTTTGAAACGAGCAGGCCAAGCTGTTCTATGGCGTTTATTCCATCTTCAGGGCGTGCCCCGTGGGCCTTTTTTCCGCGGGCTTTTAGGCTTATTACAAAGCGTCCCCTTGCCCCGAGCATGACCCTCTCGTTGGTTGGTTCTGCTATAAACACTACATCGGCGTTCTCAACTGCTCCGCTCTCTATCAGCTTCCAGGTTCCCCTGGAATAACCCTCCTCATCGACCACTGCCGTGAAAATTACATTCGGCCTTTTTTTCTTGGGAAGGTTTGATATCTCAACGTAAGCTGATATCAGGGCCGCCAGTCCACCTTTCATGTCGGCGCTTCCAAGGCCGTAGAATTTGTCTCCTTCGATCTCTCCCCAGGGGTTTTTAGTCCACCCGTGGGAAACCCCAACGGTGTCCATGTGGCCGTTGAGAAGGACAGTGAGTCCTTTCCCGGGAATGCGGGATATCACATTGCTGCCAAAACCTTCTACCTCCTGGTACTCCACACTTAGTCCGTTCTCCTCAAGAAAAGACCCCACGAAGTTCGAAATATCGCTGGCGCTCTCGAAATTGGAAGGTATCGAAACCAATTTTTTCAGTAGTTCTTCCTCCACTTCCTTCACCAGACACATATCTATAACGCAATGTTTAAATATTTTTCTAGGATCCATGGGCTTTGTCTTAAAAGTTATGCAAGTGCGCTGTGAAAAGCCTGGGAAGGTTCTACCACTGGCCTGGGAAATTTGTAAATACTCTAATTAGTAATCGAATAATTCCCGAGATTTGATTTAAAAGCTGCAAAATATCCAGTCAAGTTGCGACATACAGACTTATGATCAGAGACCCCTTGCTTTCTGTTACATCCACCCAGATGGCCTTTGAGCCGGGAAGGATGTCCTTCAGTTCCTCGGAATCTCTCAGCTTTTCGTAGAGATCCTCTACAAAGTAGTCTTCCCCTTCGGGAAAGTAGAACTCTGCGTATCCCGGAAAAGTGACCTTGAATACGTAGAGACGCGAATAACGTGGAGGAACTTCTCCTGTTTCCCCGTACTTTTGCAGGGAGGGATCTTCTTTTAATCCATAATCTCCCTTGAACCTGGAAAGGAGTTTGGCCTTTATCCCCTCAAGGTCTGAGTGTCCAATACTGTAGTCTTCCTTCAGAAAGTCGTCGGCTTCCAGTTCTCCAGCTTTTTCGACCTTTATCCTTTCGCTGTTCTCAACCGTGATTCTGTAGAGTGTGGCGGTTTTAATGTGTTGAGGACTTTCGTTCAGGTACTCCACTCTGTAAACACTCCAGTACCAATAGTATGAGCCTATGTCCATAACAGGGGGATGCTGGTCAACGACCAAAAACTTTCCATTGTAGTTGATAACCGCCGTTAGGTGCCCCGCATCGGACTCGTTGAACGTTATTGCCATGGCATAGAGTTCGGTGTAGTTCATTTGAACCAAAATCGCCAGGGTTAACAGAGTGTAGTCCCCGCAGATGCCTCTCTCGCTCGTGAGGATCTGGGGAATCGGTCTCATCAGGGGTTCACGCCGGGAGAAGTCATAAGATATGTGTTCATCTTCCCATCTAAGAATATTCCACGCCGATTCTAGTATATCAGAACCTTTGAGTTCAGCTGCTAAGTATCCAACGGTTTGGATCTCGCTCCTGTTGTTGAGGTGTTTTTCCAGTGCCTCTTCTATTGGGTCTCCGGTGATTTTGTCTGATATTTTCTCTCTTATTGCATTCTCGGCTTCTCTGGAAAGATTGAACACCTGTGGAAGGTATCTTCTTGAAAGCTCTCCATCGTTGTATGCTACATCCAGACTAACGAAAACAACCAGGGCAACTAAAATCAGGGAAATGGCCTTCAGCACGCGCGACATTATGTCTCACCAAGAAGAATTCTGGTGGTCCCGCGGCCCGGATTTGAACCGGGGACCTGCGGATCTACAGTCCGCCGCCACTCCCAGGCTAGGCTACCGCGGGACCCTGCAGTTCAGCCCGTTCCCTAGTGCTGAAGAGAGGTTTATAAATTTTTCTGATGAGTTGGGGTGGTGAGGATCATGATGGAGCCAGTTGCACTGGCGATTTCGCTCGCAGAAAAGATAACGAGGACAATGTTATCCACCCGGAGATTGCCTTCAGGTAATGAGGTGGGGGATATCTTGAAAAACCTCGGGCTGGAGGAGCTGTGTCTCAGGGGTGGAGTTGGGCTCTACAGGTCCAGAGATTTAATTGCTCTGGTGATTCCTCGGGAGAGTCTTATTATTGATGTTATCTCTTCGAGCGGCGACCTGAGTGACGCTGTGGAGATCGTTGCCTACCGCGATAAGAAACTAAACGCCCTTATTTTGGAGATTCTTCCGGCAAACGACATAGAATATGAAGGAAACATCGGTCTGGAGCCCGTTATAATCGATTCTGAGACAGGAGAACTCCTCAGCAACTCCGTTTTGGGTGAAGTGATTGAAGAGGAAGAGGGAATGGTTTTAGTGATCGATGGTGAGACGTATGAGAGGTGGAGCAAAAGTGGGAAGCTCGACACGTGTCCGGTGTGCGGTGAAGAGCTTAGATGGAAGAATGATTACGCCGTTTGTCTCGACTGCGGATACGAAATAAAGGTGGTGAAAAAATGAGATGTCTGAAGCTCCAGCTTATAAAATATTCGAGAAAAGCGCATGAGAGGGGTCTGACAGCGGCATTTGGCGGCAATCTAAGCGTCAGAGTTGGAAACTTAGTCCTGATAAAGTCCACTGGATCGGTCATGGACGATATGACTGCCGGCCAGATAGCCTCCGTTACCCTGGATGGAAAGGTCTTGAGCCCTGTTCGGCCATCGAGTGAGTACAGGCTTCATCTGGAAGTATACAGGAAAAGACCCGAAGTACGTGCCGTGGTTCATCTCCATCCCCCTTACGCGATAGCCGCGTCTTCCGTTCTAAAGGGGGAACTCCCCATAATAACTCCTGAAGCTGAAATTTATCTCCGCAGAATCCCGGTGATCCCGTTTGAGCCTGCAGGAAGCATTGAACTGGCCAAATCCGTTGCAGAGGGGCTTAGCGAAGTGGACGCTGTTCTAATGGAGCGGCATGGAATAGTTACTGTGGGGAGAACACTTAGAGAAGCTTTTTACAAGGCAGAACTGGTGGAGGAAAGCTCCAAACTGTGGTATCTAACTCGAAATAGTTTCTAAAAAGAAAAAGCTCACTTGACCTGCTCAAGCGCCCCGAGAACTTCCCAGATAATCGTCCTGGTGTGCATTGGCATGTTCGGATCTTCACTTATCTCCTCAAGAATGGCTATAGCGTCGGCGGCTCTAACAGAAGGATCCTTACCCTCATCCAGAAGAACATCTATTGCCCGCTCGGCGGCCCTTCTAATGTTTCTGGGAACAACGGTATCCTGAACAACTTGCTCCTTGAGAACCTGGACTATCTGCTGGATCAGCTCACCGCTCATTCTCTCACCCCCTTTCTTAAAAAATTGTTACTAAAACTTTTCCAGCTTTACCTTAATCGTTCCCAGCTAAAAAGCTTTTCGGTTGATCGTCGAAATCTCTAAATTAAAACTCCACTCCTCTCCTCGCCATAATCCCTCTTTGATACGGATGCTTTATCTCCCTCATCTCGGTTACATAGTCTGCGAGCTCAAAGAGCTCCTCTGGGCAGTAACGACCGGTGAGAACAAGTTCAGTGTTCCTTGCCCTGTTCTCTATGAGTTTTTTGACCTCTTCAGCTTCTATCATTCCAAAACCGAGGGCAACGCATATTTCGTCCAGGATTACCAGATCCCACTCCCCGCTGGAAACTATTTCTTTTGCGCGCTCCAGTGCCCTTTTTGCGGCCTCTATATCTTCTTTTTCCGGCTTCCCGTGGACGAATTTTGGAAGACCGTAGGATTCAATGACTGCCCCGCACTCAGCTATCTTTTTCTGTTCACCATAAACCAGAGAGGCCTTCATAAACTGTATTATGAAGACCTTTCCCCCCGAACCGAGCATTCTGACTGCAAGACCAAGGGCAGCCGTTGTCTTTCCCTTGCCGTTTCCTGTGTATATGTGAACCAATCCGAGTTCGTCTTTCCGGCCCATACGTTGCACCCCTGAGATATGGTCTTTTTAGTATCTCCCAACCGGTCAGGGGCCGATTAGGTCATCACCCTTCAGCCACCTACCCTCACATCATCCCGCTTCGTCTCACATGTGCTCTCTGATCCACAGGGGTATTAACCCTATCTTGGGAAACACCATAACAGCCTTGGCATCCACGGCATAGGCAGGTACGCAGGGGAGTCCTCCGCTGGACGTGGGGTAGAGTCTGTAGTCTCCCCAGTCTGGAATTGGATTGTTGTCCCCCCATGTAACGAAGCACTTTTCCTCGTGCCCGTTTACCTCGACTGTTTTTATCTCCCGAACTCGGTGTATTATTGGGTACTCATACATAGGGGCTTTGTATACTATCACGTCCCCCACCTTAATGTCGTCGGGAGATACACCTTTGAGAAGAACCACATCGCCCCTGTAAAACACGGGCTCCATAGAGCCGCTTATGACTATGACGAGCGGGGAGTTTGTGTCCATAACTATCTTGAGGCCATAGTTTATTCCGGCCACTATTATAATTGAGATGAGTACCCACGCCAGTTCTTTTGCCCATCCGTTTTCCATTGCAGGGCCTCCATCAGAGTTCTTATTTTGGAGGGGATTGCCCCTATAGCGGTGCAGGTTTCAAGGCTTACCCCCCTCCCGGTTATGTCCATATGGTATTGTGTCAACTTAAATATTTCCTCCGGTAACCCTCGTCTCCCAAGGCCAACCAGGAGCATAAAGCTCTCTCCACTAACGGCCCTCCTGGCGACTTCGAGGGGGGTTATCTTCTTTCCTTCCGAGGGCTTTCTCGTGGTTGCTACTGGGGTCCCGAACTGGGGAGGAAATCCTCCTCTTGGAAAATAAAGGAGGTGAAACTTGTTGTTTCGGGCGAGTTCTACAAGATATTTTCCTCCCCTTCCTACGGTGGTATTACCGGCTATTTTCTCCGCTACATCAAGGGGTTTTCCTTCCAGTGGGAATCCCACCAGGGCTAGGTGAAAGTCGAAGGCATAAGCTATGGGCCCGGCCCTTGCTATTGCCCTGAGATGAGCTTCGTGAAGTCTTCTTGTGTCGTAAGTGTTGTACAGGGCCAGTGTTAGCATGAAACCCCTCCATCCGGGAATTTTATAAACTTTCCCTTCCAAATTCTTAAGGCGAGGGTTATGGAGAAGCTTGAGGGCATACTTCATCTTGCATCGAGGGGTCTCTTTGATGAGGCACTTGAGGAAGCCAGGAAACTCGAAGATCCGTTTGATCGGGTGGATGCTCTCCTTGAAATAGCTATTAAAGCGAGTGGCATTAATGGTATGGCACAGCAACGGGCGCTTGGGGAGGCAGTTGAACTGTTGAGGAAGATAAAAGACCCCTACTATAGTGCATACCTCTCATCTAAGGTAGCCCATGTTTACTCTCTGCTGGGGGATTACGACACTGCAAGTGAGTTCTTTGAGGTTGCAATCGACGAAATAGCCAGGATAAAGGACATTCACGAACAGGTCATGGGAGTGTGCGTTCTGGCCCATTATCTGGCCAGATCCGGCTTTTTTGAGGAGGCCCTGGCCCGGTTCAACGAGGCCTTTGAGCTGGCAGTTTCCGCTGGTATTGACTATCGGAGTAAAATAGACCTCCTGATAGATGTGGCCAGCATCATGGAGAACACCGCCGACGTCCTGGACTCAAAGGATGCCATAGAGTTCTACAAAACGGCTTACGACATATTTGATAAACTCCACATTGGCCAGAGGGCTGCAGACGTTGAGAAAAAGCTAAGCCTGGCTAGAACAGTCTACTTCTTTGGAACCCCCGAGATAAGAAAGGCCCTTCTGGAAGGGCGTTATCATTACGCTGTTTCCCTCCTCGAAAAGTCAATTAAAGACCCTCAGGATCTCTTTATAGCCCTTTTAGAGGTTTCTGCCTGGGTAAAAACAGTTGGTTCTCCCGAATACCTGGACATACTGGGGGCTGCTTTTAGGCTCTTTGACAGAATCGGTCTGTCCGAGAAGAATGTCCAGAGGGCAGCAGTAATACTAACGACCATGGGTGAGCTGGAGAGGGCCCTTGAGTTTGCAATGAAAATACTCGATCCCGTGAAGAGGGACGAGGCTCTGGAATCAATCGCCTTGAAGCTGGCCGAGAGAAAAGATTTCTCTGAGGCTTTTGAAGTGGCCGCCATGGTGTCCGATCCAAAGAAAAAGGGAGTTCTCGTTGAAAAGATCTCTGAACTGAAGAAAAAGCTTGAGGAGGAGTTTTAGATGAGCTCCATTATTTTTGATGCCCACTCGGATATCCCCACCTTTATATGGGAGGAAAGGGGTAAGGGACAGGCTTTCGTCCTTGAACGGAACTACGAGAGATTCTTTGGTGAGTATATCCGGTCGAGGGTCGCTTCAATCTGGACACCACCAGAAAAAAGACCGCTGGCTCTGAAGTATGCTCTGGAGGCCCTTAACAGGCTTAGAGCAGACGTCCGTGAAAGCGAGAGTTTTGAAATAGCGGAAAATGTCTCGGAAATGAAGGAGATAATTAACTCCGGCAGGGTTGCTCTATGGGTTGGGCTTGAAGGAGGGGAGCCCATTAAGAGCCTGGACATCCTTCAGGTGTTCTACTCTCTCGGGCTGAGGGTTCTGACCCTCACTTGGAACCTCAGGAACAGGCTAGGCGACGGCGTCTTTGAAAGAAGCAAAGGGGGTCTGACTAACTTTGGGGTTGAGGTCGTTGGTAAAGCTGAGGAACTCGGAATTCTCATAGACCTGAGCCACATAAACGAAGCCGGATTTTGGGACGCTCTGGATGTTACCTCTTTCCCTGTTATAGCTTCCCATTCCAACGCAAGGGCTCTCTGCGATCATCCCAGGAACTTAAGCGATGAGCAACTAAAGGCCATAGCGGAGAGGGATGGTGTCGTTGGGGTAGCGGCCGTACCCAGCTTTGTGGACCGGAATAATCCCACGCTGGAAAAATACGTGGGTCACATTACCTACATGGTTGATCTCCTGGGCTATGAACACGTTGGCCTTGGCTTCGACTTTGTTTATTACCTCCCAGTATGGAGCGGAAAAAGCGTTGTTGGACTGAAGGATGAAAGCGACATCCCCAACCTTCTCAAGAAACTCGAGGAGAACTTCAGCAGAAGAGAAGTGGAGGGGATAACCTTTAAAAACCTTGAGAGGGTCTTTGAAAAGGTCGTTGGCTGAACAATGCCGCAGGGAAAGAGGAAATCAGATTAAATTTTTCCGTTTTCCTTCAGCCATTCTCCGTACTTAACGAGGGCGTAGACGGCGTCAACACCGTCCTCGACCGTCTCGTAGACCGGGATACCCCTCTGTTCGATGTTCCTGGCCATCTTGTGCGGATAATCCCCACCGGGGGCAACAAACACTATCGGCTTGCCGTAGGCCTTCATCCTCTCCATCGCCTCAACTATGCCCTCGTCCAAGGCAGGGCTCTGGAAAAGCGCTATGACCACCAGAAGGTCTACGTTGGGATCCTCCAGGGCGTAGCGCATGGCTATCTCGTACCTGCTGGATGGAGCGTCCCCGATGACGTCTATCGGGTTCCTGTAGCTCATGTGCTCTGGGAGCTTTCCTGCCTCGATGTCCTTCCTAAAGCGCTCGTTGGTCTCTTCACTAAGCTCGGCGAGCTTCATCCCGCGCTCAAGCAGGCCGTCGCTCATCATGACCCCAGCTCCGCCGCCGTTGGTGACTATCGCTACCCTGTCGCCTTTTGCCGGCCTCTCCATGGCCAGAGCCTTGGCATAGTTGAAGAGCTGGCGCATGCTTTTCGCCTCCAAAACGCCGGCCTGCTCGAAAGCGGCCTGGTATATCCTGTAGGAACCGGCGAGCGAACCAGTATGGCTTGCGGCCGCCTTCGCTCCCGCTTCAGTTCTGCCGCTCTTGAGTATTACGACGGGCTTCTTCAGTGTGACCTCCCTGGTAGTGTTGAAGAACTTCCTTCCGTCCTTCACACCTTCGAGGTAGGCAGTGATAACGCCGGTCTTCGGGTCGTTGCCGAGGTATGCCATGAAGTCGCTCTCATCCAAGTCAGCCATGTTGCCGAGGCTGATGAACTTGCTCATTCCAATCCTGTGGCCCGCGGCCCAGTCGAGGATGGCCGCACCAAAGGCACCGCTCTGGCTCATGAAGGCTACCTTTCCGAAGGGCGGTCTCGCCTGCCTCTCAGGCGGGTTAAAGTTGCAGTCGAAGCCGTTCTCGAGGTTAGTTACGCCCAAACAGTTCGGGCCGACAAGCCTTATACCCCACTTCCTGGCCCTTCTTACGAGCTCCTCTTCGAGGTCAGCCCTCCCGGCCTCCTTAAAGCCGGCAGAGATGACGACTGCCGCTTTAACGCCCTTCTTTCCGCACTCGTCTATGGTGTCTGGCACGAACTTAGCCGGAACGGCTATGACGGCAACATCAATCTCATCCGGTATCTCCTGTATGCTCCTGTAAGCCTTGAACTTTTTCCCATTGACCTCTATCTCTTCGCCCTTGACGTTGACGGGATAGACTTTTCCCTCGTAGTAGAGCGTTATGGAGCGCATTATGGCGTTCCCTATTTTTCCGGGCACATTTGAGGCGCCAACGACCGCAACGCTTTTGGGGTAAAACAGGGAGTCCAGGTTCGGGGTCTCCATGACAACCACCTCCGAAGTTTTTTCGGGGGAACATATTTAAGCCTTCCCACCACACGAATGCTGGATATTTTGTCCATTATATAAAGCTACCGGGGATTCAGTGGTCACCCGAAGCAAAAGGGTTAAATCCTGGAACGTTAAAAAGTGGATTAAAGCGTTTACTTGGTGGTGCCAATGGCGAAGGTGAAAGTTATAACCGACCCCGAGGTCATAAAACTTATGCTTGAGGATACCCGGAGGAAGATCCTCCAGCTGCTCCGAAACAGGGAGATGACGATATCACAGCTCAGTGAGATCCTCGGAAAGACCCCACAGACAGTGTACCACCACATCGAGAAGCTCAAGGAGGCCGGCTTGATAGAAGTAAAGAGGACTGAGATGAAGGGCAATTTAGTCGAGAAATACTACGGCAGGACTGCGGACGCCTTTTACATCAACCTCTACCTCGGCGATGAGGAGCTCCGCTACCTCGCCCGCTCAAGGCTGAAAACAAAGCTGGACATATTCAGGGCTTTGGGGTATGAGTTTGATGAAGAAAAGCTCCTCGACACGATGGACAAGCTACTCAAGAAGGAGCACGAGTACAAGACGGAGATATCGAGGGAGATAGAGGCCAATGAGGAGAAGCTTAAAGACTTCTCGGACGAGGACGTAATACACGCCATAGAGTGGCTGGCCATGGCCAGGATGGGCCGCGACGAGGAGACAATGGCCCTCATGAGGAAACTCGGGGAAATACTTAAAAAATAAAGGGGAAACGATGCGGTATGGCGAAGGGGATAAGGCTACTGGTTTTGGACGTGCTTAAACCACACCAGCCGATGGTTACTGAACTTGCCCTCGGGTTGAGCGAGCTTGAGGGCGTCGAGGGTGTGAACATAACCCTCGTTGAGATAGACAAGGAAACGGAGAACGTCAAAATCACCGTTGTCGGTGACAACCTGGACTACGAGGAGATTGTCCGGACAATAGAGGAATTCGGGGGCGTTGTGCACAGCATAGACATGGTTGCTGCGGGGAAGAGAATAGTGGAGGAAGAGGAGACCCCCCAGGACAAGCTGGAGGAGTATTGAGGGTCAAATATGAAAGAGGTCCTCATAATAACAAACCCCGAAACGGTTAAGGTACTCTCGGAGCCGACCCGGTTTAAAATCCTCACCCTCCTCAGGGAACGGCCGATGAGCATCAACGAGCTTAGCATAGCCACAGGGAAGGACAGAACGACCGTCTACCGTCATATTAAGGCCCTTGAATCCGAGGGTCTCGTTGAGGAAATTGATTCCCACGGCAACGAGAAGATCTATGCCAGGACTGCGAGGATGTTTCTCATAAAGGTCGAACCGGATGAGAGCATAGCGGAGTTCCGACAGGCTTATCTGCAGGTGGAGGCCAGGAAGCTCGTCCAGATCCTTGAAAGGGCCGGCTTCAAAATTAAGGACCGGGAAAGGCTGGAGAAGATTGCGAGGGAAGTTTTGGACGAGATCGAGATTAAATCACAGCCGATAATAAGGAGGATTTCGGAAGCTAACGTTGAACTCACGGAGATAGAGCTCTTCCACCTCCTGAACATGCTCGTGTTCCTCCAGAGCTGCGAGCTCTGCGAGAAGGCCAGGGAAGTCAAAGCTCTTGTCGAGTTTTAAACTCTCTATTCTTTAGGGCCCTGTTCCGGGAGGTTACATCTTCGAGGGGGAGTCTAATGTCCTTTTGTGTTCCTTAATGAACATTCGCAGTAAAGCTTAAATATTTCACCATCGGTGATACAAGTGAGAGTCAGTGCACTGGTGCCTGCACGTGGAGGGTGGTGTACATGAGTGCTAAAAAACTGCTTGCGCTGCTGTTCGTTCTTGCCGTTCTTGTTAGCGTGGCTGCAATCCCGGCCAGGGTTGGTATAGCGACAGTCTCGGCTGGTGCAACCAACCGTCCCAGCCTCGAAGAGGGCGGGGTCATAATGCAGGCATTCTACTGGGACGTTCCAGCTGGCGGAATCTGGTGGGATACAATAAGGAGCAAGATACCGGACTGGGCCAGCGCTGGGATTTCAGCGATATGGATTCCTCCAGTGAGCAAGGGCATGAGCGGTGCCTATTCCATGGGCTACGACCCATATGACTTCTTCGACCTCGGAGAGTACTACCAGAAGGGAACCGTTGAGACCCGCTTTGGCTCAAAGCAGGAGCTAATTAACATGATAAACACCGCCCACTCCTATGGAATCAAGGTCATAGCGGACATAGTCATAAACCACCGCGCCGGCGGCGACCTGGAGTGGAACCCCTTCACAAACAGCTACACCTGGACTGACTTCTCAAAGGTTGCCTCCGGCAAGTACACCGCCAACTACCTCGACTTTCACCCCAACGAGGTCAAATGCTGCGATGAAGGCACCTTCGGAGGGTTCCCGGACATAGCCCATGAGAAGAGCTGGGATCAGTACTGGCTCTGGGCCAGCAAGAACAGCTATGCTGCCTACCTGAGGAGCATAGGCATCGATGCGTGGCGCTTCGACTATGTCAAAGGTTACGGGGCGTGGGTTGTCAAGGACTGGCTGAGCTGGTGGGGCGGCTGGGCCGTCGGTGAGTACTGGGATACAAACGTTGATGCCCTCCTTAACTGGGCCTACTCAAGCGGTGCCAAGGTCTTCGACTTCCCACTCTACTACAAGATGGACGAGGCCTTTGACAACAAGAACATCCCAGCCCTGGTTTCGGCCCTTCAGAACGGCCAGACAGTCGTTTCCCGCGACCCCTTCAAGGCCGTAACATTCGTGGCCAACCACGACACCGACATAATCTGGAACAAGTATCCGGCTTATGCCTTCATCCTCACCTATGAAGGGCAACCAACGATATTCTACCGCGACTACGAGGAGTGGCTCAACAAGGACAGACTCAAGAACCTCATCTGGATACACAACAATCTCGCCGGCGGGAGCACGAGCATAGTCTACTACGATAACGATGAGCTCATCTTCGTCAGGAACGGCTACGGGGACAAGCCAGGCCTTATAACCTACATCAACCTCGGTTCCAGCAAGGTTGGAAGGTGGGTCTACGTTCCAAAGTTCGCCGGCTCGTGCATCCACGAGTACACGGGCAACCTCGGCGGCTGGGTTGACAAGTACGTTGGCTCAAACGGATGGGTCTACCTTGAAGCTCCTGCCCACGACCCTGCCAATGGCCAGTACGGATACTCCGTCTGGAGCTACTGCGGGGTTGGTTGAACATGCTCATTTAATATTTTCTCAAGCAAGCCCCTTTTCAACTCTCGCTGTCTGCACAGCCGATAATGGCGGGGCGTTTGGGGACTATTTTGATGTCGTGTAAACCCTTGCTTTTCATTTGAGAGTTCCAAGGCTGGCTTGGTCATTTGCCAGCGTAGGCCTATTAAAGTTTTATCGTGGTAAGAAAAATTTAAAAGTTGTTAGAGCGTTTAAATATATCAACTGCTGGCAGTATTGGTGGGGGTGAAATAGTTGAAGTGGAAAAAACCCATGATAATCGTATCCCTCCTGCTCCTTCTTGGGAGTCTTGGAGTTTACGTCAAGAGCTCTCCGATGGGCGGTGTTAAAATCGAAGTTGTAGATGCAAACGGAAAGGCAATCACGGACTATGGGGAGGTGTATTACTCCGTTTGGACTTTCGATGAAAACGGGAGCTTTGAGGTTTTAAAAAAAGGGGTTCTTAAAGGAGGGTTGTTCTTTTCAGGAAACAGGATAGAACTCTCAAAAGCTGAAACGGAAAAGCTTAGAAAAATGGCCCAAAAAATGTACTCCAAAACGGCCTTCGTTGGCATCGATCTGTGGGTTGTTGGGGAGGGAAAGCTCTACACCCTTCCTCCCATGAGCCTTGAACTTGACGCCTCTGAAGACGGCCTTTTCGCGACCGGGTTCTCCCTCCATCCAGACTTCAGGGATGCAATTGTTACTGAGATCACACCAGAAAAAGAGTCCAGCCAGGGGAATTCCGGAGGAAGGGGTGCACAAAAAGAAGAACCGGAGTTCGTTGTACCGATCATTCCCAGAGAGTACAAGTGGGTGACCGTTGCTGAGACCTCCTACTCAGACGTCGAGATTCCGGTTTTAATCATTAGAAACATGGCATGGTCCGACGTTATCGGAACCCTCCAGATTGGAACTTCTCAGAGCGATTATATAGGGCCAGAAGTAACCGTGGCTTTTGGGAAGCTTATATCCAGGAAAACCGCTTTTGATCCAGACTCAATAAAGCTAAAAGCCCTGGGAAGGTCCTTTACAAACCGGTACAGAGGGGGCAGCATACTAACTGTTCCGAAGGAGAAGACCTGGGGTTATTTGTGGATTAAAGGAAAAATACACTACATCTATCAGCAGGAGTACGT
Organism: Thermococcus waiotapuensis; assembly: GCF_055384795.1. Lineage (NCBI taxonomy): Archaea > Methanobacteriati > Methanobacteriota > Thermococci > Thermococcales > Thermococcaceae > Thermococcus > Thermococcus waiotapuensis. Next base: position 1,793,740 of record NZ_AP042429.1, on the reverse strand, counting down.
TTGTGGGATCGGGGCTGACCCGGGCCTTCCTGGCTGCGAACCAACCGGGAACGAAAGGTACATAGCAAAGATCGACGAGTTCTCGATCTCGGGTAAGTACGGCGAGGTTTTAAATATAGAATCCGGAGCCACACTTGAACGCCCTCCATACCTTCTACCCTTTGATGCTCTTGAGCAGTCCCCAGCACTCGAAGGGCCCATGGGGAGGGATGTATACCTCGAGAACTTCTTCGGGGAGATCTACGATGGAACCGATGGATACTCTTTTGGGGTTGGTGTTCCGGTCGGTGCCCTTATTAACGTTCTAACCGGCCACTCTCTGCCCCCTTGGGTCGATACCCTCGTGGTAGGTTTCAGTGCCAAAGGGGAGTCTTATTATGCTATAATGGGAGAAGTTCGTAACAACGGCCCCATGGAGCCAGTAAGGTTCGTAGGCTACAAATCCAGTTACAAAATGTCGATACCTGTGAAAAAGAGCCCGTGGGAGTTTTGGAAATCTGAGCACGTCGACACCAACGTCCCCGTAGGATTTTTTATAGACGTTAGGTGACCTCTTCCTTTTATCTTTGAGCGGTCCCTTGGGAGCCTATCATGGAGTTTTCACTGAAGTAGCCGATACCGAAGGAAGGTCCTGTCACCGGCAGTGCAAAAATTTGGTAGATCAGAACTCCTCCACCCACTTGGCAGCATGGGGGACTTTTTTGGCAACCTCTAGAGCTGTGAAGTTCTCGCCAAGTTCTTCCTTCACCATGTCGCCAGCGAGGCCGTTGAGGAACGCTCCAACCGATGCGGCCCTCAGCGGTTCGTTTCCGAGGGCCAGTAAAGCCCCCACGATGCCCGCTAAAACGTCCCCCGTCCCCCCCGTGGTCATTCCCCTGTTCCCGGTTTTGTTGTACTTCCAGGTTTTTCCGTTGCTTATGATGTCGTAGGGGCCTTTGAGGAGTATCACACCTCCGATTTCCTTAGCTTTCTCCATCGCGAGCTCCGCTTTCTCCCTGAGTGAGCCTTCGGGCGACAAGCCAAATAACACCCTGAACTCACCGGCGTGGGGGGTCAGGACGAATTTCTTGCCCCTGAGGACGCTTAAGTCCTCGGCAACGGCCTTTAGTCCGTCGGCGTCTATGACGAGCGGTTTCTCACAGCGCTTGATGAACTCCCTCACAAAGGTTTTGGTCTCCCCCCTGAGGCCGAGACCGGGGCCGATGACCACAGCGTCCACTTTTCCTGCGAGTTCAATCAGGCCCTCAACGTGCTCCGGAGTGAAGTTGTCTCCCTCCACCGGGCGGAGGATTAAGTCGGGGTCGCTTATCCTTCTCGCTGAGTACTCGGGCATCGCGAGGTAAACGAGGTCAACGAGGTAAGAAGCGGCCTTCGAGGCAAGGTAGGGTGCCCCAAAGTAGTCCCCGCTTCCGCCAACTACAAGCAACTTCCCGTTCTGCCCCTTGTGCTGGCCTTTCTTCCTCAGCGCGAACTTAGCCTCCCCCGGCCCGACCAGGTGGTAGAGCTCCCTGGGATAGCCTATCTTGACAACAACACGCTCGAAGCCCTCATATTCCTCCTTGTCCCACTGGAAAGTCACCGCGAAGTCGGCTTTGACGCGGACTTTTGATGGATAACCGCTCGGGAGGTCAACGCTGACGATCTTAGCTTTGCCCGCGTACTCGTTGATCTTTTCAATTGCTGAACGTATCGGTTCCCTCGGTTCTCCCTTCGTGCCTGCCCCGAGGAGCGCGTCAACGATGACGTCAAAGCCAGAGAGGTCGAGGGACCTTACGTGCGAGGAGTCCTCGAGAACTTTAATTTCCATGAATTCTAAACCCCCCAGGATTTCCCAGTTGCGCTTAGCTTCTTCGCTCCTTATCTTCGCTTCGTCGCCAACAAGAAAGAGCGTAACTTCGTTCTCAAAGCTGAGGTGTCTCGCGGCAACAAAGCCGTCGCCGCCGTTGTTGCCGGTGCCGGAGAAAACCGCGATTTTGAGACCTCTCCCAAAGCGCTCTTCAATAACTCTCGCAACTCCAGAGCCCGCGTTTTCCATGAGCTGGAGCGGAGAAATCCCGAGCCATTTTGCGTTGATGTCCCATATGTAGACATCCTCGATGCGCATGGGCATCACCGGTCTAACTTTGAGGGAGAGGATAAAAGGCTACCCCTTCCCGCGCGTGGAAGTATAGGTGAGGAAAGCAACAACGAGAGGACGAAGACGACGACAAGCATATCTGCGCTGTAAATGGGAAGGTTTCGGTAGGTGAAGCCCGAGTCGCAGAGGCCATGAGCACAAGCTACCATCCTGATCGCGTAGTAGAGCACTAAAAAGCCGGATACGAAGAGGATGACAAATGCCAAGGCGAGTCTTTTCACGAGTTCCCCAAGCTCCCCACAGGACACGGAACTACCACATTGCTTTCGGCATCCGAAGTTATAACTTTACCACCCACCATAAGACTGAGAGGACAGAAAATCATCGACGTCTGAAAGTCCGTGCAGCCAGGAGCGCCAGGACAATAAGAGAACCATACCAGAGCGAAACCCAGGGGAGAGAGGCAACGGTAGTGGAAAGGCGAGAACTCAAAAGAACGGAGGGGAACTCAAGGAAGATGGCTAAGGCGGCGTAAGTCTTCAGGAGAGTCATTGGCAAAGGTCTGTCCGCGAAAATTCCCGAGACAAGCTCCCAAAGGGCCATGATAACCACATAGCCAATCCAAAGGACCATTGGCAGTCTCTCAAAGACCCAGAAGTTGTACATAAGCGTGAGGAACAGGGGGTACGTAAAGGCTAAAAGCCTCAGGACGAGCCTCAGAAAGAGTAAGAGACGGAAAACGTACCTCATAATCCACTACCTCCATGAAGAATAATACCAAACTTTCGACATATCTGGGTTGGTGTCCATAGTATCCATCAGATGATTCCAAGTATTGCTTATGTAAATTTCAACAGAAGATGAGTACGTTCTCACGCCATATCCATGGGTCGGAAAGGGTGTGGCATACGTTTGGGAAACCTCGTGGCAAAGGATATAACCACATTCAGTATAGGTACTGAAAGTTGAGGGAAAGACTATGCTACCATCTTCAACTCTGATACTCTCAACATCCTCACATCCATACGTGCTATCTCTTCCTGAGTAGATAAAGCAACGCATAGAGTCATATATTTTATCAAGTGAAGGATCTGGATGATCTTCATCATGGAAATGGAGCTCATAGGTAACCTCGGAGGAAGTGTATTTAACAACTATTTTGAACAGATCATTGTTGCCATTTACATTGTACGAATACCCTGCACTATCTACTCCGCTACCCCCAGTAATGTCCACGTTAACCTGAACCCACCAGTGAATTGGATAGGGGATTGAAGAGCTCATCGGAGCATAGTAATAGTCATAGATTTTGCCGTTGGCCTTAACTGAGGCAACTTTAATGGGCTTCACGACTAACACCTTGCTGTTCTTAGGATAAAAGCTCTTCTGATAGAAGTAGGAGACATAATCGCTTACCAGCAACCGTTTAAGGGTTTCTCTCTGCGCGGGTGTGAGATTTTTGGCGTGTTCAGCGAGCTCAGTATCAAGTTGCCTATCAAACCTCTTCAAAACGAGATCAGTAAGCCCCTCTGCAAAATACGGATCGTTGATGGTCCCTTTGGCACGAGCGATATCAACCTGCTCCCTGACGAAAAGACCAATGACCGTCCAGCCATCCACCTCAGCCTGCGGCCGTGAATCAACAAACCCCGGAAAAACAAAAATAAACACCAGCACTCCAGCCAAGAGTTTTGTCAATCTCAAAGATATCACCGTTGAGTAGGTATTAGACGTTATATATATAATTTTCTATCAGCAACAGTTGAACATAAAACTTGAGAATGAAAATACAGACATTTTAAGGAACTTCTAATGCCCTCCTGTAATCCCCCTCCGAGTACAGCACGAGGTAAACCCTCTCCACGCTCTTCGCTTCCCTCTCAAACTCCTCGACCGTTTCTTTAAATTTCTTCACGACTTCCTCAAGCGGGCAGCCGTAGATTCCGGCGCTTATAGCAGGAAAGGCTATGCTCCTGACTCCCAGTTCATCAGCCTTCTTTAGAGCCCCCAAGATGGCTTTTCTCAGCTTCTCCTTCTTGTCCTCGTTCCAGACTCCACCGCAGTAGGGGCCGACGGTGTGGATAACGTACTTGATTCCAAACCTTTCCAGCCTTAAGGCGGGAGTCACCACGACTTCGCCGTGCTCTATGGAGTCCTTCCCGAGCTGTTCCTTCATGGCTTCCCTGCTTATCCTTATGTACTCCTGGACGTTTCCGGCCGCTGCCCTGGCTATTGCGTATGCGACGCCACCGCCGTGTTCGAGGTACTTATTGGCCGCGTTCACTATGGCCTCCGCAGGGAAGCGCGTTATGTCTCCTCTAACTATCTCGAGCATTGTCATCCCTTTTCCAGGTAGTTCCGGCCACTTATTTCATTTTCCCGAGGTTGATTTCCCGCTCTCAATGAACACTATAAGACACCAGCGTTGTCGTTTTGACAAAAATCTATATATAGCTGTTGAGACATAGAAATTAATTGGAGTCTTAATGGCTGCTCGACTAAGGCCTGGAGGGTTTCATCGTGACAAGTAGAAAGAGCGTGCGCAAGGAACTCATTGAGCTCGCAAGGGAAGTCGGGGGCGAGGAGGCCGTTGAGGTAGTTAATGCCCTCCAGAAAAAGAAGGATGTAACCGACGAGGAACTGGCAGAGCTAACCGGGATTAGGGTGAACAACGTTAGGAAGATACTTTACGAGCTCTATGACGTCGGGGTGGCCGATTTTAAGCGCATCCGCGATAAGGAAACTGGGTGGTACTATTACTACTGGTTCCTTGAGACGAAGAGGCTTGATGAGATAATCAGAAACAGGAAGATGAAAGAGCTTGAAGAACTTAGAAAAATGCTCGAGCAGGAGACCAGTGAGATGTATTTCTGGTGCGGGAAACCCGGTCATCCAAGGATGACTTTTGATGAGGCAATGGAGTATCAGTTCCAGTGCCCGATCTGTGGGGACATTATGATGGAATACAACAACACTGCCATAGTGGAGGACCTCAAAAAGCGTATTGAAGAGCTCGAAATAGAGCTGGGTATCCACAAAAAGCCGAAATCTGAGTCAAAGAAAGGCAAGAAAAAATCGGTTGAGGCCTCTTCAAAGGAGGCGGATGCGGTAGTTTGAATGGCCTTTTTAATGAACTTCGGGGATGGTGAAGATGGTTGAGGTTATCGTTCCGGAGAAGATCTATGGTGACAGGAGCGGTTTTTTGAAGCTTGACAAAAAACTCAAGGCACTGCTGGGAGATCTGGAAGTCGAGTGGAAGCTGTCAGCAACCCTGAAGAACTGGGTCAAGGTTTCTCTCTTCGGGGAAGACGAAGAGGTAAGCGCAAACCTGGTTAAGGAAGAATTCGGTGAGATCCCTTACTCCCTTAGCTCCATTAAAGAGGGAGAAGTTTACGCTGGCCGCTTTATTGATCTGGGTAAAGTAGGCTACGGTGCCTACGTTGACGTCGGAATCCTCAGGCCCGGGCCCAAGGATGCCCTCCTTCCCCTCTACTACCTCAAGGGCGTCTTTGGTGAGAAGCCGGTTAGGCAGATGATAAGGGAGTTTGGATGGGTTGACAACCTTCCCGTTAAGGTTAGAGTCTCTAGAGTGGAGTTCGGAGCAAGAGAAGTTGAGCTGACATTTGAGGAGAGCTGGCTGGAGCGTTTTAAAGGGTGGCTGGAAGACGGGCACGACAAGATATTCGTGGTTGGAACGATAAGCGAGAACGTCGAGAAAGCCCTTGTGGAGACGGGCCATGGGCGGGACGTTAAGAGACTTGAAGAACTGGGCCTTATGGAGACCCTGCTTATCCTTAAAAAGGGTACGCAGGCCCCGGGAATAATCAAGGAGATAGGGCCGCAGCTCAGGGGTGCGACGTTTGGGGCAATAAAGTTCTAGTAAACCCCTGTCCTTGCCCCTGTTGTTCCCTTTTCCAAGGTTCTGACCTGGTAGATTATCCTTGTTGGTACCGAGCTTATCAGGAGAAGCAGGTATGGAAAAATCGTTCTATCGTAAACGAAGCCAATAGCGTAAACTGCGGTCAGGAAAAGCAAAAACGGAGTTGGGCCCCTTGTGTTTCTGAGCCCGGCTTTTATCGCTTTGGATTTTCCGATGAAGAGATATATAAAAAGCAGAGTTGGTAGGAGCAGTTGAATTATGGCATCCTCGAGGGGGACTGGGACAAATTTTGGCCTCAACCACAGTCCGTTTTTCTGCACCATCAAAAACCCCGCGGGGGCGAGGGCCAGATACAGGAAGTTTCTCTTTTTTCTCGGGAAAGTCAGGATGAGGGCCACGGGAATTAGGACTGCTATAGGCCTCACGGAAAAAACTATCACCGTAGAGATCGCCAGCAAAACTCCTTCTAAACCGGCCCTTAATGGGCCTGAATACGAGAAGAACGAGCTTGAGAGTGCAAGCGTTATCGAAAACGCGGCTATTCCAACGAGTTCAGTTGAGTTCATGAATTCCCTGAAAAGCGGCATTGAGAACGTCATACCGAATATGAGGAACCCAAGCTCCCTCGAATGGCGGGGGGCTATGTAGAAGGTTGCTGTAGCGAGGAGGAGGATGGTGTAAAAGTAAAGATAGAGAACAACCTCTGGAGAGGGGTTCAGGTGGAGGCCCAGCCTGTAGATCAGGTTTGATAACTCTTCCTGAAGCCAGGTTGGCTGTGTCTTGGAGTTCAGGGCCCACATAGCCAGGAGAGAAACAGTCATGACGTACAAAACATCAGCATACTCCCCCATACGTCCTAGGTGGTAGGTGAAAGCTGCTGCGGTTATGATGTATATTCCCCCAAACAGGATTAAGTTAGTGTGGCTGAACGTTACATTTGCATCCGAGAGAGCGGCACCCTTTGGGACATTTGCGTAGTTCAGGCTAAGCAAAACGACGGTAAATGTTATGAGTGCCAGCATTAGTACAAGTCCCTTTTGGCCCATACCGGGCTTGAACTTCGCGGGAAGGTTAAAAAAGTTATTGAAAATAGCCTGGTCCAGCGCGGCCCCATCGCGTCGGCGCCCGCCGGTCTGAGCCGCGCTAAAAGTACTAACGGGGGAATTTTAAAAGTTTACTTCCCTCTCATCTCTTCAAGCTTCCTCACGAGCTTTTCTGCAAGCTCCATGAAGGCCTTCGCCGCCATCGTGTCTCCGTAGAGGACTATCGGGATTCCGGCGTCGCTTGCCTGTCTTGCCTTGAGGTCGATGGGTATCTCACCCAGGAACTCAACGCCTTCCTTCTCCGCAAGCTTCCTGCCCCCACCCCTTCCGAAGAGGTCTATCTCGTTGCCGCAGTGCGGACAGATGAGATAGCTCATGTTCTCGACAACCGCTATATAGGGAACCTCCATCTTCTTCATCATGTTGAGGGCCTTGCCGGTGTCGAGCAAGGCGACCTCCTGTGGGGTGGTGACGATTATAGCCGCGTCCAGCTGGAGGCTCTGGGTGACGGTGAGTATCTCGTCGCCTGTCCCGGGCGGGAAGTCGATTATCATAAAGTCCAGCTCACCCCACTTAACGTCCCCGAGGAGCTGTTTTATGGCCTTCGTGACGAGGCTTCCACGCCATATTATTGGCTGGTCCTCCGGGACGAGGAAGCCCATGCTCATGACTTTTATCGGGGTGACCTGCCCCATGAAGTCCGTCATCGGGGGCAGCATTTCAAACCTCCCGTCTTCCAGCTCCTCGGCCAGGACCTCGGCCCTGTCAACGCCGAGCATCTTTGCCACGTTCGGCCCGTGTATGTCGGCATCAAGGATTCCAACGTAGTAGCCTTTCTTTGCCAGTGCCGCCGCCAGGTTTACCGCAACGGTGCTTTTACCCACTCCCCCCTTGCCACTTAAAACCGCCACCTTGTACTTCCATTTCTGCTGCTTTTCGTTTATCCTCTCGGTGAGCGGATCGGCCCCGAGACCACCGACGTTTAGGGTTGGAGCTTTGATGGCCATCTTAAACCACCTCCACTTTCCATTGGGCTGGAACTTTAAAAGCTTTGTCCAAAATTCGGACAATTTTACCCATATGTGTGTATTAAAAGGACCGGGATCCCTTTGATTCTATGGCAAAGGGCTATTTCGAGTTCTTTTAAATCCTCAATTTTGGGCGATGTCAAACCGAAAGGCTTATATATTCGAACCCACTAAGTTTATAGTGAGGAAAACACATAAAAGAAGGGGTGATGGAAGATGGTCGTCATAGGAGAAAAGTTCCCGGAAGTTGAGGTCAAGACCACCCACGGGGTGATAAGGCTCCCGGACTACTTTGCCAAGCAGGGCAAGTGGTTCGTTCTCTTCAGCCACCCGGCTGACTTCACCCCGGTCTGCACGACGGAGTTCTACGCCATGCAGAAGAGGATCGACCAGTTCAGGGAGCTCGGCGTCGAACCCATAGGGCTGAGCGTTGACCAGGTCTTCAGCCACCTCAAGTGGATGGAGTGGATAAAGGAGACCCTTGGAGTAGAGATAACCTTCCCGGTTATCGCCGACGACCGCGGCGAGCTCGCGGACAAGCTCGGCATGATACCGAGCGGTTCAACGAACACTGCCAGGGCCGTCTTCGTCGTTGACGACAAGGGTATCATAAGGGCCATCGTCTACTACCCGGCCGAGGTCGGCAGGGACTGGGACGAGATACTCCGCCTTGTGAAGGCCCTCAAGGTAAGCACCGAGAAGGACGTTGCGCTTCCGCACAAGTGGCCCAACAACGAGCTGATCGGTGAAAGGGTCATAGTCCCGCCAGCAGCCAGCGTCGAGCAGATCAGGAAGCGCGAGGAGGCCAAGGCGAAGGGCGAGATCGAGTGCTACGACTGGTGGTTCTGCCACAAGAAGCTCGAGTGAGCTTTCTTCTTTAATTTTAGCTGATAAAGGAGGGAAGTGAGATGGCGAAGACAACTTTTGAGGAGGAGATTTACCTTAGAGCCCTGACTGGAAGGCTCGTTGGAAAGGCCCTCGCCGACCTTGGACTCAACAAGGTTGCTGTCGTTGCCAGCAAGAACATAATCTGCTCCAGCATAGCGACAGCCACCGAAGCGACCTTCATGACCCTCAGCGGTGGGGTCACCTACCACTTCCTTGCTGAGAAGGGTAAGGAGGCTGAGATAGCAGAGCGCGTGAAGGCGTTCGCTCCGCAGGTTACAGTTCTCCAGTTTGGCGGCGAGACACCGATAGAGGAGACCAAGGAGGTATTCGTCGAGACCCTCAGGCAGTTCGCCGAGAAAGATGTTCCCGGGGCGTTCCTCGTTCACGTCAGGATATTCGCCGCCGGCGGCCTTGCCAGAGCTTTGGAGGACGAGAAGATCAGGGAGTATCTGCGCAAGAAGGACGTCTTCGTCTACACCGTTGGCTTCGACGAGGGTAAGGTCTACGTCAACAAGGTAATCCTCGACGGCAATGAGATCAAGCTGGAAAAGATGGCTGAGTACCCGGTTACTCTGGAGCACGCCGACCTGCTCAACCGCTCCCTCAGGGACAGGAGCGTAACCTTCGTTTGAAGTCTTTTCTCCTCTCTTTGCACAGTTGAACGGTAAACCATTTAAACTGGAATCATAGCGTAATGATGGGATGGTTAAATGGGCAAGATTTTTAGGGTTCCGAGGGAGCCAGGAGCAGGCGGGACGATAGTTCTCTCGATGATAGGTGGGTTGCTCTTGGCCCACGCAGACTGGAGGGGCTGGTTCATTGGAATAACCGTTGCACTGATAACTTTCTTCACCTTTGATTACGCCTTTGACTCCTACCGGGCATGGAAGCTTAGGGGTATGGTCCTCGCCCTAAGTATTAATGGGCTGGTCTATTTCCTTCCAGCACTTTACTGGTGGGGGATTGATGGTTTAACCCGCGTACTTGCAGTCCCGTTTGGCGTCGTTACAGTCCTCTTAGCGCTCCACTTCGCGGTCTCAAGAGCCAAAGGGTGGAAGAACCCGGTCACCTATGCCCTCGGCAATCTCTTTCCAGCGGTGCCGGCTCTGTTTGCCCCGGCAGTTTCTGGCAGGCCTTTCAGCTGTGACGTCTTTGTATTCTGGTTCCTCTTAGCTTATTACGGGGCGATCGGAGCGGCTTATGTTGAAACAAGGCTTGCATTCAGAAAGTTCCCGAGGAAGTACCCACTGGTAGCTTGGCTTCCGGTGTTCCTTGTGGTTCTCTACAACCCCTACCTTGTCTTAGCCCTGATAGAACCGACTGTGAGGCTTCTCAGAAACCTGAGGGACAACACTTACGTTGCGAAAGTAGATGACATAAAAAGGCTCGGCTGGAGCGTCTTTGGGAGCGTGATGTTACTCTACACCATAACCCTGGCCGTTCTCTTGTAAAAAGAGAAAACATTATGTACGTGAGAGAACTGGCTCCGCCAGCTTTCTCACGGCATCTATGTAACTCTGATAATCCATCGCCTGGGCCGCCGCTGGGATAGCAAGCTTATCTATCAGAATTGGCGAGAGAATGCCCACGACGATGACGGTGAGGGCCATAGCGACCATAACGGCCGCCATGTAGGGGTTCTCGTGTCCGTGTGGTTCTTCGTGATGATGTTCGTGTCCATTGTGGTGTCCTTCGCTCGGCTTTCCGCGCCAGAGGTAGAGGAGAGCCTTGAAATACGCCCAAGCTGCAACCGCGCTCGTGGTTATGACGACAGCACCGAGGGCAAGGCTCCTCTCCACGAGGGCATCGTATATCAGCATCTTACTGAAGAAGGCATTCAGGGGCGGAACTCCTACAAGGGACAGCGTTGCTACTACAAAGGCGAAGGTTGTAAAGGGCATGCTCCGGCCTATGCCAGCCATTTTCTCGAAGTCCTTCGTCCCGGAGGCATGGATAAAGGAGCCGGCGGCCAGGAAGAGGAGGGCCTTGGCAAGGGCATGGTTGACGATGTGGTAGGTAACAGCCATGAGCCCAGTGAAGCTGAGGACCCCGAGGCCCATGAACATGTAACCGGTGTGCATTATGGTGGAATAAGCCACGAGGCGCTTTATGTCCCTCTGGACAAGCATCATCGTGGAACCGAGAAAGGCGGAACTCGCCCCTAAAACCAGAAGGATGGCCGAGATGAGGCCCTTGATCTCCCCCTCCGGTGGAAAAACGGTGTAAAGATACCTCGCGAGGACGTAGATGGGAACTGCAACCACGAGACCGCTGAGCAGGGCCGAAACGGGTGATGGGGCCGCCGGGTGTGCATCGGGGAGCCAGAAGTGGCCCGGGAAGTTGGCGCTCTTGACGACCACCATGGAGATTGTGAGTGCGAAGAACACTGCGAGGGCCAGCTTTGGATCTCCGAAGGGTTTCACCGTCACCGGAAAGGGTGTCCCGTGGAACCTGGCGCTCAGGTCAGCAAGGTTAAGGGTACCGAAGGAGGAGTAGAGAAAGCCCATTGCCAGGAAGTACAGGCTCGTTGCTATGGCCCCCACTATACCGTACTTGAAGGCGGCTTCAACAGCCTTTTCGTCCCTTCTTATGAAACCCACGAGGAAGTAGGAGGAGGCACCGATGACCTCGAACATGACGAAGATGTTGAAGGCGTCGCCGGTCATTAAGGCGCCCACGATTCCGCTTTCGAGGCCCAGGAGGGCGGTGTAATAGTAGTGGACTCCATTTTCGCGCTCCATGTAACCGATGCTGTAAACTATGGCCAAGACGAAGAGGACAGAGGCAGTGAAGATGATTAGAGAGCTGAGCCTATCAACTTCGAGGGTTATGCCTACCGGTGCCGGCCAGTTGCCCGTGAAGTACACCAGCGGTTCCTCCGATGAATACACCATGAGAAGTAGCTCCCAGGAGGCGTAGGCAGTGAGAAGTGACGCTGTGAGGGCGTAGAGCTCGATAATTTTGCGGGACTTCACGGAGTGTCCAAGCAGGGGGAGGAAAAACGCGAAGCCGAGCGGTATGACAGGAACTATCCCTATCTCCATGCTCTCACCTCAGTTGAATATTTTCTTCGCGTAGTCCTCGAAGTAAGAAACAACCTTCTCCTTCACTTCCCCCTCGTCGAGCGTTGAAACGTCGATCCAGTGGACGTATAGCCACTTCCCGTCGTCACTTATGTCGACCACTACCGTTCCGGGGGTGTTTGTTATCGAGTTGGCAACGAACACCTTTCCGTAGTCGTTCTCCACCTCAAGAGGGATCCTCACTATGCCTGGGTTGGCCTTGAGCGTGAAGACCCTTTTGGCGACATCGATATGGGCCTTTGTCTCTTCGATTAGGAAGTAGCGGAGGCCGTAGATTATCGCGTAGAACCATCTTCTTGGGGAGAAGAACTTAAGATCGTCCTTAACCAGCCAGTGGCCGGCGAGAAAGGAAACGATTAACGCTATCATCGAGCCTGTTATAAGGTCGTACTCGCCCACTGAGCCCGTGTAGAAGAGGTAAACCGCCAAGACTGTAACGAAAGTAGCTGGAGAAAATCTCTTGAGCGGGTTCATGATTCTTCACCCCCCACTATTTCAGCAATGTCCCTTGCATCTACTGTTCCATGGAGACGGTAGAACTGTATTGCGTAGGTCGTGAGGAGTATGTTCATGGCCATACCTATGACGACCGCAGTCAAAACAAGCGCCTGCGGCACCGGGTCGACTGCCCTGCTCAGGAACTCCTCAAAGGTTAGATGGCTCTCGTAGATGGGGGGAAAGACTGGAAAGGTCATCCTGTAGCCTATAAGGACGAACAGCATGTTTATGGCGTCGTTAGCTATATTGAGCATGATGATTTTCTTGATTAGGTTGGAGCGAGTAGCTACGCCGTAGATTCCCAGGAGGAGCATGGCGAAGAGGGTGATGGTTATGTAAGCCAGGAGAAAGTCAATCATTCATCTCCCTCCTTAGGACGTTTTTGAAGACCCACTCCGGGATCCCCAAAACAAGGAACACAGCGAGGAAGCCGAAGGTCACTGCGAGGTACTCGCCAACGTCGAGATTAAAGAGTCCGGTCTCCCCCGGTAGGAGGTTTATCTCGAGGATTTTACCTCCGTAGAGGAAGAGGGGGGCTAAAACGGTCGCCAGGATCAAAGCTAAACCAAAGGAGTAGGCCGAAATAGTGTGTCTGAGCGTGAGCCCCTTTCTTTCCAGCGTGAACTTGCTGAAGGCCGCGAAGAGGAGCAGCGAAGCTACTGCCATAGCTGAACCCCCCTGGAAGCCGCCGCCGGGAGTTAGGTGGCCATGGAGGGCTATCGAGGCGGAAATTGCGATGATCATTATCACGACCAGCTTGGTAGTTGCCCTAACAATAAGGTCCATCCTCCTGTAGGGTATCGTTGCCTCAAGCTCCCTCACCTGCTTGAGCTCCTCTCCATCAAGGCGGAGAACGCTGAGGGCACCCATTATGGCCAGGAAGAACACGAAGGTTTCAAAGAGGGTATCGAAGCCGCGGTAGTTCCAGACTATGGCAGTGACTACCTCAGGGCTGTGGCTTGTCAGTCCCTCATGGGCGAAGGAGTGGCTTAAATAGAACTCGCCGAGCGGCCTGAGCTCAGTCCCGCCAAGGCCGAGGACGTTTCTGGCCGTTACAGCATAGGCTATGAAAAGGAAGGTTGTGAGGAATGAAACAGCAACTATCGCATCCCGCTTCATTCTCCCACCTCGTACCTCTCGGTCTTGCTTATCGCGAGGATGACGAGTGCAGTGTAAGCTCCAACGGCTATGGCCAGGTATGCCAAAACTATGTCGGGTGCGGCAAGGATGTAAAAGCCTAAGGCAAAGAAAGTGGACTGGACGGAGCTCAAAGCCAGGGCCTTAAGCAGGTCGTGTTCCTTCATAGCCAGATAGCTGAACACAAAGCCAAAGGAAACAACTATTGCCAGTATGAGGAGGTGGAGCTCTATCATCTCCCGACCCTCCTGAAGGAAAACTTTGGCTCCTCCTCTTCCCCGGGAACCGTCTCGTGCTCGCGGACGAGTTCCGCAACGTCGCTCCTCTTTGGCAGGTCTTCCTCCAGTTGATCAATCACGAGCCGGGGCTTTTTGCCGACCTTTCCAAAGTAAACAGCGGAGACGAGCGAGTGTGAGCCGGTCGGGGATATGAGGAGTATGAGAACTCCAACTGTGAAAGCTATTCCCGCCATGAAGAACCTCTGCCCTCCGAGCGGGTGATAGACGAGGGCAACAAATCCGGCACCGAACACCGGCAGGACGGCTCCACCGATAGTCCCGACGGTAGCGGCGTGGCTCCTCATGTAGAAATCCGGAAAGCGGAGGAGACCTATCGCGGCTATAAGGTCATATATCGCCCCGAGAAGTATTGCAATTGAGCCGATGATGAAGATGATCTCCTCTATCATACCTCCACCTCCCCGTAGAGGACGTACTTGGTGTAGTAGATGTCCAGCATGAAGGCCCAGAGCGCCAAGATTATCGCGCCGCTGGCGAGCATTACCGACTTGAAGTAGATGCCGAGAATCACCATGAAGGCTGCCATGTCGAATGAGAGGCAGTCCACAGCCAAGATGATGTCAGCAGTAGTTGGCCCCTTGATTGCCCTTATCCCGTAGAGGACGAAGGCCAGGGCATAGATGACGGCTGAAAAGTACAGGACGTTTAGGAAGGCGCTCTCAAAGTTCATGCAAACACCCCCAGCAGGACTATTAAGAGGGCCATTGCTATGGCAAAACCGCTTATTAGAACGTTCATGTCGGGGTTTCTGCTTTTATCCCAGAGCGCGAGCCGCTCGATGGCCCTTATCAGCGGCATGAACATGGCCTCGTCGAGGTGCCTCAGTGGATAGTCATAGGCATCATCAACGTCCTCCACCAGGGGGAGTTCGTGCTTTGGTATGACTTTTATGACCGGGAGAACGTAGTGGATGTAGGCTTTTCTGAACCAGTCGAGGAAAAATCCGAAGGCCTCCTTCAGTATGTCTCCCGCGTTGTAGAATATCAAGAGGAGCTCGCTGACCCTGTCCGTCGGAACCCTTCCAACCCTCCAGCCGGCTACTGGGGCGGCAACGAGGAGAACTACCGCCAGTACAAAGGGAGGGGATGTGAAGAAGACCTCGAAGGGGCTCTCTGGAACCGAGCCGTTTATCCCCCTAACGGCTGAGGCCAGCCACGGATAAAGGAGGGGCGGGAAAACGGAGACTACGAAGCCCGCTATCGCGACTGCCCCCGTGACTGTTCTTATCATGAGGGGTATCTCCCCCCTCTCGACCTCCCTCTTGCATAGCTCCCTGTTGAGGCGCCTTATCTGGAGTATCGAGGCCATCGGGAAGAGAGAGAGGAAGGTCACAGTCAGCATCATGAGCCAGAGGAGGATGTCCCCCGACATGGCTATTCCCTCGAGGATGGGCCACTTGGAGACGAAGGCAGCCAAGGGAGGAACGCCCGCCATCGAGAAGGCGGAGAGTGATATCAGGAACGAAATCACGTGTCCTCTGAGGAGCTTTCTGATCGAGCAGACGTTGGGTTCCTCGCCGTAATGCTCTATCGCGCCCAGCCCGAAGAATATTGCGCTCTTGTAAATGGCCTGGTATGAGATATGAAGGAGCGCTCCAATGAGGATTATTGCCCCCGCGGTTCCGCCGAGAACCATTGAGGCTCCCAAAGCGAAGAAAGCGATTCCGACGTCCATTATGCTGTGGTGGGCGAACTTGCGCTTCATCCTTATCTCCCGGAAGGAGTAGAGTGTCGCAAAGGCCGAAACTGCACCGAGAGTGGCTATAATGTATCCCGCAGTTCTCGAGGCAGGGAGGACGAACTCCGTCATCCTGAGAAGGCCATAGAAACCGAGGCCTTCACCGATGATAAAGACCGGGATTAACGGACTCGGGATCGAGCTGTAGGTTCTAACGACCCAGGTGTGGAAGGGGAAGACACCTGCCCTAACGAGAAAAGCCGAGAGGTACAGGGTATGCATAACTCCGAGACCGAGGGGGAGGTTTGCGAAGTTTTCTCTAAGCTCTTCAAGGGTTAAAGCCCCAGCGGCGTGAGCCAGTGAGGTCGCTGTGAGAAGGGGGGTTATGCCGAAGAGCTGGGTTAAGACAATATACCTCCACGCCGCGGTTTTCGGGTCTTTCATCTCCGACGTGAGAATTAGAACAAAGGTGAAGACGGCGAAAATTTCATAGGCTAAGGTGAGCCTCTCGAGGTCGTCTGTGGTGAGGAAGAGCAGGGCAGAGAGAAGGGCCATGTTGACGGAGAGACCGAGGTAGCGCTCACCTCCGCCCAATTTGTAGTCGAGGAGGTAGAGCGAGAGGGCAAAGGAGAGGAAAGCCAGAACCATCAGGAAGAGAGCCGAGAGAGAGTCAACGTTAACGCTGGTGGGCAGGAAGGGCAGTATCTCGCCCTCAAAGCCGTCAATGCCGGCTTTTGAGGTGAGGAAGATGGAGAGGGATGCAGAGAACGTGAAGAAGTAAGCTATCCTGCCGCCCCCGAAGAGGGCAACGAGCGCGCCCATGAAGAGAAGGGCAACGGCAAGGTTGAGCATCGTGAGCGGCTCCATCAGTGCCCACCCCCGAAGAAGCCTATCCCGTGGACGATGGGATAAGTCAGGTAGGGAACGACGAGGACAAGAACGATAAGCGTTATCAGCGAGGCCGTTATTATCGGGTGAGTACTGGCTCTCTCGACACTCTTCCTCCCGAAGATGTTCCAGGTTATCCACTTGACGCCGACCCAGAGGAAAACCGCGGAATCAGCTAAGACCATGAGCACTGGGAGCCATGCGAGGGGAGTTACCTTGAGGGCGTCCAAGCCTGTTAAAAGCTCCGCCTTGCTGAAGGCTATGGCCATCGGCGGGAGGCCCGCAAGACCGAGAAGGGCAACGCTCCAGGCGAGGGCATTGATCGGGAGGAGGTCCTTCAGGCCGCGGATCTTCCTCATGTCAAGGGTTCCGAGGGAGTAGGTGAAGGTTCCAGCGGTGAGGAAAGCTAACCCCTTCACGAAGGCGTGGGTGGTGAGCTGGAACATGGCCGCTTTGAGGCCCGCTTCGAGGCCTAAGGTGGCAAAGGTCAGACCGACGAACATTATCCCGGCTTCAGCGACAGTTGAATACGCCAAAAGCCTCTTGGCGTCGTTCTGAACGGGGTAGTTGAGTATGGGGATGAGCAGGGTGAGCGAGACCATTGTCGCCATGAAGTAGAAGATCCAAGTCGGAAGAGGGCCGATGAACTGAAGAACCCTGGCGACCAAATAAACGCCCATCTCTACCATCGCCGCGCCGTGGAGGAAAGCGCTGGCGGGAGTTGGGGCCTCCATCGCGTCGGGAATCCACGAGTAGGTCGGGAACTGGGCGCTCTTCGTGTAACCAGCTATGAGCAAAGCCAGAAACAGCCAGGGTTTCGCCGAATCGGAAATGTGGGAGAGCGAGAAGAGGCTTAAATCGTGGAGCTGAGTTATTCCAATCCCTATGGCCGTGTAGAAGCCTATCATCGCCCCGACGTTCGGGATTATGAAGGCCTTGAAGCCTGCTCTCCTTCCCGCGGGGGTGTTGTAGTAACTGACCACACCCCAGCAGGCTAAGCCCATCAGCTCGAAGAAGATAAGCAGGCCGAGGAACGTGGAGGAGTAAATGAAGCCGAGTGTTGCACCCTCAAAGAGCGTCATCCAGGCGTAGAAGAGACCGCGCCCCTTCCCGGCTGGGTGTCCTACGTTCCTCTCGCTCATGTACTCCATGCCGTAGAACATGAAGATGAAGCCGGCCAGGGCCACAACAGTCCCTATTAAAACGCTCATCGGGTCAATTATAATGCCGTAGGCCTCCCCCAGTCTCTCTGTGGTTATGTAGGCGAGATGAACCGTCTCGTGATCGTATTGGAGCAGGTATTCGGTTAAAACGCCGAACTGGAGGAGCATTGCTGCGATGAACGAGCCCAACATGACCGCATCTGCCTTTCTCTCGTCGAGTTTGAACAGGAGCAAACCTCCAATCAGTGGGACAGTGAAGGTGAGCGTAGCGAGAAGCCCTATCATCCCTCCGCCCCCCAAGCTTATTAGGTTAGTCTAATCCAACTTTTAAAGTTTTTCGACGATTCTCGAAAGTCCTTCTAACGGATGCACAAATATGTGAAACCCGATAGGCTAACCGCTAATTTTTTCGAACTTCTCAAAGACCCCCTCGAAGTACTCATCGACGAGCGAGATGACTCGGGAGGATTCAAAGGGAAGTGCACCAATGGACTCGCATGCCTCCCGCAGGAAGCCCCTTGCCGTTTCAATGGCCTCCCTGAAGACGCCTGCGTTGCTCATCCTCTCAAAGAGGTCGAGAAGGTTTTCCTCCGTTGGCTCCCTGAGAACCTTTTCAAAAAACCTCGAGCCGTAGCGCTCCGAGTAGAGTATGAGCGGGAGAGTCGTTTTCCCGTTGAGTAAATCCTTGAAGCGGTCCTTGCCGGTTCCCGGGAAGTAGTCGAGAACGTCGTCGACTATCTGGAACGCCCTGCCGACGAGGGTTCCTGCTTTGTCAAGCTCCCCCCAGAAAGGTTTCCCCATGTAGTGGGCGGGCAATGCAAAGGAGGCCCCGAAGAGCTTACCAGTTTTTCCGTCGATTATCCTGTAGTAAGTTTCTGTGTCAAGGTGAACGCTCCCTCTCACGGTCTCCTGCAGGATTTCGGCCTTCACCATCTCTTCAACCACCCTGGCGACGTAGTCAACCGTCTCAGCCCTCTTAGAGGCTATTATCCTGAGTGCCCTCACGAAGAGGAAGTCACCGCTGAGAACGGCTAACTCCGGCCCCCACTGCATGGGCACCGTTGGGCTGTTCCTCCGCTTTTCCGCCAGGTCTATGACGTCATCATGGATAAGACTGGCGGTGTGGATGAGTTCAACGGCCGATGCGAGGTCAATGGCGTCTTCCTCATCAAGGCCGAGGCCCTTTGAAACCTCCAAAGTTATTCTCGGCCTTATCCTCTTTCCGCCGCTCCGTATCATGTACTCCCCTATCTTCTTCGCGAGTTCGACGCTTCCTTCAAGTGCTTCGATAAGCCTCTCATCGAGCGATTCCACGTTTTATCCCTCCGTTAAGGGCGAATCCAGCAACAACGGCGACTGTGATAACCCCTATACCGACTGCCGGCATTCCGAGGGATGTTAATGCCAGAGCTGGGAACTCAAAGGCCGTGAAGAGGAGGAAGTGTGAGACCTTTCTCCGTGAGTAGAGCATCGCGCTTATCCCATGGAAGGCGGTGAACACCAAAGCGCTGAGGAATACATACGATAGACCTCCGGAGAAAGAAACAGGGAGCTCAAGGATGAAGTTGGTGGTGACGAATGTGCCTATGGAGAGAAGAACGTACTGCCCAATGCCAAGGCCGAGGCCGAGGGAGAGTCCGTCCCTGTTCTTTGAGAAGTAGTACTTCGCACCCTCAACCGTGAGGGCCGTTAGGAGCGCCACGGTTAGAGCGCTGGCGGTTCTGCTGACTCCGAGCGTGATGATCGAGTAAAACGGGAGGATTATACCAAGAACGAGTGCGATCCCTGCCCCCATCACGAGCTCCGCTGTTTCAAGCTTCCTTCTCCAGGAATAGAGCGCCCCAAGGGATATCAGAGAGCCGAGAATCATGAGGAGCATTCCAGCAGGATTGGGTCTCGCTCTTATTCCAAGGGCAATGCCAACGAGCCCACTGTTATTATAAGCCAAGAGAACTGGGAACGAGCCTTTCTCGCAGTAAATTCTATACTCAAACTTCTCGAGGTCATCCCCTGTCGAGTTTGAGGTCAGCTCGTAACCTTTCAGCTTCCCGTAGTTGTCGAGCGTGAAGTCTCTTATCTGTTCAAAGTAGTCCTCCGTGAACTGTTCCCTGAGTTCGCCGCTCAGGTAGGGCTCTATCGCGGAGTAGTTACCGGTGTTGATGGCTTCAATGAAAGAGTCCATGAACTCGCTCTGTGGGGTGGACAATGCTGGGCTGAGAAAAAGGGACAGCAGAGAGAATAAAACTACCGTAACGGCGGCGTTTTTCATGAGTCTCCCTCACACGGCATTGGAAAGAGCCCTTATTAGACCTTTTGCCATCCTGTCAATGACCGGTATCCTGTAGGTTCTGCCACGCAGGTAGGTGTACATGCCGAAGGCGGCGTAGATTAACCAGGCGTAAACGACGTACATGGCCGGTCCGAAGTTGGGGTAAACCCTGTTAACGGGCATGTGCCAGACGGCCATGAACGCCAGCCAGGCGAAGAAGCCCATGACACTTGAGTAAGCCGCGTGTACCCTGGTGAACTCGTCTGTGTCCTTCATCAGTATCAGGGGCACGCCCCCAACGAAGCCGAAGATGTAGGCTATGAAAGCATTAGTAACCCTCCCCGTTCCCTTCGTCCCAACACCTTCAGTTTTTGTAACCGACATTTTCGATCACCTCCGCTATGGCCTCGGTCAAGAGGGAATCTCGGTGGTTAAGTTTGGCCCGGTAATATTTCAGGCCGAGCTTATCGGCGACACCTCTGTACTCCACATCGAGCTCGTAGAGGGTCTCGACGTTCTCCACGATGAAGCTGAGAGGATAAACGAGCACCTCTTTGACTCCCTCCGATTTGAGCCTACTCAAAACCTCAGGAACCCCGGGGCCGAGCCATTTACCTCTTCCGAACTTACTCTGGAATGCTATTTCCCACGGCAGGTCGAAGACATCCATAACCCTCTCCGCCAGCTTCCGATGGGTTCTCTCGTAGGGGTCGCCTTTCTCGACTACCTTCCTTGGCAGGCTGTGGACGCTAAGGATGACGTAGGGGTTTTCAAAGCCGCTCTCCTGCAGGCCCTTCTCGATATTCTTTCTGATCCAGCGGATGAACTTCTCGTTGTTCCACCACTCCTTTACGTAGGGCTTCTCCCCGAAGAGCTCCCTTATCTTGATCAGACAGCGCTCGGTGGTTGAGCCTGAGTAAACGTGATAGAGGGGGAAGGCCAGATCGAAGTCCCAGTCAAGCTCCTCGAGGAGTGGCCTAGAGTAGCACATGCCGAGCCTTATCTCGTGGCCAGTCCTCTCGCTCACAGCCTTTGCTATCTCTTCAATGTGCTCTACGAGCGGACTCTTGCCGCCGATTGCCCCGTAGTGGCCCCTGACGTGTCTCGCTCGGGCCTTGGCCATGCCCCTGATTATCTCCTTAGCCCCCGGAACGTCGAGACCTATGTGGTGCCTCACGTCATAGAGAAATCGGAATAGGAAGTCCTCAACTTCATCGGGTCCCGTTGGTGCTCCCATATAGGTAAAAAGAACCCTCAACGTTCCACCCCCAAAAAGGAAAGGGTCAGAGCTTGCCGTTCAAAGCCGCTCCAAGGTTCTTCGCCAGGGTTAGAAGGAAGCCCAAGCCCTTCTGCACGTCCTCATCGCGGAGGTAGCCAAGCGCCGCGGTCATGCCGACCCTCGGCACCTCCTTGGGGTCGGTCTTTGCCAAAGCCTTGAGGAGCGCCCTAACAAGCTCCTCCGTGTTCCAGCTGATCTCCCTGACTTCGGCAGTTTCAAGCTCCCTAACGGGTTCGAGGGCGGCGTTTCCGACACCCAAAAGTCTGAGGAGGGCTTTTTCCTCCGCTATCGTCTCAAGGAGCTTGTCGCCGTTCTCGGTCATAGACTTGAGCAACCCGAGGGTTCCTCCTTTCTTGAGGGCCAGGGCGACCTCGGCCAGCTCCCTTATGGCAACAACCTCCTCGGGGGTAAGGGTAAGCTCGCTCATCTCAACCACCTCACAGCCTCAAACTGTCAAGCCAACCCCTGTAGAAAGAGTCCTTCATCAGCCTTACGAGCGGGCTCTTGATGAGGAGGTAGCACTCGCGCTTGTACTTGTCCCCTGCCCACTCATACTCGCAGTTCCCTGAGAAACCGGTGTTGTAGCCGTGACCGAGGCAGAGTGTCGGGGCGTATTCAGCGACCGGGTAGCCGCCGTGTATCCTGTGGAGGATGCTGGTCGCCGCGACGATTGAAGCGTTGTGGAGCGGGACTCCCGCGGTGAGGAGTCCGAGCGGCGGCATGCTGGCTTCGCTGACGATGTAGACATCATCATAGTCTGCGTAGCGGAAGTCCGGGCCGACTACCTTAGCCCAGCGCGGGTCCTTTTCGTCGGCCATGGAGGACATTATATCGGGAATAGCTATCGGCGGAATCTTGATGAGCAGGTCGTAGTCTACCTCGGCGCTCTTGGTTACGACCTTGTTCGGCGTTATCTCGACGTGGCCATCGTTGTGGATGAAGTTAACGCGGGCTTTCTCCATTTCCTTCTCGAAGAACCTCACAATGTCGGGACCAAGAGCTATGGCAGGCCTTTTGTCGGGGTGGACGACGGTTATCTCAATGTTTTCAATCCCGCGGTGCTCGAAGTACATTCTTAAGTTGAGACTCATCTCGTAGGGGTATATCCCACAGCGGTGAGGGCCTTCTGGGGCGTAGATGACTATCTTTCCGCCCCTGAACTTCGACAAAGCCTCGTGCAGCTCAAGCGCTCCCTCAAGGGTGTAGTTGTGGTAGCCATATTCCTTCATCCCCTTGTACTTGTCCCAGACGTACTTGACGCCCAACCCCAGGAACAGGTAGTCGTAGTCGTAGGTCTTTCCGCTTTCAGTTTTAACCTGTCTGTTGGAGGGGTCTATCTCAGTGACCCTGTCGATGTCTACCCTGAAGCCGTATGCCTTTTCCGCGTTCTTTATCGGAGCCCAGGTCTCATCGGCTGAGGCCGAACCGAGGGCCACCTCCATGAAAAGCGGCGGCATGTAGTGCCTTTCGCTCGCGGTAACCATTGTGACGTCCACATCGATGCCAAGCCTCTTAGCCTCTGTAGTTATGTATCTCCCCGCTACAAGGCCGGCGGTTCCACCACCCAAAACTAAAACCTTCGTCATACCTGCACCTCCCGATAGGTTCGTTCCACTGATTTAGACTTTTGAGATATATAACCCTTTCTATTATCGCACCTTTTAGGTTTGAAACACTTAAAACACAAAAGGCTTTTAAGAACAAAATCCAAAGTTGTATTCTGGTGATGCCCATGGCCGTGAATGCTGAAACCGGGGCGGAAGTGCTCTATGGGCTGGCGGCCATAGCGTTAACACTGCTATTCGTGTTGCTGGCATTCCTGCTGCACAACGTTGTATGGATTGTGGTAGGGATGCTCTTTAGTTTGGGGTTCATTCTCTACGAGGCCGAAGTCCACGGGAAGGGCTTCTTCGCGAAGCCAAAATCAAAAAGTTAGTTTCGGCAGAATCTTTCGTTTTTTGACGATGAACTCTTTTGAGATGTCCGAAAACGTTATAAGTTTAGACTTCGATATCCTAAATTTGGAGAACAAACCCGGAGGTGAAACGGGATGGACCCGGTGTTGCTTTCGAGGATACAGTTTGCCTTGACGGCGGCCTACCACTGGATTTTTGTGCCCGGAAGCATAGGACTGGCCTTCATGGTGTTCCTGCTGTGGACTATGGCTGCGATAACCAATGAGGAGCAGTGGCACAAGGCGGCAAAGTTCTTCAGCAAGTGGCTCGGGGTGTTTTTCGTGCTGGGCGTTCCTTCGGGAATCGTCATGGAGTTCGAGTTCGGGGCGAACTGGGCAAACTACTCAACGTTCGTAGGCTCTATCTTCGGGCCGCCGCTTATGCTTGAAGGTCTCTTCGCCTTCGCCCTTGAGTCGACCTTTATCGGCGTCCTTCTCTTCGGCATGGACCGGCTCCCGAGGGTCATAAGCTGGATTTCATCCTTCTTCGTCTTCATTGGTTCAAGCCTCTCCGGCCTGTGGATCCTCATAGCCAACAGCTGGCAGCAGGTTCCAAGCGCTTACATAATCAAGGACACCCCCCTCGGCCCGAGGGCTGAACTCACAGACTTCATGAAGGCGGTTTTCAACCCCCTCTTAGTCAGCCAGTACACCCATACCATAAACTCCGCGATAATAACCGGTGCCTACATCGTCACCGCGGTTGGGGCCTATTACCTCCTCAAGAAGAGGCACGTCCAGGTAGCGCGCTCAGCTCTCGCTATAGGAATAGTCGTCCTTGCTATAAGCTCGATAATCCAGCTCTACCCCACGGGTCACGAGCAGGGTAGGGTCATAGCCGAGTACCAGCCGACCAAGTTAGCGGCCGACGAGGGCCTCTACAGGACTGAAAGCGGCGCCCCAATGCTCGTCTTTGGGATAGTTGACGAGAAGAACCAGGAGGTCAAGGCTGCCGTAGGGATTCCCAAGTTATTGAGCTGGCTGGCTTTTGGGGACTGGAATGCGAAGGTTCTGGGACTTCACGATGCCGCTGAATACGTCTGGTACCAGCAGGTTCTTAACAACCCGAATTATGCCGACGATAACGTCAGGAAGGAGGTAGTTGAGCAGATAATGAGGGCCCATGGCGTTGATCCGAACGACCCACAGGCCAACGAGAAGATGGTCAGGGTTCTTGAGGACGCCCTGCCGGTTGCCTTCATGTTCTACGCATACCGCGTCATGGTTGGTCTTGGGGTGCTCTTCATCCTTATAGGCCTTGTCGGAGTTCTTCTCTTACTCCTTGGCAAGCTCTACGACACAAGATGGTTCCTCAGGGTGCTCCTGGTTACTTTGCCGCTCCCGTGGCTTGCCAGCGAGTCAGGCTGGTTCACCCACGAAATCGGAAGGCAGCCCTGGATGGTCTGGGGCATGGTCACAGTCAACACAGGCGTTTCACAAAACATTTCAGCGACCAGCGTGTTGATAACCCTCATCGGCTTCGTCGTGGTCTACAGCATATTATTCTACATCTGGCTCCACTTCGTCAAGAAGCTCGTCATTGAGGGCCCCGAGCCCGTTGAGGGCGACGCTACCTCAGTTCCCGCTCCAGCTTTAAGCGCCGCTGGGGGTGGTCAGTGATGGACTACGCGACTGCCTGGTTTTACTTTTCAGCCTTCCTCCTTGGGATGTACCTTGCCTTTGACGGGTTTGACCTCGGAATGGGGACACTGTTGGCCTTCATCAGGGACCAGAAGGACAGGGATGTGCTCCTAAACACGATCGCCCCGGTCTGGGACGGCAACGAGGTCTGGTTCATCACCTGGGGTGCTGGACTCTTCGCGATGTGGCCAGCGCTCTATGCGACGCTTTTCAGCACCTTCTACCTCGGGGTCTGGCTCTTGGCGTTCCTGTTCATCTTCAGAGCCGTTGGCTTCGAGTTCAGGAACAGGAACAAGGCCCTCTGGGATAAGCTCTTCGCCCTCGTCAGCGCCCTGATACCGCTCGTCATAGGCGTTATCGTCGGCAACCTGGTTATGGGAATCCCGCTGGATGCAAACGGCTTCCACGGCTCACTGCTGACACTCTTCAGACCCTACCCGCTCATAGTGGGCCTCTTCGTGCTCTTTGCCGTGACCTGGCATGGGGCGAACTGGGCGGTCTACAGGACAACTGGGAAGATCCAGGAGCAGATGAAGAAGCACGCCTTCAACTTCTGGGTCCTCACGGTGGTCTTCCTCCTGCTCACGGTGGTCGGCATGAAGGTCTGGGCGCCCTCAAGGTTCGAGAGAGCTCTGACACCGCTCGGCCTTGGACTGACGCTGATAATCCTCGCCGCGGGACTGCTCGACGGATACCTCATCAAAAAGGGCTCAGAAAAGCTCAGCTTCTACATCAGCTGGTTAGCGTTCCCGCTGGTGGTCTACCTCGTCTACTACACCATGTACCCCTACTGGGTCATCTCCACAACCGACCCGGACTTCAAGCTCAGCATACACGACCTGGCAGCATCGCCGCTGACCCTCCAGGCCGTTCTCGGCGTTTCGGTGGTGCTTGCGGTGATAATCATGGCCTACACCCTCTACGTCTACAGAATGTTCGGCGGGAAGGTTACCGAGGCGGAGGGCTACTACTGAGTTCCCTTTCTTTACTTTTGAATTTCGAACTTTAAGCAAAAAGTTTATAATTCGGTAAGTCTGGGTTTGTTTTGGTAACCTAAGGGACGGTGGTCGAAATGTCCCGGGAAAAATCTACGAGCTCATGGCCCTATGATGAAAAGCCCTTCCTCGTTTTCTGGGAAACCACGAAGGCCTGCCAGCTCAAGTGCAAACACTGCCGCGCCGAGGCTATTTTTCAGGCCCTTCTAGGAGAATTGACTACAGAGGAAGGGAAGGGGCTCATAGATTCTCTAACTGAGTTCGGAAGGCCATATCCTATCCTGATCCTTACGGGTGGAGACCCGCTCATGAGAAAGGACATCTTTGAGCTAATAGAATACGCCGTTGAAAAGGGCATCCGCGTTGGTTTGGCTCCAGCGGTAACTCCCCTCCTCACCGAGGAAGCGATAGATAAAATCGTCGAGCACGGCGTTAAAGCAGTCAGCATAAGCCTTGACAGCCCGTTTCCAGAGGTTCACGACGCGATTAGAGGTATCGAGGGAACGTGGGAAAGAACCGTCTGGGCGATAAAGGAGTTCCTAAAGAGAAACGTGGCAGTCCAGGTAAATACCGTTGTCATGCGCGAAACCGTTGAAGGCCTTCCCGAGATGGTGAAGCTCCTAAAAGACCTTGGCGTTGAGGTATGGGAGGTTTTCTACCTCGTTCCAACTGGTAGGGGGAACTTCGAGAGCGACTTAAGGCCGGAGGAGTGGGAAGACGTTACTCACTTTCTCTACGAGGCTTCAAAGCACCTTCTCGTCAGAACGACGGAGGGGCCTATGTTCAGGCGCGTGGCGATAATGAGGAAGGCCATTGAGGAGAAAGGAATTAACCCGGACGAAGTTCTAAAGTCAGGGGAACTCTACCTCAGGCTCAAGAGAAAGCTTGTTGAATTGCTTGGGGAGGGTGGAGAAGAGAGGGCTCAAACAATTGGGACGCGCGATGGAAGGGGAATAGTCTTCATTGCCTACAATGGCGACGTCTTCCCTAGCGGTTTCCTGCCTTACAGCGTCGGGAACGTGAGAGAAAAGAGCCTCGTCGAGATTTACAGGGAAAGTGAGCTTATGAAAAAGCTTCGCTCGGCTGAGTTCGGGGGAAGATGCGGAGTCTGCGAGTTTAAGGAGGTATGTGGTGGGAGCAGGGCACGGGCCTACGCTTACCATATAGACCCGCTCGCCGAGGACCAGGCCTGCCCCTATGAGCCTGGCTCCTACCTCAAGCTGGCTGAAAATCTCAACCTGAATCTCCCAATCGGGGTTTTTGGGAAACAAAACCCAGTATGAGGTGGTAGGGATGAAATGGGAGGCCGCTTTAGTCGTCGGAGTCCTGTTGGTTTCAGTTTTAGGTGCCGGCTGTATGGGAAGCTCGAACACCTCGGAGAAGACAACGACCCCAAAGGAGATAACCGTTGAGGACTTCGCGGGTAGGAACGTGACGGTTAGGGTTCCGGTTCAGAGGGCAGTGATAATGTCAACTTCGGTTCTTGAAATAGTCCAGCTCCTCAACGCGAGCGACCAGGTCGTTGGAATCCCGGAGGAAGCGAAGGATGACGTTTTTCTCAGTCCTGGGCTGAAGAACAAGACAGTAGTCGGCAAGATGCTCAACGTGAATGACTGGGAAAAGGTCTTAGCTTTGAACCCTGACCTCATCGTTAACTTCTACCTGAAGAAGTTCTACGATGTAGACGAGTTCCTCAACAGGTCGGCAAGTTATAACATCCCTGTGATAATGCTCCGCGAGGACAACCTTGAGGACGTGACGAAAGCGATTGAGCTGCTCGGGAAGATTTTTGGAAAGGAGAAGGAGGCCCAAGCCTTCGAGGACTACTTCAACGAGCAGGTGAGCAGAGTAAAGGCGATTACCTCGAAGATACCGAGCGAGGACAGAAAGAAAGTCATTATGATAGAGCCGATAATGGGCAAATACTATCTCGTCAACGGCAACGACGTCTTAGCTCAGGCCGTTAGCGTTGTTGGAGCAGACTACCTTGTGAACCTCACTTTCACCGGTTACACTCCAGTTAGGGTGCCAATGGACAAGGAGAAGATAATCGCTGACTACAAAGACGCCGATGTTGTAATCCTTCTCACGGATTCAGTTACGCCCTACGAAAAGGTTGAAGAGCTTAAGAATGAGATGCTGAACGACGACTCCTGGAAGCTCATAAAGGCCGTTGGGGAAGGCAACGTATTTGTTCTAAGGGCCGATAAGGGCAAAGATAGCTTCCTCATTTGGAGCCCAAGGATGGCCGTTGGAGTCTGGATCCTAGGAAAGGTGATTTATCCTGACTACTACCCGGACTGGGAAGGCAAGGCGAAAGAGTTCGTGGAGAGGTTCTATCCCTTCCTCTCCTGACCCTTTTTGGGTAGAACCATGGTGAAGGTGATAGAGGGGCGTCCATGAAAGAATAAGACCTAAGCTTATCCCCGATTTCAAGGAGAAGAGCCTTGTCAATGAAGAGCATCTCCCTGACGAGCGTCCTGGGCGGCGGTGAGAGGCTTGGGACACCCTTGACAGGAAAACTTTATACCTTGGTTCATTCTTGATTCAGGACCTACGAGATAGGAAGGCTCGTGCACGGAAGACACTTCCCGGACTGGAAAGACCCGGCAAAAGAGCTTTATGATCTCGGAGGTGTTGAAAGATGAAAAAGTTTGCCCTGGCGATCCTTCCTTTACTTGCGATACTCTTAGATATCTTCATTGGGAGCTATCCTACCAATCCGTTCCACCTTACAGAAGGGGCCGTTAGAATAATCTGGGACATCCGACTGCCGAGGGCTCTTATGGGAGTCTCAGCGGGAATAGCACTCTCTTTAGGTGGGATGATCCTGCAGGCGGTTTTCAGGAACCCCCTCGTTGACACCTACATCCTCGGCGTCTCCTCGGGAGTTGCCCTCGGGGCGGCTGTAGCTGTTACCTTTTTGCCTTTCGCCGGAATTGCGCCTTTGGCACTCCTATTCAGCCTCCTAGCAGTTTCTCTCGCCTACTGGATGGCAAGGATAAACGGTAAGGTTTCAACGGTCTCCCTCATCCTTGCTGGAATAATCGTTACTGCCTTCTTCTCGGCTCTGCTTTCGCTCCTTGAGCTCCTCCTTCCGAGCGAGAGCTTATCGGCTTTGGTAGTTTGGCTGATGGGTAGTTTATCCGGTGCCAGCTGGGAGATGGTTACATACTCGCTCCCAGGTGTACTCATCTTGGCACTAATCCTCTTCCTCCTCCGCTGGAACCTCAACGCGATGAGTTTGGGGGATGAGGCTGAGCTTTTAGGCCTAAACGTTCACCTCTGGAGGGGAATTTTTGTCTTCATCTCTGCTTTGATGACGGCACTGGTAGTTTCATTCACGGGAATAATCGGTTGGCTCGGGTTGATCGTTCCTCACATAGCCAGAATGCTCGTCGGCCCGGAACACTCAAAGCTAATCCCTGCGACGATTTCAATCGGAATCACTATGATGGTTTTGGCGGATTTTGTGGTCAGGCTTCTCCCTGGAGATGTTCCGGTTGGAATAATAACGACTCTCGTTGGCGTTCCCTTCTTCGGCTACCTTTTGAGAAAGACCGGAGGTGGATGGAGTTGAGGATTCTAATCGTTTACACGACTCGTTATGGAATGACCGAAAGGGCCTCGGAACTGGTCAAAATGCTCTTTGAGGACAGAGGACATAAGGTTGATGTTTCACGGGTAGAGGAGGATCCTTCGCCCAGTGGCTACGACCTCGTAATCATGGGCGCCCCAGTTTACCGTGACGGTCCGCACTGGGGTTTGATGGAATGGATTAAAAGGCACAGGGGGGAGCTTGAAGAGGTTCCTAAAGTGTTCTTCTTGGTTGCGATGCATTTAGCGGGCTCGGCCTTTATGGGGAAGCTCCACGGTGGCATAGCCTATGCCCAGTCACTGTTGGATGCCTTTGAGGTTCCACCATTCTACGGGACGCTCATTGGGGGCGAGATAGATCCGGAGAAGATGAGCGATGAGGACAGGATGAAGATGAGACGCTTTTATGCGGTTCTTGGAGAAAAGCTGGAGAAGAAGAGCCTCTTCAGTGAGAAGGACGTAGAAGCCTTCGTGAGGAGGACTCTACTCTACTATGAGTGGTTTGGGAAGCACTTCAAGCGTGGAGAGGTTGAAAAGGCCAAAGACTTTGAGTTTATGGGGAAGGTGAGGGAACTTGAGCGACTTATTGGTTGAGGGCGTTAGCTATTCCTTCGGTGACTTTGAAATTAAGGACGTGAACCTCGAAGTCAAGAAAGGTGAAATAGCCTCGATAATCGGCCCCAACGGGGCAGGAAAGAGCACCCTCCTCAAACTCATATACGGCCTCATAAGGCCTGAGAAAGGAAGGGTTTTGGTGGAGGGAAGAGATGTCCTCGGGCTTTCCCCCGGAGAAAGGGCAAAAATTCTCGGCTTCGTTCCCCAGAACCACGTTCCAACGTTTCCATTTAAGGTCCTGGACTTCGTCCTCCTTGGTGCAACGCCTGAGTTGGGGCCCTTTGGCGCTCCTGGCGAAAAACATCGGAGAAAAGCCTGGGAACTGCTCAGGACGTTTGGCCTTGAGAACTACGCCGAAAGGCCTTACACCTCTCTCAGCGGCGGCCAAATGAGGCTCCTCTTAACTGCCAGGGCATTGATGACCTCTCCAAAGTACCTCCTCCTCGACGAGCCGACGAGCGAACTTGATCTGAAAAACTCCGTTCTCGTCCTCCAGACTGTTAAGAAACTAGCAAGGGGAGGCGTTGGTGTTCTTTTAGTCATACACGACCCCAATCTGGCATACCTCTTCTCCGACAGGCTCGTTCTAATGAAAGACGGAAAGATAGTCACTCAAGGGAAGCCAGACGAGGTATTTGATGGGGAGCTTTTAAGTGAGGTCTACGGAATAGAGCTCAGGCTCGTTGACTGCTCCGGTGAAACCGTTTTAAGGCCGAAGTTAGAGGTGTGAACGATGGAGGACATGAGAGATTACCTTGAGTGGCTTGAAAGAAGGGGCGAGCTCATTCGCGTTGAAGAGCAGCTTTCGCCAGAGCTGGAAATCCCGGCCTTTCTGAGGAAGGCCATGTATGGGAAGAAGGGGGCCGTTCTCTTTGAGAGGGTTAAGGGCTATCCAGAGTGGAGGGTTGCTGGAAACCTCTTCACAAGGGTTGAAACAGTCAGGGAGGCCTTGGGCGTTGAGAGGCTTGAAGAGATAGGCGAGAGGCCGCTCAGGCTTTTGGAGAGCCTCCCTCTCGGCCTTTCCGAGAAGATCTCTTCCCTTGGAAAGCTCAAGGAGATGAGTTCCTACCTCCCAAAGGTTGTCAGGAGAGCGGAGTTCACGAAGAACGTTGTGGAAGACGAGCCGTTGAACTTCATCCCGGCTTTCAAAACATGGCCAAAAGACGCCTCCCGTTACCTCACATATCCCCTTGTCTGCTTCTCCGACCCGAGGGGGGTGAACTCCATCGGTGTTTACCGCGTTATGCTCCTCGATGGCTTTACCGGGGTAATTCACTGGCAGATACACAAGCGCGGGAGCCAGGCCTGGGGGGATTACTTTGAGAGAAACGAGGGCAAGATGCCGGTGGCAATAGCCATAGGCTCTGACATAGGAACGCTTTTGACAGCCGTCTCTCCCGTCCCCTATCCGATGGACAAGCTCCTCTTTGCTGGCTTCGTGAGGGGTTCCGGTTTGGAGCTCTATCGTCTCCCCAGTGGTATCCTTGTTCCGGCGAACGCTGAGGCCGTCATAGAGGGCTACGTTGGCGTGAACGAGCTGGGCGAAGAGGGGCCCTTTGGGGACCACTTCGGCTTTTACGACAGGCCAAGCGAGAGGAACGAGCTTTACCCGGTTTTTCACGCCGAACGCCTGTATTACCGCGATGACCCGATTTACTATGGCTCAGTAGTAGGGAAGCCGCCGCTTGAGGATGCAGTCATCGGAAAGGCCATTGAGAGGATCTTTCTCCCCCTGATGAAGATGATTCTCCCGGAGGTTGTTGACGTTAATTTTCCCGAACACGGCGTCTTTCAGGGTGTTGCCATAGTATCGATAAAGAAGCGCTATCCTGGCCAGGGTAAAAAGGTTCTCAACGCCCTCTGGGGAACGGGCCAGATGGCGCTGACAAAGGTTATAATA
Source organism: Thermococcus waiotapuensis (assembly GCF_055384795.1). Taxonomy (NCBI): domain Archaea; kingdom Methanobacteriati; phylum Methanobacteriota; class Thermococci; order Thermococcales; family Thermococcaceae; genus Thermococcus; species Thermococcus waiotapuensis. Next base: position 1,761,829 of record NZ_AP042429.1, on the reverse strand, counting down.
GTCGTCAGCGAAGATATAAACGTCCACGACGTAAACCAGGTAATCTGGGCCCTCGCTTCCTTCGTCAACCCAGAGAGGGACGTTTTGATAATCCCGAACGCCCACACAGATGCCCTCGACCCAGCCGTTCCGAACCCGCCCCTCGGGAGCAAGCTCGGCATAGACGCCACGAGGAAGCTCCCGCTGGAGATGAACGGCAGGACCGTGGAGGAGGTGAAGGAAGACCCCGAAGTCCTTAAGAAGCTTGAGGGCCTTTTCAAAAAGTACCTCGGTGGTTGAGATGGTCTTTGACCCGGGTGAAGTCAGTAAAGCCAACAGGTTTCACGCCCTCATGAGGCTCGTCAGGATAGAGCACACCCTCTTTAGCCTGCCTTACGCTTACGTTGGAGCGCTCCTCAGCGGTTTCCAAGTTACTTTGGCTGAGATAATCCTCATGAGCCTCGCCCTCCTCGGGTTGAGGACCGCCGCTTTAGCCTACAACAACATAGCTGACATAGACATAGACAGCCTGAACCCGAGAACGTGGAACAGGCCCCTGATCAAAGGGACGGTAAAAATCAGCGACGCGTGGTGGCTCGTCGTCGTTGGTTCGGTCCTTTACTTCGTCTCGGCCGTTTTGTTGAACTTCTGGACAGCTTTGCTCAGTCCGATTCCCTGGATTCTGGCCCTCAGCTATCCCCAGGGAAAGAGGAAGCACAGCTTTCCGCATCTGCACCTCGGTTTAACCCTGGCGATGGCCGTGACAGGAGGGACGATTGCATCGGGAGGCGACGAGGCCAACCTTTTGGTTCTCCTTGAGAATGTCCCATGGGCCTTCTTCTTCGGAGTGCTCTTCTGGGTCGCCGGATTTGATACGATATACGCCCTCATGGACTACGAGTTCGACGTGAAGCATGGCGTTGGGAGCATTCCTGCACGGTTCGGGATAAAGAGGGGCCTTGACATCGCTTTAACATTTCACCTCATTGCGATAGCACTCTTTGGCCTTGCAGGCCCCCTCTACGGCCTCGGGGGGGTTTATCAGCTCGGCTGGGCCGTCGGGAGCTTTTTAATCCTCTACGAAAACTACCTCTCGAGGAAGGGCCTTGAGAACGTTCCGAAGGCTTTCAACCTCAACATCCCCATAGGGCTGGTACTGACCCTCTCGGCCATAGTTGATGCCCTGTTAAAGCTCGGGGGTGGTTGAATGAAAAAGGTACCGGTGCTGTTCATCCTCGGATTGATGGTCTTAACCGCAGGGTGTATAGGCTCGAACTCCGGAGAAAAGGCCTCTGGCGAACTGCCCACCGTCAGGGCCGCCACACTGCTCGGGGGGATAAGCACGCTCGACGTGATGGGGGCAAAAGGACTCGACGAGAAGAACGGCTTCCACGTGGAGGTTCAGCGTCTCGGTAAGACCCCTGACATCGTGGCGGCCCTCAACAACGGGGAAACCGACTTAGCGGTTATTCCGGCCGAAATGGCGGCGAACTTAGCACAGAGCGGCGTTGACATCAAAATAATCTCCGTTGACATGTTCCAGAACCAGGTGATAGTCGGAAAGGAAAAGATGAAACCGGAGGAACTTAAGGGCAGAAAGATAGGGGCGGTGGTTGCTTCTGGCACCTTCAAGCTCTTCCAGGCGTACATGAAAGTCCTCTACAACCTAACTCCCAACGACTACACCGTCGTCAACGTCCCCCTCGGCTCGATGGAGGACTCGCTGAGGGACGTTGATGCAGTCGTCGTCTGGGAGCCATTAGCGAGCCAGCTTATGGCAAAGAACTACACCGTCATAGCGACTTTCTCGGACCTCTGGGACGAGGCGAGGGCCAGGGGCCTGGTCAACGGTTCACCAGTCATGCTTGTCTGGGTGGTCAGGGGGGACTTCTTAAAGGAGCACAAGAACCTCGTCGATGCCTTCATAAGGGCCCAGCTCGATAGCGCCCGCTACTGGAAGGCCAACCCTGACGAGACGAAGGCAATACTCAGGAACCTCTACCACCTCGACGAAAAGACCATTGAAATTCTCTACACAAGAACGTTTGTCAACGAGGGAAAGCTTGACGGTGAACTGATAACCGGCATAAAGTCAGAGTGGGAACTTGCCTACCTCGGCGGCTACCTTGAGAAGGACCCGTCTGGCTTAGATATCTTCTACGAGGGCTGAAGATGAGGCGTGGCTGGCTTTACCTCTTCCTTTTTGCACTGGCCTCATGGATGGCCTTAGCCCGGCTATACCCTATGCTCATCCCAGGAATAGGTGAGACCCTTGCCTTCTATCCGAAAGCAGGCTACGATTTAGTTCTCGAATCCCTCCTCCTGACGCTCTATCACAGCCTTTGGGGGTTTATAGTCGCTTTTGGATTGACTTGGGGCTTAATACTGCTCGCCCTTTACTCGAAGGAGTTTAGGGCCTTTTTGAACTCGCTCAACATCTTCATCCAGAGCGTTTCCGTTCTGGTGTGGACGATAATTTTCATAATGATCTTCGGCGTTACAAGCTCGATAGCACCTATTCTCGTCACGGCAATGGCGGCCTTTCCAGCACTCCTTTCGGCGGGCATAAGCTCAAGTGAGAATCTGATAGAGAGGTACCGCCCTCTGATAGTTCTCCTTAAACCTTCCAAGCCCCAGCTCTACTGGCACTTTATAGCCCCCGGAACACTGCCCGAAATGGTCTCCGCGAGCAGGGTGGCCATCGGCATCGCTTTAAGGATAAGTGTCGTTGCTGAAGCCTTCGGTTCCGCTGGGGGGATAGGCTACCAGCTGATTTACTCCTACGACCTCGGAGTTAAAGCCGGGGTTTTTGCGTGGGCATTGCTCCTGGTTGTCCTTATGGTTACTATCGACCAGCTCTTACTGAGGAGGCTTGAGGAATGGGTGAGGCGCTGGTACTGGTGAGAAACTTAGAGAAATCTTTCAGCGGCGAGAAGATACTCGGGGGAATAACCCTTGAAGCTAACCGTGGCGAAGTAGTTGGCATAGTCGGGCCAAACGGAACGGGGAAGAGCACGCTCGTGAAGATCTTGGCTGGAGTTGAAAGGCCCGATTCGGGCGAGGCCTTAGTGAGGGGAAAGCTTTCCCTCGTCTACCAGGAGGACTATCTCCTCCCCTGGAAAAGGCTCCGCGATAACCTTTGTCTCGGCCTCAGGTTCAGGGGAGGGGACTGCGACTCGCTTCCCATCGCTAAAAGGCTAATGATAGACAGGTTCCTGGACAAGTACCCTAAGGAAGTCAGCGGTGGAACGAGGAGGAAGGCGGCGATAGCGAGGGCCCTGCTTTTTGACTTCGACGTTTTGATCCTCGATGAGCCTCTTACTGGCCTTGACACCGAGTCAAAGGACACCCTCCTCTCAATTATCGAGGAGCTCGCTGAATCTGGAAAAGCCGTTCTTATAGTGTCGCACCAGCTCGAAGAGCTGTTCAGGGTCGCCCACAGGGTTTACGTCCTGAACGGGAGGCCGGCGATAGTCACGAAAGTCCTGCGTAAAGAGGAGCTTGGCAAAGGGGCTGTTTGATAGCGTGCCTGAGACCATAACGGGTTCGTCAAAGGGAGAGTTTCGGGGGAAGTCTGGCGACCACTACCTTAACTGCACCGTTCACGAGGCTCTTTTCTTCAAGGACTCTGAAGCCGTTGTCCTTCAAAAGTCCGGTGACGTCAGTCCTGAAGTCGGTTCCAGTTATTTTACTCGTCAGAGTGCTTAACCCACTTAAAAGAGCCCTGAAGATTGGATTTCTCGGTAGAGAGCACTCCATTGATAGCAGGACTCCGTTCGGCTTTAGTACCCGCCTTACTTCGCTTAAAACCTTCTCTTTTTCAGGAACGACGCAGAGGAAGAAGGTGGAAACGGCTGTATCAAAGCTCTCATCTGGAAAGGGGAGGAGGCGGGCATCTGATTTGACGAGCTTTACTGCGGCTTTACTCCTCTTTTTTCTGGCCTTTTCGAGCATCTTCTCGCTGATGTCAACGCCCGTAACTTCAACTCCCTGCCTGTAAAAGGGCAAGTTTAATCCGGTCCCAACGCCTAGCTCAAGAACTTTCCCCTCAGCCAGGCTCACAAGCTCCCTTCTGGCTTTTCTTATCCCCGTCGGCACTTCGAGGATCGTGTTTATCGGCTCGTAGACGTAGCTCACCGGGTCGTAGCCCACCGCAGACCCTCCGCGGCGAAGGCTATGGACTCCTCAAGAGGTCTTCCAAAGACAACGCCTTTTTCCGGGCAGACGTTAGGGGTTAAAGCCATTAGAAGGGAGTTATCGAGCTTTCCAGCAGCCTTTAAGAGGGACTCGGGCAGGGGAATAAGGAAAATCCGCTTTCCAGCTTTATTAACAACAAGCCTCACGAGCTGACCGAGCGGGATCACCTTTGCTCCGCAGACGTTCAGTTCGTCCCTCCCATTTTTCTCGGCAAGATCAGCGAGGAGTTTCGCCAAATCTCGAACATCAACTGGCTGGACGGGTGTTTTTAACTTTGGAAAGACCCTCCAGCGGAGAACCTCTTTGAAAAGCCTCTGTCCGGGGCCGAGGACGAGGGAGGGCCTGACTATCGCGTAGTCCCCGAGCTTTCTAACTTCCCGCTCACCGAGGGCCTTGCTCCTGAAGTATTCGATGGGGGAGTTCTCATCAGCCCCGAGGGCACTCATATGGACTAGTCTAATGTCCGTCCCTTTGATGGCATCTGAGAGGGCGCGGGGGATTTCATAGTGGACGGAATAATCGCCTTTTAGAACTCCAACGAGGTTTATGACGACGTCGGGGTCTAGTTCTTCCACGAGCCGGGCATAATCCTCTGGCAGTCCTGACACTTTAATTGTTCTAATATCGTACTTTAAGTCCCTCCTCGTCGGGACAACTACCTCGTGCTCCCTCTGGAGAAGCTCCCCGAGAACGTAACCACCTATGAAACCGCTCCCACCGAGGAGAAGAACCTTCATGGAAAAACCTCCAAACACCAAATAGGAAAAAGATCATGCCTTCTTGCTCAGCATGGTTCTGAGCTGTGCGCTTCTTGCTTTGAGTTCTCTGTCGAGCATGAAGGTTCCCTGGGGACTGTCGCCGATTATCTTGAGCTTGTCGAGGATGGCTTTGGTGCTTGCCTCCTCCTCGACCTGCTCTTTCACGAACCACTGGAGGAAGTTATGGGTCGCGTGGTCGTTCTCCTCCCGTGCAAGGTCAACGAGCTTGAATATTGATTGGGTAACGCCGACCTCGTGGAGGTAGACCGCCTCGAAGGCCTTGAGTGGGCTTTCAAAGGTCTGCTTTGGCTTTTCTATCCTCTCAAGTTCGACCTTACCGCCGCGGTCGAAGATGTAATCGTATATTCTAAGCGCGTGGCCGAGTTCTTCCTCCGCTTGTGCCTCCATCCAGCTGGCGAAACCCTCGAGGCTTTTGTCCCTGAAGTAGGCGGCCAAGCCAAAGTAGAAGTAGGCCGAGAAGAGCTCCTTGTTGAGCTGTTCATTCAGGGCCTTCAGCATTTTCTCACTCAGCACTAACATCACCTCACGCTTTTCTCGTTTTCGAACATTATAAGTTTATCTGTCAAACCATCGGTTCGCGGCCTTTGGTCGGGGGACTTTCTTTCTGAACACGAACTCGCAGTAGCTGTGCCCCATCGCCTGACAGCGAGTTTCATCCCCCTCCCATTTCTCCCCGGTGTACTCCTCCAGGAGCTGGGCGATTTCACCGGCGTAGTTTATGTGTGCCGGGTACTTAAACCCCCTCATGCGCGGAAAAAGGTTCCTACCCCTCAGAACTATCAGGTCATCTTCCAGCTCAACTCTCTCCAATTTACCGCCGCCGGAGACCTCGGTTGAAGAGGCGAGGTCCTCAAGGGCAGTCCTTAGGGAATCGTACATGTTTTTATAAGCCCTCCCCATGCCGCGGAACTCGTAGCGCCCCCAGAGGTAGAGGAACTTTTTCCCCTCCTCCGGGCCAAGGTAGTGGTAGGCGAACTCAACGAGGGACGCTTCGCCTTCCTCGCCGATTATCTGAACCCTCTCGCTTCCCATCCACAGGTTGCCTTTTTCATCCAGATGCAGGCTGTTCTTGAGATCCTGGAGGGAGTAATAACTCTCCCGTAGGTCCTCCAGGCCCTTCTCTGTCTTTCTGTAAGGGATACGCCCTGCCGGGACCCTTGGAGAGTAGTATGACCTGAGGGGCTTTATCTGACCGTTTGCCACCTCTATGACGTACTCAAAGGGAAGGAGGAGCTTCGCGAGGTCCTCCTTCTCGGTAACCTCGGAGTTTATACCCGCGAAAACCTGGCCCCCGAGTTCCTTTATTGAGTTGATGAACCTTATTACCACCCTGGTATACGCGTCCTTATCGGACTGGAGGGCGTAGAGAATGGTCAGGTCATCGATGACGAGAACTTCGTAGTTGCCTGAGGCAAGCTCATCCCGGATTATCCCCACGGTTATCCCGAGGTCGCGCGGGTTGGGTATTATGCCTTCTCCCCGCACAGGCTGAGAGGAGTAGAGGTTTGTAAACCCATCCAGGATCTTCAAGCGGCCGTTTTCAATGTAGTTCTCATATTTAATCCCGTAGTGGGACAGCCACTCCTTGAGAACATTCGGGGCCTGCCGGAACTCAGCAAGGAGAACGCGGTGGCCGCTCCTGAGTATGTTGCAAGCCATCTGGTGCATCAGGAGAAGGTTGTCCTCATCAAAGGAGCCTATGAGAGCGACGTTGAGCCCCTCCCGGATCCCTCCCCCCAGGACATCGTCGAGTCTCCCCATGCCCGTTGACAGCAACCCTCTCACCCCCGGTTGATAAACCTCCGGGCATTTAAACCTTTTTGAAATGTCCGGTTGCGGTTCTGATACAATAGTTTACGATTGCCCACGTGGCTATTCTCATCATGGACGATGGAACTTTTTGGGGAAGGTTTAATAAATTTCGACGCAAATTTTAACACGGTGATTCCCATGAAAAGGGCGCTCGTGACCCTTACTCCACCTGAAAGCAAGCGCCTCATAGCGAAAGCCGTTGCGGCCATGCCCGAGGTGCAGTATGCCCTCAAGCACGGCTTCGTTTACGTTGCCACGGGAACAACGGCCGCGTATGTAGCTGAAGAGCTTCTCGGAGAAAAGATAGAGAAGGAGAAGTGGACTGTAGGAGTTATAAGCAAGGGCAGAACCTGCGTCACGCCGAAGGCCACCTGGCCGAAGCACCTCGTCCTCTACAAAGGTGAGCCCTTCGATGACCCCTCCGAGGCGCTCAGGCGGATGGGGCCTAAGGACGTGTTCATCAAGGGGGCCAACGCCATAGACATCAACTGGAACGTGGCCGTCTTTGCAGCTGCTCCAGACGGTGGGACGATAGGCAAAACCTTCGGCTGGACGATAACGAAAGGGGTATTCACGATAACTCCTGTAAGCCTTGAGAAGTTCGTGCCGACCCCGGTGGGGGAGAGCGCGAAACTGACCGGCATTTACTCCTTCGATTGGGGGACGGGACTTTACGCGGCCCTCGTGCCGATACCCCACGCCCACCCTGTGACCGAGGTTGAAGCTTACAGGATACTCGCAGGGGTTGAGGCGATTCCGATAGCCGCTGGGGGAGCGGGCGGAGCCGAGGGGAGCGTGACCCTCGTCCTAGAGGGAGAAGACGAGGCGATGGAAAAGGCAAAGGAAATAACGAAATCCATCAAGGGCGAGCCTTACCTCAGGGCCTACACCGAGGACTGCTCCATCTGCCCCTTCGCAAACATCTGCGGCCTGGGAACCGGCGCCTTCTGAATGCCTTCGGCCTTGGTTCTTTTATTCCACAACTCTGCCCAGGAAGGGTTATAAAGGTGCATTCCAACTTCTATTGGTGAAAGGATGAAGATCTACAGCCCGGACCGTGAGTGGCCCGATGAATATATGGAAGTGATAGAGCAGCTGAAGACCATAACCGACCCAGTCACTGGGGGAGACGTTCTCGACTCCGGTGTTATAGCCGGCCTCGAGGTGAACGGGGAGACCCTCAAGGTATGGCTCCGCTTTGAGAGCCACGCGGAGTATAACCTGATCGGCGAGAGCGCTATTGCCTACTCGAAGATAATCGGCGACATAATGGAGCGCTTTGCCCTCGTGAAGTTCCAGAACGTTTACGTCTACGACCTTGGCAACAACATCGTTGGGGTCTTTGAGAACAAAAAGTATAAGCCAGAGATCTGAGAAAGGTGGTTTGGATGGGTTTGTTTGGCCTTTTTAAATCCCGCGGATCCCGGAATGAGGCCACTGGAAAGAGGCTTCCTCCAGAGGTTCAAAGCGTCGTTGAGGTTCTCAGGAGCGTTAAGGACCCGGAAACGGGCCTTAATATCGTTGATGAGGGTCTTCTCTACGGCCTCACCGTTGAGGGGAAGAACGTTGACGTGTTCTTCCTCATGGCCCGCTCAACGCCGGAGTGTCACTTTTGCCAGATGCTGGCCATAAACGTCCAAAATCGGATTCTGAGGGATGTTATCTCAGCCCTCAAGAGCGCGGGATTTGAGAAAATCAGGGCCTACAACGAGCTGGGTCTGCTTCTGGCCGAGGGATGAACTTTCTGGTGCAAGGGGAGTTAGTCCTGGCAGGGTTGGAAGGGCATCAATAGACTGCGTGGCTACACAGCCTTAAGCTTAATCAGGTTCTGCCTCGCTACCCTCTGCCGTCTTTCAGATAGACGATAGTAGGGACGTAAAGCTTTCTATTCACCTCCGCGAAATAAGAACAGAGGGCTTAGATTTTGGCCCTTTTGAGCAGGAGCGAGTTTGTAACGACGCTCACGCTGCTCATGCTCATCGCCCCGGCGGCCCACTCCGGCCTGAACTCTATCCCGAAGAGGACAAAGGCCAATCCCGCCGCGAAGGGTATGAGAACAGCGTTGTAAAACATCGCCCAGAAGATGTTCTGCTTTATTTTGCCGAGGGTCTTCTGGCTGAGCTTTATGGCCTTCACAACATCGAGCGGGTCGTTCCTCATGAGAACTATGTCGCCGCTCTCCATCGCTATGTCAGTCGCGTTTCCGATGGCTATGCCTATGTCGGCCCGGGCCAGGGCTGGCGCGTCGTTTAGGCCATCCCCAACGAATATCACTATCTCCCCTTTTTCCTGGAGCTTTTTCACTTCGCTGGCTTTCTCGCCGGGCATAACCTCCGCGAGGACGTAATCAACGCCGAGGGCCCTTCCTATAGCCTCGGCCGTTCTCCTGTTGTCCCCGGTTATCATGCCCACCTTCTTGCCCATCCTCCTGAGCTCCTCGATGGCCTCTCTGGCGCCTTCCTTTATCGTGTCCGCTATGCCGAGGACTCCGGTTATTTTCCCGTCCACGGCAACTATTACGGCCGTCTTCGCCTCGTTCTCAAGCTTTTTCAGAGTTTCCTCGACTTCGTCAAGGTTTAGGCCGCTCTCGACCATGAGCTTCCTGTTGCCCGCTAAGACCTTCCTCCCGCTGACCACTGCTCTAACGCCCTTCCCCGTTATCGCCTCAAACCCCTCGGGCTCCCAAAGCTCAAGGCCGAGTTCCCCAGCCTTCCTCACCACCGCCTCACCGAGCGGGTGCTCGGAGCGTCTCTCTGCAGAGGCAACCAGCTTTAAAAGCTCTTCCTCGCCCATTCCGAAGGCTATAACGTCCGTAACCTCCGGCTTTCCCTTTGTGAGCGTCCCTGTCTTGTCGAAGAGCACCACCGTTGCCTTCCTCGCTATCTCGAGCACTTCGCCGTTTTTAATGAGTATACCCATCTCGGCCCCCTTTCCCATGCCGACCGTTAAGGCTGTTGGAGTAGCAAGCCCAAAGGCGCAGGGGCACGCTATAACCAGAACGCTGAGTAATGTAGTGAACGCGAAGAGGAGAGGTTTACCCGCCACAAAGTACCAGTAGGCAAAGGAGAGGAGCGCTATGGTGAGAACCGCGGGTATGAAGTAGACCACGATTTTGTCTGCTAATCTTTGTATCGGCGGCTTCGTGTTCTGGGCCTCCTCCACGAGCCTTATTATCTGAGCAAGAACCGTGTCCCTACCCACGCGCTTCGCCTCGATTTTAAGGACGGAGTTTTCGTTTATCGTCCCTCCTATGACCTCGTCACCCTTTCGCTTGATGCTGGGCATCGACTCGCCCGTTATCATGGACTCGTCAACGTAGCTCTCCCCCTCGAGAACGATGCCGTCTACCGGAATCCTCTCCCCGGGCTTCACTATAACTACATCCCCCACCCTGACCTCGCTTAGTGGTACCACGACTTCCCTCCCGTCCCTTAGCACGGTGGCCCTCTTTGCCTGAAGGCCCATCAGCTTCTTTATTGCTTCACTCGTTCTTCCTTTGGCCCCCGTTTCGAGGTACCTCCCGAGGAGCAGAAAGGCCATTAGCAGAACGCTCGCCTCGTAGAAGTTGAACTCCGTGGGAATTATTCCGGCAGCTGCCAAAACGCTCGCGAAGTAAGCCGAGCCTATCCCGAGGGAGTACATGACCTCCATCGTCAGAGTCCTATGCCTGAGCGAGGAGAGGGCCTTCCCGAATATGCCCCTGCCGGCGTAGGCTATGGCAAGCGTCGCCAGAACGAACTGGAGCGGCATTAAATGAGGCATCTCAAGCCCGAAGCGACTGGCCTGCATCGAGGCGAAGAGCGCTATCCCTATACTCCACGCGACGGCCAGCTTCCTCTTCATCTCCCTCAGGGTTTTTTCCCTCAGTTCTCCCTCGATGTCGTGTGTTTCTTCTCCCTCCACGCCGATGAACCGGTAGCCCAGACTTTCAATAACCTTTCCGAATCGGTATTGACCACGCTCGGGTCGTAGCTCACCATGGCCCTCTCGGTTCCCAGATTCACGCTCGCGTTGAGAACGCCGGGAAGCCCTTTGAGCCCGGTCTCTATAGTTCTGGCGCACATGGCGCACGTCATTCCTCCGATTTTAAGTACCGCTTCTTTCCTCTCGCGCACCACGGTGTAGCCGGCGTTTTCTATGGCCTTAATGATCTGGTTCAGACTAACTTTCGACTCGTCGAAGTTTACAAGGACAGTTTCTGTTTCTATGTTTGCCCTGGCGTCTTTAACACCCGGAAGCTCCCTGAGGGCCCTCTCTATGGTTTTAACGCACATCGCACAGGTCATGCCGCTGACCTTGAGGGTGATCTCCATTTTTTCACCCGTTGATTACTACGTTGCCGGCCTTAATGGGGTTATTTTTTCCAATCTGGAAAGCAGAGCCAGAAAATTTTTATAGTTTGGAACCGAGTTAGGGGTATAGGCGTGAAGATTGACGAACTTGACCTGAAGCTTATCTACCTTTTAATAGAGGACTCAAGGCTCAGTATCTCGGAACTGGCTGAAAGGCTCGGGGTGAGCAGGCCTACCGTTCGGGCGAGGCTTGAGAGGCTTGAGAAAGAAGGAATAATCCAGGGCTACACCGTAAAGCTCAACCCCGAGCTCCTAAGGGCGCACAACGTCGTCGCGCTCATCGTGGAGACGGATGAGCCAGAGAAGATGAACGAGTTCGAGGAGATAATCGAGATAAACCGCTTCACGAGCAGGAAGTACCTAATAAAGATAGCCGTTGAGGGCATGGAGGAGCTCAAAAAGGTCATCGAGGGAGCCGGTTTCGAGGTCATCGAGATAATGCCCATCCTGGAGAGCGTGGAGAGGGAGAACCCGCCAAAGGTCAAGGTGACCTTCAAGTGCGACTACTGCGGGAAGGAGCTCGTTGGGGAACCCCTGGTGTACAGGTACCGCAACAAGGTGTATTTCTTCTGCTGTCCGACCTGCCTGAGGGAGTTCAAAAAAGCCAGGGAAAGCATAGAAAAGTTCAAGCCAAAGGAAGAAGAAAACGCCCACGAAGGGCACCACTGAGGGGGAGCCGGTCACTCTTCTCTTTCTTCAATTCCCATGTATCTCTCGCAGACCTCATGCATCTCCTTCATTTCTTCCCAGTCAATACCCATGTGCTCCTCCATCTCGGCCTCCATTTCCTCATGGATTTCCGTGGAGTCCTCGCTGGCCCTCATTGGAAACTTCATAGGCATCGGCATCGTCCGGTTTCTTTTTAACAAACCGTTGGAATAGTCCTGCCGTTCATTCTCCTCTACCCGCTCCCCGTCTTCGTGGCAATGTGGGTTGCCTACTTCGCCGCGATACTCGGAGACAGGCTCGGACCTGACCCGGACAATGTAACGGTGCCAACGATAACGACGCTGGCGGACATATTATCGACGCTCTTCGTGGTTCTGGTGGCCCGTCTGATGGTGAGTTGATGAAAAATACGGTATCCTCTTTATTTGCGACTGCTGCGGGAAAGAGATTACCAACGAGCCGATACTCTACAGGCTCGCACTGCGATTTAGTTTTGGGAACTTCTAATCTATTTCTAAACCACTGCTTTTACTCTGCAGGTCTTCCAACTGGGAAGATGTAGAGAGGTTCTCCTTCAACGCCGATTATTCTCTTGACCTCCTCGTCCCTGAAAGCGCCAACGGCAACGGTTCCAAGGCCTAAAGCCGTCGCCTGGAGATAAATGTTCTGCCCCATATGCCCCGCATCAATGTGGACGTACCTTATCCCCCTCTGCCCGTACCTGCTCGTCGTCCTTTCGTAGTGGGCCACTATTACGATGTTGATGGGGGCTACCTCAACGTGCCCCTGTCCAAGGCATGCGCTTGCGAGTTCCTTTCTCATGTCCCCTTCGCGAATAAGCCTTAGGGTGTGATTCCTCCCATCGTAGTGGTAGAGACCCGGCCTAAGGCCTTCCACATTGCCCAACACCATGGGAAAGCTCTTCAACGGTCAGCGGTTCCGCCCTATATCTCCTTATGCTCTTTCTCCTGTGTATTGCTTCCTCGAGGCTCATTTCACCTTGAGTCCTCGGCCCGGGCAGTTTGACCTCCATACCATCACCTAAAATTAGTGAGCGTTTTTTCACATAAAGGTTGCCCCCTGTTCTGGGCCCAGGGAAAAGCGAAAATAGTGGGGTTTCCGCTTCCGTTCAATCAGTGTTCAGCCAGCTTTACCTCGTAGCCGTACCTTTCGATAGCTTTTATTATCTCCTCCAGGCGGACCTTTCCGGGGTCGAACTCCACCACGGCCGTTTTAGTCTCTAGGTCAGCTTTCCCCTCTGCGCCAGCACTCCTTATGGCATTCTCAATCCTCATAACGCAGTGCCTGCAGCTCATGTTGGGTATCTTCAAAACAGCCTTCGTCATTAACATCACCACTCGGAACTCGGAGGGAAAGCTTATGGGGCTTATCCTTCCCGGAATGGAAAACCCGCAGAAAAAAGCCTGAAAAATTGGAAATCATAGGGAGTTTATAATCTTGACAAGTCTTTCCTCCATGGGCCTCACGAGCCTGACTACCTCTTCTCCGGCTATTCTCCATGCTACACTCGGCAGGGTAACCCCGAGGTAGTTCCCGTCCTCCCTACGGTAGCCGAAGCCAGTGCAGGGGAGAAGGGCGCCTATGTTGGAGTCTATTCTGACCAGCTCTGCCACGAGCTCCCTGTCGCAGATGAAGAGGAGGTGATAGTCCGCTATTACCCCGTCTTTCCGCTCCACAATGGCCACGGGAACGCGCTCCCCGATCAGGAGAAAGCCCTCCTCCTCAAGCTTCTTCTTAAAGCGCTCCCAGAGGAAGTCAAGGTCTTCCTCAAACTTTCTCACATAGTAGAACACCCTCACACCTCCAGGAACAGCTTCTTATCGCTTGTTTCAACCATTATGCACTTCCCAATGCTGTATTCAACGCCAGCTCTTTCAAGGAACTCTCTTATTTCCTCGCTCTCAGCCCCCGGCTGGAACCAGAGCTTTTTGAAGCCTGCTTCAACGGCCTCTTTTGCAACTTCAAGCCCTACTTTTGGCGGGACGACGAAGACTATGACGTCAACGTCCCCCGGAAGCTCCCTGACGCTCCTGTAGCACTTTACGCCTTCAATTTCCTCGTAGTTTGGATTGACTGGAAAGACTTCAAAGCCCTTCTTCAGGAGGTCATTGAGGATTATGTTCCCGTACTTGGTCGGGTTCGGGCTTGCCCCAACGAGCGCTATCCTTCTAAAATTTTTCACGTCCATCTCTTCTCACCGCCCCTGAATCGCGCACACCCTTTTTATACGTTTCTGGGCAAAACTGTATAAAAATGTACGCTGAAATCCCATAGGGCACCGCGAAGAACTCTCTGAAGTTTGATGGGGCAAGCCGCAGTCCGGCGAAGGTAACGGAGAACCTCCGGCTGGCGTATCTGATAGCCCCGTTCCCTCTCCTCACGGCAGTTGCCCATTTTAGGGAGCCGCCAACATTATAAAGGAGAGAAGGTCTACATACTGCTGAGCCTCACTTCAAAGAGCATACTCGTCTGGCAGGTTTACGCGGGAACATTGCAACCTTGAGGTGATGGCAATTTGGAGGCTCGGGGTGTTGTCCGAAATTCGGCCTGACCGCTGGGAGGCGGGGAAAACATGTGGTTCGCGATACTCTCATCGAAAGAGGTCAGAAAGGACAGGCCCGTTGGCGTTGTGAGGTTTGGGAGGAACATAGTCCTGTGGAGAGATGAAAACGGAAAGGTAAACGCAATCGAGGACTTCTGCGTCCACAGGAGGGCTAGACTTTCTGCAGGCAAGGTCATAAACGGCAGACTCCAGTGCCCCTTCCATGGCTTTGAATACGATGGGGACGGCAGAGTAAAGCTTATTCCCGCCCTCGGGAGAAGCTACAGAGTCCCTGAGCGGTTTTCGGTTAAAGCCTATAATGTGGTTGAAAAAGCTGGCATGATATGGATGTGGTTCGGAGATGGAGAACCGAGGGGTGAGCCAAGGTTCTTTGAGGACATAGACGAAAAGTTCGCCTGCGCGGAGATACGGGAAACCTGGAACGTCCCGTTTCCGAGGGCTGTGGAAAACCAGCTCGACGTCATGCACCTTCCCTTCGTCCACAGGACTACGATAGGCAGGGGAAACAGAACCCTCGTCAACGGTCCAGTTGTGAAGTGGATCGATGGGGACAGCTTCGTCTTTTACGTTTTCAACGAAGTCGATAGAGGACAGATCGCCAAAAAGCCCGAGGAGCTCGAGGGTCTCGAATCGAGGGTCTACCTTGAGTTTATATTCCCCAACGTGTGGCAAAACCACATCTCAGAAAAAGTGAGGGTTGTAGCGTTCTTCGTGCCCGTGACCAAGGAAAAAACAATGATTTACCTGCGGTTCTACATTAAGGCCACTGGAATAAGGCCTTTGGATCGGTTAATCGCAAAGCTTGGAATGCAGTTCAATAAGGTTGTTCTGCATCAGGACAGACGCGTCGTCGAGACGCAGGAGGGGGACATAAGGAAGGACAGCCTCGTCCAGGGCGATCTTCCAATCATGGAATTCCGCAAAAGACTTTATGGGGAGAAAAAACTCGTGGAATTTTTGTTCGGCTGAGGGAAGGCCGGGAAACCTTTGAAAAATAGAGGAGTCAGAGCTTCCCCACGAGGTCAAGGCTGACCTCAAGGGCCTCCCTGCCTGGCTCCCAGCTCGCGGGGCAGACCTTGCCCGGGTTCTCCCGGACGTACTTCGAGGCCCTGAGCCTTCTGAGTATCTCCCTGGCGCTCCTGCCTATGCTTAAGTCGTGCATCTCCATGTGGACGACCTTTCCGTCGGGGTCTATTATGAAGGTGGCCCTCCAGGAGAGTCCCTCGTCCTCGATGTAAGTGCCGAAGAGCCTGCTCACCTTTCCCGCTGGATCGGCGAGCATCGGGTACTTGATTTTCCTTATTCCCGGGGAAGTGTCGTGCCAGGCCTTGTGGACGTAGGCAGTATCGGTTGAGACGCTTATTATCTCCGCCCCTTCCTTTTTGAACTCCTCGTAATGGGCAGCGAGCTCCTCAAGCTCCGTCGGGCAGACGAAGGTGAAATCGGCCGGATAGAACGCTAAGACGACCCATTTTCCTCTGTAGTCAGAGAACCTCAGCTTCCCTATCTCGTCCTTCTCGGGGAAGTAGGCAGTTGCCTCAAAGTCCGGAACGGTTTCTCCAACCTTCACCATTCGCATCACCGCTTGATATTAGGTATTCCTAATTTAAAAAGGTTCCTCTAACAAAATGGGAAGTTTCGAAGTCCTGCGCTTTCCGATTTGGAAGGGAAAGTTAAATAACCCCTGGAACGAACCCTCTCAGGTGGTTGTATGAAGGTTAAGATAATTCTCGGGACGGCAAGAGAAGGGAGGAAGAGCGAGAAGGTGGCAAGGTATCTCCTCAGAAAGGCGACCGAACTTGGCTGGGAGGCGGAGCTGATAGACGTGAAGGACTACCTCCTCTGCTACACCCACCGCTGGAAGGTAACGCCCGAGATGGAGAGATACCGGGCAAAAATCATTGAGGCCGATGCCCTCGTCATAGTTGCGCCCGAGTACAACGGGAGCTATCCGGGAGAGCTCAAGATACTCCTCGACACGATTTACGACGAGTACGAGGCTTTGCCCGTTGGAATAGCCACTGTTTCGGTCGTCACAGGTGGGACGAGGCTCCTGATGGAGCTGAAAACGGCCATGCTCAACTACCACATGTTCCCCGTTGGGCAGGTGCTCTTCTACAACGTTGACGATATCTTTGAGGGCGAGGAGCTTAAGGACGAGAAATACAAAGAGAGGGTTGAACGGCTTTTCGGGACCCTCGAGAAGTACGCAAGGGCACTAAGGCCGATAAGGGAAGAGGTTAGGGAAAAGCTTGGGGTGAACGGGCACCCCTAAACCTCAGTCACCCATCGTGGCGAGGTGGATTCCAAGCAACAGGAGGAAAACTGCCGCGAGGATCACATGGAGAACCTTCCACCGTCTCATGACCCTCACGAGCTGCTTAAGAGCCCTGCTTTCCTTTTCCCTCGCGGCCTTTTCGATCTTTGTGTGGATGTACCTCCCGTAGAAGCCGCTGATGTTCAGGAGGATTAAGGTTATGGCCATTCCGAGTCCGGCTTTGCCGTAGGGAGTTGAGTAGTCGGTGCACGTCGCGAAGTGAGCCAGGGCCAGCAGGGTCCCCACTACAGTGAAGGCGTGGTGTATCGTCATCGGATAAACCGGGCCAAAAACGGTAATGTAGGGCCTTTCGGGCCTCACAACTATCCCCGGTTCCCCCTTTCTGTGCTCGATGAAGAGCCTCCTCTTTGTGAGTGCGTAGTAGGCCGTGCCGGTGAATATCAGCATTACTCCAAGGGCGGCCAGACCGCTGAATTTGGCTTCTCCCTTTTCACCTCCCCCTCCGCGAGCACAGGGCCCGGAAAGAGGAGGAGGGCCAGAGTTATCACTGCCAGAGCCTTCCCTTTGGCTTTCGTTTTTCCTTCCCTCCTTCCTTAATCGCGAGCGGAACGTAATGATACCGGTAAACATCGAACCGCTCAACCCTCGCAAAGAGGCGCCCCGGCATTTTAATGGCTTTTTCCTCGGCTATCCTTTCTTCATGAGGCCCTTTGACGATTTACATACCACCATCAAATAAAGTAGGCCGCTGAGGTTTTAAATTTTTTGTATCACGTTTAGGCTGTTTTGTTTCTGGAATTGTTCTTTCTGAGGGCTGTTTTTCTGGAGACCTCCCCGGTGGCGGCCCTGGAAGTCTTTAGTAACCTTTTGTTATTATCTAACATTTTGTTACAGGTTTTTGTGCGTTTTGTAACGAATTTTTTTCGGAGTTTTGAGCGGAGGAAGGGGAGGGCCTGGAATCCAGCCCTTCCTATGGAAATTGGAGTTTTTTGAGTTTAAATGGTTTAAACGCCATTTTTGCCTGTTTGGGCTCTTTTCCTTCCTTTGGAAGTCCCATGCTCATAAGAGTGCACCATGGGAAAAGTCCTGCTTGTTAGCTTTGTCCGTTGAGTTTGGCCTTTCAATAGCCGGAAATCCGGTCTTTTGGGGGCTCTTTTAAGGCCCCTCCATAGAAAAACTTATAAAATCCGGGGATTAATATGGTCTTGCAGGACAAACTGAGGAGAAACCCGCCCTGTTGCAATAAGACTCTGAGAGAATGGAAACGTAGCAGGCTTTTGAGAGCTTCTGCGAAGCAGTCTATGGTTGCAATAAGACTCTGAGAGAATGGAAACCAATGCAAGAACAGGACTTGGAAATGGCCCTCTTAATCGTTGCAATAAGACTCTGAGAGAATGGAAACATATTAGTATCAACAACTAAAACTTTCTCATCCATACCAGTTGCAATAAGACTCTGAGAGAATGGAAACTACGGTTCACAACATGTAACACAATGTTACAAGCAAAGTTGCAATAAGACTCTGAGAGAATGGAAACGCATAGTCGGGTGGGCAACAGGACTCTTCGTAGTCTTTAGTTGCAATAAGACTCTGAGAGAATGGAAACCATCAACTGATACGCCCAGCACTACAGAATCCGGTTGTTGCAATAAGACTCTGAGAGAATGGAAACTACGGAATAGCATTTACTGGGGAAGTATATGGAGGGTGTTGCAATAAGACTCTGAGAGAATGGAAACGTAGAACCACTAACAGTCCGAACATACGCCTCAATCATGTTGCAATAAGACTCTGAGAGAATGGAAACACATCACCATAAACTATAACAGGCGTATAATCACCACTACGGTTGCAATAAGACTCTGAGAGAATGGAAACTGGTGCTTACCACACTTACATTCTGAGCAAGAAGTTCTGTTGCAATAAGACTCTGAGAGAATGGAAACCTTTTGAGGGGACAACTACAGCTTTTCCCATAACCCTGTTGCAATAAGACTCTGAGAGAATGGAAACATGGAAACCGGTGACATCATAGGCGCCGGCATAATGGCCCACGTTGCGTTGCAATAAGACTCTGAGAGAATGGAAACAGATTTTAAACCCCGTGTGCTGATGACCCCGAACGAGGTTAGTTGCAATAAGACTCTGAGAGAATGGAAACCGACTTCTGTGACAGGGGCACGTGCCCTCTGGCGAACAATGTTGCAATAAGACTCTGAGAGAATGGAAACCCGAGGGAGACAGGTTCGCCGTCACCTTTGACACTAACTGGGTTGCAATAAGACTCTGAGAGAATGGAAACACTCGGCGGGCGTGTGTGCCCAGCCTTCAGGCGGCTGGGTTGCAATAAGACTCTGAGAGAATGGAAACTCATGGTCTATCATTACACCGGTCTTCAGAACCTTCCCGTTGCAATAAGACTCTGAGAGAATGGAAACAATAGCCTCTATAGCTCTTATGGTCTCCCTTAAGGGCGTTGCAATAAGACTCTGAGAGAATGGAAACCCTCATATTCGGCGCCTGCAAACTATTCCTCGCAACCAGTTGCAATAAGACTCTGAGAGAATGGAAACGACAGTCGCAGCTGGGTGATTGATAGGACTTGGAAATCGTTGCAATAAGACTCTGAGAGAATGGAAACCCACCGTGTGGGGAAGCGGCTCTTCGGGGAGCTTGAGGGTTGGTTGCAATAAGACTCTGAGAGAATGGAAACCTCAAAATCTCTTTGATTTCATTTTCTAATATCTCCAGAGTTGCAATAAGACTCTGAGAGAATGGAAACCCCTTTCTCTGTCGTCCCAGCGTATAAGGTAACCTTATCATGTTGCAATAAGACTCTGGGAGAATGGAAACCATGACATCAGATATCTTATCAAAAATCCATCTCTTCTGTTGCAATAAGACTCTGGGAGAATGGAAACATGTAGACACTGCTCCCGACTGTCTCGTTCTTGAACTTGTTGCAATAAGACTCTGGGAGAATGGAAACTGAACTTTCTTATCGCCTCGACCTCGTCCCTCATCATGTTGCAATAAGACTCTGGGAGAATGGAAACCCTACCCTCTATTTTCTCCAAGCCCCGCGACATAGATGTTGCAATAAGACTCTGGGAGAATGGAAACGAAGTCCTTCATGCACATCACCACTGATATATGCGTTTGTTGCAATAAGACTCTGGGAGAATGGAAACTCGGCGTGGTCAGCCTGACTTTCTCTGGAAAGTCCTGGGTTGCAATAAGGCCCTGAGAGAATTGAAAGATAAGAACACAGTTCTAACCGGGCTTTGATGGGAGTCTTAGGAAACTTCGAGGGGGTGGGGGACGGGACGTCCCCCCAGACAATAGGACTCTGGGAGAATCGAAACAGGAAGACATAAACAAAAGCTCACGGGACGGCAAAGCCGAGTCCCCGGAGCACCATCCTGATGGCCAGGAGGGCCAGGACAACCGCAAAGGCCTTGCTGAGTGAAGAGGCTTTAGTTCTCTTCGCTATCCTCGCACCGATCTGGGCGCCGATTATGAGGCCCGGCACGAGGAGGAGAAGCCACTCCACCTCAACGTTGCCCATCATGTAGTGCTTCAGAGCCCCGCTCGTTGAGGTGAAGACTATCGCAAAGCTCGAGGTGGCTACCGCATAGTGTATCGGCATGCCCATGGCAGTAAGGAAGGGCACGTTTATAACCCCTCCCCCGACGCCCAAAAGCCCGCTGGCTATCCCCGCTATGAGGCCGCCGAGGAGGATCAGCTTGTGGTCGAGCTTTACCTCCTCAATCCTGACCTCGTGCGGCTCGGCGCTCTTCTTCCTGTAAATCCCTATCGCGACGAGGAAGAGAACTATACCGAAGATCACATTCAGCTGGGAGGCGCTTATGTAGGCCGTCGCCCACGCGCCTATATACGCCCCCGGGACTGCTGTTAACGCCAGCAGAAGACCGGCTTTGTAGTGTATCCTGCGCTGCCTTTGGTAGGCTATGGCAGAGCTGAGGGAAGTAAAGACTACGGCCGCGCTCGAAGTTCCAACGGCGTGGTGCATCTCGACGCCGAGGAGGTTAAGGACAGGCACTATCAGGAAGCCCCCGCCGAGGCCGAACATTGCCGCGAGGGCTCCGATGAGGACTCCAACGCCGAAGTAGCCCAGGTATTTGAGCACGGAATCACCTCCGGATTAGTCTTTTAATTGCAGTTGTAACGCTCCAGACTTCAATCAGGCCTGCTTTAGAAATCTCCTCAAAGTGCCTGTCGTTCGTGATTAATACGGCTCCAGTTATCAGACAGGTCGCTGCGTGAACAGCATCCGCAACCTGGCTTTTTGGGAAGTAGGACAGCACCTTTCGAACGTCCTCAGGCTTTGGGTTCACAAGATCAACCCTACTCACCAAAAACTCATAAAAATCCATGGCATCGAGCCTCTCCGCGTATTTCCGGTACTCTGCAAGCAGGACGTCGTTTGCTATGAGTCTATACCTGCTGCTGGAGAGTAAGTGGAGGAGTAGCTCGGTCGTGTCGGTCCATCCCCGCTTTACTGCGGCAATGAAGACGTTGGTGTCAATCAAAAACTTCTCTGTACTTTTTCCTGGCAACCCTGTTCCCCTCTTCGGCTGTCTCCATCTGGAGCTTCTCAAGGTCGACGTCTTTTGCCTTTTCTATCAGGCCCTCGAGCATCTTTTTAACGTTGAAGCGCTTTACAATGAGAGTATCGCCGTCTAGCTCTGTAACCACAAACTCTTCACCAGGCTTTATCTTCAGCTTTCTCCTTATCTCCTTCGGGATGACTATCCTGCCCTTTTCGTCCACCTTAGTCAGTCCCACTTTTCCCACCAATCCCACTTTTCCTGGGGGTTATAAAAATTTCTCAGAGCTCAAAAGCTATCGCCTCGATGAGCTTTATCAGCGCCTCGAGGTCAGCTAAATGGAGCGTCTCGACCTCGCTGTGGAGGTACCTTATGGGCACGCTCAAGGCCAGAACCTCGCTCTTGTGCTGGAAGACCGATGCGTCCGTCCCACCGCCGGTGACGCCGACCTGGAGGGGGATCCCGTTCCTGCGGGCGATTTCAGCGACTTTTCTCGCGAGGGCCCTGGTGTAGATGGCAGAGCCATCGACGGCCCTTATCACGGCGCCCCCGCCGAGCTCAACGTCGCCGGTTAAGTCCCCGCAGCAGGCGAAGGAATCCACCGCAAAGGCGTACCTGGGGGAGTACTTTTCGGCCAGGAACTTCGCCCCGTTGAGGCCCACCTCCTCCTGGACTGTGAAGGCGAAGATGTATCTGCCATCGAGGTCATGGTCAACGAGGTCTTTGATGGCCTCAACGAGGGCAACCACCCCAAAGCGGTCGTCCAGCGAGCGGGTCGAGACGTAGCGGTCGTTCAGAACCGCGAAGTGCTTCTTGAAGACGGCATAATCAAGAACCTTAACGCCGAGCTTCTCCGCTTCTTCTCTGCTCTCCGCACCTATGTCTATGACGAGCTTGCTCCATGGCACCGTTTCGAACTTCTGCTCAAGGTTGAGGTGCACCGGGAGTGCCCCGATAACGCCGTCGAGCTTCCCTTTCTCGGTGATGACATCTAAATGCCTCCCGTACAGAAGGCGGTCGTCGATTCCCCCAACTTTTCTGAAGGTCAGCTTCCCGTCGGGCCTTATTCCAGTGATGAGAAGACCTATCTCGTCCATGTGGGCCATGAAGATGGCCTTAAGCTCGCCCTCGCCGAGCTCAACGACGAGGTTCCCGATGGTGTCAACGGCATAGTCCGCGTATGGCTCCACCCACTCAGCTATCTTTTCCCTGACCTTCTCTTCATAGCCTGAAACACCCGGAATCCGTGTAATCTCCCTGAGTTCCTCAACCAGCATTCCAGCCACCTCAGAGCATCTTGACTTTCTCAGGCGGACGGATTTTAACTACTTCCCGGTTCACGAGGTCTTTCGGAACTTCGCCGCGGAGGACGGAGAGGAGGTTTCTCACGGCCTGAAAGCCCATGTCCTCCATGGCTTCCCTTGAGAGGCCCGCGTGGTGGGGCGTCAAGACGGTCTCCCGCTCGTACTTGAAGAGCTCGTGCTCCCGAACTGGCTCTTTCTCGAAGACATCGGTGGCGTAGCCCTTGAGCCTGCCCTCCTCGATGGCCTTAACGACGGCTTTCTCGTCCACGAGGGTCCCCCTGCCAATGTTCACAAGGTACTTACCCTCAAGGAGCTTTATCCGCTCCCCGTTGATGATATGGTATGTCTCGGGCGTTGCTGGGAGTGCTAAGATAACGATGTCGCTCTCCCTCAGGACGTCCTCCAATGGTTTGTAAACTGCCCCAACCTCTTGCTCCACAGCTTCTTTCCTCGAGCGCGACCAGTATAGGATTTCCGTCCCTAAGGCCTTCATCCTCCTCGCTATCGCCTCTCCTATCGCCCCCATGCCGAGGATTCCCACCTTCTTGCCGTAAACCGTCTCTACGTCCTGGAAACTGCTCCATATCATGGCATGGCTCTCCCACTTTCCGGAACGGACGAGCTTATCGGTGTAGGCTATCTTCCTGAGGAGAGCGATGGTCAGGCCGACGGCAAACTCAGCGACTGCCTCGCTCAGAACTCCGGAAACTTTTGTAACGTAGATCCCACGTTCGGTCGCCGCTTTCACATCGACGTGGTCGTAGCCAGCCGAGTGGCAGCTTATCACCTTCAGCCTCCCGGCCATCTCAATGACTTCCCTCGGGAAGGGGTTCAGGGGCGAGATTATGACGCCGTCGAACTCCCCTATGCGCTCCCTGAGCTCTTCAACGCTTGGCTCCAGGATGAACTCAACGTCTGCATACTTCTTGAGCTCTTCAAGCGGTTTGCTCTTCATCTTAAAAAGAACTGCCACCTTTGGCCTCACAGTACCACCGTTAAGATATCTGTCGAAATGGTTAATAAACCTGTCGGGGAAACTGTGGGGGAAAACATCCAAAGTGGAAAGGCTTATATCTTCCCCCTCGAACAACAAGTGGACGGGGTGATCGATATGGGAAAGCTCGACGTTATCGAGGTTAAGGGCACGGAGAGATTGAAGAGGGGCTTCGCCAGGATGGTGAAGGGCGGCGTCATAATGGACGTCACCAACGCCGAGCAGGCGAGAATCGCTGAGGAAGCTGGTGCAGTGGCCGTTATGGCCCTCCACCGCGTTCCGGCAGATATCAGGAAGGCCGGCGGAGTCGCGAGGATGGCTCCGATAGAGAAGATCCAGGAGATAATGGACGCGGTAACTATTCCCGTGATGGCCAAGGTCAGGATAGGCCACGTCGCAGAGGCGAGGATACTCGAGGCCCTGGGCGTTGACATGATAGACGAGAGCGAGGTTCTCACCCCCTCTGACCCGTACTTCCACATCGACAAGCGCGAGTTCAAGGTTCCTTTCGTCTGCGGCAACAGGAACCTCGGCGAGGCCGTCAGAAGGATATGGGAAGGCGCGGCCATGATGAGGACTAAGGGTGAAGCGGGAACAGGAAACATCATCGAGGCTGTAAGGCACGTCCGCCTTCTCCAGGACAACATAGCCCTAATCCAGCGCATGACCGACGAGCAGGTCTACGGCGTTGCAGAGAAGTTTGCTGAACCCTACCTCAGGCTCGCCCTGGAGGTCAGGGAGATAAGCGGCCTCCCGAAGCAGGTTCTTGAGAACGAACCGGTCTACGGCCACTACACCTACCGCGAGATCGTCGAGGGCCTCTACAGGATCCTTTTAGAGATCAAAAAGCTCGGAAGGCTCCCCGTCGTCAACTTCGCGGCTGGAGGAGTTGCCACCCCCGCAGACGCCGCCCTGATGATGCAGATGGGCATGGATGGGGTATTCGTCGGCTCCGGAATCTTCAAGAGCTCCAACCCGCCCAAGATGGCGAGGGCCATAGTTGAGGCCGTAAACCACTGGGACGAGCCCGATGTATTGGTTGAGATAAGCAAGGAGATCGGAGAGCCCATGCACGGCCAGGAGATAGAACAGCTCGAGGTTCGCCTCGAGGAGAGGGGCGTCTGAGCCTTTTTTCTTTTTTGGGGTGGTCGGAATGGTCAAGGTAGGGGTCATCGGCCTCCAGGGGGACGTGAGCGAGCACGTCGACGCAGCTAAAAAAGCCCTCGCAAACCTCGGTGTTTCCGGCGAGGTCTTCTGGCTCAGAAGGCCGGAGCAACTCGAGGGAATCTCCGCGATAATAATCCCCGGTGGGGAGAGCACGACGATTTCAAGGCTTATGCTTAAAACCGGCCTCTTTGAGCCGGTCAAAAAGCTCGGTGAGGAAGGATTGCCAATAATGGGAACCTGTGCCGGGCTGATAATGCTCTCGAAGGAAGTTGTAGGGGCAACGCCGGAGCAGAGGTTCCTTGAGCTACTCGACGTTAAGGTGAACAGAAACGCCTACGGCAGGCAGGTGGACAGCTTTGAAGCACCTATAAAGCTTGCCTTCAGCGATGAGCCTTTCATAGGTGTATTCATCCGCGCCCCGAGGATAGTTGAGCTTTTGAGCAGCAGGGTGAAGCCGATAGCCTGGCTCGGGGACAGGGTTGTTGGCGTTGAGCAGGACAACCTGATAGGCCTCGAGTTCCACCCCGAGCTGACTGATGATACGAGGGTCCACGAGTACTTTTTGAGGAAGGCCCTTTGATTTTATCTTAACTTTAAAGGCAAAAAGAGGCTGAAGCCGGCTGGGCCTCTCCGCTATTTTTTCAGTCGAGCATGGCCAGGACTTTGTCTACTTCGTTTGAGACCTCGACGTCGAAGAGGTGTATCGTCGGCAGAAGCCACCAGAGGCGGTAGTGGTGTGCCTTGTCCTCCTCGCCGAAGTACTGGAAGACGAACCTTCCAAAGCCAGTCATGTCGCGGTGTATGTCCCTTACCTCCCTCAGAACCTTTCTGACCTTCGGTGGATACTCCTCGTAGGTCAGGGGCAGGCTCTTCACGAAAACCCTGTCCTTGAAGAAGTCCGTGGTAAGGCCAACGCTCCCAACGTGCTTCTCCAGCTGGTTGAACTTCTTCTCAGTCCAGAAGCGGTGGAGGATCAGTCTCGGGTCTTCCTTCGCGAGTGGAAAGTCCCCTTCTTCCGTGTCGAGCCAGAACTCCAGATAGGGCTGGCCCTTTTCTACGACTATCCTCGCCAAAAGTCTGGCGTCCTTTGGTATTTCCCTCCGGGTCTCGCTGATATGGTACTCCTTACCGTCCTGCCTATAGGTTTCGCCCTCCTCCCTGGTTCCGACGTTTGAGACAAAGTAGGCCTCCCTGCCGTCGATAGTTCCGAGGTGAAGGTCGTAGCCCCAGGCTTTTAGGTCTTTAAACCCGAACCTCCTCACGGCAGGGACAATCCCGGTGTTCTCGACGATATAGTAGCCTTCGAGCATTTTTCTCACCGTTAGTAAATAAAATTGCTGGCCTTATAAAGTTTTCCTGGAACAGGGCTGGCCAATCAGGTTTTTAAAGCACCCGACGAAGACTCAACAAAGATTGGAGTTAGGTGAGGCTAATGGCGATAGTGGTGAACTCAAACCCAAACATGCCTGAGGAAATCGCTCTCCTCTTCAGGAAACAGCACTACGAGCTCGTGGGGAGGCACAGTTCGGTGAAGCTCTGCCACTGGCTCAAGGAGAGCCTCACCGGCGGGAGGTTCTGCTACAAGCAGAAGTTCTACGGTATAGCGAGCCACCGCTGCCTCCAGATGACGCCCGTCACAGCATGGTGCACCCACAACTGCATATTCTGCTGGCGCCCGATGGAGGGCTTCCTGGGAACGGAGCTTCCCCAGCCATGGGACGATCCGGCATTCATCGTCGAGGAGAGCATAAAGGCCCAGAGGAAGCTTTTAGTTGGCTACAAGGGCAACCCTGAGGTTCCGAAGGAGAAGTTTGAGGAGGCCTGGAACCCAAGGCATGCCGCCATAAGCCTCTCGGGCGAGCCAATGCTCTACCCCTACATGGGTGACCTCGTTGAGGAGTTCCACAGGAGGGGCTTTACCACATTCATAGTCACGAACGGAACCGTCCCCGAGAGGCTCGAGGAGATGATAAGGGAGGACAAGCTCCCCACCCAGCTCTACGTCTCGCTTACTGCGCCTGACATAGAGACATACAACAGGGTGAACGTCCCGATGATACCCGACGGCTGGGAGAGGATAAAGGATACCCTACGGCTCATGAAAGACGCTCAGACGAGAACAGTGATAAGGCTGACCCTTGTTAAAGGCGAGAACATGCACAACCCGGAAGGATACGCCGAACTGATTAAGATAGCAAACCCGATGTTCGTCGAGGCAAAGGCCTACATGTTCGTTGGCTTCTCAAGGAACAGGCTCACCATCAACAACATGCCAAAGCACGAGGAGATCAGGACCTTCGCTGAGGAGCTTGTGAAGCACCTCCCCGGATACCACATCGAGGACGAATACGAGCCGAGCAGGGTAGTTCTCATAATGCGCGACGACGTAGATTCCCAGGGCAGGGGCCTGAACGGGAGGTTCATAAAAGGCTGATTCCGCTCAGGCAACCCTTTCTCTTCTTTTTCTAAACTCACTTAGGTGCAAGCAACGTCCAGAAAACTTTATGTATTCCCGGGGAGTTATTACAGTCAGGGTCACGGGAGCTTTCAACCGTTGAGTTGGGTGATGTGACGTGAGAGCTTTGATAATAGGGGTCGGACAGTGCGGGACTAAAATAGCGGACATCTTCTCCCTCGTGGACTTTGAGAGCCTGGCCATAAACACTTCAAGGGGCGATTTGGAGTATCTAAAGCACATTCCGCCTGAGAGAAGAATACTGATAGGAGAGAGCTTAACCGGGGGGAAGGGGGTAAACGCCAACCCCGTTCTGGGGAGAGAGGCCATGAAGCGCGATCTCCCCATGGTTATGAAGAAGGTTTCCTCGATCGTTGGTTACGAAGACGTTGATGTATTCTTCCTCACTTTCGGCTTTGGCGGCGGAACCGGGGCCGGGGGAACGCCCGTCCTTGCCGAAGCCCTGAAAGAAGAATACCCGGACTCGCTGGTGGTTGCGATAGGGGCACTGCCCCTGAAGGAAGAGGGGATAAGACCGACGATAAACGCGGCGATAACCGTAGATAAGCTTTCAAAGGTTGCCGACTCAATAATCGCAATAGACAACAACAAGCTCAAGGAAGGGGACCTGGACATAAGTCAAGCGTACGAGAAGATAAACTACACAATAGCCGAGAGGATAGCATCGCTTCTGGCACTCATAGACGTCCCGGGTGAGCAGACGCTGGATGCGAGCGATTTGAAGTTTGTCCTCAAGGCCTTCGGAAGCTTTGCCACGGTTGGCTATGCCAAATCCCGGGCCGATCAGGTGAAAAGCCTCTCGAGGCTTATAGCAAGGTCTTTCGAAAGCGAGGGGCTCTACCTTGAGGTCAACGTTGAGTCCGCTCTCTACGGCCTCGTGGCAATTCACGGGCCCCCTGAAGTGCTGAAGGCGAGGGAGATATTTGAAGCCCTGGACGAGCTGACCGGAAGAATAAAAGGCAAGCAGATTTTCAGGGGTTTTTATCCAGATCCCCGGGAGAGGGATGTTGAGGTTGTGACCCTCCTGAGCGGGATTTACGAGAGCAAAAGCATAGAGGACATAATAACCACGGCAAAGAGGTACGCTGAGTCCTTCATGAAAGCAAAAGCCGAAGCAGAAGAAAAGAAAAAAACCCTCCTGACCGGACTCCCGGACTTCGATGACATTTACCCTGCGGAGGGGGAGCTCGATGGATGAAATAAGGGACTCCGTGGAAGTTGCCTTAGAGCTGGACGCGAAGGGAGTTTATTCTCACATAGCAGAGGAGAGCGCTGAGGACATCAGGAGGATAATCTCCTCCATAGATGCCGAAAGGGCCATGAAAAAGGGCTTTAAGGTCTACTACAAAGACGACTGGGACGAACTCATAAGGGAGAGGATAAAGAAAGGAAAAAGGCACACCGCATTCGACTTCTACAACCCGGCGCTCTTAGACATATGGGAGGCAAAGGTTAAGGAGCTCAAAAATGTAAAAAAGACCGAGTATTTCCTTTACGCATTAATAGGAGCCGCGTCTTTATCGTTAATCCTCGCCGGTCTGTCTCTCTGGTGGCCCATGGCGTTGCTGGGCTTAATCCCGCTGCCCCTGGTGGTGTGGGTCCACGACAGGGCAAGGGAGAAAAGGGATCTCATATACCACCAGCTCGCACAGTTCTTCATAGACGAGATGAGGGCCCTCCTAACGAGACATTCCCTTGACCCGGAGAAGTTCAGCTTCAAGGTCTTCAACGACGACTATTTTGAAGTTAAAACGGTAAAGAAGGGGCCGGAGACAGTTGCAGTTGTCGATATATCCCATGGCAAGGGTTAAATACACCCAGCCTCAAAAATATTATGAGGGGGAGAGATGGGTAGGAAGGGACAGGTCTCACTGGAATTCCTCTTTGTGTTCGCGATAATGATGATTCTCCTGGCTTATTCAATCAACAACGTAACGTTCAAAGAGGGCTCAACATCGGTTGAAAACCTGAGGATACAGGTGGCACTGGAGGAGAAGAGCCTCGCAAATGCCATCTCGAACACGATAAACCAGGTCTATGCCCAAGGGCCGGGGGCCAAGGCCACCGGTTACGTCCGCGTAAATTACCTCAGAGACCCTCAGATGCTGGAGAAGGCGACCGGAGTAAAAAGCCCTAAAGTGTTCATAACCTACGAAAACGGCCCGCTCATAACGATTAACGGAACAGGATCCACTGTGGTTCTCGCGGGGCCTGATAAGAACGCCTTCTGGAGCGAATCCATGTATAAAAAGATACTGTCCTCGAATAGCTCAATCTGGTCACCCAAAGGAAGTGTTAACGTGGACTCCAAAACGGCATACGGCCTGGAGATAAACCCGAACGACCTGCCCCCAACCCTTAGGATAGTGGTTGAATGGAACCCCGATGCACCCGAGGGCTGGAAATTCAACTCAACGACTGGAGAGATCAGGATAAACATAAAACCCGGTGGGTGAAGATGAAAAGGGCGCAGATCACGTTTGATTTCCTCATAGCGGTAATGCTCATAACCGTGACAGTTGCGGGGATTGTCTCGGTGGCCTCCGGTGAGATAGAGAGCGCAGGGGTACTCGACACCACGGCAAAATTGAAGGTCTTTGCCGTTGACCTGAGGGACACGGCGGTTAAATCATATTCGGTGGGAACAAACTTCACAATAATCAAGAGCTCCCCGATCGGGCTTTCAAACGGCGACGAAATAACAGTAAAACTCTATTCCAGCAATTCCACGATACTAATCACGGCCAAACTCGGTGGAAAAACTTTCGTTGTCGGACAGAACGTGCCGGTCCCACTATGCGACTCGGAGGTTGAGCTAACGCCCGGAGGCGAGAGCTTTAACGTAACTGCAGTCAGCGCTGGGGGGCGGAGATGTGTTACGGTTAAGAAGTAAAGCCAGAGCTCAGACCGCCCTTGAGGTGCTGTTCCTGACGGGGATAATCCTCCTGGGGGCGGCGTTAGTGGTGGGGCCGTACCTTAAGACAAACAGCAGCTCGGAGCTTATATTTCACGTTAGAAGTCAAGCAGAGAGCGCGTGCGCGTATTTAAACACCGGGGTGGTCTCAAAGGATGAGAAATACGGGCAGTTAAACGCTGTGATAGTCTCGGCCAACTACTCATCGATTGGATGCATAGTGAGAGGCGTCGGGATAACGCAGGAAGATGAGGGCTCGGTGTCCGTTAAAGTGTCCGTGGGATACCACAAAAACCTGGATCAGGACCTGCTCAAAAACGCTGTATCTGACTTCATAAAAAGGGAGCTGAAGTCGAGGGGCGGGTTCAGTGAAAGGGACGGGGAACTGTATTACTGGGGGAGGAGAGTTATAATAGACCTCGAGGTGAGAAAAGAATGAGCTCGAGACGTGCCCAGCTTCTCTCCCTTGACGCCATGGTTTCCCTCGTGATAGTTGTGTTCGTCTTCACCGCAGTGCTCAACACCTCATCCGCCCTAAAGGGGGAGATAACTTCAATGCTCGGCTGGTACGAGAGGGCTAACATAGCGGACAACATGCTTGATATCATGATAAAGACCCAGGGCGAGCCGGCGGACTGGTACCAGAGCCCAGGTTCCGTTAAAATCGTCGGACTTCGCAGCGACTCCTCTTTGACCGGTGTGGACTACAAGCGGGTTAAGGCCCTGGCCCTGAATTTTAATAACAAAAACGTCTCAGGCGCCCTGAATAACATGGGCACGGGCAAAGACTTCCTCCTCGAGTTTTACATTTCATCCTTTAATGTAAGCATCGAGGGAAGGTTTCCGAGGGTTCACGTACCAAACATTACGTTTGCAGATAAAAAGGGTGGTGGGGTTAGATTTGACATTCAGGGAAGCCCCAATGGCAACGACTACTTCTCTGTGAGTTACATTAAGATCACAAAGGCAAACGGTAGTGTCTACAAAAATGAGAACATAACAAGGCTCAGTAATAACCTGAACATCGAAGTAAACCGGGGGGACATAGTTGAAATCGTCACTGCTTCAACCACCTACATAACGACTACGAACGCCGAGGTTCCTTCCGGGCTTTGCAACAGTGCTTACTCCCGTGGAAATACCTGTGTGATCGGGCCCCTCCCTGAAAACACAAGGATTACCATATATGCCACAAACCCACAAAGTAACTTCAAGATACAGTTGGAAAATAAAAATAATTGGAAGCGCATCCGCCTGACCTCCGGAGAAGGAAACGTCGTCGTCACGGTTTCTGCCTACGACAATACCACTCCCAAGATCTCCTCCAGCTACACCTTTTACACGAGCCTTATGGAAAAGAAGACGCCCACCTACTGGTTCGCCGTCATCAACGGAACACCCACCCAGGATAGGAACAGTGTCCTCGCCTCCATGGACAGGTCACCCTGGATAGAGCCCGCTGAGAGAAGGATAACGATAGCTCGCCTCGAGTATAACCTGTCTGCGGGGCCGTCAGCAACGGACCCAATGGTTTACGGCCTGCTCACCAGTCAACTACCCCAGGGTGCTTATCTCTCGGTCAGCGCTCCGAATAGCCAGGGGAACGCCACGTTCGTTGCATTATCCGGTTCACGTCTCCTCGGGCTGATGGTATACAGGGATAAGACGGGGGGCATTCTCAGGGGGGTTCTGGTGGAGAACAGGACCTCGGGCGTTGTTCTCAAGTATTACTCGGGAACGGCTTCCTCTATTTCAATCCCTCTCAAGGACATATTCGGCGAGGGGAGTGGCATGGTGTTAGGTCTCTGGTTCTATTCCCTCAACGGGTGGGCGAGGGGTGATGTTTCCATCAATATCGAGCCGAGCATAGAGTGGAGCCTCAAGCCGAAGGCCGAGCCGGCCCTTGTAAAACTGACGGTGTGGGATGACTCATGAGGAGGGGGTTTGTTTTCACGCTCGATGCCATGCTTTCGCTTGTCCTGGTGGCTTTGTTCATAACCAGCATGGTAGCGATAACCGACAGTACTTCCCAGGTTTATTCAACCTATATGCGCTCCCAGTCCCAGTACATAGCCATGGACACCCTCCAAACGCTTAGAACTGTCTCGCTGAACCAGCTGGTTCCTCAGGAAAAGATAAATGAGTGGTTGAAGGATGGAACCCTCGATGAAGAACTCGTGAGCCCCGAAATGACCCCACTGGACATAGTCGCTACCTACTGGGCCACAGAGCCCTTGTATCCCTCCATGAACCTCCGCCACAAGGCGGAAGTGATCCTCGGCTACGTCCTTAATCAGAGTTTGAAGGGGTACAACTACGAGCTCCTCATAAACAACTACACGAGCCCCTATTTGAGGGAGGTTGGCTCCAACTATTCGAAGGCGCCTGATGTTTCCCCGGCGACACTGATTATGAGTGGCTACGCCTACAACCAGACGCCGAGGGGCTACATGGCGAGGGCTTATTTGACGAAGATAACGGAGAAGACAACTAGTTACACATACTTTGGAAGCTCCGCGTTCGCCTATGCTCCAACCAACACAGATTACACTATCGTGCGATACTACATTCCAAATGAAAACGAACTCCCGCCCGATGCAAATATAACTTCAGTGGAGTGGTTCCCTCAGCCAAGATGGTTTAGCCCATCTTCCTACATGAGGCTGTTTATAGACGGGGAACCCGTGAAATGCGGACAGTTTAGTAGTAGTGGGTTTGTGAAGTACTCCACGTGGGAAATACTAAAGGACAGCAATCCAAACGACGAGAACTCGTGCAACATGCTGGAGATACTTCAGAGACACAGAGACCTTAGGAGACATATTTTTGAGGTGTGGGTCTATAATCCGGGTTATCAGGATGGAGAAAGTTATAGCGGTGGTGTTCACCCCAATTCATTCATAACTTTAACTTACACTACATCCCAGCCCGGTACGTTTAGATACCCCCAGACAGTTCACTTTGACGGTATTAAAACTTCTCATCCCTTCCAAGTTGAAAACGCTGTGTTTATACCCGGCAAGTTCAGGGGTATTAACGTCCAGGTAAAGATAGTGAACGCATCGAAGCTCAATATAAAGCCAAAACTCTACGTGACGTACCTAAACACAAGAGTCGAGATTGGAGAAGGGACTACCAGCGGTGTGGACGTGTTCACTTGGGACAATTCCACGATTATGAACGCACTCAAAAATTCAAAAATCTACCCACAAAATCTCTCCAACGCATATCTATGGATCGCAGTGACCTTTGGAATGGAATATAAGTCCCCCTCATATGGAGATACAACAACCTTCAAATACCCTGTCAGAATGGATGAAACGGACTCTAAAATTGACCTTGAATACATCCCCCCTATATACCTCGACCAGTATACAATCGACTTTACAAAACCTATTGGCCCTTCAAGTGTTACTGATTATACTTTTCAAGAAAGTGCTTATCAAACGGACTTCTACACCATGCTGGAATGGAAATTCAGCATTCCTCAGGGGACCCAGCCGTTGCTCTTCAGACTCCATATTGTTAGACTTTGGAATGTTAACTGTAGGGATAGTGATGATTATAAACAAAGTCTCAGTATCAAAAACGATAAAACAGGTGGATGGATCACAGTGTACTCCCACCCCCCAAAACCCTTTATAGATCCCGCCTTCACGAGATGGGGAATCGTGAACGGAATAGTAAGCAACTCAGGGAACCCCATAGAGAATGCCCTGGCGGAAGGAGACAATTACATTAAAGCTGAGACAGGGATTTGCTACGTCATGTCAAAGGAGTTCACCACTGGTGATTTCACTTATGCCATAAAAGCCTACGCAGGCTACGGCGATGTCTTCCCAAGGTTCATGCGTCCCGGGTGCAAGGGGTACAACATAACCTACTACTGGCAGGACAGTTCAGTAACCACGCCACAACAGGCTTACATCCTTGCTGGGAATGAACCCTACTGCAGTGTTACCACTGATGAACTCCTAAATGGAAGAAGAAC
Organism: Thermococcus waiotapuensis; assembly: GCF_055384795.1. Taxonomy (NCBI): domain Archaea; kingdom Methanobacteriati; phylum Methanobacteriota; class Thermococci; order Thermococcales; family Thermococcaceae; genus Thermococcus; species Thermococcus waiotapuensis. Next base: position 1,727,761 of record NZ_AP042429.1, on the reverse strand, counting down.
CTACGCCGTTGATGACGCAATAATAAGGCTCTTCAACAACCTCGGTGGCGATGGCACCCAGAGAAGTCCTATACTCGTAAAGCTCCCAAATGAGGTGAACATAGACTTCGCCTCGATGGGCAACATACCCGGTCTATTCCAGCCCATCCAGATAACGTTAAGGGTGTGGAGGGAGGGATAATGAAAAGGAGGGGCTTTTTCCTGAACTCTGCGGCAATAATCCTTCTCATACCGCTCCTTCTCCTCCTCGCGACCTACGAGGACGTATCGTCCCAGATAATAACGGCCCAGAGCGAGAGGTCGCAGATAGAGAGGACCTATGATGTTGTTTCTTTCCTCAATTCAGAATTCCAGAAAGCCCTTGAGATTTCGGGGAAGAGGGCCGTAGTTGCGGCCGTTGATTACGTCGCAACAACTGGCAACTTCATAAATCCAAGCTACAAAGCCAACAAAACGATAGCCGATTTGATGCTCAACGGTAATTCTGAGTCAATAACAAACTACGACCCGGGCAGAATTATGCAGGACCAAACCCTCAGAGTTTGGTTCTCCAACCTTGGCTCTCTGCTACTGAAGCAGGGTTACGATTTGTCTGGGGATATCTCAAAGGCGGACATCACAGTTGCGCCACTCGACGCGTTTACCCTCGTTATCAAGGCGAGGATCCCCCAGGTGACGGTTAAGGACTTATCGGGTAAAGTCGTTTACAGCGGCCCAATTCCTTCAAGCGGGGGCTACATATACTCAACCGTTGATCTCCGCGATCTTGAGGACCCGATGTTTTCGGCCTTTACGGGGGGAAGATATCAGCGCTCTATCAAGGCCTGTCCAATGAGCTATCCTCAACTGGGCCAGCTACCGATTTCATATGCCAACGGCTCCGGAGTTTCATCCATGGGGTATATTGTGGGAAACTTCAGAAGAACCCCTGCATATCCTTCTGACCTCGAGTACCTCGGGTACAACGAGACCCATGTCTGGGATCAGAATGGGAACTACCTCACGAACTTCACGATCAATGGGATACAGGCGAAAACAACGGACTTCATAGGATTCGATGGTGACTTGGGTGTTCTGGTGTTCCCGGGAATACAGGACGGCTCCGGAAGCGGTGGTGCGGGCAGTAACTGGTGCTCTCCGCTGGAATACAGGATAAATCTGACCATTCAAAACCAGGCGGGAATCGATTTGAACGATTACCAGATTCCAATTTTAGTAGGCACTGAGAAGGGATTTACAGTGCAAATCTTGGACATTATCTTCCAGAACACCTCAAACACGTACTCCAACACCCGTGATAAGTACAGGACGAATGCCTCCATAGCTATCTACGACTCAAACTGCAATCCAGTGCCTTTCTGGATTGAGTACTGGGATCCAGCAAATAAGAAAGCACTGATCTGGATAAGGGACACAGTTCCCAGGGATAATCAAAAAACATACTCTCTTTATTTCGGTTCAGGAACACCTACAAAGGGAAATGGTAACGATGTTTTTATATTCTTTGATGACTTTGAAGATGGGGTGTGGAGTGACAAATGGGTACAGGTTGATGAAGCACCCACTGAGAACGGGGGGTACTTATACATAAACGGGGGGAGGGACTCTGTCGCCGTGCGTTCTAAAAACGAAATAAACTATGACGGATCATTTGCCATAAGATTTAGAATGGCTCCAAGCAATAATAACAAGGACTGGGACAGTGGGGTTGGATTTCAAGACAGCACATCTGGAAGATTATGGCCAATGTATTTTACGGATGATGTAAAGGACAGAAATGAGGGACTAGTTATTCACGAGGGTGAATGGTGGCAGAGAACTACAGCAAACTCCAAGAGAACAGGCACCGATTTCCACCTCTATGAGGCGAGACTCAGAGATTCAGGTAGTTGGTATGATCAAAATACTAAAAGGTATAGCGCTAATTTTGTTGATATAACGGATGGGAGAGCCAACTATGATAGCTCATATAATAACCAAAGGTTACTTGATCCTCCAGCGTTGAAGTACCTCTACATTGTGAATGACAATGATGGAAGCGGAAACCAGGGAATTTACGACTACATCCTTGTAAGGAAGTACCCCTCCTCAGGTGATGCCTTGAATGATCCAAACTTCAATGGAATAACCCTCTATTGGAGGACTACGGATCTTTCTCGGGTTATTGAGCGGAGACCTTCGTCTAGTCCCCCTGGTCAAGCCCAAAATTCCCTTGGTAAGGCATATGATATCCAGACCTTTGTGGACTGTTTGATAGACCAGAGATACATCGCAACTGAAAGTGGCTGGTCGTTCTTTGAGAGGCTTGAGGGTAGCAACGGAAACCATAACAGCTACGTAAACCTCGCCCACAGCATTCAGGATGAAATGAAGTACAAGTATGGGGACAAGTACTACCCAATAGGCCTTGTCAGCTTCATGATTCCCCACGCCCTCTACGACGGAAAGCTTCTCAACCTCATGAAAACTCTGGGGTTAGCGAGTACGAACGTTAGTAGCGCTGATTACTACTTCCTCACCTATTACTTCAAAAGAGGGCCGAAAGTGGAAGGCTACCGCGTCTGGGGAATATCCCAGGGAGTTTTATCGACTGGAGACCTCAGCAATGTTCCATTCTTTATCGATCCAGGGACGGCAAAGGAAGTCCTCGGGACTATAGGTGCCTGTGATTTACTCTATGGATACAGATGCAGCTGAGGTGAAATCATGGGGTTAGATGACCTGCTCTACTCGCTTGGAGAGGCCACGGAAGCGCTCGTTTCAGGGATAGGCAGTGCAGTAAAGGACATAGTGTTTCCGGAGAAGGCAGAGAGGCCACCTGAATTCAGATTCCTGAAGAAGCTGACAAAAAAAGACCTCACAGTGCACGAGTTCATCAGCCTCAAACTTCAGCTCGTCCTCCTGGCTTATCTCTTCCTTTCACTGCTTACAGCAGTTGCATTGAAGGGCCACGCGTACCTTTTCCTCCTGTTCATCTTAGAGTTCCTTTACATGCGGTACATCATAAGGAAGACCTGGGACTTCATAATCAACCCCGGGGCGTACCGCTTTTTCTATTACGGGATATCCACCCTGGCTTTCCTCTCCTTTGAGGGGTACCTGATCCTTAGGGAGCTGAAGCCCGAGGTCTATCACTACTACGCTTACCTGCTAACGGTCTTAGCCGCTGTTCTGGTTTTTCGGTGGTATTTCAAGAGGAAATACGGCAGGGACTACACCTTCGGTGTCATCGAGGAGGTCAAAAACGGTTTAGTTAGGGTTTTCGTGCACGATGACATAGCGGCCAACATTAAGCCGGGTTATTACTGGCTTCCCGAGGTAGAGGAGGCCAAACCCGGGCGCGTCGTAAAAATTCTCATTGAGGATAGGACATTTAGAAGCTCAAAGCCCGTCAGAATCCTCGAGGTGTATTTAGAGGACATGGCTCAGTCCTCCGAAACGGAGACGGAACCAAAGGAAGAAATCGAGTAGAGGATGAGGAGATAAACCGAGTGGTGCGGTTCTATCAGGTTCGTCTTGACAAAGCTTTCGCCTTTTCTCGGTATTTTCAACGATTCCACCGCACTGCAGTGGGGGAAGACGAAGGCCACCTCCCCCCGGAACTCAACGTCGTAGCCCAGGCCCCGGCAGACTCGCCGAAGGAACGACCTAAATTCCCTCCACTTTGGGATGTCTGTTTTATAATAGATCGTGTGCCCCAAAGTATCACCAAAGAAAGTAATGAGGGAACCTTTAAAAGTTTTTCGCTGGAGTCGGTGTGATGGCCAAACCTCGGCAGAAAGAGGAAAGATGATTAGCCGAGCTCCCCGCAAAGTTTCGCAAAGTTGCGGTAGACCTCGACACCCATCTCCGTGTGGGCCACCTCTGGGTGGAACTGCACGCCGTAGATTGGAAGGCTCTCGTGCTTCATAGCCTCAACCGGGCAGGTCTCGCTCCTGGCGAGCAGCTTAAAGCCCGGCGGGAGTTCTTTGACCTCGTCCATGTGGCTCTCCCAGACCTTAAGCCTCTCCGGCAGGCCCTTGAAAATGTCGTCCTCCTCAAGGATTTCAATCTCAACTAAACTGTATTCCGCTTTATCGCCCCTGCCGACTTTCCCGCCGAAGTGCCTCGCTATCAGCTGGTGGCCGAGGCAGATTCCTAAAATCGGCACGTTAAACTCGTCGTAGTGCTCCAGAACTGCCCCACAGTTGCCGGTCCTGTCTATGTCCGGCCCGCCGGAGAAGATTATGCCCTTTGGCCTCATCGCCTTTATTTCCTCAAGCGGCGTCGTGTTGGGGATTATCTTCGCCTCCACTCCCAAATAGCGGAGCGTCCTCCAAATTCTGTGGACGTACTGCCCGCCGTTGTCCATAATCACTATCATGAACTCACCCCCAGGGATTTGAAAAACTCGTCGGATTCTTCAACCAGGGGTAAATCCACACCATGAACTTCTGCCCCTCCTTCAGTTTCAGGGGCTTTAGGGGCTTCAGCACGCCGTTTTCGTAGACCACCTCAATTACCTCCCCATGCTCCCACCGTTTTAGGCTCGACTCAAAGATAATAAAGTTCTCACTCGAACTCTATCGTCGCGGGGGGCTTGTTGGTGATATCATAAAGCACCCTCCCGACCTCTGGAATCTCGCTCGTTATCCTGAAGGCTATCCTCTGGAGAACCTCGAAGGGGACGTTCATCGCGTTTGCCGTCATGCCGTCGAGGCTCTCAACGACGCGAACGGCCACCGTTTCCTTGTAGGCCCTTATATCCCCCTGGACTCCGACGGTTTTGACGCCGAGGAGAACCGCGAAGGCCTGCCACGGCCTCAGCCCGGCCCTCTGGATTTCCTCCTCGACTATCGCGTTCGCTTCCCTCACGATTGCAACCTTCTCCGGTGTTACCTCCCCGAGGACTCTAACGGCCAGCCCGGGCCCCGGGAAGGGCATCCTGTTGTATATCTTCTCTGGAAGGCCGAGCTCCCTGGCGAGCTCCCTTACTTCGTCTTTGTAGAGCTCCCTCAGCGGCTCTATCAGCTTCAGGTTGAGCCTCTCCGGAAGACCGCCGACGTTGTGGTGGCTCTTTATCCTACCCTGGCTCTCGATCCAGTCCGGGGCGATGGTCCCCTGGATGAGGAACTGGGCATCTATCCCCCTCGCGACTTCTTCAAAGACCTCGATGAAGACCCTGCCGATTATCTTCCTCTTCTCTTCTGGATCCGTTACGCCCTTAAGCTCCCTGAAAAAGCGCTCGCTGGCGTTGATGTAGTGCAGGTTGAGCCCGAGCTCGTCGCGGAATGTCTTAACGACGAACTCAGGTTCCCCCTTGCGCATAAAGCCCGTGTTGACGAAGACCGCGTGGAGCCTATCGCCTATTGCTCTGTGGGCAAGAACCGCGGCAGTTGAGCTGTCTACACCACCGCTGAGCGCTATTATAGCCTTCCCGTCCCCGACGGTCTTCCTTATCTCTTCAACCTTCTCCTCGATGAACCTCTCCCACATGGGCACCACCTTTTTGCGGGCATTTGGAGGTCAACATATAAACTTATCCTCGTGAGTTTTGGCAAGTTTATGTCAAAATTTCCCCGAGCCTATCCTCCTCAAGGGCCTGCCTCAGTTCCATCGCAATCCTCCTGCCGGTGCTCATGGGAAAGTCATAGCGGAGCCAGGTGTAGGGCGAGCCGTTGATGAAGGGGTTGGTTCCCGCAACTATTCTCGCCGAGATCTCAAAGACGACGAACTCAAGCTCCTCAGTAAAAACCCCTTCAAGGCAGAAAGGCCCCCAGAGACCGCCCATGAGCTCTTCAGCCGTTTTCACGACCCTTTCGCCGGCCTCAATCACGTCCATCAGCAGGCTCTCGCGGAGAACTATCGGGATGTTTCCGACCACCGTGTAATTTGTCTCCAGGTCAAGCTCAAGCTGTTCTCTGGCGGGTATCCTGCCCATTGCATCGGCGTTGCTCTCGTAGCGCCTGTCAATGCTCATCAGCTCAAGCTCGCGGTTGAGCTTTGAGTAGAAGAAGTGCGGGTAAACCGGGACGCCGAGGACGTATTCCTGAATCTGAACATTGGACAGGTCTTCCTTGCTCCTTACCCCAAGCCTCTCAGCCTTTTCCCAGAATTCGGCCGGATTTTTAGCGAGGAAGTAGCCCTTCCCGCCCTTTGCGCCGTGGGGCTTGACGATAACCGGGCCATCAATGTCATCAGGGTCGTCATAAACCCTCGGGAGGCGGAGCTTTGCCCTTTCGAGCCATATCCTCTCGAGCTTCCGGTCGCTCTCCCACCTAAGCACCCCTTTGTTGCCGTAGTAGGGAACGCGCATTTTCTCTACAAGCTCGATTCCGAGGTGCGCCACGAAGGAGCCAGTGGGGATGACGACTGCCCCGAGCTCAAGCAGTTCCTCCTCGGGGTAAGCCCCTTCGATGAAATTATCCGCCACAGGGAAATACTTCGTGTAGAGGGGCTTAACTCTGGAAGGCCCGAAGGCGACAGTCTCAAAGCCCTCGTCCTTTGCGCCTCTGAGTATTTGGAGAGCCGAGTGGGAGGCGTATGTAGCGACCCTCATTCCCCCTCACCCAGAAGCCTCGGTAGGGACTCGTAAACTTCCCTAAGCTCGGGAATTGACTTCCTGAGGAGCTCTTTTCCGCTCCAGCGGAAGATTACATCTCTTCCCCCTGCCCTCCCAATGACGGCGAAGTGCCTGAAGATGCCCTTAAGCTCGTTTAGGCTCTCCCTTTGGAAAGCCACGACGTAGCGCCCGTGGCTCTCGCTGAAGGCCACCTCCAAGGGGCTGGGGTTTCCATCCGCGGGAACCTCCGAGAGGTCGACCTCGAAGCCGGTTCCGCCAGCTAAGGCCATCTCCGCCAGAGCGACCGCTATGCCGCCCTTGCTGACGTCGTGGACTGAAATAACGAGGCCCTTCTCGATGGCCCTGAGAATTCCCCCGGCGTTGGCCTTCTCTTCCTCAAGGTTCACGCGCGGGGTCCTTCCGCCCTCCACTCCAAGCCTCGCGTAGAGCTCAGAGCCGCCGAGTTCTCTCCCCGTAACACCAACAACGCCGATGAGGAGGCCTTCCTCGAGCCCCATCGAGGGAATCTTCTCAAGCTTCACCTTTCCGAGGCCCGCAACCACGGGCGTGGGCTTTATCGGTTTCCCCGCTATCTCGTTGTAGAAGCTCACGTTGCCGCTTGCGTAGGCCAAACCGAAGGCCTTTGCTGCATCGGCCAATCCCCTAACAGTCTCGGCGAAGCTCCAGTAGACCTCGGGTCTCTCCGGCGAGGCGAAGTTGAGGTTGTCAACGAGGGCCAACGGTTCCGCCCCGACGCTGACGAGGTTTCTAACGACCTCTGCAACGGCACCCATGGCGCCGTGGTAGGGGTTGAGGTAGCTATGGCCGGGGTTTCCGTCCGCTACGAAGGCAAGGCCGTATTCTTCGTTGATTTTAAGGACAGCCGAGTCCCTCCCGGGCTTTACAGCTGTTCTCCCCTGAACCTCGTGGTCGTACTGCTCCCAGACCCAGCGCTTGCTCACGATGTTTGGGCTGCCCCAGACGAGCTCGAAGGCTTTCCCGAAGTCAATCTCCGGCGTTTCAACTTCCCTTTCCAAACTGTGAGGCCTCATCTCCCATTCTATCGTTGGAACGTCCGCGAGGAGCTCAATCGGCAGGTCTGCGACCTTCTCTCCGTTCCAGTAGACGATGTAGCGTGGCTCCTCGATGACCTCTCCTACGACCGCCCAGTCCAGCTCGTACTTCTCGAAAACCCTTCCGATTTCCTCAACGTCTTCAGGCCTAACCGCGAGGAGCATCCTCTCCTGGCTCTCGGAGATCATGACCTCAGCGGGACTCATGCCGGGCTCTCTGAGGGGAACCCTGTCGGCGTAAATTATTACACCGAAGCCCTTCTTCCCGGCCATTTCGGAGGAGGCACAGGTCAAACCTCCGCCGCCGAGGTCCTTAAGTGCTTTCACCTTTCCCGTGTAGACAGCTTCAAGTGTCGCCTCGATGAGGAGCTTCTCAGTGAAGGGATCAGGAATCTGCACGGCGGAGCGGTCTTCCTCTTCTTCTCCCAGCTCTTCGCTCGCGAAGGTTACACCGTGGATTCCGTCCCTGCCCGTCCTATTGCCGGCGAGGATGAGCTTGAGGCCCGCCTCACTGAAGTAGCTGTGCACGAGGTGCTCGGGCTTCATTATCCCAACGCAGGCCACGTTGACGAGGGTGTAGTTATCTAAGCTCTCATCGAACTCGGCTTCGCCGCCGACCGTCGGGACGCCTATCCTGTTGCCGTAGTCGGCTATACCTTTAACGACGCCCTCGAAAAGGTACCTGTTGCGCTCCCCCTCCAGCGGACCGAACCTTATCGAGTCGAGGAGTGCAATTGGCCTTGCGCCCATGGCGAGCACGTCTCTAACTATCCCGCCAACGCCCGTCGCGGCACCGCCGTAGGGCTCCACTGCAGAGGGATGGTTGTGGCTCTCTATCCTCACGGTTATCCACGTCTCATCATCGAACCTGATTATTCCCGCGTCCTCGCCGGGGCCGATGACTATGTACTCGTTCTTAGTTGGCAAAAGCCTCAGCCAGGGCCTGCTGGACTTGTAGGAGGCGTGCTCGCTCCACATAACTTCTAACATGGCCTTTTCAAGCTCGTTCGGCTCCCTGCCGAGCCTTTCGCGGATGAACTTCTCCTCGTGGGGGAACATCATGAACCCTCCAGTTATTGACGTATTAATGTAAAAAAGACCTGTTTTTAAGGTTTATTTTGACTGAAAAATGTTAAAAACTTAAATCCAAAAGAGCGTCGCCGGTATGTCCTTTACCCTTTCGTCCGTGTAGTTGATGAATGCCTTGAGAAGGCGGTAGGTATGAAAAACAAGCGGCTGGATTGAAAGTTGAAATACTTGGCCAGAATTGATAGAATGGAGCGAGTGAACATCTTGACACCCCTTCACACCTTTATCCTTACCAGCCACCGGAGGCTCCCGGCGTCGATCCTCTTGGTCATTAAAATGCCGCTGTTGAAGACCCAGACGGCAAGCTTGAGCACCGCCACATTCCAGAGGAGCAGATAAAGCAGTGCCCCGAGGGCTATAGCGTAGTCGCCAACCATCGCGCTCAGGAAGGCCTGAATAGGTGCGTAGCCCGGATCCGCCTTTACGAGAATTTCCCATGCTCCGGATGGCTCAACACCGCTGAGGAGAACCATCACCGGGATGAGGTAAACAGCCTCAACGAGGCCCGCTATGCTCAACGCACTCCTCACGTCGAGCGTGAAGAGCGAAACTAAAAGGCTCGTCAGGAGCATCAGGAGGAAGAGGAGGAACGTCCCGGCCGATAGGGCGAGCAGAGGCACCAGGCCCAAGGAGACGCCACCCCCACCACCGGAGCCGGGTGAGAACCTGGCAAAAACTGCGAACGAGAGGACAAGGGAGGCGAGCACGAGCAGGCTGAATGCTATCGAGCTGAACACCTTGGCGAGTATTATCGATCTTCTCGAGACTGGTAGCGTGAGGAGGGTCTCAAGAGTCTTGTTTTCCCTCTCCATGGCCACCGATGCGGCTACCGCCTGGGAGGCATAGATGGCTATCACAAAGAGAACAAAAGGCACTGCCAGTGAGCTCTTTAGGAGCGATGAGATGTACCTTGATGGCTCAACGTTCAGAACGCCCCCACCAACTTCTATCATAAACTCCTGCTTAAGGGCCGGCAGAACCCCGCTCCCAAAGCTCAGTATGAGAGCCCTCAGGGTCCCGGTTGACCTAACCCTCTTGAAGTCGAGGGGGTTTGAAAGGCTAACCCGAATCAACAGCCGTGGGGATGTACTGTTTTCGATGGCCTCGGAGAAGCCCGCGGGAATCACGAGTGTTATCCGGGAGCTTTCGTTTATTTCAACCCCGCTCTCCCGGAGAAATTCCACGAGGGCCCTGGAATATTCTCCTTTATCGTTGTCAATGACCCTGACGGCCACTTTGGTGGAATGACCCGATGAACCAATGGCCCCCGAGAGAACCGGTATAAGAATGAGGGGGAGTAATATAGCCGTTAAAAGCCTCCTGTCCCTGAGGATATCCATAAGCTCCTTCCGGAACATGATCCAGAGCTCACCCATAGAAACCCCTCCTCGAAGTTTTCACAAAGACTTCCTCAAGGTTTTTAGAGCTGTACCTCTCCTTCAGCTCCTCGGGCCTTCCCATCTCGACTATAGTTCCCCTGTTGATTATCGCGACCCTGTCGCAGAGGAACTCGACCTCGAGCATGTTGTGGCTCGAAACGAGGACTGAAACACCCCTCTCGCGTGAGAACCCCTTTATTAGCTCCCGGATTTCGTGGGCGTTCACGACGTCCAGACCGCTCGTGGGCTCATCGAGGATCGCCAGCTTCGGGACGACCATCAAAGCCCTCGCCAGGAGAAGCTTTCTCGTCATGCCCTTTGAGTAAGTTGAGACCTTGTCGTCCAGCCTTACCCCAAGGTTCGCTATCCCGATTCCGAGTTCAAGCATCTCATCGGCGTCCTTCCCAGTCGCCTGGGAGTACAGGCCGGCCATAAAGCGGAGGTATTCCCTTCCGGTTAGGTTTCTGTACGCTCCGGCCTCTTCCGGCAGGTAGCTTATCAGCTTCCTGACCTTTTCGGGTTCCTTAACAACATCGTGTCCCATAACTTCGGCCTTCCCCCGGTCTGGTGGTATCAGGGTCGCGAGGATCTTCAGGGTAGTACTCTTGCCGGCCCCATTCGGCCCGATTAAACCGAAGGATTGACATCATTTCCACCTCATGCTATTTGGTCTGAGTGATAGAAGCTATTAATTTAACCAAGACGAAAAGAGAAACGAGTGGTATCAAAAGCTCTCCGCTGGAATGAGACAGAAGGTCTACCTCGCGTTGCCATTCATTATTCAACCTGAGGTCATCATCCTGGACGAACACACGGTGTACTTAGATATGTTCACAAGAAGGAAAGTATGGAACGCAATTCTCGAGCTTTCAAAGGATTTTGGCACCACAATACTCCTGGCGACCCACAACCTCCATGAGGCTGAGAGGCTCTGCGATAGGATACTCTTCTTCAACAAACAAAAAATAGCCGAGGGCAAACCTCAAGAACTCGTCGAGAAAGTTCAAGCCCTAAAAGCGGAGAGGAAGCTGATTGTCAAAATTAATGGAAAGGGGGACGTTAATGAATTCAGAGGTGTAATTCAAAATATCGAGGTCCAAAGTGATGGAAAATTCACGTGCCTCCGGCTTTATTTCAGGAGCGATGAGCTCCAAGACATCATACGACTCCTGGCCAGGTACAGCGTAGTTGACCTCCAGAGTGTCCCGGTGACCCTTGAGGAGGTCTTCCTGCAGTTATGCAAAAAATAGAGAAATCACTTCCTCGCCCACTCGACCATGCTCTTGAAAACCTTCAACCCGTCCTCACTGCCAAGGAAGCGGTCGCTTGCCCTTTCCGGGTGGGGCATGGTTCCGAGGACGTTCCCCCTCTCGTTTGCCACAGCCGCTATGTTAAGAACAGAGCCGTTCGGGTTCGCCTCTTCCGTTACATTTCCTTCCCCATCGCTGTACTGGAAGACTATCCTGACCTTCGATGGGTCATCAACGTAGTAATTGCCCTCTCCATGGGCAATCGGCATCCTTATGACTTCCCCGGTCTCGTAGAGGGAAGTGAAGGGCGTCCCATTATCGGCAACCCTGAGGTAAACCCACCTGCAGAGGAAGCGCGGGATCCTGTTCGGTCTCAAGGCACCGGGCAAAAGGCCGGCCTCGGTTAAGATTTGAAAGCCGTTGCATATCCCGAGGACGGGCCTTCCCTCATTGGCGAACTCCTTTACTTCCTCCATTATCTCCTGCCTGGCCGCTATTGCCCCAGCGCGGAGATAGTCCGCGTAGCTGAATCCGCCGGGAAGGACTACGCCGTCGAAGTCTTTCAGACTGTTCCTGTACCAGACGCGCTCCGCCTCGGCGCCGGCCTTCCTTATAGCTTTCTCCGTTTCAAAGTCGCAGTTGGTTCCGGGGAAAACGACGACGGCGAACCTCACCATCTCAGCTCACCGGCTCTATTCTGTACTCCCAGCTGTGGATGAGCGGGTTTGCCAGAAGGCGCCTGCACATCTCCTCGACCTCTTCCTCCGGGCTCTCGCTCTCCAGCTCGAACTCGAAGTACTTGGGGACTCTGAGGTTCTCAACCGCGTAGCCGAGGTTTCTCAATGCTTTTCCAATTACCCTTCCCTCGGGGTCGTTCAGGCCCTCCTTAAGGCGAACGGTAACATTGACCCTCCACTTCATCGGCACCACCTTGTCAGAAAAATGTAAAAATTGTGGGTTTTTAAGGTTTATTTTGACTTTTAAATGTCAAAGAAAACCGCCGGATATCCAGGTGCAGGGGATTGAAATAAAAAAGAGTGAAGAACTTAAGCCCCGGCTTCCTCAACGGGGAGTCTCATCCTGGAGGAAGCCAGGAGGAGCAGTATTCCAAGAAGGCTCATGCCGAGGTATATTGCCATCCCCGCTCCAACGCTCTTCACCAGGACGAACATGACGTTCGGGGCGACTGCGTTGGCAGAGTTGGATATCAAACCGAGGGCAAAGCTGGCCTCGGGATAGATTTCCTTCGGGTAGGCCGCCGGAGCGGTCGTCCAGAAGGCCGGGCCAGTCCCCTGGACGATGCCAGCTATGGCAAAGCCGAGGAGGGCAAGGGTGTAGTCGTTCGCGCTCGTCGCTTTCCAGACTATGAAGAGACCTATGAAGGTCACGATATAGGAGAGGGTCATGACGCTGACGATGGCTTTGAAGAGGCCGCGGTTGGAGGTGTTTTTGAGTGAGAGGCGATAGCCAAGGTAGCCCATGATGATGGACCAGAGCCCCATTGAAACTTCAAGGGCCATGACGAGGTTGGCCTTCTGGGCCTCGGAGAAGCTCACGTGGTTAAGGGTGAACGAGCCGAGGGTGAAGACCACCCACAGCGCCGGGAAGAAAGTGAAGCCAAAGACCCAGGTGAAGGGCATCCTCCAGACGCTGGCCCCCTTTGCTGAGTGCTTCTCCTTTGGTATCTCGAAGTCCTCAACGAACAGCCACCAGAGGGCAAGCATCACGTACATGAGGACAGCGGAGATAAGGAAGGCCTCTTTGACTGAAGACCAGCTCGCTTCACTTCCACCGGCCCACTTGGCGAGCCTTATGCCGTAGATTCCGCCCCAGAAGATTCCCGAGAGGACTATCCCCTTGGCGAAGGGCCTCTCCGCAACGAAGAGCCCTGCGATCTGGTTGCTGAAGACCGCTACTAAGGCAACTATGAAGCCCTGGAAGAAGCGTAGCGCAACAACTCCCCACCAGTTCGGCATGAAGGGAATCAGGAACTGGGGTATCGCCGCGAAGCTGACTATTAAAGCCACGCTCCTCTTAAAGGAGCCCTTAAAGAGGCTGGTTCCCCCGAGGAGGAAGGCTATGAAAAGGCCGACGACGTAGGCCGTCTGCTGGTAGTTCAAAGCCGCCTCGGTTATGCCGTAGTGGTTGATAACCGCGTCCTTGAACTTTTCAAGCATGTGCATCGTCCCGAAGCCGGCCGCGACGAGCAGCATATCCATGATAACGAACTTCCACCTGTTGTCGCTCAAATTACCACCCCCGGACAAGGCTATGGGAGCAAGATGTAGCTCCGGTGGAGACTTAAAAACGTTCCCCGAATGGGATATGGCCTTTTCCTGGAAAAACCGGAATTTAATTGGTTTTTATCAGAAATCCAAAAAATACCCTGCGGATTGAAGGTGGGAGTAAAGAATGCTCAGGACTCTATGCGTATCTCAACGAGACCGTTCATTCCGTTGATGTTATATTGCAACTTTAGACTTTCTGAATTTACGCCGATGATAGCCCAGAGTTCAACATTCCTCTCTTCAGGGTTCTCTACACTCCAACCCGCGATGTTTCGGGAAAAGCTGGAACGATCATGTACAATAACTCCCTTGGAGTTTGAGGCACTTGGGTCATAGGTGGTGGTTGGATCGTAGTCCAGAAGTTCCCCGTTCAGTGGAATCAGGTAAAAATCCACCTTTTCCTTCCCTGGCACGATTGTTTTCAGGATGAGCCGGCGCCTGTAAAGTTCGCCCCCTACTGCGCTCCAGTTTTCGGGCGGAGTTTCAACCCGGAGCACCGGCGTGCCAAGAAGTACTCCGGAATTTCCAGAGTAGAGGCCCAGGCCCCAGCCCGATCTTTTATCCAAGACTTCGCTGGCCCATTCCAGAAACTGTCCGAGATCTCCAGATAGGAGGAGAACCATTCTTTCGTTGTAAATTAAGATTGCCTCCGGCGATACGTTGAGGGGAACGATTGACAGGGTTACGTTGAGTATACTTTCCAGCCTGGGCAATTTAGGTATCCCGACTATCAGAGCGGGCTTACTGCTCTCCACGGCAACTTTACCTACGTTAGAAAAATCCACCACCTGGAGTTCCTGTCCTTTGTTTGAGAACCTAACATCGAGAGAAACGTTTGAAAGGTAGACTGGCCTGAAGTTGACTGTTTTCTCCCTTGAAGGGACATTTTCAAAATAGACCCCCATTGAAGCCAGGGTGAAGACAAGGAGGAGGACACCAAGAACCTTCATCCTTTGACGCCCCATATGACAACCGCTCCATATCTGCCTGAGTAGTCCCAGTGATAACTCAAACAGTGACCAAATATGCAGTAGTCCCCAACTTTTTTTTTGCCCCACTGTCCTCCATATTCAACTTTCCAGAGATAAGTTCCCGGTGCCTGAGGCACGCGTATTAGTGCTCCAGGTTGAATCCTAAACGAATCTTTCCCCACAAATTTACCTTCATCGATATCGTGCCACCAGCTGGCTAGTTCCCTTGAAAAACTGCTAAGATCATGAACCACAACGTCTGAAATGGAATACGACCAAGACATTCCGGCACTTACCTCTGGGCTATCTGCTACAGAAGCCGATACCGAGACCGTGACTGTAGAAGTGCCTGTCGTAGTGGTTGGACTGTAATCCGAAAGATGGCTAGGAGGGTTATACTCATCAACATCTATGGAGTTCCATAGATCAGCATTACGCCACCCATTCTTCCAGTATAGATCGCCGGGTTCCGTTTGAACTACAAACTGGTATACAAACCAGTTGTATGTTGGATTGGACTCTCCCAGCATGTATAATCTATCGTGGACACTTAAAATTCCATAGGGGGAGAATTCCCATGAATATGACAGTTCCCCCAGAAAATTTCCGGAGCTTTCTTGGAAATCTATAGTTCTAACTGCCGATGTTTTTGATTGGGATAGCTCTACAGGTTGTTTCTCACTTTCAATCTTCTTGATCTTCTGATACATGGATACCACAGACTCAGCTCCGGTATATTCATGGGAGAGGATTTTGCCCCCAATTTTGTTACCTACTTTCCGTGGAACGTAGCCTATAACGACTTTATTTATTGGGATCTCCTTCCCATCGACAATCCTCGCCACTTGAACAGCAACGACGTCTGTACTGTTAAGGATCTCATGGAGAACCCTTTCAGGATTTCCAACCACTATAACTGGCCTGAGCTTTGAGATTTGTGCATTAATGTACTCTCTTGCAACTTTGGGTTCAACGTTATCAACGTTAATAGCCAAGATTGAACCCTCAACGTTTTCTCCTGGATCATTATCGAATCCAATCATGGCAACGGCGGGATGTTCTTCCGTGTCAATGTTACTACTCGGATACGCTAAGATAATTGAGCCTGTTGCTAATACCAAAAGCAGTGCTAATATTGTTTGTCTTCTCACGTGAGATCACCAATCTACACTACTTGCAGTATTTATATTTAAGTTTTTTTGTCCGATTTGTTGGGAGCTATTTGCGAGTAAATAAAAAAGGAAACAGTTCACGTAACCACCTTCTCGAGCTCATCCAGCTCAATCGCGCGCTTTATCTCGAGAGCAATTCTTCTACCTGTGCTCATGGGCTTCCTCCAGAGGGAGTTCCCGTAGGGGTGGCCCATGGCCATGTGGATGTTCGTTCCACCGCCCGTTCTTGGAGCCACATCGTAGATGTAGAAGTTGAGATCTTTATCCACGGCCGTCTGGAGTGTGAAGGGCCCGATTATTCCTGGCGGATAGTACTCCTGCGTTGCCTTCACGTATTTTTCGGCCATCTCGAAGACCTTCTCAAGCAGAGATTCCCTGAGCGTGGAAGAGGCATGACCGCAAACGGTGTACTCCGGCTCGAACTGCCATTCTGGTAATGTCAGCTGCTGGCTCGCCGGAAGCCTTACATGCCCATCAAGGCTCGTCTCAAAGCGCCAGTCTATCCCCAAAAGCTCAATCTCCCCGTCAATTGGCGAGTAGAAGAAGTCGAAGTTGAAGACAGGGCCGATTATGTAGCGCTCTATTCTCGCTTTAGCCAAGTCCTCCTCCGTGATGACGCCCAGCCTGATGAGCTTCCCGGCCTTCTCG
Source organism: Thermococcus waiotapuensis (assembly GCF_055384795.1). Lineage (NCBI taxonomy): Archaea > Methanobacteriati > Methanobacteriota > Thermococci > Thermococcales > Thermococcaceae > Thermococcus > Thermococcus waiotapuensis. Next base: position 1,711,350 of record NZ_AP042429.1, on the reverse strand, counting down.
CGGAACTCTCTGTAAGATGCCGCCGTGAAAAAGCCGCGTTCAAGCCTTTTCTTGGCGTGCGGGAGCTTTACTATAACCAGGCCGACGTTGTCTATCTCCTCCGGCTTTACTTCCTCCGGATAGGGGAGCTTAGCTTTCTCAAGGAGCCAGTAGTAGCTCTTCTCTTCGCTCCTCTCCTCACTCCGGAGCAAGTTCCTGTTCCCGAAGAGGGGGACGCGGAAGTCGTTCTCAACCCTCTCAATGCCTGTGTAAACCACGAAGGAGCGGTTTGGGACGAAGATAACGTTCCTCCTGATGAGCTCATCCTGGACGTCGATGACCTGGGCGAACTTGTCGACGACAATAACCTCGTCTATGAAGCCTTTGGTGAGGCCGTCCCTCGTCTTCCTGAGCTTAAAGTATTCTGCGTAAGTCCTGTGCCTCCCGCGCTGGGCCACAACAAGGACGGAAAGGCCCTCTTCCTTAGCGCCATCCGCTATATCGAGGGCTGAGTGGCTCCCGATTACGCCGACCGTTATCCTCTCAGGGTTGTATTTCTCAAGGATTCCCAAAATCTCGTCGCGGCCTATCATTACGACCACCTCAGCAGGAATTCGGCTCGAACTCCTTGCCAAGCTCCCTCATCAGGCGAATCCTCTTTTCGACGCTCTCCCTCGTTCCGACGTCCCTCCTGTAGAAGAGCTCACCCCTTATGTGCGGAACCGCGCTTTCGGTAATCCTCTCGGCCTCTTCGAGGGTCTCCGCTATTCCAGCGACCGCTATCGCCCTTGAACCGAGGAGGGTGAAGTTTTCATCTATGGAAGCGTAGTAGAGCCTCGCGCCGTTCTCTTCTATGGCTTTCTCATTGACCTCGACCTTGACGCCCTTGATTGGGTTCACCGGGTAGCCCTTTGGCACAAGATACTTCACGACCGTTGCTTTCTCCTCGAACTCCGCTTTCCTCAGGTTTCCGTCCACTATTCCTTCCGCTATCTCCGTCAGCGGGGTTTTAAGGAGCGGGAGGACGTTTATCGCCTCGGGATCGCCAAAGCGGGCGTTGTACTCTATGAGGACTGGCTCCCCTCTGCTCAGCATGAACTGGCCGTAGAGGATGCCCTTGTAGGGCGTTCCCTCTTTTCTCATTGCCTCGATTGTTGCCCTGAGCGTTTCAAAGGCCCTCTCGTAGTCCTCCTTTGTAACAAAGGGGAGCAAATGATTGGAACAGGAGTAGCTACCCATGCCCCCTGTTATCGGCCCTTCATCGTTCTCGTAGGCATGCGGGTAATCCTGCGCGAGCGGCATTGGAAGGATATGCTTCCCGTCGCAGAAGACCTGGAACGTGAACTCAACGCCATCTGTTCTCTCCTCCACCAGAACCTTTCCGTCGCGCCTTATCAGCTCCTCCGCGTAAGCTTTAGCCTCGTCGTTGTCCCTCAGCTGGTGGCCGACGACCCTGACGCCTTTTCCCCCGGTGAGGCCGATGGGCTTAACGACAACCGGCCCCCCAAATTCATCTATCCACGACCGCATCTCAGAAACGTCGTTGAAGACTTTGAACGCCTTCCTTCCCGGGATTTTGTGCCTTTCCATGAAGGCCCTGGCGAAGGCCTTGTCCGTTTCTAGTTTAGCCGCTTCCCTGCTCGGACCAACCGCGGGAATGCCGTTTTCCTCGAGGACATCAACGATGCCCTTCTCGAGCGGCGCCTCCGGGCCTATGAAGGCCATTTCAACGCCGAACTCCTCGGCGTAGGCGAGAACCTTCTCCACTTCCGTTTCGTTAGCCAGGCCGTAACCCTTCGCGAGCCTTGCGAGGCCGGGGTTTTTATGTTTTGAGACCACGTAGAGCTCGGCCCCGCTCTTCACCAGTGTCTCCCCTATCGCGTTTTCTCTGCCCCCACCACCGACGAGCAGGATCCTCATGAGCTTCACCATATATTTGTTAAAAAGCCCATTTTTTAAGCTTTGTTTTTACATTTAAACGGCAAAAAACTGTTTAATACAAGTTGTGCCATTTACTACAGGGGGTGGCATGGTGATTTCAGAGCTCCTAAATGCGGTCCCAGAAAATGGCATTCTGGCCGTTATATCCGATGGCCCCGATTCCAACGGTGATATCTTCGGGATAAGGCTCCTCAAGGAGCTTGTGAAAAGGGGGGGAGTACGTTTATGTTGTCCTCTATGAGCCTTTCCTGGTGTTCAAGTCGCGCTTGAACGGGAGGGCATAAAGCTCGGGGAGGTTCTGGGCGAGAAGTTCATGGTATTTGACGCCTTTGGGAGCTTTAAGGGCATAGAAAGGGACATCCCTTATGTATACCAGCTCAAGGGATACCTCGATGACGGGGTCTTTGTGGCCAAATACCGCGAGCTCGTGCGGGATTCCCTCAAAAAGCTCCCAACGGACAGAATATGGGTTTTTACTTACCTTAGCTCCGGGGCCTGCAAACTTTTCAAAAACCCCCGGAGGACTTATCCGCAGGTTTGGTGCATTAAGGGAGAGGCCAATGAGCTGATAAGGGACATCAGGGCCGTCATGGTTTATGAAAAAACCGACTGTCCTGACATAGAGGGCTTCATATATGCCTCCTCGGACGTCGTCGTGGAGGTCGTGAGGGAAGGGGCAAAGAGAAAGGCATACATCACGAAAGGCCTCAAGAACGCTGTTTTTAACCCATTCGAGGGTGATGGAGATGATTGAGCTCGGCTTGAGGGAGCTGGACAGGGCCCTCGGCGGAATAAAGAAGGGCTCTTACATTCTCCTGCACGAGGAAGACCCAAGGTCGCTGGGCAGGGAGCTGGTTTTTGAGTTCCTTAAATACAAGCTCGAAAAGGACAGCCTAATCGGGCTCTTCAACATAAGCCACCCCCTCCCGGTGGTGCTCGAAATTATGAGGAAGAGGGGCATAGATGTGGATAGATACCTTGATTCGCTTAATCTGGCGATAATAGACACATTCGGCAGCTTCTACGGGCCGAGGGTGGAGAGAAAGGGAGTATGGTACCTTCCAGGTTCCCTCTCTTACGAACTCCTGTCAAGGAAGTACGCCGAGGCAGTCCGCGCCCACAAGGAGCTCTGGAAGAGGGAGGGAATGTTCGAGGGCAGAGAGCTGTGGGGCGTGGCGATGGACGTCTCTGAGTATTCCCACATCTTCGGTGAGGAAGACGCGCTGAGCTACTTTGAGGTCTCGGCTGAAATAAGGAGGAGACACAGCGCATACAGGGATTATCCCACCGGAACCAACCTCTGGGTGTTCTCGGGAAAGGCTGACAGGGTGTTCTCTTCCATCTACCGCCGTATGGACTACGTGATTAGGACGAGGAGCGAGCTAACGGAAAAGGGGGTAAAAAGATACCTCTACGTCCTCAAGGCGCCTGGAGTGGATGAAGTTATGACCTTTGAGTACTCTTTGGAGAATGAAGGCCTAGCCCTCCGGAGGATTTATTAGCAAAAATTTGTCAAAATCGCCAAAATCTTTTTAAACTTTAGACTTCTTAATGTCAATGGTGGTGGGGGTGAAGGTCCTCGTTGTGATGGGCAGCAAGAGCGATTCGCACATAGCCGAGGATGTCGCCTCGGTTCTCGATGAGTTCGGCGTTGAATATGACGTCGAGGTAGCCTCAGCCCACAGGAACCCCAAGAAGGTTGAAGAGCTGGCTAAGAAGGACTACGACGTCTTCATTGCCATAGCCGGCCTAAGCGCGGCTTTGCCAGGAGTAATAGCCGCTCACACGACCAAGCCGGTTATAGGCGTCCCCGTCTCGGCCAAGCTTGGAGGGATTGATGCTCTCCTAAGCATAGCCCAGCTTCCGCCGGGGGTTCCCGTTGCTACAGTCGGCATAGACAACGGCAAGAACGCGGCGTTACTCGCGGTAGAAATTCTTGCCCTGAAGGACGAAGGGCTGAGGAAGAAACTCGAGGAGTACAGGGAAAAAATGAGAGGGGGCTAATCAGAGGGCGTGTTTCCTTTTCTCATAATCTTGATTCTGCCATTCCGAGCTCCTCGTCCTGAGCTCTATCGAGTGGGCAACCTCCTCGGCCTTTCTCTTAGCGACTTGGACGTCCTTGTCCCAGGCTATTGCAATACCGAGTCTCCTTCCCGGATAGGCCTCGGGCTTCCCGAAGAGCCTTACCGTGGCGTTAGGAACGCTCAGGGCTCTGGCAAGACCGCGGAAGCGCGGGGAATAGCCTGAAACATTGGCCTTTATGACGTGGGTAGCAGCCGGTGTGAGCATTGGGAAGAGCCTGTAGCTGCCAGCCCATTCCCCAGGAATCGGAAGTCCCAGAATAGCCCTCAGGTGGAGCCCGAACTCCGAGAAGCCCGTTGGATGGGAGGCAAGGGTGACCATGCCCGTGTCGTGGGGCCTCGGAGAAACCTCGTTGGCCCAGACTCTGTCACCTTTCACGAACATCTCGACGCCAAAGAGGCCGAGGCCACCAAGGACGTCGGTGATGCGCTCAGCTATGCGGTAAACTTCCCTCTCGGCTTTCTCGCTTATCTCCGCCGGCTGCCAGCTCGCGTGGTAGTCCCCATCAATCTGGTAGTGGCCGACGGGTTTCGGGAAGGTAGTAACGATATCGCCGTTCTCGTCGTAGTGCCTTACGGCGAGCTCGGTTATCTCAACGTCGAAGTCTATGTGCTCTTCCACGATTATCTTGTCGGCGCTTCCCCTTGCCTTCTTCTTCGCCTCCTCCCAGGCCCTGGGTATGTCCTCCGGGCCTTTAACGAAGTAGGAGCCCTTCCCGGAGGAGCTCATTATGGCCTTGGTGTGGCAGGGGTAGCCTATCTTCTCGCAGGCCTCGTAGAGCTCATCCAGAGTTGTTGCATAAGCATAGCGCGAGGTCGGGACTTTCGCTTCCTTAACGAGGGTCTCCCTCGTCCTCTCTCGGTGCATCGCTATCCATGTCGCTCTTGCGTTCGGGACGACGAAGTAGCCGTCCTTCTCAAGCTCAAAAAGGGCGTCAAGGTTTATCGCCTCTATCTCCGGGATTATCGCGTCAGGCTTTTCCCTCTTGACGACAGAGAAGAGAAAATCGGCGTTCTTCATGTCGCCAACGTAAGCCCTATGGGCAACCTGCATCGCCGGAGCGTTGGCGTAGCGGTCAACGGCTATCACTTCAACACCGAGTCTTTGAGCCTCAATCGCTATCTCCTTCCCGAGCTCGCCGCTCCCGAGGAGGAGTATCCTCTGAGCCGAGTCAGTCGTGGCAGTTCCGAGTTCATCCCTCAGGCCAACCATGGGCACCACCACCTGTATTGACGTTTAAATGTTAAAAATCTGAAATATTTAAGCCTTTTTAAGCACAAAAATGGCAATTGTTTCAAATCCTCTTTGGGGGCAAAAGGAGACCCAGCACGAGGAGAAGGGAAAGTAAGCTTAAATATCGGAGGGGTAAGAAGGGGTCTTCAAAGCCCAGCTCAAGCTCGTGCTCCCCTGCTGGAAGGTTCAGCTCGATGAGGCCAAATTCGTTGTTCCTCTCCACCGAAACCATTTCTCCGTCAACTTTCGCCTTCCAGTGCGGGAAGTAGTTCTCGCTTACAATTACTTTCGAAGGCCTTTCAAGGCCGTACCTGAGCTTTATTCTTCCATCGCCGAGCTCAAGAACGGTGTAGTTCAGCTCCGGGACCTGGAGGTATGGAGTGAGAAGCCCCCTCAGGATGGATTTCTCGTAGTCGTTGTTGCTATAGACGGCATGGTATGGGAGGTTCAGGCCGACGAAATAGACGCGCCCCCTGCCGTAATCTTTGTAGCCAAGAACCGTGAGGTTCTCAAGCCTAATCAGGGGCACTATGTCCCCATTGTAAGCGGTGGCCGTCCAGGGCTGGCCCTCGTACTGGAATTCGGAGAACTCTGACGCGTTGAATACTGTTGAACTGAGGTTGGCTCTCCCCTGAACCTTTACTATCAGGGACCTCACGCCCAAGCGCTCCGCCTCCGCATCGGGGCTTCTGAAGGTGTTGATCACCAAAACCCCGCCGTTCTTAACGTACTCCTGCAGGTCGAACCAGACGCCGACATCCCTGTACTTGTAGCCGTTCAGTATTACCAGGGAGTAACTGGAAAGATTTTTGGCGTAATCGTCCACAAAGCTTCCGCGTTCGTAGGGACCCCCAAGGTCAATCGGCCAGTCCCCTATTACGAGAACGCCAGTCTTTGGCTGGAGGAAGGTGAAGTTGTTCCAGCGGTAGAGGTGGAACGGGCCGGAGGAATATACCTCCTCAAAGCCAAAGCCTCTGAGGTTCCCTGTTATATTGCCATAACCCCCGTAGTTCTCGTCGGTTATGACATACTTCACGGAATATGCCCTTAGGGCTTTCTCGGCAAACTCAGGGTCTTTTTCCATGGCGTAGTTCAGGTAAGAGTGCTGGAGATAAGCGGGATCGCCCTGCCTGTACCATCCGTCCAAAGAGGGCTTTCCCACGAGGGCAGGCGTGTAGGCAACCCTGGAGCCTTGGGTAATCCAGAGACCTGACTGATAAAACCTCCAGCCGGTTGAGTTGTCATTCTTAATATAGCTCAGGACGGCCAGGTAATCCCCGGGAAAGCTCTCGGCCTTTAATGAGTCAACCTGGAGCCTGATGTCCGAAAGGGAGAGGACAACGAGAAACGCGAGGAGAATTCCAGCAACTGCCTTTCTTTTTGCGCTATTCCCGATGTTTTGAGGGATAAACCCGCTGAGAACTTCAAAGAGGGCGCCGACGCCGATTGCTCCGGCAAGTGAAAGGCTATCGAGCCATCTGTAGGGAGGTATCATATCGAGGAGGGGAAGCCTGTTGAGGAAAGCCATAGGGCCGTAATAGCCAAGGGAAAGTAATATGGCCACCAGAGAAGCCCCGAGAAGGCCTGCCCCAAGGAGCCTCTGCGGCTTCTCCTTTTTCGCTAAAAGGATTACAATCCCAGCAATCCCTATATAGAAGGCCAACCCCTGGTAGAAGGACCAGGAATATGTGTGAAACAGTAAATCCTCCAGCCTAACGCTCTGGAACTTAAAGAGGTACTCAATGCTGTTCTCCTTTAGGAAGTGGGCGTTGCCCTTCTCCAGCAAAAACGGAAGAACCCAGAAGGATGAAATGGAAAGGGCTGTGATGCTTGCTATGGCTAGGTTAAGGGCGATGTCTCTAACGCCGTTCCTCCTCGTTATCCAGACGTAGGGGAGAAGAAAGGACACCATTAACCCAAAGCTCACGAAAAGGGTGTGGTGGGCCAGCCCAACAACGGCTAAGAAAAGGCCCGAGAGCACGGCGTATCTCCAGTTTCTGCGGGTTATGTAAAGCAGGGCAAGAAGGAAAAGGGGGGCAACGTTAATGGCCAGGAACCTCGGGAAGTTCCCCTCCGGCGAGAGAACCCTCAGGTGGTAGACTGAGAAGGCATAGACGATTCCAGATAAGTATGAAGACGCATCGGGGAAGTCGAGTTCTTTGAGGAGAATCCTGGTGGATAGGGCACCCACCAAAATCGCCAGCAGAACGGTCAGTTTATAGCCTGCTATCGCGGATGATGTTATTTTACCCAGGAGGGCACCGATAAGGTACGAGAGAGGTGGATAAAACCTCAGGAAGGGATAACCGCCGTACCAGTCCTCAATCCATGGGGAGTAATCTTTCATAAGCTTCCATATCTTGAAGAGGTGACCGTAGGAGTCGCCTCCCCATGAGGGTGGATAGCCCGGGGAGAGGAACCCCCTCAACACGAAGAGGGACAGGAAGAAAACGGAGAGTATAAAGAGGGGCTCGCGGATTTTAATCCTTCTGATTTCAACCATGCCCTCACCTATTTCACCCGATTATCGAGGAGAGGCAGTCAAAGAGGGGCTTAAGGAAGGGGAACTCGGGGACCTGGGTGGAATCGACGATTTCTGCCCCACTTTTGTCGTCATTGGTGTCAACAAGCTCCCATGTAAAGAAGTTGTCTTCGCCGTCTTCGAAGTCTTCACGCACAGTATCACTATTGTTGAGGTCTCCTAGCGCATAGGTGTAGACAACGTTGTCTATAACCAGATCAAACTGTTTTCCCCCAGTGAATATCCTCCCTGCCCCAATGTAGCTTACGCTCTTTGGAGTGCTCTTAGAGCTATATACCAGTTGTCCGTCTATGTAGTATTTCAACTCGCTTATTTGTTTCTTTTTGTTGTAAACGACTTCGATCTTGTATGTGTGTGAAGACGAGCCATCGCTTGTTGTATAAACCGGGGTACTGCCTGAAGGGTCACTCGTGCCTGAAAAAATAGCCACAGTCCCGTTCTTCCAGAAGAATCCCCAGGCGAGTCCATTGCTATCCACAAGGGCCATGATAGCCACATACTGCGTCCCCTGGGAGTAGTTGAAGGCGTAGGCATCCCACTGGACGCTAAGGGGGTACTCACCGGAGTTAACCTGCCGGTATACATAATAAGAACTATCCAGGCTGTGATCCCACACGTGGAGCACCTTGCCGCTCATTTCAGCACTGCTAACGTTGCCTAACCCCGTGAGAAGGAGCGCAAGGGCTATGACGGGAACTGCAATCCTCATTCTTGCAACACCAACCATATCTTTCACCTCTATTATCAATACATGTTTGACCTTAAATAACCTTTAGTCAGACTTTCGAACGGTTTAAGGTCAAGCAACTTATAACCATTTCTCCCCAAAATCGTCCGGTTTGTCCTCAAATCTGTCGAACCTCCTTGCGGGAAATTAGAGGAGAAGAGGGAAAATTCAATCCCCATAGAACTCGCCCTCAAAAACGTCTATCCCGACCTCAAGGCCTTCCAGCCAGTTGAGGAACTTTCCCACGTTCTCGTCACTGAAGATAGCCCCGTGCTGCGGCGCTATGATCCTCGGGTTCAGCCTTCTCACCTGTCTAACCCACGCCCGCAAAGCCTTCGTAGAGCTCATGTAGCGCTTGTGAAAGCCCTCCATGTATTTGACATGTTCATCAAAGTCCTCTGCAAAGAGGTACCACTCTCCCTCAGGGAAGGCTGCGGCCCCTATGTCACCGCTGAACAGTATCCCACTCTTCTCGTCGTAGAACGAGAAATTCCCCGGACTGTGGAGGTAGTGGCTTGGAACGGCCTTTATCGTTGAGTTTCCGAGCTTGAAATCCGAGCCCCTGTCAGGAATGCCTATCGTTCTCCCCGCGCTGAGAACTGCAAGGTGCGGGAGAAAGCGAACCCAGAGTTCCGAGATGACGAACTTTGCCAGGGGAGCGTACTCGAACCAGAGGTTAAGGCCGGCTATGACATCTGGATCTTGGTGGGAGTACATGAGGTACTTTATCCGGGTCGGCGGGACTATCGATGAGACGTTTTTAAGAACCCTTGAGAAGACGAAAAAGCCCCCTGGCTCGATTATAGCTGCCTCACTACCATCAACGACGAGATACTGGTTGGTGAGAATCCCCCTCTCGTCTTCGGCTTCCTCTATACCAAGCCAGTAAACCTTGTGTTCGCCATCATCGTACAGGGGATAGCTGTTCATATTCTTTATCATTCAAACACCCCCTATTGGAACCCACACGTTCACCATATAAGTTCCCCGTATTCTGGAAGCTATTTCAAGGGCCCTTCTCGAACCCTCATCGTTCTCTACCTTCACGACCTCCACGCCTTCTGAAGTTCTGTGCTCTATCGCCAGTATTCTGCTCCCGTCGAGGAGAACCTTAAAGGAGCTGGTTCCGTCGTTGGTTATTCCGGAGATGTACAGGATTCTATCCTGTATCGTGGCCCTGAGTTCGCTTATGAGATCGAAGAGGCCCTTTTCACTAATGACGTGAAGCCCACTGTGAACCATTCTTGATTTGGAGAGGAAGCTCGCGACGCTCATTGGGTCTGAGAAGTCCACGTTTGTCGCTATGCTCTCCTTGGTATTCGCTGGAACCCGAATCTGCTCCTGAACCGGCCGGTTCTCGGCCATTTCCTTGAGAATTGACCCTATTTTCTCAACGAAGTCCTGGAGGGTCTTCCCGAGCCAAAACTCTCCCTTCCCCTGGTAAGAGAGCTCGAGGACTGCGCCCGTGTTCTTCCGCCATTCCTTCAGCGTGACCACGAGGGAGATTTGTCCCGTCTCGCCTGTTCCGTCGTATATGTGGCTGTTGTAGTCGGCATGATGTTCGAAGCGATAAACGTCCCTGAACTTGAAGATGAACCTGGGGAGCATTATCTCCGCCTTCAGGCCGTCCTTCATGCTCACTCTTACCACGTAAGGCCAGTTGGTTATGAATGAGGGGGCGTCGTTGAGAACAGCTTCAACCGCTTCCTTGGGGGCGGCTATCTCCACAGTGGTATTTTTTCTCTTCATAGCTGCTCCTCCAGGGCGTGCAGAAGTTTAAGGTATATCCCTTCCGGACCTTCCCTTGGGTCAACGGGAACGATGAAGCTTACCTCGTTTCCCTCTCTGAAGGTAAGGAGTCTCTCTTCTGTGTGAAGAACCACGTCCATCTCGGTCACGGAAGCCACTCCGTTCAGGACCCTTGCCCTGCCAACGAGGTGCGGCACGGCCAGCTGTAAGCCCTCGACTATCTCTCTCCAAAGCGAGTATATTGCCTCGAACGCTTCTGGTGTTAATATCGGCCCGCTATTCCATCCATATGAGTCCGTAACTGCCTCCATCTCATTCACCTCCGTACGATCTTTCCTAAGAGATTGTTCCTGGTCATAATTAGTGTATTCGACTTTAAATAAACCTTAGCTAGATTTTCGAACGACTTATGTTAGGTTAACCTTATAAATTTAGCGGTGCCGTTTCACCTGTCCCAATCAATTTGGACGAAGGCTCTTCACAAACGCGCTCGCGAGGAGAAGGACAACCACCGTGAACATGAGGAGCGGCCCTATGGTGTAATGGAGCAGCGAGAAGGCCCCTTCTCCAAAGGTATGGTATGCGTATATGGCCAGAAAAATCCTGCCGAGGTTTAGGAGATATATTACTGACACGCCGATGAGGTATTCCCAGAGATGCCTCCTGAGCTTTGGGATAGCAAAGTAGACCACGGTGTAGAGGAGTATACTGAACATCCCGCTACACTCCCATGTTATCTCGAAGGTCATCCTCTCGCCGGGCAGATATATCATGTTCCCAGCGAGGGCGTTTTCTATTCCAACCATTGAAAGGAGGCTGTGTATGTTGGCGGCTTCAACCTTTATGAGAGGCCCTCCGTACTTGACGCCCAGAACCATGACAACAACGGTTGAAACTATGAGGGAGCCTATGAACACGGCAAGCTCAGGTATCTTCGGCAACTTCATAGCTTCCGTCCTCCCTTGACTTTATGAGGCCGTACTCTTCAAGTATGCTAAGGTTGTAGTGGACGGTGGACTTGCTGAGCCCGAGAACTCTGGAGATTTCGCTGAGGGACTTTCCCTCCTTAACCATTTTCAGAATTTCCCTCCTCGTTCTGTTCTCAAGGAGGGACGCTTTTATTGCCTCTCTTCTTTTTCCTGCGGGATAGAAGATCATCGTGTTGCCAACTTCCGTCTCGTCCACATAACCGGACCTCTTGAGTACAGAGAGGTGCCACTTGGCATTGGTTCTCGAGATTGAGAACATCGATGCGACGTCGTTTACGGTCGTGTATCCCTTTGCTTTTACGTACTCGTAGATGCCCCTCCTCACTTCGTTCTTAAGGATTTCCCTCGCAGGAAGCATGTAGGCACCCAATGCCAGGACAAGACCCACCAAAAACTCCCTGAACCTCTGGATGCGCGGATTGTGGGAGTTGAGCGCGTAGGCAACCGCACCCGCGGAAGCCAACGCCCCGATTGCCACACTCGTGAGGGGGACGCCGCCTTTGTAGTGTCTTATTATGGCCACCACGAACTCCGCAACCGCAGGGTTTTTTGTATCAAGATAGAGAGCGCTTGGGTTTATGGCGATGATCACAAACCTCCCTTCACCGACCCTTAGCTCGCTGACCACTGGGATATCCCCAGAGAGGAGCACCGGTTTGGCCTTTCCACCAACGAGGGCTATGCCGTAGGTATCTGAGTCGTAGGTGAAGGAGGTAAACTTCAGATGATCGTTCGGCGATATCTTAACTAAGCCTGTCTTCGTGAAGTTTATTGTCAGACCGAGAACTCCTAATATTCCAGGCCTGTCATTTTCCAGCGTCCTGAGGGTGTTAAGCCCAACTATGACAGTCCTCCCGGCCTTTGCTTCCGACAAAAGAGCCAAGGCTTTTTCTCTCATGCTTTCGTTTAGGAATCCGTAGTTGAGGTCAAGGGCGAGGATTATATCGCCATCCCCACCGGGGGCAACTTTTTCCTTCTCGGAGATGGCCTCGTAGAGGGGCATATCCCCCTGATCTGAGTATAGGTAGATAGCCGTCGAGGTTACGGGGGGTAAGACGAGGACAAGAATAAAAGCTATGGCGAGCAACTTTCTCACCATCCCTGAACCACCCCCCTCATGTACCGTAAGGTGGCATCAACCTTTATTATCGAGAGCAGGGGGTTGTAGAGGGTATAGTAGAGAAGGATTGGGGTGAGATAGCTGAAAGCCCTGGCCAGGCCGTACTCTATCGCCATTGCAATTGAGCTCATTAAAACCCCGGGGAGGTACTGGAGAGTAAAAACAAGGAAAAAGAGAAACGCCATGACCATAGGAGGTAAAGTGAAATCGAGTACCCTGATATCGAAAACGTATTGCAGTAGAACCATCGTGGGGAAGGACACCATGCCAAACACATGTATAAAGGAAAGCAGGTACTCCAGAAGTATAATGTGGGCGAAGAGGAAGAAACCCTTCTCACCGTATTTCCAGTTGAGTATCATGTCCCTGTGCTTGGCCATAACCTGAAGACCCCCATAGTACCACCTGAGCCTCTGTCTGTAAGCCCTCCTCCAGCTGGTCTTCGGATACGTGTAAATAATGGCATTTGGCTCAAAGACCGAATCAAGCCCTGCTCTATGAGCTATCATACCGAGGTCAAAGTCCTCCGCCAGCGTATCCTTCGGCACTGTTTGGAGCCTCTTGAGGAAGTAGGACTTGAAAGCCGAAAAGGCTCCGGGAACAACGAGGAGCCACCCGAGGTAGGACTGAACCCTCCTGCCAACCTCAAAGGAATGGAGAAACTCTATCTCTTGAAACTTTTCCAGGAGGCTGCCCTTTATGGGAGCAATTCGAATTATGCCGGTTGATACTCCAATGTTAGGCTTAGTGTGAAGACTTTCCACGAGGTATCTCAGGGACGAGCCCGTGCCAAAGTATGAGTCTGCGTCCATCGTGACTATCACATCTCCAGTGGCCGCTTTTATGCCATCCTCAAGGGCTCTTGCCTTTCCGAGGTTCGTCTCGTGGGAAATTACCTTTGCCCCCCATGAGGAGGCTATCTCAGCCGTCGCATCGAGGCTTCCATCGTCAACAACTATGACCTCAACGAGATTGAAGGGGTAGTCCTGGTAGTAAATGCTCTCAAGGAGGCGCTCTATGTTCATTCCCTCGTTGTAGGCGGGAACAATTATGGAAACCTTAGGATAGAGACGTGGATATTTAGTGGCTCCCTCGGAACTGCGGAAATATATGTAGAATATGAAATATGTCGCATAGGCCGTTATCACGAAGGCGCCCGTTAAGTAGAAGAGGTACCTGACAAAAGAATACACCGGATAGTGTTCAACCCCCGGAAAAAGACGTCGCGAGGTTTCCCAGGCAACGTACTGAAGCATAGTGTAGTCTAAGTAGACCAGATAAATGGAGATTATGAGAGCCGAGAGGTAAGAGGCTATCTTTCTTCTCATACCTCGAACCACCTGGCTAAAGCCTTGGTCGGGTAAACTTCGTAGTCAAACATTATCTTCCTGAGCTCCACGACACCGTGTTTGGAGAGGTGCCTCAAAGTTTCGAGGACGTCGTAGGGAGGCATGTTAAGGGACCTCGCCAGGTCGAGAACCCTAATGCCCGGGTTCATGGTAACCTTCTCCATCAGCCTGGAATACCTATCAGCTGCCCAAGCTGCCACCCCCTCTATTTCCTTTCCTCTTAGGGTTATGAGAACGTCCCTCTCCCCGAACTCAGAGAGGTCTATAATTTCCGCCTTCCTCGAAATCTTCAGCACGGCTACTGGAAACTTCAGGCGTTTTGGCTCAACACCCAGCTCTTCCGAGAGCTCCCTTAGGGTTGCTCCCGCTAAAACTTCCAGGGCATCGGTGAGCTTTTTCTGAAGTTTTCGCTGTGTATGCATTGAAACGGGAAACGTGAGTGCCACCATGGCAAGGGTGAGGCCCCATGGGAGATAGCCGAGGTAGGCCATAAGGAACAGAAGGGCGAAGGCCATGAGGCCTATAAAGATTGGATTTAAGGTGAGCCTTTTCACTTTTAATTCTATTATCTTTCCGGTGGAAAGCTCGGGCTTTGAGGCCCTGCCGTTGAGTCCCCTCATTGCTACGTCCTTGTAGATTGCGGCATAGTTCTCGTCCTGTTCAACAACGGCCTTAACAGGGTTAAACGTCATCAGCACCACCACGCCCTTACCATAGTGTGCCTCGGTAATGGCCGGCTCCCCCGTGCTGTAGCTTGCTATTACATCTGCCCCCACAGGCCTGACCACAGCAATCTGAAAGCTCGTGTTGTAGAGGTAGAGCTTCCCACTGTAGTTAATGTAAACTACGTCTCCGGAGGATTTAATCCTTAGAAGGCTAACCCCAAGGATTTCGTCAAGCTCTCTACTCCAGTGCTGGACGTAGGTGTTGAGGCCAAGAACAAGAACACCCCCAATTTCCGCGTACTGTTTGAGGGCATCAATTTCATTTTGAGAGAGTTTTCCACCGTACGTCAACTGAAGGTTCAAATCGGGTATCCAGATCTCGTCGTATTGAGCAAGGTACTCAAGGCTGGAGAGGAGGGACCTGTCGTCGGGCAAATCCTTCCCCAGGTAAAGGATATCAACCGCAAAGCTGTCCATTGAGTTGGCCATCATAACATCTTCTACGTCACTGCAAACTACGAGCATTCTTGGGGTGGAAGAGCCCGAAGCCAGAGGAGACAGTAAGAGCAGGAAGATGATGAGTGTGAGGGTTAGCAAGCTTACCCTTATCGTGGTCATGGTCTAAGTTTTGGATTTGAACTCTTATAATGTTTAGCCAGTTCCTCGAACGGCGGAGCAACCTTTTAGCATTTTAAATGTTAAAAGTTCAGATTAAGCCAAATATTTTATACATAAAAATGGCAAAGCTTTTAAGGAACCGAGGGAAGGTGTAGCGGTGGTGCCCATGCTGACCTACGCCCAGGCCGGAGTCGATGACGAGAAAACTACCATAGCCTTAAGGGGGATAATATCGCTCGCAGAGGCAACCTTCGAGTTCAGGAAAGGCAAAATCGGCGAACCGGTTGAGGAAATCGGCCACTACGCCGCTGTGCTGGATTTCGGAAACTTCTATCTTGCCATGAAGACAGACGGCGTTGGAACCAAGGTTTTAGTTGCTGAAGCAGTTGGAAAGTTCGACACGATCGGTATAGACATGATAGCAATGAACGTCAATGATTTGCTCTGCGTCGGGGCGGAGCCGGTCGCTCTCGTTGACTATTTAGCCGTCAGGGAACCGGACGAGAAAGTCTTCTCCGAGATAGCCAGGGGGCTCTACGAGGGGGCCAGGCAGGCGAGGATAGCGATAGTCGGAGGAGAAACCGCAGTCATGCCCGACCTCATAAACGGCTTTGACCTGGCGGGGATGGCCATTGGCATCATCGAAAACAAAAAAGTCATAACCGGTGAAGCAATAAGGCCCGGCGATGCCGTCATAGGAATTTCCAGCTCCGGGATCCATTCCAATGGCTTAACGCTGGCGAGGAAGCTTTTGATCCCAAAATACGGCCTTGATTATGAGTATGAAGGCAAAAAGCTCTGGGAGTGGCTTTTGGAGCCAACGAGAATATACGTCAAGCCAGTTCTTGAGCTCCTTAAGAGAGTTGAGGTTCACGGACTGGCGCACATAACCGGCAGCGGGCTGCTCAACCTCAGGCGTCTCACAAACTACGGCTTCTCGCTGGAGATGCCCCCGATGGAGGGGATCTTTAAGCTCATCCACGAGAACGGCGTCCCCCTGGAGGAGATGTTCAGGGTATTCAACATGGGTGTTGGCATGATGGCCATAGTGCCCCGGGAGGAGAAGGAGGAAGCCCTCGAAGTCCTCAACAGGTATTACGAGAGCTTTGAGCTTGGAACCGTCACGAGGGAGCCGGGAATAAGGGTGGAGAACTACGGGGTAAGGCTTTAAACTCCCTTCCCAACTTTTTTGGGTCCTCCCTGAAAACCTGCCGGGCTCGTTTGGAATGCCGTGGAGGAATATGGGGTGGGGCTGAGGGGGTCGAGCTGAGAAAGAAAAAAAACGAGAAAAGCTGCTACAAAGGTTTTAATCATGCACGACCCGGAGTTTCGCCCGTGAGCCTTGCGTAGAGCTCCTCGTAGGCCTCAATGAGGTCGCCCTTGTCAAAGCGGAACACGTCTTTGTCGAGGCTCTTTCCGGTTTTCGCGTCCCAGAAGCGGCAGGTGTCCGGGCTTATCTCATCGCCTAAAACTATCTCGCCCCTGCTGTTCTTTCCGAACTCCAGCTTGAAGTCGACCAGAATTATCCCGCGCTCCCTGAAGTACTCCCTAAGGACTTCGTTCACTCTGAGGGCTATCCTCTCCATTTCCTTTATTTCAGACTCCTCTATGCCGAGGATCCTTGCGTGGTAGTAGTTTATCATCGGGTCGTGGAGGGAGTCGTTCTTGTAGTAGAGCTCGACTATTGGCTCCTTCAACTCGGTTCCCTCCTCAAGGGGGAGGCGCTTCTTCAGGCTTCCCGCAACGACGTTCCTCACCACGACCTCGAGGGGATACATGTCAAGCCTCTCGACGATTAGCTTGTTATCGCCTGCAACGCCGATGAAGTGCGTCTTTATGCCCTTCTCCTCGAGAACCCTGAAGAGGTGGGCGCTTATCTGCGCGTTGAGCCAGCCCTTGCCCCTGAACTGGGCCTTCTTACTCCCATCGAAGGCCGTCGCATCGTCCTTGAACTCCATCACGACCTTTCCCTCGTCGAGAGGAATAACCTTCTTGGCCTTTCCCTCGTAGACCTGCACGGGCATCACCATTTTTATGTAAAATCTTGTGGGTTTTTAAGGATTTTTTGACATTTAAAAGTCAATCACTGGGCAAGGTTTTTAAACTGAAACCTGTAAAGAAGTGCAGGGCCAAAGGCATTTATAAGCACGTAAACGTCAAAGGACGGTGGGACGTTGAGGGAGAAGTGCGGTATCTTTGCGACGGTCTCAGAGGACGCACCAAAGAAAGCCTACTACGCCCTCATAGCCCTCCAGCACCGCGGACAGGAGAGCGCCGGGATAAGCGTCTGGAGGCACAAGATAAGGACGCTTTCAGGGTTAGGCTTCGTACAGGACGTATTCAGGGGGCCGGTTTTAGCTAAGCTCAAATCAAACCTCGCGATAGCTCACGTCCGCTATTCAACGTCGGGCTCCCCCACCGAGACCCAGCCGCTCGAGACGGAGTGCTGTGGAAAGAGAATAGCCGTAGCCCACAACGGGACGCTCACAAACTTCCTGCCGCTAAAAAGGGAGTACGAGAAAAGGGGGGTTAAATTCCACCACTCAATTGATTCCGAGCTCCTCGGGGTTTCCTTCCTCTGGCACCTCCGGGAGAGCAACGACGAGTTCGAGGCCATGAAAGCAGTTTTTGACGAGGTTAAAGGCGCTTATTCGGTTGCATTTCTCTTCGACGGAAAGATACTGGTGGCGAGGGATCCCGTTGGCTTCAGGCCCCTCAGCTACGGAGAGGGAGACGGCCACTACTTCGCGAGCGAAGACTCGGCCATAAGGCTCTTCCTGGAGGAGAGGGGAAGGATACGGGACGTTAAGCCCGGGGAAGTCTTTCTGCTGGACGGGGAATCGGTGGAGAGCAGAGTCATGGCAGAGGAAAGGCACCACGGTTGCGTTTTTGAATACATCTACTTCGCGAGACCAGATAGTACCATCGACGGCGTCAACGTCTATTCGGCGAGGGTCAGGATGGGCAGGGAACTCGCAAAAGAAAGCCCCGCCAGCGGAGAAGTAGTCATAGATGTTCCCGATTCTGGAAGGGCCGCCGCACTCGGCTTTTCGATGGAAAGCGGGATTCCATACGCCGAGGGGCTGATAAAGAACCGCTACATAGGAAGAACTTTCATAACGCCGGGCCAGTTCAACCGCGAGCTGAAGGTTAGGCTGAAGCTTTCGCCGGTGAGGGAAATCGTGGGCGGGAAGAGGGTGGTTTTGGTTGACGACTCCATAGTCAGGGGCACTACGATGAGGAGGATAGTTTCCATGCTCAGGGAAGTCGGGGCAAGGGAGGTTCATGTGAGGATAGCGTCGCCACCGATAAGGCACCCCTGCTACATGGGAATCGACATACCGACGAGGCACGAGCTCATAGCGGCCTTTGGGAGCGTTGAAAATGTCAGGAAAGCGATAGGAGCTGACAGTCTGGCATACCTGAGCGTCGAAGGCTTGAAAAGGGCAGTTGGCAGGGAAGAGCTCTGCATGGCCTGCCTCACGGGAGATTACCCCGAGTGGGCGTTCAGGTTCTAACGTGAAGCATGAGCTGTAATCAACGGCCTTCCTGAACTTTCCTCACCCTGCAGGCTGAATACTTGAACTCCGGCGTTCCCGCCTTGTTGAGGGCCGAGCCGGTGAGCCTGTTGGCCTTGAAGTGGAAGGGGACCGCAACAACCCCCTGGGGGACACCGCCAACCTTTGCGCGCATCCTTATCCTTCCGCGCCTCGTCTCTATCTCCACCCAGTCACCATCGGCGATTCCAAGCTTAGCCGCGTCCCTTTCGCTTATCAGTGCCTCCGGTTCTCCAGCCAGCTTGACAAGTGAGGGACTCCTGAGCGTCATTTCACCGGTGTTGTAGTGGCTTATCAGCCTCACCGTGGTGAGAACGAAGGGGTATTCCTCATCGGGCGTCTCCCAGGGCGATATCTGCTCAACAGCTATAAGCCTCGCCTTCCCGTCGGGTGTTGCGAACTCCCAGGTGTGAAGCCTCTTCCTCGGCAGGAAAATTCCGTCCGAGTTCTTCAGCTCTTCTACAGTCCTTTCCTCAAGCTCCGGGAAGAGCCTGAAGTATTCCGCCGTTACTTCCTCAACGCTCGCGTAGTTAAAACCCGGCAGGCCAAGTGCCCTTCCGAGCATCGTCAGAATCTCCCAGTCGGGCTTTGAGTCTGCGTAAGGCTCGCAGGCCTTTTCACTCCACTGGATTCTCCTCTCGCTGTTCATGTAGCTCCCGCTCTTCTCGCAGAAGGCCGCTGCCGGCAGGAGGTAGTGGGCGTAGCGGGCCGTTCTCGTCGGGAAGATGTCCTGAACTACGAGGAGGTCGAGCTTTCTGAGGGCTTCTCTAACGCGTATGAAATCAGCCTCGCTAACCGCTGGATTCTCCCCGACGATGTAGAGCGCCCTCAGGTTGCCCTCCTCCACTGCATCCCAGAGCTCCGTCAGATAAAGCCCCCTCTCCGTCGGAAGATCCTCAACGCCCCAGATAGAGGCGACGCGCTTCCTGAAGCGCTCATCTGTCAGCGGAACGTAACCGGGCAGGAACTCGCTCAGCGCGCCCATGTATGCCGCTCCCTGCACGTTGTTCTGGCCTCGCATTGGGTAGAGGCCACCGCGCTCGCCAATGTAGCCGAGCAACAAAGCGAGGTCTATAATGGCCAGGACGTTCTCAACCCCGGAGACGTGCTGTGTAAGGCCCATCCCCCACATTATCGCGCCGCTTCCAGCCAAGGCGAAGGCCCCCGCGGCTTCCCTTATGGTCTCCGCCGGAATTCCTGTTACCCTCTCAGCGTACTCCGGCGTGTACTTCCTGACAGTCATCTTCACCTCTGAGAAGCCCCTCGTCCTGGAGCGGACGAAGTCCTCGTTGTAGAGCTCTTCCCGGATTATCACGTGCATCATGGCGTTGGCGAGGGTTATGTCGGTCCCGGGCCTTATAACGAGCTTATAATCGGCAAGAGCCATAGTCCTGGTCTCCCTGACGTCAACGACGATTACCTTTGCCCCCTTCCGCTTCGCCCTTAGGATATAATCCATGACAACCGGGTGAGTCTCCGCTGGATTGTAGCCCCAGATGAGTATCGCGTTGAAGCCCTCGAGGTCTTCGTAGGGGTTGGTTTGAGCACCCGCCCCAACGGCCAGCTTTAGGGCGTGGACCGAAGCCTCATGGCATAAGCGAGCACAGTTGTCGATGTTGTTAGTCCCAAATAGGCGCGCTATCTTCTGGAGGAGGTAGTTCTCCTCGTTGCTGACCTTTGAGGAAGCTATGAAAGCGACCGCGTCCGGGCCATAGAGCTCGCGGATTTCGAGGAGTTTGTTCGCTATCTCCTCAATAGCCCTGCCCCAGCTTATCGGGACCATCGCGGAGCCGACCCTCTTAAGGGGCCTCTTGAGCCTGTCCTTTGAGGTGACCACCTCAGCCGCGTGGAGGCCTTTCGGGCAGAGTTTCCCTCTGTTCGGCTCGCCGTGGTGGGGTTTTACTCTCAGGGTTTTCGGATCCACGAGCAACTTACAGCCAAAGCCGCAGTAGGGGCACACAACACTCTTGAGCCCGCTCACGCCATCACCCGATTGACAAAAGAAGTGCAAAAATAAAAAGTTTTTCTGAGAAAAATTTGCATATTTTTGTTAATCACTTGCCCATGGGGTAGTTCGGCGCCTCGTTGGTTATGAAAATGCTATGCGGATGGCTCTCCCTTATCCCCGCGTTCGTGATTATTACGAACTCCCCCTTCTCCTTGAGCTCCCTGATGTTCGCCGCCCCAACGTAGCCCATCCCAGAGCGGAGGCCGCCGACGAGCTGGTAGAGGACGTCGCTGACGGGGCCCCTGTAGGGCACAACCCCCTCAACGCCCTCCGGGACAAACTTTTGGGTTTTCATGTGGCCCCTCTGGTAGTAGCGCTCGGCACCGCCCTTCATCATAGCCCCGAGCGAGCCCATCCCGCGGTACTGTTTATAGCGCCTGCCGTCTATGACGACCTCTTTCCCGGGCGCTTCCTTTGTCCCGGCCAGGAGAGAACCGAGCATCACCGCATCAGCTCCGGCCGCTATGGCCTTGACGATGTCTCCAGAATACCTTATTCCGCCGTCCGCTATGACGTAAAGCCCGTATTCCTGGGCCCTATCAGCCACGAGAGCTATTGCAGTAAGCTGCGGGACGCCAACGCCAGCCACCACGCGGGTGGTGCATATGCTCCCCGGGCCGATTCCCACCTTTACGGCATCAGCAAAGGTCAGGTCGTCAACGGCCTTCGGGTTGGCTATGTTCCCGACGATTAAATCTGCATCGATGGCTTTCCTTATCTCCTTCATCGCCTTAATCGCCTTGAGGTTGTGGGCGTGGGCAGTGTCAACGACTATAACATCAACGCCCGCCTTATCGAGGGCCTTTGCCCTTTCGAGGTCGAAGGGGCCGACTGCGGCCGCAACTATCAAGTCCCCGTTCTCGTCTCTAACGGCGTTCCTGTACTTTCTGCGCTTCGCCAAATCACTCATCGTGATTATCCCCACGAGTTTGCCGTTCCCGTCAACCACCGGTAGCCTGTCTATCCTGTGTTCGAACATGAGGTTAAGGGCCTCCTCGGTGGTCACGCTCTCGGGAACCGTTATTGGCTCGCCCGTCATAACGTCCTTTACGAGTTTTCCCTGTTTCACGGCTATGTCCTTCTTGCTTATGACGCCGACAAC
The DNA here is from genome assembly GCF_055384795.1 of Thermococcus waiotapuensis. NCBI lineage: Archaea > Methanobacteriati > Methanobacteriota > Thermococci > Thermococcales > Thermococcaceae > Thermococcus > Thermococcus waiotapuensis. The sequence continues at coordinate 1,689,689 of NZ_AP042429.1, read as the reverse complement.
TTTCCCGTCATCGATAACGGGGAGCCCGTCTATATCGTTCTTCTCCATCAGGAACAGGGCGTAGTCAACGGTCTCCTCCGGAGAAATCGATATGACGTCTTCAACGATGAAGCGCTCCGCCCTTTTGACCTTCTTGACCTGCTCTACCTGCTCTTCAATGCTCATGTTCCTGTGGATTACCCCAAGGCCGCCCTCCCTCGCCATCGCGACCGCCATCTCCCACTCGGTAACGGTGTCCATCGCGGCGCTGAGGATGGGTATGTTGAGCCTTACCCTGGGGGTGATCTGGGTTGAAACGTCAACGTCCTTCGGCTCGACCTCGGTGGCCTGCGGTATCAGAAGAACGTCGTCGAAGGTGTAGGCCCTGAGGGCATTAACAAGTTTCTGCTCAAATTTTCCCATATTGTCCGACCTCCGAAACCCTTTTTGACTTAAAAATGGCAATGGTTTTTAAGCATTTTGGGGATAAACGGGGGAAGTTGATGAGGAGTTTTGTTCAGAGCCCTTAACGAGACCCTGGCTCCAGATCAAATAGCTGTAGAAAAAGGGCCCTTCAACGTCCTCTGGTCCCGGCCCGGAGGATCACGAAGAGGAGAACCATGAAGAGAGTGATGTAGTAGCTCACCCTGAAGGGCAGGAGGCCGGCAAGGCCGAGGGTGTAAGCGGCCGTTAAAATAAGGACGAGAAAAAGGAGCATCCGATAGGCCGTTTTACGCTCCATGGACATCACCACGGGCTCGGGAGCGGCCAAGCTCATCACCCTTCAGCTCAGGATTCCTCCTCATAGCCCCTGTAAAGTTTAAGGCTTCTCCTGGCCTTAGCCCCTGTGATGGGGTGCCCCATCAGGGCCATTATCTCCTCTGCCCGGGCCTTTCCGTGCTGGAGCATCTTTCCCTCCGTCTTGATCTTCTCGATTTTGAAGGTGTAGCCGCCAACCTCGACGACCTCCCCAACCGCGAACTCCTCATCCCTTGGAACCATAACGCGGAAGGACTGCGTCATACCCTTGGGCAGGTAGATGGACACCTTGATGACCTTTGGATAGGTTAAACTCTCGCCCCAGAGGGTCTTGACCTCCCCCACCCTGGCCCGGTTGACGCGCCTGTTCTCCTCCAGTTCTATGCCCGTAATCCGAACCTCGTCTTCTTCTGTCTCCACTACGTCGCCCACGCTGATCTCCTCTCCCTCAGGAAGCTCCGCGAAAGTTTTGAAGCTGACCTCGTGCTTGCTGACCACGAGGGGAACCTTAACCAGCTTGGGAAGCGTAACGTGCCAGACGTTGTTGCACTCGTTACATCTCAGCGTCAGCTCCCTTCCCCTCTCCCTTATCACATCAACGTTCTCGCTTCCGCACTCGGGGCAGACAAATATCTCCTCCATTTTCCTCACCGGTGGGAGAAAAGTAGAGGAGTTTATAAAGGTGCCCATGTCGGGATTCAATCAGAGCTGGCTCCCCTCCCTGGGGTTCTTGATCTTCAACAGCGGGCAGACCTCCATGCACTCCCTGCAGTGAACGCAGCTGTCCCAGTCGACCACTATCTTCTTGCTCCTCTCATCTATGCTCAAAGCTCCCTCCGGGCATTTTCCAACGCAGACGCCACAGCCGACGCACTCGTAGGCCCTCTTTACAAGATAGTAAGCGTTCCAGGCTTCCTCCACGTTGGGGGCCTTAGCTTTCCTCGTTCCCGTCAGAAACTCCACTTCTCCAGCCTTAACGACGTTCTCCTCCACCTTGACCTCGCCGAGTATTGGAGCCACCTCAAGGATGCGCTTTTTGTTGAGAACCGTGTTAAACTCCAGCTCGTAGCCTTCCCCGGTTTCCCTTATCTCTACCCTCACAGGCTCCCAGGAGCGCTCCTCGGGAATTTCAACGCCGAGTTCTCCCGCAATGGCTTTCTCGCCCCTGCTCAACTTCTTCCAGCGCCAGAAACCGTAGGTGATCCACTCGTCCGGCATGTTGAAGCGTTTCTGCCAGCGCTTAAGCTCGTTCTCCCACCTGCCCCAGAGCTCGGGCTTCTCCTCCTTCAGCGTGTAGATCTCAGCTAAGGAAGAGCTGGGACAGAGGAAGCAGCCTATCCTGTCCAAGCGGTCCTCGTAGAGGGGGTTGTACTTCAGTTTCCGGGAGAACAAGTAGAGCCACGTCTCCAGCGCGCGCCAGTGGAATATGGGCGAAGCGCCGGTCTCGTTCGGCACCCAGGGGTTCCTCCACACTCTGGGCTGATTAAAGCGGTTTATGCTCTCGTACTTCCTCTGGCCAACGAACATGAGGACGCCTTTGGGATAGTTCTCTTTTATGGCGAGCGTTATCGGGCCGAGCTTTGTAACCTTACAGCACCAGCGGTAGTCCCTTCCAGGCGGTGAAAAAACATTTATCGCCCTCCAGAAGGCGTCGCCGGCGTCGGCAACTATAAACTTTACCCCCTTTGGCTCGAGCTCCCTTCTCAGCTCTTCCACGTATTCAAGCGTCTCCGGGAATTCTATGCCCGTGTTGTTGAAGAAGACGGTGAAGTCTCCCCCGAACTCCTCCAAAGCCAGCCCGAGGACGGCCAGGCTGTCCTTTCCGCCAGAGAAGGCTACTGCCACCGGAAGGTCTGAATACCTGTTCGCGGTCTTCCTCATGAAGCGCCTCGCTTCTTCCACCTTCTTCTCGAGCTCGATGCCGTTAGCACGGAGAACTTCCTCCATCGTTGCTTTCTTCCCCTCACGGTAGTTGACAGACTTCTGGTGTCTAACCTTCACTCCCGTGCCGCGCTCCCTGCTGGTTAACCCCGTGTAGTCCTTCTTCGCTATCCCTGTGGCAACGACATCCCCGTCCTCAGAGATTAGGATGACATCGTCTCCGCGCCTTATGCTCGGCTCGGCCTCGATTATCCCGACCGCGAGGAGGTTGGAGCCGTTCAGAATGGGTTCAACCGCTCCCCTGTCGATGATTACCCACTTTCTCATGGACTTTCCAAAGCGCTTCCAGAGGGCAATCGCCCCCTCCACCTTGAGCCCGGGCTTCCACCTGAGCTCGAGCGGGTCAAAGCGCACCCAGCCGAAGACGTAGCCGTCAAGGATTATCTCATAGACATCATCCTCGCCGGGGGTTTTGTTGAGGAGGACTATCTTACCTTCAAAGAGCTCGCCGAGGTCAACGCCGTAGTGCTCCCTGAAAACAGAGCGGATGAACTCGATGTCCTTCTCAAAAGCGAACCTTAAATCGCCCGGGGGGGTTATGTCGAGCCTGAAGAGGGCTTCCTTTCCATGGACGGCGCAGGAGTCCCCGATGAGCGGGACGTTGCACTCTTCGCACCAGTTGACGTAAGCCTTACCGAGGAAGACAGGCTTCCCCATGCTCTCACCAGAGGGTGAAAGGGCAGGGGGTTTATAAGGTATGGGGCGGCCGAGGTTTCACTCATCAATGGTTGTCCAACTTTTTTGAGAAACGTTTATAAGAAAGAGCACTCAACTGAACATGAAAATTTCCAGTGGTGATAGTAATGAGCTTCGCCGCAGTTGCGCTCCTGATACTGGGCGGCTTTCTTTTGCTGCTGCTTTTGCTAGGGGTGAAGGTCATAAAGCCTTACCAGAGGGGCCTCGTCGAGAGGCTCGGAAAGTTCAACAGGATCCTCGACCCTGGAGTCCACTTCATAATCCCCTTCATGGAGAACATCAAGAAGGTCGACATGAGGGAACACGTCATCGATGTGCCGCCCCAGGAGGTCATCTGCAAGGACAACGTCGTCGTCACAGTCGATGCCGTCGTCTACTACCAGATCCTCGACCCCGTTAAGGCAGTGTACAATGTCAGCAACTTTCTCATGGCCATAACCAAGCTCGCCCAGACGAACCTCCGTGCCATAATCGGCGAGATGGAGCTCGACGAGACCCTCTCCGGGAGGGACATAATCAACGCCCGCTTAAGAGAAGAGCTCGACAAGATAACCGATCGCTGGGGCGTCAAGATAACCCGCGTCGAGATACAGCGCATAGACCCGCCGAAGGACATCCAGGAGGCGATGGCCAAGCAGATGACGGCTGAGAGGGAGAAGAGGGCCATGATCCTCCTCGCGGAGGGCAAGAAGGAAGCGGCCATCAAAGAAGCCGAGGGTGAGAAGCAGAGGCAGATACTCGTTGCCGAGGGCCAGGCAGAGGCCATAAGAAAGGTCCTTGAGGCGCTCAGGATGGCTGATGAGAAGTATCTAACCCTACAGTACATCGAGAAACTCCCCGACCTTGCCAGGTACGGCAACCTCATAGTCCCCTACGACACCGAGTCGCTTATAGGGCTCCTCAGGATACTCCAGAAGGTCAAGGAGACCCCGATACCGCCCGCACCGCCCAGCGACATGAAAGAACCCCAGGAAACCGGGGGCGATATGAGCCCCGAAGACCTTGAGAACCCCAAAAAGACGACGGAGTGAGGGTTATGGAAGCCCTCCCCATTTTTCTCCTCATCCTCGGCCTCCTGATAATAGTCCTCGACATGATGGTAGTTACCTTCATAACGCCCATTGGCGTGGCCTTCGTCACCCTGGGCCTTCTCATGGGTTTCGGCATGAACTTCATGGAAAGCTTCGTTCTTTCCTTGATGGCGGCAGTGGTTGCTTACATAGCCGTGGGGAGATACATCTGGAGGGGCGTTGAGGACATCGGCGAAAAGGAGGGGAAGTACACCTTCGATTTAGTCGGGAAGGTCGGAAAGGTCGTTAAAGTGGGGGAAGACCACTACCTCGTGGAGCTCGAAGGGGACAGGTAGATAGCCCTCAGCGATGAGCCCCTCCGCCAGGGCGATAAAGTGGAAGTCACCGCCGTTGACGGTGTCAAGCTGGTCGTGAGGAAGGCAAAGGGGTAAAGTTTTAACTAACCCCTCTCACTTTTCCCGGTGATCAAATGCATCCCGGGGGATTTCTTGAGGTAATCACCGGGCCTATGTTCGCCGGAAAAACGACCGAACTCATAAAGAGGGTCGAGAGGCAGGCCTTTGCCAGGAGAAAGGTAGCGCTCTTCAAGCCGGCGATAGACACGCGCTATTCAGCCGAAGAGGTAGTTGCCCACAACGGGCTGAGCTATGGAGCTTACATCGTGCCAACGAGCGAAGAGGGAGTGGAACTAATAAGGGAGATCACCTTGAGGGAAGGCCTTGAGGTAATAGGGGTCGACGAGGTACAGTTCTTTCCGATGAAGATAGTGGAGGTTCTCGACACCCTCGCGAGCAGGGGCGTTTACGTCATAGCCAGCGGATTAAACCTCGACTTTAAAGGGGATCCTTTCCCTGTTACCAGGGAGCTCCTCGTGAGGGCCGACAGCATAGTATACCTTACCGCCGTCTGCACGGTCTGCGGGAGGCCGGCAACGAGGAGCCAGAGACTCATCGACGGAAAGCCAGCCCCGAGGGATTCACCGGTCATACAGGTCGGAGGAAGGGAGAGCTATGAAGCGAGGTGCAGGGAACACCACATCGTCCCCGAGGGATAAGCTGGTGGAAATAATCCGCTGCAGGGGGCACGGGAACGTAAGGGCCACCCACCGCTCGACCCTCGAGTTCACGAGGGAGGATTATTTGACGCCAAGGGGAGACTGCATAATCTGCGTCTCAGCGGACAAGGGAATAAACGACCTGAGCGAGGAGTTCAAGAGGGCACTCAAGGAGGGAAGAAAGCTCCTGATCAGGATAAAGGTCGGAGACCTCGTGGAGGAGATAACCGCGGAGGGCAGTCCAGGCCTTATACTCGACCATCCCCACTCCATGGTCGTGAGGAAGAGCGATTACATAGACGCGAGGACGCTGGCGATAAGGGCAAGCAAGGCGGCGAAAGACATTGACAGAAGGATAATAGAGAAGCTCAGGAACCCGGAAAGCGAAGCGCTCGTGGAACTCATAATCGTCGATTCCGATCCGTGAAGGGTTCTTCAACTCCTCTTTTTGGTTCATGCCGGCGCAAGTGGACATTCCAGTACAGGTTTGTGCGCTTTTTGCCTAATATTGTATCGTCACAAAACGAAAAGCATTAAAAGGCCCGAAAAAACACCGGAACGGGTGAGAGAAATGGGAAAAGTCCAGATCATAGACACCACCTTCAGGGACGCTCACCAGTCGCTCATAGCAACGCGCCTGCAGACGGAGGACATGTTAGCCATAGCCGAGAAGATGGATAGAATAGGTTTCTACTCGATGGAGGTCTGGGGAGGGGCCACTTTCGATGTCTGCATCCGCTACCTCAACGAGGATCCCTGGGAGAGGCTTAGGCTTCTGAGAGAGAGCATAAAGAGGACCAGGCTCCAGATGCTCCTCCGCGGCCAGAACTTAGTTGGCTATAGGCACTACTCCAACGACGTGGTCGAAAAATTCGTGGAGCTGGCTCACAGGAACGGAATCGACATATTCAGGGTCTTTGATGCACTCAACGACGTCGGGAACATGGAAGTGGCGATAAGGAAGGCCAGGGAAGTGGGAGCTGAAGTCCAAGGGGCGATAGCTTACACTACCGGTAAGGTTTTCACGCTCGAGTACTACCTGAAGAAGGTCGAAGAGTTGCTCGCCCTTGACGTTGATGTAATAACCATAAAGGACATGGCGGGCCTTTTGACGCCCCGGGCGGCCTATGAGCTTGTTAGGGAGATAAAGGAGCGCTACGGCGTTCCGGTCAACGTCCATACCCACTCCACAACCGGAATGGCAGTGGCGACCTACCTCAAGGCCGTGGAAGCGGGGGCGGATTTCATAGACACCTCCATAAGTCCTCTCGCCTTTGGAACCGCCCAGCCGGGCATACAGACGGTATGGCACGTCCTCCCGGAGACAGCTAAAAGCCCCTTAGACCACGGGCTCATTAACGAGGTCTCACGCTACCTCAAAAAGCTCCTTGAGGAGAAGTATTCCGGCCTGCTCAGCAAAGAGGCCCTCATGGTCAACCCCTACGTTCTCGAGTACCAGGTCCCCGGCGGAATGTACTCCAACTTAATAAGCCAGCTCAGGGAGATGAAGGCCCTGGACAGGCTCCAGGAAGTGCTTGAGGAGATACCGCGTGTTAGGGAAGACCTCGGCTGGCCGCCGCTGGTCACTCCAACGAGCCAGATCGTGGGCACGCAGGCGGTCCTCAACGTCCTCTTCGGCAGGTACGAGAGGATAACTGAAGAGGTCAAGAAATACATCAGGGGCCTCTACGGCAGGCCTCCTGCGGAGATAAACCCTGAGCTGAAAAAGCGCGTCCTCGGTGAAGAGAAAGCCATTAGCGTAGCGAGCGAGCCCCTTGAACCAACGCTGGAGAAATGCCGGGAGGAGCTTGAGAAATCCGGTTACCTCGAGAAGGAGGAGGACGTCCTCACCTACTGCCTGTTCCCGCAGATCGCCAGGGAGTTCTTCGAGAGAAGGAAAAGGGGGATAAAGACTCCATCGATGCCGCCTAGTGCTCAAAAGCTCAAGCTCTACGTTAACGGGGTCGAGTTCGAGGTGGGAATCGAGGGGGTTGATTTGGGCGCGCTTAAGTACCTGCCTCAAATAGCCGGGGTAGCCCAGGCTCCCAAAACGGCGCCGGTTTCCGCTCCGGGCGTCCCTGTGGCGGCCCCGGTTACAAAGCCCACTGATCCAGTGGGGGAGGGAGTCGTTACGGCACCAATGCCCGGAAAAATCCTCAGAATACTGGTCAAAGAGGGCGAGCGGGTCAAAACAGGCCAGGGACTGCTCATCTTAGAGGCAATGAAGATGGAGAACGAAATAACGGCACCGAGGGAGGGCGTGGTTAGGAAAATCCTCGTGAAGGAAGGCGCCACAGTGAACACCGGTGATCCTCTCCTCGAGATCGAGTGAGCTACTCCCTTTTTCTCCCGTTTATCAGCACGATGTCTTCAAAGAAGAAGTGTCTCCTGGCGACAATCCCGGCAGTTAACCCGGCTTTTTTCAGTCTTTCGAGGGTTTCTTCCACCCCAGTTATCGAGCTCTGGACTATCTGAACGACTCCGCCCGGTTTGAGGTAGCGCGGCACCTCCCCTATGAACCTGTCGAGGACTTCCCTCCCAGTCTCCCCACCAACGAGGGCCAGGTCAATGGGCTCCTCGGGCTCGCCTGGAAGGTAGGGGGCGTTGAAGGTTATCAGGTCAAACTCCCCCTCCACGTTCTCGAAGAGGTCGCTGAGGCGGAACTCGACGTTGTTAATCCCGTTCAGCCTGGCGTTTTCTCTGGCCAGTTCCACGGCAATCGGGTTTATGTCAACGCCGAGTACATAGCTGGCTTTCCTCGCCATCAGGAGCGCTATCAAACCTGTTCCCGTGCCAACATCCAGGGCGACGTCGCCTTTCTTAACTGCGAGGTTCTCTGCGAGCAGGAAGGTATCCTCGGCGGGTTCGTACACCTGGGGGTGGAGCCTGAGCCTCAGGCCTTCGTATTCCATGGGCATGGATAAAGGGGAAGGGTTTATAGCCATGTCTATTCCGGCCTGTAAACGCGCTTCTCAAAGGTCAGGAAGTCGGCCCATGAGGCGTGGGCGAGGAACTCGTAGCGCAGGTTGGGCCTGCCGTTCTCAAAGGCGTCCTCCCTGTGGCTGTAGCCAACGACCTCGCCAACGAAGAGCGTGTGATCTCCATAGATTCTCTTGTCCACCACGCGGCACTCGAGGTTGGCTATGGCCTCCTTTATGCCCGGCGTAGAGACGGCCTTTGAGGGGACGAGGGTGATTTTCATCTCCCTGAGCTTTGAGGGGGCCACTCTTTGTTCCCGCTATCCACACGTCCTTGAGCATGTCCAGTCCAGGAACGCTTACCACGAACTCCCCGTATCTATCGACGAGCCCGGGTGTAACGCTTCGGGGATATGGCGACCCCAATCAGAAAAGGCCTACTGGATAGCACCGTGACCCAGTCGGCGGCCATGACGTCCACTTCGTCATCCCTTCCGGAGATTATTAGATAGGTTCGCATCGGGTACAGGAGGCGGTACATGCCCATCACCCTGACATATACCTGGTGGCGGTTAAAAGTGTTGAGCCCTGCCCCGGAACTCACTGGCTCCTCGAAAGCCAGAAGGTTCCTCAGATTTTTAGGCTTTTGCGGGATTCTCCCGAAAAATTTAAATGGCAGCGGCACATATTCCGATGCACCATGCAATACTGAGGTGAGCAAAGATGAGCGAAAAAGCCGCTGTAGCTGTGGTCGTTGCCCTGTTAATAACTGCGGTGTTCGCGGTCCCTGCAACGGCCCAGGGACCGGATATGGTCAGGGTGGTTGTGACGGTGGACAAGGCGAAGTTCAATCCAGCTGGCATATCCCAGATCGGCGGCCACGTGGTCTACCAGTTCAAGCTGATTGACGCAGTCGTCCTTGAAGTTCCGGCAAACGCTGTAGGAAAGCTCAAGCAGATGCCGGGCGTTGAGAAGGTCGAGTTTGACCACCAGGCTGTTCTCCTCGGAAAGCCAACGCCATCACAGCCCGCCCAGACGATCCCCTGGGGAATCGAGCGCGTTAAGGCCCCCGAAGTATGGAGCGTGACCGACGGCTCGAGCAACGGCGTTATCCAGGTCGCTGTCCTCGACACCGGCGTTGACTACAACCATCCCGATTTGGCAGCAAACATAGCCTGGTGCGTGAGCACGCTGCGCGGTAAGGTCTCAACAAATCCCAAGGACTGCCAGGACCAGAACGGACACGGCACCCACGTGATTGGAACAATAGCGGCCCTCAACAACAATATTGGAGTGGTTGGCGTTGCTCCCGGCGTTCAGATTTACTCGATAAGGGTTCTTGACGCGCGCGGAAGCGGTTCATACAGTGACATAGCCATTGGAATTGAGCAGGCCATCCTCGGCCCGGATGGAATCGCTGACAGGGACGGAGACGGCATCATCGCGGGCGACCCGGATGATGATGCCGCCGAAGTAATAAGCATGTCCCTCGGCGGCTCAGCAGACGACAGCTATTTGCACGAAATGATAATTCAGGCCTACAGGGCGGGGATAGTCATAGTAGCCGCGAGCGGTAACGAAGGTGCCTCAAGCCCGAGCTATCCGGCGGCCTATCCGGAGGTCATAGCGGTTGGAGCGACCGACAGTAGCGACCAAGTTGCATCGTGGAGCAACAGGGGGCCGGAGGTCAGCGCTCCGGGTGTCAACATACTCAGCACCTACCCGGATGATAGCTACAAAACCCTCAGCGGAACCTCCATGGCCACTCCCCACGTCAGCGGTGTCGTTGCCCTCATCCAGGCGGCCCACTACAAAAAGTACGGCACCGTGTTGCCGGTCGGAACCTTTGAGGACATGAGCAGAAACACGGTCAGGGGGATACTGCACACAACAGCTGACGACCGCGGGCCAGCAGGCTGGGACGCCGACTATGGCTACGGTATAGTCAGGGCCGACCTTGCAGTTCAGGCGGCCCTCGGTTGACTTCCCCTTTTCTATTTCTAAGCCCTGCAGGCCTTCAGAAGGAGGGAAAGAAAGGAAATCACTTCTTCCACTCGGTGTAGCCGCAGCGGCCGCAGCTCCAGCGGTCCTTGTGGTCGGCCATGAAGACGCCCGGCCCACAGCGCGGGCAGAACCTGTTCTTCCTGACGACCTTACCGCCCTTGACCTCGTAGAGCTTCCACTTCTGGCTGGTCTTTTTATCCTTAGCCATCACTCACCACCTTCCCCCTTCTTTTCGATCAGGCCATCGCGAAGGAGTATGTACTCTGGCTCGATGTAGAGCATCCTCTCCCTCGTCTCGTAGGCCTTGGCGTAGCCCTTGGAGACGTTGCTTCCGAAATAGCTCCTGATGTACTGGAGGACGGTCGTGTTCGGGTCGAGATCGAGCATGGCGGCGAGCTTACCCTTCACCGCTTCCCTGCTCGGGGTAGGCTCACCCTCGTGGATGATGTCAAAGTATATCTCCTTCCTCCCGAGGAGCTTGTTCTCCTTTATTTCGGTCACCTTAATCTCCATTTCGAACCACCTCCATTCTGGCTAAGATGCCCGCACACCTGCGCTTGCATTCGGGTGTTACCTTTATAAGCACTACCCCCTCGTCGGGCTGGCCGTAGAGGACGACCGAGCCTGCGGGAGCGTAGAGGACGGCCGGAATGGCCGCCAAATCCTCCTCACCGTTCACTCTGACGTGAACACTCCTCCCCCGAAGGGCGATCTCAACACCCCTTCTGAGAGCGTTTAATAAAGCTTTCGTCACGGTCCCCGGGGGATTTTTCACAGTTAAAACAACGGCATTTGAATCCACATCGGGGCTATAATCCCGCCTCTTAGTTCTGTGATCGTAAACCGCTAAGTTGGGCTCAATCCCCAGTTTCAGGACGTTCTCCGTTACAACGTCCCCGACAGTCACTAAAAAAGCTCCCCTTATCCTGTCCCTGATCCTCAGATAGGGCTCCGGGATCTCCCCCCGAATAAGCTCGCCGAGGGGTTCCTTAAGCTCCTCCCTGAGCTGGGGGGTGAGGAGAAAGTAAAAGTCCGACATTTCATCTCACGCGGATTGCGTATTTACCAGGCACTTTGGCGGCATTGGGTATGCTTTCCCTGAGTTTTCTGGCTATTTCGCTCTCCGTGTTTATGATTATCACGAGGTCAAACCACTCTTCGCTTAAATCCCTGCTCCCGCAGACGGGACAGCGGTCCTCGGTGGTTATGTAGTGGCAGTGCCTGCAGGCGCGCTCCTTCACCATTAAGCCCCAGCCTCCTTGCGCTTCTCATTCTCTATCCAGTCCCTCTTTCCGAGGCCCGGCTGTCTCATGGTTAGACCGATCTTGTTCTCCCTTATGACGCGGCTCTTGACGCTTATGGCTATAATCCTGGCCCTTGCCTTGTCACCGAGCTTGAGCGTCCTCTTGGTTTCCTTGCCGAGGAACTGCTTGTTCTTCTCGTCGAAGACGACGTAGTCATCCATGAGCTGGCTGATGTGGACCAGGCCGTCCATCGGGCCGATTCTGATGAAGGCACCGTAGGGGGCAACGTCGATTACCTCGCCCTCCACAATTTCATGCATGTGAGGTTGCCAGACGAGCACGTTGAAGACAACCTCGTGGTAAGTAGCACCATCGCCGGGGACTATGACTCCCTCGCTGATTTCTTCAACGTCCATAACGGCCAGAACTACTCCCTCGTCCCTATCGTAGATACCCTCGTAAGTCTCCCGCAAGACCTCCTTAGCGGCTTCCTTCGGTTCCATTGTGAACATTCTCGGCGGAATCCTGACGACGTCCTTGACCTTCAGGAGCTTGTACATGTCATTACCCCCAATAAAGGATGAAAAGAGGTCACTCCCTCTTACCGAACTTCTCCTTGTAGAGCTCAATTGCGCGGAGTATCTCCTTCTTGGCTTCCTCAGCGTTGCCCCAGCCCTCAACTGTGGTAACCTTGCCCTGGAGCTCCTTGTAGCGCTGGAAGAAGTGGGCAATCTCGTTGAGGAATGCCTTAGGAACGTCGTCGATGTCCTTCCAGTCCTTGAAGTAGGGGTCATCAACCGGAACCGCCAGAACCTTCCAGTCTTTGTCCCCTGAGTCCTCCATCTTCATTATGCCTATGGGTCTTGCCTCGATGATGGTGAGCGGATAAACCGGCTCGCGCATTATGACCATGATATCGAAGGGATCGCCGTCGTCGTACCAGGTCTGGGGGATGATTCCGTAGTCGACCGGGTAGAAGAACGGGCTGTAAAGGACGCGGTCGAGCTTAAGGAGTCCAGTCTTCTTGTCGAGCTCGTACTTGTTCCTGCTCCCCTTCGGGATCTCTATGAGAGCGTACACGACGTCAGGAACCTCCGGTCCGGGCTCAAGCTCGTGGAACGGGTTCATCTCTAACCACCCCTTTGCCTTTCAGAAATCCTACCTATGGCTTTCAGGTTGGGCTTTTAAAGTTGTTGGTTGAGAGCCCAAAACAGGAAGAAAACGACACACCCTAAGGGAGCAGGGCACTGGGGAAGTTCTGCTGGGGATAAAAAGACATTTACGCATGACTCATTGACGTAGAATTTTTGATGCTTCTTGACTGGATGTACTATCTTTGATCGTGATTAACTTTTCGAAAGATTTAAAAATTACTGTCAGCGAGAGATTTCGGTGATTTATCATGAGTAGGTCGTGGCATCGAATTGGAGTAGCAATATTTATTATCGGAGCGTTAGTTATAAAAACGGCGCCAGTGCTGGGAAGCCCCGGCCTTGGCTTTAGCATTGTTGGCACACAAATAAGCTGGGAAGAGAACTCTACAGGGAACTAGGGGGTATGAATGTGAAGCTCGTGCGGTGGTATCTTAGGGTTTTTTCCTCCTTTATTTTTCTGCTCCTCCTGACTTCAATAATCCCCGCGGTAACGGTAATCGCAGTAAACCACCTGAACAGCCCTCCGGATGTGGACTACAGGGAGATGTACGTTTATATTACATTTTTCCCGTTAAAACCACCAGAAAACCCCATCGTAAAGGTTACAAAACCCGGCTTCACAATGGGATACGGCGAACCCATATCATATCTGAGCGACAACTACACGTACTTCTCGATGCCGGAATTTTTACTGGGCGACGCCAAGAGGGCTCTCGCCAAAAGCGGCTTCTCGGGGTCGATCTACGTTCCGGTCAGTATTGGGAAATTTGGAGGAGTCCTTCTGCCTGTCAATGGAAGCGTCTCTGGCCCGGACTGTATAGTTCTGGGAAACGAAAGTATAGAAAGGGGTAGCTACAGCTACTTACCGATCGTTATGTTATCTCCAATAGGATTCTACCAGAATCTCTCCCCTCAAACGGTGAGGATAGAAAAAGTTGAACACATCTCAACCGTTTCCCCCTCCCTCATGCCCCTGCAGGCCCTTATGAGGGAGAGTGGAATCAGGTGCATCGCTTCTGGAGAACTTTATGAGTCCATACTCCGCCTGCAAAACCTGACGCCCGGTTTAGATAACCTTCTGGTGGGAGGCTTTCTTATGGTGTTTCCAAATGAAATAAACGTCTCTGCCCTGTATCATGCCCTCTACCAGGAATTCGCCCCCCACTCCTACTATCCAAAGCTCTACATCATCACGAAGGACTACGTCAGGGGCGTGCTGTTTCCAGAAAAAAGGGCTGAGTGGAAAGATATCTGGGCAAGCTTGCTGGCCTTTTTGCCCTCAATTCCCCTAATATGGATCGTGATGAACAGGGAGAAACAGGAAGAGGAGAAGATGAGAAAACTCCTCAGAGCTTCAGGTGGAAATCCCGCTATCTTAGATGTGCTCACTTTCCTCTTCGTAGGTGCGGCAGTGGTGGTGATCTTCCTATTCACTGAAACTTCAACTGGAGCAGCCCTTCTAATAATACTGGCGGCCCTCTTTGCAATCCGGTACTACGGCGGATCCTTTAAGCCTGGCACTAAGACCACAAAAATTCTACTAAGGGCAGTGACCGTAATGACCTCCTTCGTGTTCGCCGCCTCGTCGATCTATTGGTTCCTCCCGGGTAGGTCCACGTGGGCAGAGTATATAACAGGATACACCGCCTACGTTCTTGCCCTCCCTCTGAAGCCGCTCAGCGATTACATCTTCGAGCTGGTCGGCGGAACGATTTTTGGCTATCTGCCCTGGATTTCCGGCTCGGTCTTAGCTTCCCTCCTGATAATGCAGGCTTTCTCCCGCTCCGGCAGGATACCCCACAGGATAACATCGAGGAAAGTTAGTGGGGCTTTGGCCGCTATGATAATCTTCACGGTCTTCACCGGCATAGCTCTGTCATCGCCCATAACGTACACGTACAAGAGTACCTCTGCAGGAAACCTCGGCGCAACGATCCTTGTTCAGTTCACCGGATCACTCGATTTGTCTTCCCCCGAGACTTTTGCCGAACAGGAATACAGAGAGATAGAAGCGTATAATTCCCTAACAGAGGCAATAAAAATCCACGGTGGGATTTACGGAACGGTGTGGGACGTAGGCCACGTTAGCAAGGGCAGCGGGTTAGTAGACATCGTCGCGGCATGGGTCTCAGCTTACGACAGCTCCCTGCTGGACTACCTCAGGTTTGCTAGGTCAAGGTCTAAGGAAGCCCAGGAGCTGTACGCACTGTTCTACAGCAACAGTGACAAAGCCATGATTTATCCCCGAGTCCTCAAGGAAATCAACACCAGTGGAAAATGGGCGAATCTAAGGCTAATTCCTTCCTACGCTGGCTCCGAACCAACTACGATAAAGATAGAGTATGTTCCACTCAACCAGCATGTCCCCTTTGGTTCAGATATTTTCATCCCCTTCGATGTTGCAAAAGCCCACAACATAACCCCCCTCCCGGATCTGATGTTCGTGTACGGGGGTAAAGAAGTCCTCAGGGCCATTGAAGAAGTCCACAAGAAATATCCGGGGCAGTTCGTCTACATTTCCGCCGAAGACAACATTAGAGAGGCCCGCTCGGTCTTTTTCAAAGGTGAAGTTGCAATACAACTGATCGCTTCAGCCGTCATGATTCCAGTCGTTGGCCTGATCCTGGGGCTCAGAGATGCCGAAGAACTCAGGAAGAAGAAAAAGCTCTTCACAATTTTAGGCATTTCCAAAAAAGAGTTGATACCTCCCTTACTGGCGTTTCTGCCGCTCTCTCTGATGACGGTTCCAATGCTGATCGACGCAGTAAGGCTCTACTCTCTGGGCTTTTCCGATTCGGTAGAACCTTTCCTGGCCCTCAGCGCCCCCCTCGTGGGGGTTCTGCTAAGCCCCCTGATGTACATTGCAGCAATCTGGAGGTGGGAAACTTGATCGAAGTCAAGAACCTGAAAATAGTTTATCGAGCAAATGGAAGGGATTTCATAGGGTTGGATGGATTCAGCGGTTCCTTTGAAAGCGGGAAGATAAGTGCCATCTTCGGGCCGAGCGGAAGCGGCAAAACGAGCCTGCTAATGAGTGTCGGAACCCTCCTACCGCCCACAGAAGGGAGCATTGTCTATGATGGTAGGGACGTGTATTCCCTTCCAGAAGCTGAGGTGCAGAAGCTGAGAAGAAAAATTGGAATAACCTTTCAAGAGCCAACGTTCATCAACGTTCTAAGCGTGTGGGAAAACATAGAGCTGGCGCTGTATGGAGCGGGAAAGTTGAAAGCAGAGTTCAAGAGAAGAGCTGAGGAACTTGCCTACAAACTCGGCATAGGGGATATACTTCACAAGCGCCCCACTGAGATAAGCGGAGGCGAGGCCCGGAGGGCAGCCGTAGTCAGGGCACTGGCCCATGATCCCGATGTGCTACTCCTCGATGAACCGACGGCCTATCTGGATGGGGAATCCACGAGAACACTGATAAAACTGCTGGAGGAAGAAAAAGAACGGGGAAAAACGATAATAGTTACAACCCACGACCCTGTATTTGATAAAATCGCCGATGCAAAGTTCTACCTCCAGCACGGAAAGCAAATAACCTGAGAAAAGCCAAGAACAGGCTCGGTTGATGCTTTTTCTCTTTTTGCCTTCAAAATACACCCAAAAAGGGTTTTCGCGGATTCAAGGGCTGGTATCTACCCCTTCAGAGGGCGAGATATTCAAGAAGTAAACAACCCCATCGTCGATCACGGCGTAGACCTCCTTGTTCCCGTCGAAATAGTGAACTATCGGTTTATCAACGAGGTCAAAGGCCTTCTCAAGATCCCTGACGGACTTGAGCTCGACAAGATTGTTTTTGCCACCGTCCTTTGGTGTGCCTTCAATTATGAACTTCCTCAGATTTGAGAGCTTATCTTTCGGCTTCTTTTCCCTTCTCCCGTAGAAAAAGCCCAGCGGCGGAAGGAAAAACAGGAAGGCCATCGCCGGAAACACCTTTCTGGCTGTCGAAACGCTGACCTCTCCCCAGCCAACGCCGATGTGGTTTGCGGTCTCGTTCACGTTTCTCACAACCTTGGTGTAGTCCCTGGTTAATCCGGTGAAGAACAGCATCCCGGAAGGGTCTACCTCGAGGTCAATCCTCTGATTAAAGGGTTCTCTGCCGGGCACGTCAACCTGGACGTCAAGGTATACCTCGTCCGAGGCCCGATACATCCCGGTGCCGCTCCTTACGTTGGCCAGGGCATTCTCGAGGCCTAAAACATCGAAGGTCACCGGTATGGAGAACGAACCCGTGAAATTGCCGCTCCAAGATTTTAGAGTGGTGTTAATCAGGTAGATCCGCTTATTCCCTGAAGTAACGTAGTAGTCAGCCCTGAGGGTTGCCCGGTAACTGCCCGCAACCCCCGGGCTGGTGGTGTAGCTGTAGTTCCCCCGGATCAGGGACGTTATCTTCCCGGGATAGTAGTTCAAACTGGTTCCATTTTTGTATATCCCACCCGAGAAGAGCCCGGAGTGGCTCATAGAGGCCTTCTCGGTGTAAAGTGTCTTGTAAGTGGCCCTCACGGTGGAAGGCTGTGCTGAATAAGCGGCCAAAGAATACGCCCCAAAAAAGAGCGCCATTCCAAGTGAGGCCACGACCATGGCCTTGATGAGGTTTTTTCTCTCAATATGAATCATACGTCAACACTCTCCCGTAAGCTTTCGAAAAGACGAAAAGGTGCCTCACGAGTCATCACCCGAGCACTCCACTGAAACCCAGAGGCCGTTGCTGACGATCCCATAGCCTTTAATCTCCGCCCCATTGTTCAAGGGGTAATCCCCGCACGACGTGAACTCCTGCTGGTTACCGTTGTTGACCCTTGTGAATATCGTCACGTCTATGTGCTCGCTCCCACCAGCTTGAACCGTAACTTTCCACTCCATCTTGGTTGCCGGCATAGAACGTCCATGGCCACCGTCGTTAGCGGGGAAGAAGCTGTAGCTTCCGGTGCTGGCTCCCGTTTCCGCCAGGCTCACGTTGAACTCCGCCGGAATAGTGTCCGCTATGATAAGATCAAGGTCTTCGCCCGTTGGATTCGTCACCTCGATCCGGAACGTCCACTTCTGGAAGGTCTTTAGCGGTATTCCACTTGTGTTCCCCGAGAGCAGTATCTTCCCGATCCCTGGTCCCCCAACCACGATGAGCTTTATGGGGCATACCGATACAGAGGCGCCCCCTCCATCCCACGTGGCGTACATGTCCACTGGAATTATGTACTCCCCGGGGGCCACGTTGCCCGCTATAGCATGCCCCTGAAACTTATATTCTTCACCGGGCGCCAGCGTTACTGGATTGCCCTCTTCGGTCTCTATGGACACGCCCAGTCCTCCAGGCAGGCCCGAGTAATCCGGGTAGAGCGCTATGCTCACAGCTTTATCCTCGGGCAGGTTGTTGGTTACAGTAATAGCATCAAAGTAGGGATGGGAATTCGCCCCCAAGGTCACGACGGCGGCGTAGCCGTCATCACACGTGAATCCCAGATATTCCTTATCGTAAGGCACTACAGTAAAAGCCACCTCCCTCGTGGAGCTGTAACTCCTGAAGTTGCCGCTCGAACCGACCACGAGCAGGGTTCCCAGAACCAGCGCAGTAAAAATGAAAGTCATCCTCATATCAACCATCTCCCGCAAGTTTGTTAAGGAGGCTCCTCCTCCCGATTCTGATTCTAAGGACGTCCCCCCTGCCTATCTCAGCGAGGTAATAGAAGGCGAGCAGCACAGCGGTCAGCTCCAGGGCGTAAGCCAGAAGGGGAAGGTAGGGGTTTAGGGCGTAGAGGAACCCGACCACCCTCCCGGGCAGTATCGCGGGGTAGGCCCTCACCTGGACTTCCTCCCGGTAGATCCTCGTATCCTCTGGAACCGAGACCTTCACGCCCAAAGTGTGGGAATCTTTCCCACCAACGGTGAACTCGTTCTCCCCCAGGATCTCAATCCTGTCTCCCTTGGACTCGACAAAGTAATGAAACGGGTAGAGGGCGTTGTTTTCCACGCTCAGGTTCCTCTCAAAGGTGCTCCCTGGGAGGTACCAGCCCTCCCTCTGGCCTCCGGCGAGGGTTGAGGAGTAGGTGAAAGCCAGGGTTCCCCACGATGCAACAGTGATGAAGAGGAAACCCGCTACTACTGAAACCGCCATCAAAGCGTAAACGGTACTTGCCCTGACCTTCAGGTATCCCCTTCGTTTCTTACGTCTTCTTTTCCCTTCTCCCAGGCCCGAGAAGGTTATAAAAGTACCGAGAAGCAGAATGATGGCTATGGCATAGAGGTTGGTGAGCCTGCTTCTAACTGATTCTATAAACGAGCCCCCGCCCCTAATGACGAGCGGGTGCCCAAAAACCGTCACCACTTTTCCTATTACGTCGGCCTTTTTGACCATGGGGTAAACCCCATCCTGCTGGTCGGTGGCGACGTTGTTGTCACCTTTGGTTACGTAGCCAGCTTCTGCAACGGCGAATATTCTGTGGACGGTCCAATCGTCCTGTCTGTGAAACACTATTATGTCGCCAACGTCACCGCCTTTTGAAAGAGGGTTGATAAAGAAAAGATCCCCCTTGCTTATCGTCGGGGTCATGCTCTCGGAATAAGCGTAGGACAGAAAAACGGGCCTGTCAAGGAGGAAACCAACGACTGAGGCAAGCAGGATAACCAAAATGACAGCTGTTATAATGCCCTCTACGGGTTTCCTCATCCTCAACATCCCCTAAAGGGTAACAAGGGGGCAAAAGGCCCCGGAAAGAAATCACGGTTCACATTCACCTGCGTGTGCCTCAAAGCTCATCTGGAACTGATACATGCCGGGAGCTACATTGGTGTTATCAAAGATCATGCCAACGGGTACGGGGTTACCGTGCTCGACTGTGAACTTTATGTTGTTGCCGGGCCCCGCTATCGGGTTGTTGTAGTCACCTGCGAAGAGCAGTACTTTGTTGTGGTTGCTCTTTATGTCGACACAGACCGGGTAGTCGGCCTGGTTGTTCTCCCAGAGCTCGTTGCTTACCTGGAACATCTCCTCAAAGACGTATGTTGTGTTCGGGCTCATGCCGTTTCCGCCGTTGTGGTTGGGGTTGTACTGGCTTATGTCCACGTAGAGCTTCCCGGCATCATAGGTTACATAGGGCTGAAGGGCGGTCAGATCAATAAGCTCGTTGTCGTCGGAGACAACTTGGAACGATGCAGACCTGTCGGCGGCGTAGTACCTGAAGTTGGCACCGGCACTGACTGCCAGGAGCATTCCAATCATAAGGAAGGCCAGTCCAAACAGTTTGTTCATCTTTCATTCCTCCTTCACGGGCTCACTGGCTGTCCGCACTTGCCAACGAGTTCCGCCGGCTCGGTGCCGAGTCTGTAGGCTTTAATGTGCATCACCGCGTTGTTTATCGTGCCCGGTGCCTCGTTACCCACGGTGAAGTCCATGCCAACCCTGACTGCACCGCCGCTGTTTACAACGAAGCAAACGTCGTTCTTCGCCATGTCGCTCGCGTAAACAACCTGACCGGTCGCAGTGTAGTGTATGTCCATGTCAGCTCCGTAGAACTGAATGCCCGTGTCGTCACTGGTTATCCTGACGACTATCGCCATTCCCTCTTCCCACAGGTCGTTGCTCACTTTGAATACCTCGTCAAAGTTGTACTCCGAGTTCGGGCTTAGGCCATTTCCATAGCCGGGATAGTTCGGGTTTTCCGGGCTGATGTCAACCACGAGAACGCCGCCATCGTTTATGTACGCGTATGGCTGCACCGGAGTGAGGTCGATGAGCTCGTTGTCATCGCTGACTATCGCCCAATGCACGCTCCTGTCCGCGTTGTAGTCCCTGAAGTTGGCTCCTGCCCCTAAAACGAGGCCAAAGGCCACCAGCAGGCCAAAAATTCCCAAAGCAATATTCTTTCTCATTTTTTCGCCTCCGTTTGGAGGCACCCTGGGGCAGGCCACGGTTGTGAGTGCTGGGTCCTAAAAGACCAGCTTCAATTCCGCGGCACTCATTTACCATTCAACTGCTCCATGCAGATGCCCCTTGGCGCCAACCATTACGGTCGCGCCACAGTTATTTGGGCTTCGGGATATATATGAAGTTGGGAGTTACCTTGGGGTAATACCGCGTTACTCGCCATTATCAGGTTTTTCGGGGCTTTCCTCATCCGCGGGTCTCAGAACCCTGTAGGTTCTCGCGTGCTGGATCAATGCAACCAGGAGGTAAGTAAGGGAAGCAAAGAGGAGGAGGAAGTCGCCGAACCAGAGGGCAGTAAGAGCAAAGATAAAGGAGATGCCCGCGTAGAATGCGCTCCAGCTTATGTCGTTCCTCTTAACGACTTCCATGTAGAGCGTGACGTTGTCTGGAACCCGGAGGAGTGTTATCATCCCGCGCTCAAAGGTCAGAACACCCTCATGCTCAAGTTTTGGTATGTGGGTCTGCATGAGGCTCACGTAGACGCTCTTCCTGTGCTTCCTGTCGGTGTTCCCCTCTTTCTCCGCAATGTACTCGACTGCCTCCCTGAGTTCCGCCTTTCCGTTCTTCATCTGGAGAAATTCTATAAGCAGCGTCCTCCTCTCGTTTCCGAGGATCACGTTGGATGGCGTGCTGTTGATCAACCCGCCCACCTCAACCTGTGAGGCTTTCTTTTACTCCATCTTCCGCCGTTGTAGAAGGCCTCGACCACACGAACCCTCCCGACCTTCTGCCCTTTGCAGTCAGGTATTCTCTGGAGAAGGATCCTGATCTCAAGGTCTGCAGTTTCAGACATGTTTCTCACCGCCTAATAACCACTCTCATCTGATTAAAGCGCCAGAATCTCAGACAGGTTACTAAAACTCCGCCTAACCCTACTAGGGGGTTCT
This sequence comes from Thermococcus waiotapuensis, assembly GCF_055384795.1. Classification (NCBI taxonomy): domain Archaea; kingdom Methanobacteriati; phylum Methanobacteriota; class Thermococci; order Thermococcales; family Thermococcaceae; genus Thermococcus; species Thermococcus waiotapuensis. The sequence continues at coordinate 1,668,098 of NZ_AP042429.1, read as the reverse complement.
CCTTAAAAGGCTTCCTGAAAAGTTCGATTTTTGGCTTTTTGGGCCGAAATAAGATTTCCGGCCGGGATTCCTCCGTCCAAAGCCTGAGAGCCCCTCAAAGAAGGTAGAGTGCCTTCAAAATTTGCTGAGTCAACGAGCATGGCCGAGCTGACTTTAAAAGACAGAGATAACTCCGGAGGCTAACACCTCCTGGACGTGATCAGGGGCCAGGGGAAAACACTCACGGGCATGAGGTGGGATGAAAAATAGAACATGGGGTTCGAAGCTTGTCTGGAGCCCGATTGGATGGTAGCCCCGCGGGGATTCGAACCCCGGTCGCGGGATCCAGAGTCCCGCATGCTTGGCCGCTACACCACGGGGCTGTACCCAATTATGCGATACCGGGGTGGTTTATAAATTTTACTCCATGGGGCACTCAGCGAAAGCCGGAAAAGGCAGGCATGGGAGTTCCAAAGGATTTAGAAAGTGCCCTTTCAAGCTTCAGAAACAGGTTGTGGTGCGGTGGCCGGGATTCGAACCCGGGTCACCGGCTTGGAAGGCCGGTGTCCTAGACCAGGCTAGACTACCACCGCATCACAAAAGTGGTGGGGCGAGGGGGATTTGAACCCCCGACACCCGGATCTTCAGTCCGGCGCTCTCCCAGGCTGAGCTACCGCCCCACGCCCAAAGATAAAAGCCGGGGTAGATTTATAAATGTTGCGGTGGCGCGAGGTGCTACTCTAACGAGTTGTCATTTTTGTGTTCAAAAAATTTTTAAATAGTAAATTTCGAAATTATAGTGCAAAACTCCAATGGAGATGATAAATGATGAAAAAATACGTTGGAGTTACTTTATTGGCGATAATAGTGCTTGGTTTTATGACGCAACCCGTTGGGGCTGGAACTCTAGAAACCGTTGTTCTGGATGATGCAAAGATTGCCGTTGAGAACGCCCAGTCAATGTCGATTTTAGTGGCGGCTGGTTATAGTGGAGTAACTGTTAAAGTCTCCGCAACGTTTAGTAGCAACCATGGTTTTGCACTTGGAGCAGCTATTGCTGGGGTATACGACACATATCTCCACAAATTTGTTGCATTTGGCCGTAGTTACGACTGGGCAGAGAAGGACTATGATACGTGGGGCCCTATTGACATAACCAAAATATATTACAACAAAAACTTCCGATGGACCAGAGGCCTTCAAATAGATGTCGATCCCTATGGGAATGCTGCGTATGTTTCCACGGAATTTCACTTAACGGTCATCAAAGTTGTTGACAGAACATGGCCACTAAGTAGTTATACAGTACTTCTCTATGACACTCCGCATGAACTTGTTGGGATCGCCATAAGAAACAATGTAATGACATGATGAAAGGAGGAAAAATCCATGAGAAGACGCCTCTCTCTTTTAATTGTTTTGCTCCTTACCACGATAGCAGTTCAAAACGGCTACACTGCCGCGGAACCTCTGCCCCAGAACGTTTCCCCCATATACAAAATTAGCACTACAGTCCTATACTGGAACGGAACCGGTTACCTTCCCCTCACTGTACCCGGAGACGGAAAAACCCTAATAATGGCAACCGCAGGCTACCGTGCACTTATCACCAATGTCACGGTTCTCAACGAAACTAAAGAAAAGTGCATCATCAGGGTGGACTACATAATAACCAAAATTCACGGTGCGGAGGTACCCATGAACGAAACCCTCTCTAGGACTTTCGTCGTCGATCCAAGGACGAACTCCTTTATCCTGAACGGCACAACAGCTTTCTTCCCCTTCTACGTGTGCAGAAATGACCTGAAGTACACCTACCACTTCGGCGAAAGGATAGAAGCGAAAAAATTCGGAGACTTTATGGTGTGGAAGAACGTGACCTACGAGGGGAGCCAAGCTACCCTGAGGTTCGAACCCCTCTACACATTTCTCGGAAAGAACGTGATGGCTTACCTCTGTTCGGCCGTTGATCTTGAGGAGAAAAAATGCGTTAAGTTTGATCCGGATCCATCACCCACGTTAGACGCGGGTGTCTCTTCGCACTACCTGATGAGTATTTACGGGATATTCCCCGGGGATCCTCTGGGAATTTTTAACGGGCCAGTTGAGGTCTCAGGGGAGATAGTAAAATCGGAAAGAACGGCCAAGCTTTTGGGCGCCAGGCCCGTAACCCTGGATGGCGGTTTTAATCCCCTGTACGCACTGCTCGGTGTAATCATACTGGTGGTCGGTGTAATAGCTGCGAGGAGGGCACGGTGATGAAGTGGCTCGGAAGAAGGTTAAAGAACGACCGGGGAGTAGTGGCACTCTCGGTTCTGTCCCCGATGATAGTTTATTTCGGGATGTGGCGAAAGGTTACCTCTTACTGGCCCACAAATCTGGAGGGCTTTGAAAGACTCCTCCCATGCAACCTGACCCAGCAGGCACTCCCCAAAATAACTGAGGGCTCCCAGCTTTTGTTCTCGAGGGTAAGCGATGCCCAGGCCAAAGCGCTGGGGGAAACCCTCATCTGGGGCCTTCTCGCGGTCTTCTTCCTTGCGGGAACTTTCGTGGTGTACACCCTTGGGAGGGCAGTTTCAAGCGAAGACTTCATCAACATAGCCGTTCTTAGGGGTTCCAAGGGAGGGGCCCTCCTTGAATACTTGAAGGTGTTTGTCCTCTATTCCCTGTACATCTCCGTCACACTGGCACCGTTACTGGCCTTTATGTTCAAGGCTTACGCCGTGGATATTCATGCGAGGGGCCTTGTTTCACTTCTCGTTGTCATATTTGGGGTAGCACTCTGGGGTGTTGCGGTTGCTCTCCTGACGATTTCCCTCCTTAGGGATTCCCCATCGGCCATTATATCCCTGTTTGGGATCATTCTTGGAGTAATGGCCGGGGGAAAGATCGCTGAGGTACTGCTACCGTATCACAGCCTGTTTATCTGGATCCTCTCAGATTTCAAAATTGCCCTATCCCCGTACTCCTCAGCCGGGATTCTCCTCAACCCACTTTTCATAGCCGGAGCTTATTTCATATTTGAAAGGAGGGATTTCGGATGAAGGCCTCGTTCCTCAAAATATTCCTGGCGGCATATCTCCTGCTGGCCATCACGTTCATCATCACCTACAACTCAAGCATGGAGTCAACATCGAGGAGCTGGGAAAGGATCAGCCTGAACCTTCCAGGCATGTGCAGGGTCGTTGGCGAGCCAGTCCCGCTTAGAATTTCCGGGCTTTACAGGATGGACTTTCCCGAGGGAGTGCACATTGTCACGCCCGGAGGAACCATCACCGAACCGGGAAAGATAGAGGTTACCACCAGGGGTGTCTACATCGAGTTCACCAAACCCATTAACGAGAGTGTACAGGTAAAGATTGAAGCCGTTCCGGACTGGAAAGGGGCCGGACTGGCGCTTATTGCAAGTCTCGTGGGGGGTGTTGTGGTTGCGTCAGCTTTTAGAATCCTCGGGCTTGAGTAAGACTTATGGAAGGGGAGAGAACTCCGTCAAGGCCCTTGACAGCGTGAGCTTCAGACTGAGCGAGGGGATATCCTACATCCTCGGGCCGAACGGGAGCGGAAAAAGCACGTTGATAAAGATAATCGCCAAGCTCCTCCGCCCGGACTCGGGAAAGGTGAGGATACACGGTAAACCCCTTGAGGAGTATCCACTTCGAAATGTGGGTTTCGCCTTTGAGAAGCCCGTTCTCCACTCAAGGCTCAAAGTTCAGGAGTACCTGAAGGATGTTGCAGACTACCGGGGGTTCGACAACACCGAGGAGCTCATTGAGACCTTCAGACTCAGCTCAGTGAGAGACAGAAGGTTTGGAGAACTGTCCCTGGGATATAAGAGACGCTTCCTGGTTGCCGTTGCCTTTGCCGGCTATCCAGGTGTGGTCTTTCTGGACGAGCCTTTCAGCAACGTCGACATAGTGGCAAAGGCGGAGATCATGGAAGGCATAATATCGATCAACAGGGAGAGAAACGTCAGCACGGTAATAGTCTCCCACGTCTTTGACAGCCTCTCCAAGATCGATTCGATGGTAGTCCTTTACAGCGGAAAAGTCGTCGCCAATCCAATAGGGCAGGAGGTGAAGCTCCTCAAAAAGGTCCGCTTTGTGTTCAACGAAGGCGCCGTTGAAGACATCGGGGAAGCACTAAACCGCATACGGGCGGGTGAAGACCCAATAGAAGTCGAGTGCAGCGGGATCGAGGAATCAATAATGGAGATACTGAAGGGCGGCCAAAAACAAAACTAAACCTTAGGCTCGACAGCGTAAACGGTCATGTCCTCCCCTAAGGCATCCACCAGCCCGCGGTGCCTCCTCACACAGCTCTCGCACTGGCCGCAGTGGATGGGCTTTCCGTCCTCAGTGAAGCCCTCAGGCATGTAGCAGGAGCTGGAGTACTCGTATTTCGCGTTCAACTCTTTCAAGAGCCTCGCTATCCCCTTCTTGTCGAGGTTTATGAGCGGGGCGACCACCTTAACCTCGCTCAGCGTTCCATATCTCAGCGCCTCGTTCATTTTCTCTGCAAACTCCAAGGTGTTGTCCGGGAAAGTTGCTCCTTCCTCTGCGTTGAATCCAACTATGATGTCCCCGCCGCCGAGGGCATCCAAAAGAGACGCTGCGACGCTTATGAGGACGAAGTTACGGGCGGGAACCCAGACGCTCCTGGCAGTTTCCCGGGCAACGCCCATGTCCTCAAGCTCCTGTGCGGTGACTTTGGGCGCCTCCCCACCGACGAGAGTTGTTCCGCGGAGCTTCGAGAACTCCTCGAGGAAGTCGAGCCTGATTATTTTCAGTGGAATATTCAGCTCTTTCGAAAAGAACTCAGCTACCCTGTTCATCACCTTCTCCTCGTTGCTGCCGTAGTTGACGGTGAGCATCATAACCTCGTCGTAGTTCTTCTTCGCCCAGTAAAGGCAGGCCGTGCTGTCCAAGCCACCAGAGAACAGAACAACGGCGCGCTTCATTCAACCACCTCCGGTAGCAGTTTAACATTATTCCGGGCACGGTTTCTAGGCTTTCTGTCATAGGTCACTATTAAATAGTCCTTTCCCTCACTTCAGAGCCAGTCCCACGATATCCTTCACGCTCGAGAAGCCCTCTTCCTTTAGATACCTCTCAATCCCCTCGTTTATCTCCCTGAAAACCTTCCAGCCGCGGAGGGAGACGGCCGTTCCTATCTGAAGCGCCGAGGCTCCAGCAAGCAAAAACTCGACCGCGTCCTGCCAGGTGGTTATGCCTCCAATCCCAATGACCGGGATGTCAAGGGCCTTTGCGAGGTCGTAGACGGCCCTGAGGGCGACGGGCTTAACCCCCGGCCCGGAGTAGCCCCCAACCCTGTTGCTGAGGACGGGCCTCTTTGCATGGACATCAATAGCTATTGCCTTCAGCGTGTTTATGGCAGAAACACCGTCCGCCCCGGCCCTTTCAGCCGCTAAACCGAGCTTCGTTATGTCATCGGTGTTAGGGGTGAGCTTCGCTATGACCGGCCTGTCTGTGGCGTCCTTGACGGCCTTAACAACTTCGTAGACGTTCTCCTGTTTCTGGCCGATCTCCATGCCGTAGCCTTTCGCGTGGGGACAGCTGAGGTTGAGCTCAAAGGCGTCTGCGACATCACCCAGCTTTTCTGCGAGAAAGGCGAACTCCTCAGGTGTTCCGCCGAAGATGGAAACGATGAGCGGGAAATCAAAGGTGTAGCCCTCAACCATCTCAAGGAAGCCCTTCCAGCCCGGGTTTGGCAGTCCCATCGCGTTTATAAGGCCGTAGGGGAGCTCCACTATCGTTGGATTCTCGTAACCCTTCCTTGGCTCAATTCCTATTGATTTCGTTACAACTCCACCTGCTCCCTCCTCGTGGGCGCGAATCCACTGCTCGGGCACCTTATCGTTTATTCCCGATGCGAGGATGAGGGGGTTCTCGAACCTTATCCCGAAAAGCTCAACTTCAAGGCCCGCCATTTTGACACCTCAACATCAAAAAAGCCAGGTGCTATTAAGTTTTTGCCCATGAGTTTGGGGAAGCCTTTAGCGGCGGCGGGCGCGCCCGGAGGTGGGAACCCTCCTCCAGCGGCTTCCACCGGGGCTTGCTCACCCCCGCCACCCCGGGAGCGCCGCACGTCCCGCCTACCGTTGCTCCCTTCCGGGCCTGGCGGGGTTCGGCGGGTAAAGGAGGTTAGCGGAGCCCTCCAGCTCCGCCCCCTCCACCGCCGGCCCCCCGGGACGAGGGCTCATCGTTGCGCCCCGGCTTCCGCCGCCGGACTTGGGAACCGCCCCCCAGGCTTCGGCCCCGGCATATCGACGGTTTCCGGTTACAGGGGACGCCGAACCCCCCGGCCTAGCCCGCCGCCAAAGGTAGTTATCGGGGCTGAATATATAAAGCTTTGGTAGGTCGAGAACCAAAGGTTGTCCACCTTTAGGTTAAAAAATTTTCATAAGTTCCCCCGGCCAACCCGTTCACGGGTGACGTTCAATGCGCCTCAATGAACATCCAATTCTGAGATTTAAACGGGGCAGGGAGGTCACAATATACTTCAACGGGCAACCCTTGAAGGCCTTTGAGGGAGAACCCATCGCCGCGGCGCTCCACGCCGCAGGAATAAAGGTCCTGAACTATTCTGCCAACGAAAAGCGTCCCAGAGGCCTCTTCTGCGCAATAGGGAAGTGCTCCTCATGCCTCATGATAGTAAACGGCATACCGAACGTCAGGACGTGCATAACCCTCGTGGAGGACGGGATGCGGATAGAACCCCAGACTGGGAAGGCAAAGCTGCCCAAAGAGGCCAAACCCCCGGAGTTCAGGGACGCAAAGGCCGTGAAGGCAGATATAGTTGTCATCGGGGGCGGGCCCGCCGGTCTGATGGCGGCGATACACGCGGCTGACACGAGGGCGAGCGTTGTTCTCCTCGACGAGAACCCCATGCTGGGCGGCCAGCTCGTCAAGCAGACCCACAAGTTCTTTGGGAAGAGGGAGCAGTTCGCCGGCGTCAGGGGCGTGGAGATAGCGAAAATCCTAGAGGAAGAGGTCAGAAAGAGGAAAAACATAGAGGTATTCCTCGAGACCTCGGCGGTGGGCATCTTCCAGGAGGGGGACGAAAAGCTCGTCATCGGCGTGAGGGAGAACAGGGAACTCATTGAGTTCAGGGGAAGGGCACTTGTAGTGGCCACAGGCGCCATGGAGAGGATGATTCCCTTTGAGAACAACGATCTACCGGGAATCTACGGCGCCGGAGCGATTCAAACGCTGATGAACACCTACGGGGTAAAGCCGGGCGACAGGGTTTTAATAGTCGGTGCCGGAAACGTCGGGCTAATCCTGACTTACCAGCTAGTCCAGGCGGGGGTTAAAGTTGAAGCGATAGTCGAGGCGATGCCAAAGGTCGGCGGCTACTTCGTGCATGCCGCCAAGGTGAGGCGCCTCGGAATCCCGATCCTCACGAGGCACACAATTCTAAGGGCAGAAGGAAAGGAGAGGGTTGAAAGGGCTGTAGTAGCCCAGCTCGACGGGAACTGGAAACCGATACCCGGGACGGAGAAGGTCTTCGATGTGGATGTGATAGCCCTTGCCGTTGGGCTGAGGCCGAGCATAGAGCTCCTCCACCAGGCCGGCTGCCAGATAAAGTTCGTCCCCGAGCTCGGCGGCCACGTGGCGGTTCGCGATGGGTGGATGGAGACAACAGTCAGGGGGATATTCGTTGCCGGGGACACGGCTGGGATAGAGGAGGCGACGACGGCGATGCTTGAGGGAAAAATGGCGGGCATAGCGGCGGCCCTGAGGCTGGGAATAGCTGAGGAGGGCTGGGTGAAGGAAATAGAGAGGGCCCAGCGTGACCTCGAGGAGTTCCGCTCCGGGCCCTTCGGAAGGCACGTTGTCGAGGGAATAAGGAAGATTCTTGCGGGGGTCGGTGGGAATGTCTGAGGTTCCTCCCTACCTTCAGAGGGGATACATAACGCCCGAGGAACTTTTTGGGATAATTCCTAAGCCGAGCGAGGAGAGGTTGAGGGCAAGGCCCGTCGCAGTTCCGGAGTGCCCACAGGAGATACCCTGCGCGCCCTGCAGGGAGGTATGCCCAACCAACGCGATAAGCATGCCCACGCCGAACGACATACCAATAGTGGACTACGAGAAGTGCATAGGGTGCTCCCTCTGCGTCCAGATATGCCCCGGGTTAGCGTTCTTCATGGTGCACTACGTTGGCGATAAGGCAAGGATAACGATGCCCCACGAGCTTCTGCCGCTACCTGAGAAGGGAGAAGAAGTGGTTCTCCTCAACCGCCTTGGGGAGCCCGTCGGGAAGGGAAGGGTCCTCACCGTTGTTCCAAGGGAAAAGACGAAGGGGGACACGCCGATAATCACCGTCGAGGTGCCTGTGGAGCTGGCCTGGGACGTCAGGGCGGTTAAGGTGGTGAGAGGATGAAAATCCAGCGTATTTGGGTTGGAGAGCCATTGGAACGCGGAGGTTTCAGAGGGGTTCGCGGTCTAACCGCGCCCGAAGGGCGCATTTCAAGTATGAACACCCAAAGAAAAGCATGGAGTCGAGCTCTAACACCTACCGAAGCGAGTTGTAGTGTAAAAACTTTTCCGCCAGCGCTTGCGCAAGCAAGGGCTGTTAGGGTGGTGAGAGAATGAGCGACGGGAAGGTAATCATCTGCCGCTGCAACGACGTGACGGTGGAGGAAATTGAAACGCTCATAGACGAAGGGGTTACGGACATCGAGGAGATAAAGCGCCTCCTCCGCATTGGAATGGGGCCCTGCCAGGGGAGAACCTGCATACCGCTTGTGATATCCATTCTCGCGAGGAGAACGGGCAAGAAACCCGACGAGATTCCCCTCCCGCGGGCCAGGGTCCCGATAAGGCCAGTCCGCGTTGAGGTGCTGGTGGGTGGTGGCGATGAGTAAAGTTGCGATAATCGGCGGCGGGATAACAGGCGTTGCCACCGCCTATGAATTAGCAAAGCTCGGAGAAGAGGTCATCCTCTTCGAGAAGAACTACTTTGGCTCAGGCTCGACCTTCCGCTGTGCCACCGGAATCCGCGCCCAGTTCACGGACGAGGCCAACATAAGGCTCATGAAGTACGCGGTCGAGCGCTGGGAAAAACTTGGGGAGGAGCTGGGCTTCGATATAAACTTCAGGCAGACAGGCTACCTTTTCCTCGCGACGAGTGAGGAAGAGGTTGAGGCCTTCAAAAACAACATCAGGCTCCAGAACAAATTTGGCGTTCCCACGAGGCTCATAGACATGGACGAGGCGAAAGAGATAGTCCCGATCCTCAACACCGAGCCATTCTTAGCCGGGGCCTGGAACCCCAGGGACGGCAAGGCAAACCCGTTCAAGACGCTCTTCGCCTACCTTTTCCGCGCGAGGGAACTCGGCGTTGAGGCGAGGGAGAAAGCTGAGATAATCGGCTTCGAGCGCGAGGGCAAAGAGATAACCGCCGTCAAATACAGGAGTAACGGGAAGGTCGAGAGCGTTAAGGTAGATGCCGTTCTGAACGCGGCCAACGCCTGGGCGCCGCTCATAAACGAAATGGCCGGTTTGAAGAGGGAGCTCGTGCCGATTACCCCGTATAAGCACCAACTGGTCAAGACTGAACCCCTGGAGAGGGGCCAGGCGGAGCCGCTCGTCTGCCCGCCGAGCTGGAACGACGCTTACATAATCCAGGACGGCGAGGACGGCGGAATAATCTGCGGCGCAGGGATAGAGCACAGGGCAAAAAGCATGGACGACTACGAACCTACCTACGACTTCCTGCGCGGCGTTCTCCGATACGCTACTATGATAGCGCCGCCGCTCAGGCACGCCCACATCGTCCGCCAGTGGGCAGGCTTCTACGCCAAAACCCCCGACAAGAACCCGGCCATAGGGAAACTCCTCGACAACTTCTACATTGCCGCTGGCTTCTCCGGCCACGGCTTCATGATGGCCCCCGCGGTTGCCCAGGCCATGGCGGAGCTTATAGCCAAGGGACGCTCAAAGGTCCCCATTGACTGGGACTGGTATGACCCCTACCGCTTCGAGCGCGGTGAGCTCCGCTCCAGCGCCTTCCAGATAGGGTAATTCTCCGTTCCTTTCCAATTTTTGCCACATCCACGGCAAGAAAAAGGTTATAAAGGGCCCCGGTCAACACCGGGAGGGTCATCATGAGGATAGTCTTCGACATAGGTGGCTCTATTTTGGTTCCGGAAGACCCGGACGTCGAGTTTATCAAGGCAATAGCCTACGAGCTCGTCAAGATAAGCGAAGACCACGAGGTGGCCGTCGTTGTTGGCGGCGGTAAAGTGGCCAGGAAGTACATCAATGCCGCCAGGGAGTTCACACACAACGAGACCTTCAAAGATTACATAGGAATCCACATCACGAAGGCGAACGCGATGCTGCTCATTGCCGCCCTCGGCGAAAAGGCCTATCCCTTCGTCGTCGAGGACTTCCGCAAGGCATGGGAAGTGATACAGCTCAAGAAGATACCGATAATGGGCGGAACCCATCCCGGGCACACTACCGATGGCGTCGCTGCCCTTCTCGCGGAGTACCTGAGGGCAGACCTCCTCGTGGTTGTCACCAACGTGGATGGAGTTTACGACTCCGACCCGAAGAGGAACCCGAAGGCCAAGAAGCTCGACAGAATAACCCCCGAGGAGCTCGTTGATATAGCGATGGAAGGCGAGAGTAAAGCGGGAGGAAGCGGCGTCGTTGATGCCCTAGCCTCAAAGGTCATCCAGCGCGGAAGGATAAGGACCTACGTCGTGGGCAGGGAAGACGCCTATCATCTCTTCGATGTGGTGAGAGGTAAGCACAACGGGACTGTCGTGGAGCCTTGAACCTCTTCCTCTTTCTCGGCTCTAATGTCGCCGGAAAGCCGGCCGCTGGGCTAACCCTTTTATACCCCTTTCCCCTTTTTCCACCGGTGGCGTACATGAAAATCGTGGTTGTCGGTTCTGGCACAGCTGGGAGCAACTTTGCCCTCTTCATGCGCAAGCTCGATAGGAAGGCTGAGATAACCGTCATCGGGAAGGAGCCGACGATGCAGTATTCCCCGTGCGCACTCCCCCATGTGATAAGCGGGACGATTGAGAAGCCCGAAGATGTCATCGTCTTCCCCAACGAGTTCTATGAAAAGCAGAAGATAAATCTCATGCTGAACACGGAGGTCAAGGAGATAGACCGCGGGAGGAAGGTCGTGATAACGGATAAGGGCGAGGTTCCCTACGACAAGCTCGTTTTAGCGGTCGGCTCAAAGGCCTTCATCCCGCCGATAAAGGGCGTTGAGAACGAAGGCGTTTTCACCCTCAAGAGCCTCGACGACGTGCGCAGGATTAAATCCTACATAGCTGAGAAGAAACCCCGGAAGGCCGTCGTAATCGGCGCCGGCTTAATAGGCCTCGAAGGGGCCGAAGCCTTCGCTAAACTCGGCATGGAAGTGCTAGTGGTAGAGCTGATGGACAGGCTCATGCCCACGATGCTCGACAAGGACACCGCAAAGCTTGTTCAGGCAGAAATGGAGGAGCACGGCGTTTCATTCCGCTTTGGAGCTGCCGTCAGCGAGATAATCGGAAGCCCGGTTAAGGCGGTTAAGATAGGAGATGAAGAGGTTCCGGCAGACCTCGTTTTAGTTGCCACGGGGGTAAGGGCAAACGTTGATCTGGCCAAGAAGACGGGCCTCGAAGTCAACAGGGGAATAGTGGTCAACGAGCACCTCCAGACGAGTGATCCGGACATTTACGCGATAGGCGACTGTGCGGAGGTTATTGATGCGGTTACCGGGCAGAGAACCCTCAGCCAGCTCGGAACCTCGGCTGTTAGAATGGCAAAGGTTGCCGCAGAGCACATAGCTGGTGAGGAAGTTTCCTTCAGGCCCGTCTTCAACACGGCAATAACCGAGCTCTTCGGCCTTGAGGTAGGCACCTTCGGAATAACCGAGGAGAGGGCGGAGAAAGAGGGCATTGAGGTAGTTACCGGCAAGTTCAAGGGCTCGACCAGGCCAGAGTACTACCCGGGGGGCAGGCCGATAACGGTGAAGCTGATATTCAGGAAGTCCGACGGGAAGCTCATCGGAGCGCAGATAGTCGGCGGCGAGCGCGTCTGGGGCAGGATAATGACGCTTTCAGCCCTGGCACAGAAGGGTGCAACGGTCGAGGATGTGGCCTACCTTGAGACCGCCTACGCCCCGCCGATAAGCCCGACAATCGACCCGATAACAATAGCGGCGGAGATGGCCCTTAGAAGGTTCCGCTGAGCTTTCTCTTCTATTTATGCCGTTGAAGCATCGGCAGGGTTTAAGTGCTCTTCCAACAGCTTAAGTTTTAGGTGGTGGAGAATGAAGGTAGGGGAGAGGGATAAAATCCTGCTCGGGCTCGGGACAGGGGTTCTCCTGGCCTCATCGCTAAGGGTCTTCGTGGCCGGGGCTTACTCAAGCCTCGAAAAAACGTTCTTTTACGGCGTTAACTTCCCCTCAGGGATAGGGATACTCCTCTTCATCATAGCGGCCTTCCTCGTTGGAAGGCTGAGCAGAAAAGCTGGAGCGGTAATAATGGCCCTCTATGCGCTCGCTTCCCTGGCAACGGACGCGACTGAATACACCCACCTCATAGCGGCCTTTGCCATCCCCCTAGCCCTCGCACTCGCCAAGGAGGTTGAGGTGAAATATCTCGCCATGGGCCTCGTGGCGGATTTGAGCCTCCGCGTCCTGGCCGTTGGGGGCGAACCCGTTGACTTCCCGCACACGAGGGTTATTCTCGCGCTGTTGCTTTTCCCCGGAGCCTACGCCCTCTGGAGGGAGCCAGGAACGCTGAAAAAGCCCGGCTTCGGCCTCTACGCCTTCGCGGCTGCTCGAACTGGGCCTCATCTATCCAAACGCCATCATGCGCTACTCTGGCGTTAACGTCTACTATCTTCCCCAGCTCGTGGGCTTCTCCCTCGTGGTCGCTCTTGCGATCCTGCTGGGCCAGTTCCTGTCGAAGAAGCCGGGCCTCGCAGCTACTATGCTGGTCCTCGGCTCGGCATCCCTCTTCGTGAAGCCCGCCGGCCTCATAGGTCTTCCCCTGGCCCTCGCCTCGACGGTGGCACTCCTTGAAGGCGCGAAAGGTAGCAAAGGAGGAGTCCTCGGGGCCGTTTACCTTTTCCTCGTTGCGACCTTTGCGCTGGGCGCATACATCGGGAGGGACATAGGCCTGGCCTTCATGGAGGACAGGCTTGAAGCTCTAATTCTGGCCGCGGCGGTTGTATACGCCCTGAGCTCCTACAAGGGGAACGTCGAGGTTAAGCCTCCAAAGGTAAAGGAAATTGCCGGCTCCCTGGCCGGTCTTGTAGCAATGGCCGTTATAGTGCTGGCGCTCTTCAATGTTAGCCCGGTCTACGAGCCGGCAAAGAAGGAGGTTTTAATCTGGACATACAACGTCCACCAGGGGTTCGGGCCCTACAGGGGAACCTTCAACGGCTACGAGCTTGTGAACCTCCTCAGGGAGCAGAAACCGGACATCTGGGCCGCTCAAGAAGTTGTCGGCGGGATGATAGGGAACGGCTATCAGGACGTGCCGCTGATTATATCAGTATACCTCGGCTACGCTTACGAATATAAGCCCGCCGTTGAGGGCACCTACGGCATAGCTGTCTTCTCCCACTGGCACATGAGGACAGAGGGTGAGCTCAACCTGAAGAGCGTCGGCCAGGCCAGACCAGCCCAGAAGGTCTCGATAGAGGAGCTCGGGATTACCTTCGTCAACGTCCACATGGGACTGAGCGAGGAAGAGCGCGCGATGCAGGCGGAAGAGCTGTTAAGCTTCGCCAAAGCTTCACCCGTTGCCCAGATTATAGCCGGCGACACCAACGCCGAGCCCCACGAAAGGGCCATAGAGATACTAACCCGCGACTACCGCGATGCCTTCGAGAAGAGGCCGCCCTACACCTTCAACTGGGGCAACGTAGACATCGAGAACATAGACTACATCCTCCTCAAAAAGGACTGGGCCGCGGAAGTGAAGGACTACGGTTGCCTCTGCGAGGTTGAAGTCTCCGACCACAGGCCCTTGTGGGCGCTTTTGAAGCTCCCGTGAGCTTTTTGCCCTTTTTCTGCTGAGACTACCTCTTAGCTCAGGGTTTTTAGAGGCAGATAAGGAAAATCCGAGCCCGCCATATTTTCTCTCGCCCATTGGAGATACCCCAACTTGACGCAAAATTTATAAGCTAAATGTCCATCAAAGTGCCCGGATGATGGGTGTTATTCCCCGGACTGTACAAATAAACAAAGGTGAACTGAACATGAGGAGGAGTGTAGTGGTTTTTGCCCTCCTGCTGGTCGGGCTTATGATGGGAACGGCCGCAGCAGCCCCCGTCCCCAGCACCGGCAGCGCCGCGTATTACTACAAGGACTATGGCCTCCTGACCCCGAGCCTCTTCAAGGAAATACAGCACGAAGGAACCAACAGCCTGGTGGACGCGATAATAATGTTCCAGAACGCAGTCGAAAAGAAAAAAGCCATCGGAACCCTTGAAAAGATGGGCGCTAAAATAAAGTACGACTACGAGATAATCCCCGCCGTGGCAGTTACGATAAAAGCCAAAGACCTCCTTCGCATATCCTCAGGCGAAATTCGCATCTCCGGCATAACGTTCGTCCAGGAGGACTACAAGGTTCAGATCAACGTCGAGACGGAAGGCCTCGACGAATCGGCCGCTCAGGTAATGGCCACCAACATGTGGAACCTCGGCTACGATGGTTCTGGAATCACAATCGGTATAATCGACACCGGTATCGATGCCTCTCACCCCGATCTCCAGGGCAAGGTCATTGGATGGGTGGATTATGTTAACGGCCGCTCGAGCCCCTACGATGACAACGGTCACGGAACCCACGTGGCCAGCATAGCCGCCGGAACCGGAAAAGCGAGCAACGGCAAGTACAAGGGAATGGCCCCGGGAGCCAAGCTCGTTGGGATAAAGGTTCTCGGTGGAGATGGAAGCGGTAGCATCTCAAACATCATAGCCGGCGTCGACTGGGCAGTTCAGAACAAAGACAAGTACGGTATAAGGGTCATCAACCTCTCCCTCGGCTCAAGCCAGAGCTCAGACGGTACCGACTCCCTCAGTCAGGCGGTTAACAACGCCTGGAACGCTGGTATAGTCGTCTGTGTCGCCGCTGGAAACAGCGGGCCTAACAAGTACACCATCGGCTCACCCGCAGCTGCCAGCAAGGTCATAACCGTGGGTGCAGTCGACAAGTACGACGTGATAACCGACTTCTCAAGCAGGGGCCCAACGGCTGACAACAGGCTCAAGCCTGAAGTCGTTGCTCCGGGCAACTGGATTATCGCGGCCAGGGCCAGCGGAACCCAGCTCACCAGCGTTACCATCGGTGACTACTACGTCGCCGCCCCCGGAACGAGCATGGCAACCCCGCATGTTGCAGGCATCTCCGCCCTCCTACTCCAGGCCCACCCGACCTGGACCCCGGACAAGGTAAAGAGGGCCCTCATCGAGACCGCTGACATAGTCAAGCCCGATGAGATAGCGGACATAGCTTACGGTGCCGGAAGGGTCAACGCCTATAAGGCTACCTACTACGACAACTACGCCAAGCTCACCTTCACCGGCTACGTCTCCAGCACGGGCCAGACAAGCCACCAGTTCACGATAAGCGGTGCCTCCTTCGTCACCACCACCCTCTACTGGGACAACAGCAAGAGCGACCTTGACCTCTACCTCTACGACCCGAACGGCAACCAGGTTGACTACTCATACACGGCCTATTACGGCTTCGAAAAGGTCGGCTACTATAACCCAACCTCCGGAACCTGGACGCTCAAGGTCGTCAGCTACAGCGGCTCAGCAAACTACCAGGTTGATGTAGTAAGTGACGGCTCCCTCGGAGGGCCAAGCGGAAGTGGGGGAAGCCAGCCGACCGTTGACGAAAAGACCTTCACCGGAAAGGTCAGCCGCGGCAGCTACAAAGTCCACCAGGTGACCGTCAACAGCGGGGCAACCAGGATAACCGGCGACCTCACCGGCAGCAGCTACGACGACCTTGACCTCTACCTCTACGACAACAACCAGAACCTCGTCGACAGGTCGGAAAGCTCTACCTCAAGCGAGCACGTCGAGTACAGCAACCCCTCCCCAGGAACATGGTACTTCCTCGTCTACGCCTACAGCACCCGCTACTCCAGCGCCAGCTACAAGCTCACCGTTAAAATCTACTACGGGTGAAGTCTTTTAACTTCCTCTTCTTTTTCCCCTGAGGTGGTTGGGATGAAGAGAATTCTCGCGGTAGTGCTCATTCTGCTGGCATACTCTTCCACCTTGGCTTCCGCTGAAATCAGGCCCTACGTTTACGAACCCACGGTTCCGGATACGGCTTTTGCAGTTCTGGCCATGTACAAGGTGGGGGAGTATGAAAAAGTTCTGGAAGGCTGCGAATGGCTCATGGCAATAAGAACGCCCTTCGACTCGTGGGGCTACGCCTACGGAGAGGATCACGAGGCCAAATACACCGCAATGGCCATTATGGCACTCATAAGGGGGGAGAGCGTAGCCAGGGGAAGGTATGGGGATGTCATAAACAGTGCCGCGTACTGGCTTATTTACAAACAGAACCCCGATGGATCCTGGGATGACTACATCGATACAGCATTGGCCGCGGTTGCCCTAAAAGAAGTCCTGCAGAGCAAGTACCTCAACACCGAAATGCCAGGGCTCAGGGAGCAACTGAAAAAAGGCCTGAACAGGGCCATCGGGTGGTTAGAGCTCAACGGGCCGCAAAACGATGAGGAGAGAATTTTCAGGGACATCGCGCTTGGGGATAAGAACGACCTCAAGGGTCTGAAGATGGAAGGTGAGCTGGAGGCTTACAGGGCGTTCGCCTTAGCTTATCTGGGGGAAAAGGTCTCCCTGAGCGAAGATTTTTCCACGCCAATGGCCACTGCGATGGCCCTCTACGCAACCGGCGAAGAGAGATACAAAGAAAAGCTCATGGAAATGGAACACTTCGGCTTCTGGGGAAAGCTACACTACCGCGTCTTGGATCTCCTCGATGTCTCAAGAATAAAGGGCTTCGAGGAGCTCAGGGGAACGGCCTGCCCGTATTTAGAGGAGATACCGCTAACTGAAGAGTGGCAGAAGGCAGTCTACGCCCACTATTACCTGCTCTGCTCAAGAAGGCCAGAGCTCCCCGAAAACTACACTTCACTGCTCCCGTGGCAGGTGGCAGAAGTTGCCCGGGTAAAGGCGCTTCTCAACAAGCCTTACAGCGGCGAGGTTGAGTACCTCATTACCAACTCAGAGAACGGGAGCTGGGGGGACTTCTACAACACGGCCTACGTGGTATGGGTTTTAAAGGATCTCAACGTCTCGTATGACTACGAGAAGCCCCTCAGCTACCTTTCAGAGAACCTCACATGGATGCTGAGCGAAAAGAACCCCGAGACAGGGGACCCGCTGTACTACTCAACGCCGACCTACTACTTCTCCCAGGCGGCGGTGGTCTTCAAGCAGTTCGGGATGAATGGGGAGCTCAACGTAACCCTCAACGTGCTCAGGGAAAGGCAGTACCCCAACGGAGCTTTTTCCTACACTCATCAATCGGTGACGGGAATAACCACAACTGCCAGCATCCTGTGGAATCTACAGACTGCTGGATTAGACAACACGGACCTCTACAAAAGGGGAGTGGACTTCCTGAGGAGAGTCCTCTATGCGGATCTGCCAGAAATTGGGCAGGAGGTTCAAAACGCCACTTTTCTCATGATAAAGGGCGGGACCTACGCCGGGAACTCGACGGGGAGAGTGAACCCCAACGGACTCGACGGATACGTGATGATATACCCATCAGACAATCCGCTCACGATAAAGGCAGTCGAAGTTGGGGGATTTACCGCAGAAAGCCCATGGGCTCAGGAGAAAACGGAGTATGTGCGCGTGGTGATAGTTATAGCGGGGCTCTTCCTGGCAATGTACGCGGTTATCTGGATCGAAAACAGAAAAAGGAGCTGAAGGCCCTTTTCCTTTTCCAATCAGGTAGTTGACGATTCTTCATCATCGTAGAGCTCCTGGCCGACGGTTATTTCGCCCTCGAAGCCCTTTGATCCCTCAAGGGTCTGGATCCTGAACATGTAGCTCTTGTACCAGTTGTAGCCCGGCATGACCTTGAGCGGGAGAAGCCTCCATGCCCTCGTCTCCTCAACGTAGTCCCAGTTGACGTACTCGTTGAAGTTCCTGATGATGTCTGTGATGACCACGTTGAACTCGTTGAGGAGAACCCTCTGTATGTCCCTCCACTTGTCAATCGAGCTTTCCCTCCTCGTTATGCCGAAGTAGCCGGCGCAGCCAGGCCCCTTGAGGGTGGCTATTCCCCTTCCGATGAAGGAGCGGATGGCGTAGACTGTCTCTGGCGGATCCGTGACGAAGGTGTCGAACCTGCGGAGGGCGTAGTCCGGGAGGGGCTTTCTGAGGTCGAAGGTGAATATCTCGATGTTCCCGTAGCCTATCTCATCGGCGGCCCTCTCTATGAATTTCGTAAGCCTCTCGTCGATATCTAAAACGGCTATGCGCTTTGGAAGGCCGCTGAGCATCAGCGCCACACTGGTTAAGTCATCATCGCCGAGGACGAACACCTCTTTGTTCTCAAGGTCGCCCCTGCTGTGCATAAAGGCGACCCTCGCCACGGTAGTCTCGGGGGTAACGTAGGCCTGGTCAAACTCGTGAAGTGGCTCGGGTCTGTCCTTCGTTAGCTCCCTGAACTCCACGAGGAGCTCCGAGAAGGCGTCCAGCTCAACCGTCTTGCCCTGGCAGTGGCGGCATGTGTAATCGGCCCTCGGACCGATGCCATATTTCTCAACCAGCTCTTTGCCCTTCTTCGTAAGGGTCACCCGGTCGTCCTTAAAGGTAACGTAACCGAGCTCATACAGGGCTGTAACCACCGCAACGACGAGAGGAAGCGGCTCCTCGCTGAGGTCAACGACCTTCCAAACGTCCCCGCTGGCCAGAATAGCGCTCAGAACGTTCTCGACGGTTCTCTCATAAACGGGAATGCTCGTCTTCTCCTTAACCCTCTCGATTATCTCCCTCATCGCAAGCACCTCCAGAAGGATTTTACGCGGAAAGGAGTTAGGAGGGCCTCTTTTAAGGTTTTCCCAGCGGTATTGACTGACCATCCATAATGTTTTTGTAAATTCTTTGCGGAGTCATAGAGGTGACGGAAATGTTTGAAGCCATCATTACAAGGCTGTTAAAACTTAAGGCACCGAGTACTCGAAAACTTAAAATTCCACTTGCAGGTATCAGAGCATTTAAAATTATCCTAGAATCAGAGGAAATTTCCACTCCGGAAGTTGCTGTCGAGATAGCTGTGGCAGAGTTCTCCAGATATTCTGAAGGGGATCCTCAAGTGATCTCTGATTTCAAGAAAATTCTTGTCAGAGAATTTTCAGGGGTCACTAATGCTAAACTACTCAAGAAAAAAGCCAAGGCCCTCAAAGAAATATGGGAAATTGAAGCCAGAACGTTAGCCATCAAAAACAAACGGAATAAGTGGTTGTCGATCCGCGTTACTGAGGAAGAGTATAATTCAATTTCAAAACAGGCAGAGGAGGAGGGGTTGGACATATCTAACTATATTAGAAAGAGACTGGGGCTGGAATATAGATCGTGAATATCATGTTACACCAAAAATTTTATATTTATGTTGCACGTAATTTTATCGAATGCCTTATTAGGGCATGACCAAACTAATAGTTAGGAGGATGTACTTGATGGCAGAACCCATCCTTAAGTGGGCCGGAGGAAAGAGACAGATACTTCACGAAATCGTTGCGTTAATGCCCGAGGACTTTAGAAATAGAACGTTCCACGAGCCTTTTTTTGGCGGCGGTGCGGTAACTTTTTGGATGGAGCCCAAAAAGGGGACTATAAACGACATAAATCCCAAACTCATAAACTTTTACATTGTCGTCAGAGACTACGTTGATGAACTAATTGAAGATGCAGAAAGGCACAAAAACGAGAAAGAGTACTTCTACAAGGCCCGTGCTGAGTTTAATAAGATAGTCAGAAACGGATTTGAGATTCCGAATATCAGACTAGCGAGCCTGTTTTTGTATCTGAATAAAACCGCTTTTAATGGACTTTACAGGGAGAACAAGCGGGGGGAGTTCAACGTTCCATTTGGCAGATATAAAAACCCTAAGATAGTGGATGAAGAACGACTCAGAAAGGCGAGCGAGGTTTTGAGAAATCTAGAGATTTACAACGAAGACTTCACGTATATCCTAAAAGTCGCCAAGCCGGGGGATCTGGTTTATTTTGATCCCCCCTACCACCCGGTTTCAGAAACCGCCAGTTTTACTAGCTATTCGAAGGAGGACTTCAGCAAAGAAGACCAGGAGCGTCTTAGAGATGTTTGTCTTGATCTCCATGAGAAAGGAGTCTACTTCATCCTGAGCAACTCCTATGTAAAGCCAGTTCGTGAGCTGTATGAGGGAATTGAGGGGTTTGAAATACTCAAGATCTACGCAAAGAGGCCAATAAACTCAAGAGCTGACCGCAGAGGTGAAGTGCCAGAGATGCTTGTTACAAATGTTCCCACAGAATTACGAGTGGGTCGTGAAAGAGCAAAGCTTCTCGTAAACAACGGTAGACTATGGACCTTAGTGACTTCTAAGTCGCTTGTTGAATATTTAACTATTGCAGAGCGATCTACTTAAAAAGTTCCACCATCTTTTAATATTTGGTGAGGTTCGTGAGAGTAGATGATATTTTTGAGATAGTCCAAAATTTAAAACCTGCAGAAATAAAGGAGACCCAAAAGACCCGCAGGGTCATTAAAGAAGGAGGAAGGGCCTTGTTATATTCTGGTTCCAATGGAACCAAGGTCTACGTTGTCAGAACAGACAGAATATGCCCTGGAGATTTTAAAGTGGTTCTCCAGCCTAAAGGGAGAAAAGAATTTGCTCCGACACATGTCAGGTTGTTCTTTGACCTTTACCTTAAACGGATAAGTGACGAAAAGCATGCAAAGATTGTGTTTTTGGCATTTGAACGAATTAATCATGGGGAGGACATAAATAAAGTTCTAGGCGACGTTCGGGGCGTGACTTTCTCGATGGAACTTGATCCCTCCGATGTGTCAGTTTTCTATGGATCATTATTAATGGCTGAGCAGGATTGGAATTACGGTAGTTTGGGATGTAAAGAAAGCAAACTTGATCCTCCTCGAGAGTTCCTTATGCGGTTCATACGATGGATCGCACAGAGTGACTATGGCGATATAGACAAAATAATAACAACTGCCGTCCGAAATAGGCCAGCACCGAAAAGATATGGTACTCCTCTATTTGAGCTTTGGAGAAGTTAAACCATCGTACTCTCTTGGAATTTTTTGATTTCCTCTTTTTCTCCCGGTTTTCTAAACACAAAAAGATGTTCATGTGCAATCAAATAAAAATCCCTCTTCCGCGTTTTCCAGGGTTCTGTACCCCGCATATGATGCTGAACCTTAATAATGTTCTCCTTTAATATAAATCCCGTTTCCAAAAACGCTTTCATGACTCTAAAGGCTATAGGAACGTAATGTCGGTGACTTCTAGTGTCTCCCATTAAAATAGCCGCGTATTTTCCGGGTTTGAGCACTCTATAGAACTCCTCAGCAACTTTTTTCATTTCTGAAACAAACTCGTCTATTGATCTAACGTTGGAAAGATCCCCCTCCACACGAGAACGTGCTCTTTTTGTGTATCCAATGATGTTAGCATAAGGGGGATGAGTGGCTATTAGATCTACGCTTTCGTCTTCAATTTTGTCTAATTTTCTTGCATCGCCGTAATAGAGACGAATTTGAGGTTTCACCCACTCAATACTCTCTTTTAGTCCGAGGTAGAAGCTTAACGTAGGCTGTGCATCCTTGAGGGGATCATACTCAAAATTCAAGCGATCCCACGCAACCATTAAGGCCTCATAATTTATGTCAACACCAATCCCATGTCGCCCCAGGAGCTTGCACTCTATCAGCGTCGTTCCGCTTCCTAAGAACGCATCTAGAACAACATCCCCCGGTGTTGTGTACTGTAATATTAGATTTCGTGGAACTTGGGGAGCCCAATTTCCTCTGTATCCTGCATTTGCATGGTGAGTTGCCCATTTTCCCCGTTCGAGGAAGCTCCATACTGTCGTTGTTTCAAGCTTGAAGTTTTGAGGTTGAAACGTTTTGATTGGGATGGGTTTTCCAATCTCTATTCTTTGATCCTCTATAATGACGTGATCGTGTTGTTTAATGAACTCTAAATATTCCTCAAACGAAACTTCTCTCATTGCCAGCCCCCTAATTGATTAAGAAGCAAACATTAATAACAGTTATCCCGAAGTTTACGAGGATGATGATTCAGCCAATAAAAGAAGATTTCGTCAAAAGGTATCGCCTGCAGTACAACCTTGAGGCCCTCGAGGGGGTTAGGGGAGAAATCGGAGAGATAGCTTATTCCCGCCTGAAAGCTTTGATAGAATACCGCCTTTACGGGAAGGAATTCGACCGCTCCCCAACGGGAGTAAAAATAGCCCTTGCCTTTTCAGCTGGCTCCGACAGCACCGCCTCGCTGAAAATCCTCCGCTGGGCCGGCTTTGACGTGGTTCCAGTTACCGCGAAGCTACCTCAGATGGATGAAAAGGTAATAGAAAAGGCCAGGAGCGAGGGGGCAATCCTCATAGAGGTTCCCAACTACCTCGAGGCTGTAAACGCCCAGATGGAGAAGGGGGCGCCGATATGCGGGAAGTGCCACTCCATGGTCATGGAAAGCATTGAAGACTACGCACGGGAGAGGGGGATAAAAATCCTCGCCTCCGGCGACCTTCTGAGCTCTGGCTTAATCTCAATCTACCGCTCCAGTAAGCTCGTGATCCTCAACCTTCCGGCCTTTTTGGAGCTCGACAAAGCGGAGATAATAGAGCTCATAGGCGGGAAGTACGAGCTGAGCTTTGGATGCCCTCTGCTCTGGGAGGCTTTCAGACGTTACCCTGGCATCAAGCGCTTCGCAATCCAGCGCGTCCTCCGCGAGCTCAGGGCAAGGGCAATAACCCCAGAAATAGCCGAGGCACTCATCAGGGACATACTCACCCGCTAATTCCCACTTTTGACCCAAAAGGTTTAAATCTGTCTTTCCAAACTCCCGCAGGTGAGGTTAATGCTCACGAAGGAAGAGGTTGAGAAGGTCGTTAAGGGCATAGTTGAAGATAAGTTCATCAAAGCCATTGAGGTGGACGAGAGGGGCAACGTCACGGTTACCCTCGCTAAGGACACGCCCAACATAGACAACGTCCTCATAAAGCTCCACTCCGAGATTGGAAAGCTCGAAGGGGTTGGCCTTATAACCGTAAACCGCGAGCGGGAAGAGAAGGCGGGCGAAGGCCAAAACGTTCAGCTCACGAAGGAACTGATATTAGAGAGGCTTAAAGAGGTAATAGACCCGGAGGTAGGCCTCGATGTTGTTAACCTCGGCCTGATTTACGAGCTCGAGATAAGGCCGGACAACACCGTTTACGTCAAGATGACGATGACGACTCCAGGCTGTCCCCTCACGATGTGGATTCTAAGGGCAGTCGAGGACAAGATACTCGAGATTCCGGGGGTTAAGGATGCCGAGATAGAGCTCACCTTTGATCCCCCCTGGAGTCCGGACATGATAAGCCCGGAGTACAAGAAAAAGCTTGGCCTCTACTGAACTGATCTGTCTTTCCCAGCACATTGAAGTTCATCTTTCCTTTCCACGAATTTTGTCCCCGCAGTCTTTTTCCTGGCGAAAAGTTTATATTAGCCCAGGTTCATCTAAACCCGGTGATGTTCTATGGCGTGGAAGGTAACGGTTGACCAGGACACCTGCATTGGGGATGCCATCTGTGCAAGCCTCTGCCCGGATGTTTTCGAGATGGGCGACGACGGAAAGGCCCACCCGATAGTCGACACCACCGACCTCGAGTGCGCCCAGGAGGCCGCTGAGGCCTGCCCGGTCGGCGCTATAAGCCTCGAAGAGGCCTGAAGCCTCTTCTTTTTCCTTTCTCGTCGATTGTGTGGGTTTTTAAGTGTTCGTGGCCGGTTTACAGTGCCGGCTCTGCTTTTTGGGTTTGATAAGAAACGAAAGGTAGAAAGAAATCACTCGAGCGTCAGGTTGAACCTTTTGGCCTGCTCCAGCACGTACTCCCTTATCTCCCTCGCCTTCGGAAGCTCGGCGACTATCTCGCCGTTTTCTATGAGTGGTTTAAGGAGCGGCTCGACCTTTGCCCCGCAGACCGGGCAGTGTTCAAGCTTTCTGTCTGCAGGAACGCGGTGGTAGTGGCCGTTCTCACAGCGGTAGACCTGCTTCCTCCCGCTGAACTTTCCCCGCTTGGCTATGGGCTTTCCTTCAACCTCCACTATGTCGAGGGAGAAGTCTATCGGCTTCGCGCTGGCTATGGCAGAGCCGACTCCGAAGGCATCGGCAACGTCAACTATCTCCCTTATGCTCTCCTCGTTTAGACCCCCTGAGACGAAGATCTTGACCCAGTTGTAGCCCCTTAAATCGAGCTCCCAGCGAACCTCTTCCACTATGCGCCTGAAGTTGCCCCTCCTTGAGCCCGGCGTGTCCAGCCTTACCGCGTTTAGCCTCTCGCCGAGCGCCTCGGCGGCCATCAAAGCCTCAAACTTCTCGTCACAGAAAGTATCAACCAGGGCAGTCCTCGGGGCCTCCGGTTCAACCACCTCGTCGTAGTACTTCCAGGCCTTTACCTGGTCACCGACGGTTATGATGAGGGCGTGGGGCATGGTTCCTGCGGGCTTTTCGCCAATCATCTCTGCTCCAAGAACACCGGAGACGCCGTCGCAGCCCCCTATGAAGGCCGAGCGGTCTATCATCGGAGCTATTGCAGGGTGCATGTGCCTTATGCCAAAGGAGTAAACCGGCTTGAAGTTTGCCGCCATCTTAATCCTCAACGCCGCGGTGGCTATTCCGCTGGCCTGGCTGAGCATCCCGAGCAGGGCCGTCTCATAGACTCCAAACTCCTCGTAGTAGCCCTCTATCTGGAGAACCGGCTCGTAGGGGTGGAATACCGTCCCCTCGGGCATGGCGTAAACGTTCACGGGGAGGCCTTCGAGAAGCTTTGCAACCTCCTCAACTCCAGCAAGAATACCCCACCTCCAGCCGTTGGGGAGGGAAGTGGTTGTAACGTCGGCGAAGACCTTCCTGTGGATGCCCTTTTCCTCCAGTATCTTCTTCGTCCTGATGAAGTAGACGTCAGTCGTTTTTCCAGCCTTTATATCCTCCTCGTGGGCGATGTAGAAGTCGCGCATTTCCACCACCATTTGAATTATGCAAAAGGGAGTTTAAGGTTTTCCTCAGAGGGAGAAGGGGAGCCCGACCTTTTCTCCCCTCTCGATTTTGTGGAGCTCCACTCTGTAGGCCTCAAGGGGCCTGTCCTCCACATTAAGGTAGCCCGCGAAGGTCTTTGGTTTTTTCTCAAGCCCACCAAAGAACTCGGCGTAACGCTTGTCCCTGACGATGTGGTGGTCGAGGACTATCTCGGCGTCCGTCTCGCGGATTACCTCGTTGAGGTTTTTGATTCCGGTCTCCCACGCACCGGAAGCCCTGGGGCCGAGGTATGTGGGCGGCCCGCCGGTTACGAGCAGGTCCGGGTTTTTGGCAATTATCCACTCAACGGCTTTTCTGTTCAACAGCTGTATATCGCTGGCATGGACTACACTCTTAGAGCCGTCATCGACGAGAACCATCACGACGAAGCCAAGCTTCGAGCCTTCGCTCCCGTGCGGGACTGCTGGAGAGAACTCAAGCCTAACCCCGCCGACGTCAAAGGTTCTCCCGTCGGCAAACTCTATTTTCTTCGCTATTGGCTCCGCGCTTTTGAGAAAAGCCCAGGCCCTCTCCCTCTGGCTGAAGTTGATGTTCTCCCGGGGATGCTTGACGAAGAGGAGCTTTCCACCGTAGATCTCCCTCGCGTATTCCTCGCTCGAGCTCTCGTAGAGGCCCTCGAAGAAGGGCGTATGGTGGTCGTAGTGGTAGTGGGAGACGGTCACCACGTCCGCCCTCCTCGCATAGCCCTGGAGCTTCCTCCTCATATGCTGAAGGGTCTCCAGCTCTATTTTCGCCGGGGGAAGGCCGTAGCGCTCCGGCCCGAGGGCGACGCCCGGGTCGATGAGGATTTTTAGGCCAGATGCTTCCACGAACGTCGCCAGGCTTCTCACGCCGAGGCTCTCGCTTGCTATGGGGATGACGCGCATCTTATCACCTGGGTATGGTTGAGCTAAAGGTTTAATAAGCCCTCTCCATTAGTGAAAGTTAGCCGATGAAGAGTGTCATCCCTCCTGATCCGAGATGATGACATTATCCCCACCTGAGGTGGTCCGATGTTTGGTTTCAGAAGGAATAGAGAAAGGCACGGGCCCTTCGTATACCTGAGCGAGCCGACTTTCCTGTACCACACCAGAACGGAGAAGGCCATAGTGGAGATTATAAGGGAAAAGCTTGACTCCACCAACGTCCTCGTGCCCTCAAAATACGGCCTAAAAGACACGAGCGAAAGAATTAAAGAGGCCAAATACTTCGTTGCGGTCGCGCCGCTCGGCAAATTTACCTCGCTCGTCGGCAGGGAAGTGAAGATGGCCCAGGAGCTCGGCGTCGAGGTTTTCACCCTTCTCATCGCCAGGGAGGAGGATGAGCTCGTCTACCTCTGGGTCGAGGGCATCCCGGAGGAGGTGGAGTGGCTCTCGCCCGAGGAGACAGAGGAGTTCATGAAGACATTCCTCAACAGCGAATTCATCGACTACATGAAGAACGCCTTTCTGCTCGGCTCGAGAAAAAGGGCATGGTAACAAAAGAAAAGCTCAAGCTCCGGCCTTTCTCTTCCTTTCTATGTAATCGCATATCGCCTTTGCCGCCTTCTTTCCGTCGCCCATCGCTAAGATAACCGTCGCCTCGCCCCTTATCGCGTCTCCACCTGCGAAAACCCCGGGAATGCTCGTCATGAGGTTCTCATCAACGACGAGCGTTCCGTCGGGGTTGACCTTCAGCCCGGTAGCCGCTTCGCTTATTATCCTGTTGGGCTCGAGGCCTATCGCTATTATCACGGTGTCAGCTTCAAGGGTCACGTACTCGCCGGTGCTGATTATCTTCCTCTTGCCTTTGGAATCCCTCTCCTCGAGAGGCTTCATCTTCTCGAATTTAACAGCCTTCACCCTCCCGTTTCCGTCGCCTATGAACTCCACGGGGTTGAGGAAGAACTCGAACTTCACGCCCTCCTCTTCAGCATGCTGGATTTCCTCGATACGGGCCGTCATGTCCTCCCTTCCGCGGCGGTATGCTATCGTAACTTCCGCGCCCAGCCTCAGCGCGGAGCGGGCGGCGTCCATTGCCGTGTTGCCAGCCCCAATAACGATGACCTTCCTACCAACGGCTATAGGAGTGTCATACTCCGGGAACTCGTGGGCCTTCATGAGGTTGACCCTCGTCAAGAACTCGTTGGCGCTGTAAATCCTGTCGAGGAGGATTCCCGGGATGTTGAGGAGCTTTGGCGTTCCAGCACCGGTTCCGATGAAGACCGCGTCGTACTCCTGAAGAAGCTCCTCCAGCGTTACAGTTTTCCCGACGACATGGTCGGTGAGTATTTTAACGCCGAGCTTCCTCAGCTTGTCGAGTTCCTTCTCAAGTATCTCCTTGGGGAGCCTGAACTCTGGAATTCCGTAGACTAAGACTCCGCCAGGCTTGTGGAGGGCCTCGAAGATTGTAACGTCATAACCCAGCTTCGCAAGCTCACCGGCGCAGGTGAGTCCGGCGGGACCGGCCCCGACGACGGCAACCTTACCCTTCCCGCACACCGAAGGCTTCATCTCCTCAAGGAGCTCATCCTCTATGCCGTGCTTCCTCGCGTAGTCGGCAACAAAGCGCTCGAGCTTGCCAATGTTTATTGGGTCGCCCACTTTGCCCATGACACAGTTCATCTCACACTGATCCTCCTGCGGGCAGACCCTACCCGTTATCGCTGGGAGGGTGTTGTCAGTCCAGATTATCCTCAAAGCTTCCTTGACGGCCCTGTCAGGGTCATCGCGGTGCTCAAGGAGTTTTCCAATGAAGCCAGGAATGTTGATGTGAACGGGACAGCCCTTGATGCAGGGCGCATACTCGGGCGGGCACTGCAGGCAGCGCTCCGCTTCCTTCACTGCGGAGGCAAAGTCATAACCGAGGTTGACCTCAACGAAGCTCTTAACGCGCTCCTCAACGGGTCTCTCAGGCGTTGGGACGCGCTCCTTGATGAGCTTCCTTTTAACGGCCATTCAGATCACCCCCTTTGCCCTGAGCTTCTCAAGATACCTCTCCCTGGCCAGGTTCTGCTGTTCGACGAAGCGGGAGTCCCTCCTTATCACGTCCGCCCAGTCAACCTTGTGGGCATCAAACATTGGGCCATCCCTGCAGGCGAACTTGATCTCGTTTCCGTAGAGTATCCTGCACGAGCCGCACATCCCTGTCCCGTCGACCATTATCTGCCTGACGGTGACGATTGTGGGGATTCCGTAGGGCC
Organism: Thermococcus waiotapuensis; assembly: GCF_055384795.1. NCBI lineage: Archaea > Methanobacteriati > Methanobacteriota > Thermococci > Thermococcales > Thermococcaceae > Thermococcus > Thermococcus waiotapuensis. The sequence continues at coordinate 1,639,596 of NZ_AP042429.1, read as the reverse complement.
TCGTCAGCTCGGCCAGCTTCGCGAGCGTCCCGAGCTTCCCGCCGGCGAAGACTATGTCCACCTTGTCCTTCTCTATGAGCTCCTTGACCACGTCCAGGTAGTGGCCCTTTCTTCCAACGCTACCGTCCTCGGTGGTGAGGTAGTGCTCATCAGCCACAGGTTTCGCCAGGAACCTCTCCGGGTAAACGTTGTCCCTGTTCTCGAAGCTCTGTATTGCTATCGTGTAGTTGCCGGCTTCCTTCATTGCCTTAAGCGTGGCGTAGCACTCCGCCTGGGCACAGACGGCATCGGCCGCGAAGACAACGTTGCCGTAGTATTTCACATCAATCGGCCTTCCGAGCGGGCCCGCGATGCTTACTATCTCGTCTCCCACCTGCTTCTCGTACCAGAGCTTGAAGGTCGTGACCCCGTGGCGCCTTACGAACATGCCCACCTTTCCGTCCTCGGCGTAGTAGACCGACATCGGAACCCTTTCGCCCTTCTCGTCAGCAATCAAAACGACGAACTGGCCCGGCTTCCAGGAACGGGCCACGTGGGGTGCTTCAACCTCCATGAAAAAGTCAATCGCGGAGAGGTTCTCCTTCTTTGTTATCCTATACCCCATGGTGCACCACCCTGTGCATGTGGACAGCGTTGTTCACCACAAGTTTGAACCTCGGGTTTATACGGCTTTCTTAAACCAAAGGTTTGGAACCGCCCCACGCTAAGAAGGCGGGAGATTGCCCCTTCAGAGGCGTTTAGGAAGCTTTTTAGGGTGCATCCCCAAGGCGTTGGGGGTGATATGCGATGGTGAACATACCTAAGAGCCATCCACGCTACTGGAGCCTCTACTACAGGGAGAAGATTATCGGGGGAATGGAGAAAGGCATGACCGCGAAAGCGGGCCTGATAGCCCACGGCCGCGGCGAGGCCTTCGACTACATAATCGGAGAGAAGACGATAGAGCCAGCTGAAAGAGCCATGAAGGCCGCGGTGGCTAAGCTCCTTCTGGCAGAACATCCGGTCATCTCAGTCAACGGGAACGTCGCCGCTTTAGTTCCAAAGGAGACCATAGAGCTCGCCAAAGCCCTTAACGCAAAGATAGAGATAAACCTCTTTTACAGAACTGAGGAGAGGGTTAAGGCCATAGCAGAAGAGCTGAGGAACTATGACCCGGAGATAGAGCTCCTCGGCATAAACCCGACGAAGAGGATTCCGGGTCTGGAGCACGAGCGCGGGAAAGTTGACGAGAACGGGATATGGAAAGCTGACGTCGTCGTTGTACCCCTCGAGGACGGGGACAGGACGGAGGCACTGGTGAAAATGGGCAAGTTCGTGATAACGATAGACCTCAACCCGCTCTCGAGAAGCGCCAGGATGGCGGACATAACGATAGTGGACAACATCGTCAGAGCCTACCCGAGGATGATTGAGCTCGCCAGAGAAATGAAGAACCTTCCGAGGGAAGAGCTCGAAGGGATTGTAAATGGTTACGACAACGGAAAAACCCTGAGCGATGTTCTGATCCACATGAGAGACAGATTAACCAAACTGGCCGAAGAAGGGGTATGGAGGCGGAAAGAGCTTTAGACTTCTTTTTCCGTTCTTTCCGCAAGTTTTCTGAGGCTGTTTATAAGCTCGGGTTCCCCTTCGATCCTCGAGACTATCAGCGGTATCCTCTCCCTCTGGGCCAGCTTTACAGCCAGCTCATCCAGTTTTTTGACCCCGTGGAGGACTATAACAGCCGGTTTCAGACCCTGAACGCGCACCGCAACCATGGGGCTTCTTCCGGTGCTGACCTTCGTAAAGACCAGGGCCCTCTCGGTTGTCCAGCCGTAGAGCTTGAGGAACTCCTCGCTGCTCATCTCAAGTATGGCCTGGATGCTGTCGACGACGGTGTAGCCGTATATTACCCTGTTCACCGCTTCCTCGCAGGCGACGACTTCGCCTTTAACGGCTTCGATTAGCTCTTCAACCGTAATTGGAACTGCAAACTCCCTGATGTCGAGTATCGCTGATGTCGGCAGTTCAACGTCTATCGTCCTGCTGAAGGCCCTTATCACGTTGCCGCCGCGCGCCTCATCGATCTTTAGAAGGGCCTCGACAAACTTCTTTATCGTGCCCGCACCGGGGCTCTTTCTCCTCCCGCCCTCGTAGTCGCTTATCACCGAGGAGGAAACGCCGAGGTGCTCCGCCAGCTCCGTCTGGCTTACTCCGAATATCTCCCTCCACTTTCTCATCGTTTTGCCGGGGTCGGAGGAGAGGGTTATTTCGCCCGCTATTCTTCTCGCAAGGGCCTCTTTCTCTTTCTCAAGCATGGCACTGGTTACAGTCAAGCTGTTATAAACCTATCGTCAATTGCAGAGAATTCAAAGGTTAAAACCGAACTGTGAGAATCAAAACACGACGAGAAAGGTTATGGAGCCCCGGGCGGGGTTTGAACCCGCGACCTGCCGCTTACCAAGCGGCCGCTCCACCAGGCTGAGCCACCGGGGCGTCGATTACATCATGAGGTCAGGCATTTATAAATTTTTCTCTCGCCCGATTTTCTCCACGAGTTCTTCCAGGACATCCCTGAACCTGGCGGCGTCTACCCACTTTATTCCCATCTTCTGGGCCCACGTCAGTATTCCCACATCGGCAGACACTATTACCGCGTCAAGCTCTTTTGCCAGCAGGATAAGTTCAAAATCCTCTTTGCTATCAACAATGCCCTCACGAAGGGCCTTTCTGTAGTTTCTCCTTAACTTCTGGATGATTCTATCGACGTTGTCTGTCTCAAGGACGCTCTCCCTAACGGCTTTTTCCGCAACCCGGAGCCCCTTGTCAATCCTCCGGCGAATATCGTCTATTAGCTCATAGACAACGAAGGCCGGTATCTTGATGTTGTGCACATCGGGGGGCTTTTTGATGATGTAGAGCTCGATGTCGGGTGAGACTTCCTCCACATCTACGAAGTTCATGACCTCCCGGTATATTCCGGCGGGCATGTAAAACTCAACTCTCCCAAAGAGCTTCCCGGCATATTCAAGAAAAGCCTTCATGGCACTGGTCGGATCGCTTCCAAAAGAGGAGCGTATCTCGGGGTTTACAAAGATGCTGGTGTCCAGGACGAACTTTATCAGCGCCATGTTCACCACAAGGTTATTATAAGCCCCGGAATTTAAAAAGTTAGGTGAAAGTATGAAAGTGGGAGTTATTTTCGGGATCAGCGAACTCGCCAGCCCAAAGACCTTCGAGGGGAAGGTCTCCGGTTTTATAACAAAACTCGCCCAAGAGTTCGACGTTTCCGGGGGGTTTATCGTATCTACCAAGGCAGAATTCAAAGAGGCAAAAAACCAAGTCAACTTCAACGACGTTGATGTCCTTCTGCTGTACCCCCTAACCGGGGGAACGGAAGGCGTCCTTAAGGAGTTCGCTGTTTTCAGGAGGCCAACCGTGATATACGGAGACCCATACAACAACTCCCTGGCGGCGGGAATAGAGCTCAGGGAGTATTTCAGGGAAAGACTGATACCAACAACCTTAGTAAAGAGCTTCGAAGAACTTAAAGCGGCTTTTCTGGCTTACGATGACCTAAAAGAAACTCTCGAAAAGTTCCTACGAATGAGGATTGGCCTGATAGGCAGGATATCTCCGTGGTTGATCAACGAAAAGCTCGACATACCCTACACCGGGGTAAGCCTGAAGAAGTTTTACGAGTATTATGAAAAAACTACCGAGGAAGAGGGCCTGAAGGCCATCGAGGAAAAGGTGGAAAAGGCAACTGAGATAAAAGAACCGTCCAAAAAAGACCTTGCAATTGCAGGCAGAGTATATTTAGCCATAAAACGCATCCTTGAGGATTACAGGCTTGAGGGGTTCACAATCGGGTGCTTCGATCTCATTGAAAAGCTTGGGGGAACACCGTGTCTCGCTCTGGCCATGTTCAACGCCGAGGGAATTCCGGCAGCGTGTGAAGGAGAGCTGAACTCCCTACTCGGCATGATGATCATCAGAAAGTTCTTTGGCAAGCCTGCCTTCATGGGGAACGTTGCGGATTATGGCGAGGACTACTTGATATTGACCCACTGCACGGCTCCCCTCATTGGAAGATACGTTCTCAGGTCGCACTTCGAAAGCGGCAAAGGTGTCGGCGTGGAAGTAGAACTTCCCGGGGGTAAGGCCTCACTCTTCAAGATCAGGGGAAGAAGAGCCGTGGTTGCCGGAGTTGAGGTAACCGGCAGAGAAAGGAACGAAAACAGGTGTAGGACCCAGGTTAGACTAAAAATCGAAGATGCCCCGGAGTTCATAGACGGAACCCTCGGAAACCACCACCTTTTGGCTTATGTTGACAGCGAAGAACTTGCTGATCTGCTCAGCGAGCTTGGGTTCGATGTTATGCTCTATTGAAACGCGACCAAAGTTTTAAATATTTTTTCGCGAATTTAATAACAGGAGGTGATGATATGAGAAGGGCACAGGCCGCGATAGAGTACTTAATGATGGTAGCTGTGGCCCTTATGATGGTTGCATTGGTAATAAGGTACGTAAAGCAGGCGGCCGAGCAGGCCGGAAAGACAATAAATGAATCAACCAAAAAAATAGCCAGTTATGTAAACGAAAGCTGGAAGGACGTTTAAAAGGGAAAGAAATCAAACTGGAGTAACATGGCCCCACTTCTCCAGGGCCCTGGCGAGCTCTTTGTGAGTTTTAGCGTATTCATCAAGCGGTATTCCCTGCATTATAGCATCTATGGCCTGTCTGACGGCTCTGGCCCCTGCGGCAGGCCCATCGGGGTGGCCCAGGGTTCCACCGCCGAGCTGTAGAACTATGTCCTTTCCTAAGGCCTCTATAACAGGCTCGATGTTGCCCGGGTGAAGCCCTCCGGAGCTCGTCGGGAACGCTGGCTTTATACCATAGAACTTCTGCTCCAGGTGGAAGACGTCGTTCTCATCCGGCCTGTAGTGCTCCTCCTTTAGTATCCTGGCGTTCTGGATGACGTCCCACTTGCCGCCCTCGAGCTTGCCCGCTCCAGCGGTTCCTACGTGGAGCTGGTCTACACCAACGAGCCTGTAGAGCTTGGCCAAAACGAACATCGAGATGCCGTGGTAGGGGTTCCTCGTGAAAGCGGCATGCATCGCCCTGTGGCCATGGACAGCCAGGCCGTAGTCAGCTGCAAGCTCGGTTATGTACTCGAGCGCACCCCAGCCGGTAATGACGACATCCACCATCGCATGCTTGAGCCCGAGTTCGGAGAGGACCTCAAGCCTGCGCTCCATTTCAAGAAGCGGTGCCGTTATGTTGGCGAACCACGTCTTCTTTTCTCCGGTCTCGTTCTCGACCTTCTCTATGATCCTCGCCATTATCTCGGCCCTCTCGTCAAAGAGGTTATACCACGGGCTGGTGAGGTTCTCGTCGTCCTTCATGTAGTCTGCACCGTTCATGAGGAGTTCCGTGGCGAGCTTTTCAAATTCCTCGGGTGAATAGCCGACCTTTGGCTTTGGAACAACGCCGTAGATGGGCCTGTCCTTTATCTCAAGCATCCTCCTTACTCCCTCGATACCGAAGGCGGGGCCTCTGAACTCCCTTATGACCTTCTCCGGGAGGTAAAGGTCCTCGAGCCTTAACCCTTTGACGCGCTTCATGCCAAAAACGTTGCCAGCTATGCTCGCGACCAGTCCTGGCAGGTTTGCCTCTTCGAAGGCATGGAACGGGTATGCAATCCTGACTATCCAGCTTCCATCCTTCATGTCAACGAAGTCGTAGGCCTTGGCTGAAAGGTCCGCCCAGCGCTCCTCCTCGTACCAGGGATAGAGGGTCGTCCAGGTTCCGGTTGAGCTCTCCGCAGCAACTCCACCCGCTGCTTGCTCGATGGTATATCCTTCCGCCGGAGTAATGCGGAAAACGGCTATTATGTCCCTCTTTTTGTTCGGCTCGTAGCCCTTGTCTACGTAGTAGTCGTATATCTCGTCAAACCTCTCGGGCATTTTCCCACCTCCACTTTTTGGGTAAATAACAGCTTATCGGGGAGCTATAAAAAATTTATTGGTCAGATCTAGGCAATAAAGGACAAAAAATTGGGCAGGATTAAGGCAAGCTTACGCCGTTTCGGGCAACACGGAAGGTGTTTCCAAAACACGCAGAGATATCCCCCACCTCACCCCCAACAGGTTGAGGCCACCCAGTTCTAACCACCATCATCCAGCACGTCTTTTTGGCCTAAGTTCTAACTCACCAATCTAAAACCGGCTGAAATATGCTCTAAAAACAGCGCTTTTCCGAAAAGTTTATATATGCCTTTGCTCCTAATTTAAAACGCAGGTATCTGCAAACAATGGATGGGAGGTGTTGTGGATGGCCGAGCTTCCAATTGCCCCGGTTGACAGGCTTATAAGGAAGGCAGGCGCCGCCCGCGTTAGTGAGGACGCCGCCAAGGCCCTCGCCGAGCACCTTGAGGAGAAAGCCATTGAGATCGCCAAGAAGGCCGTCGACCTTGCCCACCACGCCGGCAGGAAGACCGTTAAGGCCGAGGACATCAAGCTCGCCCTCAAGGGCTGATGGTGCTTCCTTTTTTCTTCCACTATTTGGCTACCAGAACTCTATTCTTCTGACGCTGATGTTCTCTCCAGCCATCTCAAGGACGGCGAATCCTGAGGAGTCCAAACGGGGAAAGACTGGCGAACCGGGGTTTAGAAGATGAACAATTCTCCCATGGAGGGAGTAGGTGTCATAATAAAACCTATGGGTGTGCCCGAAAACGAGAACGTCGGCGCCCATCTCAAGGGCTTTAAGGGTGAGGAAATGGGCGTTTAGGGAGATGAACTGGTGACCGTGGATCATTCCAAGTGAGAAGTCACCAAACCTCTCAACCCTCTCCTCCGGTAGGTTCATTCTGTCGGTGTTCCCTCTGACTGCCAGTGTAGGAGAGATTTCCTCAAGCTTTTCAAGGAGCTCGGGAGCGGTAATATCGCCCGCATGAAGAATAACATCGGGAGAAATCTTTTTGAGATGATCAAAGAGAAAAAAGGGGAGGTTCTTTGTCTTATCGCCGTAGTGAGTATCGCTGACGACTGCAAGCTTCATATTCTCACATCGGCACATTTATGCCGAGCTTTTCAACGAGCTCTTTATAGCGATTTCTGACAGTTACCTCGGTAACGTTTGCAACTTCGGCGACTTCCCTCTGGGTCTTTTTCTCACCCTCGAGCAGGGAAGCAAGGTAAAGGGCAGCCGCGGCAAGACCCGTAGGCCCCTTTCCACTCGTGATGCCCACTCTTATAGCTTCCTGCAGTATCTCCTTGGCCCTTTTCTTTGTCCGTGCACTCACACCGAGAGCGTCCCCAAAGCGGTCAACGTAATCTATTGGATTAGTAGGATGGAGGTTCAAACCAAGTCCCCGGGCCATGAAGCGATAACTTCTTCCAATCTCCTTTTTGGTGACCTTCGAAAACCGCGCTATCTCATCCAGTGTTCTTGGAATGCCCTCCATCCTGCAGGCCGCGTAAAGTGCAGCAGACACCATTCCCTCAATAGAACGGCCCCGGATGAGCTTTTTCATGACGGCCTTTCTATACAGTGCGGCCGCCTGCTCCTTTACTCTCTTTGGAAGTCCCATCTGAGCGGCCATTCTGTCGAGCTCGCTGAGTGCGAAGGCAAGGTTCCTCTCGGCGGCATCGTTTATGCGCATCCTTCTCTGCCACATTCTGAGGCGTCTCATCTTGTTTCGGTACATGCCGGTTATCGGGTTCCCGTGTACGTCCTTATCACGCCAGTCTATGTCGGTGGAGAGACCCTTATCGTGGATCATCAGGGTCGTTGGGGGGCCAGTTCTGGCGCGCTTTTCCCTCTGCTCCGGCTCAAATGCCCTCCATTCTCGCTTTTCATCGACTATGTTATACTCAATAACGTAGCCGCACTTGGCGCAGAAGATTTCCCCCACGTGGGGGTCGTATATAAACTCCGTTGAACCACAATTGGGACACACCCATATATCAGCCAAAGGCCTTCACCCCCTCTTCGCGGGGGCGGGGCGTTTCTTAACGTGCCTGGATTGCTTTTCCTTCCCCTGACCCTTGGCCTTCTTGGTATCAACGTAGAGCACAGCACCAACGTAATCGGAGGGATTCCTGACACTCGGCTTAACCGCTATAAACGGAGCCTCCACTGGACCAAAAACATCCTTAACGACACCCACAAAGTTCAGGTTCTTATCAACAACTCGATCGTTGAGATTGGGCACCCAGGAACTGCGAAGGATCAAAAAGCCCTGCCTGGCATAGTGAGAAACCTGGCCCAGTCTCTTCATGGCCCCACCCCAGAAAGACATACCCTCATAAATTTTATTGGTTAATGACCTTATAAACGTTTCGGCCCCCTGCAAAAAGTTTTTAAGAGGTAAATAGATAGCAATGAAATTTAGACCACCCATACAGAGGCAATTTTCGCTTTGTACACGGGTGGCGCTGAGTTTAACAAATTTATGTCAAAAAAACGCTTATAAATCGATTCTATTATCAGCAACCAGTCAACACGGAGGGTGAAACCCATGGGATGGTTTGAAAAGTACTTCGAATTTGAAAGGTACGGCACCGACATGAAGACCGAGGTTTTAGCCGGGGTTACTACTTTCATGACGATGGCCTACATCCTCTTTGTCAACCCCAGTATACTCAGCAATGCCATGGGGAAAGAGGCCTTCAACTCTCTCGTAGCCGTCACCGCCCTTGCGGCCGGAATAAGCACCATTATAATGGCCCTCTACGCCAGGAAGCCCTTTGCACTGGCACCGGGCATGGGCCTGAACGGTTATTTCACCTACAGCGTCGTTCTCGGCATGGGCTACGACTGGCGCGTCGCCCTGGCAGCGGTTTTCGTTGAGGGCGTGATATTTATCCTTCTCAGCGTCACCAGGGTCAGGAGCGCGGTAATTCACGCCATTCCGCTCAGCCAGAAGTACGCCGTTGGAGCTGGAATAGGCCTTTTCCTGACTTTCATAGGCCTCAACGACGTCGAACTCATAAATGCGGCAACAGATAAAGGTGTTCTCCTCTTTACGGAACTCAACGCTCACGCCCTGATAAGCAAGCCCGGCCTGCTCTTCCTCTTTGGCCTTCTCTTTGCTGCCATTCTCATAGCCCACCGCATAAAGGGCGCCCTCCTCATTTCGATCCTCACCACCGCGGTGCTCGGGTGGGTAACGGGTGTCGCACCCTGGCCCAGCCACCTGTTTTCAACCCCGGACATAAGTTACACCTTCCTACAGCTCGACTTCAAGGGACTCCTAAACATCGGAGCACTGGGAGTCATCTTCGCCTTCTTCATGGTGGACTTCTTTGACACCCTCGGAACCGTTACCGGGCTGAGCGCCAAGGCAGGCTACCTGACGAAGGACGGAAAAGTCCCGGACGCCGAGAAGGTTCTCCTCACCGACGCCATAGGAACTACCCTGGGAGCGCTCCTCGGGACTTCCACGGTGACCACTTACATAGAGAGCGCCGCGGGAATAGAAGAGGGAGGAAGGACGGGAATGACTGCGCTCGTTACGGGACTGCTCTTCCTCGGCATAGGCCTCTTCATAGCGCCCCTCGCCGGGGCAATACCATCCTTTGCAACAGCTCCAGCGCTCGTCATAGTGGGTTACTACATGATGAGCACCATAAAAGAATTAGACTTCAGCGATCCAGCCGAGGCTATCCCCGCCTTCCTCGTGATCATGTCGATACCCCTCACTTACTCTATCTCAGTCGGAATAGGCCTTGGGTTCGTAAGCTACGCCGTGATAAAAGCCTTCAAAGGAGAATGGAGGGACGTGCACCCGCTTATGTGGGTGCTCGCTGTCATCTTCGCCCTCTACTTTGCCTACCTCGGGGGAGCTTTCTGATTTTCGCTGTTCTTTTCTAACTTCTCTTTCAGAAACTGCTTGAGAACGTATGGACACTGTTCACGAATAAACTGGGCGAATTCCCGGATCCTCTCAACGGTTATATCGTGAACATAGTGCTCAAACTGACAGGCGTCATGTTCGGCTATCTCGGGCGGGATCCCAAGAACTTCAATGAAAAACTCCGTTAGAAGCCCATGTTTTAGATAGGTACTTTCCGCGATCTCCCTACCCTTGTCCGTCAGCAGTATGCGGTCGTACTTCTCGTATTCAACTAACCCTTTTTCGCTGAGCTTTTTGAGGGCGTCAACAACGCTCGGGGGCTTCACGCGAAGGGCCCTTGCTATGTCCTTGACCCGGATTACTCCCTTATTCCTGTGGAGCAGGTAAATGGTCTCAAGGTACTCCTCTTCCCTCTTGGTTATTTCCAATCCCACCACCTGGATTTAGGATAGCCAAAAATGTTTAAGTAGTTTTCGTTCACGGGACTACCTCAATCTCCACCGGATTGCCCTCGCTGTCGTATGCCCTGACGTCCTCCGGGGAATAGGGGTAGCATATTATGAGGTGAAAGCCCCCGAACTTCGAGAAGAACCAGAGGTCCTGCGGCGATGGCTGACAAACGTGGTCCGGGTGGGAGTGGACGGTTCCCTTTATCTCCCCGTCCAGAGGCAGGAGCCAGGTGTTGAAGAAAGCAGAAGCCGGGCCGAAATGTCCTCCTGGCGCTATCAAGACCTCTTCTAAGATACCATCTTTCTCCCGGAGAAATCCAGCAAACTCGTTCGGGTAAAAGTCCCTGGATAGTTCCAGAAGGTACTCCAAAAGCTCCCCACGGATTCGCACTTTAACGACCATCAGCTTCACCTTCAAAAATAGAAATCAAAACACCGCTATGGCCTCCACCTCGATGTCCACACCCCTGGGAAGGTTTGAAACCTCAACTACCGCTCTGACGGGCTTGGATTCACTGAAAAACTCTGAGTAAACCCTGTTGAACTCATCGTACTTCCCAATGTCCCTGAGGTATACCGTTACCTTTACCACGTTCTCGGCACTCCCTCCAGCACCTTCAACGACCGAGAGGAGGTTTCTCAGAGTCTGTCTGACTTTCTCCTCAAAGCTGCCCTCAACGAGCTTTCCTGTTGCGGGGTCAACTGGGATCTGGCCCGAAACGAAGAGAAGCCTCCCGGAGGCAAGGATCCCCGGACTGTACGGCCCGATGGGAGAGGGGGCCCCGGGAGGGATCACGATTTGCTTCTCCATTTTCACCACCTCAGCGCATTCCTGGCGTCATTTCTTTTCCAGATACTTCTCAAGGCTCTTAGCCGGAACGTCCAGGGGGAGGTCTATAACCTCAAGTGCCTTTCTGAGGGCATAAACCCTCGCGTGCCCTTCAAATTCCGCCGAAGCAAAGGATGAGGGCTGGAAGTGAAGGTATTTCTCAATAACGGCTGGGATCTCCGACTTTTTAACCTTCTTAAGGCCGCCAAACCACTCCTCGATCCCCTCAAGGTCTATATTGGCATATACAGGTATTTTAAGGGTCGTTGTCTCGTTTATGCTGGCGAGGAGCCTCGCGACTTCAACCATGGGCGTTGCGTCGTCTATTATGAGCCTTTTAACGACTATCCACTCCCCGTGTTTGACCGTGAAATTAACGTGATCATCCGGGAAGGGAAAGACAACCTTGACCTCTGCCAGCTCCCCCTCTGGATAAGAGACCGGGGCGAACTTGGAAAGCGTCATCCTGACGAGAACAGCCCTGGCCACGTCCACCAGGAGCTTCTTGAGAGTCTTATCGTCCTCAAAGACAAGGTCACCGAGCTTCTTGGAAGTTCCCGGAGACTTAAGGGAAGAGACCACCTTCGTAAGGTCACCCCTCGCCAGCTCCTCGGCAAGGCTCATTATCCCGGCGACGTTCACAACCCCGGTGAGGTACTCCGGGATCTTCGAGTTGACGGTGTTGGAAACCATCGCCAGGAAGTGGGCAATCTTGGCCCTATCGTCTACGTCCAGCAACTTATCGGCGACCTTCCAGCTACCGTGTTTCGCGGTGAACATTACGTGATCTTCAACGCTCCTTGACATTGTCTCCACCAACTAAACCTTGACCGCCGAGGTATTTTAGCTTTTTTCGCTGGTCATCAAAAGATAAAGTTATAAGCCTGCCCGGGCATCCACCATCAGTGTGAGAAATGAGCTTAAGAGGGATGCACATGGAGGATGAGAGGGCCGTCACCTCCAGTCAAAGCGGTGAGAGCCTGGATTTAGGTCTCGAGTTTTCAACGACGGAGGAGATAAAAGTACCCGAAAAGCTTATCGATCAGGTTATTGGCCAGGAGCATGCCGTTGAGGTCATAAAGACCGCCGCTGGTCAGAAGAGACACGTACTCCTCATAGGCGAGCCAGGAACAGGAAAGTCCATGCTCGGGCAAGCCATGGCAGAGCTATTGCCAACGGAGAACCTGGAGGATATCCTCGTCTTCCCGAACCCTGAAGACGAGAACATGCCGAAAATAAAGACCGTTCCCGCCTGCCAGGGGAGGAAAATAGTCGAGCACTACCGCGAGAAGGCCAGAAGCCAGGAGAACATAAAGTCCTACCTTCTAATGGCCGTAGTTTTCATGGTCATGATGGCGATTCTCATAGACTACAGCACCACGAACTTCCTAATGGGTCTCTTCGTAATAATCCTCACAATGATGGTTCTCTCCAACATGAGGATGAGGACCAGCGTCCTCGTCCCAAAGCTTCTAGTGGACAACTGCGGAAGGACAAAAGCACCATTCGTCGATGCAACCGGGGCACACGCCGGAGCCCTGCTCGGAGATGTGAGACACGACCCCTTCCAGTGCTTTAGCGGAAAAGAGAGTGTCATCGTCAGGGAAGACGGCAAAATAAAGGCCCTCAAGCTCGAAGACTTCGTGGAGGAGGCCCTAAAAACCCCCTCCGGTGAGGGAATGGACGGGGAAATTAAGGTCATTTACCATGACTTCAGGAGCAAAAATGTCGAGATCCTCACAAAGGAAGGCTTTACGAAGCTCCTCTACGCCAACAAGAGGCTCGGAAAGCAGAAGCTAAGGCGCGTGGTGAACTTGAATAAGGACTACTGGTTCGCGCTGACACCGGAGCACAAAGTTTACACAGCTGAGGGCCTCAAAGAGGCAGGCGATATAACAGTAAAAGACGAGCCCATCAGGGTTCCGGTTAATGTTCTCGACGAGTTCGCAATAGCGAGAACCTACGACGAGGAGGAAAAGCTCAGGGAGTACCCCAAACGGTTGGGGAAGGGAGCAACGCCGAAGTCTCTGAAGATGATCGAAGAACTTAAAGCCCTCAACCTGCTCCCGCTCACGAGCGATGATGAGAGACTTGAGAAGGCCGCACTCCTCCTCGGCGCTCTATTTAGGGGTGGCAACATAGACGGGAACCTTAGAACTTTAAGCTTCGCCTCCAGCGAAAGGGAAGCCGTTGAAAGGTTCGTCGAAACACTCAAAGAGCTCTTCGGCGAGTTCAACTACGAAATCAGAGAAAACCGCAAGGCAGGGGGAAGCATACTCTTCCGGACCCGGGACAGGAGGATAATCAGTTTCTTCGTGGCTTTAGGGGCCCCCGTCGGAAAAGAGATAAAGCCGGAACTCCCGTGGTGGATCCGGCTCAAGCCCTCGCTATTCTTAGCCTTCTTCGACGGCCTTTACAGCGGAGATAATGAGGAGGGCACAAAATTCAGTGGGCCCCTTGAGGTTGCCCGGCCGACGGATGAACCCGAAAAGGAGCTGCCCTTCTTCCAGGAGCTCGCATGGCATCTTAACATCTTCGGCATCGAGGCAGAGGTCCGGGTTGATGAAGCTACCGAGGAGCACAGAGTCGGATTAGTCCTTTCCCAATCGGTAGACAGCCTCTTGAACCTCCTCGAATTTGTGCCCATGACTCTCTCGCCGGCAAAGAGGGCAAAACTCCTGGAGGATGTCAAGAAGGCCCTCGAGGAAGCGGGAGGGGGGGCAGAGAGGCTCGAGAGGATACTAAAAGGCGAGAGAAGGGCCTTCATAGAGAGCTGGGAAGAAGTTGAGGTAACCTACAACCTCACCACGGAGGAAGGCAACCTGCTCGCCAGCGGCCTCTTCGTCAAAAACTCAGGCGGGCTCGGCACGCCAGCCCATGAGCGCGTTGAGCCAGGCATGATCCACCGCGCCCACAAGGGCGTCCTCTTCATAGACGAGATAGCAACGCTAAGCCTGAAGATGCAGCAGAGCCTTCTCACTGCCATGCAGGAGAAGAAGTTCCCGATAACCGGCCAGAGCGAGCTCTCAAGCGGCGCAATGGTGAGAACGGAGCCAGTGCCCTGTGATTTCATACTTGTGGCTGCTGGAAACCTTGATACGGTTGATAAGATGCATCCCGCTTTGCGCTCCCGCATCAGGGGCTACGGTTACGAGGTCTACATGAGAACGACAATGCCGGACACACCAGAAAACAGGAGAAAGCTCGTCCAGTTTGTGGCTCAAGAGGTAAAGCGCGATGGCAAAATACCCCACTTCACCCGCGATGCAGTCGAGGAGATAGTTAGAGAGGCCCAGAAGAGGGCAGGAAGAAAGGGCCACCTCACCCTGCGCCTTAGGGATCTCGGCGGAATAGTAAGGGCCGCTGGAGACATAGCCATCAAGAAGGGTAAAAAGTACGTTGACAGGGAAGACGTGCTGGAGGCAATGAAAATAGCCAAACCCCTTGAAAAGCAGCTCGCCGACTGGTACATAGAGAACAAGAAGGAGTATCAGGTCATAAAGACCGAAGGCGGCGAGATCGGGAGGGTCAACGGTCTGGCCGTAATAGGTGAGCAGAGCGGCATAGTGCTTCCGATTGAAGCCGTCGTTGCCCCCGCCGCCAGCAAGGAAGAGGGGAAGATAATCGTCACCGGAAAGCTGGGCGAGATAGCCAAGGAGGCCGTACAGAACGTTTCGGCAATAATCAAGCGCTACAAGGGGGAAGACATAAGCCAGTACGACATCCACGTCCAGTTCCTCCAGACATACGAGGGGGTTGAGGGCGATTCAGCCAGCATAAGCGTTGCCACAGCCGTCATCTCCGCCCTGGAGGAGATACCGATAAGACAGGACGTGGCCATGACGGGCTCCCTCAGCGTCCGCGGCGAGGTTCTGCCAATAGGAGGTGCCACACCCAAGATCGAAGCGGCCATCGAAGCGGGCATAAAGACGGTCATAATACCTAAATCCAACGAGAAGGACGTCTTCCTCAGCCCGGATAGGGCGGCGAAAATAAGGATAATGCCAGTGGAGACCATTGACGAGGTACTCGAGATAGCGCTCGCGGACTCGCCCAAGAAGGAGGAACTCCTGAGGAAGATCAGGGAGAGCCTTCCGCTGAAGAAGGCCTGACCTCTTATTTCTTTCATTCCCCGGGCAGGAGGTGCCTATTTTTTACTAATTACGAAGGTAATACACAACTCAGCAAAGTTTTTTGAGCTAATTACATTGCAATTTTGGTACATAATGGCGCAGGCATATCCCAAAAAGTCAAGAATTTCCCTCACTATTCATAACGTTGTGGGACATGAAAAGTGGGACAACACCAACATGTTGAAAATTTTCCGAAAGTCTTATAACCCCTCCCGGGTTAGCACAATGGAAGATTACCGGAGGGATATGACATGAAGGGTAGGGCTAAAATTGACCCAATAGACCTCAGGATAATCGAGCTCCTGTCCAAGAACGCGAGGATGACTTACAAAGAGCTCGCAGAAGCTCTCGGGACGACCCGGCAGAGGATTTCACGCAGGATGGAGAAACTCGAGCGCATGGGCGTTATCCAGAAGTACACGGTGGTTCCGAACTTTGACCTCCTGGGCTACTCTTACGTACTGCTCGGCATAACCCTGAAAGCAGGGGTCAGCATTGACGAGGCCATAGGGAAGCTGAAAGAGGTCAAACACGTAACAATAATACAGAAGGCCCTCGGAACTCACAACCTCGTGGTGCACGTGGTCGCTCCCAAGGACATGAAGGAGATACAGGCCATAATAGAGGAGATATCAAAAGCCGTGCCTGGCGTGGAACACATGGACGTTACTTTCATCACAGAGACCTGCAAATACGAGCTTTTCTGAACCCCGCTCATTCTTGCTCTTTCTCTTCAAAGCCCCTCCCCCAAGGCAGGAGGAACGGCCTTTCGGCGATGGTCGATGGAAAGAGTAATAAACGGTTACTCCCTCTTAGTCCAACAAAGGCACCGTTTCATTCAGCCAGGGGTGGCAGTAATGCAGGACGCAGTTCACCCGCTCATCACAGGGATTTTGATATCCCTGCTTGGGATCGCCGCCTATAAGTCCCGGGCCCTCGACGGCAGGGGAGCCCTGCTCTCGACAGTCTTAGGTATAGTGGTTATCCATCTAGGCGGGATTTACACATTCCTGGCACTGTCAATATTCCTGGTTCTCGGTGTCCTGGCCACCAGGCATCGCTTTGAGGAGAAAGTCCGGCTCGGCTTTTCATCCAGGAGCGAAAAAACGAGAGGTGCGGGCAACGTTTTGGGAAACGGGCTTGCCGCTCTCCTTTTCCTGGTGGTTGAGGCCATAACACGGCAGGACATCTTCTGGGCGGCAACTTTCTCGGCCATAGCAACAGTCAACGGTGACACCCTTGCCAGCGAGCTGGGGAAAGTCTATGGAAAGAGGCCAAGGCTCATAACGAACTTTAAGCCGGTCACGCCCGGTACAAACGGGGGGGTCTCCTTAGCGGGTGAGGTATTCGCGCTACTTGGATCCCTGGTGATAGCGCCCTTTGCCCTTCCCCTCACCTCCTACAGGCTTCCCATGGTAGTGGCCATAACACTCGGGGGATTTATTGGCGTCAACCTCGACAGTTTAATAGGCGCAACCCTGGAGAACAGGGGGATAACAGACAATAACTCTACAAACTTCCTGGCTTCTCTCCTCGGCGGTATAACAGGTGCCGGCCTCTTTTATCTAATCGCGTGAGGGTTCTGGAAACTCCCAGCGGATGATGACTACGGCGGATTCCCGAGGGGTGAGGACGACCTTAGGGTCTGACGCTGGCTCAAAACTCAAGGATAAGCAGTAAAAGCCAGAATCACTCCCCCTTTTCCCTGCCCCTCAAGTACTCTTCATAGACCTCCCAGAGCGAGACAAGCGCCGCGGGAATGCCATGCTCGGTTGCAAACGTCATGTATGGGGCCAGGTCGACCACGTAGTCCGCGAACCGGAAGAGGCCGCGCGGGATGCCCTCCCGTGAACCGATGAAGACAACGATTTCCTTCGCGTAGAACATATCCCTCGCAAGCCGGTCCTTAACCTCAGCCAGCGTCGGCCCCTTTGGATCCGTGATTATGAGCAACCTTTTGTCCCTCTTCTTATCCCTAACGACCTGGTGGAGATCCCACACCGAAACGGGAACCTTATCGACTTTCCATGGGTATGCCTCCCTCTGGATCTGATGTCTGCTCTCCTGACCTATCCTCACACCCTTTATGAACTCGGCCAGTTCGAAAGCGTCCATCTTCTCCTTCGGGGCTATGATAAGCTCTTTAACCTCAAAGGCCTGTGCGGCCCTGCCTATTTTCTCGCCAAAGGAGCGGCAGGCTTTGTAGTCGCCCCAATAGGGCATCTGGACTACGGTGAGCTTGCGGAAGAGCTCCCTGGCGTCTATCTTATCCGGAGTAAACTTCCTGAACTCTTCCCCCGGAACGACGGAGATGTACGCTTTATCCCCTATTATCTCAACCTGAACAACCTTATCGGGCCAGCTTAAGTCCACGTCAGCCTTCGTTAGCTCCTGGATTCTGGCCCCTAAAGCGCGGTTAACATCGATGCTCGAGAAGTCATGCTTTCCTCTCCGCGTAGTTTTGACTGCAAAAGTCTCGTTCTCACCTATCATAGGGGCCGCTAACTCTGCAGTCTTGACTATTTCATCGAGAACCGCAGGAACTTCGGCAACAACCGGGATCACCCTCTCGACCTCAGGAATCCCCTCTATCCTCTCCAGGGCTGTTTCATCCCCGCTCTCGACCAAAACAAGACCGGAATAGCCAAGTGGAGAAGCCCAAACTTTGGCATCGCTCAGAGCTTCCCTAATATAATTGGCGGCAACGCTTTCCATGCCCTTCTGGGTTTTCACTATAAACTTCTTTCCCATACCCACCACCGGAGCGAGTTGAGGAACAAGCTTATAGCCTTTGTTCCGCAACGTTTAAGTTCATAGGACCCAACAACTTACAGCTACAAACCGGAGGGAGAGCTGATGAAAGCTTACATAGGAGAAAACGTGAGGGGCATTTACGCCTTTGACGAAAGCGGAAAGCCCATCTCAAGCAGGCCCTTCAGCGGGAAGCCCGAGGAGAGCCTGGACAAGCTCCTGAAAGGCGAGCCGAGTGACGAACTTCTCGCACTGCTTGACGAGCTTAAGAAAAAAGGCTACGACGAGTTCATCGTTGAGGACGCCGAGCTCAGCAGAAAACTGAAGGATCTCGGCTACAACGCTACCGCCGAGCTCCCCAATTTAGCCGGCGAAAAGCTCCGCTCAAATCCAGAAGAGTTCCTCGGGAAGGACTGGTTCAGCGAGTACTATAATGCCGGCGTAGCCTTAACGAGACTCCGCATACAGGAGCAGAGCGGGGCAAGGGACAAGATGATAATCCAGGCCATTGAGGCTCTGGACGACATCGACAAGGTCACGAACCTGCTCGTTTCAAGACTAAGGGAGTGGTACGGCCTCCACTTCCCGGAGCTGGACGAGATTCTGCCGAAGCACGAGCAGTACGTCGCCTTCGTCAAGGAGATAGGCCCGAGGGAAAATGCAACGAGAGAAAAGCTGGAAAAGCTGGGCTTCCCCGAGGGAAAAATCGAGAGTATACTCAACGCGGCGGAGAAGTCAATGGGCGCTCCCCTCGGAAAGTTCGACAGCGAAATCATAAGGAAGCTCGCGAGCGAGATAAACGACCTCTACAAGCTGAGGGACCAGGTGGAGGACTACCTTGAAACAGCGATGGACGAAGTCGCTCCAAACCTTAAGGCTTTGGTCGGTGCCAAGCTCGCGGCGAGGCTCATGAGCATTGCCGGCGGGCTTAAAGAGCTGGCCATGATGCCTGCCTCCACGATACAGGTTCTTGGAGCTGAGAAGGCCCTCTTTAGGCACCTCAGGAGCGGGGCAAAGCCGCCCAAGCATGGGGTTATCTTCCAGTATCCTGCAATCAACCGCTCGCCCTGGTGGCAGAGGGGCAAGATAGCGAGGGCCCTGGCTGGAAAGCTGGCCATTGCAGCGAGGGTTGACTACTTCTCGGGCGAATACATAGGCGAGGAGCTCAAAAAGGAGCTCGAGCAGAGGATACAGGAGATTAAAGAGAAGTACCCGAACCCGCCGAAGAAGAAGGCCAAGCCCGAGAAGAAGGACAAGGAGAAGTTCAAGGGAAAGACGTTCAAGGGTGGGAAGCACGAAAAGGGCAGGGAGTTTGAGAAGAAGGGAAAGGGTGGCGGGGACAGGAAGTTCATGAAAAAGAAACACAAGGGCGAGAAGAGGTGATGTGAATGAAGGTTAAAAAGCACAGGTTCCCAGGCGTTTACATAGTTGTTGAGGACGACGGGAGCGAGAGGATAGCCACAAAGAACCTCGTTCCCGGGCAGAGGGTTTACGGTGAAAGGACCGTCAAGTTCGAGGGGGACGAATACAGAATCTGGAACCCGAACAGGTCGAAGCTGGGTGCGGCAATTCTCAACGGGCTGGAGAACTTCCCGATTAAGCCCGGTTCAACAGTCCTCTATCTCGGAATAGCGAGCGGAACCACAGCTTCACACGTCAGCGACATAGTGGGCTGGGAAGGCAAAATCTTCGGTGTCGAGTTCTCGCCGAGGGTTCTGAGGGAGCTGGTTCCAATCGTCGAGGAAAGGAGGAA
Organism: Thermococcus waiotapuensis; assembly: GCF_055384795.1. Taxonomy (NCBI): domain Archaea; kingdom Methanobacteriati; phylum Methanobacteriota; class Thermococci; order Thermococcales; family Thermococcaceae; genus Thermococcus; species Thermococcus waiotapuensis. The sequence continues at coordinate 1,619,837 of NZ_AP042429.1, read as the reverse complement.
CATCGTGCCGATACTCGGCGACGCCACCAGGCCCGAGGGCTACCGCGCGCTCGTTCCGAAGGTGGATGTCATCTTCGAGGACGTTGCCCAGCCGACCCAGGCGAAAATCCTCATAGACAACGCCAGGGTTTACCTGAAGAGCGGTGGCTACGGAATGATTTCGGTCAAGAGCAGGAGCATCGACGTGACGAAAGAGCCCGAGCAGGTCTTCAAGGAGGTTGAAAAGGAGCTCTCCGAATACTTCGAGGTCGTTGAGAGGCTTTCACTTGAGCCCTACGAGAAGGACCACGCGCTCTTCGTCGTCAGGAAGCCCTGAGCTTCCCGCCCTTTTATCGTTTATCGTCGAAAGGCATTTTTACTCTCACCGAAAGGCTTTTATAACCGCCCCCTGAACCTTAGGCGGAGCTACCTTCAACTTTTGCGGGTGATGTCCATGGGAAAACTGTTGAGGCCAAACCGCGAGGTTGGTATCGCTGGCTACGGGGCCTATGTCCCTATGTATAGAATCAAGGCGGAGGAAATAGAGAGGGTCTGGGAAGTCTCGGACCCCCCGATTCAGGAGAAGTCCGTTCCCGGCTTAGATGAGGACGCAATAACGATAGGCATTGAAGCGGCCAGAAACGCCCTCAAGAGGGCTCAAATTGACCCCAAACTTATCAGGGCCGTTTGGTTTGGAACCGAGAGCAAGCCATACGCCGTCAAGCCGAGCGGAACGGTTGTGGCGGCCGCCATCGGAGCAACCCCCGATGTGAATGCAGCTGACTTTGAGTTTGCGTGCAAGGCAGGAACTGAAGCTATTCAAGCTGCCATAGGCTTCGTCGGCTCCGGAATGGCCGACTACGCCATGGCCATCGGCGCCGACACCTCCCAGGGAAGGCCCGGGGACCACCTCGAGTTCACCGCTTCCGCCGGAGGTGCCGCGTACATCCTTGCCCCGAAGAGCTCTGAAACGGTCGCCTACTTCGAGGCGAGCTATTCCTACGTTACAGACACGCCGGACTTCTGGAGGAGGCAGCACGAGCACTACCCAAGGCACGGCAACCGCTTCACCGGCGAGCCGGCGTACTTCCACCAGATACTGAGCGCCGCCAAGACGCTCATGGAGGAGCTCAACTACTCCCCGGGCGACTTTGATTACGCGGTCTTCCACCAGCCCAACGTCAAGTTCCCGCTCACCGTTGCCGAGATACTGGGAATCCCGAGGGAGAAGGTTCTCCCGGGACTGCTCAGCGGGATAATAGGAAACACCTACAGCGGGGCAACTCTCGTCGGTGTTTCGGCAGTCCTCGACATAGCGAAGCCAGGCGACAGGATCCTCTGGGTCTCCTTCGGTTCGGGAGCGGGGAGCGACGCCTTCAGCCTCGTTGTGCAGGATGCAATTGAGGAGAAGAGGGATCTGGCACCCAGAACCATGGACTACGTGAACAGGAAGAAGTACCTTGACTACGCGCTCTATGCCAAGCACAGGGGCAAGTACATAATGTGAGGTGGTCGGAATGGAGAAACCCGTCATTATTGGAGTTGGCATGGTTCCTGTCGGCGAGCACTGGAGGGTGTCACTTAGGGACATGGCCGTGGAGGCCCTGCTCAATGCAATGGACGATGCTGGAATAGACAGGGTGGATTCCCTCTACGTCGGAAACATGGCCTCCGGTTCCTTCATAGAGCAGGAGAACCTTGGAGCTTTAATAGCAGACTGGGCTGGCTTGGGCAACATACCGGCCATTAAGGTTGAAGCGGCATGCGGTAGCGGGGGTGCGGCAGTTCAGGAGGGAGCGAAGGCAGTCATGTCGGGCCTTGAGGACGTTGTTGCGGTAGTTGGCGTCGAGAAGATGACCGACGCCTGGCCGAGCGATGCGACACGCTATTTAGCTTACGCCGCCGATGCCGAGTGGGAGCTCTTCCACGGGGCCAGCTTTGTGGCTTTGAACGCGCTCGTCATGAGGCTTTACATGAAGGAATACGGCTACACTGAGGAGGATTTTGCCCTCTTCGCCCTCAACGCCCACAGGAACGGGGCTAAAAACCCGTACGCGATGTTCAAGAAGGAGATAAAGCTCGACACTGTTCTCAAGAGCCCCTACGTCGCCGACCCGATAAAGCTCTTTGATGCCGCACCGATGTGCGACGGTGCCGCGGCCGTCATAATAACCTCAAAGGAGAAGGCGAAGGAGCTCGGCATTCCGAAGGAGAAATGGGTTGAACTGGCAGGCTTCTGGAGGGCCACGGACACCATCAACCTCGCCAACAGGAAGGACTTCCTGACTTTGACGGCGGCAAAAGTGGCCGCTGAAAAAGCCTACAGAATGGCAGGGGTCACTGCCAGGGACATCGACTTCTTTGAGGTTCACGACGCCTTCACGATAATGGCCGCTTTAAGCTTGGAAGCCCTCGGCGTTGCCGAGAAGGGCAAGGGCGTAATGCTCGCCAAGGAGGGCCAGATTGCCATAGACGGTGATTACCCGATACAGACTATGGGCGGACTTAAGGCCAGAGGACATCCAGTTGGGGCCACCGGCGTTTACCAGACGGTTGAGGCTGCTCTCCAGCTCCGCGGCGAGGCTCCGGAAGGGATACAGGTGCCCGGGGCTGAGGTAGGCCTGACCCAGAACATAGGTGGAACTGGCTCGAACATAACGGTTACAGTCCTGAGGAGGGTCTGAAATGGGGAAGCCGATGCAGGTTGCGAGGCACTGGAGGCACTTTGAAGAGAAATACGCCCTGATTGGAGGTAAGTGCGAGAACGGTCATCTGATGTTCCCGCACAGGGAGGTCTGCCCGGTCTGCGGTAGCAGGAACGTGGAGAAGTACAAGTTCAGCGGAAAGGGTAAGGTGCTGAGCTGGACAATAGTGAGGAACCCGCCGAGCGGCTTCGAGTACTACAAGCCGTATCCCCTGGCCCTGGTTCAGCTCGAGGAAGGGCCCGTCGTTATGGCCCAGCTCACGGACGTTGAGCCCAACGAGATAGACTTCGGCATGGAGGTCGAGATGGTAACGAGGAAGGTCAGGGAGTTCGACGAGGACGGGATAATTCTCTACGCCTACAAGTTCAGGCCGGTTTTGAAGTGAGCGCAAGCCTTGTCTACTTTTTCTTTCAACCTTTAATGGTGGGATGATGGAGGTAGTTGAGATTAAAGCTCCCCTCAGCGAGGAGGATCTCAAGAGGATTCTAAAGGGAAAGAAAAAGCATGGAGTCTGGTCAAATAGTCATCCCCGACACCTCAGCTATCGTTGAACTGATCAGGGGCAGCGACACGGGAAAAGCAGCCAAGGAAATCTTAAACGGTTCTGAGCTTGTGCTGATCCCTACTCTTGTCTTGGCAGAGTTGCAGAGCTTCCTTGAGCGGAACAATTTAGATGCCTCGATAGTTGATATCGTAGCGGAGAGCGGTTTCGTCGTCCCACTGGAGAAAGACGTTGCGATAAACGCAGGAGCGCTCCATGCAAAGGTCAAGAAAAAATAAGAACGTGTCCCTCGCCTGATTGCATAATAGTGGAAACCGCAAGAAAATACGGTGCAGTAGTCCTAACGACGGACCACCACTTCAAGCTCCTCGGAAACGCGATAATACTAGAACGCTGAGGGACTGAAGTCTGAAAAATCAAGAGGCCTCAGGCCTTCTCTATTCTCATCTTATCTCCGTTCTCGAACTCCATTTCGAGCTTTCCGCGTTGCATCAGGATTTTCACTCCATCGACAGTGGCCTCTATCCTGTCGTTTTCGGCCTCGACGCCGAGCATCCCGGCAACTTCCTCAACGCTCTTCAGCGAGCCGCTGATGACAGCTTCAAGCCTCTCATTCCCGCTCTCGATGACCACTCTGAGCTTACCTTTGCCCCCACGTATGAAGCTCTCTTCCCTCAATCCCTCGACATCCTCCGGCTGGGGCGGCTTTATGCACGGCATTTTTTCACCCGCCTAACTTTCCCCCTGGCCCTTATCATCCTTTCGCATAATCATTCTCACCCATATCCCGCTCCGGCCCACTTTCCTGAAGCCGTACTCCTCGTAGAAACGCATGGCCCCTTCGTTCTTCTCTCCCACCCAGAGCTCTATCCTGTCGCTTGATTCCCCCAGGTACTCAAGGCATTTTTCCATTAACTTGTGCCCTATTCCCTGTCCCTGGAACTTCTTGTCCACCACGAACTCGTGGATGGCCCCAACTTTTCGTCCCTCGTATCTGCTGTACCAGTCTTTGTCGCAGACGATGAAGCCAGCTATCTCATCCCCCACCTTCGCCACGAAGAAGCCGTCCTTGGCCTTTCCCCAGCACCACCTGAGATAGCGCTTCGCGTAGCTTTCGCCCTCGCCGCCGTACTCCCGCAGCCCCTCGTAGCCGCGCATGTAAATCTCTACCAGCCTCTCAAGGATCTCCTGGTTGAACTCCTGGAGCTTCTCCACTTTTACCTCGGTCATCGGTATAAGCTCATCGTGGGGTTTAAAAAGCCTGACCCCGAGCTTTAAATGGAGCAAGAGGGTGGTAAAGATGGGAAAGGAGACGCCAAGCTACTGCGAGATATGCGGTGCACCGATAAAAGGGCCGGGCCACAGGATAAGGGTTGAGGGTGCGGAGGTTCTCGTCTGCGATAGGTGCTATGAGAAATATGGAGGCAAAAAGCCCGGCACGTTCAGCATCATGCCAACCGGGAGACAGCCAAGAAGAACCGAGAGACCCGTCTCAAGGCCCAAGCCCCAGCCAAAACCCCAACACGAGAGGCCACTCGTCACCGAGGAAATAGTGGAGGACTACGCTGAGAGGGTTTACCAAGCAATACAGAAGAGCGGAAAGAGCTACGAAGAGCTGTCCCACGAGGTAGGTCTTTCGGTCAACGACCTCCGCGCGATAGCCCACGGCTACCGCGAGCCAACCATAAAGGAGGCCAGGAAGCTCGAGAAGTACTTCAGGATAAAGCTCATTGAGAGCGGAACCGAAGAGCCCATCGAGGAGAAAAGGACGCTCCCGCGGGACTACGAGCCAACCCTGGGGGACATCGCCAACATAAGGATCAAGAAGCGGGAGAAGTGAAGGTTTAAATTTCCCTTACCTATTCACTAGTGGCGAGGGTAGGGGAGAGATAGTGATAAACGTGCCCAACGGACTTGAGAAGGTCATTTGGCGGAAGATAGCCATACTCCTTAAAGGAGGGCAAAAAAGGTGTCAAAAGGCAAATCCTGGAAAAGTACCTGGGAATGATGCGGGCACACAATCTCCTGCCAAACGACGCGATTATCCTCGCATCATGCAAGATAAACGAAATTAAAACACTGGCAACATTAGACGAAGACCTGAAGAGAGCTGCTTTGAAAGAAGGATTAAAACTCCTCTAACTCCCGCTCTCCATCCGCCTTTTTCTCCTGTTTCCGCTTGAGATCCTCTGTCTTTGTTCTCTTAGGCGGATGAAAGCCCCTGAGCTTCTCAAAAGTTCCCCACAGGCGCATCAGCTCCCCCCAGACTCCGGTATCGGGGGGGATTACGAGGACGTGGGCGGGTGGATGTATGTCCATCAGCCTGCCTATCGCCTTAGCGGGCGGCAGGTCTATCTGTGCGGCAACGTGCGCCCTGAACTTCTTCTTCGGTTTCTCACCCATTATCTGCTCAAAGGCCCAGTCAGACAAAGCCGGAGGGATTATCCTGGGGTCACCGCGAATCCTCATACCTCCATAGCGGACGAGGTCGGCTAAAGCCACGCTCGCCTTCTGAAAGCTGTCTGTCCTCACCAGAACGATCGTGTTTCTCATTGTTTCACCGGAACTTGCTCGGACGCTCCGACTTATAAACGTTGGCGGGCAAAAGGTTTAATTGTCACTAAACATCAAACCAAACCGGGTGAAAAACATGGACCCCCTCAGCGGGTTTTTTGGCTCCCTGCTGTGGTGGCTGTTCTTCCTCTACCTGCTGATGTGGCCCCAGCTTCAATTCAGGGCGCTCCAGGCGGCAAGGATTAAGCTCATGGCCCAGCTCGCTAAAAAGAGGAACTCAACGGTAATAGCCATGATACACAGGCAGGAGAGCGTCGGGCTCTTCGGAATACCGGTTTACAAGTTCATAAGCATTGAAGACAGCGAGGAGATTCTGAGGGCAATAAGGATGGCACCGAAGGACAGGCCGATCGATTTAATAATCCACACACCGGGCGGACTCGTTCTCGCCGCAACCCAGATTGCCAAGGCACTGAAGGAACACCCCGCCGAGACCCGCGTCATAGTTCCCCACTACGCCATGAGCGGAGGAACCCTGATTGCCCTGGCCGCTGACAGGATCATAATGGATCCGCACGCTGTTCTTGGGCCCGTTGACCCGCAGCTCGGCCAGTACCCAGCCCCGAGCATACTAAGGGCGGTAGAAAGGAAGGGCCCGGAGAAAGTGGACGACCAGACCCTCATCCTGGCTGACGTGACGGAAAAGGCGATAAAGCAGGTTAGGGACTTCGTTTACAGCCTCCTTAAGGACAAATACGGCGAGGAGAAGGCCAGGGAACTGGCTCAAACACTCACCGAGGGCAGGTGGACACATGACTATCCGATAACCGTTGACCACGCCAGGGAGCTGGGCCTCCACGTCGAGACAGATGTTCCAGAGGAAGTTTACGCCCTCATGGAGCTCTACAAGCAACCGATCAAACAGAGAGGTACGGTAGAGTTCATGCCCTATCCAGTAAGGCAGGAGGGCAAAAAGTGACCCTTTCCCTTTTTTCAATGGACAAAAGAACGCATTGGAACGATTTTTCATGCACCTCTGACCTAAACCTTTAAAAACTTCGCCCTTCATTTATAAAGGGGTTTTAAACCCACCACCCGGAGGTGTAAGCCTTGGTAGACATGAGCAGGGTCAAACTAAGGATTGAAAATATAGTCGCTTCTGTGGATTTGTTCGCCCAGCTGAACCTTGAGAAAGTTATAGAAATCTGCCCGAACTCCAAGTACAACCCGGAGGAGTTTCCAGGCATTATCTGCCGTTTTGATGACCCTAAGGTCGCTCTGCTGATATTCAGCTCAGGCAAGCTCGTCGTTACCGGGGCAAAAAGTGTTGACGACATAAAGATGGGTGTCAACAAGCTTATAGAGCTGCTCTCGAAGAAGGTTGGCACAAAATTCACAAAACCGCCCCAGATAGACATTCAGAACATGGTTTTTAGTGGGGACATAGGAATGGAGTTTAACTTAGATGCTGTTGCTTTAAGCCTGCCCAACTGTGAGTACGAGCCCGAACAGTTCCCGGGAGTTATATACCGCGTAAAGGACCCGAAAGCCGTGATCCTGCTGTTCTCATCGGGTAAGATAGTCTGCTCCGGGGCCAAAAGCGAAAACGATGCCTGGGAAGCCGTAAAGAGGCTCATACGCGAGCTCGAGAAATACGACCTCATAGAAGAGGAAGAGGAATGGTAAACTTTCCCTGCCTTTTAAGTTTCATTTCAGGTTAGGTGAAAGACTAAAGGAGAAGACGTCCTTTTCGTAGGCATCCCCCAGATCCTCCCTCATTCTAATTGAAGAGACAAAGGAGCCCACATCACTGAGACAGTTCTGGAGTTCCTGTGCGGTTATGTCCACGATCCCCGGTTCCAAAACTTTAACCGACTCAGGCAGATACCTTAGGAGCAACCCCACCAGCGACTCCAGGGGAGAAACCGCCTCCACTTCCGCCACCAGTCCTCCGTCCCCGGGATAAAGCTCCACTGAATTAACTCCCGCTCCTTCCAGCAGAAAGAGCTTTGGGATTATCTCTCTGGCCAGGGTTTCGTTCCCGGTCGAGAACCTAAGTCTGACCGAGTAGAGCAGGCTCCTTCCCTCATCAATCAGCTCCCACAGTTCCTCATCGTCAAACCCAATCTTTGGCTCGGGCAATTCCTTAACGTCAGGAACTGCAGGAACGTAACCTTTTTCCTTCGCGACCTTCCTGATCTCCCGTATCAGGTCATTCAGCAGGGAAGAAAGTTCCTCTGCCGGAAGCTCAATTTTTCCGGGCGAGAGGACTTCAACCATCGTCGGAGAGTACTCCGCCACCCTCTTAAAGAGGGCATCCAGCGGTGCTTTCAGGGTGACCTCCACAAGGGAGGAGAAGCGAAGTGGATCCATTGAGGGATCCTCGATTATCTCCCCCACCTCAAGTCTCTCCCCGGCCAACCCGCGCTTGACACGCTCAAGCCTCTCCTCAACGGCCTTTCTGCTTCTGCCTAAAATCTCCAGGTAGAGCTTTGCCTTGACCTCGGGAAGGGCCATGTTCACCACCACATGCCGGGATAACGCTTTTTCTGGTAAGTTCCAACGATCGGGATCTTCTCACCACAGTATCTGCACCTTCCATCGTTGGTAAGGTTGTACTCAGCTATCTCAAACCCATAGCGGACTATTAAAGGTTTGCCACACTTCGGGCAGTATGTGTTCTCCCCCTCGTGGCCCGGGACGTTCCCGATGTAGACGAACTTTAAGCCCTCCTCCTTAGCGACGCGGTGGGCCATTTCAACGGTCTCAAGCGGCGTTGGTGGAAGGTGTGTCAGCCTGTAGTGCGGGAAGAAGCGCGAGAAGTGGACGGGGGTATCATCACCGAGTTCTTCAACCACCCAGCGGGCGAAGGCGCGTATCTCCTCTTCCCCGTCGTTGAGCGTCGGAATTATAAGGTAGGTGAGCTCGACGTGGATTCCAAATTCTTTCTTCGCTATCACAGCAGTCCTCTTGCTGGGTTCCACGCCTGGAACGCCCGATATCTTCATGTAAAACTCGTCGCTGAAGGCCTTGATGTCTATGTTCATGGCATCTATGTAGGGAGCCAGCCCCCTGAGGGGTTCCTCGTTGATGTAGCCGTTGGTTATGAGGAGGTTGTATATCCCCTCCTTCCTGGCGAGCTTTGCCGTATCGAGCACGAACTCGTACCATATCGTCGGCTCGTTGTAGGTGTAGGCTATGCTCTCGCAGCCGTAGCGCTTTGCCATTGAAACTACCGTCTCCGGGCTCATGTCGTGAAGGTAGGGAAAGCTCTCATCCGCCTGGCTTATCTCCCAGTTCTGGCAGTGCTTGCAGTGCATGTTGCAACCGACGGTGCTTATCGAGAGGGCGCAGGAACCCGGCCAGAAGTGGAAGAGGGGCTTCTTCTCTACCGGGTCAGCCGCGATAGCGGAGACTTTACCATAGTTGAGCGTGTAGAGCTTTCCCCCGATGTTCTTCCTAACCCTGCAGGAGCCGCGCTTTCCCTCGTTGATTATGCAGTTGAGGGGGCAGAGTTTACAGCGGACCTTTCCCCCATCGAGCGGCTCCCAGTACATGGCTTCTCTCATGCTCTCACCAGTGAAAATAGGCTCAATCACGTTTAAGGTTTCCGTAAAGGGGGTAATACTCACGCATGGTGAGGAACTTTGCATTCTGAGACTTGTAGTGGTCTATGAGCATCCCGAGGAGCTCTATGGCCTTATCCCCGGTGTTGAACCTGCAGTCCCACCGTATCTTTTCCTTCCTCATCGACACGAACTCCCAGGGGTGGGCGAAGTAAACCCTGGGCTCCCTGAGGCGGGAGTGGATTATCCTCTGGAGCCTCCAGGGGAGCCTTATCACGGAGCTGGTCGTGGAAGCAGGCACCTCCAGAACGCTCCCGAAGAACTTTACACCGTCCCCGTAACCTTTATAGGTTGCCCTGGAGGAGTCGACGAGGACGCCGTTCTTCTCGAGGACTCCGTAATAGTAGTCGGGGAACTGCAGGTTGGGGGCGCGGAAAGAGACCACATCGCCAAATTCCCTGAGGACTTTGAGGGACTTCTCTATGGCTTTGGCTCCTTCATCCCTGGACAGCTTGTCGAGCCTTTCGTGGTTGTAGTTGTGGCTCCCGAGCTCATGCCCCCCGTCAACGACTCGTTTCGCTAAGTCAGGAAAGCGCTTCGCAACCTCAGCGGTGAAAAAGAAGGTCGCCTTTACCCGCTTCTCCTCCAGGAGGTCGAGGAGCTTCGGGAGGCCCTCTTCCATGCCCTTCGTCGTCGTTAAGTACGGCGGGCAGTCCTGCTCCACGTCGAAGGTTATTGAAACGATCATCCAGTGGCCCTCCTCCAGAGCTTATACAGAAGGTACCTCTTGTCGCTTCCATCGGCCATGTCGAGGGTTAGCCTGTAGACGTCGAGGATCCTCTTCAAAACGACTTCCCAGGAGAACTCCCTGGTAACGCGTTCCCTGGCTTTCTTGCCTATCCTTTCAATGAGCTCCGGATCAGCAAGAACATTCCCAAGCTTCTGGGCGATTTCCCCTTCGCTGTTCCCGAGGAAACCGGTTGTTCCGTCCAATACGATATCCGAGAGACCGCTTCCGTTCCTGCCAACCACCATCCTCCCTGTTGCCGAGCCCTCAAGACCGACTATCGAAAAGGCCTCAAGTATGCCTGGTATCAGGACCACGTCGGCCGCCCAGTAGAACTCAAGGAGCCTCTCACGGGGAATGAAATCGAAGACATTTGCACGGGAATCCAGACCGGTCATTTTGAGGTTCTTCTCAAACTCAGCCCTCATCTCCCCGTTGCCAACCGCTATGAGCTTTATCCTATCCTTTGAAACCCCGGAGCTCTTCAGCGCTTGGGCTACTATGAAAGGAATCCTGTGGGCCTGTTTTCTCTTCGTCATCCTGCCGGTGTAGAAGATGACTATCTCATCGGAAAGCCCGAGTTTTCTCCTGGCTTTTTCCCTCTCCTCGGGCTCCGGCGGGCGCCACTTCTCCACGTCGATACCGTTTGGAACAACCAGCACGGGCCTACCGTTCAGTCTCTTCCCGAGCAACCGCTTTGTATCCCTCGCCACTGGAGTGCTCACCGCGACGAAGAAATCCACGCGACTGAGGGAATACCTGAGCATGGGGCCTACTATCCGGTCAGCCCTGGGGTTTCCGTAGAAGGAGTGGTTGGTGGCAACGACCGGCACGTCGCGTATACCCCTGGACAGATTCGCCACGGCTATCGAGAAGGGGGAGTATATGCTGTGAACGTGGGTTATATCGAAGTGAACCTCCTTGTAGAACTGGTTTATCTTCCAGAGCTGGGAAGGGCCGACGCTTATGTGGTGCTTCTTCAGGTATATGGACGAGCCGAACCTGATGACTGGGTAAGGGAACCCGTCGTCCTTCGGGCCGAGGTGGCGGTAGTCGTGGGTTATAACGTAGGGTTCATGCCCGGCCTTTAGCAGGTTGCGGGCGAGCTCATCCATGTGGGTCTCAATTCCACCGATTTTAGGAAAAAACCAGTCACTGGCTATGGCGATTTTAAGGCTCTCCATATCTCCATTCCTCCGGAAGTAACCAGCACAACGAAACCAACGACCGTGCTGAGCACGTAGGACACCAAACGCTCCAAAAGGGTCACCGAGACCGCCATGGCCGGGGGAAGGCCAAAGTGCACCAGAGTACCAACCAGGCCGCCTTCTATGATGCCGACTCCCCCCGGGGTCAAAGCGACTAGGCCAAGGAGAAGGCTGGCTATTGAGATGATGACCAGGACGAGCACCCCCAGGTGAAGCCCGAGGGCGAGGGTTATAAGCTTAAGCCTGACTACATCGAGGATCCATATGACCGAGCTGAGGAGGATCCCCGCGAGGGTTACGCCGTGGCACCTCTTGAGGGACAATATTTGACCCAGCTCCTCCTCGCTCACGGGAGTCTTAAACACCCTGAGCGAGACCCTCACAAAGTCCTCCCATCTTATCCACACGAAGGCAATCCCGAGGAGGCCCAGAACAAAGAGGAAGCCCGGCATTGAGGAGAAGCAGAACATCCCCACGAGGAACAGGATAAACACCGGTACGGCCTCCAGGATGCGCTCGTAGACGATGCTCATAGCGGACAGCCCGGCGGGAACCTTTCCCCTCCGGCTTATCCACGCTATCCTGAGAACTTCACCGCCGCTGCGGCTCATAGGGGTTACGTTGTTCATAAAGATCGACGCGAGGATGGATTTGACGAGTTCGAGGAAGGGAACATCCTTCCCCATACCCCTGAGAACCAGCTTCCAGCGGAGGGCGTAGATTAGAACGCTGAGGTAGTAAACGAAGATAGCGAGCAACAGGTAAGGGAGGGAAACCTGTCCGAGAACTGTGAAGTACTTGTGGCCATCCCCCAAAACGCCCCCAAGCATCAAATTTCAAACCCCCGGGCATTCTCACTTTCTCCTCTGGGGAGGTAATGGATCGGGGGGTTATAAGCTTTATTTCCATAGACATCGAAACGAAAACAAAAGCTCAATCCCCGAGATCCCTGGAACGGTACTTCCCGACGGTTTTCCTGAGGGCCTCCGCCAGGTTTATCCCATAATAGTTGGCGATGGAGGAGAGGGCAAAGAGGACGTCGCCGAGCTCCTCCTCAAGCCTTTCCCTCCCGGCGCCCCCTTTAACGCCCTCCAGTGCAAGCATAACATCGGCCAGCTCGCCGACTTCCTCAACAAGGGCCGCCAGCATCTCGAAGGGCCTCCAGTAGCCACCCATGGACTTTATGAGTTCGTCCACTTCCTTCTGGCCTTCCACCCCAATCACCCGAGGAGCTCTTTCCTAAGGGCCTCGAAGTACCTCTCAACGACGTCCTTCTTTGTGCGGTAAAAACGGAGCTTCCCTTCCCTCCTCTCCTCAAGGAGGTCGAGGCCCTTCAGGGCGCGGAGGTGGTGGCTTACGAGCGTCTGATCCTGCTCAAGCGCCTTGGCGATAAGGCACACGCAGAGCCAGCGACCCCGGAGCATGCGGAGGATGCTGAGTCTCAACGGGTTCGATATGACCTTGGAGAACTCAACGACATCCTTCGGAACCTCCGTGGGGATGTCCTCGTCCAAGTTGACAAGGCCACACTTCTCAGTGCACTTCCCCACGCTCTCCTTCTGCTTTTCCGGAAGCCTCTCTATGAGTTCCCTAACCTTCATCCCCCATCACCTTAGACTAAAACCCCGCTTCACTATTTAAAAATTTCATTTGAAGCCAGATGCTCCCAGCCCCGAGGCCGAATGGGCCTCCCGTCTAAATAGACCCCGCTACCTTCAACGACCCGCCCTATAACTGAGAACTCGAAGTCAACCCCGGAAACCAGCTCTGGGGGGAGCGTGAAGACGAGCTCAAACTCCTCCCCGCTGGCTATGGCTATCTCGATGGGGTTCATCCCGAGGAACTCCGCCGCCTCAAAAACGCTCCCGTGGATAGGTATGCTCGAGGAGCGGATCTCAATGGCTACGCCGCTCATTCTGGATATGAGGTGCAACTCCTTGGCGAGACCATCGCTTATGTCTATGGCGGCACTCGCAACACCGCTCAGGGCCATTCCCTCCCGGACCCTCGCCCTTGGATTGAGGAACTTCTCGTACAGTGAGTTCCTGGTTCCTTCGGGCACTTCAACGCCCTTTTTCCAGACCAGGAGTCCCGCGAGCGCCCTTCCTAAATCCCCAGTAACGCAGACCAGCTCCCCAGGCCTCGCCCCCGAGCGGGTGAGCAACCTTTTCGTAATGCCCAGGGCGATGCCGTCTATGATTAAATCGTCGGTCTCGTTGGTGTCGGCGCTGAGGACGGCTATGTCATAGAACTCTAAGGCTTTCTCGATCCCCCTCGCGACCCCTTCGAGGTAGCTCTCTTCCATATCCCCTGGAACGCCGAGGGAGAAGAGGAAACCCAGGGGCTTTGCCCCCATGGCAGCAACGTCGCTCACGTTCATGGTTACCGCCTTAAAGCCAACCTGCTCGGGCGTCATTATATCCGGAACGTCCGTTTTTCTGACGAGCATGTCGTTTGTGGCAACAAGCCATCCATCACCGAACCTTATCGCGCCAGCATCGTCACCGAGTGGAAGGTCGCCCTGTTTCTTCAGGTGTTTGAGGAACAGCTCGATGATTTCGGATTCCCTCATTTCAGCACCTCCTTTGTCCGGAGAACCTTAAAACAGCTATTCTCAATGCAAAGTAGTTTTTCCTCATCCCTCAGTGATAGAAGGTCGCCGTCTCCAGTGACAAGAGCGTCCACGCCACTTTTAGCACAGGCCCAAAGTATGGGGTTGTCCTTGGGGTCTCTGGAGATTTTAGGGCCGCTACTGGTTTCAATAACCTCTAAAAACGCCGTGAGAATGGATATGTATCGTTCAATGCTTTCTTCCGGAAGGGAAAACTTTTCAATGAGAACCTTTCGCAGTTCGTAAACTACGTAATCTGAGATACAACATTCGTGAGAGCCGCGAAGACAGTCCCAGAGAAGCCTTCTCTTCGCACCCTGCCAGAAGTAAGCTGAGATCAGAACGTTTGTATCCAGAAAGAGCCTCATTTCCCGTACCTCACTTCCTTAATGGCCCTCTTAACGTCCTCAACTGTTATCCCCTGCTTCTTTGCCAATGTCTCCCCTTCCCTAAAAACCGCCTCCAGGTTAACGTCGAGCTTTTTCATTACGATGATGTCCCCCTCCTGGACCAAAAGAAGGTATTCCCCCTCCTTTATGCCCATTTTCTCCCTAACCCTCTTGGGAATGACAACCTGTCCCTTCGAGGATACACGAACGACTTCCATCATACCACCAGTAAGAAATTCTTACATTTTGGATTTAACCTTTTCGGAGGAACTCCGTTATGCTCCTCTGCCTTGGCTTTTCCACAGGGAGCTCAACCTCAACGCTATCAAGCTCGTCTATGGGGGCTTTTCTTATCTCCTCTGGCAGTTTAATCTCGCCGTACTTGCCGCCACCGCCAGGGATTACTATCAGCCTGCCCTCCCGGTGGGCCCACACTGCCTTTGCCACTTCCTCATGAACCCGGGCCAAAGCTTCAACGGGAACATCGACGAGAACCCTTATCTCGCTCCCGAACTCCCTCAGAAAGCGCTCCCAGATAGCCCTCACCGCACCCGTCTCGACGCCCTTCCCGATGACCATCGCTATTATCTCCGCGAGGGGTGCGAGGTGGATGTAGGGCGGCCTGTCCTTCGGCCTCTCCTCAGTGTCGGCCAGCTCGAGGATTCTGTCGTGAACGCCCTTCTTTATCCCGCCGCCGCACTTGGGGCACTTCCAGTGAAAGGCTTTAGCCTCCTCGAGGCTGTACTTTGTATAGCAGCGCGAGCAGGCGGTGAGGTGGTACTTCCCGAGGCGGGGGTCGAGGCCCGCGTTGAGGACGATTCTTCTTCCTCCGCGATTCAGGATCGCCTTTCTGATTTCTTCGAAGGTTATCTCCTCCACCTCAAAGCGGTTGAACTCCCTGCCAAGCCTGTGGGGCATTGGGGAGTGAGCGTCGCTGTTGCTGAGGTAAGTGAGCTCATGGTGAGCCTTTATCATGTCAGCCATCCCGCTGTCGGCTGAGAGGCCAAGCTCGAGGAAGTGGATTTTTGTATCGCCGTAAGCTTCCTTAAGGCTGTCATACTCCTTGTAGAGGCTCGTCCAGGGTGTAAAAGCGTGGGCAGGACCGATGAGAACGTCCAGCTCGCTGGCTAGCTCGGCTATCTCCACAGCTGAGAGGCTCACGTGCGGCCGTCCTTCGGTCTCGATGTCGCTCGAATAGGGCCTCAGCCTTTCCCGCATCTCCCGCACTGCCTCTATGCTCGGGAAGATTAGGAGGTGGTGAACCCTCCTACTGTCCTCGACCTCCGCCGTGAGGAGAAACCTGATTCCGTTCCTCTCGTACGTCCCCTCGTCGACTTTTTCCGTGTATTTGAGCAGTTCCTCCTCCCACCTCGGGTTCAGTATATCCCCCGTCCCGACCAGGCCGAGACCCTTGAAGCGGGCGTTTTCAGCCAGGTTGGGGATCGTCATGGCCCTTGAGACCGCCTTTGAGTACCGCGAGTGAACGTGAAGGTCGGCATCAACCTGCATGAAACCACCTCTTCTTAATCTCCGGTAGCAGGCGCGGTATATTGTCAGGCCTTATCTTTTTCGGTGGGGACACTTAAGCTTTTATATCCGACTTCCCAACCTGGAACGGTGAACGCTGTGAAGGTTGAAGGGTTCATCGCCTCTCTCAAAAACGCCGAGACCATCGGCGAGCTGTTCAAGATACTCCAGGGAAAGGGCGCTCCAGTCGTTGAGCTCGACGGCCAGAGGTTCCTCATCGTCGTCGAAGGCGACTTCGAGGGAAGGAGGTTCTGGACCGAGATAAACGGTGAGAAGGCCAACCTGGCCCTTGGCGATGCGATGCTGAACTCGTCAAGCTTCCCCTTCCAGTGCAAGAGGCCCTACACCGGTGGGAACGTCATCTTCGTGAACTTCGATGACATCGAGGTTGAGAGGTTCCTGGTTGCCTACCGCGACCCGGACTACGGGGTTTTCTACCCCGTTGAGGGCGGGGAGGCAAAAGAGATAACGAAGGAGGAGTACGAGAGGCTTCTCCCCGAAATGCCCGAGTTCAAAATAAAAAGCATGAGCGAAGAGCAGATGGAGACGATGGGAGCCTTCTTCGGGTGAAATGGAGAAAGGGCCTCACTGGGAGCCCTTTAGCTCCTTTATCTTCTCCTTGGTTTCCCTTATTCTCTCCGCCTTCTGTGCTGCCTTGCTTGCCCTGGCCTCCTCCATCTCCTTCCTGAAGGCCCACTTAAGGAGGGGCGGCGTTATCAGGACTGACACTGTGATGAATATCAGCGTCGCCGCTATGAACTTCGGGACGTTCTCTGGGCTTATGGCACCGCCGTGGATGGCCACCGTCAGGTCGACGAGGGCAACTTCAGTCCTCGGAACCGAGCCAATGCCCATCTGGAGCGACATCCAGGCGTTCTCCCTTGTAAAGAGAAAGTCCCTCCCCCTGCCCCAGGCCGTTATCCAGGCTCCAAAACCCCTGCCCAATACTTTTCCGACCACGGCTATAGTGGTTAGCACTGCCGCCAAAACGAGGGCATCCCCGTGCCCAAAAACCCTGAGGTCGAGCATTGCACCGGTATGCACGAAGAAGAATGGAATGAGCAGGCCGTAGCCTATAGCCCTGAGGTCCTCCATGAGGCGCTTTCCTTCCGGGAGCTTCGAGAGGATGAGACCCATCATGAAGGAGCCTTCGATGGCAGCGGCAAACCAGCCCTCCGCCAGGGCCGCGAAGAGGAACATCATCCCAATGACCATCCCGAGGATGCCCTTCTCGACGTGGAGCCTCTCCGCGAACTTAACATAGTAGTCTATGAAGTACCACCCGAGGACGCCGGTTATTATGAAGAAGACCACGATTTTAATGCTTAGATCCATCAAACTGCCGCTTCCAACGGCAAACACAATCAGGGCTATGCCGAGGAAGTCGTCCATGACGCTCGCGCTCAGCGAAGCCGCTCCGACCTCGCTCCTGAGAACGCCCAGATCCATCATCACCCTGACGGTCAGGCCTATGCTCGTGGCGGTCAGGAGGATACCACCGGCGAAGGCTTCTTTACTTGTGTAACCCATCACCCTCAGGGCGTACCAGCCGAGGGCTAACGGGACGAAAACTCCCAGGACGGTGGACACGGTCGCCGTAACGCCGGTTCTCTTTAGCTGTTCTATATCAGTATCGAGGGCACCGAGGAAGAGCAGGAAAATTATCCCCAGCTTTGCCAGGAACTCGGATATCTGAAAGATATCGGTGGTAAAACCCTGCCCGCTGACGATGGGCAGGTACTGGGGAGCGACGAGACCGAAGTAAACGAGGTTCCCGAGAAGTATACCCATTATAAGCTCGCCGAGAACGCCAGGAAGCTTAAAACGTTCGATTATGCTGTCCCCGATTTTGGCAAAGATTAGGGCAATACCGATCGTCGCCATGAGCCATGCTACTCCTTCCATTGGGCACCACCCACTTTCAACAGCCTCAAGAGCTCGTCTATCAGTATCCTCAGGCTCACTTCGCCGACCAGCTTTCCCCCCTCAACGACGGCCAGAACCTGGGCCCTGTATACTTTCATTTTTTTGAGCGTATCAAGCACCGTGGCGTCTCTTTCTATGGTGAGCGGATGCTTCTCTGCAACGTCCTCGGCCTTTGCGGCTCCACCGAGGAGGGACTTCATGCTTTTGCTCGTCATCCCCAGCTTGAACCCGTGTAATTCGGGAGGAAGGAGTATGTCGATTACGTCAAGGTACTTTATAATCCCGACCAGCTCCATGCTCTCCCAGTCCCTGACGACCCACACGTGGTGCCTGGCTCTGAGGATCTTCAGAACGTTTAGAAGGTCAGAATCAACAGTGACGACGGGCATCGTGGTCATTGAGGGTATTAAATCGGTCAACTTCATGGAGTAAAACTTTCCAAGGGCCGCCTCAACGTCCATAGCAATCCCCGCCTGAAATTTGGAGAGGTTTTTTTAAGGGTTTCTCCTAAAAGCAGAAGGGCACAGAAGAATTCACCCCTCTACGGATGTGTGAATAGAAAAAGCTAGCGGCTGAATTTTGCCACCGCACCGATGAAGTAGAAAAGCAGCTTTGCCGCAGCCAACGCTGTGGGATCCCCCAGCCTTTCGCCGGCCACTTCCATTATGTCAAAGCCGGCTATCCTCTTCTTTTTGGCAAGCCACTCAATGGCCTCAACGACGTCCCAAAAAGCCAGGCCACCCGCCTCGGGTGTCCCAGTTGATGGAACCACCGAGAGGTCAAAGACGTCTATGTCAACGGAGAGGTAAACCGGCTCCGGAAGAGAAGAGACGATGTCAACGAAGGCTTCAAAGCTGTAGTCCCTCGCGTGAACCCAGCGTATTCCGTTCTTTTCGGCGAACTCCACCTCCTCCCTGGTGCCGCTCCTTATACCGAACATCGCCTCCTTAACGCCGAGCTCGCTTATCCTTCTGGCAACGCAGGCGTGGTTGTAGGGGTTATCCTCATAGCTGTCGCGCAGGTCGAGGTGAGCGTCGAAGACGACGTAGCTCGCTGGCCTTAACGCTTCAACGGCGCCAAGGGTCTGGGAGTGTTCGCCGCCGAGGAGTATCGGAAGGGCACCCGGGTTGGCCCTCTTTATCCCTTCAATCGTCTCGCGCACCCTGTCGGCAGTTCTCCTGGAGTCACCGGCTACAACCGCGATATCGCCTACATCAGCTATGGAGAGCTCAGCTATGTCAACGTCGTAATCCAAAATGTAGCTCTCGAGGTTCAGCGTTGCTTGCCTTATGAGGGTCGGCCCAAAGCGGGCTCCGGCCTTGAAACTCGTTGTCCCGTCAAAGGGGACGCCCAGGATTATGAAACTGGCCCTTTCAGGCTCGACCAGGGGAAACTCAAGCTTAAGGGTCTCGTAGGTGTAGAGGAACTCCATGCCCTCACCTCCAGCCGGGGGAAAGGCACCACCTAAAAAAGCTTTCGGGCAAAAATTATTTTTACCCCTTCGTCGTAGCTTTAAAGGTGGTCCCCATGCAAAACCAGGTGTTGGAGTGGCTGCAGACTGGAAGGGATGATGCCGAGGACATAGTGGACCTCCCCTGGAGCGTTAAGCAGGTTGGGGAAAACCACTACGTGGCTGAACACCCGAAGATACCCTTCATGCTTAACGTCCTCTTCATGGACGGCTTCGTAAGGCTCGTGGTTCCCTCAGGGATTGAAACGATAGCCATGGAGCTCGGGGACAGGGTCAAAACTTACCACACCCTCCTCGTCCTCAACGAGAGGATGAACATGCTCAAGTTCACCCTGAGCGGCATGAACGACGAAATAACCCTCCGCGTCGATCTTGATGAAAAAAGCCTTGGAAAGGAGGAGTTCAACGACGCCCTGACGGCCCTCCTGGTGGGAATGAACGTCCTCATGGACGCCCTGGGCCTAACCGAGGAGTTCCAGGAGGCGATATTCGAGAGGCTCAGCATGATGATAATCGAGAGGATCCAGAAGGGCGCCAGCGAGAGGGAAATAATCGACTTCCTGACCAGGAAGGTGGGCATGCCGGAAAGCGAGGCCAGAACTCTCCTGAGCGAAATAAAGAAGGCGATGAAAGGGGACGATAGGGGGTACTTCTGAGTGGAGCCCGGAGTGCTCTACTCCCCAGTTTTTCTCGAACACAGGCCGAAAAATTATCACCCCGAGAATCCCGGGAGGCTTGAGAAGGCAGTTGAGAGCCTCAGGAAAGCGGGGCTCTGGAGGCCACTCGAGCCAGAGCCCGTTCCTGAAGAAGAGCTCCTCAGGGTTCACAGTGAAGACTACGTTGAGCTCGTGAAATCGCTCGGAGAAAGGTTCACTTACATCGACCCGGACACCTACGTTTCTCCGGGTACTTTCAAAGCCGCCCTTACTGCCTTCGGCGCATCAAAAACGGCTGTTGAGCTTGCATTAGAGAAGAAAGGGCTTTACCTGGCTTTAGTAAGACCGCCCGGCCACCACGCCGGAGAATCCGGTAGGGCCTTTAACGCCCCGACCCTCGGCTTCTGTATATTCAACAACGCTGCCTATGCTGCCAAGGTGGCAGAGGAAAAGGCAGGAAAGGTTCTGGTTATAGACTTCGACGCCCACCACGGCAACGGCACCCAGGAGATACTCTGGAACGACGAGAAAGCTGTCCACATAGACCTCCACGAGAGGGATATCTACCCGATGAGCGGTTACGAACACGAGGTCGGTGGAAAAGATGCCGAAGGGACGAAAATCAACATCCCGATGCCGCATTACGCCGGCGACGACGACTACATCTACGCCTGGGAGGAAATAGTTCTTCCAGTAATGGCCCAGCTCAGGCCAAGGCTTATAATTATTTCAGCCGGCTTCGACGGCTTTCTCGGCGAGGGCCTCACAACGCTCCGCCTCAGCGAGGCCTTCTTTGCCTACGCCGGCTCAACGCTATCCCGCTATCCGCTCGCGGTCATCCTGGAGGGCGGCTATTCTATCGGCCTCGAAAAAGGCCTGCCAGCTTTCATCGGGGGCTACCTCTCGGGGGAGATAAGGGAAGTCCCCGTTACGCCGTCCTACGGGGCCTTAACGACGGTCTCGGCGGTAAAGGAAGTGCAGGGGCAGTGGTGGGAGCTCTAGCTTACCCGCCGGAAGTTACTTACCCCGGGATAAGTTAAAGGTTCTTCACGACCTCCTTAACGACGGGGTCCGGAATAGAATATTCGTTTCCTCTCTTTTCAAGGTAGCCGTACTTGAGGAGGTTCTTCAGGAGGGTGGAGAACTTCGCGTCGTTTACCGGCCCCATCTTAAACTCAACGTACTCCTTTATGGTGCTCCATCCTGTATTTCCCATGGCGACGGCTTTCAGTATAACTCCATATCTCCGGCTGTTCTGGATAAGGGACGAAAGTTCCTCTCGGATTAACTTTTCTGCCATATTAAAGAGCTCATCCATGGCCTCGGAGTGGGAAAGTCCCCTAACTCCACGGAGATAACCGTACATCGTGAGCCAGCCGACTATACCGTCGAGTCTCTCAACGGCCTCCTCGATCTCCTTCTCAGCAGGTTCGATGCCTATCTCCCCAAACCCCTTTCTGAGGAAGTCCACACTCTCTTCCCGTTTGAACCTCTGGAGCACTATCTCCCTCGCATACCTGCCGAAGAGGGGTTTTTTGGGGTCTTCAAGGCCAATGAAATCTTGGAGCATTCCCACCTCAGATCCCGTGAGTACAAAGGTTATCGCGGGCAGAGTGTCCACCGCATAGGCTATCAGACCGTCGTACCTGATTCCGGAAAGCCTGAGGTACTGGGCCTCGCCGAAGGCAATTATCGCCCGCAGGTTCTCATTCTCGGCCCAGGAGTTTATCTTTTCAAGGATTTCAGCGAGGTCTGATTTCCTGTCGAACTCCACACTCAGGCCCGAGATTCTAAGGCCCCTGATAGAGGACAGCGTTTTTTCGAGCCTCAACAGGAGGGATTTATGTGGCTTAACCATTGAGAGTAAGGAACCCAAAATTTTCTGTGCCAGAATCCCCTGAGGTATTGAACCGTGGGTAAAGTAGAGGGAGCGAACATCTATTTTTGCATAGGGGAATCCCGACTCAGCGAGGGCGACGTTCAGGAGGGAGCTCTTTCCGAGACGCCTTGTGCCAAGCAGAAGGATCAGATTTTCACCCAGGTTTGCAGCATTCTGAAACTCTTTCAGCTCATTCTCCCTGTCATACAGGTCCTCACGCCGGGCTTTGGGCTGAAGGTCGAACAGCAACTTACCCCACCGTAAGTTACTTACCCCCGGGTAAGTTATAAAGGTTTCGAAAGGGAAAGGTCAGCTGAAGCTCGCAAAGCCTATTTCATGGAGCTGCCTGAGCATGCGGAGGACTTTCCTGGCGGTGTGCTTGAAGCGGAAGTTTGTTTTCTGGTTTTCCCAGTCTCCAAGTATTTTGACGATATCCGCACTTTTAAGCTCGTCAACGTTTAGTTTTGAGTCCTTCGCGAGACATAGCTTTAATGCCTCCTTAAGGGGGTCTTCAAGCTTCTTCCTGTTGCCGTGGAACTTGGGCAGGACTTTCATGAGTATGGCAAGGTCAAAGATTTCGTCATCGTTCTCGAATTCAACAATGCCCTTCTCCTTACTTTCCTTTGCGATCTTGAAGAAGAGTGCAATCTCGTCAACGACACGGTAGCCGAAGTGCATGTCGTAGGGTTCAAGGGCTTTGTTGAGGGTTACCAGGGTATCCCAGTAGTCCGAATGCTTGCCCTTGAATTCCCTTACAGCTTCGTTTAGCTCGTCCTTTGAGCGGGCAAGGAACTCTCCGTTAGGCCCTTTTAAGTCTTGAAGGACCGTTTGTTTAAGGCTTTCTATGGCTTCTGAGGTAGGTTCATAGGGTTCTGGAGGGTACTCTTCAAGGTCAACATCGTGGAACTCCACCACAAAGGCCCTGTCAAGGACTTTCGGGCTGAAGGCGTAGGTGGTCTCGTCCATGTTGACCGTTCCAATGATGTAGAGGTTCGGCGGGAGGTAGATTTCTTTGGGAATCCCCCATTTCTCAACCTCGTCCACGTCGTGGAGCCTAAGCGGTTCTCTCGTGAATCCTTCTTCGTCCCTGCCGCTCTCAAGGACGCTCAGGAAGTCGGCGAAGTAGTACTCGACGTGGGCCAGGTTCATCTCATCGAGGAGAACGAAATAGGGCCTTGCATTCCTCCGCTTCTGCTCATAGTCCTTCTTGGCTTCTAAGATAAACTCAAGGAGTTCAGTCCTGTAGTATTTTTGGTTTAGCCAGTTATAGTAGCCAAGTAGAGCTTTGGAATCGCGCCAGTCCGGGCGGACGGATAGGAAGAGGAAGTTTTTCCCGGAATCGTCCAATAACTCTGCGAGTTCCTGGGCGATCTTTGTCTTTCCTGTCCCTGTGAGGCCCGAGAGGATAACGAAGCCCTTGGTTTTGAGGGCGGTGTAAAACTGGGCGACTAGATATGAGGGGTAGAGATAGCCTTTTGAGGCAAGATACTCGCCCAACTTAGTGACCGTTGTATCAACACTTTTCGAGACTATCCCTAGATTATACAGGACTTTGGGCGATATATCTATCAGATACACCCCCTGAAGTTTGCTTGAAGCGGGTAAACCTTCCACATCGGCGTATCTAACAGGTTTCTCTAGTTTCTTAAAGTCGCCAAGTTTAACAACATAAAACTTCCCATTTTGGGACTTTTTGAACCATTTTTCTGCAAACTCCTTGTACTCTTCATCCCAAATACCAGTTTTTTCAAAGAGTTCCATAACCTCCTCTTTTGTTAGCTCTTTAGGGGGCTCTGCTACGACTGAATATCCGATAATCTCTCTACGAACATCATGGAGAATTATATCCCCCACATTTAAGAGGCCCATTTTCCCGTAGCGACCATTCCAATATTTTTCATCTGCAGGAGACCAGAGAAGGCGACCAACATGGTTCTCTTCATGTGGTTTTCCAGGGGGTTTTGTTATTTCTAGGTAAACATGAGTTCTCCCATTACTGCTGTTGTCTCTTCTGTTTCTGAGCCACCAGCCAAAGTGATCTACAAGAACAAAGTTAATGTCCTGATTGACACATTCTTCTTTGAATAGCCTTTTCAATTCTCTAAGCCGGGAGAGAACCTCTGAATATTTAGTTGGCCTTCCCCATCCCAGTTCCCGGAAGTACCAGTCAACAGTGTTGTTCCAGGGAACAAAATAATCGGGATAATAAAAAGCCAGTGATTCAGAAATAAGGCCTTTTCCTGCCCCCCGTATCTTTTTCCATTTTTTAAAGCGTTCGTCAATGTTCTTTAGAAGTTCCTCCGGAGGGGTTTCCACAACCTCCCTGAGGAACTTTTCCCAGATGTTCTCCAAATCAGATGAGGTCTTGATGTGAAGCTTAAGGACTGTTTCACCAGAATACAGATAACGGAGGGCATCTCTTAGAAGCTCATAATTGCCTGTGTTCTTGATTTCGCTGAGGGTCTTCCTGAACTCTTGAATATTCTTGTAAGCCCATTCCTTTGCCTTGTTAAGTTCGGTATGGCAGTACTCTCTAATTAATTCTCTAAGCTCAGCTTCCTCAATCATGTTTTCACCTCCGGAACAAACCTCAAATAGCCAACGCCATTCAGTTCTCCAGTCAAAACGTCTTCTAAGTCAAATTCTTCAACCTTACCCCTATTCGTGTCAAAAAACACACTCCTCTCCCCCGGATAAACCACGACCGCAAACCTGCACCCTGAGGCATCTCTGTAAGTGTGCATTTTGTAAACGTCCTCCAGCTTTGCCCAGGTCTCGTAATTTCCCGTTTTTTCTGCAGTTTCAGTTTCCTCATCGAATTCTTCTATCTCCTCTTGCTCATTTACCACGTCGAGCTTGAACTTCGCGTCGAAGACCCCGATGAGCTCTGTGCCTTTCTCTGATGGGTCCCCGTTAAAGAGCGAAAAATCCGGTCTGAGCGCCACCGAGTAGCTCCACCTTCCCGGAGTCAGGCGCTTGTTGTAGTAAAGCCTCCATCCGTTGTCGAATTCAGCGTAAACGTCTCCCCTCTCGGAGAGCTTTCCGGCGGGGAGAACGCGAATCCTGAGTCTCTTCTTTCCAAAAATCTTTCCAAGCTCTTCTACAAGCCTGAAGAAGGCCCAGTATTCATAGAGCTTGGCGATGTCTTTGTTGTCCATCGCCTTCCTTAGTTCCTCAAAGAATGGCACGTAGGCTGTGAATTCTCTGTAAAGTTCCAGAAGGTCGCGGTAGCCGTCGCCCTTCAGAAGGGTCTGCGAGGTGTATGGGAAGAGCGTCATCTCGCCAACGTCGTCCCAGAGCCCGTCGCTTCCTATAAACTCAAGCTCCCCGAGGAGTTCTTTAATCGGTTCCAGATTTGCCATCCCACTGAAGGTTTCTATAACCCTCTCACTCCACTCAATGAGTAAGTTAAGAAAATACTTGGCAAAGCGGTTCTCTGGAGTGTCGAAGCTTTCGTACTTCCTGTGTCCCAAGACCTTGGTTGGAGCATATCCTTTCAGGTAATCCGCTATCAGAACGCCCTCTCCCGCAGGGGCCAGGTATTCCGGGTGCTGAACGGTTGAGAGAAGGACTTCTGGAGTTATCTCATCAACCTCGTCAGACCCCAGTAATTCTTCTTCAACCACGAGCTTCCTTTTCATTCTGCGAAGTACAGCCTCAAAGGCCTCGACGGTTCTTTCACGGTTCGAGCGGAGGAAGTGGTAGGCAAAAAGCTCGTTAATCGGCTCGTCGCTCTCCACGGTCGAGAACCCGGTTGGGGCCTCCAAGGAGAAGGGAAGGCTGGAAGAGATTTCCAGAAGGTTCTCCGTCAGAGTGTTTGCTACGTGCTCAAAAGCTCCCACGAGCTCTCCAACTTTATCGAGAGGCACGCATTCTAAAATCTTGAACATCTTTCCTATCTTCTTTGACAGAATAAGGACAGGCAAGCTGCCCCCGTCATTGAATCTGACCTCGGAAATGCCCACATAGTTTGAGAACTTAAAGAGATAGCCATCCCCGAGTTTTTCAACGTCCAACCCGGGTATCTCGAAACCACGGGATGATTTTACGTAGTAGTCTACCCACTCGAAAAGGACTAACCTATTCCCATCGTAGAAAGCCTGAGAGCACTCCCCCTTGGAGTGTACCTCAAAGCCATCCAGAACCTTTTGAACAGGTTCCCAGGGCATTTTAGCACCTTATGTACTTTGCCCTACAAGGTTAAAAATGTTGTGAAGTGGGGCAATCAAAGCCCCAGCATCTCCCTCGCGGCCTTAACGCCGAGGTCAAAGGCCCTCATGTTCACATCGACGGCCTTGGGCGGGACGCTGACCTTGATGACCTCCTTCACGTGCTCAGCCGATAACGGGAAGCCCGGCGTCTGGGTTAGGGCCCCAATGAGGACGACGTTGGTAGTAACGATGTTCCCTGCCTCCATGGCGAGCTTCTCTGCATCAAAGGCCATGAACCTGCCACCGAAGTCCTCCTCGATGATCTTCCTCATCTCCTCAAGGGAAGGATAGGTGGCGAGCCCCATCGAGACCTGAACCGGTGGAATTGGCCTGGAGTTCGTGAAGACCAGGCCGCCCTTCCTGAGGTAGTTGATGTACCTCAAAGCTTCCACGGGCTCGAAGGAGAGTATAACATCCCCCTTCCCCTCCGGAACCATGGCGCCGTAAACGTCCTCGCCGAAGCGGACGTAGGCGATAACGCTCCCAAAGCGCTGGCTCATGCCGTGAACCTCGCCGACGCGGACTTTGTAGCCAGCGCGGAGGGCCGCCCAGCCGAGCAGGTTCGCCGCCGTCAGGATTCCCTGGCCGCCTACTCCGGTGATAACGACGTTGTACTCCCTCATCTCACTCACCCTCCTTCACGGGCTCGAAGGCTCCAAATGGACATACCTGGGCACAGCCACCGCAGCCCCAGCACATCGTCGGGTCAACCCTGGCCTTCTTGCTCTCAGGATCCCAGTAGATGGCCGGACAGCCGTAGGCGTTGATGCAGACCTTACAGCCGGTGCACTTGTCCTCGACGACGTGGTAGATCGGCCACTTCATGTTCCTCCTTCTCATCTGGCCTACCTTGTAGAGCGCACACACCTGTCTGGAAACGACCACGCTCACGCCGTCGACAGCTAGAGCCTCCCTGATGGCCTCCTCAGTTGCCTTTATGTCGTAGGGATCAACTACCTTGACGAAGTCGGCCCCCATCGCTTTAGCCACGTCCTCTATGGGGATCCTCTTGCCCATGCCGTGCGGCGTCTGGCCGGTGCTCGGGTTGGGCTGGTCGCCTGTCATTGCCGTGACGAGGTTGTCGAGGATTACTATAAGCACGTTGGAGCGGTTGTAGATGGCATTTGCTAAAGCCGGAAGACCTGTGTGGTAGAAGGTTGAATCACCTATTGTGGCAACGATGATCTGCTTTTCCTTGCCCTTCCTGTGCTCACTCTCCGTCATGCTCCCGTTCATTGCCACGCTGAGGCCGTGGGCCATTCCTATCGAGCCGCCCATCGCTATGGTCGTGTCAACGGTCTTAAGCGGCGGGAGGACGCCGAGGGTGTAACAGCCTATGTCGCTCGGGAATATAGCCTTCGGTCCAGCCGCCTTTCTTATGGCGAAGAACGTGTTCCTGTGGGGGCACGCCGGACAGAGGCTCGGGGGCCTCGGCGGGACTATCTTCAGGACTTTCTCATACTTCCTGTCGATCTCGCCAAAGTCTACCGGCGTTTCCATGCCGAGGAATTTGGCCATTGCCTCAACTGCCACCCTCGTCGTCATCTCGTAAACCCTCGGCACGAGGTCTTTTCCGTGGATTGGGATCTTCAAGCCCTTGTCGTAGGCCCAAACCTTAACCTGCTCCTCAACGACAGGCTCAAGCTCCTCAACGATGAGTACCCTCTCAAGTCCCTCCAAGAACTTCTCGAGCAGGCCGTAGGGAACCGGGTAGGGCGTTCCGAGCTTGAGTATCTTCACGTTCTCGACGCCGAGCCAGGCCAAGGCCTCCTTCACGTAGGCGTAGCTGAGGCCGGGGGCGATTATTCCGACCTTGGCGTTTTCATCGCCTTCAACCCAGTTGAAGGGGCTCCCGTTGAACTCCTCGCGGAACTTCTCAATCGTTTCAAGCAACCAGGGGTGCTTCTTCTTCTGGAATGCGGGTATGTCAACGTACCTCTCCGGGTTCTTCTTGAAGTTCCCGAACTTCCTCCTGGCCTGCTTTATCTCCTCGGGCAGTTCCCCAAGGACGACTTCGCCGCGCATGTGGGAGCTCCTGGTGGTCGTTCTGAGGATCACCATCTGCTTGTACTTCTCGCTTATCTCGAAGGCGTACTTGACCATGTCCTTGGCTTCCTGGACGCTTGAAGGCTCCAAAACTGGAATTCCAGCGGTCTTGGCTATAGCCCTCGTGTCCTGCTCGTTCTGACTGCTCCACATGCTCGGGTCGTCGGCGACCATAACTATCAGCCCGCCGTCAACGCCCATGTAGCTTACCGTCATGAAGCTGTCCATGGCAACGTTCAGGCCCACGTGCTTCATGGCCGTCATGGCCCTTAGACCGCTCCACGAGGCAGCTAGAGCCGTCTCAAAGGCAACCTTCTCGTTGGTGGAGTACTCCATGTAGATACCAGCCTCTTTGGCGACCGTTGCCATCGTGTCGGTAAGTTCTGAACTTGGAGTCCCCGGATAAGCCGCAAACACCGCTATGTTGCCCTCCAAAGTCCCCCTTGCTATTGCCTGGTTTCCGAGGAGAAGGACCTTCTCCCCGGGTTTGTCCCACAACACCACGTCTGTAACCTTCGCCATCTAAACCGCACCTCCGGATATCTCATTAAGGTATTCATCAAGTTGGGTTTTGTCCAAAACATAAAATGCTCTAATACCCATCTTCCTGGCACGGGCCACCATATCCTTTAGTATTGCGTTGAACTTCTTGGCGGTGGCTATGAAGTAGGAATCCGCGGCCCTTGGATGAATTTTCCGGGCTATCGTCTTTGCATCCTCGAAGATCCAGTCTTCAGAGACCTGCAGAACCTTTGCCTCAAGGTATTCCATGGTTAAATCAACTGCCCCCTCCTTGCCGGTCAGTCTTTTCGCTAAGCTTATAGTTTCAACTACTCCCAGGCGGGGCATTAGTAGAGGAATCCCCCTGGCCTCAGCCGAGGAGATTGCCTTTCTCGCCAGTCTGTTCCTATCCCCTTTGCCCTTAACCGGAATGATTGAGTCGATGAACACCGATGTGTCAACCACGAGCATTCCTCATCTCCCGCAGGATTTTGTGCGGATCCTCCTTAACTTCACCTACCATTCTTTCGTAGAGGTCAGCTAATAGGGTTGGTGGGGGTTTTGGGAACCTCTCTTATGGGAATCCACTTTAGCCTCCACCACTCACTCCTCCAAAACTCCCCTTGCCTTCGCAAACTCAACCAGAGCGTGGGCACCGGCGGCCACATCTTCCGGCCTCTCGTAGCTCGGAATCCCGTTGGCCTCGAGGATTTCCTTGGCCTTCTCACTGACGTAGCCGGCCATGAAGAGGCCGAGAACGGGCTTCCCGTTGTTTACCTCCTTGACCGCCTTAACAACTCCCTCGGCGTGCTCCGTTGGCGTCATACCAGCGAACGTTGGAACAACACAGATGCTTATGAGCATGTCCACGTTTTTGTCCTGCAGGAGGGCCTTGGCAGTCCTGTAGTAGTCCTCTCCTCTCGCAGAGGCTATCATGTCAACGGGGTTCTTTACCGCCGCCATCGGCGGGAGGAAGGAGCGAAGCTCCTCTATGGTTTTCTCCTCGAGCTCGGCAAGCCTGAGCCCGCGCCTGTCAATCTGGTCAGCGGTTAGAACCCCCGGGCCACCGGCGTTGGTCATTATGGCAACGCGCCTGCCCCTGGGGAGGGGCTGTGTAAAGGCTCTCGCCATGCTGAGCATTTCATCTATGGTCTCAGCTATTAGAACACCACTCTGCTTAAAGGCCGCCTCATAAATCTTCCAGCTCCCGGCTAAGGAGCCGGTGTGGCTTGAAGCCGCTTTAGCGCCGCTCTCGCTCCTCCCGGCCTTGAGGGCTATGACGGGCTTCTTTTTGGTAACGCGCTTAGCAACCTCAATGAACTTCCTTCCATCTCTGATGCCCTCGATGTAGAGGGCTATCGCCTTGTCCTCCTCTGTTTCCGCTAAATACTCCATAAGCTCCGCGAAGTCGAGGTCGGCCATGTTGCCGACGCTTACAAACTTGGAGAAGCCAATCCCCTCCTTCACCGTCTTGTAGACTATTCCTGCCCCGAGAGCACCGCTCTGGCTGACGAAGGCTATGTCACCCTTCTTGGCGTCCATTATGAACGTCGCGTTCATGTCGTTGAGGGTGTTCATTACGCCGACGCAGTTCGGGCCAATAAGTCTCATGCCGTAGCTGTGTGCAATCTCCACCAGCTCGCGCTCCTCTTTCTTGCCTTCTTCATCGACCTCGCCGAAGCCGGCGGTTATAATGACCGCCCCCTTAACGCCCTTCTCGCCGCAGTCGACTACGGTGCCCTTTACGAAGTTCTTCGGGACGACTATTATTGCCAAGTCGACCTCATCTGGAATGTCCTTAACGTTCCTGTAGGCCTTGACTCCCTGGACTTCCTCCTCCTTGACGTTGACCGGGTAGACCTTTCCGCCTTTGTATTTCCTGAGGTTCTTGAAGACCTCGTAGCCGAGCTTGAGGGGGTCGTTGGATGCCCCGATGACAGCTATTGCCTTCGGCCTGAAGAAACAGTCGAGATTCATCAACCTCACCGTTTAAACCTCGGCGGAATCGTATATAAGCTTTCCCAAAACGGTCATCGGAGCATTTTAGGGCATTGTTGGGTCTTTTGAGTCACTAACGAGCTTAACCTGTCATCGAAAGCTTTAAGTAAGCCTGGGTTATTTTAACTTGGGGGTGTAAAGATGGTGAAGGTGCGCTTTTTGGGCCACGCTGCCTTCCTGATAGAGGGGAGCAGGAAGATCCTCATAGACCCGTTCCTGAGCGGCAACCCGAAGGCGGCTGCCAAGCCAGAAGAGCTCGAGGCAGACCTCATACTGGTCACCCACGCCCACGGTGACCACATAGGCGATGCCATAGAGATAGCCAAGAGGACGGGGGCTAAGGTAGTGGCAATGTACGATGTTGCCAACTACATCAGCAAGCAGGCCAAAGGACAGGTTGAGACGGTGGGAATGAACTACGGGCCGACGAAGGTTGAGGGGGTCGAAATAGTGCAGGTTCCGGCCTGGCACTCGAGCAGTGATGGAGTACACAGCGTAGGCAACGCCTCCGGGTTTATCGTCAGGCTCGACGGTAGGACGATCTACCACGCGGGGGACACCTTCGTGTTCTCGGACATGGCCCTGTTCAGCGAGCTCTACGGGCCGATCGACGTGGCTTTGCTCCCGATAGGCGGGCACTTCACGATGGGGCCGAGGGAAGCTGCAAAGGCCGTTGAGCTCCTTAAGCCAAGAAAGGTCGTGCCGATGCACTACAACACCTGGCCGCCGATTGCTCAGGATCCCGAGGAGTTCAAGAGGCTGGTAGGGAATAAGGCTGAAGTGGTCATCCTCGAGCCCGGCGAGGAGATTGAGGTTTGAAGAGGTTTCTTTTTTATTTTAAACTTGAAGTAGACAACCGTTTCATACCAAAGTCCCTCTACGACAATATAAGGGCCCGAAGTCTATGAGGTCGTCCGGAGCTTCAAGAATCCATTCGTGGAGTGAAAAGGTTATATCTTTCCTTTACCACCATATTTCGGTGGATAATATGGAGGAGATTGAGGTCGTTTACAAGAACGGAGTCTTTAAGCCCGTAAAAAATGTCCGATTCAAAGAAGGGATCCGTGGAAAAATTATCATTGAGATGGGAATAGCAGATATCATCGAGAACTTCAGCAGAAAAGTCGAGAAAGATGCCCTCAAAGAGTTCCTGGAGGAGCGGCGATGATAGTGATTGATACCTCAGTGTTCATCGACGTCCTGTTTTAATACGACAAAAAAGAACTGAACTTGCCAAAAATCTCTTTCGACTTATCCAGGAGCTGAAGATTCCAATAGCTGAACCGGATATTTTTAATAGAACTCATCGGCCAACTGGTCAGAGGGATACCCAGGGATGAGGCTATGAGCCTGTATGAGCTTCTCGTCGAGAAGATAGACACAGTTGATACCTGCAGACTCAGGGAGATTTCCTTCGAAATTGCCTTTCGAACTGGCTGTCGGGCAATAGACTCTTTTTACATACCGGAGGAGTGCCCTAGTCTCAAACGACAAATTCCAGGTCGAAAGTGCCAAAAACTACGGGGTTAATGCATTCTATCTTCTTGAGGAGTTTCAGGAACTGGAGGAATTCCTCAAAGATTCAACCGAGGAGTGAGTGAGACTTATACTATCTTATCTTTGTCCGTTTTGATTTCGCACGATGCTGTGGAACCCAGCAAGCCAGAACAAAAAGAGGACAGTAAACTTTTATACTTCCCCCCAATTTCTCTGGGGGGTAAGAGATGAAGCCTGCAATCGTTTTCGGGACTAGGCCTGAGATAATAAAGCTCCCACCAGTCGTAAGGGCCTTTGAGAAAGAAGGCATCAGGCCATTGCTAATCCACACCGGCCAGCACTACGATTATGAGATGAGCAACGTATTTTTGGAGGAGCTGGAACTTCAAAGGATAGATTACCATCTCGAAGTTGGCTCGGGAAGTCAGGCAGAACAAACCGGCAAGGCGATGATAAAAATAGAGAGGGTTTTAATGGACGAAAAACCGGATGTAACAATAGTTCAGGGCGACACGAATACTGTCCTTGCGGGTGCCCTGGCCAGCGTAAAGCTCAGGATCCCGGTAGCGCACGTTGAGGCTGGCCTGAGGAGCTTTGACCGGACAATGCCCGAGGAAATAAACAGAGTTTTAACCGACCACGCAAGTGACGTTCTCTTTCCCCCTACGGAAGAAGCAAGGAGAAATCTGGAGCGGGAAGGAATAACCGAGAACGTTTACGTAACCGGGAACACGATCGTGGATGCCGTCCTTCAGAACTCAGAAATAGCCGAGCAAAAGAGCCGGATTCTGGAGGAGCTCTCCCTGAAGCCAAAGGGGTATATATTAATAACCGCCCACAGGGCAGAGAACACCGACAGCAGGGAGAATCTTGAAAAACTGATCGGGATCTTCGAGTCCCTCTCCCTGCCGGCAGTCTATCCAATGCACCCAAGAACGGAGAACAGGCTGAAAGCCTTCGGGCTCTGGGAAAGGGTGGGGCAGATAAAAGATCTAATTGTGACCAAGCCCCTCGGCTACCTTGATTTTCTCAGGCTCCAGAAGAACGCGAAGATCGTGATGACGGATTCAGGGGGTGTTCAGGAGGAGTCAATAATCCTGAACGTGCCCTGCCTGACGTTAAGGTACAACACCGAAAGACCGGAAACCATCGAAGCAGGCGGAAACGTTCTCGTGGGATTGGAGAAAGAGAGAGTGCTGGAGTACGTGAACCGTCTTATAGAGGATGAAGAGTTCTACAAGCGGATGGCAAACGCCCCGAACCCCTTCGGCGATGGGAAGGCGGGAGAAAGAATCGCCTCAATCCTGCTGGGGATGTACGATGGAGGCAAACTGGTGGTCAGGAGCTCGCGGTTCATTTAGTCCCCTTATTCTTCACCCTTAGACCAGCCAAGAGTTTTGATGTTTTTAGACATTTCTAAAATCTCACTAAACGCCCCACTCTTGAATTTCATACACGCTTCAAGTTCCCTCTTAAGATAGTCTATCATCAAATCTTTCAGCTGTATTTCCTTTTCGAGGGGAAATACCTGCATCCCCAAGTAGAACATATTCATCCAGCAACTCGCCTCCCTCTCAAAGAGCTCCCTTTTTCTGGTGAATCGCCTAAACCCGGGAGAAGAAAATTTCTCCCTCAGCTCATTCTTGTAAAAATTCCATATGCCTCTGGCTTCGTAAGTGTCTGGGGCGGTCACCATGTTAAGTTTCATAATGCCAAACCTCATCTCCTCCAAGATTTCTTTGAGGTCATCAGCAGTGAGGGATGGAGAGGAATGTTTTTCTTCATCCTCCATAAGCTGTCTCAGGTAGCTCCACCCCTGCTTGTTTATGCTGTACATGTACTTGTAACCACAGTTGTATCTCTTTCCCTTCTCGTTTTCACACGTCCTTGGAACCTTCCGACGCCTGAGGAAGCCCATCATATATAACCTACGGAGATCGTTGGATATCAGCTTTGGTCTCACCCTCTCAATGAGCTTTATCAGGATCTTGGGATCATCGATTTCTTTGAAGAAATACTCTGATAAGCCCTCTGCAACAGTTCTAGTATCGAATTCATTCTCACCGTACAATTTGGCGAGGAGCTTGAGCAACTTCCTGAAATCTAACAGAACCTCCTCCACGACCTCATCACCTAATTAGATGTTAGATTTCATCATTTAAAAACCTAGCCAAAGGGAACGCGGAAAGTCGCGTGAAAAATTCACGCGGGCGACAGCGGTTTGAAAAGCAAATCAATGACGTGGCGGAAACATTGAGACAAATTTGACTAAAAAACATCGAGACCCAGACTCACTTTTGTGGTTTGTAATGCGATAACAGGAGAACCTCTATAACGTCTCCGGGTTTTATTTCCATAACTTCTCTTAAGGGCTTGGGGATGAATATAGAGCCCTGTTCACCAACACGGGCCGTAAAAGTGCCCTCCTTTGGTCTTTTATCACTATCATACTTCAGTATCTTAACCTCGACGAAATCACCGCGCTCTATGCCGTAGAACTTTCTCGTGCCAGCAGGGATTATTATCCTGCCGATTTTGTGGACAATCATGTGAAACTTCGCCAGAACTTCCATGTCAACCCCCTAACAACCTCCTCATTTTGTTTTTAATATTCTTTTGGGTGTCCAAAAACTTTAAATATCATTTTATGTGATTTTACATCAAAAAATGATGTGGTGATTGAAATGCTGAACCTTGACGGGGCTGAGGAAATCCTCGAAAAGATGAAGCTCAGGTTCCTCATCCAGGAGAAGGCCAAGATTGCTGGGGCCGAGGTGCTGGATTCAGTAGCTATTCTAAGAGATGACCACCTCTTAGTCCTCCTGCTCTTTGATAAGAGACCGAAGAAAATCTACCCTGTTAAGTTTTGTAACTATGATGTAGAACTCTGGCTCGTTTGGAAGAGGGGGAAGAAGGTATACGTTCAGGATGTGAAGGATCAAGAGATTATTCCCCTTGAGGCTGGAGAAATTGATGCATTCATAGACCTTATGCTTCAATGAGATCTGCCAAAATTCTTTTATAACTCCCGAGCAAGATGAAATCCTTGGTGTTAGTAATGAAGGCCCTTATACTCTCTGGTGGTCACGGCACCCGCTTGAGGCCTCTGACTTACTCCCAACAGAAGCAGCTCATTCCAGTGGCCAACAAGCCGGTGCTTTTCTATGCAATCGACGACCCGGAGATAGGCATAGACTGGCCGGTTGACGAGCCAGTGGTCTCTGGAAAGGACAGGAAGTGGCCGACACTGAGGGAAGCGGTTGAAAGGGGATGGGCCTTCTGAGAGGCCGCTATCGCAAAATATTTTTGAATGGTGACACAGAAGTATATGCCATTGAACTCAACGTCCCCGACGAGATACTGAAGACGATTGACCTTGACCGGTTGAAGCGGATCGTTGAGAAGGAGGTTATTGCAGAGTACAGCGCCCGGAAACTCCACGGAAAGTTCAGGGGCATGGATCTTAAAAAAACTCCTTGGAGAGGTCGAAGAAGAATGGGGCCTTTGACGGCTTTTGTGGATACCAACGTGATAATCGAGCATCTGGAGGGCAATGTTGACCTCCTCGATATAAGGGAGAGGCTCGACGCTTTGTATTCCAACAGCATAGTGTTCAGTGAGGCGCTTATGGTTTACCTGAGGGCATTAACAGGTGAACGCCCGTACACACTCAAACACAGCCCCGATATTATCAGAAACCTGAGTGAGGAACTCCTGGACTTCCTGGGACTTTTCGGGCTTTTCATTGAGCTGGAAATAAACAGGGCCGTCGAAACCCTAGGTTTTGCCGGGGGGCTCGGGTTTTGGACAGAGTAATGATTGCGAGGTACTCCTCGACTGCAGAGTATGGAGCGTAACTAGCTTTGACTGTTTTGGGCATCGCTCATCCCCTGCCAAGGCCTGGATTTCAGTTGCCTTTGAATGCAACTTTCTACAGAGAACTCCGTTGAGTGAAAGTTTTTAAACACCTCTCCGGAGTGAGACTAAAGGGTCAAGCGGATGCTCGGAACCATAAAACGGGAGCTCAAAAACCTCAGAAGCCCACTCTACAGGAATTCCATCTACATTTCACTCTCCTCGCTCACGACCGCGCTCGCAGGCTTCATCTTCTGGGCCATTGCCGCGAGACTTTATCCTGAGGGAGATGTAGGTGTAGCTTCAGCCGTCGTTTCAGCGCTGAATTTGACATTCCAGCTCTCCATGCTCGGCATGGGCTCCTCCCTTATCCGCTTCTACCCGGAATACCGCGAGAAGGCCATGGAGACTGCGCTGTTCGTTACCACCATCGCCAGTCTGGTTTTTTCCGTGGGGTACGGCCTGCTTATGATGGCCTCAGACTCTTTCAGCGGTCTGTCGCCTGTTACCTTCATGGGGACGTTCGTGCTCTTCTCCGTCGTGGGGACGGCTTACAATATTTTTTTCAACCTATGCCATAGCGAGAAGAAAGGCCGAGCACAGCTTCCTCCAGAGCCTCCTGTTCTCAGCCAGATTCATTTTTCTCTTCGTTTTTACAGCTCTTGGGGCGCTGGGAATAATTTTATCCTTCGGTCTGGGCCTTTTACTTGGTTTAATTTACGCCTTAATATTCATTGGGGAGGTTCTGCCGCGTCTTGACCGCGAGTTCCTCAAAGATGCGTTTAAGTTTTCTTTTGGGAATTACATAGCGGGAATAGCAAATTCTGCACCGAACTATCTAATGCCGACGATAGTTTTAGCAGTGCTCGGAAAGGAGGAGGCCGCTTATTTCTACATGGCATTCGCGGTTGGGAACTTAATCCTCTTCGTTCCCAACGCGATAAACACTTCATTCTTTGTTGAGGGGAGTCACGGACTGAAGGACATGAGGAGAACACTGAAGAAGGCGGTGGTCTTTAGCTACCTTTACCTGGCACTTGCAGTGGTCTTTGTCTGGCTCTTCGGCGGGTTAGTTTTGAGGTTCTTCGGGGAAGGGTACACTGGAGGATTAGGACTACTCAGACTGATGGTTCTTGGAGGATTCTTTGTCGTCCCGGTGAGCTTTTTGATAACAGTACTTAACATCCAGAAGAAGGTGAAGGAGGTTGTTGCGATTAACTTGCTTAGAGCAGTTCTGTTCCTCGGGCTGAGCTACCTTTTGATTCCGAGGTTCGGGATTGAGGGTGTTGGGTGGGGGTGGGTTGGGGGATACACGGTGGTTCTTGTGGTATCTTATCTATTTGCAAGAAAAAAAGGAGTTTAAGAGTCTTTCAGCTGTCTTTTCCCAGGAAAATCTCCTTTTCACCGCTTCCCTGGAAATTACTGACATTTTCTTTTGAAGTTTTGGGTTCTCAGTAAGGTGTTTCACCGCTGCGACTATTTGGTTAATCCCGTTTTCGACGAGAATGCCCTCCAGCGGGTGTCTTATCGCTTCGGGAATACCCCCAACGGAGCTCGCAACTATTGGCTTTCCAATATCCATAACTTCAAGAAGCGCTAAGGAAAGTCCCCCCTCACCATGAGTAATGTGAGTATAAATGTCTGCACACAGTGTAGCTACGTGCGGGTTTTCTAGGTCGCCAGTGAAGATGACCTTATCTTTAACTCCAAGCTTTTCTGCATATCCTTTTAATTCATCGGTGAATCTGCCCCTTCTAGTTAGAATAAGAGCCAAGTGCTTGTCCCTTGAATTCTTCAAGGTATGAATCAAAATTTTTGCACCTTCTTTCTTAACTTCTAATGCTGTTAATCCATGACCCAGCAGGTATATCCGATGTCTGTTAATTCTAAATTTTCTCTTAAATTCTTCTATCTCATCCTGCTGAGGGAATTTTGTATTTGGGGCTCCGTATAAAACCCCCCA
Source organism: Thermococcus waiotapuensis (assembly GCF_055384795.1). NCBI lineage: Archaea > Methanobacteriati > Methanobacteriota > Thermococci > Thermococcales > Thermococcaceae > Thermococcus > Thermococcus waiotapuensis. The sequence goes on along the minus strand of NZ_AP042429.1, from coordinate 1,582,046 downwards.
CTTACTCAAAATCTTAGTTCTGCTATTTGTCTCAACGTTTTCTTTAAGAGCTCTACTGACAAACAAAACTAAATCAAAGCGACTTAAGACGAACGTCATCAAGTATTTCTCAATGGTTCTTTTTATTTTGTCCTTAATAGTTTTGGGGCTGTCGTAGTGAGTGTGATATAGGTATATTATCCGCACATCCGGATGTTTACTCTTGTGGAGCATTGCAGGAATTGCGGCGAACCAGCCTCCTTGAGAGAGGACGAACTCCGGCTGGATTTCGTTTAACTTTTTAAGTGCTAAAGCGGTGTAGAGGAGCTTATTACGAGGGAGCTTTTGTTCGATCTCTGTCGGAATCCCTTCTCGGATTAGTAGTGTTACACTGAGTCTTTTTTGAAGAGTTTTGACCAAGTTTTGGGTATAGACTTTGACGCCTCCTCCATCGGAGTTAAGACCATAGTTTGAGATTATCACGAGTTTCATACTCCATCACCCCCAAGTAGTTTTAAATACAGGTCGAGGTGTTTTCTTGCGATTACTTCCGCCCTCCATCTTTTAAGAGCTTCTTTTTTAGCCCTCCTGCCGAGCCTCTTTCTCAGCGTCTCATCACCCAACAGCATGAGGAGCTTTTCTGCAATATCTCTCGGATCATACGGGTCAACTATAACTCCAGTTTCTCCATTTTTAACAGCGTAGGGTATTCCTCCAACATTTGAGCAAATTACGGGCGTTCCAGTAGCCAAGGACTCAAGAACGGCCATCGGTAGAGTCTCTTGAAAAGATGTTAGGGCAACCACGGATGCTTTTGAATAAAGTTCAATCACCTTATCATACGGAATCTTTCCAAGAAATTCAGCATTTATTCTGTTTTCTTTGACGAATTTCCTGAGCATTTTCTCATAATCCCGATCCCCAGAAGCTGTAAAGACAACCTTGTAATCTTTTAACTCTTCCTTTATGAGCGAAACCGCTTTCAGAAAACCTAACTGGTTCTTTCGGGGTATAAGAGTTGCCGGATAAAGAATTAAATCTTCTTCTCTCTTTTTAACATTGAAGAATTCTTCCGAAACCGGATTTTCAATGATAACAGTCTTTGACGTGTCAAAGTTCCGAGACTTTAACTCGTCGAGGACATACCACGATATAGCGACAAGCTTTGACAAACGCGGATAATAAAGCCGCAGCCTGTACTCTAAGAGTTTCAACCAAGGCTTGGCATAGCCTTTATTGAAGTTTTTCTCCTTCCAGAAAATTCCGTGTAGTGTAAATACTGTCGGGGTTCCTGATAGCAGGTAAGGCACGACTTCGTAAAGATTATGTGAGTGGACCAAATCGAAGCCGTCAATTTTCTTGAGGAGCGCCTGAATTTCTCCAGTGAATGTCCGGAGAGGAAATCTTTTAGTTCCGAGGACTTCAATGTTCCCAGTTATTTTCTTGCTCACGGCATCGCCTATGGATAGAAAAGTTATCTCAACATCGTTCCTGCTGAGCACTTCATCTATTTTGACAAATCCCTTTAATACGTTATTTGCAACTGTTGAGGGGCCACCATACGCGTTAAGGACTGATGGGGCGATTATCAGAGTTTTCATTTTGATCCCTCTAGTATCATTAGAACATTATTGTTACCGTAAATTACACTCCCCTGTTCAGATAATTCATCAATTAGGGGCGTTGAGTCTTTCAAAGGCAAATGTGGAGTTTGAGTCCATCTTCCACTAAGGTAAAAAAGCCTGTTCTCAAACCCCTCTTTTCTAAAAATAAATATGCAACCACAACTCTCAACTTCCTCGAAGGTTTTTGGTACAGCTCTATTTACCTCTTCCAGCTTCCCCGATGAATACAAGTATGTTTTCAGGTATTTAAGATTCCAGGAATAATCAAAATCGGAAGCTAAAGGAATTTCAGATTCCGCAGAAATGATGAACTTACCAGCGGTAATCTCTGAATCGTACCATCCCGTTCTCTGGGAATAGTAAGGAACCAGTGGGTTATCATCGTTAGCAACGTTTGCTTTCATCATTAAGAAACTTAAAAGAAAAATTAAAATTACTGCAAAAACAAAAGTTATTTTTCGATTTTTTGCGCGGTTATCAACAAGCAACCAGCCTACAAAGGCTGAAGACAAAACTTCGCCATAGTACCAGAACCTGTGAGAAATGCCATTCAAGGCGGGAGTAATGAAACTCCCCACCCCAGCTACTATGCCTCCAGTTGCTACTATGTTACTTAGCATTAGTCTATCTCTAAACCTTTGTTTAAAAAGCCGAACAAATGTCCAAAGGAGTGCAACTCCTGCAATAGCGAAGTATAGAAACATGCCCAACCGTGCTATTAAGGCGTCTAAAAAGGTAGTTGGAAGCCTGGCCTCATAGCTCTCTGTATCAAATCCATAGATAAATAACTGCTTGAAAATAGTAATTAAATTTTCAAGATAAAACCCAGAGTATAATGCCCACTCAAAGATAGCCAGAACAATTAAAAGACCTAAAACTGATAGATAACCCTTAGCAGTATTTTCCCTAAAAATCAAGGACAAAGTTGAGATCACAAACACTTGCCAGATTAAGAAGCTAAAACTCACCGTATGCATCAAAACGAGAGATGTTGCAAGTATTATTGCGAGGAGCTTAATTTTGTTGTTATTGATATTTCCGAAGTATACAAGATAGAAGATCAAAAAGGTCAAGGCTACGCCAACACTATTCGGAATAACGCTCTTACCGACCATATCTAAAACGTTATCCGATATTGCTACGAGAAGAAGAGAGGCCAAACCAACTTGATGTCCAAAAAGTTTCTTTGAGTACAGGTATGCCACCAGCATTAACAAAATTAAGGTTGGCAGTCCGGCAGACAAAAACTGGGCCCATTTATACTGTAAGTCTGCTAAAATAATACCACTCGCAATTAACAGATGAAAATTTGGCATTTTAACGTAAGGCATTGGAATATCATTGTAAGGCGGAATGTATCCTCTTCTTACAATTTCTTCAGTTAAAATCCAGTGAAACCAAGGATCTCTACCTAAAACTGTTTTATAGAGAGCTTGTTGTGTTAGGACAAATGATAGGGCTATTAATAAGACCTCTGTAAAGAACACGAATCCGATCCACACGAAGTTTTCTCTAAAAAACAAAACCTGCGCAAATGTGATCGCTAAAGCTAATGATAGCAGATAAAAATAACTTTCTGGGCGGACATAAATCTGCTCTCTAAGATAAAAGAGAGAAGAAGATGCGACAAGCAGCAAAAAACAAACTATCGCCAATAAGTTGAACTTTCGAAGATCGCCATTCATTTCAACACCTCCTCGTAAACCCTTAATATTTGCTTCGCAATATTCTCCCATGTAAACTGCTCTGCATATCTCCTTATCTTCTCCCTGTCCCATTCCTTCTCAAGGCTTATTAAAATTTTCTCCGCTAAACACTCAGGATCAGCAGGAGGGCACAGTAACCCATAATCTTCAGAAGTTATTATCTCAGGAACTCCCCCAACAGCGGTTCCAACAAAAGGCAAGCCGACTCCAAGAGCTTCGAACATCACCGTTGGATTTCCCTCGCTCAAACTCGGCAGGACGAAAAGGTCAGCGGCGTTCATCCAGAGTGGTATCTCCTTATGAGGCTTTGCGCCAACAAACTTAACATACCTCTCCAAACCCAGCTTTTTAACCAAACCATCAAGCCTTGCACGCAAAGACCCATCACCAACAATCACAAGAAGAACGTCCCGCCTAACCTTCAAAACATCTCCCATTGCCTTAATCAAAAATTCATGACCCTTAACAGGCACAAGATTAGCAACATTAAGAAGTATCTTCTTATCTAAAGGAAGACCAAGCTTTTGCCTAACCTCAACCTTATCCATCGGATAAAAAAGACTGGAGTCAAAACCATTAGGAATCACAGAAACCTTCTCTTCGGCAACTCCAAGCCTCTCCACTAATATTTTCCTATTGCTATTGCTCACCGTTATCACATGATCAGCAGAATCTAGAGCAAACTTAATTTTCTCAAACCAATCACTATCTCGAAATGGAATATCGTAAACATCATGTCCATGAGCAGTAATTATCAATGGAACATTGAATTTTCTAGCAAGCTTGGCTGCAACATACCCCTGAGGCCAGATAAAATGAGCGTGGATTAAGTCAAAACTCAAATGCTTTTTTTGGATATATTTCATGTAAAGGCCAAAAAGTTTCTCTCCTAATCCCTTATTTTTGCCATCAGGAATTAGGTAATAGGTAGATACGAGGTATGCCTTGACATTTTCTGGCATATTGTACAAATCCAACAAAGTTTCTTTTGTATAATATTTCACCCAATTTAAATATGGAAAAGGAAGTTTCGAAAATAATGAAAGTTTTACCAGCTCTGCAATTCTATTATGGCGGACCAGGACATGTATCTCATCTACATACTTAGCTTGTACATCAACGAGATCTTTTACAAACCATCTGTAAAATGTCGTGATAACCAAAATTTTCATATCGCTCCCTCCATTTATTCTGCAAATTCTAGAATATTGTCGATTATCACCTTTGTCGTATCATCCCACTTGGTTTTTATAGTATTTTTGATCATTCTTTGGGTTTCTTTTTTGAGATCGTTCTCTATAACTTCTCTGATCTTTTGAAGTATCTGCCCCTTGTTAAAAGGGGAGACAGAAATTAAACATCCCATTTTTTCAAGCTCTCGATTAACAGACATTTTTCGTCCTCCTGTGTAAATGCAAGGTGTCCCGAGAAGACATGATTCTCTAGCCATGGTATCCCCGGATGAAAGCGTAAATAGTGCATATGCAAGCAGGGAGTGGATGTCTTTTACGGGTTCCTTTAGAATTATGCAATTTTCCTTTTCAAACATACTTCTCAGTCCCTTGTTCTCCAAAGACACTACAACGGTTAAATTCATATCATTTAAATAACCACAGAACTCACTTAGTTGCCCCTCAGATAGATGGCGATAATTCAGAGTTCCTTTGCTGACCTCTCGTAGAAATACGTATCTTAGAGGTTTTAACCCATATTCGTTTAGAACCTCTTTAGTGGGTGTAAAATATTTTGGATGTAAATACGCTAATTCTTTGAATCCGTTGAATTTTCGATATTTCTTGCCATTTACTGGAGTACTCTCTGGAACAACAATCCTGCTAGCAAAAAATTTAAATGAATAATGTGCCAGTTTATACTCTAGATCATCGTAAAAAATTACAGATGGCTTTCTAAGAAGGTACGCTGCTTGAGACGATCCAATGCCGCCAAACGCAGTTATTATATCCGCGTTAGTCTTGCTGAAGTACTTAAGTAAAGAGATAGTTCTTGTCACCAAGGACAGACTTTTTCCTAGAACAGATCGTCTGTTAGTACCAACTATAAAAAGGGGTATGTGCTCATTTTTGAACTCCTCTTTAGCAATTGGAAGAACCCCTTCTCGAGGGAGTATTACTAACTCTATTTCGATGCCAAATTTATTTTTTAATATCTTCACTGCATTCTTAAAAAAATTAACATCTGCCGGATGAACTATGTCCACTACAAGCTTCATTGGTATACCTCCTTCTCTTTTGACTCTTTTGAATCGTTAAGATCAGACAGGTGGCATTTTAAAACACATTTCCCAATGTTAAATATCAAATCTCGCGTCCATCCTCTAATCCAGTTAGCTGAGTTATATCCCCATCTCTCAGGATGGACAGTGAGATAAAGCTTTTTCGGTTTAAGCTCTTCTAAGACGTGAACTAAATGATCGGTATTCTCTATCTCCCGTTTTAGTGACTTCCAAACGAACTTATCCCGAATGTTGTTCCGATTGTTCCAATTTCTTCCTGTGTCAGTTAGATAATAAACCTCAGGGTCGTTAATAGACAGATAAGCCTCCCCGATGATATCAAATTGTCTAAAATCATAGTGCTCCCAGAGCTTCCGGTTATCATACTTTGAGAGCGGACTTCCATGCATGCAGATGGTCTTTACATCAGTTACTTTTCGGAACTCCTCAAGCTCACTCTTAAACATTTGGATTGCCTTCTCTGAGTCACCTCTTGCCTTACTGAGAACTTCATAGTGATATCCGATTTCGTGCCCCAATTCGGAGATCTTTTTAATCACCTCCTGCTTAAAAGTGTAGGGATAACGGAAATAATATGTTGACCTAACGCCCAGCTTAGCCTCCAGCTCTGCCATTTTCAGAGCATTCTTTGGTGAGCGATCAACATCATGACGGAGAATAACAAAGTTTCTTTCCGGTTTCTCAACTAGGTATCTCTTAACGGTGTATATCCCATAATTATTCTGAAGGAAGCTGAGGAGTTTTTCATATTTATCGAGTGTAAAATCCATTCCTCCTCTCCTCCTCCATGTCGAATAGCATAGCAAAGAGGAACATTACAAGCCCTATTGCGAACACAAGTAAAGATAGAGTCAGGTAGTAAAACAATACCGCATGGTGTAGCACGAACTTTTGATAAAATGCAAACAGCACCCCAAATCCGCCCACAAGGAGGAACACGATCCCAAAGATATAGAAGAACACCAGTGGGTGAAAGTTGTAGAGGAGGTACTTCTCCTTAAGACGCCAGAAGAAGTCCTTTAAGAGAAGCCATGAAACCTTCACCACATATTTGGTGTATTTAATCTTTGACTTCTCCTTTCCATATTTGGCGGGAATGGGGACGTCGAGGACTCTAAAACCGTAAACGTTGAGCTTGACTAAAAGATCATTGGGATAGCCGTACCAGTAATAAATCGAGTCCAAATCAATCCTCTCAAGGGCCCTTCTTGAGATGGCAGTGTAGCCGTTCTGTGGATCCATCAGATGCCAGTAGCCGGAGGCTATCTTCGTGAGAAACGTCAGTATCATGTTCCCGAGATACCGGAACTTCGGCATGTTCCTCACGTACTCAGGTCCCAGAAGGCGGTTGCCCTTTGTGTAGTCCGCCTTACCCTCAACTATCGGATCCAGAAGGTCAGGCAGATACTTTGGATCCATCTGGTTATCGCCTGCCATAACTGCAACGATGTCCATGCCCTCTTTGAGGGCAATCTTATAGCCGTCAATTATTGACTTGCCCACCCCCTCATTTTTCTCGTGCTGTATCAAAGTTATCCTCGGATCTTTCTTTATGAACTCCCTTACGATTTCTGACGTTCTATCCTTGGAACCATCATCAACAACGTAGATTCTGTCAACATAATCGGGAATGCCCGATAACGTCTCTCCTATTAGAGCCTCTTCATTATACGCCGGAACCACTACCCCTATTTTGTTCCTCTTGTACATGATATGCCCCCAAAAAAATTAAATTGAGTGGTATTAAACCAGTCCCACTCTCACATACACGAACCCCACTTTTTTAGCTTTTTGTGGGTCTATAACGTTCCTTCCATCAACTATTATCCTCGTGCGCATTTCCTCTGTGATCCTCTCCAGATCAAGCTCCTTAAACTCTTTATGGTCAGCAGTAATGATTACTGCATCGACGTCTTTAAAGTCCTCCTTCCACTCCGCTCCAAAGCGCTCCGCGTCTTCCCTTGTGCACAAGGGATCGTAAGCATAAACTTTAGCCCCCCACTCCTTGAGTTCCTCGATGATTGGCTTTGCCGCGGCCTTCATGAACTCCCTCACACCACCCCTGAAAGTCAGGCCGAGAACGAGAATGCTACTTCCCTTGAGCGGTTTGCCAACTGAATTCAAAGCCTTCACGGTGAGCTCAACAACATGGTGCGGCATCGAATCGTTTATCTCCCTTGCCGTCTTGGTGAGCCTCGGGTTTGTCTTCCTAGCCAGGTTTATTACGAACCACGGATACACGGGAATGCAGTGGCCACCCACCCCAGCTCCGGGCATATGAAGGTGGCAATAGGGCTGAGTGTTTGCAGCTTTGAACACCTCGAGTGCATCAAGCCCGTGCTCCTCGCACCACATGGCCAATTCGTTGGCAAGAGCAATATTGACATCACGATAGACCCCCTCGAAGACCTTAACAGCCTCCGCCGCCTTTATCGAGCTCATCGGGATGACGCCCTTCCTGTTGATGGTCTCGTAAATACCGATCACTGCTTCAAGCGTTTTCTCGTCGCTAGCGCCGACTATCTTTGGATACTGTCCCGTGATATCCCTGATAGCGGTTCCGGTCATTGTTCTCTCTGGGGCATGAGCCAAGCCAAATTCCCCCAGTTTAAGCCCAGACTTTTCTAGGATTGGAACCAAGCTCTCGGTGGTGCCAGGTGGCATCGTGGCCTCTGTTATTACTATATCCCCTTTCTCAAGGCCCCGGCTTATCTTCTCGGCAACATCGTAGACAGGCTCGAGCTTCATGTTGCCTCTCTCATCGGTAAGAGTTGGGACAAGAATCACCATAACATCAGCCCGTTTGGCCGCCCAGACGCCATCCGTGGTTGCCCTCAGCCTTCCAGCTTCAACGTTCCGCTTTACCAGCTCATCGAGACCTGGCTCCTCATTGATGTGGTTCTTACCCCTGTTGATGGCCTCAACGACCTTCTCATTTATATCAACGCCTATCACATTTGCACCATGGTCTGCAAAGACAGCCGCCAAGGGAAGGCCCATCTTGCCCATCCCATAAACCGCTATCGTGAACTCCCCATTCCTGAAGGCTTCTTTTACCTCCTCTCTACTCATGCCGATAAGCTTCATTCCTCCACCTCCAGAACCTTTCCAGTTCTGGCGCTCTTCTGAGCCAAGAGAGCGACCTTTAGGGCGTGCAAACCGGCTTCACCGTCAACAATGGGTCTCTTTCCAGTCTCAACGCACTCTATGAAGTGCTCGATCTCGTTTCTAAGGGGCTCTTTCTTCTCAATCTTGGCTTCTTTTATCCACTCTTGGTTATAGAGTTTGAGGCTTTGTTCTATGTAGTCGAGGTAGGCTATTCCGGCGGTTCCAACAACATTAAGGGTTCTCGTTTTGTGAGGCGTGAGCCAGTTAGTCTCCACTATCCCCGTTCCGTCTTTAAAGCCCAGCGTTATTAGAGCGTGATCCTCAACTCCGGCAGGATGAAGCACGTTTCCCGCTCTTGCATAGACGGTTCTAACTCTCTGACCAAATAAATAGCTTATGACGTCTATGTCATGGACGCCAAGGTCGATTATAATACCAACGTCTCTTATCCTCTCTGCCATCGGACCAACACGCTTCGCGCTTATGGTGACAACTTTGCCAAGCTCTCCTCTGTCTATAAGCTCCCTGAGCTTTAAAACCGCTGGATTGAAACGCTCTATGTGTCCGACCATAAGGGTGACGCCTTTCTCCTCAGCGGCCTCAATAATAGCTTCCGCGTTTTCTACCGTCTCTGCTATGGGCTTCTCGATCAGAACACTGGTTCCATGGTTTATGAATTCAAGGGCAACATCTTTGTGAAGCGATGTTGGCACAGCTATGTCCACGGCATCTAGGCCCTCCCTCGCAAGCTCACTGTAATCTCCATAGGGAACTGTCCCGTACTTTTTGGCCAGCTCCTTTGCCCTCTCGAGGTCTGCATCGGCGATCCCAACGAGCTCCACTTTCCTCTCCTTGGCCAGCTCTGAGTAAACCCTTACGTGGTGCTGGCCCATCATTCCGACACCGACGACTCCAACGCGGAGCATTTCACTCACCGGCGAGCTCTCTAAGGGTCTGAATTATGTATTCTATATCTTCCTCGTTAACTCCGGGATGAACTGGGAGGCTGAGAACCCTCTTGCTCGCTTCTACCGAGTTGGGACAGCAGTCCTGCTCGTAACCAAGCTCCTTTAAGAGCGGCTGGCGGTGAAGTGGAAGCGGGTAGTAGATTCCCGTTCCGATACCTCTCTCCCCGAGCTTCTGGGCAAGCTCATCCCTGCTCAGAGGGAACTCTTCCTCAACCCTTATCGTGTACTGGTGGTAGACGTGCTTGACGTTGGGAGCAACATAAGGTGGGGTCAGCCCGGTTATTTTTGATATTCCCTCACTAAGCTTCTTGGCGTTTTTTCTCCTCGCTTCGTTCCATTCGTCCAGCTTCCTCAGCTGAACCCTACCAAGTGCCCCAGCCATGTTCGTCATCCTGAGGTTGTAACCAAGGGTAACGTGGTAGTAGCGCTCCCTCTGGCCGTGGTTCCGTATCAACCTGGCCCTTTCGGCTAATTCGTCATCGTTGGTAACCACCATTCCGCCTTCGCCAGTCGTCATGTTCTTAGTCGGATAGAAGCTGAACGCCGCTATATCCCCGAAGGTTCCCACCTTCTGGCCGTTGTATTCTGCGCCATGAGCCTGGGCACAGTCCTCGATGAGGTATAGCCCGTGATCCTCGGCTATCTCCTTGAAGGTCCCCATCTCAGCCGGCTGGCCATAGAGGTGAACGACGAGAATAGCTTTTGTTTTGTCAGTTATCTTTTCGAGAACGTCGTTTGGATCGAGATTGAAAGTTTTAGGATCAATGTCCGCAAAAACTGGCTTCGCCCTCTGGAAGAGGATCGAGCTGGCGGTAGCAACGAACGTAAATGGAGTGGTTATTACCTCATCCCCATCCTTTATTCCGAGAGCCTTTAGAGCAACATCGAGGGCAGCTGTTCCGTTGGCAACTGCTACTCCATGTTTTGCCCCTAGATAATCAGCGAACTCCCTCTCAAAGGTCTCAACGATCTTTCCGTGAGCGAGCATTCCGCTCTTAAGAACCTCAACGACTGCTTCTATCTCTTCATCCCCTATGAGAGGCTTGGCTATGGGTATGTTCCTCATTTTCAGCACCTCTTATCCTTTTCCTTCAAATAGCGCTCGTAATCTTCCTTCCTTATTTTAACTTCCCTCCCACAGTGGGAGCACTTGAAGATTATGTGTTCCTCGTCTTCACCTGTTTTGTCTTTTTCTTCAAGTTTCCTACCACAGTAACAGACGAAACCCTTTAATCTGGCGGGATTGCCGTAGACGAGGCCGAAGGGTGGCACATCTTTGGTGACGACTGAACCCGCACCAACCATCGCGTACTCGCCTATGGTAACGCCACAGACTATCGTTGCGTGTGCCCCTATGCTTGCTCCTCTCTTGACGAGGGTAGGAACAACCTTCCAGTCTTGGTTGAATGCCCTTGGATAGAGGTCGTTGGTGAACGTCATGTGTGGGCCCAGAAAAACGTCGTCCTCAACTTTAACACCATGATAAACGCTGACACCGTTCTGAATCTTAACGTTGTTTCCAATCTCAACATCAACATCGATGTAAACGTCTTTTCCTATGTTGCAGTTTCTGCCTATCTTGGCGCCCTTTCTGATGTGGGCGAAGTGCCATATTCTCGTTCCTTCTCCGATTTTGACATCTTCCTCAACAACTGCAAGGGGATGGACGAAATATTTCTTTTCATCCATTCACGAACCCTCCAAATTTTTGATCTGAAATAATGGAACCTTCTCCAGACCCATACTGTCTTTGTAATCAGCATCTATCGTCACGGCGAAGTCATATCCGTTGTAGAACGCGTATTCAAACCCCCGTCCTCAGGGCCTTTCCCTTGCCCCCGTTAACTTCATGCCTCACAACCACCGCCCCGCTCTCCCTGGCAATCTCAGAAGTTCTATCGATAGAACCATCGTCAACAACTAAAACATCCCCGTACTTCCTCGATAAAGCCACAACCGAGCCGATCGTCAGTTCTTCATTGTAGGCGGGGATTATTACCAGCATCTTCAATTTAGCTTCCCCCAGATCGCTGTAATTTGAGGGAGAGTTTCCAATAGCAGATATTACCAAACTGACAACTTCCAGGGCACTTATAAACCTTTCGCCACTCCCAAGTATCGGATCCCAAGCTCTCACCCATAATATAACTGAAACACGACAGGAACAAAGGTATCTCACATTTAAAGAAGTAAAAAGCCGGGTCACTGTCCCACCCCGACGTTCAGCTTCAGGCTCTGCCAATAAAATAGCCAGGGAGAAAACTCAAACTGTCACAAGGAGCTCCCTAACGGTTCTTCTCACGGCTTCATAGCTGTTCATCTTCGGCCTCCAGCCGGTTTTCTTGGCCTTCTCTATGCTCAGGCGCATGAGCTTGACGTCACCCTTCCACCCGCGGCCTCCATCTACGCCGCCCGTGAAAACGAACCTCGGCCTGAGGCCCATCTTCTCACTCACTATCTCCGCTATCTCCTTCACCGTTATCCAGTCGTCGTTGCCGATGTTGTAGAAGTCAACCGTTTTGCTTTCCTTCCTGAAGTGTTCGAAGATGTGAAGCATGCCCTCAACAGTGTCGCTCACGTGGAGATAGCTCTTCTTCTGCGTTCCATCGCCGAGTATTTCAAGCTCTTCCGGGTTCTTTTTCAGCTTGTTGATGAAATCGTAGATGACGCCGTGGTTGGAGCGCTCGCCTATGATATTGGCAAGGCGGAAGACTAAGGCCTTAAAGCCAAAGGTATGAGCATAGCCGCTGATTAAAGCCTCGGCCGCGAGCTTTGCCCCGCCGTAGACGCTTATTGGCTCCAGCGGGGCGTAATCTTCCGGGGTTGGAATTACTTCCGCATCGCCGTAAACCGTTGAGGAGCTCGTGAAGACGAGGTACCTAACGTTTGAGTCCCTCATCGCGTTGAGCAGGTTGTAGGTTATGAGGACGTTCGTCTCGTAGAGCAGCTCCGGGCTCTGAGCACCGATTCTAACCTCAGGGTTTGCCGCGAGGTGGAAGACGACGTCAACTCCCTCAACGGCCTTTTTGACGATCCCGGGGTCCCTCATGTCCCCCTTTATGAACTCAAAGCGCTCGTTTTCAAGCCAGCGCTTGACGTTGTCGAGGCTTCCGGCGCTCAGGTCGTCGAGAACCCTGACTTTGCTCCCCGATTCCATAAGCCTGTCCACCAAATGTGAGCCTATAAAGCCCGCACCGCCCGTTACAAGTGCTTTCATACGTACCACCAGAGCCTTATACGTACTCTGTTATTATTAATTTTTTGGGAAAAGCTTTTTATCTCCTGCATAGGAGTTTGAATCATGATGAGAATCTTCACGCTCCCGAAGAGGGAGAAGGAGGAAATAATCAAAGAACTCCGGGAAGCTTTGATTAAAAAGGGGGAAATCTTATTCGCTTACCTTCACGATTCGTTCCTCGAGGAGGGACCGTTCAGGGATATCGATGTGGGGATTTACATAAGGGGAACCGCTGACAGGTTCTATGAAATGGAACTGGAGGAAGAGCTTAGCAGGCTTGTGAAATTCCCCGTCGATGTAAGGATTTTAAACGACGCTCCGGTAGCGTTTAGGTTCCGGGCCATAGGTGGCAAACTCCTTTTCTCGAGGGATGAAAGGGCAAGGTGCAGATTTGAGGAGATAACAATGGCGGAGTACCATGACTATTCTTATCACCTTGAACTTTACAGGAGGGAGGCCCTTGGAATTCCTCAGGAAGACCCGCAATCATGATTTGTATCACTTCCGTAAAAATCTCGGAGGAGTGATTGAATGAAAGTCCTCATAATGGCGGGTGGTTACGCAACGAGGCTCTGGCCCATAACGAAGGACAACCCAAAGGCCCTGCTTCCGGTTGGAGAGAAGACGATACTCGATTACATCATGGAGAAGGTAAACGAGCTGGGCTTGGAGGCTTACATCTCGACCAACAGGTTCTTCGAGGCCCACTTCAAATCCTACGCGGAGAAGTACGGGGTTGGATTAATCGTGGAAGACACCCTCCATGAAGAAGAGAAGCTCGGCACCATAGGGGCGATGAAAAAAGCCCTCGATGAGCTCGGCCTCGACGACTACCTCGTCATAGCGGGCGACAACCTCTTCTCCTTCTCGCTCTCGGACTTTCTGAGGGCTTACGACGGCAAAACATTAATAGCGGTCTACGATGTAGGCGACCTTGAGCTGGCAAAGCGCTACGGCGTGGTTGTTCTTGAAGGGGACAGGGTTGTTTCCTTCCAGGAGAAGCCAGCCCAACCACAGTTCACGCTCATAAGCACCGGCGTTTACGTGTTCCCGGAGAGAGTCATGGAGCGCATAGATGAGTACCTCTCCAATGGCAACAGGGATTCGCCCGGCTATTTCCTCCAGTGGCTTCTGGAGAAGGGGGAGCCTATAAAGGCCTACCGCTTCTCTGATTACTGGTACGACATAGGCTCAGCGGACAGCTATCTCGAAGCCCTGAAGACTCTCCTCAAGGAGAGCCACATCGAGGAGATCCAGATAAGCCCGTACTCCAAGATAATCCCGCCGGTGGTTATAAAGAGGGGCACCAAAATCCTCGGACGCTCAATAATCGGACCCTACGCCTACATAGGTGAGGAGTGCGTCATCGAGAACTCCGATGTAAGCGATTCAATAATCTTCAGAAGGACGGTAATACGGGGCTCGACGATATGGCGCTCCATCATCGATGAAAAGTGCGAGATAAGGAACCTTGAGCTGAGGAAAAGCCTCGTCGGCGGGCATGCAAAGATACAGAGAGGGGAATGAGGGAAAGGAGAGACGGACACCGTGCTGAAAAAGCGGAAGTGAAAAGCCCCTGATATGGGAAGTTTTCAGGGCCAAGGAAGTCAAAACTTCATGGCCAGTGAGCTTTTAAAACCCGGCTTCCTTCCATCTCCCGGTGCTGAAGATGATCGGGCTGATGTTTGACATGGACGGTGTGATCTACCGCGGGAACAAACCCGTTGAAGGGGCGAAAGAGCTGATAGATTTCCTGAAGAGGAGGGGGATTCCATTCATATTCCTCACCAACAACTCAACCAAAGACCCGGCCATGTACAGGGAAAAGCTCCTCTCGATGGGAATTGATGTCCCCGAAGACAGAATTGTAACATCGGGCCTCGCGGCCAGGCTCTACATGGAGAAACACTTCAGGCCTGGAAAGGTCTTCGTCATCGGTGGAGAAGGCCTGCTGAGGGAGATGGAGCGCCTCGGCTGGGGAGTTATCGACGTTGAAAAAGCCAGAAAAGGGGAATGGAAAGAAATAGAATACGTCGTCGTCGGCCTTGATCCCTCTTTAACCTACGAGAAGCTCAAGTACTCCACGCTAGCCATAAGGAACGGGGCGAAGTTTATAGGCACGAACCCGGATACTACCTATCCGGCCGAAGAGGGCCTCTACCCCGGCGCGGGAGCGATAATAGCCGCAATTAAGGCCGCAACTGACACGGAGCCCCTGATAATAGGCAAGCCCAACGGGCCGGTTTATGAAGTCGCCAGAGAAAAGCTCGGGGAAGTTGAGGAAATCTGGATGGTGGGGGACAGGTTAGACACGGACATAGCCTTCGCGAAGCGCTTCGGCATGAAGGCCGTGATGGTTCTCACCGGGGTGAGCACGCTGGATGAGATCGAGAGGAGTGGTATAAAGCCCGACCTGGTCCTCCCGGGCGTCGGGGAACTGATTAAATACCTTGAGGTAGTGGAGGGGGAGAATGAAGCTGGAGGAACTGCTTAAGGGAGTGATCCGGCAGGAAAACGAGGCCTACAACCTCTACAAACTCGGGGAAGCGTTCGCAACCTACGAGAGGCCCGAGCTCGTTGAAGTCTTCAGGATTTTAGCTGAGGAAGAACTGAGGCACAGAAAAACCTTCGAAGGTTTGCTAAAAGAGAAAAGCCTGGAGGGGACACGGGTAATTGACTACCTGGAAGCCCTCTCCCTGGAGCCGATGCTCGAAGACGAAAGGCCAGAGCCTTCTTCCCTGGAGGAACTCGTCGAAGACGCCATAATACGGGAGAAACACGCCTACGAGTTTTATTTAAAGCTCTCGGAGATCCTCGGGGGCTCACTGGCCCAGATAATGAGGATGATGGCCGGGGAAGAGCTCAAGCACGCCTACAGGATGAGGCTTGTATACGAGGGGCTCTGAGAGAGCAGGATTTTTTATCCAATTATTGAACCCGGCCTTTTTAATCCAGTGGCTCAATCTACAAAACATAAAGACTCTTTTTGTCACCATGGCAAAGCTGAGCAGGGCAAGGTATATTTACCCCAGTCCATAACTACCGGGTGCTATTCCTTTTACCAAAAAACCTGAAAATGGGCAACAATAAGCCAGGGGTGTTTATATGGCAGTTGAAAAAGTGATGAAAAGGGACGGTAGAATCGTACCATTTGATGAGGAGCGTATAAGGTGGGCTATACAGAGGGCAATGCTCGAGGTCGGAATCCACGACGAGGATCTCCTCAACAAAGTCGTCAGAAGGGTTGTCAGGAGGATAAACCAGCTCTACGATGGCCAAATCCCAAACATAGAGAACATCCAGGACATAGTTGAGCTCGAGCTCATGAGAGCAGGCCTCTTCGACGTGGCAAAAGCCTACATCCTCTACCGCAAGAAGAAGGCTGAGATAAGGGAGGAGAAGAAGAAAATCCTGAACAAGGACAAGCTGGATGAAATAGACAAGCGCTTCTCGCTCAACGCCCTCCGCGTTTTGGCGTCTCGCTACTTCATGAGGAACGAGAAGGGTGAAATCGTTGAAAGCCCAAAGGAACTCTTCGAGCGCGTTTCTGTCCTGGCCGTTATTCCAGATATCCTCTACGATGAGAGGGTCTTCGATAAAAACGGGGGACACGAGCAGGACCCAAAGGCCATCGAGAAGTACCTTTCGAAGCTTGACGAATACGACGGGAAGCTCTCAATAGGCCGCTTTAAGCTGAACAAGTACCACTTCGAGAGGCTCCTGAACCTTTACCGCGAGCTCGCTGAAAAGGGCCAGATGAAGGTTTCAATCGATGAAATCGTCACGATGCTCGAAAACGGCGCCTTTGAGGGCTACGAGGATGAGGTAGAGGAGTACTTCAGGCTGATGACGGGTCAGGTTTTCATGCCGAACACGCCGGCCCTAATAAACTCGGGAAGGCCGCTCGGAATGCTCTCGGCGTGCTTCGTTGTCCCGATAGAGGATGATATGGAGAGCATTATGAAAGCGGCGCATGATGTTGCCATGATACAAAAAATGGGTGGTGGCACCGGCCTTAATTTCTCAAAGCTCCGCCCTGAGGGCGATTTCGTCGGATCCACTGCCGGAGCTGCCTCAGGACCAGTATCGTTCATGCACCTCATCGATGCCGTCAGCGACGTGATAAAGCAGGGAGGTGTCAGAAGGGGCGCAAACATGGGTATCCTCGAAGTCTGGCATCCAGATATAGAGAAGTTCATCCACGCCAAGGAGAGGAACACTGGAACCAACGTGCTCAGCAACTTCAACATAAGCGTCGGCATCTGGGAGGACTTCTGGGAAGCACTAAAGGAAGGCAAGCGTTACCCGCTCGTAAACCCGCGCACAGGTGAGAAGGTCAAAGAAGTCGACCCCAAGAGCCTCTTCGAGGAGTTAGCTTACATGGCCTGGGCGAAGGCTGACCCGGGGGTTGTTTTCTTCGACGTGATTAACAGGAGGAACGTGTTACAAAGTGCTAAGAATGAGCCAATTCGTGCTACTAACCCATGCGGGGAAGAGCCCCTCTACGACTACGAATCCTGCAACCTGACCAGCATAAACCTGGCAAAGTTCGTCAAGTATGACGATGAAGGAAAGCCCTACTTCGACTGGGACGAGTACGCCTACGTGATCCAGAAGGTGGCCAAGTACCTCGACAACGCCATCGACGTCAACCGCTTCCCGCTGCCCGAGATAGACCGCAACACGAAGCTCACCAGGAGGATAGGCGTTGGCATGATGGGCCTGGCGGACGCGCTCTTCAAGCTCGGAATCCCCTACAACAGCAAGGAGGGCTTTGAGTTCATGCGCAAGGCCACGGAGTACCTGACCTTCTACGCCTACAGGCAGAGCGTTGAAACTGCCAAAAAGCGTGGCCCGTTCCCGCTCTACGAGAAGACAAAGTACAAAGACGGTGAATTACCGGTGGAGGGCTTCTATCACCGCGAAATATGGAACCTGCCATGGGATGAGCTTGCTGAAGATATCAAGCGCCACGGTGTTAGAAACGCCATGGTCACGACCTGCCCGCCGACGGGAAGCGTTTCAATGATAGCCGACACCTCAAGCGGAATCGAGCCGATATTTGCCCTCGTTTACAAGAAGAGCGTCACCGTCGGCGAGTTCTACTACGTTGACCCCGTCTTTGAGACGGAGCTCAAGAAACGTGGCCTCTACAGCGACGAGATACTGAAGAAGATAAGCGACAACTACGGCTCAGTCCAGGGCCTCGAGGAGATTCCGGAGGAAGTGCAGAAGGTCTTTGTGACCGCCATGGACATCCACTGGCTCGACCACCTATTAGCTCAAGCCAACATCCAGCTCTGGCTCACCGACAGCGCAAGCAAAACCATAAACATGCCCAACGATGCAACGGTTGAGGACGTCAAGGCCGCCTATCTGCTCGCCTACAAGCTCGGCTGCAAGGGAGTAACGGTTTACCGCGACGGCTCGCTCTCGGTTCAGGTGTACAGTGTGGAGGGAGAGAAGAAGCAGCGCGTCAAGGCAAAACCGAGCAAATACGCAGTTGAGAAGCTTAAGGCGGTTGTTGAGGCCGAGCCGTGGCTTGCGCGCTTCATCAATGTCAATGCAATCCTCAACGGCACCAACGGGAAGAAGGGTACTGACCAGCCGGCGGGACTGACCTTCTCCCTTTCTCCCGCCCCGGCCCCCAAACCGGCCCACGAGAGCGTCAAGGAGAAGCCCGATATTCCGGAGGATAAGATAAAGGAGCTCTTGGGTGTTGCCTACTGTCCCGTCTGCTACGAGAAGGACGGCGAGCTTGTGGAGCTCAGAATGGAGAGCGGCTGTGCAACCTGCCCGCGCTGTGGCTGGAGCAAGTGCGTCATCAGCTAACCTCTTTTCTTCCCCCATTGACATTTTTCTGTTAAAGCATCCTTTTTAAGGGGCACGTTTTAACTTCCGACACTCAGAAGAGAGCTCGGGTGAGCCAGCTCAGCCGTTTGGGGGTGTTGACATGGACAAGGTCTATCTCACCTGGTGGCAGGTTGACAGGGCGATATTCGCACTGGCCGAGGAACTGAGGAAAAATTTCATGCCAGACGTGATAGTCGGAGTTGCCCGGGGTGGACTTATCCCAGCCGTGAGGCTCAGCCACATCTTAGGGGATGCCGAGGTCAAGGTCATCGATGTCAAGTTTTACAAGGGGATTGACGAGAGGATGGAGAAGCCCGTGGTAACGATTCCGCTTCACGGCTCACTGGAAGGCAAGAGGGTTGTTATAGTGGACGACGTCAGCGACACGGGGAAGACACTTGAGGTGGTCATCGAAGAGGTCAAAAAAGCCGGGGCGAGCGAGGTTAAGGTCGCATGTCTCAGCATGAAGCCATGGACGAAGGTCGTTCCGGACTTCTACGTCTTCAGGACTGACAAGTGGATAGTCTTCCCCTGGGAGGAGTTCCCCGTTGTGGTGAGGGAGTGAGGTTTTTGTTTCCGCACTTTTTTGCACCACTTATAATTCCCTTACTCTTGCTTCTTTTGACTGATTCCACGAGGAAAACATGGCTCAGAATAAATTTTTACTCAATAGAAAAGGGGGGGGGGATGGAAACTTACTAAAAGTAAGAGGAAAAATTTATAAGGAAGAGCTGCATAGTTAGTATTGCACGGCCATTGCGGAGGTGAACCCCGTGAAGTTGAAGCCGGCAGTGGTCATCGGGGTGTTGATTCTTCTTGGGTTTGGATACGTCCAAACCTCCCCCCTCGGTGGTGCCAGGGTTTCCCTCCTCGACGAGAATGGAAAACCCCTTACAGACCACGGGAAAGTTTATTACTCGGTATGGACCTTTGATGAGAACGGGAGCATTAAAACCCTCCAGAGGGGAACACTGAGCGGAGGCATTCTCAAGAATTTAATCCAGCAGGGGAACGTGATAAAACTCAACCTCGACGCGCCGAAGGGCATTGCAAAGAAAATAGGCTCAAAAACCGCCTTCATCGGAGTCGATGTGTGGGTAGAAAAGGATGGAGAGGTCTACACGCTACCGCCAGAGAGCTTTGAAACCGAATTAACTAACACCCTACTCCCGGAAAACATTGAACTCAAATTCAACCTTGGGGAAGCCAGAAAAACAGAGATTGCAGAAGTTAAAAAGAAGGCCGAGGTACAGCCTCAGGGCTACCTGAATCCACCGTGGCTCGAGTGGAGAACGAGCGAGCAGAAGTATTATGAAAACGTGGAAATACCCATCCTCATCGTCCACAACAACGTTTGGAGCGACATCTTCGGCACGGCCGACCTCGGGGCAACGGTTCAGAAGTACTGGGGGCCGGACGTGACAGTTGCACTCGGAGAGAAGATATCGGAGAAAGTTGAGTTTGATCCGGGCTCCATAAAGGTTAAAGCCCTTGGAAGATCAATAACAGACTACTATGCCGGAGGGGCCCACATTACAGTGCCCAAAGAACACCGGTGGGGCTATGTGTGGATCAGGGGAACCGTTCGCTATATTTACCAGAAGGAGTACATTTGCGAGCGCGATTCCAACAACAACGTTTTCTGTTCTCCGACAGACAATGAGAGATACTTTGCAAAGATAGACAGCTTTACCGTAGACCGGGTTAGTGGAAATATCAAACACATAGCAAGCGGTTCAACGCTGGGGAAGCCACCGTATAACTTTCCAAGCAGCTGGATGAAGAGATCGGATGGAATATCCTCGGGAGTAAACAGCCCAATATCGATTTCCGAGTTCTACGGAAAAATCTACATAGGAAGTGACGGCCACAGTTTTGGCGTGGGCGTGCCAATTGGGGCAATCTTGTACTCCCTATCACGTGGTACTATCCCGCCATGGTTTGCAACCGTAACCGTCGGCTTCAGTGTCGGTGATTACTCCAGCTATGTCATGCTTGGCCACTTAGAAAACGAAGGCCCTGAAAGCCAGGTGACTTTCTACGCCATGGAAAGCAATTACAAGGTAGAAATCCCAGTGAATCACTGGTTCTGGACATCATACGAGGACGTGAACGTTCCAGTAGGTCTTTACGTGGAAGTTGAACACAGTTGAGAACATCCCCCTTTCCAAAACCTCTTTAACCCCCTTTCTCCAACTTTTCTCGGTGGTGCTATGAGGGCGTTCATAGCGGTGGAGGTCAGCGAAGAGGTTAGGGACAACCTCGTGAAAGCCCAGGAGAGGATAGGGAGCAAAACGGCCAAGATAAAGTTCGTTGAGCGTGAGAACTTCCACGTGACGCTCAAGTTCCTCGGCGAAATAGACGAGGCAACCGCTGAGGAAGTCAAGAAGGCTTTAGCAGGAATAGCCAGAAGGCACAAAAAGCACCGCGTTAGAGTTAAGGGCGTCGGCGTTTTCCCGAACCTCAACTACGTGAGGGTAATCTGGGCGGGCATAGAGAACGACGAGGGACTTAAGGCGATGGCGGCCGATGTTGAGAGGGAAATGGGAAAACTCGGCTTTAAGAAGGAAAACGACTTCGTTGCCCACATAACCATCGGCAGGGTAAATTTCGTGAAGGATAAGCTTGAGCTTGCGATGGCGTTAAAAGACCTCGCCAGCGAGGACTTTGGTGAGTTCGAGGTTAACGCGATAGAGCTGAAGAAGAGCACGCTGACGCCGAAGGGGCCAATCTACGAGACAGTCGCTAGGTTCGAGCTGGCGGATTGAGGTGTGAGCATGGACATCTCCGTCATCGAGAACGTCCTCAAGAAAATACGCCCAACGGAGGAAGAGAGGGCCTTCGTTAACGGTCTGATGATGGAACTTGGGGAGATAGCAGAGGAGACCGTTGAGGAGCTCGGCCTTGAGGTTAAGCCCTACTTCGTCGGCTCCCTCGCGAAGGACACTTATTTAGCTGGAGATCACGACGTTGACCTCTTCTTGGCTTTCCCCCTCGAAACTCCCCCCGAAGAGCTCAGGGAAAAAGGCCTGGAGCTCGGAAAGGCCATTGCTGAGAAGCTCGATTCCCATGAGGTCGCCTACGCGGAGCACCCCTACGTGAGGGCAAGCTATAAAGGGGTGAGCGTTGATCTTGTACCCTGTTACAACGTTAATAGCTGGAGAGACGTGAAGACGGCCGTCGACCGCTCGATTCTCCACACGCGCTGGGTAAACGAGAGCATCAAAGGCAAAAACGATGAAGTCCGCCTCCTCAAGCGCTTTTTGAAGGGCATCAACACTTACGGTAGCGAAATTTATGTGCGCGGTTTCTCGGGTTACCTCGCAGAGATTCTGGTCATAAAGTACGGCTCGTTCCTTGACGTTCTTAAGAAGGCGGATTTCATGCTAAGGCAGAAGATAATTGACCCGGAAAACTGGCTGAGAAAAGAGCCCGAGATAGCGATGAGAACCGTGAAGAGGGAAGTTGAGTTGGACAGGCCTTTGATAGTCCTCGACCCAGTGGATCCGAGAAGAAACGTTGCGGCGAACTTGAGCTGGGAGCGCTATGGGGTTTTCTATTTCAACGCCATGGAGTTTCTCGAGGAGCCCTCGACGAAGTTCTTCTTCCCTGAGAAAGCGGAAGCTGGTGACTACCTGGATGAGCTCAGGAGGAAGGGAACCCACCTGGTGACGCTGATTTTTGGAAAGCCTGACTTAATAGATGACCTCCTCCTTCCCCAGCTCGAAAAGAGCGCACGGGGTTTGGAGAGGGCCCTGGAAAGGGAAGGGTTCGGAGTCTTAGGCTGGAACTGCGGTTATTCAGGCGATAAAGCCTTCATAATGCTTGAGGTGGAGAGAGTTGAGCGGCCGGCTGTGAAAATACACCCTGGCCCTGAGTTCTTCACCGAGAGGGGCAGGGACTTCTACAGGAAAAACGAGAGGGTCTGGCTGAGGGGCAAGATGCTCTACGCGGAGAAGAGGGTGAAAGAGAACATCCTCGATGTTATCTCCGAGCTCCTGGAGAAGAACCAGGCCTCCCTCGGGAAGAACCTGAGAGAAGCGGTAAAAGATGCAGATTTCCTCGTTGACTACGTCCCGAGCGAGTTGGAGGGGGAAGCCTATCTCTTCCTGAGCAGAAAGAAGGAGGGCCTGAAGGTTTAGGCCCTGTGCTCGCACCACTCCTTTTTCTCCCAATGCCCGTGCAACTCGCCCGGTATGTGGCCGGTGTCAGCAACGGCCCCATTGAAGTCATAGAGCACTTCAAGGGCTCCCCTTATCTCATTCGGAAGTGCTTCTTTACCCGTGTAGAGCGCCGCCCTCGTTACGACGTTGTAGGGGCTGTTGGGGACCTCGCTCTCAAGGGACTCAAACCAGGCTTTTTCGGTCGTCTCCCACCCCTCAAGGCCGGGTAGCTTGTAGAGGTCGTAGTCGTAGTAGAGCTGCGGGAAAGCCAGGAGCTTCATGTATTCCAGGAGAAGGAAGTTGGCCCTCTCCCCGAGACCCTCCTTCATGTAAACTTCCATGAGCTCTATGAGGGCCTTGCTTATCGCGGAGACATTTCCGAAGGTGACCCTGGTGTCGATGTTCTCCCAGAAGCGGGGGCAGGAGTGGTTCGCGAGAAGCATTATGTAGTACACCCTCCCGAGTTTCATCGCGAGCGTCGGATCAACGCCCTCTATGGGCTCCATTATGTAATCAACGCCCGTCTCCATGTCGAAATATTCGTAGTGCTCCCTGAAAAAGGCCCTGGAATAACGCACCAGAAACTCCTTGACGGACTCCCTGCTGGCCTTCTCAGAGTGCCTTAGGATCATGTCGATGACTCCAAAACGAATGGCCCTGTTGAGCTCCCGGAACAGCTCCGTGAAGGCATACTTCCACAGCTGGGAAACTTTTTTGCCCTTATACATGCGGTTAATCACCTTACCGTCTTCCCTCCTCATCCCGAGCCATCTCGTGTCCCCCGTCCTGCCGTCCAGGCTCAAATCATAGTAATCACTCCAGCTCGAGTAGTCCTTGACGTCTATCCTGAAGTGCTCGCTACACTCCCCATCGAGGCACCCGTACACCCCTTTTCTCTTTCTTCTCACGAACTCCACAGCGTTTACCCCTTCCACGCCCCTTTCATCGAGACCCTTCATCCACCCCAGGAACCTGTCAAGTTGCTTTGGATTGGCGAGCAGTGCCTCAAGATCACTCGCCAGGTGAACCAGGTATGGGATGCCGGCTTTCTCCTTGAAGACGTCAACCCTGCCCTCTGCAACAGCCCTGATCAGTCCCTCGACGTCGAGGGTGTTGAAGGCGAAGGCATCACTGAGCTGGTGGTCCCTGCCAAAAACGTAGGCCAGCTTTCCATCGCACCGATAGATGTTGCACGAGAACTTTGCCTGGGGCGGATTAAGGCCAATGAACTGCCTCTCATCAAGAAGGAAAACAACGTTAGCTGAAGTTGCATTTGCAACTATTCCCGCGGTTTCCCTGGTTATAACGCCCTCCGGCAGCCAGTAACCCACGGTGTCCTGCCCCTTGATGAAAGGCTCGTAAAAGTCAAAGGAAACCCTCGCAAGAACCTCCTGGTCAAACCGTCCCAGATGGGGCATTATGGGATGGAAAGGTGTTGTAGGAACCGCCTCCACTTGTTCGCCGAGGAGCTCAACTATCTCCCCGTATATGCGGGGCTTGTAGCTGAGTATCATGTAGAGGGTGAAAGGCTCAAAGTCGACGCTGACGCTCTTCTTAGGCAGCCTCCCGAGGACGTCGTTTGTGTATTCGTAGGCCTTTATAACCGCCCGGGTCCAGTTCCACCCTTTGACCTCGATGTCCCTTATCACAAGAGACACGGGGCTGAGCCTCTCGGAGTACTTTATGGGATCCCACCCCGAGCCGTCGTGGATGTAGATTATATCCCCCGGCTGGTAGGCGTGGAAATGATAGGAACGCTTCATCTGCATAAACCTCACCGAGTTTGATAGAGAAATTAGCTTTATGGCTCTTTCTACGGTCCATTGCTACCCAGATATGGCCGATAATCTAATAAACATGGATATCCACAAGAGCATGGTGGGAGAATGGAGCGAGAGTTCAGGCGAATCCTGGGCGAGGATCTGGCCAACTACCTTGAGCTTCTGAGGGCAAAGTTGGCCTTTGCGGAGGAGATATACGGCGTCAGAATGAACTACGTCCCTCTGATTACCGAAGAGCCCGTAGTGGTCCTGGACAAAAGAGATGGAAAGATAAAATGGCTCAAAAACAAAGAAGAGCTGGCAGAAGAAGAACTTCAGAGACTCTCCGAAAAGATAAAAAGAAACCTGGAATCAGGTTTCGTTGAGGCACTTCTTGCCATGAACATGTCCTGCATCGATGGTCCGGGCGAATAAATTTTTAAAACTAGAAAACCGCCTTATTTCATGAAGCGTGCTGAGCTGATACTCCTACTTGTAACCGTGTTCTGGGGTTTAACGTTTCCCGTGATGAAGATAAGTATATCATATATGCCCCCTCTTCTCTTCCTGGCATATAGGTTTGGTGTAGCCTCTGCATTTATGCTTCTTATTTTTAGATCGAAGGCCATAAAAAAGGAAACGGTATTTGAGGGGTTTATACTCGGCATAACACTCTTCTTGGGACATGCCTTCCAGACAATCGGCCTTGAATATACAACCCCCTCAAACTCAGCTTTCATCACATCACTTTACGTTGTATTCACCCCCTTCATTGCCTATTTCCTTCTGGGAGATAAAATAAAGAAAAATGATGGAGTCTCCCTACTCATAGCCATTGCTGGCCTGTACCTGATATCGGGTGCTGGAAAAAAAGTGAACCACGGAGATATCCTCACAGTACTCTGCGCCATCAGCTTTGCATTTCAGATAGTGCTGGTCCAAAAGTTTCAGGGATCAGATTACATCAGCCTCTCGTTCTGGCAGATTTTCTGGAACTTCCTATTCTCTCTCACTAGCTCGAAACTGCTGGAAACACCCATTTTGCCTACTAACCCAGCTTCTTGGCTTGGTATTCTCTACACCTCACTCTTCGCCACGGTAATTGCATTCACGGCTCAGGTAAAGTACCAAGGGGAGACTACGGCGTACAGGGCAGCCCTTATATACTCCACAGAACCGCTGTTCGGAACCTTGGGAACCGTAATTATAATGAGGGCAATTCCATCGGTACGGGAGCTCATAGGTGCCGGATTGATAATGATGGCCGTATGGATAGCCATTAAAGAAGAGGATGCAGAGGCGCCGCTTTCCTTCTGACCTCAAAAATTGTACATATTAGGGAGATGCCAGATGAAGTTCGAAGTCGTTGATAAAGATACCATGAACGAGCTCTCTCGAGAACTCAGCAGAGCAGGGATCATGAACAGAAAATACGAATCAGTCGACTATGACATCGATCACTACTTGGTAATAAGAGATAAGTATTCGGAGCTCCTCAAAAAATCCGGTGAGATTGACATCATAGAGGACACGCTTTCAAATCTCAGGCAGCTCTACGATGGGCTCATCGAGAAAGTTCGAAATACAATGGAACTGAGCATTGAAGAATTCCTCGGAGATGGAGAATCCGAGAGGTTAATCCTTCTAACAGCCCTAATAGAGAACAAAACTGCAGAAGAAAGAGATGGAAAAATTGTTCTTAACAAAATTGTCCCATTGGAGGATCTGACGATTGAACTCAGGTTTCCGTTAGATGAAGTCGAAGAATGGCTTGAAGAAATAGAAAAAAAGGTTCAAGACAACTATGACAACTGAGGTCTCTATAGTCAAGCGCTACTACGTTGAAGTCATTGAAGTTGACAGAGGGCTGATAGATTTGGCCCTGAAGACAGCAGAGGAATATTCAACCGAAGAGAGCTATTTAAAAGCCATGTTCACAGGCATAGCAAGGGCCATGCTTGCAGATACGGTGCTTCAAAAAGCGGAAAAAGTCCAGAAAGAAGATAAGCTTATAGAGACCCTCCTGGAGGGAGAACCGATAGTCCTGGAGAACGAAGACGAGAAGATCTATGTTTATTTCGACGAAGAGTCACTGGAGAGCTTTTTAAAAGAGCTGCAGACCCTTGGATATCTCAAGATCAAAGGGAACAGGATATGGGTATGAAGCGAAGAAAATTTTTAAAAATTCAAAAAAGAGTGATTGCCGGAGGTGAAGAAGCGATGGTAGGGCTTAAGGCGATAGTCTTCTTTGACAGAGAGGGAGAATCCTACTATCGCTGTCCAAAATGCGGAATGGTCTTCAGGAAGAGCAAGGATTACATAAGGCATGTCAACAAGTCCCATGGATGGAGGTTTGGCAGGGGTAAAGTAAGGGGCAAAAGACTCCTCAAAAAGATAATGAACCGGAATGAGGAGAAGCCAGAACTCTGAATTGTGATGAGCGGCAGGGCTTTCTGACCGTAAAATCTTTTTATTTTTGTTCTCTTCTAGAAATTTCTGAAAGCCTTAAAATAGAGTTCTTGAACAAAAGTGAAACTCAAGGGAGAAAAGGGAGGGAAAAAGGTTCACTTCCTCCTCTTGAGGAGGAGTGGGACCACTGCCAGGCCGATTATGGCCGCTGGGCCGCAGATTCCTCCACCACCGCTGGTAGTTGTTGTGGTGGTAGTGGTTGGCTGGCTGGTCGTAGTGGTTGTTGTAGTGGTTGGCTTTGTAACGGTTACCTGCCCCAGGCTGAGGTCTCCAACAGCAACGCTGTAAGTTCCAGGCTTGACAAAGGTGTACTGGAACTCAACCTTCTGGCTCTGGCCACCGCTGAGTTCAACGTCAGTCCACTGGACGGTGTTGCCATTGACCTTTAACTCAACCCTGTACTTGCCACTCATCTCTCCAGTGTTCTTAACGACAGCACTGACGGTTACACTGAGCGGAGCCTCACCGCTTGTTGTATCAACGCTGAGGCTGCTGAGCTCGAACTTGGCGGGCATCTTACCGACAACCTTGACATCTGCAGTTGCAGTGGTGCCTATCGGGATTGAGAAGTTCCAGCTGTAGCCCTCGGCACCGTCCTTCGTGGCGTAGACCCTGAAGAGCTCACTTTCGGTTGTCGGAACGTCATCGAAGGCATAGTGTCCGTCGTCAGCGGAGGTAACTTCAAGCGGCCTGCCGCATATGTCCTTTGCCTCAACCCACTTCCCGGTAGTGTTGTCCCAGAGCTGGAGGATCACAGTGGCACCTGCAAGCTGTTCGCCAGAGTGGTCGGTTACATCACCGGAAACGTAGCCGACGCCGACGAACTTCAGGAGAGTGTAGTTGCTCAGGGAGTACTCGATCTTCTGGAGCCTCTGTCCGGGGTTTATCTTAATTGTGTCAGTTAGGGGTATCTCCTCGGTAGTCTTGCCGGTGTAGTTATAGATGTAAACCACGGCATCGCTTGGAGCGTTGATGTGCCAGTATTCAGGAACCTTAGCCGTAGGTTCAGGCTCAACTTCGCTGGCGAAGTTAACTTTGACGTTAAAGACGCTTGAGACGTTAGCGATTCCGATGTTTATGTGCTTGGCAACCTCTCCCGCTGGGACTGTCGACCAGACCTTGATCTTGGCAACCCCGGTGTCCGGATCGATTGGGGCCATTACAGTGCTTCCATTCATTGAGCCAACATCAAGGATTCCGAGGTTCGGGTCGTCGATTGTTGCAACAACGTATTCTGACTCGAACTGTATGCCCTCCTCCTCAGCCTTGGCGAAGTTGTAGGGGTTGCCCTGGTCGTCGGTGATAGTAACTTCGATGTCGAACCACTTTCCGTTGGCAGCGGGGAGCATCGGAGTGCTGTTGAGATCGTGGGCAGCGTTCTGCTGGACAAGCTGACCATCGCACGGGCTTATGTAGGAAACCTTGTCGACCTTGACGTATGGAAGGGTGACGTTGATTTCTCTAACAGTCGTAAGGATAGCCGGAGCGTTGGCCTGGACGCTGGTTGTACCCGGCACTATTTCCACGTGTCCCGGAAGGTACCCGTAGTAGGACTCGATGTTCTCGCTCGGAACAGCGTACTTCTGCTTCTCAGCTATCTTAACATAAGTTCCGTCTTGAACAACTGTGGTGCTCTCTGCACCCGGTTTGTAGGCTACTATATAAACGTGGTATTTGGTCTGGCCGTCACCGGCTACTGCCAGGTTGAAGGTGTACTCGCCTGGGAAGCCTGAGTCTGCGCTTGAGTTGCCAACGTAGATGTACTTTTCAGTAATAGGCGTGAGAACGGTCCCGTTTTCAACCGGGTTCTCGGCAACAATCTTTACAAATATCTCGGCGTTGGGTACCCTCTCAAGAGTTCCCTCAAAGTACGGCTCTCCATTGGCGTTGTAGTACTGAATGAACTTACGAACCCATCCATAGATCTGAACCTGCTGCTCCGCTGGAGCCGGGAGGACAGTAATGCTCTTCTTGACTTCGAATCCGCGGACGTTAACAGTAACTTCAAGGGTGTCAAGAGTTGGTGTCCAAAGGTTTATGGTTGCAATGCCATTCTCGCCAGTTGTGGCAGTGTAATAGTAGGGCTTGAGTTCTCCATTCTCGTCTATGTACTTCAGAGTCTTGGAGGTTATGGATACCCCAGCCCCGGAAAATGGGGTTCCATTAACGGTAACGTTTATGACGACGGGAGTAACCTGGCCCTGGTAGATCTCTGCAGGAGTAATTGCGACGTTGATCGCATCCTGGGAGAGAACCTTTAGGGTTAGGCCCGTGTTCTCCCCGTTCACGAAGACGTAGAGGATCCCAGTTTTTGTTGGCTTCAGGTTATCAAAAGTAGCGAAACCGTTAACTGTTGTAGTCCAGGCAAGAACATCGCTGTTGTTACTGTCCCAAGCAAGGGTGACGTTGGCACCATCGGCAACTGGTGCACCGTTCTCTACTACACTGAGAACTACTGTGTAGGCTCCATTCACGACTAGCATTCCATCATTCGGATCAATCAGATAGGCGGCATAAACCGACTGGGCCTTAGCAGGGAGTAGGAACCCTGGGGTCACTGATGCCAGTAGCATTAGTATAAGGCCCACGACTTTTATCTTATTTTGCCAGCCCATATTCTTTCACCTACCTTCCTTTTTGTTTGCTACCCTTCGAGGCCGGCCTCATGGAAGGCCAATAGAATATAGTTGGCCAACCAAATATAAACCTTTCGCAGAATTATCGGGGATTATTCAATAAATTAAAGCATTGGGCCACAAAAATTAAAAAAAGAGGATGTTCAGTCGGTTCTGTTTCCACCGATAGAGATTTCTACGTCCGTCGTAATGTTTCAACCCAGATAGGCCTGAATTGCCTTCAGCGTATCGATAAGCTGGTCTATCAAGGAGTCCAATCCTAGCTGTTTGAGGGTAAGTTTCACTGTATAATCCGTGGAGATGGAAACTTCCAGAGTACCATCGGTTACTCCAAGAATCTCGTCAAGCCTGACCTCAAAAAAGCCCTGGACAGGGACATCTATAGTATCATCAAAGCAGGTTGTCGTACTTATGTCGATGGAAACCGTTATGGTTGTGTCTATTGGAACATCTACCCAGGTATCCAGGGGAACCGTTAACGTAATCCGATTTCCGTTCTCATCGTATCCAGTTGCTTTTATGCCCTGCACGACGTGAA
Source organism: Thermococcus waiotapuensis (assembly GCF_055384795.1). Taxonomy (NCBI): domain Archaea; kingdom Methanobacteriati; phylum Methanobacteriota; class Thermococci; order Thermococcales; family Thermococcaceae; genus Thermococcus; species Thermococcus waiotapuensis. Next base: position 1,551,749 of record NZ_AP042429.1, on the reverse strand, counting down.
CCCTTGTCACAACGTTAACGGGTACGGAGACCTTATAATCATGTCATAATAACATAGCGGGCAGGAAACAACCAAAAACTTTTTAAACCCTCCATACTCCCTAACTCTGGACACGCCCCGGTGGTGTAGCCCGGTCAAACATGCGGGACTCTCGATCCCGCGCCCCGGGTTCAAATCCCGGCCGGGGCACCAGAACCTTTCTCGAGGGCCCGTGGCTCAGCCTGGTCAGAGCGCCCGCCTGATAAGCGGGAGGTCCGGGGTTCGAACCCCCGCGGGCCCACCACAACAGCCTTTTGCTTCGCAAAGCACTGGCGGAAAACGGAATGCTTGTTTTATAACGGTCACGACACTCTCAAACCCCCGGAGTGGGAGCTTCGCCCTTTTCAAGTGCTGTGATCCTGGAGGCTTTCCTCTTAAGCAGATTTTTCGGGGTCTACTTTTAATAGGCGCCCGAAGGGCACGAAGGAGGTAACCCAACGGACATCGGCCACTCTACCCAAGAAAGCCACCAAAAGTTCTCCACATAATGAAACACGCACGAACTACTCCAAGGCGGTCAAACAGAGTTAAAGTTCCGTGCCGCTTTCGCTGTCGTTCAACTCAACCTCTCTTCCCAGCTATTATACCGCCGACTATCATCGCCAGCCCAAGAACTGTCGCGGGCGCTATGCTCTCACCTACAATAACCGAGATGAAGAAAAGGCTCAGGAAGGGCACGAGGTAGGCCAAATTTGACGCGAATTCTATCTCGTCCTCTATGGCTTTGTACCACAGGAAAAAAGTAACTCCCATCTCGAAGAGGCCGACGTAAACAGCTCCAGCAAGGCCTCCAAGGGGCGGAATGGCGGGCCCGCCCGAGAGAGCTAGAGCGGTGAAAACGTAAGCGAGCCCGAAGAGGAAGTTCCAGAACATCTTCTCGATAGGTGGTCTATCATCCCTGAGGTTCAGAAGCCAGTACATGGCCCATATCACCGCACTCCCGAGGCCAAGAGCGACACCGGTTGAGTCTGAGAAGTTCAGGCTCGTTATGTTCCCCTTTGTGGCCACGAGCAGCGCCCCAAAGAAGCCGATCGAAAGTCCCAGAACAGCCCTTTTTTGGGGCTTCTTTCCGAGGAGGGGAGCAGAGAGGAGAACGAGCATGAGCGGCCAGGTGTAGTTCAAAGCCTGCGCCTCCTGCGCTGGGAGTCTGTCATAGGCCGAGAAGAGGACTATGTAATAGAGGAACGGGTTCATTAACCCGAGATAGGTGGAGCGGAGGTGCTTCTTCCTCAGCGAGAATTCGCGCGAGTAGAGAAAGCCAAAGATGACAAGGGAAGTCAGAGAGGCGTAGAAAAGCAACTGAAGTGGTGTCAAATACCTCAGCGAGAGCTTGAAGGCACTTGCCACCGTGGACCAGAGCAGTACCGCGAGGAAAGCGTGCTTTTTTGGCATGAAAAAAGAAGGGAGCGAGGATTTAAAAACTCACTCCTCTCTGAAGGCCCCGTACTTCTTGGGGTCGTAGAAGGGCGGTGCAACTGTGAGGGCCTTCTTGAGGTCGCCCCTTATATCTACCTCGATTTCCACGCCCGGTCTGGCATATTCAGGCTTTACAAAGGCTATGCCGATTCCTATGCCAAGTAAAGGTGAGAGCGTTCCGCTCGTTACTTCGCCTATTAGCTGTCCGTTCGCGTAAACCTTGTAGCCCTCCCTCGGAATGCCCTTGTCAACCATCTTGAAGTGGACCATCTTGCTCGGCAACCCGTGCTCCCTCTGCTTAAGCAGGGCTTCCTTCCCTATGAACTCCTTGTCCCAGAAGAGGGCAAATTCGAGGTTGGCCTGGAGGGGTGTCACTTCGTCGATGTCCGTGCTGAGGAGCTGCTTCTCCTTCGTCTCGTTTCCGTAGAGGGTGTAGCCCGCTTCAAGGCGGAGCGTGTCCCTCGCGCCCAATCCAGCGGGCCTTATGCCGTACTGCTCCCCGGCCTCAAGGATGGTTTTCCAGACGTAGAGTGCCTTCTCCGGCTCGCCTCTCTTTGAGGGGTCTGGATGATACGGGTTGGCGTCCTCGAAGTAGACCTCAAAGCCGTTTTCGCTGGTGTAGCCGCTCCTCGAGAGGAGCATCCTGATGCCGTCAAGCTCAACTTCCTTGGCCTGGAACCACCAGAGGTTGTTTATGTCTATGCCGAAGAGGTCTTTGGCGAGGTCTCTAGCTTTAGGCCCCTGTATCGAGAACATAGCCATGTCGTAGGTCTTGTTCTCTATCTCAAGGTCTATATCGTCGAACTTCTCGATTCCACGCTTTATCGCGTTGAACCAGGCGTCGAGCTTTTCAAACGCATCGCTGTCGCAGACCATCATGTAGGTGTCGTTCCCCATGTTGAAGACAAGCGTTTCGTCCTTAACGGCCCCCCTCTCGTTGAGGACAAGGGTGTAAGTCCCGCTTATTGCCGGGGGCCTGCTTATATCGTTTGTCGTTACGTACTGGAGGAACTCTAAAGCGTCTTTGCCGCGGAAGAATATCTCCCCCATGTGGGAGACGTCGAAGATTCCGACGCCGTTCCTAACGGCCAAGTGCTCCTCCTTTATGCTCGAATACCAGATGGGCATCTCCCAGCCGGCAAATTCCTCAACCTTTTTCGCGTGCTCCCTGTGCCAGTCGAAGATGTGAACCCTCTTGACCATGGCTATCACCGCTGAAGCTTCGATCGAAGCGTTATAACCCTTTCCAATACATGGGCAACTTTAATAAGCATTGAAGTACAAATAAATACCGAGGTGACCAGAATGTTTGAGAAGGTTTTGTACCCTACTGACTTCTCGGAGGTCTCACTCCATGCCCTCAGGAACTGCATACCCGAGATTGTCCGCCTTGGGGTCGAAGAACTCCACATAATTCACGTCCTCGACATAGCAACACTGGAGTTCGAGGCCTTCTCGCTTCAGGAAGCATACAGAGCGAAGATCTCCGAGCTGGCCGGGGAACTCAGAAAAGCAACGGGCGAAAGAACTGGAATAATCACCGACGTCCTTGTGGGAATTCCCTCGGTGGAGATCGCGGAGTACGCCAGCAGGGAGAACATTGATCTGATAATAATCCCGAACGCTGGAGAAAACGTCTGGAGAAGGATGTTCGTTGGCAGTACCGCCTCAAACCTCGTGAGAACTTCAAAAAAGCCCGTCCTGATCCTCAAGTACGAGGGAAAAGATAAAAAGTTCGAGCCGACCTTTGGATCCTGCTTGGAAATCTTCAAAAAGCCTCTGCTGGCCCTTGACTTTTCAAAATGCTCCCAGGGGGTTCTTCAGGCCACTAAAAAGTTCGAAGAGCTAATGGAAAGCGGGATACTCCTCCATTCCGTCGACTATGGAAAGGTTGAGGAGCTGGAGCACAACATTGAGATCGCAAAGGCAAACCTGGAGAAAGCCACGGAGGCGTTCTCAAAGCCAATGGAAAAAGAAGTAACCGTCGGAGTGGCAAGCCAGGCCATAATAGGGATGGCACTTGCGAAGAAGGCGAGCATGATAGTAATGGGCAAGAAGGGAAGGAGCTTCCTCAAGGACCTGATTCTGGGGAGCACTGCCGAGAGGGTTATGAGGGACGCAAAGATACCGGTACTGCTCGTACCGTGCGAATGAGACCTCAGACTGGAACGGCTTCCACATCAGGATTCGGTAGCTACCCTGTTGCCATCATCGGTCGCTTTCTTCTTTTCCAGCAGGCTTATAAACCTACTCCCTCGTGCTCTCGCCCGTCATGACAGCACTGGCAATCATGTGGGCTAGTCTAAGGGGTTCGGGAATGAGGCCAGTTTTTGTTGTAGCGCGGACTATCTCCTTAGCGGTTTCCTCCTCAACGCCGACCGCCTGGATGTAGAGCTTTTCAGGAATGAGTTCGAGGAGTGGCGGGGCTCTCCTGAGGAGCTCAATGCGCTCTTCGGCGTCTGGAAAATGATTTCTTAAAGCGTTCTCCATGGCAGCAATGTCCGGCTTTTTTCTCACCACGACCACAACGGGAAGGCCCGTCTCCCCGTGGAGCCTTTCAAGATCAACAACGTTGAAGCCAGCGTAGGTTATCCCTTTGAGGAGGATGACGCGCAGGTCTTTAAAGCGGGAGCTCAGGATAGACTCAATCATGGCATCGGTGGCATCCCTTCCATCGACGGTTATCCAGCGCGAGAGAACGCCTACTACTTCCTGGGAACCTTTCATGACGACACCTATAAGGAGGGTCCTCTCGCGGTTAAGTTTGGAGGAGAAGGAAAACGTCCCATCATCGAAACCAACAACACGGATCTGGGGCTTTACTTTCCGTATCATCCGAAGAGCACCCTGCCCATCCACTCGGAGTACTCCCTGTTCAGTTTATCGAGGTCTATCCTGGCTATGAGGGGTACTTCATAGGGATGAAGCTCCTTGAGGGTATCCCTGAGTTCCTTCCACTTGCTCACCTCCGTCTTGTAGATGGCACCGACCTCCTTACTCTCTTCAATCTTCCCCTCCCACCAGTACATTGCCTCGTGCTCGCGGAGGTTGGCACAGACTATGAGCTTCATTTCCAGCAGTTTTCTCGTGATCTCCTTTGCAGTGTCCCAATCGGGAAAAGTCGTATAAACCATAATCATCTCCATGGTTCCACCGGAGGCTTTTGGACGAATAAGCTTAAATCGGTTACGGGGTAATTCAGAAGGGATGGCTCATGGAAAGGGTTAGAGCCCACCTCAGGATTTATGGAAGGGTCCAGGGAGTCGGCTTCAGGTGGAGCATGAGCAGAGAAGCCAGAAAGCTCGGCTTAGCAGGATGGGTAAGAAACCTGCCAGATGGAAGCGTTGAAGCAGTTGTAGAGGGGGAAGCGGAGAGGGTTGAGGCTCTAATCGGTTGGGCCCACCAGGGACCTCCTATGGCAAGGGTAACAAGGGTGGAGGTAAAATGGGAAGAACCAGAGGGGCTGGAAGGATTCAAGGTCACTGGATAGTCATGCGCTCGAGGAGGACTCTCTTTGGACAGTACTTGACTTCACAGTAGTTGCACACGAACTTCTCCTTATCCCTTTCTGGGGTGTGAATTATGAGCTTTCTGAAACCCTGGATGTCCTTGATTTTCACGAAAACCTCGACCGGGATGGTGCCATCGATAACTATGTAGAGTTTGGCCGGCTCTTCCCTCAGATTTCTGCTGAAGACTTCTATGACCGGTATATTGTTTTCGTGAAGAAGTCTGAATACCTCCGAGGACGCCTTAAGATGGGCATCCTTTTCCAGCTCTATCTCCAGAACCTCCCAGCCCATGAGGGGGGCCACCTCGGTGAGGCTGGGGAGGGGATTAAGCCTCTCGAAGATGAGCCTGAGCGGGTAGGTATTCTCGATGTACTCAATAGTGTGGTAGATTATCTTTCTGTTGACACCTATGACCCGGGCAAGTTCACTTACTGGAATTTCGACGTTTCGGAGGTAAATTTTACCGTTTTTCACGCTGAGCCCGTTCTCGAAAAGGAATTCCGCAACCTTCCTTCTCGCGGGGTAGTCCTTAAAGTACTCCTCCAGTATCAGCATCATTTTTGTTCACCTCTTGCCCATATGTGAGTAGAAGTGAATATTTAAGCTTTTCCCCGAAAGGGTTTTATCCGAGCAAGTCCCATCCACTACCGGTGCAATCACATGCTTGACCCATTTGGTCAAGAGGCCAGGAGAATAATCCAGGACTTTGGGGGGATCGAAGAGTTTCTGGAAAAGATTCCACGTTACGTTGAAATAGGCGATGTCATGAGCAGGGTTACATGGGAGGGGGATATCCCCAATGAGCTGGTTTCAATGGAGGGCTGGAAGGACTTGATGGGATTTTACGCCCTTTTAGGGGCTCTCGCTCACTCACCCTACGGCTTCGAGATGGAGCTCGTAAAGGAGAAGAACATGGCCATATACCTGAAAAGGATTGAGAAAAGTCAGAGCCTGGAAAAACTCTCCCTCCCGGTAAGGGCAGTTGGAGAGGGTGAAATCCCAGAAAAAGACCGCCTAATCCTGGAAAAGCTCCGGCACAGGGAAATAGCTGAGGAAGAAAGGAAAAAGCTGAGGATAGAGTACAAAATATGGCTGAGGCACTTCCTCCCGTTGTGGAATGAAAGCCTGAAGAACGTTTACATACGGAACAGCTGGGTGTACCTGAAAAGGGACGACGTTATGGAACTGTGGAAGAAGCACTTCGAGAGAAACCTCGAAAGGGCCGTTAACTTGCTCTATGAAATAAGGGAAGACATCCCCGAGTTCTACACCGAAGTGTACGAAAAGCTGAGGGAACTTGCCCAGGAAAGATTCAAGGAAAGAATCGAGAAAATGGGCCCGGTTGGAGCCCAGCTACTGCGCTTTGACTTCTTCCCACCTTGTATCAAAAAGGCTCTCTCCGGAGTGGGAAGTGGAATGAGAAACTACGCCATAACAGTCCTGCTAACGAGCTTCCTTAGCTACGCCCGGCTCTGCCCAAACCCCCCGAGGAGAGACGTCAGGATCAAAGACTGCGTGAAGGACATAGGGATTATAGAGAAAGACATACTGCCTACCATAATAGAGGCGGGGAATCGCTGCAAGCCACCCCTGTTTGAGGATCAACCGAACGAGATAAAGAACATCTGGTACCATCTCGGCTTCGGCTACACCGACACTCCCTCCCTGGAGGACAGCGGCAACTCCCCCTGGTACTTCCCGCCGAACTGCGACAAGATCCGGGCAAACGCTCCGGAACTCTGCAAACCGGACAGATACTGCCGGGGGATAAAGAATCCGCTGACCTATTACCTGAAGAGACTTTACCACGAGAGGAAAAAGGAAGAAGGTGAGGAAGGTGAGCGAGCTCTTTAGGGAAGCAACGCCCGAGGAGAGAAGGGAGTACTACACAAAAGAATGGAGCGCGAAGAAACTGCCAGACTTTATTGTGGAGACCCTGGAGAGGAGAGAATTCGGTTTTGATCACACCGGCGAGGGGCCGAGCGACAGGAAAAACACCTTTTCAGACATAAGGGATCTGGAGGATTACGTCAAAGCAACGTCCCCCTACGCGATTTTCTCCAGCGTCGCCCTGTACGAGGATCCGCGGGAAATGGGGGGCTGGATTGGGGCGGAGTTGGTGTTTGACATAGATGCAAAAGACCTCCCCCTGAGGAGGTGCCTGCAGGTTCACCCCTCGGGCCAGGTTTGTCCGGTGTGCCTCGAAGACGCCAAAGAACTGGCAAAGGACACGCTGGTAATTCTGAAGGAGGACTTTGGGCTCGAGGAAGTTCATGTCGTCTACTCCGGGAGGGGATATCACATCCGCATTCTGGACGACTGGGCCCTGAACCTGGACCACAAGGCAAGGGAGAAAATTCTTGCGTACGTTAGCGCCGCCGAAGAGATAACCTTTGAGGATCTTCAAAGCAGGAGAATAATGCTCTCAAGCGGCTATTTTAGGGTGTTCCGACTGAGGTTTGGGTATTTCATAAGAAGGATAAACGAAAACCACCTGAGAAACATCGGCTTCAGAAAAAACCAAGTTGAAAGCCTTCTCGAAAAAAGAGAAGAATTGTATGAGGGATTCGTTAGAAATGCCCTTCTCACGGCTTTTCCGCAGGGGATAGGCCAGAGGGGGATTCTAAAACTCTTCGCGTTGTCAAGCACCTTTTCCAGGGCATACTTTGATGGAAAGGTCACAATAGACGTAAAGAGAATTCTAAGGGTGCCATCCAGTCTTCACTCAAAAGTCGGCTTCGTGGCAACCTACATAGGCCAAGGGGAGAGCAAACTGGAAAAGTTCGACCCGTTTAAAGATGCCGTCCCCGGGTTCCGGCGGGAGGAAGTGAGGGAAGCCTACCGGCAATGGGCAGAAGAACAGGGGATGGGCTATGAATGGGAGGGTTAAGATAGCAGCTTCCATGCTGATCTGGGGTAGCGTTGGTGTATTCGCGCGTTTTTCGACCCTCGACGGGCTCAGCCTGGCCTTCATGAGGGTGCTTATGGGGAGCGCTATCTTCCTCGTCGGCTACTCCCTGAAGGAGCGCGGATGGCTGGGCAAAGCGTTTTCAAGCGTAAGGCCAAAACTTGGTCTCGTGTTTCTCCTCGGGCTGGCACTGGCCCTGAACTGGGCTTTCTTCTTCTCGGCGGTAATGCACACCACGATAGCCAAGGCTACCCTGATATACTACCTCGCTCCCATCATCGTCGTCCTCCTCGCGGGCATCTTCCTCGGTGAGGACATTAAGGGGAGGCTCCCCTACGTGGGGATGGCCTTCCTCGGCGCCCTCATGATAGGTCTCCAGGAGAAGCCCTCGCCCTCCAGCGGGGACTTCATCGGAATACTCTTCGCCCTCGCTGGGGCCTTCTTCTACGCCCTGGTCACTCTCCTGGGCAGGTATCTGAGGGATGTTGAAAGCGCCGCCCTGACCTTTTTCCAGCTCCTCTTCGCCACCCTCCTGCTTGCCCCGCTGGTGGCATTGAGGGGCCTCTCGCTAACTCCCCGCACACTCGGAGTTGTTGGCATAATAGCACTGGTGCACACCTTCCTGGCCCTCCTCCTCTACATGGAAGGGCTGAAGGAAGTCGAGGCCGGGGAAGCGGCACTGCTCAGCTACCTCGACCCTATGAGCGCCGTCATTTATGCCTTCCTCATCTTCGGGGAGGTTCCAGGGGTAACAACGGCAATAGGGGGTGCGCTGATACTCCTAGCCTCGGCCCTCGACATTATGGGAAAGGGGTGAAATCCTGAATAAAGGTTACCCATATCTCTTCTTATACAGCTCCTCCACTTCATGATAAAACTCCCACAGCTGACCTCCTCCCCGCCGTGAGGGGTTAACCCCTCGCCAAGTGCGGGAAGGTTTGAGGGGTCCTCATCAGAACTTAGGTTCTTCGAACCCCTCTGGCCGGGCCTTCGACCAATTACCCCTACCACCCGCCAAAGCGGGAAGGCTCAGGGTTATAGCTCCTACCACCTTCTTCAAAATATTGAAACCACCAACCAAGTCAGCGTTAAACACAAGCCCCGTCACGGGACACTTAAACAAACCCCTAACAAACCTTGCCCCCTCATGAGGCCTCCCACAAACGGGGCAAGTCTTCGAAGTGAAAGCCTCATCAACAACCACAACACTAATACCATACTCTTCCGAAACTTCCTTAAGACGCTGAATTACCGTATTGAAACGCCAGACGTGAGAGAGGAGAAAATTCTGCCTCCCGCCCTTATCCGAGCTCCTGGTAATCCCCTTCGGATAGCCAACGACGATTCTGTTAACGCCCAAGTAGTATAACTTCTCAACAGTCTGCCTTACAGTAGTGTTAATGTAGTGTTTGGCTTGAAGTTTGGCCTTAGCGTGCATTCTCTTGAGTTTTCTGCTCGTTCTCGCTCCCGATTTATTGAGTTTAGACTGATACTCGGCAATTCCCTTTTGCCAGTAGAAGTCAATGCTCTTCAATGGCCTCCCATTGACTAAGAAACTCTCGCCATTCTCAACATAGACAGCCATTAAATTGTTCACTCCAAGGTCTATTCCTGCCGAAAGGTTGCCCAAGGGCTGTCCTGGAACTTCAACCCACTCACCATTGATTAACTTCTTCTCCACCGTAAAGCTAACGTGAGCGTACCACTTCCGCTTAACTTCATCGTAGGTTATTTCCAAACGCCCCTGCTTGCCTTTCAAGTGTATTCTGCCTTTAAACTGGACTTCCAAGCGTTTGAATTTTCCAAGGCCTTTGAGGATTAGCCTGTTGCCTTCAATCTCGTACTGGTCGTTCCTGAGGATGATTACGCCGGCCTCCTTCAAGTAGTTCGGTGGTTTCGGTTTAAGCCAGCTGGACAGTTCCCCGTTCCTCTTGCTTCTAAGGAGTGAGAAGAATGAGCGCCAAGCTTCGGCATTCTTTCTCGCTATTGTTTGGACTGTTGCGGGGCCAATTTCCGTCTTGAACTCTCCATAGGCTATTTTCTGTGTTTTTAGAAAGTCCACAGGTTTGCCCTCAAAGAATTATGATCTTCTCGATGAGCGGAGCATACCCCTCTAAAAATTCCCCTCTGATTTTCAAAACGTCCTCAACGAACTCTTTAAGGGGAAGCTCAACAACACCCTTGTGCTTGCCCTTATATTCGGGACAGTCCGTGAATTCAAGAAGCTCGTTGTGATAGTAAATCCTCGTAAGATCTTTTGTAGAGCAGAAGTAGTATATCCCGGCGCCTCTGAAATAAGCGTTGTTCTGTACACTACGGGCTCGTTTCCCAGCCGAAACTTATCCCACTCAGCGAGTTTTCTCTCAGACTGAGAGTACTTCTGAACTCTCGGATCATCCAACCTTAACATATGACTGCCAGCCATCAACGACTCCTGGAAAAACCCATAAACGTCCACATTGGCTCCCTCAAACCCCCCATCCTAGCAGGCTCCTAAGAGTAAGTGCTCGTTTATTGTAAAAATCAAAAAGAGAAAGGATAAGGAGTATCAACATACCTCTTGAGATCCATTTTCACTCTCAAATGCTTTTTCTTCATTGTGTCCCACATGCCTCAATCCTCCACAACCAACCCACGCTCGTATCTGCTAAATAAACCTATACGACCACACGGCACTACTCTTCTCAGGATAAGCAGTCCTCAAGACAAACGCCCCCCTCAAACTTGAACTCCAGTCTAACCATGTCAATCCCCCCCAACGTTAATCCTAAGCTTCTTAAGATTCACTGGAATACCAAAACCCTTACCCTCACTAGCATGTTCAAGAAACTCCCCTTGTATTCTGGATGCTCACTCACTCTTTCAACGACTTCCCTCAGGAACCCCGCCAGTCCTCCAAATCCTCTAAATACTGTTCCATGTATAAGTCATAAATGTCCATTCTGTCGTACTTGTAAGCTTCCAGCCTGACTTCTTCAACACGCTTGTGATATTCCTCCAAGTACTCACCAAAACCCTCAAAACATCATCCCCAAACTCAACCAAGGGAACTTCAATACTACCTTTATACCTTCTCTTGTACTCTGGACAAGCAGTCCCTTCCAAGAGGCCATTATAATAATGAATCCTCACCACATCGCCCAAACCCTCAAAGAAAACCCTCGATTGGATTGCAAGCAAAGCATAAAATATTGAACTATCATCAGCAACATCAAAACCCCTCTTCCTAGCCAGCTCCCTCGACCTGCTACAACCATACTCCGACACTCCCGGCGTTGTAACTTCCTCCAAACCATCAAGCAGCCCCTCAAGCACTGTCAGAGGATCTGTGTAAGTGCCCTGAAGTTTCCGCCGGTTCTAGTCCAGCATTTCCCAACCAAAACATGACCCTCAAAAAGCAAAATAACTGGAAAGAGAGAGTAACGTTCCCCAGCCACTAAAAAATAGGAAAACGGCCAGGAAATGGGTCTGTTCAAAGGATTCCAAATCTATTTCAACCTTAGCTTGGTTGTATGAGAACTGAAATTCTACCGCATCTACCTGTCTATATGCATCCCAAGCTCATCTAAGTTTACACTTAACTTCACGAAGCTCTGCCTCCAGCTTCTGTGTAGTACTTTAGCAAGTCTCGCCCTTCAGAGCAGGAATGAAGTCATAAACATCCAAAAATTATGATTCTCTTCGGAACTTTTCCTTGTACAGTTCTATAACCTCCCGATAGAGCTTCCACAAATAACCATAATCCCTGGGTTCTTTCCAATATTCAAGCAAGATTTCTTCAACAACTGGTATGTGCCTCTCTAGAAATTCTCCACTAATCTTCAAAACATCCTCAACGAACTCTGGCAAGGGAATTGATACTGTCCCCTTATGTTTTCCTCTGAATTCCGGGCAGTTAGTATCCTTCAGGGGAATGTTATGGTAGTGAACGTTTATGGTATCCTCCCCAAGTTCAAAAATATACTCGCCCATGTATATTACCAAGCTGGTATAGTATAACTTTGTGTACTCCTTAACGGGCAAGTCAAGTTTCCGTGCATATTTTCTTAGGTTCCCGATAAAACCGCCCGCCTCAAGTTCCTTGCCCTTCATTAGGAAATCACAGCAGTAAAGTAGCTCCTGGATGATCCCCGCAGGGTCTCCCTGAATTGGATATAACTTTTTATTCCCCTTCTCGTCAATCCAGCAAACTCCAGTAGTTAGATTTCCATCAATAAAAAGAAGTACTGGAAAGGGGAAAACTAAATCTAAAGCTTTTTGGAAGTGTATTTTCAACAGGATGTGCTTCCCCCGAATGGTTACTTCCTTCATATCCTTTCACCCCACTGGTTCTATAGTCTTTTTCCATGCTTTATATGCCCAGACGTTGTATCCTGTTTTTGGATACACAGTTTTCAGATAGTACACACCGTTTTTGTATTCAAATGCGAACTCAATTGATGTTATACCTTGCTTGTAAACACCAACCTCTGAAAGTTCGACAGTCAAAGTGACACTACCCTCTTTGAACTTTCCCGCGTACTTGGGATCGTTAAGTGCCTTTTCCAATACTCCATCAAGGAACCCTCTGAGTTCGCGCTCATCCCTAAAGACTTTGGGGAGCTGAACAACCCTTCCAGTTTTAGGCTCAACGATTTTCTGCCACATCGGCCAGAAGGTCGTTATTCCAGAGTCCTCCATTTCGTATCCTCTAACATGCCTGATGTAGGCGTGGATTAAACCCCACTTTTCGTTTCCCTTTTCCAGGACGACCTTATAACCCATTCCAGGTATATCTATCGGCGCCTCTAGAATAGAGTCCAAAAACATCTCAAGCCCCTGTGTGAGTGCACTTGCAGAAGCTCCATGTTCCGCCGCTTCAGCTATAACATATCCAGCCTCCTCCTTTGAGACACCCATCTCGATAAGGTTGTTTGCGTAGTCCTTTAGAGCCGCTATTGTGATTCCATGTTCCGCTTCGTACTCAATGACCCTCCCAAGCCTCCCCTCATCAAGTCCGAGACTGAGGAGACACTTGACGTTCTCAAGGATCTCCTTAAGGGTGGCGCCGTGCTTGATCTCATTGTTGATGATCTCCACTGGAATGCCCATCTCTTTTAGCTCATGAAGCACCTTTGCAACATCGTCGCCGTGCTTAATGATGTCATCAATTACGGGCTTGAACCTTTCAATGGATTTCCAGCCATCCTCCGAGACTTCAACCAGTTTGAGGTCCTTCAGAATTTCAAAGGTTCTCTTGGAAACTGCAACAACTTCCCCGGCATGACGTATAATCTTTATTCCATCGCCTATCTTGCCCACTGGAGTTATATCAATAACCGCCCAAGAGACCTTGGCTTTACACTTCCTTGAGAAACCTTCATGAGTGCAGGTTGTGTACGCTTCCTTTACGTCATACGAAGTGGTGGCAACTGTCAGAATTATTAGAATGGCTTCCCCCAAAGCGGGAAGAAATCTGGGATAGATCTCCTTGTGTCCCGGAATAGGAGCAGGCCCCAAAGATTCATCCTGAAGAACATATTCTCCCTTGTAGATCCCACAGCTCGTTTTAACAACAACGGTGATCCACCAAGGTCTGCCATCGGAATCTCGCCTCGGAGTCAGAGTTACCAGCAGGTGGTGTGGAAACTCCGCATGACCAAGGCTTACTGTATTATCCACCGTGTCGCCCGTTTTGCTGAACCATACTTCAACGTCACCGGAGGTGCATGAGCCCGGAACTTCCCAGGAGAGTGCCACAACGTTATCCACCACCTGTATTTCCCTCAAAAAGAGTTCCTTTGTACTGTCTGCGGCTTTTGCATCGCTTTTTCCAATGACTGTTGCAGCCGAGAGCGGCAATGCAACCAATAAGTAGACAACAAATCCAACAATAAGATGTTTTATTCCCATTGGAATCACCAAAAATCATCACATGAGAAATTTAAAAACATTACGTTTTGTAAAAGGAAATATAAACGTTAAGATGGAAACCAAATTGGGCGAGGGGGCCGTAGCCCGCCTTCTGTATCAAGGGGGCATTCGACTGAGCGGCCTACCACGGGGCTCACACCGGAACTCATCGCCCCCCTTTGGCCTTGCACCCCGCGGGACGGCCGTTTCACCGCATCCTCCGGGATAGTCTGCGGGTTAGCTCGGGCGCCGTCGCCGGGCCCTTCGCACGCGTCATCCACATTCCCCGGAGGCCGTGTCGTTTCTGCGCCGTTGCCCGGCCTCTCGGCCGGTGCCTTGCGGCACCGCGGCCCCGGTGGGGTGGGCGGAACTTCCTCGGGAGTGCCCCGAGAGCCCCCGACCCCCTCGCCAGAGGGAGCTAACTCAAAGCCCGATAAAAACCTTTGGTTCACCCCTCAGCCTGGAGAAAACAGGTTAATACCCAAGGCAACCAGGTAAATCCCTGCCAGCAAAAGAACAACTGAAAAAGCCAAGCCAAAACGATACAGGGGGTTGGACTTGAAGTGGGAATAAACAACCAGATGAATTACGGTGAGCATAACCCCGTAGATTACGGAGAAGAGTCCGAGGACTAACTCCACTTTTAGCCTGAGGATGAAAAGTATTCCCAGAATTGCACCGGCGAATACCGAAACCTGGGGTATCGTGAACACGTAGTAATCCCGGAGCACCCTTTTCTCGTCCGCCATACGCATCACGGCTCCACTATAAAGGCGTAGGTTGTTGTGGTGGGGAGGACTTTCCTTATTTTCGGGAGAAGGTAGCGGGGATACCTTACTTCAGTTTTCTCCTCCATGGGATTAAACTGACCCAAAACAACCTCGATGACCTTCACTTCAACCCTCCCCCTGACCCGGAAGTAGCCCCTGTCCACCGTGTTGATCTCGAGGATTATCGGGAGCTGGAGGGACATTTTTTCCTTCTCATCCAGCATACTGGAGAGATACTGCAGCTCGGATGCTCTGAAGTAGTGTTTACTCCCGTCCCTCAACACAATGTGGTCAATGCCCCTTTCCAGGAGGTCGTAGAGGCTCACCCTGCGCCTCGGAAGGTGGAGGTTTATCTCCATTATTTCTCTCTCCAACAGGTCTTCTGCGGTTGACATGTTTGAACCTAAGGGAACCATCTGAAAAATGTTGGTAGGCAAGTTTATGTCAATTTCATTAAAAGATGCCAGGCTATTTTACATTTTTGACTAGATCCCTTCCACTCAGCCGTCCCTTTAGTCATTTTGACAAAAAAATAATAGAAAAGGTTAAATATGAAAATTCGTGCATTGAACATCGTCAATATTGAACTAATATGAAAATAGGTGATGAAAAAATGAACGAGAGTGCAAAGCTCGTCGGAGTTGAAACGAAAGGCCTCAGATTCCTCCAGCTCATATTCGTGGATATAAACGGCACTCCAAAGGGGATGGAGGTTCCAATAGTGAGGTATGAAGAGGCCGTTGAAGAGGGGATTTCCTTTGATGGCTCTTCAATATCGGGTTTCCAGGGGATAGAGGACAGCGACCTCATTTTCAAAGCCGATCCAAGCACTTACGCAGAGGTCCCCTGGGAAGGAGTAGCAAGGGTCTACGGCTACATCTACAAGGACGGAAAACCCTACTGGGCTGACCCAAGAGGGATTTTAAAGAAAACCCTTGAGAAACTTGAAAAGGAGGGCTTTAAGGCTTACATAGGGCCCGAGCCAGAGTTTTACCTTTTCAAGAAAAACGGAACCTGGGAGCTCCACCTCCCTGACAGCGGTGGCTACTTCGACATAGTTACGCTCGACAGGGCCAGGGAATTGAGAAGGGAGATAGCACTTTACATGCCCTCTCTCGGCCTCGTTCCAGAAGTGCTCCACCACGAGGTGGGGAGAGCCCAGCACGAGATTGACTTCCGCTATGATGAGGCCCTTAGGACGGCTGACAATGTGGTGAGCTTTAAGTACATCGTCAAGTCCATAGCGGAGATGCATGGGTTACACGCCACCTTTATGCCAAAGCCCCTCTACGGATTTCCAGGCAACGGGATGCACCTTCATATAAGCCTCTGGAAAGACGGGAAGAACGCTTTCATCGGGGAAGACGGGCTCAGCGAGACGGCACTGCACTTCATGGCTGGGATCCTGAAACATGCGAAGGCTTTAACGGCGCTCACAAACCCGACTGTGAACAGCTACAAGCGCCTGGTTCCAGGTTATGAGGCACCGGTTTACATAAGCTGGGGCTACAGGAACAGGAGTGCGCTGATTCGCATCCCGGCTTTCCGTGGCGATGGAGCGAGAATAGAGTACCGCTGTCCTGACCCGGGCGCCAATCCATACCTGGCGTTCTCTGTGATACTCCTAGCTGGACTGGACGGCATTAAGAAGAAGCTGGAGCCGGAAGCATACGTAGAAACCAACGTCTACAAAATGAACGAGGAAGCTAGGGCAAAGCTCGGCATCGAGACCCTCCCCGGAAGCCTCGGGGAAGCACTGGAAGAGCTGAAGAAAGACAAAGTCGTCAGAACTGCCCTAGGAGACGCCTATGAAAACTTTGTCACATACAAGACAGGGGAATGGGACGAGTACGTTTCATACCTCGAGGCAAACAAGCTTCCACTGGAGACCAAAAAGGTGACTGAATGGGAACTCGAGAGGTATTTCTACATCTAACTCCCCTTTTCTTCCCGCATATGGACTATTATAGAGGCTCCAACTATCAATACTCCGCCCATGAGCTGAAGTGGAGTTAAAGACTCACCGAAGAGGAGGTAAGCGAGAACGATGGCAACTACGGGCTCAACCGTTGCTACTATGCTTGCCCTGCTGACTTCCACCTGTTTGAGGGCGTGATTGTAAAGGGTGTACCCCAAGAAGGTGGGGAAAAACGCCAGGCCCAGGAGATATGGCAAAGCACCCAGAGGAACTGAGAACTTTGAAAACGGGGCGAGGAATACAAGACCGAAAAGCAGGGTCATGAAGAGAACCCTCTCAGGCTTCTCCTTTCTGACCCCGACTTTAGCAAGGACTCCGTAGAGGGCATAGGTAAAGCCCGTCCCTATGCCCGTAATCAGGGCCAGATTACTTACGTTGAGATCGACATTACCCCCAACGAGAATAACCCCAAAAAGCACCATTGCCAGAGCGAGGGCTTTCTCCCCGGTTATGGGCTCTCCAAAGACCAGTTTACCGAGCAGAACCGAAAAAGCAGGGGCAGTATAAACCAGCAGGACTGCAAAGCCAACGGAAGATATTTTTACCGTGTAAAAATAGAGGGTATAGAACGCAAAGACACCAACAAGGCCGTAGAGGGTATAAAACCACAGTCTCCTGGTGGTGAAAGGGCTTTCCCGGAGGAACAGAACTATATACGTCCCGAGGATTACCAGCGCAAGGAGAACACGCCAGAAGACAATCGTGAAGGAATCCACGCCGTAACGGTAGATATATTTGGCGAATATTCCGAGGGTTCCCCACATGCCTGCGGCCAGAACAACAAAAAGGTAACCGCGCCTCATAGACTCACCTCAGAAGGTCGGCCCCTGAGGCAGGTGGCGTTTGTGCTCGCTCGATTTAACGAGCCGTTCAACGTGTTCAACTCTCTCGATGCTTATTCCAAGCTCTTCCGCGATTTCATCCTTTGGCATCTTGAGATCAACAAGACGCCAGAGTATCTCATCCAGCAGGCGGTAGCTTATTCCCATCTCGTCCTCGTCGGTCTGGCCTTCCCAGAGACCAGCGGTTGGCTTCTTCTCGATTATCCTCCGGGGAACGCCCAAGAGCTTTGCGATCTCCCACACTTCGGTCTTGTAGAGGTTTATAAGCGGCGCGTAGTCGCTGGCACCGTCACCCCACTTTGTGAAGTAACCGGTTAAGAACTCACTCCTGTTGCTCGTGCCCAAAACTAGACAGTTCATTTGGTTGGCGTGAGCATAGAGCAAAACCATCCTCGTTCTCGACATTATGTTGCCCATACTCTTCCTGTCGGGCTCGAAGCCGAGGCCCAGGATGAAGGAATCGACGGTGGGTTTTATGTTTATCACCCTGCACTCTATTCCAAGGCTCTCACAGACGAGCCTAGCGTCTTCAACGTCGCGGTTCTCATAATAGGGCATTGTCAGGCCAAGAACCCGCTCCTTCCCGAGCGCTCTAACTGAAAGGTAGGCGACGGTGGCGCTGTCGATTCCGCCACTAATGCCGATTACAACCCCTGAAGCATTGGTCTCATTTACGCTTTTTTCAATAAAGTTAACGAGGGTTTGAAGCACCGAGTTGTAGTCAAGCCTCCTCAAGTCAATCCCTCCTCGAGTTAAGACTTGCGTAACCTGCGATTATTAAGGATGTCCCGGCAATCATAAAGATAAACCCGGGAATGGCAAGATTTGAATAGGGATAATTAATCGCCTTGGCCTTATAGGTGTAGTTCAGCTCTCCGTAAACTACCTCAATGGAAGGACGCCCCTGAAGGTTCACCGTAACGGTGGATGTTACGTTTATCTCCTGGGTCGGCACATCGTTTTCAATCACAACTACCGAGGCGTTGTTAGATGAGAGAATGAGGGTACGGTTATAGTAAAGATAGCTGTTCTCAAAGGAGAGATTTCCAAGCGTATATTTTCCTGGTCCGAGAGAATCGGAACAGGTGTACTCAACAACAGAACTATGAAGGCCAATAAGTGACATGATCAGCGCCACGAAAAGAAAAACTAAGCCAATTGTTACCGGCGTGTAAAGGAGTATCTTTTTGGCGCTCTTCATAGCAACCACCAAAATAAATAAAAAAAGTCAGAATTTGCCGACGAGGTGACACTCGACGAAGTGGTTGTGCTCGTACTCTATCAATCTGGGCTGTTCCACATCGCAGAGTCCCGTCTGGGCATAGATGCATCTCGGGTGGAAGCGGCATCCTGGGGGGATATTGACGGCACTCGGAACTTCACCCTTGATGGGGAGCTCTTTGATAACGTTTCTCCTCTCAGGCTTCGGCTCCGGAACGGCTGCCAGGAGTGCCCTGGTGTAGGGGTGGAGCGGGTTGTCGATAACGCGCTTCGCTGAACCCATCTCGACTATCCTTCCGAGGTACATGACCGCCATCCAGTCGGCGAAGTATCTGGCAGTGGACATGTCGTGCGTGATGTAAAGGTATGTGACCCCCATCTTCTCCTTCAGCTCCTTCATGAGCTCGAGGATCTCAGCACGGATTGACACATCAAGCATCGAAACCGGCTCGTCTGCAACGATGAAGGTTGGGTTCAGGATGAGGGCTCTGGCTATGGCGACACGCTGTCTCTGACCACCGGAGAGCATGTGCGGGAATCTGCTGACGTAGTCTTCAGGCGGAGTTATCTTGACCATCTCAAGGGCCTTGTATATGAGCTCCTCACGCTCTGCCCTTGTTTCACCGATGCCGTGTATGAGAAGCGGCTCCTCGAGGATGTCAAATATCCTAAAGCGTGGATTAAGTGAGGCGAAGGGATCCTGGAATATCATCTGAACTTTCCTTCTGTAGGCCAGTATCTCCTCTTTGGTTGCTATTTGAGTAACATCCTGGCCCTCAAGGTATATCTTTCCATCGGTTGGTTCAAGCAACTTGACTACCAATCTTCCGGTTGTGGACTTACCACAACCACTTTCACCCACCAGGGCAAAGACCTGCTGCTTGTAGACCTCAAAGCTCACACCGTCGACTGCGTGGACGAATCTCTGCGGTTCTCCCCTCAGGGTAGACATGAGACCCCTCTTAAGTGGGAAGTACTTCTTAAGGTTCTCAACTTTAAGTATCGGCTCGGCCATCTCCCACACCTCACAGCAGCCAGCATGCAGCGTAGTGGTCTTTATCAATTTCCTTCAGCTCGGGTTCCTGCTGGCGGCAAACGTCCATAGCGTAGGGACACCTCGGGTGGAAGCGGCATCCTTTCGGCGGGTTAATGAGGTTGGGTGGCTGTCCTGGGATGAATTCGAGCTTCTCAACGTCCTCGTGAAGCCTCGGTATGGCCGCGAGGAGCTTCTGGGTATACGGATGAGCCGGCTCATAGTAGATCTTCTCACTGTCCCCTATCTCAATGATCTTACCGGCGTACATTATAGCTAACCTATCACTTACCTCTGCGAGGATGCTGAGGTCGTGGGTGATGAAGATCATCGAGAGGTTGAGCTTCTTTTTGAGGTGCTTCAGGAGGTTAATGATCTGAGCCTGGACAACGACGTCAAGGGCAGTGGTAGGCTCGTCTGCTATGATGACGCTGGGTTCCATAAGCAGGGCCATTGCTATAACAACACGCTGCTTCATACCACCACTCAGTTCGTGGGGGTAACGATAGACTACCTCGGGATCAAGGCCGACCAGTTCAAGATACTTCTGGGCCCTGTTAAGTGCCTCTTCCCTGCTCATATCCGTATGATACATGAGGGGCTCTATCATTTGATAGCCGATGGTATAAACCGGGTTGAGGGCGTTCATTGCACCCTGGAATATCATCGATATCTTCTGCCAGCGGATTTCCTTTCTGAGGACGTCTTCCGGAAGACCTACTATCTCCCTTCCCTCAATTTTTATACTGCCATCAACGATCTTTCCTGGGGGGGTGGGCATACCCAAAAGGGTAAAGCCAAGGGAGGACTTGCCGCAGCCGCTCTCACCGGCAAGTCCCAGCACTTCACCCTTCTTGAGGTCAAAGCTGATGTCGTCAACGGCCTTAACGGTGCCCTTGTTGGTGAAGTAATACATCTTCAGATTCCTAACCTCAAGCACATTGGTTGTCATTTATACCACCTCACGAGCGCTTAAGCTTTGGATTGAGGACCGTATCGAGAGATACACCTATGAGGACGAACACGAGGCCGACGAAGGCTATTGCAAGTCCTGGTGGGATGATCTGCCACCAGTAGCCGTTTATCGTCGCGTTATTATTGTAGGCGGCGTTGAGCATCTGACCCCACGTTATCATGTTCTGACTCGTGAGTCCGAGGAAGCTGAGACCCGCCTCAGAAAGTATGGCACCGGGAACGCTCAGGGCTATGCTTGCGAAGGCATACGGGAGCAGCTGTGGGACGATGTGCCTGAAGATAACTCTACCCGTGCTCGCACCCAAGGCCCTGGCGGCTTCAATGTACGTCTGCTCCTTGATCTGAAGCGCCATGCTTCTGGCGACCTTGGTGGTGCCCATCCATCCAAAGAGCACCAGGATAATGACAAGCTGGGTCAGGTTGAGTCTACCGCCGAGGTAGAGGGAGAGCAGGATAAGCATCGGAAGTAGGGGAAGCGTCATCATGAACTCAGTGAACCTCTGAATTGCCTCATCTGCCCAGCCTCCAAGATAGGCACTGACAACTCCAATGAGGACTCCGATAAGGACTGAAGCTATAGCCACCGCAAGGCCTATGGAAAGGGCAACCCTGGTTCCCCAGAGGAGTCCAATGGCAATTGGCCTGCCATACTGGTCAGTACCCAGTAGTCCGTAGGTTCCTCCGACCACAACCACCTTGAAGTCCGAGAAGTCCACATTAACATCGCTCGGTGCAGTTATCGTAATCTTTATTTCATAATCGCCTTTGAGGGGCTCGGGGTTGTCTACAACGTCCTCAAAGGAGCGGGGGTTGCCTGAGCTGTCCATTATCTTTCCAAAGATTACCTGCATCCTTCTCTCAGCGACCAGCTTGGCTATAAGGCTGGAAATTTGGGGGTCGCTCATGGTAAGGAACTGTATGTTGCTCGGTGAGACCTCCATTCCAAGCGCGGTGACATTTAGGACGCCGTTTTCGTAGAGCCAGTAGAGGAGATAGTTGAGGGTATCCTGAAGACCAGCTATCTGGATCTGGCTCCCCGATGGGAACTGGAAACCATCGAGCAAGAGGAGAGTGTTGTTCAGATTCTTTTCAGGCGGACGGACTATCTCTACCCTTACGACTGGGTTCTC
The DNA here is from genome assembly GCF_055384795.1 of Thermococcus waiotapuensis. Lineage (NCBI taxonomy): Archaea > Methanobacteriati > Methanobacteriota > Thermococci > Thermococcales > Thermococcaceae > Thermococcus > Thermococcus waiotapuensis. Next base: position 1,530,033 of record NZ_AP042429.1, on the reverse strand, counting down.
AGTGGGCACTGTAGCGTTTGACTTTAGGTCAGCGAGGACTATATCAACGGGCGGTATGTTAGTCTCCATGCGATAGTGTAATGTTATCGTATAGACGTTGTAGCCGTTTTCGGTGGTTTCACTGACTTTATACTGGCCCGGATCAAATCTGGCTGTTGGAGCCTTACTCTCACCAATGAAGTGGCTCTCCCAAGCAGGGGGGGCGTTCTTAGGATTAACTAGCCACTCAGTTCCTCCGGGCTGCCACTCTTTCGGGATGTTGGGACTGGTTATCACGGGAGCAGCCAGAGCCAGGATTACAAGGATAATGAGGGATATTAAACCAAGCATACCCGACTTCTGGTGCTTATACTCACTCCAAAACCTCTTGACGCTGTCCTTAAAGTCAACCCACCTCATTTGCACCACCTCATGAGCTAGCCGCGGCTCCAATTCTAATCCTCGGATCGAGGTACGCGTAGAGTATGTCAGCCAGAACCATTGAGAGTACTGTCAATACGGCGAACATGTAATTGAGGGCCATCATGGTTTCAATTGCAATTGGCTGCGAAAGGGCCTGCCAGTAAAGACGGCCCATTCCTGGCCAGTTGAATACTATCTCGGTTATAATGGCACCTCCAAGGGATCCAATAAGGCCGAAGATTACCATCGTGATTATTGGGGGAGCAGCCGCTTTTAGAGCGTGCCCATAAATGACCTTTCTCTCCGGAACACCCTTGGCCCTGGCAACCATGATGAAGTCTTCCTGCATGGTTCCGATCATAATGTTTCTGGTCGTCCATGCCCAGCCGCCGAAGAGGTTCAGGACTATCGTGAGTACTGGAAGAGTCATCTTCTCAAGGAGCTCCTTGGTGTTGGCCGTGAACACCTGGGAGTAAAGCGTTATGGGGAGCAACTTTAGATAGACAACGAAGAGCAGGATCATGAGCATCCCAAGCCACCACATTGGAAGGCTTGTAGTAATCATCGCCAGAACCGATATTGTCCTGTCGAGCAGGCTACCTGGTTTTTGGGCGCTTTTAACACCCAGTCCGATACCGATGAGAATTACTAGTATCTCCGCAGTCGTGAACAGGAGTATGGTCCTCAGGAGAGCAATCTTTATCTGTTCAGTAACACTGGTTGTTCCGAAGACTTTTCTGTGTGACTTCCCCCATTTGAACAGAAATGTGTTCAGCGTATAATTCCCGACTCTGGCCCAATAGGGCTTGTCAAGGCCATAATTGTGCATTAGGATTTTCTTCTGGGTTTCTATCTGCTCTTGAGATGGCTCCTGGTTGTGAGCCTTAGTGTACGCCTGAATCCACCCCTGGAGGTTGTCCTCGACTAAAGACTTGTTCTGTTCATCCGCTAGTTTAGTGAAAAGTGCAGACATCAGCAGTACTGCCAGAAACAGGACTATAACAGCGTTCACCAGCCTGTAAGCCACGTACTTCCCAAAGCTCATCCCCATTGGTATCCCTCCAAGTTTCTGTGGGAACGGAGTCAACTTTTACATGAAAGTTAAAGTTTAAATAGTTTTCCCCCTGGGAAGCACAGATGAACACGTAAGAGCATTAAAGTTTCGAAGGCCCGGACTGCACAAATTGGGCCAAGAGAAAGAGAAAAGGGAAAGGCTCACTTCCTCCTCTTGAGGAGGAGTGGGACCACTGCCAGGCCGATTATGGCCGCTGGACCGCAGATTCCTCCACCGCCCTTGCTGGTGGTTGTTGTGGTGGTAGTGGTAGTTGTCGTCGTTGTAGTAGTGGTTGGCTTGCTGGTCGTAGTTGTAGTGGTCGTTTGGGTTGTGGTGGTTGTAGTTGTTGTCATCGTAGTGGTGGTTGTGGTGGTAGTGGTTAGCTGGCTGGTCGTAGTTGTAGTGGTGGTAGGCTGAGTCGTAGTGGTTGTAGTTGTGACTGGGGCAATGGACCTGGTGGCGAGGAAGCTTCCAAGTCCCGTGATTGGGTCAGGCATTGGGACCTTAATCAAGTTCTTGTTGAGGAGGTAGAAGTTCCAGGTCTCGGCAGTGTAAATACGATGTGAGTTGAGGAGGTGGGTTCCGGTGGCCAGCTTGTAGAAGTCCCAGAACTGGTCGGTGGTCTGGATGCTGATAGTGACGTTGTTCGGGCCGGTCCACTCGTTTTTGTACAGTATAGTAGTAAGGTCGTAGCCGGTCCAGTCAAGGAGCGGCTGGAGCTTGTCCGGGGTGTTGTAGTACTTGAGAGCAAGTGCCTGAATGAACTTGTTAAGGTCTCCACCGCTCACTGTGTCAACAAGCTCCCTAACGGTCTTCGGGTTGTGGTAGGCAGCACCCATCTTCGGAGCATAGAAGTAGTCAAATTGCCAGTAGTCCCAGGCAATGCCGGTGATCGTCTGTATACTGCTGACGACCCAGCCCTCAGTGTAAACTTGCCACTGGAGAGTTGTCGGGTCACCACCGTAAACAGCTGGACTGGCCTGCTCCCTCGGCCAGCCAAGGAATTCAACCTTAAAGCCAGCCTGCTCGAGGAGCTTGGCGACGTACTTACCCTCGTCAAACCTCTGGTCTTCAACACGGCCTATAACCTTGATGGTGACGGGTTCACCGTCGAAGTACCAAATGCCGTTCTGCTGGGTAAGGGTGTGGCCCATCTGCTGGAGCTTCTGGGCAGCCTTGCTCATGGCATTGTTGATCAGGCTGAGGGCGTACTGCTGATCACCCTGCCCGGTCATTCCCAAGGCCCTGGCCACGGTGTTAATAGCCGAGGCAGCATCGACCTGACCACTGACCTCGGGGCCGAAGAGGGGAGCACCGCCACCCTGGAGGATGTTGGTCTGGATGTAGTTCCTGCTGATGAGCCAGTTCATGGCGTACCTCACACCCGGAAGGGCCAACGGGTTGAACTTGACGGTTCCGGATGAGTTGACCAGGCCCGTCTCGGGGTCACCAACGAAGTTGAGGTTAAGAGCCCACCAGACACCAATGGTCTTTATCAGGCTGACCGAGCTGCTGTACTGCTGTACAATGCTCTGAAGGTCGCTGTAGGGAGTCTCGTACCAGTAGAAGGCATACTTACCTTGGGCAACGGCCAGGAGTGCGGTCTGCTGGTTATTAGTACCGATCACGTCGATCTCATCCCAGTACGGTTCGAAGGGCATCTCGTTGCCGTTTATCTTGTCGGTGGCAAAGCCAATCCTCTCGTTGTTGGCGCGCTTGAGAACGACCGTGAGACCGCTTGGGTCATACTTTTCAAGGTAGTACGGTCCATCGCTTATGAGGAGGTTCTTGTAGTTGTCAACCCATGTGATGACGGCGTTGTAGCCTTCCTTGGCTAGGTCAACGGTTATTCCCGCCTGCTCCTTGCTGACACCCCACTTCTGGAGGTAAGTGCCGATACCACTTGCATCGCTGAGCCAGAGAGGTATCGGGTTGTTGAGAAGGTTCTGGGCCTCCTCCTTGAAGTATCCAACCTGCTCCGGGTCAATCATGTCAAGCTGATAGTCAACGCCCTGGGTGGTACTCCAGGAGAAAGTCTTGCCGTCAATTCCGTGGGCAACGACCTCACTCACCACATTGTAGGTCTGCCACGGGAAGGCAGGCTTCTCCATGAAGTTTCCAACGGCAGTGCTCCACCTATCGTAAGGCACGTAGAAGTCCTGGTAAATGGTGTACTCAATGTAGCTGTCGGTGACCTCGTTTACCTTAAGACCCCTAACAAGCTCAAGGATACTCTGGTAGTTGTTGGCCCAGGTCTCGTCATAGTACGGGTCGTTGTTACTATCCTGGTAGGCCCACTCCCAGGCCATGGCATAGTCGAAGAGATAGTCAGCCAGAGTTATCTTCTGTCCGCTGACCCATGTTCCAAGACCGCACTTCCAGGTGACGGCACTTTTAACCGTCTGGCCAGCGTATGGAGCAACCCACTTCTTCTGGGTTCCGTTCCAGATTATCGCATCGTCCGGAACCTGGACGTTGGTTTTGATGTCAACGAGCTGGCACCTGTAGTTGTGGTACTGTGCGTCCGGGCCGACAACAGTTGGATAATCGTAGAGGTACCACCAGACGCGGATAGTGTAAACGTCGGTCATTCCGCTCGGCGAGGGGTTGAAGACACCCATGAACAGGGAGTTGCTTGAAGCCAGCTGGACGATTTTAAGAACCTTGGGCTGGTTTTCCGCTGCTGCCACTGGCTTTGACACTGCAAAAACACTAAACACCATCAGACCCATTATAAACAAGCCCAAAACTTTCCTGTTCATATTCCACTTGCCCCCTTTTGTTTTTTGGCACGTCTGCCTTCTACAGGCTATGGCAGCATTAGATTATACATCCGAACCCTTTTAAGTATTACGCTCCACAGTCCGCTATCACCCTCCGGGATATATGCGGGAGCGTTAATCGACGAAAACGGGAACACATCAAGCCGAAAGAGCAAAATTTTAAAGGGGACGGCTACTAACCACGTGCGGGCTCCCATGGAAGACCTCGTTATAGAGGGCAGATTTCTGTTCGAGGGGAAGATTACTCAAGGGCAGGTAGGGATAAGGAACGGACGGATAAGTGACATCAAAAAAACGGGGCTAAAGGGGGAAAAGACCCTCGTTCTTAAGAGTGGTCAGATACTCTTGCCGGGGTTGATAGACGTCCACGTTCATCTCAGAGACTTCGAGCAGAGCAACAAAGAGACCATCGAGAGCGGAACAATGGCGGCACTGCACGGGGGAATAACGGCCGTTTTTGACATGCCGAACACAAAACCCCCCGTCATGGACGTGAAGACCTTCAAAATGAGACTCAGCCTTCTGGAAAAAAAGTCGTATTCAGATTTTGCCGTTGGATTCCTCATATCTGGAAACTGCAACGAAGCAAAAGAGGCTGGAGCAGACTTTTATAAAGCTTTCATGGGGGCCTCAACGGGGGGGATATATTCGGAAGACTTCGCAATGGATTACTCATGTTCACCCGGTGTGCTAAGCGTTCACGCAGAGGATCAGGAAGAGATAAGAAAACACCCGGAAAGGCCCCCCTCAGCTGAGATCGTGGCAGTTAAAAAGGTTATAAGCCTGGCGGAAAGCCTAAAAAAGCCTGTGAACATATGCCACGTCTCAACCAGGGAGGCTATGGAGGAGATACTATCAAAGGAACTCCCCTGGGTAAGCTTTGAGGTTACTCCACATCACCTCTTTTTGACCGAGAAAGACTACAGAAAAAACCCCCTCCTCAAGGTGTATCCCCCTCTGAGGGACGAAGAGCACCGGCGGTACCTCTGGGAAAACTTCTCAAAGATACCAATAATAGCCAGCGACCACGCACCGCACACTCTGGAAGACAAGGCCAATGGAGCGGCCGGTATCCCGGGCCTCGAAACTGAGGTTGCTTTACTCCTTGATGCAATCAACAGAGGGCTTCTCACCCTCCAGGACATCGTGGAAAAGATGAACGAGAATCCAATAAGGATATTTGGAATAAAGGGGAAAGGTTTCAAACCGGGGGCAGACGCAGATTTTATAGTTGTTGACATGAAAAGGGAGTGGATCGTCAGGGCCGACGATCTATACACCAAAGCCGGATGGACTCCCTGGGAGGGCAAGAGGCTCAGGGGAAAGGTAACAACAACCATCCTCAGGGGAAAGGTCGTTATGGAAGAGGACACCATCGTTGAAAAGCCCATGGGGGTGCGGCTTAATGTACGCCGTAACGGAGATAGTGGAGACATGGGAAGTAGCTGAGAACGTTAAGGCCTTCAGATTCAGGGGGGCGTTTGAATTCACACCCGGTCAGTTCGTGATGGTCTGGCTACCTGGAATCGGAGAGAAACCCTTCAGTTTAGCGGACAGGGATCTTATAGTGGTCAAAAAAGTAGGTCCCTTCACGTCAGAGCTTTTCAGGAGGGAAGAGGGGGAAAGACTCTGGATAAGGGGGCCGTACGGGAAAGGCTTCACGCCAGCTGGCAAAAACGTGGCCCTTATAGCCGGGGGAATTGGAATACCTCCAATGTATGCGCTCTCAAAGGTTTGGAGGGAGAAGTTTGAGAGAATCACGCTGATTTACGGGGCAAGGAGAAGTGGAGAGCTTGCCCTTTTGGATGTTGAGAACTACGTAGACGAGCTAATTGTAACGACAGACGACGGTTCAGCCGGAATAAGAGGATTCCCTACGGACGTTTTAAAGGTAAAGAAGGAGAAATTCGACCAGGTCTATGCCTGCGGGCCTGAGCCAATGCTTGAAGAGATTCTGAGGATCATGGACTACCGGAACGTTCAGGTTTCAATGGAAAGGCACATGAAGTGCGGAATCGGAGTCTGCGGCAGCTGCAACCTCGGGAAATACTTAGTGTGCAGGGACGGCCCAGTGTTCAGAGGGGAGACGCTGAGGGGTATCGTGTAAAAACCCCAAAGCTTAAATCGAGGAAGGACGTATCTTATAACTGGGAATAACATGGTCAAAGAGGAGATAATAATCGACAAAGCTGGCATTAGGGAGGATCTCTTGGGATGGCATATCAAAGAAGTCACAGATCTAGCGGCAACTTATGACCAAGCGTTCCAAATTGTGAGGGAGCTCCTCCACGACAAGAACCCCCTTGTGAGGGCCAACGCCCTCCAGGTCATCAAAGAGCTCATAAAGAAGAACTTCCTCGGCCAGGAAAAGGTATCCATGGTTCTCGATGATGTGATAGAACTGGTAAACGATAAGAACGAGAGGGCATCTCTAAAGGCCCTGGAAGTCCTCAACCTCCTTCTCGACGTCGGGGAAATAAGTGAAGAGGCCTACGAGAGGATAACCGATGCTCTGATGGAGATTATAAAACGCGGAGCACCTATACTCAGCGAATACGCCTCGGAGGGCCTCGGAAAGACTGGAGCGAAAGTTTTGAGAATAGCCAGAAAACTCATAGAGTGGCTCTTCTCGCTCATCCGCTCCTCAGAAGACAGACAGGTCCAGAGCGCTGCCATAACCGCCCTCACCGAGATGGCATACCGGACTGACGACAAAAAGGTATTCAACGAGATATTCGAGGGGATGACCGATCTCGTCGATAGTACCGACCCCTACATTCAGGAGAGGGCGCTCCTCTCGATAGAAAGAATGCTGGCCAGGGCAGAAATGCTCACACCCAAAAACAGGATGAAGGCCCTACAAAAGGTTAAGGAAGTGAAGGGTAACGTCTTGCTGGCGTCGAAGGCTAGCACAATACTGGAGAAACTCGAAAAGCTCTCTGGAACGGAAGAAGAACTCACCGAATCCGAGGTTCGGAAAATGCTTGAGATAAGTGAGTACGGGCCAGAGGACGTTGAAAAGCTCTTGAACACGGGAAAGACGGAGATAGTCGCAGAGCTTGCCAAAGTGGACCCGGTGGTTATGTCAATGATAATAGACATGCTGAGCTCAGACGATCCAACAAGGAGAATGGACGCCCTCTGGGTTGTATCCAGGTCCACGAGTAGCTTAACACCCTCTGATGCCTACAGCGTACTCCCAGTTTTAGGGGAGTTCCTCAAAAGCCACAACCCATGGGCGAGGCAGACGGCGGCCGAGACGATGGCTGAGATATACTCCCTTTATCCCGGGACGGCGCAGTTCTTCACGTCACTGCTCGACGTGCTCCTAAAATCTGGCAGAAGGGAAGACATTGAAGGGGCACTGGAGCTGATACATGCCCTCCGAAGACGTATGCCAACTCCCGAGTTCAACAGGGCGATAATGGCAATCCTCATAGAGTTACTGCAGAGAAAAGAAGCGAGGGAAGTAACTTTGAAGTTCCTGGCCAGGGAGGCCCAGGAGCTCATCAACATGGACTACGAAGCCCTTACCGCTCTAAAGGAAGCCCTTAGGGGAGTGTACGGTGACGAAGGGGGAAAATACGACAACCTGATAGCGGCGATACTAGATGTTGTTGAGGACCTGTTAAAGCTCAAATCTCAGGAGAGTTAAACCCACTGTTCTCAACCTTTTGTTCTGGAAACTCCTTTAAGCGGTCTCTCCCAACCTTAAGCGGTGACGGCAATGGAGAACGGAGACGTTGAGGTCAAACTTAAAGAGATTGAGGAGCTCCTCGAAAGACTTGGGAAGGAGCACCCCAAGGAGATATCGGCCTTCTCAAGGTTCCTCCGCGAAACCCTCGACAACAAAGCATTGACAACCAGGGAAAAGGAACTGATAGCCCTCGCCCTTGGAATAGCTGCAGGCTGTGAATGGTGCATCTATCTCCACACCCAGAAGGCCCTCGAAGCTGGAGCGAAGCCGGAGGAGCTGATAGAGGCCGGCCTGGTAGCCGTTCTCATGGCCGGTGGTCCGGCGCTGATGCACCTAATACCGCTCGTGAAGGCCATAGAGAAGTTTAAGAAGGAGTGATCACTCCCCGCTGAGCTTCAGTATTGCCTCAGCTATGTCGCCTTTCGTTTCTTTCAAAACCTTGAGCGCGGTTTCCCTGTCAGCGCCGGTCTGCTCCATGACGAGCTGAACGTCTTCTTCGGGAATCTCAAGGACTTCCCTCACTTCCTCACTTCCCGGGACAATCTGGTAGGTCTTCTCGCCCTGGACGACCATGACTGTGACTGCTGGCTCTTTGAGAACTATTTCCTTCCCTTCAAGCCTCAAAACAACCTCCTTAACGCCCTCAAGCTCCTCCATCCTTATGCCAAGCTGGCGCATGAGCTTCTTCATCTGCCTGGGGTCCATCCCCATCATCCCAACCACCTACCCTGGTTGGTTAACGCTCTTAAAAGGTTGGCGGAACCTTTAAACGGATCGCCCCAGAGATCCCTGTGAATGTTGCGTTTATTCTCATCGGAGCTGAGAAGCGCCCGCGACCTGACTTTGGCAATGCCATCCACCACGCCACGATGAAAGCCCACGGAATATCATCAAACGACGCGATTTGACAAAAGTAAGGAGAAAAGGGTTATTCCCCCTTCCCCTCCGGGAAGTTCGAGGTTTCCTCGTTGGCCTTCATGATTTTCTGCCTGTACTCCTCGTACTTCTTTTTAGCTTCCTCGGCCTTCTCCTTCTCGCCGAGGTATTCGTAGGCCTCAGCCACGTGCTTCCACCACATCGGGTCCTCTTCAGCCTCTCTCAGGCAGTACCCAAGGAACTTCTGGTAGGCCTCCTTGGCGAGCTCCTCCATTCCAAGTTTGCGCGCTATGTTTCCAACGTCCTCCCAGAAGACGCCCTCCTCTTCCGCCTCCTTCCTGTAGTAGTCCAGGGCTTTTTCCCATGCCTCCTTAGCTTTCTCCTTGTTTCCAAGCTCCTCGTAGAGCTTCGCCACGTCCTCCCAGAACCAGGGCTCTTCCTCGGCGTAGCGCTCCAGGGCCTTTGCCGCCCTCTCCATGTTTCCAGCCTTCTTCCAGTACTCGTGGGCCTCCTTGAGGTAGTAGGTGTCCTTCTCCTTCTCGTAAAGCTTTTCGTAGATCTCCGCGGCCTTCTCATACTTTCCTGCCTTCTCATAGGCCCAGGCGGCGCTCTCCATCCAGCCGAGCTTCTCGTACATTTCAGCGGCTTTGAGATAATTTCCAGCCTTCTCGTACTTTCTAGCTGCCTGCTTGTACCTGCCTGCTTTTTCAAGGCTCTCGGCGCTCTTGAAGCGGTCAACGAGGCTTAGGTCAGGCTCGCTTATGTACCAGACTCCGAGGGCAACCACCGCGATGAAGAGAGCGATGATCCCAGCTACTACGCTGAGCTTCTGCCAGGTGGCGCTAAGATAAAGGCCGTAGCCGCTTATGGCCGTGAAGATAGCAAGTACCGCTCCATATTTCCAGCTCTCGGCGTAGAACGTTAGGGCCGTGAAAAAGAGGAGCATTAGAGTGACTCCCAGGAACCCGAGCGTGAGTATCACCTGGAGTAAAAGCCTCCAGCCGCCGTACCAGACTATGCCCACCGCTATGGCTATTACAGCCATCAGAAAACCTACAAGGTAAGCTTTGAGCTTGTCCATCCTTCCACCCCCTCGATTTTTAGCAGGAAGACCTTTTCGTCCAGCCTCGGGGTGTAGTAACCGATTCCGTTTTTGGCTACTACCCTGTGACAGGGGACTACTATCGGATAGGGGTTTCTCCTCATCGCCCCACCGATGGCCCTCGGTGAAGTGCCAAGGGCCTTTGCAAGCGCACCATACGTTATAACGGAACCTCTTTTAACGTTTTTCGTGAGCCATTCGTAAACGCACCCCTCAAAGGGTGTAACCCCCTCGAAGGAGAGCTCGCTCAAAACATCGGTGTTCTCAACCTTTCCGGTGATGATGTCCTTTACGAGGAAAGGGTAATCGGAGCTCTCAGGGGTCAGGTCAACGTTAACACCCCTTTTCCTTAGAAATCCAGAGAGCCTCTCGACGTTCCTCTCGAACTGCTCTCTATCGAGGGCGAAAGTTACTCCCTGGATCTTCTTTCGCCAGAAGACCGCTATCCAGACATTTCTGCCTGCTATCTCAAATGTCCCAGCGCCCAGCATCCCAGCATTCCCCCAGCTCGAGCCGTTTGTCGGTCATTCAGTTCACCGAAAAGTGTCCACGCAAAAGGGATTAAAAGACTTGAGTTAAATGGTTTCCGGTGGAAGAATGGGGAAGAGGCCGGAGCTTATGCTTTTCGCACTGGGAAATTTGGGCAATGTGAATCCCACGTTTTTCATTGGAATCTCAGCCGCTCTCATAATGTACTCCCTCCTCCATCTCAGGAAGCTGTTGAGGTGATGGCATGAAAGTTTACGTCTTAGGGGCCGGTTCGATAGGTTCCCTCTTCGGTGCCCTCCTTGCTAGAGCAGACCATGATGTGACTTTGATAGGCAGGGAAGAGCAGGTCAGAGCTATCAACGAAAGAGGACTGAGGATATCGGGCGTGGAGAGTTTCACCGCTTACCCTGAGGCAACTACCAGGGCACCAGAGGGGCCACCTGAGCTGCTCCTGCTCACCACAAAATCGTACTCCACAAAAACTGCACTGGAATATGCAAGGCACTGCATAGGGGAGGGGACATGGATCTTAAGCGTTCAAAACGGCCTTGGCAACGAGGATCTTGCCCTGGAGTATACCCCTAACGTAATGGGCGGAATAACAACCAACGGGGCAATGCTCGTTGAATGGGGCCATGTTAAATGGACGGGAAAGGGGATAACCGTAATAGGGCGCTATCCGAAGGGGGGAGGCGAGTTCGTTGAGGAGGTTGCCGAGGCTTTCAGGGAAGCGGGACTGGAAACAAGAACCACCGAAAACGCCCTTGGCTGGAAGTGGGCGAAGGCGATAGTCAACTCAGTTATAAACGGCCTGGGAACAGTTCTCGAAGTAAAAAACGGCTTTCTGAAGGACAACCAGAACATAAGGGAGGTATCCATTGCCATAGTGCGCGAAGGTTGCCTCGTCGCCCGGCAACTCGGAGTGGAGTTCGAGGTGCACCCCCTTGAGCTACTCTGGGACACAATCGAGAGGACGCGGGAAAACTACAACTCGACTCTCCAAGACCTAATGCGCGGGAGAAAAACGGAGATAGACTACATAAACGGCAAGATAGCTGAATACGCCTCATCGATTGGCCTTGAAGCCCCGAGGAACGAACTTCTGTGGGCACTCATAAAAGCCAAGGAGGGGCAAAGTAGATAAAGGAAAAACCGAAAATCCTGTGGGATGGAGATGGCGATATTCGGGGGAAAGGAAAACGAAGTCTTCAAGGCCATAGAAAACCACATGGTGGCCATTGAGGAAACCCTGAAGGCTTTTAGGGCTCTGGTTGAGGCCTACATGGCAGGGGACCACCCCCAGGCGAAGGCCTTCGAAAAGGAAGTAATGGAGCTTGAGAGGAAAGCGGACAAGCTCAGGAGGGAAGTGGAGATAATGCTCTACCAGGGGGCGTTCCTTCCGGTCAACAGGGGGGACTACGTCAGGCTGAGCGAGCTCCTTGACCAGGTGGCTGACGTAGCCGAAAGTGCGGCCCATACGATAATACTCGCGAAGCCCCGTGTCCCAGAAGAGCTGAAGGGAGAGTTCCTAGGGCTCGTGGATGCAGGGATCAGAACATATAAAACCCTGATGGAGGCCGTCAGGGCCCTGAACACGAACGTCGATAAAGCGATGGAGCTCGCAAAGGCTGTTGAAGACGCCGAAGAAGAAGCCGACAGAGTAGAGTACGAGCTCAAGAGGAAGGTTTTTGAAAGCGATGAGATAACCACCTACGCAAAGCTTATCTGGAACCAGGTGATAACGAAGATCGGCGACATAGCAGACCGCGCCGAGGATGCCTCGGATGAGGTGTTGCTCCTCTCAGTTAAGAGGAGGGGATGAATATGAAGGTGCTCGTTGCCGCGCCGCTGCACGAAAAGGGCATGGAGATTTTGAAGAAAGCCGGCTTTGAGGTTGTCTTTGAGAAGTACCCCAGTGAAGAAAGGCTCATTGAGCTCGTAAAAGACGTTGATGCCATCATCGTTAGAAGCAAGCCCAAGGTCACGAGAAAGGTCATCGAGGCCGCGCCAAAGCTCAAGGTAATCGGAAGGGCCGGGGTTGGCCTCGACAACGTAGACCTCGAAGCTGCCAAGGAGAGGGGCATTAAGGTCGTCAACAGCCCGGAGTCAAGCACAAGGAGCGTTGCGGAGCTCGCCTTTGGCCTGCTGTTTGCCGTTGCCAGGAAGATAGCCTTCGCCGACAGGAAGATGAGGGAAGGCGTCTGGGTCAAGGAGCAGGCCATGGGCATTGAGCTGGAGGGCAAGACCATCGGTGTCGTCGGCTTCGGAAGGATAGGCTACCAGGTTGCCAGGATAGCCAACGCCTTCGGCATGAACGTCCTCCTCTACGACCCGGCCCCAAACGAAGAAAGGGCCAGAGAAGTTGGCGGGAAGTTCGTCGACCTTGAGACGCTCCTCAGGGAGAGCGACGTCGTTACACTCCACGTGCCGCTGATCGATGCGACCTACCATCTAATAAACGAGGAGAGGCTCAAGCTTATGAAGCCGACGGCGATACTCATCAACGCGGCAAGGGGAGAGGTGGTTGACACAAACGCCCTCGTCAAAGCCCTTAAAGAGGGCTGGATTGCCGGTGCTGGCTTAGACGTCTTTGAGGAGGAGCCGCTCCCGGCCGACCACCCGCTCACGAAGCTCGACAACGTGGTTCTCACCCCGCACATTGGAGCCTCTACCGTGGAGGCCCAGACGAGGGCCGGAATCCAGATTGCAGAACAGGTAGTTAAGGCCCTCAAGGGGTGAGCTTTTCTTTTCCCTTTTTACCTCCCGGGCTTGCAGTAGAGAAACAACTTTCTTGATGTGTTTACCAGTATGCAGGCTAAGGTTGGGGCAAAAGTTTACCAGTATAGTGGAAAACTTAAGGCGGAAAATGTCACAGTATGAGGGTAAACTTCAAAGGTTTTCCCCCAAAATTGAACCATGGAGGTCGAAGACATCAAAAGGTGTTGGCTGACCAGCAGGACGTTCTGAGCGAAAAACTCAAGAGCGAAAGGGTAATAGAGAGGAAACTGCAGGGGAGAATACTGAGGAACTTTAAGCCAACAGCCCATATAATAACCGGGCCGAGACGTTCAGGAAAGTCAGTTCTCTCAGCAAAACTCCCAGGTAAGGCCCTCTATGTTAACTTTAAGGATCCAGCAATGGCCGGTTTTTCCATTAATGACTACAAGAGGCTTCTCCAGGCAGGATACGAGCTTTTGGGGGAGTTCGACTACATCGTCCTCGACGAGATTCAGGAAGTCGAAGGATGGGAGAAAATGGTCTCAGCCCTGAGGGAGGACTACCCTACGGTAGTAACCGGAAGCAATGCGCGCCTGCTCTCGCACGAGTTCTCAATATCTAAGCTACACCCTGCTGCCCTTCTCCTTCGGGGAGTTCTTGGCATATAAAGGAATAAATCCAGAAGTGAAGATCACAAAGGATGAAGCAAGAATAAAGAGGGCTCTGCTTGTGTATATACGGCACAGAGGTTTCCCTGAGGCTCTGCGATTTGGCAGGGAGTATCTCATGAACCTCTACAACGACATCATCACGAAAGATGTTATAGTGCACTACGGAATTAGAAACGTCCACGAGCTGAAAGAGGTTGCCTTCTACCTTTTTTTCAAACTTCACAGGGCGATTCACATACAGCAAAATCAAACACTCTCGGAATCGGGAACGTTGAGACTGTGAAGAACTACGTTGAGTACCTTGGGGCAGCATACCTCGTATTTGAACTCCCAAAGTTCTCCTTCAAGCCAAAAGATGTCCTTAGAGGGGAAAGAAAGGTTTATGCTGTGAATACAGGCATGGTTAACGCCGTTATCCCAAAGGTCTCAGAGAACATTGGCAGGTTAATGAAGAACGCCGTCTTCCTGGAACTGCTGAGGCTCAAGCACTACAGGAAGCCGGGTGTTGAACTCTACCATTACAGGGACGAAAAAGGCGAGGTAGACTTCGTTGTGAGGGGCGGAGAAGAGACGGAACTCATCCAGGTTACCTACGCCTCGGGAATGGATGAAATAGCCAGTAGAGAAGTTAAAAACCTCTTCAGGGCCATGGAGTCCTTCGGCTTGAAAGAGGGGACTCTGGTAACTTGGGACTACTCTAGAGAGGTTGAGCTCAACGGGTTAAGAGTCAACGCGATCCCGCTCTGGAGATGGCTTTTAAACCCTCACGTCAAACTTTTTAATTTCGAGGCAAACTTTTAACAGGTGACTGTCATTGCTCGTCGGGGCACTGGTTGAGGCGATAAGACTTGCAGTCACGAGGATTCCGGAGGATACCGTTGATGCCCTCAGAAAGGCTTACGAAGAAGAAAACAACGGGATAGCACGCTTCAACCTTGAAAACATCCTCAGGGCAATTGAGATTGGGAGAGAACGCTCGATTCCCGTCTGCCAGGACACGGGGACGATGACCTTCTTCATCAGGGCTGGGGTGGAAAGCCCCTTTCTAAAGGAACTCGAGGGGGCCATAATTGAGGCCGTCAGAAGGGCCACCCTCGAAGTCCCGCTCAGGCCGAACGCGGTTGGCATTCTAAGTGGCAAAAACTCCGGCGACAACACCGGGAGAGGAGTTCCTGTAATACACTGGGAACTCGATAAGGGGGATGAAGTCGAGATAGCCGTCTTCCCAAAGGGTGGGGGAAGTGAAAACTGCTCCGCTTTAGCGATGCTCGCCCCGGGAGAAGGGTGGGAGGGGCTCAAGAGGTTCGTGGTCGAGAAGGTTAGAACCTGCGGAGGAAAGCCCTGCCCGCCGGTGATTATAGGGGTTGGGGTTGGTGGGGGTGCCGACTATTCCCTGAAGCTCGCCAAGAGGGCTCTGCTCAGAAAAATCGGCGAGAGAAACCCTAACAAGGAGATCGCAAAAATCGAGGAGGAACTTCTGGAAGAGATAAACGCCCTTGGGATAGGCCCCATGGGGATGGGCGGGAAAACAACGGCCCTGGACGTCAAAATAGAGGTCGCCCACAGGCACCCGGCAAGCTTTCCAGTGGGTCTAGCTGTCCAGTGCTGGGCCAACAGAAGGGCGTTTCTAAGGTTAAAACCGAACGGGAGGGTAGAAATATGGCAGTGAAGCTGAGGACTCCTCTCGGCAGGGAGGATGTGCTCAAACTGAGGGCTGGTGATATAGTTCATCTCTCGGGGGAGATAGTAACCGCCAGGGACTCCGCCCACAGGCGAATCCTGAGTCTTCCGGGGGAAGAACTGCCCTTCAACGGGGAAGGAGCCGTAATCTACCACTGCGGGCCGATAGTGAGGAAAAAACCGGATGGCTGGGAGATAGTTTCAGCTGGCCCGACTACCAGTTCAAGGATGAACCGCTACCTCGACGGGATCCTGAGCCTCGGGGTGAGGGGGATAATAGGAAAAGGCGGGATGAACCCGGAGCCCTTCAGAGGCAGGGCCGTCTATTTTGCCTTCACCGGGGGCGCAGGCTCTCTGGCCGCGGAAAGCGTAGAGAGAGTTAAAGCCGTTCACTGGCTCGACCTCGGCGTTCCGGAAGCTCTATGGGTTCTCGAAGTTAGGGATTTCCCGCTGGTTGTGGCAATAGACGCGCAGGGTGAAAGCCTCTACAGGTAGAGCTTCCTTTTTTCGTTCAGTGGAACAACGTTCTCCTCGTAGAACCTCCTCCATCTCCTCAGCCTCTCCTCGACCTCCTCAGGCTTCACCCTAACCCTTGCAACGCCCTCATTAATTGCCGCCTCCGCCACCGCCCTCGCCACAACCGGATGGACGTCGGGATGGAAGGGGGAGGGGATTATCTCGTCCTCGCTCGGCTCTATCACCGAAGCCATGGCCTTTGAGGCGGCTATTATCATCCCATCGGTTATCGTGCTCGCCCTGACGTCAAGGGCTCCCCTGAATATGGCCGGGAAACCGAGGAGGTTGTTTATCTGGTTTGGATAATCGCTCCTGCCCGTGGCAACAACCTTCGCCCCCGCCCTCTTGGCCTCCTCTGGAAGTATCTCAGGAACCGGGTTGGCCAGCGGAAAGACCGCGGGGTCATCGGCCATTCCCTTTATCCACTCCGGTTTTATTACCCCCGGCCCCGGCCTCGTGAAGGATATGAGGACATCCGCCCCCTTCAGGGCTTCCTCGGGGCCGCCTTCAATCCCTTCGCCGTTTGTCTTTGAGAGAAGCTCTCCCCTGTAGGGGAACAGCTCCTCCAGCGGGAGATCCGGGGTCAAGACCCTGGGTTTCCCTCCAACGAGCTCCACCACGCGGACGTTCTCAGGCTTCACACCTGCCTCAACGAGGAGGCGGAGCGTTGCAAAGCCTGCAGCCCCTGCGCCGAAGAGTGCAATTGTTACCTCACCAAGCCGCTTCCCAACAACTTTGAGGGCGTTGAGCAATCCGGCCAAAACCACGCTCGCCGTCCCCTGCTGATCGTCGTGAAAAACAGGAATCTCAAGCTCTTTTCTAAGCCGCTCGAGGATGTAAAAGCACTTCGGCGAGGCGATGTCCTCGAGGTTTATTCCACCAAATGAGGGTGAAACGGCTTTTACAACCTCCACAAACCTGTCTGGATCCTTCTCAGCGAGGACGAGAGGAAATGCATCAACTCCACCAAATGCCTTGAAGAGCAACGCCTTTCCTTCCATGACCGGGAGCGCTCCGAGGGGGCCTATATCACCAAGGCCGAGAACTCTGCTTCCGTCGCTGACTACGGCTATTGTGTTACCCCTGTTGGTGTAGTCAAAGACTCTCTCTGGCTCCCCCGCTATCTCAACCGAAACCTCGGCCACACCCGGCGTGTAGGCCAAGGGAAGCGTCTTCCCGGTGAGGGGAACCTTCGGGATGACTTCAATTTTCCCGGGCCAAAAGTTGTCCCTGTGAAAGGCCTTAGCGTCCATACCACCACCGCCCTCCCTTGTCGTTCATTAGTTAAAAATCCACCGCTTTCATTAGAAAATAGACTCAAACCCGTCCACAAATGTCCCGCAAAAAGTACTTTAATCCCCAGGAATATCTCGGCAGGGGAACATCAATGAAAAGGGCAGCCGTTGCACTCCTCCTGGTTCTAGTTGTTGTCACCGCCGGTTGCATCGGCGGGGGCAACAAGGGCTCAACAGAATCCGAGTCCCCTTCAGGGAACATAAACTTCGCTTCCTACGGAAAGGGCCAGGTTCTAGAGAACTGGACAAAGCTAGCTGATACTTCAAAGGTCTACGTCAGCGAGGGCTACGAAGATTTAGCCAGACACTACTTTCCGAACGCTCAAATCCTTCCTGCAAGCCAGTATGATAGCGGAATAGCCGTCCTCTCCCCGAAGGACGCAAGAACGGTCCTCAGGGGAAAGCCGATTCTTATAACCGTCAACGACTACTTCGGCTACATTGTCTACAGGCTCGGGCTCAAGCTCGTCGGGCCGGACAAGGGCGTTGTGGCTGTTTTCAACGATAACGGCAAAGCTCACATCGTCTTCACTGGGACGAGCAAAGCGGGAGCCGGAGCAGCCCTTGAGTACGCAATGGGGCTGAAAAAAGGCGAAAAGGTCAAGGTGGACGACGTCGTAAGGAGTGGCGAGTTTGAGGGAGTTGTGCTGAAGGTCATAGGGGACAACGACTGGGACGGGATTCCGGATGACGGCGAGAGCTGGCACCTAACATCTTTCAGTGCCCTGGAGCCCTTCATCTACTACTGGAGGGTTGTGGAGGGGGAGAACGTTACCGTCAGCGGGGGCTTCATAAGGCTCGTAAACGGCTCAACAGTCTACATCCACGCCCTCGGGTTCAACGTGAGCATAAAAGTGGAGAACCCGAAGAACAAAGAGCTCACCTACGTCATCGAGAACATCAACCCCCGCTACGTCGAGGTAACTGGAAAAGCCAGGTCAGTGGAGATGGGTGAAACCGAGATAAAGGTCGTAAGCTCCTCGGATGACGTTAACATAGCCCCCAAAGACGTCACCGACTACAGGATCATCGCCTTCGGCGACCACAGGCCCGATGGAGGAACGAAGCCACCCGCGGTGTTCCTCAAGATACGCGACAAAATCAACAACAACGACGGGGTTTTCATAATTGACGGAGGCGATTTGGTCTACACGGGAAAGGTTGACGAGTGGGCAGAACTTCTCAGGGAATGGAGGTGGAACAAACCCATCTTCGTCGCCCCGGGCAACCACGAGTACCGTGACGAGGGGATAAACGTCTTCCACATGCTCTTTGGCCCAGAAAACTACGCCTTCTCCTTCGGAAAGTACCGCTACATAATCGTCAACAACGTTGAGAACAACTACGACCTCAGCGACGAGACCTTCAAGTGGCTGGAGGAGCAGATGAAGCTGGCAGTTGAGAAGGGAGAGCGGCCTGTCCTGGTTCTCCACGCCCCGCCGGTTGACCCAAGGCCCAACGGGGAGCATACCATGGGGCCCGAAGACGGCAAAAGGCTCCTGGAGATGATGAAAGCCTACAACGCCTTCGGGATATTCAGCCACATCCACCTCTACTGGTACGGAGAGGAGGACGGCGTCCAGATGCTCATAACGGGAGGAGGTGGAGCACCGCTGTACGCACCGCCCGACCAGGGAGGCTTCTACCACTATGTCAGAATGTACATGGCGGCAAACGGCACGATCTCCGTTGAGCCCGTCAAGGTAGAGCCGTGAGGAAACTTCATCCTCCTCTCAATTTTTAGGTGGTGCCGGCAGATACCAAAACTTTTTAAACCTCCACAGGGTTCACTAATACCGGGTGCGGGCCGGTAGCTCAGCCTGGTATGAGCGCCGCCCTCGCAAGGCGGAGGCCGCGGGTTCAAATCCCGCCCGGTCCACCATCCGATTTCTGCAGTTTTAAATCGATAGTTGCCTTCACCGCTCATCATCCACCACAAAATTTATAAGCCCGCCCCGTGAGGGCTATACGGATTTGGGGCCGTGGGGTAGCTTGGCCTATCCTTCCGGCTTCGGGAGCCGGAGACCCGAGTTCAAATCTCGGCGGCCCCACCAGCCTGTTATCCCTTTGATCGAAAGCAATCCAGTGTTTTCTGAAGCTGGAGATTTTGTCCAAAAGCCTTATATACCTTCTACCCACCTTTCTGCTGGACAAATAATCCATCGGGTGATGAGAATGAGAAAGGTGTTTCGTGGTTTAGTAGTGGCCATCCTGGTTATAGCAGTCTTTACGGCGGGTTGCATAGGGGAAACCACCTCAAATTCTGGCAAGACCACTCAAGGCCAGAGCGGGACATCCACAACAACCACGACTACCACGACAGCAATCCAGACGATCTACCCGCTAACAATTAAGGACGATATGAACAGGACCGTCACGATCACGAAAGAACCGCAGAGAATAGTGTCGCTAGCACCGAGCATAACCGAGACGCTGTTCTATATAGGGGCAGGAGGCAAACTCGTTGGAGTGACCCAGTGGGATGACTGGCCCCCGGCCGTGGAGAACATCACACGGATTGGAGGGTACGGAAAGTACGCCAACGTTGAGATCATTGCAAACCTCTCACCTGACCTCATAATAGCGGATGCCTATTCGCTCGACATACTTGGAAACCTTGAGAAGATAGCACCGGTAGTGGTGGTGAACCCGAAAGACGTAAACGGCATCTACAATCAGATTGAGCTTCTTGGAAAAATCACCAACAGGCAGGGGCAGGCTGGGAGGGTAATAGAGGAAATGAAGGCCAACATATCACGCGTCACCGAGAAGGTTAAAAACCTTACAAGGCCAAGGGTTTTCTTCCTTCTAAGCGCTTACAACGGGGAATACTGGACTGCGGGCAAAGACACCTTCATGGACGACGTCATAAGGCTTGCCGGTGGAAGGAATATCTTTGATGACATCAGCGGATGGGGAAAGCCCGGCAGGGAGGAGATACTGGCGAGGGACCCCGAGGTTATAGTGCTACTGCCAACCTCTGGAATAGATGCCACCCAGCTCTGCGACACATTCCTGGCCCAGACCACTGCGGTTAAGGAGGGAAAGGTCTACACCGCAAAGGACGCAAACGTTTATCAGAGGCCGAGTCCGAGGATAGTCAACGCAATAATGGAGATGGCCGAGTTCTTGCATCCAGCGGCGTTCAACCTGGGCTTTAACTCCACAGCCTGCGCTGTTTCAAGTTCCAGCGGCTGATGTAGTTCTCTCTATTTTTCCGAAATCTATTTAACCTCGTGCTGCTTCTATATAGCGGTGGTCGGAATATGGAATTCCGCAGGATACAATTTACTGGCAGGAGTTCGTACATAGTTTCCCTGCCGAAAAAATGGGTTCTGGAAAACAATCTAAAGCAGGGTGATATCGTACCCCTGGTGATAAACCCCGATGGGAGCATCACTATACTTCCCAAGGAGCCTCGAGGCGGAAGTGAGAAAAAGGAGCTCGAGATATCGAAGGAGTACTCCCCGGACATGGCCGTTCGGCTCGTCGTCTCGGCCTACATCCAGGGATACAACACCCTGGAAATCCGGTTTTTGGATGAGATGCCCTCCTACAAGGTTGAGATCAGGAAGATCCTTCAGCTCCTTCCCGGGATTGAGATAATCCTGGATGAGCCCCAGAGGATAATAGCGAAGAGTCTCCTGGACGAAAAGGGGGTCAACCTCGGGGAGATACTGAGCAGGATACGCTCAATTGTTCTCTCCATGATAGAGGACCTCGAACTGCTTGCGAACAACCCCGGAGAATCTGAGATACTGCGGGATCTAAACGACCTCGAAAACGAGCTCGATAGGTTTTACTTCCTCACGATAAGGACCGTCAACAAGCTGCTGTCCCGGGGGATATCCCCTGAGGATAGCGACATCGTTAGAAGGGACTTTGACCTCATAGGCATACTCTTCATCGTCAGAAACATTGAGCGGATCGGTGACCATATAGTCCGCATATCTGAAAAACCCGAAGTCCTGGATTACTCCAGGCTCAGGGAGTTCTTTACCGCTTTCATGGAGAGGATCTACGACAGAGACCTCAAAACGATAGACAGGCTTATGCTTGAGCTCAAGAAGATAATACAAAGCACGGACTCGAAGAAGTCAACTGCAAGGGAGAGCTACCGCAGGATACTTGAGTACCTTGAGAACATTGGGGAGACCGTGATCAACATGGCCCTGAGCTGACTTTCCGTTTTCCCCGATAAACGTTATAAGATCGGCTCCGATCAGGGCCTGGGATGAAAGATGAGGGTTATAATGACCACGAAAGTCGACCTTGCCTCAATGAACATAAAAGACAAGCTCATCCAGCACTTCGGCTTTAAGGAGACGGAGGGCATTTTTGACGGCAACCCTATCTTCAGGAGGGGAGAGGACGTTATCCTGACCACTAACGGCGAGATGATCTACTACGATAACCTCGACAGATCCATCGAGGAGCAACTCGGTGAAAAGCCGGAGCTTATAGTCTTTGCCTCGAGACATTCAAGCCAGACCAAGATGCCGGCTTTGACAACCCACGTTACCGGAAACTGGGGAAAGGCCATGTATGGAGGAAAAGACGAAAGCCTCGCCATTGCTCACCCAGTTGCCATGAAGCTCGCCCTTCTCAAGCTCAACGAGCTGAATGACCTTGGGTGGACGGTGTGCTACGAGGCGACCCATCACGGGCCAAGCGAGCTCCAGGTTCCCGGCCTGTTCGTAGAGATAGGCTCGAGCGAGGAGGAATGGGTAAACGACAGGGCAGGTGAGATACTGGCAGAGACGATAACCTATGTCCTCAACAACTTGGAAAGAGCAGAAAAGAAGTTCAAACTTGCCTTCGGAATAGGGGGAGGTCATTACGCACCCAAACAAACTAAGATGGCCCTTGAAAGCGATCTGGCTTTCGGCCACATACTGCCGAAATACGCTCAGCCTGTAAGCAGAGAAGTTTTAATGAGGGGAATCGAACGAAACTACGGAAAGATTGAGGCTATCTACGTGGACTGGAAAGGAAGTCTCGGAGACGCGAGAGGGATTGCAAAGGAACTTGCCAGGGAGCTGGGGCTCGAGTTCATCAAGGATTAAAGGCCACGACGAAAGGTTTAAAGAGTTCCACATCAATATACCCCAGCTTTGAATATCCGAACATTTATATACTTCCAACTCAAGTTTGAGAAAGGTGTTAAATTGCCCCGGAGGGTCGGAGGATGTTGAAACTGATTGAAAATGCCATGGATAAAGTCGCCTCGGGTCCGGCGGGATCCAAAGTTCCAGAGGCTTCGTTTTCAGGGCAGAGCGATATAGACGAAGAACTCAGAAAGCTTCTTGAGCAGATTCAGGCAAAGATATACGTCATCGGCGTCGGTGGCGCTGGCTGCAACACAATAAACAGAATGATGGAGGTTGGCATCCAGGGGGCAAAGATAATAGCCGCTAACACCGATGCCCAGGACCTTCTCAAGATACGGGCCCACAAGAAAATCCTTCTTGGAAGGGAACTCACCAGGGGCCTCGGCGCAGGAAACAACCCAAAGGTGGGTGAAGAGGCCGCCAAGGAAAGCGAGAGGGACATCAGAGAGGCCCTTGAAGGGGCTGACATGGTGTTTGTCACCTGCGGTCTCGGCGGTGGGACCGGTACCGGTGCTGCCCCTGTTATAGCTGAGATAGCCAAGAAGATGGGCGCCCTCACGGTTTCAGTTGTAACGCTACCGTTCACAGTCGAGGGAATAAGGAGGATAAAGAACGCGGAGTATGGCCTTGAGAGGCTCAGGAAGGCCAGCGACACCGTCATAGTCATCCCGAACGACAAGCTTATGGAAGTTGCCCCGAACCTGCCGATACACATGGCCTTTAGAGTGGCGGACGAAATACTCGTTCAGGCCGTCAAGGGCATCACCGAGCTCATCACCAAGCCAGGTCTCGTTAACCTCGACTTCAACGACGTTAGGGCCGTCATGAAGGACGGCGGTGTTGCTATGATCGGTATCGGAGAGAGTGACAGCGAAAAGAGGGCACTTGAAGCCGCCCAGCAGGCCCTGAACAGCCCGCTCCTCGACGTTGACATCAGCGGTGCCAAGGGTGCCCTAATAAGCATCAGCGGGAGCGACGTCAGGCTTGAGGAGGCGCAGCAGATAATAGAGCTCGTTACCAGCAAGCTCGACCCGGAGGCCCAGGTCATCTGGGGAATCCAGCTGGATGAAGAGCTGGGTAAGATGATAAGGATTTTACTCGTTGTAACCGGGGTCAGCTCACCGTACGCAGTTTCAAAAGAAGAGCCATCCACATCCATCCATGAGGGCGAAGAAAGAAAGGTCATAAAGCTGAGCGTCGATGAGTTCTGACAACCGTTATCTTTTTATTTGCTTTTTGAAGCTTAGGCTAAGTCAGTAAAAAACCGCTGTTTGATCATACGTGGGGTGTTCATTATGGCCGAAGGGTACATTGAGAGGATTAAGAACTTCCTGACCGAGTCAAGGAGGGTTCTCCTGGTCACAAGAAAGCCAAGCTGGAAGGAGTACAAGATGGCGGCAAAGATAACCGGAGTCGGGATGATCCTTATAGGAATCATCGGGCTGATAATAACCATAATCGGCTACCTAATCCTTGGCGGACAAGGCCTCTGATCGGTGGTAGGGATGAGTGATGGAAAGATCTACACAGTGCGTATCACCGTGGGCCAGGAGGAAACCACTGCAAAGCTCATATACAGCAAGGTAAAAACGCACAACCTGCCCATCTACGCCATCCTGGTACCATCAAAGGTTAAGGGGTATATATTCATCGAGGCGCCAAACAAGAGCGCCGTTGACGAGGCCATAAAGGGAATAAGACACGCAAAAGGAACCCTTCCCGGGGAGGTCAAGTTCAGCGAGATAGAGCACTTCCTTGAAGAGAAGCCAGCAGTCAGTGGCTTTGAGCCAGGGGACATCGTCGAGCTCATCTCCGGCCCGTTCAAGGGTGAGAAAGCCAAGGTTGTCAGAGTTGACGAAACCAAAGACGAAATTGTAGTTGAGCTCATAGGTGCCATAGTCCCCATACCGGTCACGGTGAGGGGCGAATACGTTAGACTTATAAGCAAACACCAAAAGGATTGAAGGACATGATAACCAAGTAAGAGGTGAGAAAAATGCCACAGGTCGTTGAAGTGCTCGTTGAGGGTGGGAAAGCATCCCCTGGACCGCCACTTGGTCCCGCTATCGGTCCGCTCGGACTCAACGTTAAGCAGGTCGTTGATGAGATCAACAAGGCAACCAAGGAATTCGAGGGGATGCAGGTTCCTGTAAAGATCATCGTTGAAGATCCGCAGAAGAAGACCTTCAGAATTGAAGTCGGTGTCCCACCGACCAGCCAGCTCATAAAGAAGGAACTGGGAATTCCAAAGGGTTCAGGCGAGCCCGTTCGCAGTCCAGTCGGAAACCTCACAATGGAGCAGGTCATCAAGATAGCCAAGGCCAAGAGGGGACAGATGCTGGCAGCAAGCCTCAAAGCCGCGGCCAAGGAAGTCATAGGCACCGCCCTGAGCATGGGCGTTACCGTTGAGGGCAAGGACCCAAGGGAAGTCCAGAAGGAAATCGATGAAGGGGTTTACGATGAGCTCTTTGCCAAGGCTGAGGAGGCCAGGTGAGGCCTCTTTTTCAACATAATTTCGGGGAAAACTTTAAAAATACATGGCTCAAGCCATTTTTGGTTCTTCGTTTAACGGCTTAAATCGAGAACGAAAAGAAACGGGAGGGCTGTAAAGTGGCCTTCGACAGGCAGAAACTCGTGGAAGCGGTGAAGGAGGCGAAGGCCCGGGCTAAGCCGCGCAACTTCACACAGACCGTCGAGATGGCAGTCAACCTCAAGGATATAGACCTGAAGAAGCCTGAGAACAGGTTCAAGCTTGAGGTTGTGCTGCCCCACGGTCGTGGGAAGGAGCAAAAAATCGCGGTCATCGCTGATGGTGCCGTTGCCGAGGCGGCTAAAAAGCTCGGGCTTGATGTGTTTAGTGGGGAGCAACTTGAGGAGCTCGCCAATAGCCCAAGGAAGGCCAGAAAGATTGCAAAGGAGTACGACTTCTTCATAGCGACGGCTCCCTTGATGCCGAAGATCGGTAAACTCCTCGGTAAGTACCTCGGTCCAAGGAACAAGATGCCACAGGTCGTTCCACCAACGATGACAAACCTCGAGCCCATAGTGGAGAAACTCAAGAAGACCGTCAGGATACAGCTCAAAGACAACCCGGTTGTGCATGCCCCGATAGGAACCGAGGAAATGGAAGAGGAGAAGCTGGCTGAAAACGCCGAAGCGGTTCTCAACGCAATCATCAACAAGCTGCAGCGCGGGGAGAGCCAGATAAAGTCAGTGTACGTCAAGACGACAATGGGCCCGGCCGTGAAAGTGGAGAGGTGAGTGAAATGGCCCACGTAGCCGAGTGGAAGAGGAAGGAAGTTGAAGAGCTCACCAGGGTCATCAAGAGCTACCCAGTGATAGCGCTCGTTGACGTGGCCGGCGTCCCAGCTTACCCGCTCAGCAAGATGCGTGACAAGTTCCGCGGAAAAGCGATCATCCGCGTGAGCAGGAACACCCTCATCGAGATCGCCATAAAGAGGGCCGCCCAGGAGCTCGGAAAGCCGGAGCTTGCAAAACTCGCCGACTACATACAGGGCGGTGCCGCAATACTCGCCACCGACATAAATCCATTCAAGCTTTACAAGCTCCTTGAGGAGAGCAAAACCCCTGCACCCGCCAAGCCAGGGGCCGTCGTTACAAAAGACGTTGTCATCCCTGGAGGGCCCACTCCAATCGCACCTGGTCCTCTCGTTGGTGAGATGCAGGCCCTCGGGATTCCGGCGAGAATCGAAAAGGGTAAGGTCACCATACAGAATGACTACACCGTCCTTAAGGCGGGTGGAGTCATAACCGAACAGCTCGCAAGGATCCTCAACGCCCTCGGTATCGAGCCGCTTGAGGTCGGTCTCAACCTCCTCGCGGTATACGAAGACGGCATAGTCTACACGCCGGGAGTCCTCGCAATAGACCCGAGCGAATACATCAACATGCTCCAGCAGGCTTACGTACATGCCTTCAACCTGTCCGTCAACACGGCTTACCCGACCAAGCAGACAATCGAGGCAATCATCCAGAAGGCATTCCTCGGAGCGAAGAACGTTGCAGTCGAGGCTGGATACGTTACCAAGGAGACGGTGGAGGACATATTTGGCAGGGCCCTCCGTGCAGTCCTGCTCATAGCACAGAACCTGCCAGGGGAGTTGCTTGACGAGAAGACCAAAGAGCTTTTAAACGCTCAGGCACAAGTGGCCGTTGCAGCTCCTCAGCCAGCAGAGGAGAAAGTTGAGAAGGCTGAGGAGAAAGAGGAAAAGGAGGAAGCTTCCGAGGAGGAGGCGCTCGCTGGACTGGGCGCGCTCTTCGGCTGATTTCCTTTCCCCGTATCCATAACCGTATGAGATAAAAGAAAAGGATGAAGATGATTGGAGGTGCGAAAAATGGAGTATGTGTATGCCGCTCTGCTGCTCCACGCCGCTGGTAAGGAGATAAACGAGGAGAACCTCAGGAAAGTCCTTGAGGCCGCCGGTGTTACCCCGGACGAGGCAAGAATAAAGGCCCTCGTGGCAGCTCTCGAGGGAGTTAACATCGACGAGGTCATCCAGAAGGCCGCCATGCCGGTCGCTGCCCCGGTTGCCGTTGCCGCTGCCGCTCCGGCTGCTGCCTCGGGTGGCGCCGCTGAGGCCGCCAAGGAAGAGGAAGAAAAGAAAGAGGAGGTCAACGAAGAGGAGGCCCTCGCCGGTCTCGGCGCCCTCTTCGGCTGAACTCCTTTTTACTTTTGTCTTCTTTTGGAAAGCGTTATCCCCCTGCTGCCCTGGTAGTTCCCCCGGTATGGATTTCTTGGAGGCTTTTCAAGTCTGATAAAGGCTATCTGAACGAATCTTTCCCCGTATCTGAGCTCAACCGGTTCGTCAGAGGCATTGAACAGCATGAGGGTCAGGTTCCCATCCCATCCCGGGTCGACCCAGGCAAAAGAACCCAGGATTCCCTCCCTCGCCAGACTGCTCCTGATCTTCATGTCTCCCATGATATCGTCCGGGAGCTTCACTCTCTCCAGGGTTAGAACGAGGGCATGGGTTTTTGGAGGTATTACGATTCTGCCCTCCCGCTCGACGTCGATGAACCTGCCGTTTATATAGGCTTCCCTTCCTACCCTCAGGTCATAACCCGCGGGCTGTAGCGAATCCTCCGAGAAGGGCTCAATTAGGATTTCCTTCCTGATTTCCCAGTCTGGGAGCATCATGAAAACCACCGCAAGCTTTATTTTGCTGATCCTTAAAACACTTCCGAGGGCCCGTGGCCTAGGGGATATGGCGCCGGCCTTCGGAGCCGGTACCCGCGGGTTCGAATCCCGCCGGGCCCGCCAGAGGATTTCATCGAGAGCCCCAAAACAGGAAGCTCTGGAAAAGCCTGCCCAGGGAGCACGTTTTAGGGGTTTAACTCCAGACTAACCTTTTCAGACCAGTTTCAACTTCATCAACGACCGAAGGCACCTGGGGAGTGGCACACCCATAAGGGGCAGGATAGTAAAAGCCCTCTTTGAAAGTTATAAAACAGGCACCTCGTTTCCGCCAGCGCTTTGCAAAAAAGGCTTATTTGGGGGTTGTGGGGGCGTTAGCCCCACTCAGGGGGTTTGAGAGTACAGAGAGATAAGGGGGCGGAGCCCCCTTGTCTTTCGTTGTGGTGGGCCCGCAGGGATTCGAACCCCGGACCTCCACCTTGTAAGGGTGGCGTCATGACCGTCTAGACCACGGGCCCGCCCGAATTGAAAAACCGGGAGGCGAATATAAAGCTTTCGCTAAACTTCCTCGAGGATTTCCTCGGGGGCTCCCGCGAACTCGACCAGATACTCTGCCTCCACTATGTGGAGCCTGCCCGGAACGATCAAAACGTGCGGCTGTCCGCCAAAATCCTCGTTGATGAGCTCCCCAACGTAGCCTGCCCTGAGCGTTGGGTTCAAGGAGCCGGCCCTTGCGAGAACAACCACGAGGGTCTCCGGAGTAAAAACTCCCCCTTTCTTCATCTCTTCCACCCTGAGGAGAATCTCCATTGCCTCGTTGGCCGTCATGTAGCGGCCCTGGTCGGCTTTTATGTCCAGGAACAGAAGCGTGTGGAGGTTTCTCTCCCTGTTTTCCCTTATCACATCGTAGTGGCTCGTCGGGAACCAGTTCTTCTCCGGATAGGCAACGGTTGCGCTTTTACCGAACTTATAAATGTGCAACCCCGTTATTGCCACCGCCGAGTATATGCTCGGGGCGTGGACAACGTAGCTCTCCACCCCAGCTTTCTTCGCCCTTATTCTGAGGTCAGAGTGCGTCGTTGCGACCATCGGGTCGCCGGCGGTCAGGAAGGCCACATCCCTCTCCTTCGCCGAGGGGAGGACTATCCTCTCGAAGTTCAGCTCAACGTCTTCCCTGCTGAGCCTCCTTATCGGCTTCCCTATGAGCCCTTCTATCTTCTCTATCGTTGCTCCAGCGAGAAGGGAAGTGTAGAACTCGGCAAAGACCTCGTCGCATCTTCTAGCTATTTCCAGCCCCTTGAGGGTGATGTCCTTCTCATCGTAGAGGCCAAGGCCTATGAAGTAGAGCGCCATCTCGACCACCCTAACCGTTTGGGCAACGCCTTAAAAAAGCTCTCTGGAAAATCAAAGGAGAGAAGAATCAGACTATAAGGGAGACGAGGTCCCCTATGGCCTTCTCGGGGTCTTTGGCCTTCGTAACGCCGCTCGCGAGGAGAACACCAGCGCTTCCAAGCTCCAGGGCCCTCTTGACGTCCTCGCCAGTTGAGATGCCGGCCCCCGTGAGGACTTTAACCTCCGGGTTCACTCTCCTGACGAGTTCCACGGTGCTGGTTATCACCTCTGGCCTGGCCTTGCTGACAGGAATTCCGGTCCCTATAAGTTCGGGAGGCTCAACCGCCACGTAATCCGGGCCGAGGGCCGCCACAGCGGCTGAAACGGCCGGGTTGTTGGAGCAGACCATCGTCATGAGACCGACTTCCTCTGCCCTTCTAATGCTGGCCTCGAGGTCAGCTAAAATCATTCTCCTCTCGGAATGGTTGAGGAGCGTGCCAACGGCGCCGGCTTCTTTAACGGCTTCAGGCAGAACATGCCCGGTGTGGCTTCCCGGCTTTATCGGGTCGATGTGCTGTGCAAAGACAGGTATCTCGACGCTCTCCGCTATCATCCTGAGGTCTGCCAGCTGAGGCGCCACCACTATGGTTATCCCCGTCTCCTTCCAGACCTCCTCGGCGGCCTTCGCTATTCCCAGGGCCCCCTTCCCTGTGGCTTCTATGTAGGCCTTGAAGTTTATCGCTATAATCGGCTCCTTGAGCTTTCCCATGGGTATCACCGGAGGTGTTATGCTTTCTTCCCTTAAACCCCTTTTGGTTATTGCGGTGAGGGATGGCCCCCGTCATTTTCGGAAGAGGCTTTGTAATCACCTACACAAAAGAGTTAAGTATCAGCCGACCGTTATGAACAGGGGGATGGGCATGAACAAGGCTCTGCTCATAATGGCTATCATAACGCTGGCACTGTTCGGCTATGCCATGAAAACGGCCCACATACCGCCAGCAAGCGTTGACTACCGCGAGGTCTTTTATCTCGACAACCGGAGCGTCGTGTTCGTTGAAAAGGACGGCTGGGGCCTCTTTGAGATGGACATAAACCCGAAGGTTAAGGGATTCGAGATACAGATCACCTTCCCCGAGGGGACGGAGTACCTAGTCGAGTACAACGGGGAACAGTGGAAGGGAAGCGACGAGTTCAAAACAACAGTAAGCAAGGGAGGAACCATGTACGTCCACTTCAAGGTCCCCGGCAGTTTAGTTAACTCCCTCTACTACGAGAAGGGCACGGCCGAGATAAGGATATCCCTCGAAAAGCTCCCCTTCTGGAGGGACGACTACACGCTAACCTTGGCCCCGAGGAAGTCCAGCTGATTCAGCTTGCCATCCTTCCAGTTTCTCCTAACCACGCCAGAAAAGGGAGTAAAGGAGGCTCAGCCGAGCCTCTTCTTGACTTCTTCAATGGCTTCCTCGGCCTTGAGGGGGTTCTTTATCCTTCCTTGCGCAAGCTCTTTCCTTCCGCCACCGCCACCGCCTGCTACGCCCGTTATTACCTTCGCCAGCTCTCCAGCGTTGATGTCTAAGGAATCTCCCACGGCAACGACGAAGTGCCCCTCACCGGTGATGAGGATTACCACGCGCTTGTCCTTCCTGAGCTTGTTAGCAGCTTCACGGAGGTCGTCTATCGTCCCTTCGACTACCCTGCCGATGAACTCGATTTCTCCGACCTTCTCTACCCCGCTTTCAAGCTCGTAGACGAGAAGCTTCGCCAGCTCTTTCCTGAGCTTCTCGACCTCTTTCCTTGCTTCCTTCCACTCGTTGAAGAACCTTTCAGCAGTCTCTGGCACCTTCTCGGGCGGCACGCGGAATATCTCCGCTGTCTTCTTGATTATTCCCTCGGTCTCCTGCATCCAGTTTATAGCCGCTTCTCCGGCCGCGAAGATTATCCTCTCCACGCCGTCCTGTATGCGCTCCGTCCTCAGGATTTTTATTGGGCCTATCAGACCAGTGTTAGGCAAATGCGTCCCACCGCATGCTTGCACGTCCCAGTCCTCTATTTTCAGCACGCGGATAACCCTTCCGGGGACGACTCCACCCTGGTAGAGCCTGAAGCCATACTTTTGCTCCGCCTCCGTCCTTGGTAACCACTCCCAGGTGACCTTCCTGTTCTCCATCACGACCCTGTTGGCGAGGCGCTCGATTTCCCTAAGCTCCTCCTCGCTTATGCGCTTGTAGTGGGATATGTCCAGGCGGGCCCAGTCCGTGCTGAGCTGTGAACCGGCTTGCCAGACGTGCTTTCCTAAAACGCGGACAAGCGCGCCCATGAGGACGTGCGTTCCGGTGTGGTGGCGCATGTGCTGTATCCTTCTCTCCCAGTCGATCCTTCCGTGGACTCTGGCCCCTTCCCTGAAGAGCTCCGGCCTCTCGACCCTGTGGAGGATCACCTTTCCGACCTTCTGGACGCTGGTTACCTTAACTTCCTCACCGTCAACAGCTAAAACACCAGTGTCGTAGGGCTGGCCGCCGCCTTCGGGATAGAAGGAGGTAGCGTTGAGAACCACCCAGTCGTCGATTACCTTAAGAACCTCGGCGTCGAACTCCCTCATGAACGGGTCTTCGTAATAGAGCGTCCTCGTATCAGGTAAATCTTTGACCAGCTCGAAGTCCACGACGTATTCCACTGCCTCCGCCTTCCCGGCCTTCTCTGCCTGCTTTGCAACCAGAGTGTAGAAGTTGTCTGGTATCTCGACCCTGACGCCCTCCTTTTCCGCTACCTCTTTGACTATCTCGGGCGTTAGGCCGTGGCTCTCGTAGAAGAGGATGAGCTTCTCGAGCGGTATTTCACCCTTTCCTGCATTCTTGATCTTGGCTATCTCGCGCTTCACGAGGTCGCTTCCCCTCTCCAGGGTCTCCTGGTAGCGCTTTTCTTCAACGTTGATTACATCAAGGATAACATCCTCCATCTCCCTGAACTCCGGGAAGGTTGGCGAGAGCTCCTTTATGTGCATGGCGACGATTTCAGCGAGCGGTATCTCAAGGCCGAGCTCGCGGAGGTGCCTTATGCTCTTCCTGATAAGCAGGCGCGCGAGATAGCCTGCCTTGACGTTGGAGGGGATTACTCCGTCGGCTATCATGAATGTCAGGGCTTTGGTGTGGTCTGCTATGGCGTAGATGAGCTCGTAGGGCCTCACGGCCTTCTCGAGCTCTTCGGCACTTATACCGACGCGCTTTGCCACCTGCTCCCTCAGATAGCGAAGGTCACCCCTGTCCTCTATGTCGAACATCCCGGCGAGGCGGGAGTTCTCCATGAGGATGCGCTCGTCTATCCTCTCTATCCCGGCGAGCTTCTTGAGCGGCTCTATGACGTAGCCCAAGACGGCGTCGTAAGCCGTTGGCGTCCCCTGGCTCATCCAGACGAGCCTCTCAAGGCCGTAGCCGGTGTCAACGACCTTCGTCTCCATCGGCACGTAGAAGTCGCCCTTTATCTCGACCACCTGGCTCGGGTCAGCGTTCTCGGGGGCCTTCTTGTACTGCATGAAAACTAAGGTGGCAACCTCCAGACCGCGGTAGAGAACTTCAAAGGCCGGCCCAGCGTTCCCGCCGCCCGCCCAGGGGTTCTCCTTGAAGGTTATGTCCTCAGCCTTCATGCCCAGCTCTTTGGTGAAGAACTCGAAGGCCAGCTCAACCGTCTCGTCCATCCAGTAGACCGGCTTACCGGGGTAGTTGAAGGCATGGTGGGCCATCATCTCGAATATCGTGAAGTGCCTGCCGGTTATTCCGACGTTGTCTATGTCGGTGAACCTTATTGAAGGCTGGCTTATCGTGAGAGGGTTGGCCGGGGGCTCTGCCTCTCCGCTTATTACCCACGGCTGGAAGTCCATTATGCTTGCCCCAACGAGGAGCACATCATCCCTCCAGCGCGGGAGGACTGGGTAGCGCTTAATCCTCCCATGCCCGCGCTTTTCGAAGAAGCTCAGGAACTTCTCGCGCATCTCGTCGAGGGTGTACCTCTTTGGAATTCCCGGCTTTCCTATGAACTGGTATTCGTCGCACGGCGGATCGCCGCAGGTCTCCCTGTCTGGATCCAGCGTCCAGAAAGGCTTTCCACAGACCTTACAGGTTTTTCTTATCCATCCCTCTTCCTTGAACATCCTCGTTGTCATGTCCATGAGAACCACCCCTCCTTGGGCTACACCAAGAAGAACCACACATTAATTAAGGTTTCCCTCAGTCTTCGACGTTTATGTCCTCGAACTCGTCCTCGTCCACCAGTACTAAGGGCACCTTCAGCTTTTTGAGGAGCTCCAGAATCTGCCTCTCCCTGCGCTCCATCAGTTCCACCTTGTGCCTTAAGCTGGTGTTCTCTATGCTCAGGCTCGTTACCTCTTCGGTCTTCTTCCTGAGCTGCATCCTGAGCTCGATTATCTCCTCCTCAAGCTCCCTGACCGAGAGCTGGAGCCTCTCTATCTCCTCGATATACTCCCTGCAGAGGCGCTCCTTTATCATTTCGGTCAGCCCCGCGAAACCTCCTCACCGCTCAGGGGGCTCCAGACTCATCATCCCTGCGACACAAAAGGTTTTAACCGTTGCCACTTATAAAGGCTGGGGGTCGTTATGGGCGGATTCCTTCAGAAGGTGTTCCAGAGGTGGCGCTCCAAATGCCCCTTCGTGAGGCGCTTTGAGGAGTGGAGGATGAGAAGAAAGGCGAGGGAGTTCAGAGTGAAAAAGGGCTAAACTGAGGCACCTAAAAGCTTCAGGATTTCCTCCACAACCTTTTCCTTCTCAACGACCCTCTGCTCGCCGCTTTCCATGTCCCTTATGGTTACCCTGCCCTCGGCTAAATCTTTGCTTCCAATCAGGATAACGTAGGGGACGCCCAGCTTTCCAGCGTGGTCGAGGGCCTTCCTGAGCTGTCTCCCGGTTAGCTCGATGTCTGCCCTGACTCTGGCTCTCCTAAGGGCGGAAGCAACTTCAACCGCGGCCTTCTTCACTTCCTCTCCAATCGGAACCACGTGGACGTCCGGCCTCAGCTTTGGCTCCGGTATAAGACCTTTCCACTCCAGGATTGGGATTAGGCGTTCGATTCCTATGGCAAAGCCTGTAGCCGGCGTCGGTTTTCCCCCGAAGACCTCTATTAAGTTATCGTATCTCCCTCCACCGCCGACGGAGCCTATTCCGAGGTCGTTCGGTGCTATCGCCTCGAAGACGACGCTCGTGTAGTAGTCAAAACCGCGGGCAATTCCGAGGTCTATCCTTATCCACTTGGAGACGCCGTAGGCGTCAAGCAAATCAACGAGCTCGTAGAGCCGGGTAATTTCGGCCCTGGCATTCTCGCCCGTGAAGAGCTCCTCTGCCTTGGGCAGAACCTCCCCTGGAAGGCCCTTGATTTCGATCAGCGACAGAACCTTCTCAACCCCCTCCCCGCTCAAACCGAACTCTCTAAGAGCTCCGATGAAATCTTCCCTGCTCATCTTGTCCTTCTTGTCTATGAGCCTCATAAGGCCAACATCATCCTTAACGCTGAGCATCTTCGCGAACTCGTCGAGTAAAACCCTGTCGCCGATGTTGACGGTGAAGTCTTCCAGGCCAGTTGCTAAGTAACTCTCAACGAAGAGCGCTATTACCTCCGCATCGGCCTCAACCCTATCGCTCCCTATGAGCTCAACGCCGGCCTGCCAGAACTCCCTGTATCTACCGCTCTGGGGTTCCTCATAGCGGAACATGTTGGCCATGTAGTACCACTTTATGGGTTTTGGGGCCGTCTGGAAGGAGTTCACAAAGAGCCTCGCGACGCTCGAGGTCATGTCCGGTCTGAGCGAGATATCCCTCCCGCCCTTGTCTGGGAAGGCGTAGAGCTGTTTAACGACCTCCTCACCGCTCCTCAGCCTGAAAAGCTCCGTGTACTCAAAGGTCGGCGTGAGAACCTCGTGAAAGTTGTAGCGCTCGAAGACCTCACGGATCCTCTCGAAGACCCACCTTCTCTTCGCCATTTCCTCGGGCAAAAAGTCCCTCGTCCCCTTAACGCGCTCAATCTTCATCCCTTCCACCCCCTGAGAGGAGAGGAAAGTTAGCCGGATACATTCAACAGCCTCTCCGATATCCCGATGACCCCTTCCACCATCATCTGGGCGCCAATCGCCATTATGAAGAGACCCATTATCCTTATGGTCACGCCCAGGAATGTCTTGTTCACCGATTTCATTACGTACAACGCTATGAACATCGAGAGGGCCACTATTACCATCGCTATAGCTGTGGCGGAGAGGGATACCTTATAGCCGTACTCCGCTGTTAGAGTTATGACGGCTGTTATGGCCGCCGGGCCCGCTATGAGCGGCATCGCAACCGGGACTGCAGCCAATGCCAGTATGTCCTTCTCCCTCTTGAGTGTGAACATCCCACCGCTTTCAAGTGCTTCGAGACCTATCTTAAACAGGACGAAGCCGCCGGCTACCTTCAGGGCGTTTATGTCGATGTGAAATATCTCCTGCAGGATTATCTGGCCGGCAACTGCAAAGCTCAGCAGAAGGATGAACCCTATCAGGTTCGCCCTGAGTATGAGGGCTTTTATGTCCTCTATGTCAAAGTCTTCGCGCAGGAGGGCAACCAGGAGTATCTTGTCGCTCGGGTCAATCATGATGAGCATGAGCAGTGCCGAACTGAGTATCGTGGAGAGCTCGCTCATGGCTAAACCTTCAGAAACCCCTTTAAAAAGCTATGCCAACTTTCGAAGGCGATGACGAGACCGGCACTGGCTGAAGCGTGATGAGCACTCGGTTGGCGGAGCTGCTGTGATGGTCGTCGTGAAGCAGGCACGAAAACGCCGATGTCGGGGCAATAAGCTATCCCCCATAATCCTTTGAGAACGCCCACTTCAGCAGGAAGGGCGTTACTATGCTTGTTATCAACACCATGGTCACGGCTATGGCGAAAGTCCCCCTGTCAAAGACGCCCTCGTCCAGGGCGATGTTGGCCATTATCAGACCAACCTCCATGCGGGGTATCATGCCGACACCGATCTGGAGGGCTTCCTTGGGCTTGAAGCGGGAGACGAGCGCCCCCAGGCCACATCCGAGTATCTTACCAAGGATTGCTAAGGTCGAGTAGACGAGTGCAAAGGTTCCAGCGTAGGTCAGAACATGGATGTCGCTCTCTATCCCGATGCTGACGAGGAATATCGGAATGAAGAGGGAGTAGCTTATCGTCGTTGTCTTGGTGTTTATCTCCCTCGCCTCCTCCGTACTGGCAACCAGGATTCCAGCGAGATATGCCCCGGTTATGCCCGCTATCTGGAACTGCTCCGCGAGATAGGCAAATATGAGCATTATAGCTATTGCGAAGGCAGTGACAGTTTCGGGAAGGGTTATTTTTTCCGAGGCTTTGAGGGCCCCTTTAACGGCAGGATGCCCCACCAGGAGGCCCAAGGCAAAGTAAACCACGACCTCGCCGAGTATGATCATCAGGTCCTTTGCATAGATGCTTCCGCGGGTGTTTATGCCAACCAGTATCGTGAGCACGATTATACCGAGCACGTCGTCCACTACCGCAGCTGCTAAAATCGTCGTTCCTACCTTCGTGCGGAGCTTCTTCATCTCCATGAGTACGCTGGTGGTAAGACCGACGCTGGTGGCAGTTAGAACGCCGCCCAGGAACATGGCCTGGACACTTGAGTAGCCCCAAGCAATGGCACCGAGGTAACCGAAGATAAAGGGCACGAGGACGCCGAAGGAGGCTATTATAAACGCGGGAACGCCAACGTGCTTGAACTCCTCAACGTCAGTCTCAAGGCCCGCCAAAAACAGGAGCATGACGACTCCCAGCTCCGCCAGGAGTTTTACTCCCTCGTCGTAGCCCACCAGCCCGAGGACTGAGGGCCCTATGAGGATTCCACCGATGATCTGGCCGAGGGCCGCTGGAAAGCCGAGGCGAATGCTCAGGTAGCCAAACAGCTCGGCAACTATGAGTATCAGCGCGAGCTCAAGGAACACGTCCATGATTATCATCCCTGTGCGCTTATTCTGAGGACTACGTTGAAACTATGCGTATCAGACGGATTATGTCCTTAACCTCCAGGAGGCCGCGAACGCGGTTCTCATCGTCAACAACGGGAAGGTGGTGCTTCCCGGTTTCAAGCATCAGCTTTACGGCCCTCCCGAGGTCATCGTCAACGTGAATGGTAATTGGTTTCTTAACCATTATGTCCCCCACGCACGAAGCCCGGCTCAGGGAGTACTTTTTCAGCAGGTTAATCCCGACTATGGAGTACTTCCCGGGGGGTTCAAAGAGGTGGAGGAGGTCCTTCATGGTTATAAAGCCGAGGAGCCTTCCATCGTCGTCAACGACAACGGCCGAGCTCTCCTCCCCCTCAAGGTTCTGTACGAGCTTTGAGAGCGAATCATCGGGGCGGAGTGTGAGGAATTCCCTGTCCATCACCAGCTTCACGGGCACCTTTGAGATGTAACGGATGTTGTGGCTGAGCTCCTCCTTCCTCTTCATCTGAATGAGCCGCCTCTTGCTGTGGATTATGTGTATCTTTTTGGCCTTTGCCGAGGAGGCCCTGGAAGTTTTCTCGGCCATGTTCCCCCACTGAGAAAATACCAGCGCCGGGGCGTTTAAAGGTTTCGGGGCCCAAAAGATAAGGGACAGGGAGGTTAAAAATAGAAGAAATCACTGCCTCCTGAAGAGCAGGAGGGCACCAAGGGCAAGAGCCACACCCACCGCGACGTTGCTGAAGAACGGGACCTGGTTGGTCTCGCTGACCTCCGTGAAGTCCGGGAGGTACTCGCTTCCCATGACAACCCTATTTGTAGTGTCACTCCAGGCGATTATGTAAGCCCCGGGCGAGCGGGCGGGCTTCGCTGCCACTGCCGGATATCTGAAGTTCTTTCCGCTCTCCGCCATAACATAGTCCCCATCGTAGTTCCCCGTAAGCGGGTTCCCATCCCTGTCGAGGAGCTGGACAACGATCTCGTAGTTTCCACCGCTGCTCTCCAGGTTCTCATAGACAAAGACTATGTAGCCCCCCGTACTGTTTTCAACGAAGTCCATTGCTCCCCCACCGTAGGCCCTGTAACCCCTGGAGAACGGATTGCTCTCCGAGCCCACGTTTATGCCGTCTTCACCGATTGTAACCTTTCCTTGTGTACCACTTGTAATCAGGCTCATACCCTATCACGAAACCGTCACCGGGTGACGCTATGGCCGCCCCGTAAATCGTTTTACTGTTAAGGACTGTCGCCACGCGGATACTTGTCTTATTAAGTGTCCCATTCTCGTTAAGCATGAAGGCGAGGAAAGAGGCGCCGTGGATGGTTGTAGTACCAATTTTAGTACTGTTCCGGAGGAAAACCCCGAAGTAACCAGTTGCCGGGTCGTAAGCTATACTGGTGTAGTGAATGGCACCAGAGAAGTTGTACAGAAGACCGCTGTCCTTCACCTTTCCAGTCTTGTCGAAGACCGTGTAGTAGAGGTTCTGGTAGATGCCAGTGCCATACCCCTCATAAACCGCTACGAAGTAGCCGTTCCCGTATGCCGCTGCGATCCAGTCGGTCTTGTTTTGGGTGTTTAGTTGTATAACGTCCGTTATGAATGAACCATCGTATCTCAGCAGCCTGGCGTAGGGATAGTTGTCTCCTCCCTTCCAGACGACGAGGTAAACGTTATCCTCCGCCTGACTGTTGTCTATCTTTGAGGACGCCACCGCAGTGTTATTGGCACCGCTATTATATATCTGAATCACATCTCCTGCGGGGGTGTTGGTCCTCACGTAATAGAGCCTACCAAAGACGCCACTGGAGTTGCTCCACACCACAAGGTAATAGCCATTATCGTAGCCGTCGGTGGCAACGGAGACGAAGCTTCCATTCCCGTGGGTGTATATCGCAAGGGCTGGACTGGCCATTAGAACTATTAAAAACAGCGGTAGCAACTTTCTCCAGGACATTGAGACCACCACAAGCTATAGGAAAATATTTATTTAAATCTTATCCCTCCCGCCGGGAAATAGATCCCCAGGTGTCAAGCCCGGGCAATCAACGTTCACCCGCAAACATGCCAGAAGGTGGGCCCGTTGTTACACATGTCCAAGTCAAAAAACCTTTTTAAGGCAACAGCAATAAACACGAAAAGGGAAATATGGTTTCTGACAACGGAAGCGGAAAGGTCTACGACGTTGTGATTATCGGAGCCGGCCCGGCAGGGCTTTTCGCGGCCTATGAACTAACAGAAAGGAGCGATTTCAGGATTTTAGTCATCGACGAGGGGGGAGACGTCGACCAGAGGAAGTGCCCGATGTACGAGCTCGGCCACTGCATAGGTTGCCAGCCCTGCCACATAATGAGCGGCGTCGGAGGAGCTGGCGGGCTGAGCGACGGGACAATAAACCTCCGCCCCGACATCGGGGGCGATTTGAGGGAGTTCACCAACGACGAAAACTACGCCTGGCAACTCGTCTGGGAAGTTGACCAGATTTTTCTGAAGCATAAATCACCAAGGAACCTCTTCAAGGGAGACCCCGAGCAGGTTCGCTACTGGGAGCGGAGAGCGGCGCAGGCTGGAGTGAAGTTCATTCCCATAATCCAGCGCCACATCGGCTCGGACAGGACGCCTGAAGTCATAGGCGACATAAAGAGGCACCTCGAGGGCAAAGGTGTGGAGTTCCTCCTCTGGACCAAGGCTTTGGAGTTCGGTCAGGGATGGGTCAAAGTCAAGCGCGGAAAGGACATCTTTGAGATAAAGGCTCGTTACATAATCGTCGCACCCGGAAGGGGTGGGGCGGAGTGGTTCCACGACGTCGCCCAGAAGATAGGCATGAAAGCCAGACACGGGCCCATCGACGTCGGCGTCCGCGTCGAGGTTCCAGCAATAGTGATGGAGCCCATAACGAGCATAAACCACGACCCCAAGTTCCACATATACACCGACACCTACGACGACTTCGTAAGAACCTTCTGCACAAACCCGTACGGTTTCGTTGTTGAGGAGCGCTACGACGGCTACGTTGGGGTAAATGGCCACTCCATGCACGGGAAGAAGAGCAACAACACCAACTTTGCCTTCCTGAGCAGGATAGAGCTGACGGAGCCGGTTGAAGATACTACCTCCTACGGGAGAAGCATAGCCCAGCTGGCAACGACCATAGGCGGGGGGAGGCCGATACTTCAGAGACTCGGCGACCTGAGAAGAGGAAGGAGGAGCACTTGGGCAAGGATAAAGAGGAGCGACGTCGAGCCAACCCTGAAGCACGTGACACCGGGTGATATAGCGATGGCCCTGCCCCACAGGGTTGTCACCAACATCATAGAGGGCCTCGAGAAGCTTGAAAGGGTCCTTCCTGGGGTTGCGAGTGACCACACACTTCTGTATGCGCCAGAAATAAAGTACTACGCGATGAAGGTTGAGGTAGATGAGAACCTCGAGACGAGCATTGAGGGCATCTTTGCGGCCGGGGATGGCGCCGGGCTTAGCAGGGACATAGTTAACGCCGCCGCGACCGGCCTCCTGGCTGCGAGGGGAATACTCAAGAAGGAAGGCCTGTACACCGAGAAGGACTTCAGGAAGCCCGGGAACTGGAGGGAAGCCATTGAAAACCTCAGTTAATTTTTTAACCCCTTTTGCCAATATTTTTTGAGTGACTCAGCATGGGAAAAATCGCCAAGCTTTTTGGGATTGTGTTTTTGTTATTTGTTCTCTGGCTGGGGTATGTGGGCTACTCCGTTAGCCAGGGCATTTCGGACTTACATGCTCAGTGGGGCCCCGTCAGCGAGGAGAGAACTTCTATAGAGATAAACGGCTCTTTTAAAAGACCGCTCTACGCTCCCGTATCACTGAAAGATGCAGAAGTAATTTTCATGAACGAGACTGTGGCAAAGCTAAGCAGAATGGGATACTCACCCACCTCACCCGAATTCAGCGGCGAAATAACGATATTCAACGGGAAAATGGTGGACGCGATTCTCAAATACCTGGAAAACAACGAAAGCGGGGAGATGGTGGTAAAGATAGTCCCGGCCCTCTTTGGGATCCTTTCAACCAAAATTGAAGTTCCAGTCCCGGTTGAGGAAAAGATACTGGAGAGCATCCACCTGACTGCGGAGAGTTACGAGATCGCTGGCATTCCAGGGGCTAAAACGCCAGAGCTCAGGGATACCGTGGTAAGGTACGACGGGAGAGAAGAAGACAAAGCGGTCTTCAGCACGGTTCTGATACTGTATAACCCAAACCCTTACCCGCTTTTACTGGCAGAAACCTCTTACAGGGTGTGGATCAACGACATAGAAGTTGCCCTCGGTGAAGGCGAGGGGAACGTTGTTATTCCAGCGGGGGGAACCGTTGAAGTGCCGGTTAAGACGTACGTAAATGTCTCTTCACTACCAAGGGTATGGGCCCTGCACGTCGAAAATGGAGAAGAGAGCACCATAAAGGCCAAACTCTATCTCAGAATCCGGCTGGATATACCCCTGGTCGGAGCGAGAACCGAAGACGTTGAGCTAACCACCATTGAAAAGACCGTCAAAACCGACATCATGGGTCAGATAAACTCTAATCTTCCCGGGCCCAACACTTAAAAGCGCATCCCCTTTTCCATATTTTGGTGGGGCACATGAAAATGGTTAGAGAGATCCATTCGCTTCTCAACAGGATCTGGGAAGATATTTTCACCCTCAACGAGGAACTCAAGGCCGAGCTCCCGGGCAAGGGTTTCAAGGTGGAGGACGTCGAGGAGGTATTCGGGGCTTACATCTTTCTGGACGGCGAGTGGGAGGAGATGAAATACCCCCACCCGGCCTTCGAGATAAAGCCCCAGATTGAAGTCGGTGCCACACCGGAAAGTTACTACTTCGTCGTTGCAGTTCCGAAGGAAAAGGTGAGCGAGAACTTCGTTGAGCTGTTCACCGAAACCTTCCGCAGGAGCTTCATATATGGTGCGGAGGACTTCCTGAACGACGTCTACAACTGGAGGCGCGACGAGGGAGTCTCGCCGGGTGAAATACTTGAGAAGATATCCGATAGCGACGAGAGGGTCTTCCAGTTCGAGGCCAACTTTGAAAGCGCCGAAGAGCTAAAGGAGGGCATTTACAAACTCATAGACTTAGGCAAGCGCTTTGGGATTTTCAGCCTCTGAGGTGTCGC
This sequence comes from Thermococcus waiotapuensis, assembly GCF_055384795.1. Classification (NCBI taxonomy): domain Archaea; kingdom Methanobacteriati; phylum Methanobacteriota; class Thermococci; order Thermococcales; family Thermococcaceae; genus Thermococcus; species Thermococcus waiotapuensis. Next base: position 1,488,025 of record NZ_AP042429.1, on the reverse strand, counting down.
TATGGGCTACGAGGAAGCCTTTCCAGGTGAGCTGAGGGAATACTATCGGGGCCTCTTCGGAAGCGAAGCGGATGAGATAATGGCCTCCCTCAGAACTCCGGTGGAGAAGTACTACATAAGGGTGAACACACTCAAAACGAGCCGTTCGAAGCTCATGGAGGTACTGAAAAAGGAGGGCCTGAAACCGAAGAGGAGCCCCTACCTCAAGGAGGGTATATACTTCGAGAGGGAAGGGCCCAACTTCGATGACGATTACAACCCGGGCCTTAAAAAAGTCGTCGCCAATAAGTTTGCGGCGGAGAGCGTTTACCAGGGGGCCATGCTCTACGCACCGGGGGTTCTGAAGGCGGATGGAGACATAAAACCCGGTGACGAAGTGGAGATAAGGGATCCAAGGGGCCTTTTGGTCGGAGTTGGGATAGCGAGGATGAGCGCGAAGGAAATGGCTACCTCAACGAGGGGATTGGCGGTCGAGGTGACCCTCCCCAAGTTCAAACTTCCAAGTCTGAGCGAGCTGGAGTCCTTTAGGGAGGGCCTGTTCTACGCCCAAAGCCTGCCTTCGATGGTAACCGCGAGGGTTCTTGAGCCGGGCGAGGAAGATCTGGTCATAGATATGGCCGCCGCCCCCGGCGGAAAGACCGGTCACCTAGCTCAGCTCATGGAGAACAGGGGAGAAATAATCGCCATAGACAAATCCAGGAACCGGCTCAAAAAGATGGAGGAAGAGCTGAACAGGCTGGGCGTTAAGAACGTTAAGCTGCTCCACATGGACTCCAGAAAGCTTCCCGAGCTGGGGATAAAGGCCGATAAGATCCTCCTCGATGCACCGTGCACGGCCCTGGGAATAAGGCCAAAGCTCTGGGAGAGCAGAACGCCGAAGGACATAGAGGCCACGGCCAGGTATCAAAGGGCCTTCATCTGGGCGGCCATAAAGTCCCTCAAGAGGGATGGCGTCCTCGTTTACTCCACCTGCACGATAAGCTACGAGGAGAACGAAGCAAACGTGAAGTTCATGCTCGAAAAAGGCCTAAAGCTCGAGGAGCAACCGCTATTCATAGCCTCCCCGGGGATTGGAATCGAAGGAGTCCAGAGGTTCTACCCCAACAGGCATATGACGCAGGGCTTCTTCATAGCCAAGCTAAGGAAGGTGTAAGGAATGGAGTGGAAAAAAGCGCTACCCTTCCTCGCGGGCCTTGCGGTAATATTGGCCCTCGTCTGGTGGGCTGGAACCGAGGAGGTGCTCACAATACTCAGCGGAGCCAGCTCAACATGGCTGGGGGCGGCTCTGCTTGCCTATCTGGGGGGTGTAATAACCTGGGCCCTTAGGTGGCATGTTCTGCTCGAGGGAGTCGGGGTTAAAGCAAGGTTCAGGGACACTCTTGCGGCACTGTTTGTGGGAATACTCTTCAACAACATAACTCCAGGCGCCAGAGGCGGAGGGGAAGCCATCAGGGCCTACTACCTTGCAAAAAGGATAGAGCCATCATACGGAAGAATACTCGCGAGTATCACAGCGGACAGAATCCTGGATCTAATCCCGGTCATGGTTATGATGCTCTTCTCAATGTTCTATGCCTACTGGAAAGGGGTCTACTCCCTCTTCACCCTGCTCCTTCTCCTCAATGTTATCATCATTTCCCTCACAGGGCTTGCAACCGTCATAATGGCCAGCGAGAGCAGAATGAGAAAGATTTTGTTCGGGCTTTTCAGGTTACTGGCAAGGGTAATGCCCTCGAGGGTGTTAAAGTATGAGGAAAAATTCGGCCAGCTCGTTGAAACGAACATACCTCACTTCACAAACGGCCTGAGAACAATATCACGGGACAGAAAAACGTTCACAGTGGCCCTGGGATACTCGTTCCTCACGTGGTTCTTTGTACTCCTCAGGAGCTACTTCATCTTCATAAGCCTGAGCCACCGGGTGAGTTTCACCGATGTGATGGTAGTCCAGATGATAGGGACTGCGGTCGGACTAATAAGCATTATTCCAGGAGGCGCTGGGTTGATAGAGGCGGTCACCGCGGGATCCTTTGTCCTGCTGGGGATAACAAGGGGGATGGCGGTAACTGCGAGCATTCTGGACAGAATAATCTCGTTCTGGCTTCCATTGGTAGCGGGAATTATCTTCGTTGCAAAGTTTGGTTTAAAGCCTAAAACCGCCTCTTTAGGCGGAGAGGATACCTCGGATAAATCTCGTGGGAAAAACGGATGAACTTCGTCTTTCTGGGGGATTTCCTTATTTTTATCTCTGCTTCCGGCTCAAGCCTCGTGTAGAACTGTCCGTCCACCGCGAGAATAAGCTCCCTCTCAGGAGGGAGAGAAATTACCTCAATTTCGCTCGTGGAGGGGACGACAATTGGCCTGGAACCCAGGGCTATCGGGTTCAGAGGGGCTATCACAAAAAGCTCCAGCCGGGGATCAACGAAGGGCCCACCGGCGGAGAGGGAATAACCCGTTGATCCAGTGGGGGTCGCTATTATGATCCCATCCGCCCTGAACTCATCCGCTAGACCACCATCAACATAGTATTTTAAGTGCACTATCTTGCCCGGAATTCCCGTGAGTATGGCGTTCTCGTTGAGAGCATCCGGGATAACGTTTTCCCCGTTTATGTAAGTCCTCAGCTTCATCCTCTCATCGATGTAGTATTCTCCCTCGAGAAACCTGCTGAGGGCAAAAAAGGTCTCGTGGGGCTCAACCTCCGTAAGAAAACCCAGGGTACCCATGTTGATGCTTAGTATCGGAAAATCCCTCTTTGTCTTGTGCTCCACTCTGAGTATCGTACCGTCTCCACCTATCACGATTATTACATCCACGTCGAACTCCTCGAGCGGAAGAACCCTCCCCGGGTCAAACTGGGGAAGGTTCTGGTACGTTTCTGAATCAACTACTACATCGTAACCGCTAATCCTGAGGAAGTCGTACACCCTGTAGGCAAGTTTTAGGGCCTCCTCTTTGTCCCTGCGGGCGACTATCCCGAACTTCATGGAACTCCCTTAGAGGAAGTTGTCCCAAACATCTTTAAGGCTTTTGGAAGCAGTTAGAACGAAAATTCAAACAAACCATCGAGAAATACCCATCCCAAAAAGGAGGTGAAAGTATGGCCGGACTGTCTTTCTTCTTCTATCCAAAAAGCGTTGCCGTTTTTGGATCATTTAAAAGAGGTGCCATAGCCTACGAGATCCTCAGGAATATCGTGGAGGGCGGCTTTGAGGGGAGAATCATTCCGGTCAGCCTGAAGGGTGAAACCGTTGAAGTCGCTGGAAAGACCTTCAAAATCCGGGAAAGGCTTGATGAGCCAGTTGATGTTGCAATAATAGCTGTCCCAGCTAACATCGTTCCCGCTCTGATAGACGAGATTGGCCCGCTCATCAGGGGTGCCGTCGTTATAAGCGCGGGCTTTTCTGAGGTTGGAAACATTGAGCTGGAGCGCGAGCTGGTTGAAAATGCGAAAAAGCACGGCGTCAGAATAATAGGCCCCAACTGCGCCGGAATCTTCGGCGTCCACGGGAAGTTCTTTGGCTCCTTTGAGGTCCGCGTAAAGCCAGGCGGTTTGGCCCTGATCAGCCAGAGCGGGGCCTTTGGAGGAGCCGCTTTGGCGATGGGAAACGAGGGGGGAGTGGGCTTCTCGGCTTTCGTAAGCTATGGAAACGCAGCTGACCTCAACGAGAGCGACTTTCTCGAATACTTCGCCGACGATGAGAACACAAAGGCGATAGCCCTCTACATAGAGGGGGTTAAGGACGGGAAGCGCTTCATGAAAGCGCTCAGCTACGCGGCAAGCAAAAAGCCGGTCATAGTACTCAAGGCCGGAAAGAGCGCGAGCGGCGCCAAAGCTGCGGCTTCCCATACCGGTTCCCTCGCGGGAAGCTATGAGATTTACCGCGCAGTATTCAGACAGGCCGGCGCCATAGAGGTCGAGGAGATGGAGGAGCTCTTTGACGCTGCCAAGGCCTTTGAGATGTATCCAAAAACGGGGAAGAGGGTGGCAGTGATAACCAACTCCGGCGGGCCGGGCGTTTTAGCAACGGACAAGCTGGAAAAGCTCGGCCTTGAGATGGCTAAGCTTAGAGAGGAAACCGTGCAAAAGCTCCGCTCCTTCCTCCCTCCCCAGTGCTCCGTCAAGAACCCCATTGATCTGATAGCCGATGCAGACTACGAAAGGTACAGGAGAACCATTGAGACTGTTTGCAGGGATGAAAACGTTGACTCTCTCCTCGTGATATGCGTGCCGCCGATATTCATCCCGAGCGAGGAGATAGCTAAGGCAGTAATCGACGCTGAGTGTAACAAGCCTTTGATAGTGAACTTCATGGCTGGAGAGCTCGTCAGGAATGGGGTTAAGCTGCTTGAGGAAAAAGGGATAAAGAACTTCCCAACGCCAGAAAGGGCGGCAAAGGCTCTGAAATGGCTCTCACTCCGATGATTTTTTCCTTTCGAATATCTCTTTGATGCTGTCAAGGACCCCTGTCTTGGCGAAGATTATGAGCGAACCCCTGTCCGGGAGCCTGGTGTCACCGGAGGGGATTATCAGGGTACCCTTTTTGTCGTATATGGCGACTATCAGAGAGTCCTTCGGAAGGTTTAGTTCCTTAACGGACTTTCCAGCGACCCAGCTCTCCGGAGTTACCTCAAACCTGACTATCTCGGCCCCCTCCTTCGGGAAGAGCACCCTGTCAAAGCCGGGGCTTGTTATGCTCCTGGATATGTACTCAGCCGCTATCTCTTCCGGGGAGATTATAAAGTTGAAGTACTTCTTCAGATCCTGAAGCTGCTCGAATATCTTCTTGTTCTTCGGGTTGCTAATCCTGAGCGCGGTGTATATCTCAGGGTTCAGGTTCTTTGCCAAGATGCAGGCCAGAAGGTTTGCATCGTCCTTTCCAGTCAAGGCCGCGAAGGCATCCGCCTGCTTTATGTTCGCATCTTCAAGGATTTTTGGGTCTGTGGCGTCTCCTTCAATGACGAGGCCGTTTATAAGGAGGGAAAGCTCCTGAGCCCTCTCGCTGTTCTGCTCTATCACGGTAACATCGTGTCCCTCACTCTCCAGTAGCCTGGCAACCAGGTATCCAACCCTACCGGCGCCCATTATGACCACGAACATCCCTACCACCTATCGAGTAGTAGAAAAAGAAAAATCACTCGAGCGAGAGCAGGTACTTGGCTATCTCAGCATATGCTGGCCTTGTTATGAGAACACCTATTAGGACTCCCAGTATCGTAGTAACGGCGAATCCCTTCAGGGTTCCGACGAAGTAAAACAGGAGAAAGCTCATTGCAACTATTGTGGTTGTCGCCGAGGCCAGTATTACAAAAAAGGCCCTGGCCATTCTCCTCAGGAGGCCCATTCTCCTGCTTACCCCTTCAGCGCTCGACCTGCCGAGGAGTTCATCCGTTATGACTATCTGCTGATCGACACCGGTACCTATTGCCGCTATGATGCCCGCTATACTTGGAAGATCCAGGTTCCAGCGGATAAGGGACGCCATGCCAAGGATTATGATGACCTCAAAGAGGCTCGTGCTGGCAACTGGAATAGCTAGCTTCCATCTCCTGTAGTGGAAGTATATCGCCAGGAGAACCGCTATTAAAGCCCCAAGTCCCGCGATGAGGGCCTGCTTCTTAAAGCTGGATCCAAGGGTGGGTGATATGTACTCCTCGCTTATAACCCCGAGCTTGGTCGGAAGCGAACCGCTCCTCAGGACGCTGTATATTCTCTTAGCTTCCTGGAGGGCCTCCTCCTTGGTTGCGGCGCTTCCGGTGAGCTGGAAGCTGTTGCTGTCCCCCTCCACTACCTCAGCACTCAGGACGTATGGTCCGTACAAGTGTAATATCCTGGCGACAAAGCTCTTCGGGTCTTCACCCTGCTGTGGGGAGTAATACGAAACACGCACTCCCAGGTTGGACTGGAGAAGTTCGTTCTTAACCTTGGTGTATAACTCCTCCGGGAGATCCACCACGATTATCGTATCCTTGCCCAAGGACGTGGCGTTTTTTACAAGCTCCCCAGCGCTCTGATTTTCGTATTTGACTACGGTAATGTTGAAGGCCTCGCCGATTCTCTGAATAAGGGGCTTGGGGGTTCCTGATACCGGTTCGCCTAAAAAGTCCTGCATCGTGCTGTAAACCCTGTCGGAAACAACGATCAGAGAGTTGACGGGAGGATCCAGGAAAATATCAACAGGCCAGCCGGCCTTTCCCTTCTTCAGCTCGTTGAACTTTTTCAGGGAGTCCCCGGATAGGGTGAAGCCAACGTACCAGCAGGTCGGACATCTCTGCAGATCGAGACCATAGTTGCTTGAGTAAACTGTAACGTCGCTCCCCCTTGCAAAAACAACACCGTCCAGCTCCATATAAAGGACACCCTGGCTTTCTATGAGACTCTTTATCTGCTTGGCCTCGTCAAGGGTGACGTTGGCTACCTTAACAACGAAGAGAGTTTCTCCAGTCTCCGGATCGTGCTGGGTCTCAACGGAGATGTCCTTTAGGCCAAAGGTGTTAAGCCTGTTCTGGAGAGATGAAGCTATCCCATCGACTTCCTCCCCGCTGAGAGGTCTATCAGGTTTGGCAATTAGGGCAACGCCGCCTCCAATGTCTATTCCATATGTGAGACCGTTCACGGCTATTGCCGCTATCGAGCCGATCAGGAAGATTATGAGCAAAAGAACCCTCCAGTTGAGCAGGAGGGCTTTGATACCCTTTTTTCTGGCCATCAGCTACCCCTCCTGAGCTTTATCGAGAACCTGTAAGGACTCACTATGTACCACCTCAGCACGCCGGCGTTGAGTATCCACGTGTTCATGAAGTCCGCGAGAAGGCCGAATATGAGGACTATCGTTATGCTGTCTATAACGTCCGAAGTGGAAACCAACCAAAGCACTATGAGGGCACCGAGGGTTGTCGTGCTCATCGTGAAGCCTGTGGAAACGGCCGAGAGATAAGCGTCTTCAACCGTGTCCTCTTTTCTCCTCAGGAGTCTGGTCGTTAGAAGAATGTTGCTGTCAACGGTGTAACCTATGAGCATGAGCAGTGCCGCTATCGTTGCCGTCGTCAGCTTTATCCCGAGGAGTCCCATGATAGCGAGTGCTATTATCATATCGGAGAACGCCGAAAAGATTATCGTTCCCGAGGGTATGGGATCCCTGAAGAACAGGAAGACCACGATGGCCATGCCAATAAAAGCATATGCCACCGCCTTTATACCCTGCTTCTGCGCAATCTTACCGAAGGTTGGATCAACCACCCTTGGAGTAATGTCCGCATTGGGATATTTGGCCTTGATTAAATCCGAGATAAGATCCGGATTTGCATCGGCCGGTGCGTATATCCTTATCCCGGTTATTCCGTTTATTGAGTCGTGGAACCTTTCAGCGTGGAGGTCAATTCCCATCTTACCGGCCAGATAGGAGGCGAGCTCATCGGGTGAAGCGTCAACATTGTAAACCGTTACGACGACTCCTCCCCTGAGGTCTATGCCCCTCTCAGGAGGGTGTACTGCCAAAAGGAGAAGCGCAAGAACGAACACCACAAGGGGATAGAGGATCATTTTCTTTGGCTCCATATTGACCAGGAATGAAAGTCTTTTCTGCTTCTGATTCATGACCTCCCCATCGGAGGAAGCTTTCCCCTTTGGTTTTTTAGCTGCCATAACCACACCCCGCGGATTTTGTTTCACTACCTCTGGCTTTGGATAGCCCACTATCGCAATAATAAACGAAACGGTTTTAAAATTAGTGGTCGGGAAGAAGCCAAAAACATGGGCCCTGAGCCGGATAAAAGAACGAAAATCAACCCTAAAGGGAGTTTATCAGTAAAGCTTTCCAAATTCGGAAAACGGCCAGTAATTTCACGTTTGTTGGATTTTAAGTCCGTTCGGAGCTTTTCAAACCAGAAACGGCCAGTTAGTTTCTCTTCGATTGAGGCTTAAATTTAAAAAGGGAAGCCCACAGTAAGAAGATGGGTGAGGGCCATGAGCGAGATAGAGACGATCGGGTTCCACTACGTTGTTGAGGCGGCCGGTTGCGATCCCGAGGTTATCGGTAACGCTGACAGGGTAAGACAGATATTCCTCGAGGCGGCGAAGGTAAGCAACATGGAGGTAAAATCGAGCTATTTCTTCAAGTTCTCGCCGACCGGAGTGAGTGGAGTTGTGATCGTCGCCGAAAGCCACATCTCAGTCCACACCTGGCCGGAAAGAGGTTACGCCGCTCTGGACGTTTACACCTGCGGCACGAAGGCCAATCCGGAGAAGGCCGTCGACTACATCCTTGAGCAGTTCAGGGCCAAGTACGCCCACGTCTCAGAGATAAAGCGTGGAATCGCGGAAGAGGACGGGACCTTCACCCACATGATAATGACCTGGGAAGAGGCCCTGAGAAAGAACGGAAACGGGCACTGAATTCAAAGCAGCTTTTCTATCTCCTTTACCCTCTCGAGCGTGTCACTGAGGATTTTTCTGACGTTCTCGACCTTGACCCTCAGCTCGCGGTTCTCCTCCTCAAGCTCCCTGACCCTCTCCTCGAGCTTCCTGTACTCCTCCTCGGGAACAAGTTTTCCGCCTCCAGCTAATACCTCGATGCTCCTGACAAGCTCGTCAAGCCTGCCCTGCTTTATGAGCTCGTAAGTTTCTCTGACGAGCTGGCCAGCTTTCGTCTCGCCCTTGAGGTGCTTCCTGATGGTCGCTTCAGTCCTGCCGAGCTCCTCCGCTATTTCGCCTTTGGTCATGCCAGCTTTCTCCCTGGCTATCGCTCCAGCGGCAACAGCTAAGCTGTCAACCCAGGTGAGCCTCTCCGCGGGATCCTTTATCAGCTCTATCACTTCAGGCCTGAAGAGCGTCGCGAAGAGGAGTATGCTCTCAAGCCTGTGGATCTCCTCCCTCCCGACCGGGTTCAGCGGAATCTCCATCCCCATCACCTCCTTTCAGTTTTTCATTCGGTTTCGAAAATTCCCCCTCTCTTCAGAACCTTATCGTGGTGGACGATTATCCCGCCGTCGGTTATCTCGAAGGGGTGCCTCCTCATGCTGTGGCTCGTCCCGCGCATCTTCCAGACTATCAGCGAGCGCTTGAGTTCTCCATCTATCTCGTCGAGGTCGAGGCGGATTATGCCATCAACGCCGTGCTCAACTCCCGGCCCACCGAAGCCTCTCTCTCCAACGCTTATCTGGCTGACGAAGATGCTCGTAACTCCCAAACCCGCGAGAACCCTCTTCAACTGCATGACTATGCTTCTCGCCATTGCGGGCTTGTTTATGTAGAGGGTCGTGACGGAGTCAACCACAAGTCTCTTCGCCCCGGTGTCTTTCACGGCCGTCCTGAGGACGTCTATGAACCCCTTAAGGTCTGTTAAATCAGGAACCAGGTACTTTTCGTACTCCTTGCTCTTGCCGATTCCCGCTGTGAAGGCGTCGACCATCGCGAAGAGCCCTTCCTCTTCGTACTTCCTGACGTCCCAGCCGAACTGGGCCATGTTCTGCCTTACCTGGACCGGGTGCTCTTCAAGGGCCACGTAGATCCCCGGCTCACCCATCTGGAGGCCGTTCCAGAGGAACTGCTGGGAAAAGATGCTCTTCCCCGTTCCGGGCCCACCGCTGAGCAGGACAACGTTTCGCTCCGGGATTCCCCCGTGGAGTATCTCGTCCATCCCTGGAATTCCCGTTTTCACTCTCTTGATCATGAGCGTCACCCCCTTTAGTTACCTTTCGTTACCATTGTACTCTAACGCCGATGTTCTTAAAAAGGTTACGTCTGGTGAAAAAAGTCAGCGGTTCCTTCTCAAAAACTCTCCAACGTCAGTCACGTTCAGGATGAACTTTTCCCTGCTCCCGGGGTTTATCCTGCCTATGCCGAGGATTACACCGTTCTCGTCGTAGATCACGAGCTTCTTTGTGCCCTGCCAGTTGTAAGAGCGCACGCCGCTCTTCGGCACGTCTTTCCCGGTCGTGAAAAGGAAGCCCGCCCTGGGGGTTAAGACCGCGTAGTTCTTCTTAACATCAACGAAGTAAAAGAACTCGACGTTGGGGTAGAACTTCTCCACGAGGTTGTCCACTTTTATCGTGCCAACGAAGGTGCCGTAGGCGTAGGGGTTTATCCTGAGGTTCTCCACTTCTTTCCAGACCCTCCCGTTCACCGCGTAGACGTCCCTGAACTTGCCCTCAACCACCGCGAACGTGCGGTGTTTAAGCTCGCCGTACTTCTCGGCCTCGCGGAGGATTAGATCGTACTCCCAGGCAGAGGCGCGGCGGTAGCGGAGAACCTCACTCATGGCTATCTCCCTCAAGACGCTCTATCAGCTCAGCAAGACCCTCCAAGTCCGTTCCCTCGAGCTCCCTCTCGAATTTAAGGCCGAATTCAGCTATCTCTTCCGGGCTTATCACCGTTTCAGACCCTTCTGCTTTTATCCCAGGACAGCCCTCGTCGTAGTAGAGCCAGAGCTTTTTACCTTTGTACTCGAAGGGCTTCTCGCCCTCGATGCCTAGGGGTTTCCTGGAGACCATGAACGGGTAGATCCTGCAGATTATTGGATTGACATCGTGGATCCCGCATTTGCCAGTCTCCAGGTCGTGGAAGACGCAGCCGAGGTCCCACTCCCTCACCGTGAGGACGAAGCGGATTTGATTTCCTTCAACAGAGAAAGTAACGAAGTCCTGGGGATCGTGGCCTTTTCTTGCTATCCTCTCGATGTCCTTCAGCGTCAGATAGACGTGTCTCCCCCTGCAACAGTCGAGGCAGTGGAGGCATTTGAACGGCACCGGCCTGGTGAAGGGTTTGGGCTTGAAGCGCATGGAATCACCTCAGGTGTTGAGGTGGGCGTCGAAGTTCTTGCTCTTTTTGTAGTCAGCGTAGCTTTTGTCGAGCCTTTTGGCGACGTAGGGGCCGTTCTTCCTGTAGCCGAACTTCCTGTAGTACTCCCTCACGCCAACGCCGCTTATAACGAGCATCTTCTTCATATCAAACTCTTCCCTGGCTATCCTCTCCGCCTCAGCCAGCAGTTCCCTGCCATAACCGCGGTGCTGCCACTCGTATTTTGGTTTCTCGCCTATAGGCACCAGCGGGCCGTAGACGTGGAGCTCCCTGACTATTGCCGAGGGACAGCAGTTTATCTCTTTCCTGTGGGCCTTTTCGCTCGGAATCCTCAGGCGGAGAAAGCCTATCAGGATGTCGTTTTTGACATCCTCAAAGCTGAGGAAGATTTCTTTCCCGCCAGCGGCATCATAATCCTCGCGGAGGAGCTTTATGTGCTCGGTTTCGGGCTCGATTCCGAACTTCTCCATCTGATGGCCGACTTCCCTGAAGCGTATCTCCCTCGGCCTTATGCCGCGCTTGATGAGCTCATTGAAGACGAGCTGGCCAAGGTTCGAGTGCTTCACGCCATCAACGATTAACTGAACCGGTATGTCGCGCTGGATTCTCATTACCCTGACCCACTTGGGGAAGTGCCTGTAGGCCTCGACGAGGAGCTCAACGGCCTCCTCGGTGGTGTAGGGCCTGTATTTTCCAGCCTTGTACAGCGAGTAGAGGGGCGCATCTGCTGTGACCAGCGTCGGGTAAATCTTGAGCATATCCGGCCTGAAGCGCGGGTCATCGAAGATGGCCTTAAACGTGTACAAATCCCTCTCAAAGTTGCTTCCGGGCAAACCGGGCATTATGTGGTAGTTGATTTTAAGTCCAGCATCCCTTAAAAGCTGGGTGGCTTTAACTATCTCCTCAACGCCGTGGCCCCTCTTCGTTCTCTCGTGGATGAAGTTGAAAAGCGTTTGGACGCCCAGTTCAACCCTGGTTGCCCCGAAGCGGAGCATCCTGTCTATCTGCCTCTCGAAGGCCCAGTCCGGGCGCGTTTCTATAGTTAAGCCAACCATCCTGACCCTGGCCCTCTCGTTCTTCCTCTGCTCGTCTTCGAGATAGTAGTAGGGCTTGCCATGTGTTCTCTCCCAGGCCTCCCTGAACTTGGGGTCTTCCTCAAAAACGGACTCGTCTTTCTTCACTATCAGCCTTACGAGCTTCTCCTCGAGGTTCTCGATGTCTTTGAAGTGCAGGAAGTCGTTCATCGCCTTGAAGGCCTCTTTGATGTACCACTCCTGATAATCGAGGTCAACCGCTGGAAACGTCCCCCCCTGGATTATCACCTCGACCTTGTCAACGTCGTGGCCTATGTCGGTGAGCTGCTTTAGCCTGCGCATCATGATAATGTATGGATGGTAAGCGCTCTGCACTGCCCTCAGCGCGGAGGGCTCCTTTCCAGTGTAACTCTGCGGAGAACCAACGGCGGGCCCGCCGGGACAATAGAGGCAACGCCCGTGCGGACAGGGGAAGGGTTTCGTCATCATGGCCACAACGGCCACACCGCTTATTGTCCTGGTCGGCTTCCTCCTGAGGAGCTCCCTAAAGCGCTCGCGCTCCTCCTCGGGAATAGCCTTGAGTATGTCTGAATTGCCGGGAATCTTTGAGAGGTGGTACTTCCGGGATACGATAATCTTCCAGCGGTTGAGCTCTTCCCTGTTCCTTATCTCGCCAGACAAGACGGCCCTCGCTATCTCATCGACGGCCCTCTCAAAGCTCTCGCCTTCCATATCCATCCTCCCGCCAAGATTGATGGGGGGTTTTAAAAGGGTTTGCCGGACATGCCAAAGTGAACGATTCGCGACAGAGGTGGGAATATGGACCGGGACGAGTTGGTCACCTTCCTTGATGGCTACCTCCAGGTCTCTGCCTATCCGGACAAGTCGAGCAACGGCCTTCAGGTTGAGGGAAAGGGGGAAGTTGAGAGGGTCGCTTTTGCGGTCGACACAACGCTGAGAACCATTGAGAAGGCCGCAAAGGCAAAGGCTGACATGCTTGTTGTTCACCACGGCATGATATGGGGCGGGCTGAGCTACATAACGGGGGTGCACTACAAACGCCTCAGGGCCCTCTTCGAGAGCGGTATAAACCTCTACGTCGCCCATTTACCACTCGACGCTCACCCGGAGCTGGGGAACAACGCCGGGCTCCTGAGGCTCCTCGGCCTTGAACCCAAGGGCCCCTTCGGGGAGTACAGGGGCCTTTCAATCGGCTTCTGGGGGGAATTTGAGGAGGCGCACTCAATTGAGAAGATCGCGGGAATGATAGCTGAGAGGCTCGATACAGCGGTTAAAACCTACGGGTTCGGGAAGAGAGAGATTAAAACGGTTGGAGCGGTAAGCGGTGCGGGCGCGTTCGCCTTAGAAGAGGCCTGGAGGAAGGGGGTCGACCTCCTCATAACAGGTGAGCTGGGGCATGCAGATTATCTAATGGCAATGGACCTTCCGCAGAGCGTCCTCGTTGCGGGCCACTACAAAACTGAGACGCTCGGAGTAAAGGCCCTCATGGGGCTTTTAAGGGAGAAGTTTGGCCTCGAGGTTTTCTTCATAGACGAGCCTACTGGTCTTTGAGGCTTTCACTTTTTCAGCGGGTTCCCGAAGGGGTCTATAAGCCCGGCCCGTATTAGGGAAGAGCTTATTTTGGCTCCCATCTTGCCCTTCACGAGCCCGATGGTTATTATATCAAGCGGTGGCAAACCCCTCTCTTCCCTTGCCCTGTTAACTACCAGGGCGCCTTTGTAGGTCTCTTCGCTCACAACGATAGCTTCGAGGCTTTTCATCCTGTCTGCAAAGCCTATTGCCGTGTGGATTTTTATAACGCGGTAGTTTGAGTAGCCGTTGACCTCGAAGAACTTGAGCAGATCCCTCAAGCGGGCCTCGTAGGGAAGGATCATCCCGGCGTAGGGCTTGTCCTTTACCATCCCGTCAGATGTGAGTCCGACGTATACGTATTCTCCCACCTCGAAGGCCTTCCTGAGCAGAACCTTGTGCCCGAGGTGGAGCCTGTCGAAGGTTCCCCCAACAACTACTTTCCTGTAGGGTTTCTTTCCCATGGGCAACCCTCACAGGGGCTCGAACTCCCGGAGGAGGAGCACCTTCTGCTTCTCGTCAAGGGCGTTCTCGTCAACAACCACGATGAGCGCCGCCCCCGCGGGCAGGAGGCGGTCTTTAAGGTTCACGAGGAACTTGAAAACGCCCGGAAACTCGTTGTAGAGCAGGAGGTACTCGAGGCAGTCTATAAGCACCACTGCTCCAGGGTTTTCCAGGATGAACTTTATGGCCTGATCCTCAATGACGTGCAGCTTGGTGGGAGGAATTCCCCTGTCGGCGGCCTGGGTGATCCAGATGGGGACGGCGAACTCGATTCCTTCGTAGAGGTGAGGATTCCTCGTGAAGACCAGGGTGGGGAGCCTCAGAGATCTTACCAGGTTCAGTACGTCCACAACTCTGGACCTGGAGCCAGCCATTATGTAGGCGCCTTTGAGCGGCTTGCCCGGGGAGGAATCCCCCACAACTTTGACTTGCTTGGGCAGGTAAGAGCTCTCCAGGAGCAGTACGTATTTTGTCATCGTGTATATCACGCCGAGGATTGAGACCCCGTAAAGGAGGGTCAAAGCCGCGTCCTGGTGAGGGATCTCGTAAAAGTCCCCTATGAAATCAATAAGCCTTCCAGCGAAGGCAAGGCCCAAAAAAATCGTGGCGTTTATGACAAAAAACTTTAGTTCAGCTGTGTATCGGTTCCACCTCTTGAGGAAGAACCACCATATGTAACCCATTCCCGCCAGAAGGACAGCGTCGTACACTACGTTATACCACGGAGCCGTTAGTCCCATACAACTTCCACCTCATCGGTGCGGAACTTCTGCCTCACAACGGTATCCTCTATTTTAAACCTTACGCCACCGAGGTACATTCTGAGGCCAGTGTAAGCTATCATCGCCCCGTTGTCCCGGCAGAGGTCGTAGGGCGGGACGAAAAAGGCAATTCCCCTCTCTTCGGCCATTGTTTTGAGCATCTCGCGGAGCCGATTGTTGGCTGCAACGCCGCCGACCAAAACAACTTCTTCCTTGCCAGTATGTGCAACCGCCCTCTCCGTGACCTCCACTAAAGCCGCAAAGGCGGTCTCCTGGAAGGAGTAGGCCAGGTCCTCGACGCGGTACTTTCCAGTCCTGTACTTCCTGACGGCCTCCGTTAAAACGCCTGAGAAGCTCAGATCCATCCCTTTCACTGCGTAGGGAAGCTCGATGTAGCGCTCCCCCTTTTGGGCAAGCCTCTCTATCTTCGGCCCTCCTGGAAAGCCTATTCCCAGTTCACGCGCGAAAGTGTCTATGGCGTTTCCTATGCCTATGTCGAGGGTTTCTCCAAAAACGCGGTAGCGGCCGCCCTCCAAAGCGAGAACCTGCGTGTTGCCGCCGCTGACGTAGAGGCCGACCGGGTCTTTGACGCCGAACATCTTTGTGATTTCCACGTGGGCTATGCAGTGGTTGACACCGATAATCGGCTTGTTGTATTTTATCGCCAGGGCCCTCGCGGCGGTCGCCACCACGCGGAGGGCTGGCCCAAGACCCGGCCCCTGGGAGAAGGCTATGACGTCAACGTCTTCCATCTTTATTCCGGCCTTTTCCAGTGCCTTCCTGAGGAGGGGCTTCAAAAGGTGGGCATGGTGCTCGGCCGCCTCCTTCGGGTGGATTCCGCCCTTCTCGGTGGTGAGAGTGTCGAATAAGTTAGCGAGGACTTCCTTTTCGGTAACGATACCTATGCCAAGGGTGTGGGCAGTGCCCTCTATGCCCAGGGCAATCATACAAACCCTTCATGCTCGGCAGTGTTAAAAAGGTTACGGATTCCGATGCCGTTTTAAAGCCCTTCTCCAATTGGGTTACAGATGGAATATGAGGGCAATAGGCGTCATACGAAATTCGAGGCGCGAGAGGCTCAGCAGGGATGAATTTGAGGAGCTTTTGAGGAGTGCTGGCTACGAAGTTCTGGAGATACTTGAGCAGAACAGGGAAGAGCATCCGAGGTACAACATAGGCAGGGGAAAGCTCGAGGAGCTCAAAAGGCTCGTTGAAGAGCTGAGGCCGGATAAGGTGGTCTTCGCGAACAGGCTCACGCCAAGCCAGGCCTACAACCTGTGGAAGGAACTCAGGGTTGAGGTCATCGACCGCTGGCAGCTCGTCCTTGAGATATTCGAGAAGAGGGCCCACTCCAGGGAGGCCAAGCTCCAGGTCGAGCTCGCCTCGCTCCAGTACGAGGTGCCCCTCGTCAAAGAGGCAATAAGAAGAATAAAGCTCGGCGACAGGGCGGGCTTCAAGGGGATGGGTGAGTATCAGACCCAGCAGTACCTGAAGCACATACGCTACAGGATGGGGAAGATAAGGGAGGAACTCGAAAAAGTCAGGGCGGACAGAGAAGTCAAGAGAAAAAGAAGGGAGGAGATGGGGTTTATTCTCGTGGCCTTAGCTGGCTACACCAACGCGGGCAAATCCACCCTGCTTAATGCTTTAGCCGGTGAAGAAGTCGAAGTAAAGCAACAGATGTTCACAACCCTTGACACGACCACCAGGAGATTCAAGCTTGGACAGAAAAGGGCCCTGGTAACGGACACCGTTGGCTTCATCGACAACCTCCCGCCGTTCATTGTCGAGGCCTTCCACTCCACTCTGGAGGAGATAACCCGGGCTGACATAATAGTCCTCGTTCTGGATGTGAGTGAGCCCTGGGCGGAGATAAGGAGGAAGTTCCTCGCCTCATTCAGGATCCTCAGGGAGCTCAAAGCCCTTGACAAGCCCATGATAATTGCCTTGAACAAGATTGACCTCGTGGAGGAGGAAGATGCCAGGGAGAAGGCGAGACTGCTGGGGAATCTCCTTGAAGAAGTTGCTCCGAACGTCAGAGCCATAGTTAAAATCTCGGCAAAGGAAGGCCGCCTTGAGGAGCTTTATAGCGCACTTGAGGAGTCGATTCCAGAACTGCCTAAATACAGGGCATTTAGGGTCGTAATACCCCCAACCGAGGATGCTAGGAAAATAATCTCGATAATTGAGGCAATCGGAGAGGTTTTGAACGTCCAGTACGGGGAAAGCACCGTTGTCCACGCGCTCCTTCAGGCGGGAATGATAAAGGAGCTCACAAAGATGAACGTCAGGATAGAGCATTTAAACGAGCCCGAGGAAGTGGAACAGCCGGAAAACGGCGGGTGAGCCTGACTTGAGCTCACCGAGGGAGCAGTTATCTTCTCACCCACTGTGTGCGACCTCTGCCCGAGGAATCCAGCACCAATAAGATCCTCCAGGGGTGGCGAGAGCCCTGTAGCGGGAACACCAGCAACACCCCTAACCATGGCCTGAGCTGTGGATACCTAACCGGGCGGCATACTTCCATTTCCTGCAAGGATACCATCACCAGTGCCCCGGAATATTCACTCTTGCCCAAAGACGTCTGCCGAGGAGGTTTTAGGTCAATACCGAAACCTAAATAAATGCCCCGGACTAATCCAGACTGAAAAACTCAGGGAGGCATGGAGAATGATCGAGATTCGTTTTCACGGTAGGGGTGGACAGGGTGCGGTTACGGCCGCCAACATTCTAGCCTCAGCCGCTTTTAAGGAAGGCAAATACGTCCAGGCGTTCCCGTTCTTCGGGGTTGAAAGGCGTGGAGCGCCGGTTACAGCCTTTACCAGGATCGACGACAAGCCGATAAGGATAAAGACCCAGATCTACGAGCCGGACGTCGTTGTGGTCCTCGACCCCTCGCTCCTCGACACCGTCGACGTTACGGCCGGTCTCAAGGAAGGTGGAACCGTCATCGTAAACACCGAGAAGAGCAAGGAAGAGGTTCTCACGAAACTCAAGAAGAAGCCGGGGAAGCTGGCCCTCGTTGACGCTACCGGCATAGCCCTCGAAATCCTCGGCGTTCCCGTTACCAACACGGCAATCCTCGGTGCAGTCGCCAAGGCCACCGGAATAGTCGGGCTCGACCACGTCAAGGAAGCCATCCAAGAGACCTTCTCGGGAGCGCTCGGCGAGAAGAACGCCAAGGCCGCCGAGGAGTCCTTCAACAGGACAGTCATCTACGAGCTTTGATCTTCTCTGCTTTCCCTACTTTGGAGGAGGGGAGGAGGTTGAACACGCTGTTTGGAGAAAAGAAGGCGGAGGCAAAAAAACTGGTATTCGCCTCCATTGACCAGTACCCCGAGGCACCTGTAAGCCTGGACACCACTTTGAGCAACTTCACCGGCGACTGGAGGACTTTCATACCTGTAATCAACGAGGAGAAGTGCGTCAAGTGCTACATCTGCTGGAAGTTCTGCCCCGAGCCTGCAATCTACATCAAGCCCGACGGCTACGTCGCGGTTGACTACGACTATTGCAAGGGCTGTGGAATCTGCGCGAACGAGTGCCCGACCAAGGCGATAACAATGGAGAAGGAGGAGAAGTGATATGGCCGAGTATAAGCCAATTAAAAAGGTTGTGAGCGGCAACTACGCGGCCGCTTACGCAGTAAAAGACGCGAGGGTTCAGGTTGTGGCGGCTTACCCAATCACACCCCAGACGAGCATCATCGAGAAGATAGCCGAGTTCATAGCAGATGGAGAGGCCAACATCCAGTACGTCCCGGTGGAGAGCGAGCACTCAGCTATGGCAGCCTGTATAGGCGCCTCGGCGGCTGGAGCCAGGGCCTTCACGGCCACCTCAGCCCAGGGTCTCGCTTTGATGCACGAGATGCTCCACTGGGCGAGCGGCGCGAGGCTTCCGATTGTCATGGTCGACGTTAACCGCGCCATGGCTCCCCCATGGAGCGTCTGGGATGATCAGACTGACAGTTTAGCTCAGCGCGACACCGGCTGGATGCAGTTCTACGCGGAAAACAACCAGGAAGTTTACGACGGTGTCCTGATGGCCTTTAAGGTGGCGGAGACCGTTAACATTCCGGCAATGGTCATCGAGAGCGCCTTCATTCTGAGCCACACTTATGACGTCGTTGAGATGATCCCACAGGAGCTCGTGGATGAGTTCCTACCTCCGAGGGAGCCCCTCTACGACCTCGCGAACTTCGAGAAGCCCTTCTCAGTCGGCGCCCTGGCAACCCCGGCTGACTACTACGAGTTCCGCTACAAGTTAGCTAAAGCCCACGAGGAGGCGAAGAAGGTCATCAGAGAAGTCGGCAGGGAGTTCGGCGAGCGCTTTGGAAGGGACTACAGCAGGATGATAGAGACCTACAGGACTGACGATGCCGACTTCGTCTTCTTGGGCATGGGTTCTCTCATGGGAACCGTCAAGCAGGCGGTTGATCTCCTCAGGGAAGAGGGCTACAGGGTCGGAGCGGCAAAAGTTCTCTGGTTCAGGCCCTTCCCGAGTGAGGAGCTCTACGAGCTGGCGAAGGGCGTTGAGGGCATAGCAGTCCTCGACAGGAACTTCTCCTTCGGCCAGGAGGGCATACTCTTCAACGAGGCCAAGGGGGCCCTCTACAACACCAAAGCGAGGCCGCTGATGAAGAACTACATCGTCGGCCTCGGAGGCAGGGACTTCACGGTCAGCGATGTGAGAAAGATAGCAGAGAACATGAAGGCCATCATCGAGAAGGGAGAGCTCGATGTAGAGGTGGACTGGTACCACCTTAAGAGGTGAGAGAGATGGAGATTCCCGAGAACGTTAAAAAGAGGCTTAGCATCCCTGCGGAAGAGCACTTTTACGCCGGTCACACCGCCTGCCAGGGCTGCGGTGCTTCCCTCGGGCTGAGGTACGTGCTGAAGGCCTATGGAAAGAGGACGATATTCGCAATCCCGGCCTGCTGTTCGACCATCATCGCCGGTGCCTGGCCCTACAACACCCTCGATGCCAACCTCTTCCACACTGCCTTTGAGACGACCGGCGCTGTGATAAGCGGCATCGAGGCGGCTCTCAAGGCCAGGGGCATCAAGGTCAAGGGCGAAGACGGCGTCATGATAGTCGGCTGGGCCGGCGACGGTGGTACAGCCGATATAGGCCTTCAGGCCCTGAGCGGTTTCCTCGAGAGGGGGCACGATGCCGTCTACATCATGTACGACAACGAGGCCTACATGAACACCGGAATTCAGAGGTCAAGCTCAACGCCTTACGGTGCCTGGACGACCAACACGCCCGGAGGAAAGAAGCACTTCCTCGAGAAGAGGCACAAGAAGAAGGTCATCGACATCGTTATAGCCCACGAAATTCCCTACGCGGCAACTGCCAGCGTTGCCTATCCAGAGGACTTTATAAAGAAGCTCAAGAAGGCCCAGAAGACGCCTGGCCCGAGCTTCATCCAGCTCTTCGCGCCGTGCCCGACCGGCTGGAGAAGCCCGACAGATAAGAGCATCGAGCTGGCCCGCTTGGCGGTTCAGACGGCCTACTTCCCGCTCTTCGAGTACGAGAACGGGAAATACAGGATAAACATGCCCAATCCAAAGAATGAGCCGAAGCCCATCGAGGAGTTCCTGAAGTTCCAGGGCAGGTTCAAGTACATGACCAAAGAGGATGTTGAGGCTCTCCAGCAGTGGGTCAACCGCGAGTGGGAGAAGCTCAAGAAGCTCGCCGAGGTCTTCGGCTGAGCTTTTAATTTTTAAATCCAAAGGTTTAAGTGCTGACCTGGTAACTCACTGGAGGTGATACATATGGCTGAGAGCCCGTTTAAGGCCGAGATTGAGAGGGTTCAGAGGGAGTATAGCGAAAAAATGACACCTGGAGCGATAGCCTACATCCCGGGAAGCAGCGTCATAAACAAGACCGGAAGCTGGAGGGTTTTCGTGCCCGAGTTCCACAGGGAAAAGTGCGTCCGCTGCCACCTCTGCTACGTCTACTGCCCCGAGCCGGCCATCTACCTGGACGAGGAGAACTACCCCGTATTTGATTATGACTACTGCAAGGGCTGTGGCATCTGCGCAAACGAGTGCCCGGCCGAGGCCATAGTCATGGTTAGGGAGACCAAGTGAGGTGGTGGAATATGCCGATTAGGACCGTTATGAAGGCTAACGAGGCGGCCGCCTGGGCGGCCAAGCTCGCAAGGCCGAAGGTTATAGCGGCGTTCCCGATTACGCCCTCGACCCTTATCCCGGAAAAGATAAGTGAGTTCGTCGCCGATGGGGAGCTCGACGCAGAGTTCATCAAGGTGGAGAGCGAGCACTCGGCGATTTCAGCCTGTGTCGGTGCCTCAGCGGCCGGCGTCAGAACCTTCACGGCAACGGCCTCTCAGGGACTGGCCCTAATGCACGAGATACTCTTCATTGCCGCGGGAATGCGCCTCCCGATAGTCATGGCCATTGGAAACCGCGCACTCAGCGCTCCAATCAACATCTGGAACGACTGGCAGGACACCATAAGCGAGCGCGACTCCGGATGGCTCCAGTTCTACGCAGAGAACAACCAGGAAGCCCTCGACCTCATACTCATGGCCTTCAAAGTGGCTGAAGACGAGAGGGTTCTCCTTCCAGCTATGGTCGGCTTCGACGCCTTCATATTGACCCACACAGTTGAACCGGTTGAAATCCCCGACCAGGAAGCCGTTGACGAGTTCCTCGGCGAGTATAAGCCAAAGCACGCTTACCTCGACCCGGCTAAACCGATAACCCAGGGTTCCCTCGCCTTCCCGGCCTACTACATGGAAGCCAGGTACACCCTCTGGGAGGCCAACGAGAGCGCCAAGAAAGTCATCGATGAGGTCTTTGCCGAGTTCGAGAAGCGCTTTGGCAGGAAGTACCAGAAGATAGAGGAGTACAGAACTGACGACGCCGAGATAATCTTCGTCACCATGGGCTCCCTCGCCGGAACCGTCAAGGAGTACGTGGACAGCCTCCGCGAGAAGGGCATCAAGGTCGGTGCGGCAAAGCTCACCGTTTACAGGCCGTTCCCGACCGAAGAGGTCAGGAAGCTTGCGAAGAAGGCCAAGGTTCTGGCTCTGCTGGAGAAGAACGTTACCTTCAGCGTCGGTGGAGCCCTCTTCCAGGACTTCAGCAGGGCTTTGATCAACCAGGAGGAGAAGCCAATCCTGGTGGACTTCATCCTCGGCCTCGGCGGCAGGGACGTCACCTTCAAGGAACTCGACCAGGTTCTCGAGATAAGCAGGAAGGCCCTCACCGGAGAGAAGTTTGAGGAAGTTAACTGGATTGGACTGAGGAAGGAGATACTGTGAGGTGAGGAATATGGCCGTTAGGAAGCCCCCCATCACAACTCGCGAGTACTGGGCACCCGGACACGCCGCCTGTGCTGGCTGCGGCTGTGCCACCGCCCTCAAATTGGCCACCAAGGCCTTCAGCGAGGCCATGGAGGAGAAGTACGGCGATCCCAACGCCTTCGCCATAGCCCAGGCAACCGGATGTATGGAGGTAGTTTCGGCAGTGTTCCCCTACACCGCCTGGAAGGCCCCCTGGATCCACGTCGCCTTCGAGAACGCGGCGGCAGTTGCCAGCGGCGTTGAAGCCGCCTGGAAGAAGCTCGGCAGGAAGGGCAAGGTCCTGGCCATAGGCGGTGACGGTGGTACGGCAGACATAGGTATGCAGGCCCTCAGCGGTATGCTCGAGCGCTGGCACAACGTGGTCTACCTCATGTACGACAACGAGGCCTACATGAACACCGGAATTCAGAGGTCAAGCTCAACGCCTTACGGTGCCTGGACTACAACGTCACCGCCGGGCAAGTACTCCATCGGTGAGGACAAGCCCAAGAAGTGGGTCGCGCTTATAGCTGCCGCCCACCAGATACCCTACGTCGCCACAGCGAGCATAGGCAACCCCTTCGACTTCGTCAAGAAGATGAAGACCGCAGCGAAGGTTGATGGCCCGGCGTTCGTGCAGGTCCACTGCACCTGCCCGACGGGATGGAAGAGCCCGCTCGAGAAGGGCATTGAGATAGCCCGCCTCGCCATCGAGACCGGTATCTGGCCGCTCTTCGAGATCGAGAACGGCAACTTCTTCAACATCAAGATACAGCCGCCAGGAGGAGGCGCCAAGGTCAAGCGCGAGGGAGACAGGATAGTCGCCATCGAGTTCAAGAAGCCCATTGAGGAGTACCTCCAGCTGCAGGGCAGGTTCAAGCACCTTTTCAAACAGCCCGAGGCAATAGACCAGCTCAGGGAGCAGATAAAGGCCATGTGGAAGGTTCTCGGTGTTGATGTAACCCTCCCGAAGCCGGGGGAGTGACTTTTCCCTTTATCTTTTCTCACGCGTTCAAAGAAAAGGGAAAGGTCAGCATATCCTCGGGACTGGGTCGCCTTCGGGAGGCTCCATAAAGCGTTTTCCCCCGATTCCAGTCTCGAGGATAACCTTCCCGCGGTATTGCCCTATTACCTCGCCGATTATTGCGGCGTTCCTGCCCTTCTCGGTTTTTCTCATCGCCTCAAGGGCCTCCTCGGCGTATTCTTTAGCCACAACCATCGCTACCTTGCCCTCGTTGGCAACGTCGTAGGGGCTTATGCCGAGCATATCGCTGGCAGCCCTAACTTCCGGCCTTACCGGAATATCGGCCTCCCTCACCAGGATTCCCACGTTGCTTTTTCTCGCTATCTCGTTGAGCGCGTTGCTCAAACCGGCTCTCGTCGGGTCCTTCATGGCGTGGATGTTCTCCCAGCCTATGGCATCGGCAACAGCTTTAACAACGTCCCATATCGGCGCAACGTCGCTCTTCAGCTCGGTCTCAAAGGCTATCCCCTCGCGGTGGCTCATCAGCGCTATTCCGTGGTCCCCTATCGTCCCGCTGACCAGAACAGCGTCTCCAACTTTGGCCCCGGCATCGCTTATCGGCCTCTCTGCTACCCCTATTCCAGCTGTGATGATGAACATCCCTACCGGCTCCTCAACCACCTTGGTATCGCCCGTGATTATTGGAACCGGCACTTCCTTAGCTGCCTCGTCCATTGAGCGGAGAACCCTCCTGAGGACGTCCATGTCTAACCCCTCGCTGAGTATCATGGAATTCGCCAGAGCTAAAGGTTTGGCACCCATGACGGCTAAATCGTTCACCGTCCCGCTGACCGCCAGTCTTCCAATGTCCCCTCCCGGGAAGAAGAGCGGCTTTACCGTGTGGCCGTCTATCGTGAAGACGATGTGTTTATCACCAAGCGGTATAGTTGCCCCGTCGTCCAGTGCATCCAGCCCTATTCCACCGGCGCTCTTGAGGGTCAGCGTTTTGAGTATCACGTCCCTCAAAAGCTCCTCCATTATCTCTCCACCGGCCCCGTGTTCGAGCCTTATCTTTTCTCCCATCCTCAACCCCCCAACAGGCCTTTTTTGCGGAGGTAATCAACGGTGAAGCCTAAAAACTCACGGGCACGCTCTATCCCGGCTTGAGCTTCCTTTTCAGTCACCTGGATTTCAAAGGAGTAGTCCGCAACCTGTCTGGTCTTGAACGCAAGGTTCACATAGGTCAGGTATCTCCTCGGAACTTCGCCGTTTTTAACGAACTCCCTCCCGAAAAGGGCAATTGCGGAGGAGTGCTTTGAAGCGTGCAGGCTCCTCTCAGCCTTCTGGATTATTCTCTGGTACTCTTCGCTCATACTTTTATACCCTCCTCCATCGCGGTGAGGAAGAACGGATCCTTAGGTTCCTCCCTCTTGGGATACACTACGAGTGAAACCACGACCCCATACTTGAGGACGAGATCTGTCATCAGCTCTCCAAGCTCCCAGTCCTCCTCCGGAGTGAGCCTTCTGCGTGTAATGACAAGCACATCGACGTCGCTCCCTTCCCTGGCTTCCCCCCTCGCGTAAGAGCCGAAGAGGATGACCTCAACCAGGTCATCGCCGAGCAGCTCCTTCAGCTTTCCCTTGACCTCCCGCAGGATTCCGAGGAGTTCGTCCCTCGGTATGACGGGCATGTTTCCTCCCCCGGTGAAAGTTTGGCGTTCTAAACTTAAACCTTACATCATCAAGCCCTCCCTGCTCAGGTAGCCCTCAAGGTAGAGGCCGCCGAGGAAGGCCTGGCCGACGTTTATTCCGTTGTCCCCGCGCGGAACTTCTATTGTGGCATGGAACCTCAGTCCGGATGCCTCAACGGCCTTCCTTATCGTCTTCACTATGAGCTCGTTGTAGGCTACGCCGCCGCTTATGGCAACGTCCTTCACGCCGAAATCCCTGGCTTTCTCCATGGCAACGTTGGCGAAGGCCCTCGCGAGTGCCAGGTGGGCTGAGTACGCTATGTCAGCAGGGGAAGCTTTCTCCCTCGCCTCAAGCACCTGAACAAGGAGCTCTTCAACCCTTATCCGCCCACCTTCAACGGGAACTTCGAACTTCAGGTCGTTCTTGCCCTTCATCGCAAAACTCTCAAGCTTCATCGCCGGTTCGCCCTCGTAGTGCCTTATGTAAGCAACGTTGAGCAGAACGGCGAGCGAATCGAGAACCCTTCCAGTTGAGGAGGCGTAGACAGTGTTTAAGCCCTTGGCGAGCTGGTTCAGGATAACGTTGAACTCGACCTTTCCATACTTGAGGCCCTCGAGGGCCTTGGGACAGCAACTCCTTATTATCCCCTCAAGCTCCTCAATGGGGTAGACCTTGCTCAGAATCCCCATCAATGCCCTCAGCGGGTAGTAGCTCGCTAAATCTCCCCCCGGAAGCGGGTAGTAGTCTATATGAGCCAGCCTCTCGACGTCCTCGTAGCTCAGATAGAGGACCTCCCCGCCCCAGACGTTCCCGTCCGTTCCGTAGCCGACTCCATCGAGGGCTATCCCAACGGCAGATTCAAGGTTCCTCTCGGCCAAAACGCTCGCGATGTGGGCGTAGTGGTGCTGAACCTGGAGGAGCTCGACGTCCAGCTCGTTGGCCAGCTCCATGGCCAGCTTTGTCGTATTGTAGCCCGGGTGGAGGTCAGCGATGATTAAATCGAAGTCTTTAACGCGGAGGATTTTTCTAAAGTGCGCTATGGCTTCCCTCATGAACTCAAGGACTTCGAGCTTCCCGGTGTCGCCTATGTACTGGCTCGGGTAAACCTTTCCGTTCTTTGCAACGCCAAATGCGTTCATCAGCTCTGCCCCAACGGCCAGACCGCTGTAATCGAAGGGGATTTCCACCGGCAACGGCACGAAGCCGCGGGAACGCCTTATAACGGCCCTGTTACCATCGACGAAGCGGACAACGCTGTCATCTGCCCTGTTGAGTATTTTCCTGTTGTGGAGCAGGAGGTAGTCGGCCATCTCCTTAAGCTCTTTGAAGGCCTTCTCGTTGTCCTTGACCATCGGCATTCCCGGGTAGTTCGCTGAGGTCATCACGTAGACCTTACTCCTGCTCCAGTGGAAGAGTATGTGGTGGGTTCCCGAGTAGGGGAGCATAACCCCAATGGTGTGGAGGCCAGGGGCTAAATTTTCCGGCAGGGGAAAGGGCTCCCTCTTGCGGAGAGCTACTATGGGCCTCCTGTAGCTGGTCAGTTCTTCTTCCTCTTCCGTGCTCACGTAGGCGAAGCTTTTAACCGTCTCAAGGGAGTCCGCCATTATGGCGAAGGGCTTCTGTGGCCTGGAGACCCTCCTCCTGAGTTCTGCAACTGCCTCTTCGTTGGTCACGTCGCAGGCTAAATGGATTCCGCCGATTCCCTTTATCGCCACGATGTAGCCCTTGTCTATAAGCTCGGCCACCTTCTTCAGAGGGTCACCAGTTAGCTCTTTCCCGTCGTTTGTGTACAGGCGATAGCTCGGCCCGCAGACGGGACAGGCCGTCGGTTCAGCATGGTAACGCCTGTTGAGCGGGTCTTTGTACTCGCTCTCGCAGAAGTCGCACATGGGGAACTCCCTCATGGTCGTGTTCTCGCGGTCGTAGGGGAGGTCTTCAATTATCGTGAACCTCGGCCCGCAGTTGGTGCAGACGATAAAAGGATACATGTAGCGCTTGTTAGTGGGGTCAAAGAGCTCCCTTAAACAGTCCTCGCATATCGCTATATCCGGCGGAATTATGGAGTCGCCGCCGTTTTCCCCCTTCGAGCTTCTCTCGATGTAGAACTCGGGAAAGCCCTGGGGCGGGATTTCCCTCTTCTCAACCTTGTCAATCCTCGCGAGCGGCGGCTTCTTGCGGTGCAGATCCCTGAGAAAGGCCTCTATGTCCTCCTCCCTGCCCTCAACCACTATCTCAACGCCCGCGTCGCCAAGGTTCTTGACGTAGCCCTTGAGGTTGTGCTCGTGGGCTATCCTGTAGACGAAGGGGCGAAAGCCAACCGCCTGGACTATCCCCTGAACGTGAAGGTGATACGCCTTCATCCTCCCACCAGTTCCTCCTTTGCAATCGAAGGCTTTATAGGTTTCCAAAACCAAAAGTTGAAAACGATTGGGGAGTTTTTAACCTCCGGTGTCAGAACAAGACGCCGTACTTGTAGAATATCTGACATGTCCCCTCGTAGGACACCATGCACGGGCCAACGGGGCTCCTCGGCGTGCAGGTCTTTCCGAAGTGCGGACAGTCCGTCGGCATCGCTAAACCCCTCAGCACCGCCCCGCAGAGACAGCCCTTTTCAAGATCCGGAAGCCTGGGGACTTCTGGGTTATAGTAGGTTCTTATCTCAAGCTCCCTCCACTCCCCCTTCAGCTCAAGCCCGCTCTTCGGAATAACCCCGAGGGCGCGCCACTTCGCATCTTTGACCTCGAAGAACTTCTCCATGAGCCTCTGGGCTGCAACGTTGCCCTCGTACTTAACGGCACGCGTGTACTCGTTGAGTATCTTTACCTCCCCGCTTTTGACCATCCTAAGGAGCATGAGGATTCCAATCAGAACGTCAACGGGCTCGAAACCTGCTATGACCTGAGGTATGCCGTAGTCCCTGGTGAGGTACTCCCAGCCCTTAACGCCGATTATCGTCGAGACATGGCCAGGATCTATGAGACCGTGGAACCTGGTGCCCTGCTTTACAAGAGCCTCAACCGCCGGCGGCGTTAGGCGATGAACCGAGTAAATCCTGAAGTTCTCCAGTTTTTCTTCCACGACGGCGTTGAGCATCCCGGCAGTCGGGGCAGTTGTTGTCTCGAAGCCGGGGCTGAAGTGAACAACAGTCCTGTCCGGGTTCTCCTTGGCTATTTTGTAGGTGTCGAAGATGGAGTAAACTATCCTCACGTCGTAGCCCTCGCCCTTCAGATCGGCGAAGCTTCCAAGGGGGGTGGGGATCCTGTACATGTCCCCAAAGGTCGTGAGGATCATCCTGTCTCCTTCGGCGTAGGCCTCCTTCATGATCTCGCGCATCTTGACTATATCCTCCACGGGGGTTATGCAGACCGGACAGCCGGGCCCGCTGACGATTTTGACGTTTTCAGGGAGAAGGGAGCGTATCCCGGAGCGCGTTACCGTGTCCTCGTGGGTGCCACAGACGTGCATGAAGCGAACCTCTCCCAGCCCCTTTGCCTCCTCATGTATCTTTCCTACAATCCTCTGGGCGAATTCCCTGTCCTTAAGTGCACCGAGCGGCTCCATGGTCAGCCCCCCAGGGCCCTCTCGACCTCTGCCCAGGCCTCGAGTATCTCAAGTGCCCTCTTTTCGTCGAGCCTCTCTATGGCAAAGCCCGTGTGAACTATCACGTAATCGCCCACCTTGGCCTCAGGGAGGAGGTCGAGCCTCACCTCCCTCTTAACGCCTCCGAAATCAACGATGGCGGTTTTTCCTTCGATCTCGATGATCCTTCCCGGGACAGCTAAGCACATTTTTTCACCCCTGACAGTTCTCGCAGGCCTTTTTAGATATTTTCTAAACCTACGGTTTGAAACCGCAAACCTAAAAACCCCGAACCCAACCCCGCAACATGATTGCCGCGGTTCTGGCAGGGGGCTCTGGGAGGCGCTTCGGCGGAGACAAGCTCCTCTTCAGGATAAGCGGCAAACCCCTGATCCTCCACACAATTGAGAGGCTCGAAAAAGCTGACTCAATAGATGAAATCGTTATAGTGGCCTCCCCCGAAAACGCCGAGAAGCTCAGGCCCTTTGGCAACGTCGTTGTTGATGAGCTCCTCGTCGGCCCCATCGGCGGCCTCTACACGGCCTTATCCCGGGGAGACGCCTTTGTCGTGGCGGGGGACATGCCCCTCCTCGTTCCGGAGTTCGTTGACTTCATAGTTGAGCTCTTTTATTCGGAAAAAAAGCCCGTCTGCGTTCCGAGATGGGGCAACGGCTACCTTGAGCCGCTCCATGCAGCCTATTCTTCGGAGTTCAGGGAGCTTTTGGAAGAGAAGATCAGAGCAGGGCAGTATTCCATAAATCGGGCAATAAGGGAAAGCGACGCCTGCTACATCGAAATCGAGAGCCTTCCGGTGGATTGGAGGGAGAGCTTCTTCAACGTGAACACGAGGGAGGATCTGGAGAGAATCAGGGGCACCCGGGAAAGGGTTCTGTGACCCCTTTGGAGCGGTCTGTCGAGTTCCGCTCGGTGGCTTCGCAGGTTTTTGCATTCTCTCATCCGTGCCTCCACCTGATCAATTTCTTCCTGAACTCGGGCAGGTAAACGAGCGCCGCCGCAAGCATGAAGACGGAGCCGAGAACGTCCCTTCGGAGATACCACAGCAAGAAGCCTGTGCCGAGGAATAGGTCTTTCAGCGTCTCCTCCTTGTTCTCCCCAGCTTTCAGGTCTAACATGGCGAAGACAACGCCCAGGATACCGGCCACAAGCCAAACGTATTCAATCATACCCACCACTATCCAGGATCCTCGCGAGCTCCTCTGCTACCCCCTCAGCGCGTTCTTTTATCAGCTCGCTCGGCTCCTCGAAGAGTCCAGTTGAAGCCGACTGGCAACCTATTAAGACGAAATCAGCCTTAGTCTGCACCTTTAGGTATTTCACGAGCAACCTCAGGGGCAGGCTGTGAGTCGAGACCACCTCCCCCATCGTTCCCTCGGGATCGGCGATTATCAGCTCCCCGTGCTCCCCTCCAAAGTCAACCGCGTCCACAAAGACGACTAAGTCTGGCTTAAAGGAGATGATTTTTCCCACGTAGCTCTCCGGCACTTCGCCGCAGTTCAGAACGAGGACTTTCGAGCGGTTAAGGAGCTCCTTAAGCTTCTCTGCAACTAAAACACCAAAGGCGTCATCCCCTCGGACCTCGTTGCCGATGCCGCAGATTACTATCCGCTTTTTTCCTTCGAAGATTTCTTCGAGAGCCTTCATTGGAAACACCCCAATTATCCAGCACAAACCGGAACTAGCGGCAATCTCCCCCGGAACAGTGTAGTAGCCCGGATATCCAACTTCAACGGCAAAATCCGAGAGGTAGTGGGCTTCATTTCGTAGAGCCTTTTCCTTATCTCCCCACTGAGGCGGAGGCGCTCCTTCCAGCCAAGCTCTCTCCCGGTAACGAGTAGGATATTCCAGTCGCTATCCTCACTAAAATCCCCCCTCGCGCGGGAGCCGAAGAGGACGACTTCCTCCAGCCCTATCCCTAGTTCCCCGCAGACCTCGACAACCGTTTCCTTGATGGGTTCTTTTTCCATCATTCTTGACCCCTAAACAAATTTGAAAACTGGAGAAAACCCTTTCGCTCAGAGCTTTCCGGCTACCTCCCTTATCCTCTCCGCGAACTCGGTCTCCATGAGTTTGTCAGCGTTTCCTATCTTAGCGTCGAGGTCTGGGTAGAAGGGTATCCCCGCCAGGTAGGGAATTCCGAACTCCTTTGCCAGAGCCTCGACGTCCTTTTCCTCGTCCAGCTTCATGTTTTCCACCATTCCGAGGACCCTGTGCCCCTCCTCGAGGAGGAGCTGGACGAGCTTTCTGACGACGCTGATGGCGAGCTTTGAGGGCGTTGCCACCACCAAGAACTCACCCCTCTTCAGGAAGCGGAGCACATCGAGGAGCTGGTCGCCCAAACCCGGGGGCATGTCAATGACGAGGTAGTCGAGTTCATCCCAGCGGGTTATCGTCAGGAGCTCGATCAGGGCATCGCTTATCTCCTTCCCGCGGAGCGGCGTCGGCCTGTCCTCGGTGTAGTAGGCTATCGTCATAAACTTGATTCCGTGGACCGTGTGCGGAACAACGCCCTTGTCCTCCTCAGGAAACTCCCCCGGCTCGAAGCCGAGGATGACGTGGTCGCTCGCCCCGTGGAAGTCTAAGTCAAGGAGGCCGACTTTATGGCCTTTTTCGGCCAAAGCTAGAGCCAGCGTTGTGGAAACCAGCGACTTTCCGACGCCTCCCTTCCCGCTGACGACCGGGATGATCCTCCTGACGTTCTCAAGCCTCGCGCTTATGGCTATCCCGCGCGGGTCCATCATGCTTTTCCCCCCTTCTCGATCTTTATTCCAGCGACGTAAACGCCCCTGCCCTGAACAACTTCAAAGTCGTGGCTCCCGCACCTCGGACAGGCCATAAAGGCGTGCACCACCTCTGGGATGAAGTGGATGTCCTCCCTGATGCGCTCGTCAAACTTGTCTTTCACCTCCTTGAGCTTCCACTCATGGCCACAGTTCCTGCACCTGAAAGCCGCTTCCTCCTCCTCAAAGATTATCTCCGCGCCTTCAGCTATTGTTCCAGCAAAAAGCTGTTCCATGGCGAACTTCACTATGTCCTCCGCAACGTCCTGCAGTTCGCCGAGAACCACCTTTACGGCCTTAACGCGCTCCGCCCCCTCCCTGTTGGCGTAATCGAGGACAGTCCTAACTATGGCATCCGCCAAGGCCCACTCGTGCATGCTATCACCATTGGGCGTTGGAGGTGCTACCTTAAAAAGGGTTGAGTTTAAAACCATACGTTGAACCGGTATCGGGTGAGACCATGGGCGTCGTTCGCTTTGGCGTTTCGGTTCCCGAGGAGCTCCTTGAAAAGTTCGACAGGATCATCGGGGAGAAGGGCTACGTCAACAGGAGCGAGGCCATACGCGATATGATGCGCGACTTCATAGTCAGGCACGAGTGGGAGCAGGGCGACGCTGAGGTGGCCGG
This sequence comes from Thermococcus waiotapuensis, assembly GCF_055384795.1. Lineage (NCBI taxonomy): Archaea > Methanobacteriati > Methanobacteriota > Thermococci > Thermococcales > Thermococcaceae > Thermococcus > Thermococcus waiotapuensis. Next base: position 1,456,364 of record NZ_AP042429.1, on the reverse strand, counting down.
GACTATAACGATGCTCTACAACCATGACGAGGCCGACGTTGTGAGGGAACTCCTCGATTTGCAGCACGACTACCTCGAGGAGATAATCTCGAGCATCCACGTCCACATGGACGAGCACAACTGCCTTGAAGTTGTCATCGTCAAGGGAAAGGCGAGCAGGATAAAGGAGATAGCCGACAGGCTGTTGAGCCTGAAGGGGGTAAAGCACGGGAAGCTAGTCATGACCGGAACAGGAAAGGAGCTGGTTTAGGCTCCAGGGGCACTCTGTTTTTGGGTTCTTTAGACGTTTGCAACCTCCGGTTAATAACACCAGGATTAGAAAATTGTTAAAAATCGTGCTACTTTTTCAGTGGTTGGTGATACCATGCTCGCCCTTAACAGGCTCGTCGAAGAAAAAGACCTCGAGGGCATCCTCGAGTACGCGAGGGAGTTCCACGGGCACGTCTGCCCCTACCTCGCGCTCGGGGTAAGGGCCTCCCTCCTGGCCATGGAAGAACTCGGCGTCGGAAGGCTCGACTACTCAGGAAGCGTTGACGAGAGCATCTTAGCCATAGTTGAAGTTAACAACTGCTTCACCGACGGCGTGCAGGTCACAACGGGCTGCACCCTCGGGAACAACTCGCTGATTTACTTTGACCTCGGAAAGACAGCCCTGACGCTCGTGAAGCGCTCTACCTGGGAAGGGGTGAGGGTCTACGCGGACGCCGAAAAGCTGGCCAGGTACTATCCTCCGGGGGCGAGGGAGCTCTTCAACAAAGTTATCAGGGAAAGGAGAGGAACCCCGGAGGAGAGGGCAAAGCTCAGGGAGCTCTGGGAGGAAATAGGGCACACAATGCTCCACTTACCAGGGGAGGAGTTCAAGGTCGAGCGCGTTAAAGTGCCGCCTATAGAGCAGGCGCCCATATTCGATAGCGTTCGCTGCTCGAAGTGCGGTGAACTCGTCATGGAGACGAGGGCCGCTTACATTGACGGGAAGCCCTTCTGCCTCCGCTGTGCCGGGGAAAAGTACCTCGGCGTTGTCGGCAGTGGAATAGTCGAACTCGGGGGGAGGTGAAATGAGAAAGTTACTCTCCCTTTTCATTATCGTGCTTGTCGTATTCACCAGCGGTTGCATAGGGAGCACGAACACGGGGGACCCCGGTAAGGGAACAATGACCGTCACTGACTCCCTGGGGAGAACGGTCGAGGTGCCGGCTAAGGTCACTAAGGTTGTAGCCGCCGGCCCGGGTGCGCTGAGGCTCATCGTCTACCTCAACGCCAGCGACATGGTGTGTGGCGTTGAAGACCTTGAGAAATCCTCCCCCAACGGCAGGCCCTACATCATGGCCCATCCGGAACTCAAAAATCTTCCCAGCATAGGGCCCGGCGGGCCCGGGAAACTTCCAAACGAGGAGGCCCTGATAAACCTCAAGCCCGACGTTATATTCATGACCTACGTCGATGTGAAGACAGCGGACGATATACAGGAGAAGACAGGGATTCCGGTGGTTGTTCTCAGCTACGGTGCTCTTGGAACCTTCAACGATGAGGAGCTCTTCAAGTCCCTTGAGCTCGCTGGAAAGATACTCGGAAAGGAAAAGAGAGCTAAGGAAGTCATAAACTTCATCAAATCCCTCCAAGACGACCTTTCAAAGCGCACTGAAGGAGTGGAACCAAAGAGGTCCTACGTCGGCGGGATAGGCTACAGGGGCTCCCAAGGTATAGAGAGCACCGAGGGGGAGTATCCTCCCTTCGTAGCTGTTAGGGCCCACAACGTCGCCAGCGAACTCGGCAAAGAGCACTACTTCATAGATAAGGAGAAGCTCCTCGAGTGGCAGCCGGACTACATCTTCATCGACGAAGGCGGGTTGAACCTCGTCCTCGACGACTACAGGAAGAACCCCGAATTTTACAGCTCGCTGAAGGCAGTAAAGAACGGCAACGTCTACGGGTTACTCCCCTTCAACTACTACACCACCAACATAGACACCGCGCTGGCGGATGCCTACTACATCGGGAAGGTCCTTTATCCCGAGCGCTTCAGCGACGTTGATCCGGAGAAGAAGGCCGACGAAATATACACTTTCCTCGTCGGGAAGCCAGTTTACAGGGAGATGGCCGGGCAGTTCGGCGGCTTCGGGAAGATAAACCTCGCGAACGGAACCGTTAACTACTCCTCACCGTGATGGCTATGGACTACGAGAAGTACGTTGCCAGGAAGTTTTTCATTGGCCTCCTCCTCTTGCTCTTTACCATCTTAGTCAGCCTCTACTCCCTCTCCCAAGGCTCCTACTCCCTCTCCTTCTGGGAGGTGCTCGATGCCCTCCGTGGAAAGGGGAGCGAGAATGCCCTCCTCGTCATCTGGAAGGTCCGCATGCCGCGCATAGTGGCAGGCCTTTTAGTTGGCTCTTCCCTCGCCGTTGCAGGTGCGGTGATGCAGGGTTTCCTTAGGAACCCCCTTGCCTCGCCCTTCACAATGGGCGTCTCCCACGGGGCCATGTTCGGCGCTTCCCTTGCGATACTCCTCGGTGCCGGCTACTCCACGAGCTCGGGGAAGGTATTCCTCAACAACCCCTACTTAGTGGTGCTCTTCGCCTTCATCGGCGCGATAACAGCTGTCGGGGTAATCCTGTTCTTAGCGGGGCTCAAAGGCCTGTCCCCTGAGGCCATAATCCTCGCAGGAGTTGCCATGAGCTCCCTCTTCACCGCGCTTACCACCTTCGTCCAGTACCTTGCCAACGAGCTTCAGTTAGCAGCGATGGTCTACTGGAGCTTCGGAGACCTCGGAAGAGCGACCTGGAGGGAGAACGCCATAATGCTTGCCGTGTTCATCCCGGTCTTCGTTTACTTCGTCATAAAGGGGTGGGACCTGAACGCCTCAGCCTCAGGAGACGAGGTGGCGAAGAGCGTCGGCGTTGAGGTCGAGAGGGTTCGACTCGTATCCACATTCCTCGCGGCGCTGATAACTGCCGTCGGCGTTGCTTTCGTCGGGGTCATCGGTTTCGTCGGCCTTATAGCGCCGCACACCATGAGGCTCATCGCCGGTGGTGACTACCGCTTCCTGATACCGCTCTCGGCCCTCACGGGTGCGCTCCTGCTCGTGACGGCCGATACCGTTGCCAGACTGATAGTGGCTCCAATGGTGCTTCCGGTTGGGGTTGTGATGTCTTTCTTAGGGGCACCGGTGTTCCTCTACCTGCTCATCAGGATGGAGGGGAGGAGGGGATGAAGGCCATAACGATCGAAAACCTCAGCTTTTCCTACAACGGCGTCGAGGTTCTCAGAGAAATAAACCTCGAGGTCGAGGAGGGCGAGTTAGTTGCCATCCTCGGCCCGAACGGGGCAGGAAAGAGCACCCTCCTCAGGTGCATCGCCGGGATTTTGAGGTGCAGGGGTGTAGAGGTCTTTGGAAAACCCTTGGAGAGGTATTCCAGGAACGAGTTAGCTAAAATAATTGCCTACGTTCCCCAAAGAACAGAACCGGGCTTCATGACGGTTTTCGACACGGTTCTCCTCGGGAGGAGGCCCTACATGGGGCTGAGGCCGTCGAAGGAAGACCTCGAGGCCACCAGAAGGGCGCTGGAAAGAATAGGGATAGCCGGCCTTGCCCTGAAAACAACCAACAAACTGAGCGGCGGTGAGCTGCAGAAGGTAAGCATTGCCCGGGCGCTGGCCCAGGAACCGAGGATCCTCATGCTGGACGAACCAACCAACAACCTCGACATAAGGAGCCAGCTTGAAGTTATGCGCTTCGCGAGGGATTTCTCCTCAGAGGGCGGAACGAGCATTCTGGTGATGCACGACGTCAACCTTGCCCTTCGCTTTGCCAGGCGGTTTGTTTTCATGAAAAACGGCAGAATAGTTGCTGACGGCGGGAAGGAGATACTGAAACCCTCCCTCTTCCGGGAGGTTTACGGGGTTGATGTGGTAATAGAAGAAATAGGGGGAACCCCCCTCGTCGTGCCCGTTTAGCTTATCCAGCTCACGAGCTTCCTAACTCCTTCGCGGAGCTTTTCCTCGTCTTCTTTGGCAGGCATTCCCCTGCTCTCGACCGTGTCAACGAGGTCGAACTTGCTCGTGGTTATGAGGCCCTCTATCTTCTTGCCAGCGACGCCGCCCCAGCCGAAGGCGCCGACGATGAGGACTGGCTTCTCGTAGTTGGTCTTGTCGAATATCTCGTAGAGGACATAACGTATGCGTGGGTGGATGTCGGCTTCGTAAGTTGAGACCCCTATTATCAGGGCCTCGCTGTCTGGAACCTCGCCGAGGATGTCGCTCACAGCCGAGGCCTCCTTGTCAGTGAAGCGGTAAACGATTGGCTTCTTGTTGAGCTTCTTCAGCTCATCGATAACTATCTCCATCCTCCCCTCAACGAAGCCGTACATCGAGTCGTAGATTACTAAAACTTTGTCCTTCGTGGGAATTCCAGCGCCGACGCGCTCGTAGTGCTCGAAAATCCTCATCGGGTTCTTTCTCCACACGAGTCCGTGGCCAGGAAGTATCATCTTAGCGCTTTCAATGATTCCAAGCTCCTTGAGCTTCTTTATGTTCTGGACGATGTACTTGTGGTAGTGGCCGATGACCGTAACGATGTACTTGGTGACGTGTGGTAAATACTCCTCAACAACTTTCCCGTCGCTGTCGTCTATACTTTCCGGAATTCCGTAGCCGCCGCCCGCGTCGCAGGAGAAGATGAGCTTATCTTCAACCACGTATGTTATCATCGTGTCCGGCCAGTGGAGCCAGGGGACGGCTATGAAGCGGAAGGTTTTGCCCCCGATCTGCATCTCTTCCCCATCATTGACGACCCTGAAGTTCTCAACGACCTTCTCACCGTAGAACCCCTGGAGGAGGTTCCTCGCGAAGGCCGTGCCTATTATCTGAGCCCTGTAACCGTTCTCCTCAAGAACCTTCGGCAGTGCCCCGCTGTGGTCGGGCTCCGTGTGGTGGACTATTATGTGCGTTATCTCCTTCGGGTCAACGAGCTTTCTCAACGCCTCCATGAAGAGGTCGGTATAGTCCCCTTTGGCTGTATCGAAGAGCACAACCGCGTCCTTCAGCTTCATAAGGTAGGCGTTGTAGGTTATCCCCTCCGGGATGTCCCAGGTGGCCTCGAAGTACTTTATCCGGTCATCGTCAATCCTTATCAGGTGTACCTCAGGATCCGAGCACACCTTTTCAACTCGTACCTGCGGCATGTCCATCACCGAACTCACCTGGTGCGAAAACATAAAAAGCTTTCCCCAAACCAAAGGTTCTGGACAGGGTTGTTTCCTCGGCCCCTCACCCGGGAACTCAAAGACCTCCAGATCCGGGAGCCCCCAGCTTTCACAGCAAACATCCCAGTCAATTTTAAACCTCAGAAAAGAAAGACCGCAATGCCATCAGAGCTTCCTGGCCTCGAAGAACTTCTTCACCAGCTCCAGCCTCGGCTCGCGCTTCCAGAGCGGCGTCCTGTCCTTCCAGTAGGCCGGAACCATCTCCTCAAAGGTTGGCCTCTCGTTTATGTAGAATATCCCCAGCGGGAGCGGGTCGCTCTCGAGGGCGCGTTTAAACGCCGCTTCCCTGTCGTAGGGGTCGTGGTCGTCCATCCAGTAGGTGTGCTCCCTGTACCACGTGTAGGTGTTCACCTTGTTGAAGCTGACGCAGGGGTGCAGGATGTCGACTATCGCGAGCCCTTTGTGCTGGATTGCTTTCTTGATTATCTCCACGCTCTCCCTGAAGTAGCCCATGAACGTCCTCGCCACGAAAGAGGCGTTCAAAGCCACCGCAAGCGCGACAGGGTTGAAGGGCTCCTCAAAGACGCCCCAGGGCTGTGTCGGAGTTTTCATTCCCTTCATCGTCGTCGGCGAGGCCTGCCCCTTGGTGAGGCCGTAAACCTGGTTGTCGTGGATAAGAACGGTTATGTCCGGGTTCCTCCTTATCGCGTGCAGCAGGTGGTTTCCGCCCTCGGCGTACATGTCCCCATCTCCGCCTTCCGCTATGACGGTAAGCTCCGGGTTTGAGGCCTTAACGCCAGTAGCTATGGGTATTGCCCTACCATGGAGCGTGTGGTAGCCGTTGGCGTTGATGTAATGGGGCATCTTTGCTGCTTGCCCAATTCCGCTGATTATCGCGACCTGGTTAGGTTTTAAGCCGAGTTCAGCTAAAGCGGAGATGAGTATGTTCCTTATGCCGAAGTTTCCGCAGCCCGGGCACCAGGCTACGTCCGCGCTCCCCGGTCTCTTTGACTCGAAGAGCTCCCTCCCAGTGGGAAGCTGGACGTTCATTCTACCACCCCCTTTAAGGCCTCAAGAACCTCCTCAACCGAGAAGGGCCTCCCGTCGTACTTCAGAACCCTGTGGTTTGCCTTAACGCCGAGCTCCTTCCAGAGCAAATCGGCGAACTGGCCGGTCACGTTGTTCTCCACCACTATCACCTTCTTGCCCTCGAAGAACCTCCTGACCTCCGGGTTGATCGGGTAGACCCAGCTAAAGTGTAAGTGTGCCACTTTCCCGCTCCCGAGCTTCTCCAGGGCCTCCTCCACGACATGGAAGGTTGAGCCCCAGCTGACCACAAGGTACTTCGCGTTTTCATTTCCAACGAGCTTCGGAAGCGGGGCGTTCCTCTTTATTGTTTCGAGCTTCCTTATCGCCCTCTTTTCCTGCATCTTTATCGTCAGCCCAGCGTCTTCCGTTATGTCCCCCCACTCGTCGTGCTCGTTTCCGTTGCCTATTATTACCTCCTCCCCATAGCCGGGGATGGCCCTCGGGGAAATTCCGTCCTCGGTAAGCTCGTATCTCCTATAGCCGGGCTTCGCTTCAACGATGTGGCGCTCGAACCTGACTTTTCCCACATCCGGCGCTGGCAGGTTGTAGTAGGTGTCCACGAAGTACTGGTCGGTGAGGATCATAACAGGCACCTGGTATCTGTCGGCCAGGTTAAAGGCCTCCGCGGTGAGGTAGAACGCCTCCTCAAGGCTTCCCGGGGCGAGGATTATCCTCGGGAAGTCGCCGTGGCCGGCGTAGAGGACGAGGTTAAGGTCTCCCTGCATGGTTCTCGTCGGCAAACCAGTTGCGGGCCCGGGCCTCTGGGCGAGATGGATTACTACCGGGTTCTCGGCCATTCCAGCCAAGCTTATCGCCTCGCTCATGAGGGCGAAGCCGCCGCCCGAGGTGCTCACCATTGCCCTCGCCCCCGCGAACCAGGCCCCAAGGGCCATGTTTATCGCCGCTATCTCGTCCTCGACCTGTTCAACGACTATCCCAAACTCTTCAGCGTGCTGGGCCGCGAAGGTGGAAACGCCCGTTGACGGGCTCATTGGATAGAAGCTCAGGAAGTTCATGCCCCCGGCCAGGGCTCCTATTCCCACGGCCTCCGTCCCGGTTAGAAGAACCTCGTCCCTAACCTTCTCGTCCCTCGAGATTTCGACCCTTATTGCCCCTTCCTCGCAGAGCTTAACCCCAAGCTCGTAGCCCTTCTTAGCGGCCTCAACGTTCTTCTTCACGACGTTTTCATCTTTGCTCCCGAAGCGCTTCCTTACGTACTCCTCGACGGCACTGAAATCGCCGTGGAAGAGCCCCACTATCAGGCCAGCCGCAATCGTGTTGGGGTAGAGCTGGCTTCCAACCTCCATGGCCATCTTCGTAAGCGGAACCTCGACGAGGTGTATTTTCCCCAAAAAGGCCTCCTCGATATTTTCCTTCTCTCCAAGGACAACGGTGCCTTCGCCCAACCTGTCCTTTACCCAGCCCAGGGTGCCCCTGTTGAAGGGCACGAGGATGTCTATCCTCTTCACAAAGGCCCTCACGCGCCTTGATGAGACCCTTATTTCGGTGGTGTTAATGCCACCCCTGACGCGGGACATGTACTCCTTGTTTGCATAGACGTGGTAGCCTGACTTCTTGAGTGCATAAGTAAGTATCTCCTCGACCGTCTGCACGCCCTGTCCGGCCGCCCCGCCCAGGACTATCGAGACTTCGTCTTTAAACTCAGCCATCCTCTCAGCTCCCACAAGTTTTGATGTTTGCATTATCTGGTTCGTTAAGCAACCTTATATAATTTTCCATCCGCGTTTACTGTTACACATTTATGACCCAAAAAGTTAATATGCGAGAAGGGAGAAACAAGTTTGAGGTGATTGCCGTGGAAGTAACCGACAGGGAGGTTTTTGAGATAGCGGTTAACGCAGAAATAAAGGCCAAAGAGGCCTACGAAAAGCTGGCTTCTATAACCAGGAGTGACATCATACGGGACGAACTGCTCTTCCTGGCAAGGGAGGAGGACAGGCACCGCGAGATAGTAGAAAAGATGGCCGAGAGATTCCAGAGCGAAGAAGGGACTCCGCAGAAGATGGAGGTCAGCACAATGGGTGAGTTCAAGGTCATAGCGGAGAAAATGGCCGAAGCGATAAAGAAACCCACCCTAAACCTTGACGAGGTCTACGAAATAGCCATGGAGGCAGAGCTCGTCAGCGAAAGGCTCTACAGGGAGCTGGCTGGCTACGCCGCAAACGAGAAGACTAAGGTTATCCTCAACATGCTCGCCGACATGGAGGCCAACCACTACGCCATCCTCAAAAAGCATTATGACTACCTAACCCGCTATCCCGAGCTCTACAAGGAGGAGTTCTACGACCAGCTCATGAAGGACATAAACTTCAACTTCTGACCTTTTCCCTTTCAGCCCTCAGCTCCCCTTAGCGCCACCCATGTCATTTATAAGACCAGCGTTGCATACTCCTCCGTCTTTCACCCACCTTGCCAGGACTCCTGTTCTGATGTGAAACCACCGAAGGAGGCATGGTCAGATACTCAACTTGTTAGGTGTTGTCGGAGGGAGCAAAGCGGGGGGAAGCTGTTAGATTTTTTCCCAGGGTTCGATTTCCCCTTTTATCACCTTGAATATGGGATGAGGCTCGATTTCTTTGGTGTTCTTTATTTCTTCGTATTTCCTCCTGTCCCTGGATTTTAACTTTTTTAGCAGGTGCTGAAACTCATAGGCAATCTGCCCGTCCGTAACCGTCAGTTTACCGTCAATCTTCACTTCATCAATTTTGCTTTCATCGAAATTGTAACCTCTTCTTTTTGCTTCAAGCAAAACTTCGTAGAGATAAGCGTTTATGCAAGCGACCGGATCTTCTGATTTTTTAAACCTCTCAAGCTGGGGGTGATTTCTGTAGCCTCTGGTTTTTCCTTCCAGCACTTTTTTAGCCAGCAAACCTTCGCGCCAGAGGGCAAGCAGACCTTTTGTGTCTAAATACTTCGGATGAATCGACCACAAACGCATTCCATCACCTCGGCTATATTTTCCGCCACGCAATTAAACCTTTTTTCCACAGCGACAAGCAACTGACTTTTTGCTAAAGCAGCAAGCTAACCCTATTTTGCCCAGCGAGCATCTTCTCAAGTTTCATTGCCCCGTTAACGAGGTCTTCCACGTGCCATCCCTCCTCCGCCGGTACACTCCAACGTGGGGGCGTCTTCAAGCCAGGCTTTGAAGGTCTTCAGCTGGGGTTCAGGGCTTCCCTGATTTCCTTTTCGAGCCTGAGAGCCTTCCTGAGGTCCCCAAACACAACGGCACCGACTGGCTTATCCCCCCTGTAGAAGACCCTGGTTTCGTCGTCGAGCCACTTTCCCTCGCCGTCCGTTCTCCCGATGATTGCCAGGCTTAAGTCTGCGAACTTAAAGACTGTTGAGCCGAAGAAGTCGTAGCTCGCACTCTCGCCCTTTAAGATGCTGGCCAACACCCTTGCCTGCTCCGCCGCCGCCCGTGCAGTTCCTAAAATCATACCATTGTATTCCGCGCAGTCACCTATTGCGTAAATCCCCTCCGCGGAGGTTCTGAAGCTGTCGTCTATGAGAATCCCTTTCCCGGTCTGAATCCCGCTCCTGAGTGCCAGCTCGACGTTGGGAGCTATCCCGAAGGCGCAGACCTTGAGCCGTCCCGGGATATAGCCTCTGTCCGTGTTAAGGCCATTCTCGCTGGCGCTCAAAACGTTGGTCTCAAGGTGGAATTCAACGCCGATCCCCTCGAGTTCTTTTCTTATTCTCTCGCTGAGCTCTTCATCGAGCCCGAGGAGGTTTCTCTTCCTGTGCACGAGCTTAACCCTGTAGCCTGCCTTTGCAACGTTGCCCGCAAGCTCGAGGGCTATGAAGCCACCGCCAAGGATTACAATCTCTCCCTCTTCCTCAAGTTTCTCCTTTATCCTCCTCGCATCGTCGAGGGTCCTGAGGGTTAGTAAATGCTCCTTTCCGGGGACAGCAGGTTCCGCTGCCCTCGCGCCCGTCGCCAGAACCAGAACATCATAGGGGAACTCGCCCTTTGAAGTTGCGAGAACCCTCTTTGCCCTGTCTATGAAGAGGGCACTGGTTCCGAGGCGCAGTTCAATCCCCCGCCTGTCGTACCATTCCAGAGAATACGGGAACAGCTTCTCCTCCGGCAGGAAGCCGGCTATGTAGTGGCTCAGCATTGGCTTGGAATAGTGCGGTAGTTCCTCCTTCTCGATTACCGTGACCTCAAACTCCCCGGAGAGGTTTTTTGCGAGCTCAACCCCTCCGGGCCCGTTGCCAACGATGACGACCTTCATAGACATCGATAGGAATTATGGGAGATGACGTTAAAAAAGAATCGCAAACCTAAGGTTTTCTACTGGCACTCAGCAGTTCCCTAACCCTCCTCTCAAACTCCGCAAAGTTCGGGAGGCCTATGAACTCCACGCGGTTGTTTATCAGTATCGTTGGAGTGCCCAGGATGTTGTGCTCCATGGCCTTCCTCCTACCTTCTGGAGTCGCAACGCTCAGCTCCCTCGCGATTACGCCGTCGTATTTTCTTTCAAGCTCCTGGGCCATCGCCCACGCTATCGGGCAGTAGGGACAGCCTGGTGAGGTTATGACCTCTATGACGACCTTTGGCCCGTTGTTCCCCTCAATCATCCCCGCCCTCTTCATGAGCTCGAGCATCTTCTTGCGCCTTATCATCTCCAGCTCGTCCATGCCCTCACCCCAATGAAAGTGAGAAGGCCCGGTTTAAAAGAAATTGGGTGAAAAAACTTTCAAAAACCAGAGCTTCTGATCTTCTGGTGAAATTCAGAAGACTGCCTTTCCGCTGCCCTTTTCAAAGATGTGGATTTTGTTCATGTCGAAGACCACATCGACTTCCTGGCCTTCCCTGACCTTCGACTCCGCCGGGAACTTGCCAGTGAAGACAACGTCCTCAACACTCAGGTGAACTATCTTCTCCCCACCCAGGTTCTCAATTATCTCCACCATGGCCCTGACCATGTTCTCCCCCGGAATCTTCACCTGGGCAAAGAAGGCGTCGTAGACATCCTCCGGGCGAATGCCAAAGATGACGTCCTTTCCGAGGTAACCCTTCTCCTCCAGCACTTCAACCTGGTCAGGCAGGAGCTTGAGCCTGAAGGGGCCAAAGTCCACGAAACCGTCTTCTGTGACGGTTGCATCGAGGAAGTTCATGGGCGGCGAGCCGATGAATCCCCCCACGAATGTATTAGCCGGCCTGTCGTAGACCTCATCCGGCGTCCCAACCTGCTGGAGTTCCCCGGCGTTTATGATCGCCACCCTGTCACCCATCGTCATCGCCTCGACCTGATCGTGGGTGACGTAGATTGTAGTGACCCCAAGCTGCCTCTGGAGCTTCTTCAGTTCGGCGCGCATCTTCACCCTGAGCTTCGCGTCCAGGTTCGAGAGCGGCTCGTCCATGAGGAACACCTGGGGCCTCCTGACGATGGCCCTCCCAAGGGCGACACGCTGCCTCTGACCACCGGAAAGCTCCCTCGGTTTTCTGTTTAAGAGTTCACTCAAGCCCAGCATTTCAGCGACTTCCCTGACACGCCTGTCTACCTCGTCCTTGGGAACCTTCCTGAGTTTGAGCGGGAAGGCGATGTTGTCGTAAACACTCATGTGTGGATAGAGAGCGTAGCTCTGGAAGACCATGGCGATGTCCCTGTCCTTGGGGGGAACGAAGACTCCCTTCTCGGGGTCAGCAACGAGGGTGTCCCCGACGTAGATTTGACCCTTTGTGGGCTCCTCGAGGCCGGCTACCATCCTCAGCGTCGTTGTTTTACCGCAACCGCTCGGGCCCAGAAGAATCATGAACTCCCCATCCTTTATGTGGAGGTTGATATCCCTAACCGCGGTGAAGTCACCAAACTGCTTCCACACGTTGACAAGCCTCACTTCTGCCATAAAATCACCCCCGTGACTCTTCATTGGGGTAGGTTCTTTTTAGGTAAAGCACGATACCCATCCCTTCATACTCCTCAAGTATCGAGAAAGGCCCCCCAACGAGGATCTTCCTCTCCCCTGTGTCCAACAAGATATTGTTTATTATTTTGGTGTTGGTGAAGTCGGTAATCCTGCCTCTGAACACCTCTCCGGAGGTTGTGTGGACTTCTGCGTCCAACTCCACTCTTTCGGCAAACAGCCTTTCAATTGCCTGAATGGCGTGGTAGAACACCGCGAACCTAATCTCGCCATTTCCATTCAACGCGAAACTCACAGGCTTCGATTCTTCGAAGATGTCCCTGAGATAAATGTAGTGGGAGAATATTATTTCCGGGAAGTTGGACTTGAAGCCGGAGGGCAGCTCCTCCTCAACATTGAAGACCAGACTGGGGGAGACAAGAACCTCAGCGGTGTCCCTCATGGCGATTATGTGCCCTATCTTGTCGGTCAGTCTTATAAAGACATTCCCTTCCGCGGCTAGGCCTGGCTCCTCGTTCGTGTAGATTGAGACCGTGACCCCGTTCTCCAGAAGCCCTCTGAGCCCGTCCTCGACCTTCGGGAGGAAGCTCTTCGGAGCGAGCAGTGTGAACTCGAACTTTGCCTTCTTCATCATGGTTTCCAGGCTCAGGAGGACTTCCTCGGGGGATGAGAACCGCCATATCGCGTGCTTCTGTTCCTTGACGCTCATACTCTCTGCAAACTTCTTGATATCCTCTACCAGCTCCTTTAGCGACCTGCTGTAGCGGTGGAATGCCACTTCAGGCTCAACCGCCACGAACGTCCTGGCCTTGCTCTCCAGCTCCTCAACGAAGCCTCTCTCTTTAAGGGAAGTTAAGACGTCATATGTCCGGTTGTATGGAATCTGGCCCTTCTGGGAAATACCCCTGGCGGTTAGGGGGCCGTAGGTGAGGAGGGTTATGTAGGCAAGGGCCTCGTACTTTGTGAACCCAAACTTCTTGAGCTGTTCCAGCAGGCTCTCCACGTTACCTCACCTTTACCAGTGTTCCCTCCGCACTGACGACCTTTGAGGCAACTTTTACCCCGGATCTTATAGCCTCTTCCATGTCGTAGCCCTGTGAGAGCTTTGCCAGCACCGTCCCCAGAAGCGAGTCCCCTGCCCCCGTTGGGTCAACCAGCTCTGCCTTCTCTGCCGGTACCCTGATGTACCTGCCCTCCTCGGTGAGAGCTATGACACCCTTCGAGCCCATGCTCAGAATGACATTTTTGGCCCCCAGGTTTTTAAAGCCCCACAGAACGTCTATTGGGTCCTTGCGTCCCAGCAGCTCCCTGGCGTCGTCGAGGGAGGGCTTGACGAGGTCTGCAAGTGAAATGGCCTCAAGTAGGGCCTTCTCGTCCGCTTCCCACTTTTTCCATATCCACCTTCTGTAGTTTGGATCAACGGAGATTAAAGCTCCATTTTCTTTGGCGGATTTCAGCGCCTCCAGTATCGTTTCTTTGGCCGGGGAGAGGGAGAGGGCAAAGGCCGATGTGTGCACAATCCTTGCGTCCTTCCATTTCTCATCCAGCTGCTCCTTTGTTATGAACATGTCCGCTCCCCTGTAGATTATCGGGATTGGGGTCTCCCTCTCGGCCTTTATTAGCACAAGGGTCGTGTTGCGATCGACAACCGAGAGCGCCGGCCTGAAGTCCAATTCCTCGAGCTCCTTCTTTATATAGGTACCAAGGAAGTCATCCCCTATAGTACCTATAAACGAGGACTTCGCCCCTGCCTGCCAGGAATAAAAGGAAACGTTGAGGCAGGAGCCCCCAGTGTGCATGCTAATCTTCCCGTTTATAATCTTCAGGTCTACCAGTATCTCTCCGATTGATAGCACGTCCAGCATGTCTTTTCCCCCCACAGCTTCTCGTAAAGGTTCCTCATTTCCCGAGCTACACTGTCCCAAGAGTACTTTTCGGTAACCTTCCTGTATGCTCTTTCGGCGAATATCTGCCTAAGCTCCTCGTCCTCAAGCAGTAAGGCTATCTTCTTGCCCATCTCCTTTGAGTCCTTCGGGTCAACGAGGAAGCCGTCGTAGCCGTCCTGGAGAACCTCTGCCGGGCCTCCGAACTTCGTGGCGACGATTGGAGTCTTGCACGCCATAGCCTCGAGCATGACTATCCCGAAGGGCTCGTAGGGTGAAGGCAGAACGAAGACGTCCGCAGCTGAGTAGTACTTGGGAACCATACTGACGGGCTCTATTGCGGGAATGATTTTCACGTGTTCCTTGACTTTAAGCTCCTCAATGAGGCTTAGGAGCTTGTTCATCTCCTTCTCCTCTTCCTTCGCCCCGGTACCAGTGCTTATGAGCACGAGAAAGTCTCTTTGATAGTACTCCTTTATGTAGGGGACGCTCTTTATCAGTAGGTCGAGGCCCTTCCTGGGGTCGAGCCTTGCGAGGGTGAATACCAGAGGGACTTTTGGGAGGCCGAGCTCCCTCTTCAGCTCTTTTTTGTCGCCTAGGGGTTTGTAGAAGGTCGTATCCACGCCAATGGGGATGACGTATATCTTGCCCTCGTCGACCCCGTAGAGGCTTGCAATGTCCTTCTTCTCGATCTCCGTTGTAGCGACTATTGCATTGCTTGTCTCGTAGATCCTCTTCTCAAGTTCTATCCTTTCACGGTATGGCTCGAAGTCGCCGAGAGCCTTAGCCTTCAGGATCCCCAGCGAGTGGGAGGTGTGAACCATCTTAACCCCGTGGCGCTCCTTGAGTTCCATTCCCACAAAGCCGCCGTCCCAGTAGTGGGTGTGAACAATATCGTAACCCTCTTTCTTGAAGTACTCGGAAACTTTGTCCGTAAACTCTGGCAGGTAAGGCATGAGCTTCTCCTTGGGGATGAAACCCTCGGGTCCGCACTCTATCCTGATGACTCTGACGTTCTCGTTTATGTACTCTATCTCCTTCCTTCCACCCCTCTGTCTCGTGAATATGTCAACCTTTACTCCCAAAGCCCCCAAGTGCCTGCTTAGCTCCTTAACATAGACGCACTGGCCGCCCGTATCGGGCTCGCCGAGCTTCCCGAGGGGATCACCGTGAGGAGTTACCATAGCAACTTTCATCCCCCATCACCCCTTAACTCCTGTTGTGGCAATACCTTTGATGTAGTACCTTTGACCGATGAGGAACAATATTACCGACGGCAGGGAAACGAGTATTGTAGCCGCTGTCAGGAGGTTGTACTGGGCGATAAACTGCTCCTGGAATATGGTCAGGCCGAGCTGGACGTTCCTCATCTCTGGGGACTTGACAATGATCAGCCACTTGAAGAGGGAGTTCCACTCCGCTATGAAGGTGAACATGAAGAGCGTCAGCACCGCCGGAGTCGCCAGGGGGAGCATGATCTGCCATAGTATCCTGAACCTCGATGCCCCGTCAACTATTGCCGCTTCTTCTATGTCCTTCGGGATTGTGAGAAAGAACTGTCTAAAGAGGAAGACCCCAAAGCCGTTAAAGAACCACGGGATCGCGAGTCCCTTGTAAGAGTCTATCCACCCGAACTTAGCGAGCATGACGTAGAGTGGGACTATAATGATCTGCTCGGAGATAAGCATTGAGGTTATTGCGCCGTTGAATATGAGATCCCTCCCCCTGAACTCCATCCTAGCGAGGGCGTAACCGGCCATGGCGGAGGTGACTATCTGGCCGAGGGTAACCGTTATCGCCACGATGAAGCTATTTAAGAATTTTCTCGGGAAATCTGCCTGCTCCCATGCTATTCTGTAATTTTCCCATCTCCAGGCTTCCGGGAGGATAGTTCCGTGTGCTATCTCCACAGGGGTCTTCAGAGACGTGAAGAACGTCCAGAGAATTGGAACCAAGATTATCCCGACGAAGATCCAGAGGACTGCATGGGTTAACAGGCTCTTTATTGAGATTTTTATACGTGTCCTGACCCCGTACATCTCTCCCACCTCAGTATATCGCCTCCTCCCCAAAGACTTTTCTCTGAAGGTACTGGACTGCTATCACAATGAACAGCAGAATGACAGCCACAGTGGCGCCCTCTGAGAACCTGAACCTCACAAAGCTCAGAACGTAGATGTAGTACGCTAGAGTTGTCGTTGACATCAGGGGCCCTCCGCTGGTCATCGTGTAGATCTGGTCGAAGTCCCTGAAGGAGAATATTGTGAGCATAACCAGAACCAGCACGTGGGTTGGCTTGAGGAGCGGGAGGGTTATATGGAGGAACTTCCGGAAGGATGTGGCTCCGTCAACCTCAGCAGCCTCGTAGTAATCCTCGGGTATTGTCTGCAGGCCAGCGAGGTAAATCACCATGAAGTAACCAACTCTGGCCCAAACCGTGGCTATTATCACCGCCAGCATCGCGTAGGATGTGCTCCTCAGCCAGTCCGCGGGTGAAAACCCGAGGGCCTCGAGGACGCGGTTAACGAGACCGTAGTCCGAGTTGAACATCCACACCCAGATAATACCCGTCGCAACGAAGGAAATGGCAGTCGGGGAGAAGATTGAAGTCCTGTAAACGCTTTTTAACCTGATCTTGGAGTTTAAAAGAACCGCCGCGATGAGCGAGAGGATCATCGTAGTGGGAACCACGCCGAGGATATAAATGAACGTGTTCTTCAGGACGAGACGAAACTCATCCCGCTGAAGAATCATCTTGTAGTTGTTAAGGAAAACAAACTCTTTCGCACCAAGCCCCTTCCAATTGAAGAAGCTTATGTAGACGAGGTACAGTACTGGGTATATGATGAACATGATGAGAATTACAAGTGCAGGAGCCAAGAAGCCGTAAGCTTCTAGTGTATATTTCATTTTTCTGCGAGTAGGCAATGAAACCATTCTCCACACCTCCTTAGAGAGAAAAGAGAAAGAGGTCAGGACCTGAACAAGAGTTCAACTTCCGCCTGGGCCTCTTTGAGGGCGGTGGCGGGATCCTTCTTCTGAAGCAGGGCTGCCTCAATGGCTTTTCCGATGGCCGCGGACATGTCCGGGTACTGCGGAACTGGAGGTCTGGCCTTACCGTACTGTAGGTTATCCACGTATATCTTTATGAAGGGGTTCTCCTGCATGAACTTCTTGTACTCAGGGTCTTCGAGAGCGCTCTTACATACCGGGAGGTAACCCGTCTTAAGCGCCCATGTAACCTGGAACTCGGGGCTCATGACGAACTTGGCGAACTCCCATGCAGCCTGCTCCCTTTCGGGCGTTGTCTTGAATATAAAGAGGTTCTCACCGCCAATGTTGGTGGCTATCCTCTTGTCGTAGGGCATCAGCATGACCCCGGTCTTGTTGAGCCACCCCTGATCCTTCAGGACGGGATAGTTCCAAGGCCCGTTTATGGTCATTGCAACCCTACCGGCGAAGAAGTCATCGAGCTTGTAGCCCGCGTCGGGGTCGCTGAGCTTTGCAACCTTATCCTTGTAGACGAGATCAACCCAGTACTGGAGGGCTTTAATACCGGCGTCGCTAGCGAAGGTTGGCTTGCTCTGGTCTTCAGAGAGAAGCTCACCACCGGCCGACCAGAGGAAGACCTCCCACGTCCAGACCGTCCACTCGAGAGTTCCGAAGGGGACCATGAACCCGTACTGATCGATCTTACCATCACCGTTCTTGTCCTTTGTGAGCTTCTTGGCCAGCTCCCTGAACTCGTCCCAGGTCAGGGCTTTGCCCATGTAGGCCTCGGGGTCAAGTCCGGCCTCCCTGAAGAGGTCCTTGTTATAGTAGATAGCCAGGTTGTTGGTGTCGAAGGGAGCAGTGTATATCTTGCCCTTGTAGGTTCCAAGCTCCCAGAGTCCTGAGTAGATATCGTCCTTGTTAAAGGAGGGGTCATTCTTTATGAAGTCCTCAACCGGGGCGAGAACTCCAGCCTCTGCAAAGAATCCGGTCTGGGCTGGGTTGAGCCAGACAAGGTCCGGTGGGGTGCCCGCCTGAACGGCGGCCATGATCTTGGTAACCGCCTTGTCTTGAGCGCCATAGTTAACAACTTTTATCTTGATGTTGGGGTGCTCAGCCTCGAACTTGTTGACGAGGTCTTCCAGAACCTTCTGGTTTTCTGGGGCCTCTATCCCATGCCAGAACTCAAGCTCTATGACTTTGCCACTCGAAGAAGTGGTCGTTCCTGTTGAAGTTCCCTGTCCCGAGATACATCCGCTGGCAATAACTCCCAAAATCAAAACACCAACAAACAAAATCCCAAAGAGGGGGTTTTTCTGCATGGTTCACCACCATGTTGTACTTCTAGTACACTATAGCGGGTTCAAGGTATATAAGTTTTTTCAGTACAAAAGAGCACCTTTGGGCACTATCCTTGGGGTTTTGAAGAATGCCCGAGAAAGCCACCACCAGAACGGGACTCAGTAAATTGGCCGTGTAAAGGAAAGGAAAAGTCTTCACATGTACTCCCACACGCCGGTGCCCCTGAAGTTGTGCACTATGCTCTTGGTCGTGGTCAGCTGTATGACCGAGTAGCCAATGCCCTCCCTCCCGACGCCGCTGTCCTTGACGCCTCCGAAGGGGTAGTAGCCTATTCCGTGCCTCGGGTACTCGTTGATGAAGACGCTTCCAGCCTCCAGCTTCCTCGCCACCCTCCTGGCCCTCCGCTCGCAGGAGGAGAAGATAGCCGCGTCGAGGCCAAAGCGAGAGGAGTTCGCTATCTCTATTGCTTCGTCCTCGTCTTTGACCTTCACCATCAGCGTGAGCGGCCCAAACACGTCCTCCTGAAAGGCCCTGAGCTCTGGAAGGACATCCTTTCCGACCTCGAGGAGGAGGGGCCACACGTAGTTCCCCTTTCTCCTGAACTCCGTCAGGGGCTTGGCCCCCTTCTCCACGGCGTCCTTCCACACTTCCTCAATGTAATCCGCCGACTTCATATCGATCAGTGGGCCCATTACCGCGTTTTCGTCTTCCAGCGGATTCTTCGGCTCTATCCCCCTGAGCCTCTCTAACATTCTTGCCTTCAGCTCCCCGTAGATTCCCTCCTGCGCCAGGATAAGCCGTATCGCGTCGCACCTCTGGCCTGAGAAGCTCACCATCCCCTTTACTATCTTTTCGGCCGCCAGCTCAAGGTCTGCATCGTCCAGAACTATGGCAGGATCCTTGCCCCCGAGTTCGAGGTGGTAGGCTTTTATGCCGCCGGTTTTTACTATGTGCTCCCCAACCTCGGTGCTTCCGGTGAATGTTATCGCCCTTATCCTCTTATCGGCCACGACGCTGTCCATCAGCCCGCCGGGGATGGTGAGGAGTCCAAGGCTCTCGGGAGGAAAGCCCGAGACCTCGAGGATCCTGATGAAGAGTATCGCCGCCAGAGGATCCGCCGAGGCTGGCTTTAGAAGTACAGCGTTGCCGCCCAGCAGGGCCGGAATTACTTTCGCCGCAGGAATGAAAAGCGGGTAGTTGAAGGGGCCTATGGCCAACACAAGGCCGTAGGGCTCTCTCTTTACAATTCCCTCACTCTCAAGGGTCTCCTCGCTCCAGTCCCCGGGGATGTAGTCGCCGAGTATCGCCCTGGACTCGAAGGTCGTCTTTTCGAGCCTCTCAATGGTTGCCTTTACTTCTCCAGCAGCGTTCGACTTTGGCTTACCCGCGTCAAGGACTAAAACCCTCACGAAGTCTTCGAAGGTTTCTTTCATCAGCTCTGCCGCCCTGAGAAAGCTCTCTATCCTCTTCTCGCCCGGGTAGTTCCTTATAGCCTTACGTCCTGAGCTGTGGGCGGCGCTTATGGCCTCCTCAACCTGATCCCTGGAGAGCACGCTGACCCTCGCTATAACCCTCCCGTCTATCGGGCTCTGAACCTCGGCAAACCTCTCCCCGAAGACCCATTTACCAGCAACGAAAGCCTTGAACTCCGGAATCCCGTCGCTGCCGAGCCGGTATACGGGCTCGAAAACAGAATGTTGGACAAGTTTGGCCATTTGTAATCACCGATATGTAATACTGCCCAAAACTATTTAAGCATTGCTTCCCAACCCTGCCCGGAGTGATGAATATGGAGGTGGCCATATTCGCGGGCGGCTGTTTCTGGTGCATGGAGGAGGCCTTTGAGAGGTTGCCAGGGATCATCGAGGCCATCTCGGGCTACACCGGCGGCTGGGTTGAGAACCCCACCTACGGGCTGGTCTCAGCAGGAGAAACCGGCCATCGTGAGGCTGTCAAGGTAATTTATGATCCTTCAAAAATCTCCTACGAGCGCCTCCTGGAGGTCTTCTGGAGGAACATTGATCCAACGGACCCCCACGGCCAGTTCGCCGACAGGGGAGAGCAGTATAAAACCGCCATCTTCTACCTCAACGAAACGCAGAAGGGGCTGGCTGAAGAGTCCAGGAGGAGGCTTGAGCTCTCGGGAATCTTTGGTGAACCCATAGCCACGGAGATTCTGCCAGCGAAGGACTTCTACCCGGCCGAGGACTACCACCAGGGCTACTACTTCCGCTTCGAGACGAACTACAGGCATTACAAGCTCTACTCAGGAAGGCTTGGCTTCATCAAGTCAGTCTGGGAGAAGAACAGGCACTTCCGCCTCTTTCCGGAAAGGAAGCACTATTGGCTGGGCTGGCAAAAGCCAAGCAATTCAGAGCTCAGGCGCCTTTTAACACCCCTCCAGTACCGGGTTACCCAGCTTGGAGATACTGAGCCGGCCTTCAAAAACGAGTACTGGAACAACCATGGGGAAGGCATCTACGTTGACATCGTTTCAGGGGAACCGCTCTTCAGCTCGCTCGACAAGTACGAGGGAGAAGCAGAGATGCCGAGCTTCACAAAACCGCTGGAGGAGTGGGCGGTCGTTGAGGCAGGGGAATGCGGGGGCTTCCTCTGCGGGAGGGAGGTTAAAAGCCGCTTCGCCCGCTCCCACCTCGGCCACGTATTTGATGAGGAGACGCCAACGGGAAAGCGCTACCGCATAAACTCCGCCTCGCTGAGGTTCATCCCGCGGGAGGAGCTGAGGAAGTACGGCTACATCGCCTACGAGAGGCTTTTTCTGTAACTGGAGGGTGGCGGATGGCGGCGGTGAAAAAGAACCAGGACGGGGACTTTCCCCTGAGGCCGGACTCGTGGTATCTCGTGGTCTACTATGACGGGGATATCAGGTATCTCTCCATCCCCTCCTCCAATAAGACGGACTTGGAGAGACTCCTCATCCTGGTTTTCGGCTTCGAAATATCGGGGTTGCCCCACAGGGTCTTCGGGGTCAGCAGGGAAGGGATTTTTGAGCTGGGGCGCGGGTTTTTTGAAAGGCTGGAAAAGGAAATGGGAACTGATCTGAGGAAAAAAGCAGAGAGGGACGTTGAGGAACTCTTGGATGAGCTGGAGCACATGGAAAAGCTCTACGCCAGGCTCGGTTTTTTGGAAGACCTCGAAGAGGTCGCGGAGATGAAAGATGCTTACGGTGAATACCTAAAAAAGCTGAGGGAGGCAAAGGGGAGGGAAAATAGCCGGCCATAACTGAGGAAGGTCATCCAAAAAGCTCGATGCAGACCCGGCACTCTTCTGGGTTTATGTCGGGGTCAATGCCGGCATGGAAGGAGCAGCCGTAGCCCTTGCCCAGGAACTCCAGGGAGAGCTTCACGAGCTCGGTGTGTATCCAGTATTCTCCCGGTCTCTCCGCAAGTATTCTCTCGGCCAGTTCTCTCACTTCCCGGTCTACGTCGGGAAAAGAGGAGACGTCGATGAGCTTGCCCCTTTCCTCCCCCAGATAGCGCGAAACCGCTGACTGGGTTATGTGGAGCAACTCCGCTATCTCGGTCTGCTTGAGGCCCCTCTCCCTCAGCACCCCGACCAGGCGCCTCCTGAGGGAGGGGTAGACGTAGCGCGAGGCCACTTCGAAGGCGTTCGTCTTCATGGTTCCTGCTATGACGCATGGAATATTTAAACCTTTCCCTCAAATCCCTACGGCCTTTGTCATGACATAAGTCATATAAGCCCTTTAGGTTAAGAAACCGCAAAGCTTTTATGGGGGTTAATTCGGCTATAATCGATTATATGACATCTGTCATAAAGTGAGGAAGTTGGAAAATGGCGGTAAAGGTTCCAGAATCGGTTATGCTCTGCAACCAGTGCTCGATGAGCCTGGCCGGAGGATGCACCATATCTACTCCACCCTCACCAACGTGAACTTCGACAAAAACCGCTTTCTTGAGCTTATCCTTGAGAATGGAAGAATCCACCTTGAGGCCATGAAGCTCCTCGATAACTGGGGAGGCTCGTGGCTCTACCAGAGGAGGGAGTTCGCTGAGTTCCCGGGAGTGATCCTGGGGACGAGCAACTGCGTCCAGTAGCCGACGAAAGCCTACCAGGACAGAATCTTCACCGTCGGAATAGCGGGCCTTGAGGGAGTTCCTCACATAAAGGATTACAACTTCGAGCCGGTAATCGAGAAAGCCCTTCAGACCCCAAAGATGAAAGCTTACAACGGTGGAAAGCTCCTCACAGGCTTCCACCACACCAACGTTCTGGCCATGAAGGACAGACCGATAGAGCTCATAGGGAAGGGCAAAATAAGGCACATTTTCGTTGTCGGCGGCTGTGATACCCCGCACAAGGGCATGGGTTACTACGAGAGGCTCACCGAGCTTATTCCAAGGGATGCGCTCATACCCTCAGCAGCGTGCGGCAAGTTCCGCTACAACGCGAGGGACTACGGTACCATCGAAGGCATTCCGAGGTTCCTCGACTTTGGCCAGTGCAACAACGTCTATTCGAGAATCGAGATTGCGGTTGCTTTGGCCAACGAGCTCGGCACCGACGTGAACTCCCTGCCGGTAAGCATAGTCCTGAGCTGGATGGAGCAGAAGGCAATAGCAATACTCTACTCACTCCTCTACCTCGGCATAAAGGGCATCTACATCGGACCAAAGCCGCCGGAATTCCTGACACCGAACGTCTTCGAGGCTCTAAAGAAGCAGTTTGACCTAAAGCTTATAGGGGAGCCTGAGAAGGACTTGAAGGACATGCTGAAGGAAGGCACAAGCGTTGATGAGAGCGCTCCGCTCGCGGAAGAGCTGGAGTGAGCTTTCTCTCTTTTTGATGCCTGTTGTTAGCGGTAATGGGTTGTCACGTTTTTGGTGGTTGTATCTCGTGAACTCGCCCCAGTTGAATTTACTTTCAATTTTCATCGTTTTGTTAAACTTTTGATAGTAAATTTTTTAAAGGCTTTGATTACAACACATACTCACAAACGTATACAAATTCAAGGACAAATTTAAGTATCTCTCTGCCCAGGATATCATGAGGGAAATAAAGGAAACCATACGAAATCCAGATTACATGGACTGTGGAAAGAAACCGAACAGAATAGTGCTCGTGAGATACTCTCCAAAACTTGGAACAAAACTGGCAGTAGTTCTTGAAAAGTGGGGAAAGGGTGGTATAGGATAGTCACCGCATTCCCTGCACCTAAATATTAGGGGGTTGTGTCATGGCCCATCTTTCCTTTTATTTCACTGCAGAAGATGAAGGATTTCCCATTCTAATAACAGCCGCGGAAACCGTATTCCTCACCGATGAACCCGTCCCGGTACAGGAGTTCATGGAAGTGCTGGAGAGGCTTGCGAAGTTGAAGGGTTCCGGTGACTTTTTCGGACTGAAAATTGTGAGAACTGGAGAACACGTTACGATTAAACTTCCAGACGGCAGAGACTTTCGGATCCCAGTTAGAGGGTTTAATAAAAACATTCAACGCACTATCAAAAACATAAGCTTTGTTATACAAAGGAAGCCGGTAGATGTGGAGTATTTAAGATTTAGACTCTTCCGTCCCGGTGAGTTCTGGGACGAGGGCGAGGAGAGCTACCTGAATGAGTATGACATAGAGGTTTATGGTGACGTTTACGTTCTAAACGCCACCATCAACTTAAAGGATTACATTGATGACCTGAAAGAGCTGAAAGAGTTCATTGAGAAAGGAAAACTGCCCAAGGAAGAGTGGAGAGTAGTGTGGAACCCCGCCCAGCTAAAGCAGGATCTGGAAAAAGCGCTATCAACACTGGTTGGGTCAGCCAGCCTTACCCATCCGCCTTTTGTCAGGTTTACACTTGGTACTTACGACCCGCTGGAAATAATCTACGCCTCCAGCATTGGTGACACGGTGGTTCTGTTCTTTGTTGCAGGGGCAAAAATCACCGTTAAAGTTTCAAAGAACGTCCTCCTAAGGGCCATTGATGAGGCAATTGAGGAGGCAGAAAAAGAGCTCGGAAAACTCAGCAGAAAGGTTATTTAAAACATGGGGGTGAGTTTGTGTCCTTTTCTATATTTTTCCTTGGATGGCGTGAAGCCCTTCAGAGGAAAGTGTCACTGGACGACCTGGCGATAGCAATAGAGCACAGTGGCAAGATTATTCCACTGGGAATGTGCACCGCGAGGAACGCGGTTAGGGATGTTATTGAGGCGGCAGCTTTTGCAGTTGACTCCTGTGAGGGCGTTAGGGGCTGTGCCTGGGGGGGAAGATAGGCTCCACACAAAATCAGAGCCATGAGGATACCAAATCCAGTTACTGTGAGAGTCTCCTTTCCCGGGAGGTCATCAAGGGCCGAGGTTAAAGCAGGCTAAGGAGGAAGAGGAGAGCGCGCAGTCACTTCTTTTCCAGTCTTTTGAGTTCTGCCATCATTTCCATGAACTTCTCGTCGCTCATGCCGATGAGCCCCTTTGCACCCTTCAGGATTATCGTCCTCGCCAATGTTCTCTTCATCACCGGGTTCTCGAGGGGAGAGAAGCCGTACTTGACCAGTATCTTGAGGGATTCTGGATAGGCCTTCAGCAATTTAGCCACGTTGATGTCCTCCGTTATCTCCTCCACCTTCTCATCGCATTCCTTTACTTCTATGCCGAGCTCCTTAGAGCTTTCGGTTTTGGTCACCCTCAAAACGAAGAAGCCTCCGACCTCCCTGACCTCTACGCTATAGCCCGCCTCTTCGAGCTTGGGTATCATATCAACGAAGGGCTTGTCGCCTATAACTTCAAGCGTTTCCCCCGTTTTGAGCTTTCCAAGGGCTTCTATAATCATAACCGCCGGCTGCGGTGGCTTCAAACCGCGAACGTCGAGCATCATTCTCTATCACCGATTCAACATATGACAAGCGACATATAAACTTTATTGAGCAAATTTGCCCAGTAATGCCTATAAGTATTTGACATGACACTTGTCATAGAGGTGATTAAAGATGACCGAATTACTGAAGGCAAGGGAATACAAGAAAGAGCAGCTGAAGGAGCTGCTCCTCAGAATCCACAGGGGAGAAAGCGTCGAGAAGCTCAAAGAGGAGTTCAGGCAGGTTTTAAGTGGCATATCCCCCCTTGAAATTCCTATCATTGAGCAGGAGCTCGTTAAAGAGGGGATTTCGGCAAAGGACATAGCCAAGATGTGCGATTTGCACGTCGAGCTCTTCCGCGAGGCCGTGAAGGGCACAGACGAGCTTGAGGAAAAGGACTTGCCGGACGGCCACCCGCTCAAGACCCTCTACCAGGAAAACAAGGAGATACTGAAAGATGCGGAGATTCTCAACCTCTATGCCAAAACTTTGGCCACCACAAAGGACGAGCGCATGAGGGAGGAAATCCTGGGAGTTCTTGAGGAGATAGTGGGCAACCTCAGAAAGATCGGCTCCACCCACTACAACCGCGAGGAGATGCTCATATTCCCCTACATCGAGAGAAGGGGCCTAACGGCAATAGCCACTGTCCTCTGGACGAAGCACGACGAGATAAGGTTCATGATAAAGTATCTCGCCGAGCTTTTGAGGAAGAGAAGTGAGATGCCCTGGGAGGAGTTCGTCGAGCGATTCAAGGCTAAGGCCGGTGAAGCTGCATTCGCACTCAGCGACATGGTTTTTAGGGAAAACAACATATTCTACCCAACGCTAAAGGCCCTCCTGAGCGAGGGCGAGTGGAAGGCCATAAGGATGCAGGAGAAAGAGGCAGGCTTCTATAAGGTCAATCCACCCGCATGGGATCCGGGTGAGGACGTTAAACCGCTCCATCCGTGGGAAATAAATCCAGAGCTGAGCGTTGAGCAGCTCCTCAGCCTGCCTAAGGAAGTCCAGGGAGCGCTGAGGGGACAGCCCTTAGAGTTCGACAGGAGCAAGCTTAAGAGGGAGGGCGACATAGACCTCGGCACAGGTTATCTGAATCTAAAGGAGCTCAAGGCCATTTTCGAGGCCCTACCGGTGGATGTTACATTCATAGACAGGGACGACAGGGTAAGGTTTTTCTCCCCTGGAGAGAGGATATTTGAGAGGACACTCTCGGTGCTCGGCAGGCCGGTTCAGCTCTGCCACCCGCCGAAGAGCGTACATATAGTGAACAAAATCCTCCAGGCCTTCAAGGAGGGCAGGAAGAGGGAGGCAACCTTCTGGCTCAGGCTTGGGGAGAAGTACGTCTACATCAGATACGTGCCCCTCTTTGACGAAAATGGCGAATACATGGGAACCCTTGAGATAACGATGGATATCGCCCCATACAAGGCCATAGAGGGCGAGAAGAGACTGCTCGACTGGAGGGATTGAGATGAGGGGAAACCCGGAGATATTTAGATGCCGTTCTCAGTTATGTACATGGGTTTCCCATAGTTGGCCATTTTACTGATGGCCCGGTAAATACCCTCGGGATAGACGCTCCACCCCATCTGGGTCTTCCTGTCCCCGATTTCGGCGTTTTTGGCATCAAAGAAGAACTTCAACAGGTTCCAGCTGTGCCTTACCTCCGCTGCGGTGTAGTAGTTTATCCCGATGAAGTCAACGTCGCTCTCCGGGACCCTGTAGGATTTAAAAGCTCCCCTGAAGTTCCCGCTCCATATCGCGTCCATGAAATTCCAGTTGAAGAGGTTGTCCGCCCTCTGAGCGGCCTTTTTGTCCCTCTCACTATCGCTCGCGGGAAGCATCACCGGGACGTTCTTGACGATGCCCACGTTGAAACTGCCATGTAAAGTCTCGTAGGCAACCGCGTGGGCCCTGAGCAGGTTAGCAGCGACTCTAAACGCCTTGAGGGGGCTCCTGACGAAAGGCGGCCAGTAGACGGTTAAATAGCCCATCATGACGTACACCATCGGCTCGTTGAAGGTTGCGACGAGTTTTACCCCCTTTAGGATGTCGGCAACGGTTTCCACGTACTTCTCCCAGTATTTGAGGTTCTCCTCCCTGAGGAAGCCCCCTCTCTTCATGAACCACAGCGGTGATGTGAAGTGGTGCAGTGTTACGTTCGGTTCTATGCCCTTCCCGCGGAGAAGCTCGAGGATTTCACTGTAGCGGTTGAGGGCATCTTCGTTCAGCCTCCCCTCCTCCGGGAAAATCCGGCTCCACTCTATTGAGAAGCGGTACGCGTTGTAGCCGAGCTCGGCCATGAGCCCAATGTCCTCTTCGTATTTCTCCCAGTGGTTGCAGGCCTTGCCCGACTTATAGGGGAGCTTCCCGGTTTGCTCGTAATGCCACCAGTCGTTCCAGCGGTTTTCACCTTCTATCTGGTGTGCCGCGGTCGCGGTACCAAAAAGAAAACCCTCCGGGAACTTCAGGGCCATGGGTTCACCCGGAAAATATAATAAGCTTAAAACTAATTAAACTTGCGGTGGTACGATGAGAGAACTCCGCTACAACCCTTTAACCGGACAGTGGGTGATGGTCTCAGCGGTGAGAAGGGAGAGGCCCTGGAGGCCCAAAGACTACTGTCCATTCTGCCCGGGAGGTGAAGAGACAGGCCACGGCTGGGAGGTTCTCATCCTTCCAAACCGCTTTCCAATGCTCTCCTTCGATGCCCCAAAGCCAGAAACTTCCGGCTTCTACAGGAGGGCCCGCGCCATCGGCCAGTGCAGCGTGATAGTTGAAACCCCTGAGCATGGCCTCAGAGACCTCGACGGGCTCTCCCGGGAGCAGATGGTCAGAGTTGTTGAACTGTGGAAAAACGTAACGGCGGAGTTAAAAAAGAACCCTGGGGTTGCCTACCTAGCCATCTTCCGGAACAAGGGCGAGGAAATCGGCGTAAGCCTGACACACCCCCACGGTCAGCTCTACGCGCTTCCCTTCATACCCCTGAAGGCGAGGCTCAAGCTTGAGAACTCAAGAAACTATTACAACCGCCACGGGGAGTGCCTCTTCTGCAGAGTCCTCAAGGAAGAGCTCAAAGGGGAAAGGCTGATCTACGAGAACGGGAGCTTTGCCATCTTCATGCCTTTCTTCGCGAGCTGGCCCTTTGAAATCCACGTCTACCCAAAGAGGCACGTCCAGTGGCTGACTCAGCTGGAGGGAAACGAGGTGGAAGACCTGGCGGAGGCTATAAGGGTGGCCACCGGAACCCTCAACGAAGTCCTCGGCAGGGACATGCCCTACTCCATGATGGTCTTCCAGGCGCCCTTCAAAGGGAGCTACGAGTTCTACCACCTCCACATAGAGTTCTACCCCATACTTCGTGACAATGGCAAGATAAAGTACGCCGCGGGGATAGAGATAGGGACGTGGGAGTTTACCTACGACGGTGTTCCGGAGGAGAACGCGGAGAGGCTGAGGGAGGCGTGTAAAAAGGCCATGGAAAGACTCGGTGCCAGGGGGAGATGTCCTGAAGCATTGGAATGAGAACGCGGGATAACCTCTCCCTGAACCTAACGGGGGGTTATCCCCTCAAAACATTAAAATCACCAAGAAGGCCAGCGCGCATATTTAACGCCTTCCGCGCTCCCAAGAGCTCGGGGAGGTCAGTCCTTCAGCTCCTTCATGAGGTTGGCCATCTCAAGGGTTGCCATGGCATACTCGAAGCCCTTGTTGGCCTTTATCCCCGCCCTGTCCAGACCCTGGAGCTCATCCTCGACAGTTATGACCCCAAAGATGACGGGCACACCCGTCTGCAGGGAGACGTTTGCGACGCCCTTCGCCACTTCGTTTGCCACAAGGTCGAAGTGCTTAGTCTCACCCCTGACCACAGCCCCAAGGGCGAGGACAGCGTTGTACTTCCCGCTCTCGGCGAGCTTTTTGGCAACGAGCGGTATTTCAAAGGAACCGGGAACCTTTACGACGTCAACGGCATCAACGTTGTGCCTCCTGAAGCAGTCTAAGGCCCCTTCAAGCATCTGGCCGGTTAAGAGGTCGTTGAACCTGCCAACCACGACCGCTATCCTCAAGCCTTTCCCGTCGAAACTTCCCTCAAAGGTTCTAACCTCCATCCCCACCACCGTTCCGCAATTATCAAGTCAGACCTCAACCGGGAGTCTGTGGCCGAGCTTTTCTTCCTTTACCTTTAAATAAAGCCTGTTGTGCTCCGTCACTTCTGGAGGAATGGGGACAGTCTCGACAACTTCTATCCCGAACTCCGCGAGGGCCTTCGCTTTTGCGGGGTTGTTCGTTATGAGCCTGACCTTTGAGACGCCGAGGGCGCGGAGCATCTGGAACGCGGCCTCATATGTCCTCTCGTCGGCCTTATGGCCTAAAGCCTCGTTGGCCTCGACCGTGTCGAGACCTTTATCCTGAAGCTCGTAGGCCTTTATCTTCTCCTTCAGGCCGATTCCCCTGCCTTCCTGGTCCATGTAGAGGAGTATGCCCCCTTCTTGCGCTATCATTCTGAGCGCGTTGCTCAGCTGGCTGCCGCAGTCACATTTGAGTGAAGCGAGCGTATCACCGGTGAGACACTTCGAGTGAACCCTGACGAGCGGAACCTCGCCGTAGGGCTCCTTGACCACCGCAACGTGCTCCTTGAAGTCAAGCTCGTTGTCGAAGGCTATTATCCTGAAGTCACCGTACTTGGTTGGAAGCCTGGCGTTGGCGTAGACTCTGATCAGCTGTTTCTTTTTCACAAACTCCTTCCAGACGTCGTCGATGTTTACAACGGGTAAATCGTGCTTTTCAGCAAGCATCAGCGCGTATTCCCTGTTGTGGGAGTCACCCTTTTCGTCGAGTATCTCCACGATGAGGGCGTAGCGCCTGAAGCCGAGGATTTCCATCAGCTCGAGCGAGCCTTCGGTGTGGCCGCGCCGCCTGTTCAGGCCAATCCCCCCGAGAAGGTGGAGATGGCCAGGATACCTGAAGTGTTCAACCGATAAGCCTTGGGCAAGCTTTCTGGCCGTTAAGGCCCTCTCCCCGGCCGTTATGCCCGTGAAGTTCTCCCTGTAATCAACTGGAACCAAAAAGTTGGTCTCCCCTTCTTTGCCCGGCAGTGGGAAGAAGCCCCTCCTTAAGGCCTCGTCCATGTCCATCGTGAGGCATAGGAGGCCCTTCATCGAGAGCATGAAGTTAACTACCTCAGGAGAAGCTATCTCCGCCGGATAAACCAAATCGGCCTCGAACTCTCTTCTGTCGTCGATGAGAACGACCGGTTTTCCTCCAAGAACTTTCTCTCTGATCGACTCCCAGTTCATCCTTCCTTCCCCGAAAACAACTTTGTTCCACATCTTTTAAAAATTTGTTCCAAAAACGGAACAAAAGTCACGGTTCAACCACGAGGTCAAGAATAACGTGGCCGGAAGAATCCACGAACAGCGGCCCATCGCCATCCCCGTTGTGGACGGAAAAGTTGCTGAAAACGCCGAAAATTGACCTCATATGCCCATTCTCCTTGATGGATTCCCCAGATCCACCTAACGTCCCGACAAATGTGAACCACACCGCAGGCCTACATCCAGTAGAGGTGAAGCTCACGAATATTGTCTCCGCATTCTTCCCCGAATACTCGAAGAGGTAGTAGTTTCCGTCACTGTAGAGGCCCGAACTGCCCAAGAGCCTCGTGGACGACGCCTTGCTACCGTTTGCCGTAAATTCAGCACAGTAATCCTCCGGAGGAACCGGTTCTTCGGGGATTTCAATGTGGCCGAGCTCCTCCTCCGTTATCAGCCTCTTATCAACCAACTCAAAGAGGCTCTTGAGGTGGTTCCTGTACGCCTTTTCAAATTCGCTGTCCCTTCCCAGTCTCTCCGGGATCATGAGCGAGGCGTTCCAGCCCTTATAGCCTTCGGGGATTTGTGCAAAGAACAGCCAGTCTGACTGTCCGGTGAGCGAAGCTTTCGGAAGGGGAATCCTTTTTCCATTGCGTAGGTAAATACCCTCAGGCAACGCCTTGAAGACTCCTTTGAAAGAAAACACCGTGCACTGCCCCTTTTTTAGTTGGTCGGCGTAGGTAAACGTCCCTTTGGAGTAAGTGACTTTTTTGAGGTCTGGCTCCCTGAACTCAAAGTCCCCGACTTTCCAGCCCTCAGAAGTCTTGTTTACCAGTTCTTTCCTTATCTCCTCCCAGAGGAGCCCAAGGTAGTCCAGGTGGGAATAGGTAATGTAGAACGCAGCGTTCGAGTCGATCCACTCCGGCACATCGGCTTCAACCTTTACCGTCTGGTCCTTCAGGGAACACACGAGGACTTCAGCCGAATAGCCCGTGTAATCGAGCCTCTCTACGGAACGCACATATAGGTCACCATTGAAGGTCACAGAATACGCTTGATCCGGGGGTGTTTCTTTTGTTTCGTTATTTAAAAACATGCCAAGCACTATGGCGACCCCCAAAATTAAAAGTATGGAAATGAGTTTCCCCGGGTTGTGTGGCATATCACAGCCTCCAGTTTTTATCCCCATCAATTTCGAATCTAGCCCAGTATTTGTGAGTCAGCATCTCCCAAAGGCTGGGCTGAATGCTCTCCATTGCTTGATACGCCGTTTTTCCATCATCAAGGTTCTTCCAGAATGTTGTTCCCTTGCTCTTTATCAGCTCAACACCAATAGGTCTGTCTGTACCAATGTATGTTCTATAGACTGCACCACTTCTAAGTTTGAATGAATCACACCCTAAAATAAATATGAGTGCGTCGTGAAAATTAGCTTCCTGGGTTATTATGTTCCAAAAGTCAGAGGCCGTGTCTCCGTAGTTGGGTTTTTGGAGTATTATGAAACCGTTCACTTCAGGAGAGGAAGAAATCTTGGCAGTGTGACCGTAATAACTGACTGTTTTCCCTTTGAACATGTTATAGCATGTCCATACAGAATCTCCCAGAGAGCCATGATAATAGGCGTCCCAGTAATACACAGAATACCCATTAGTATATCCATTGCAGTGTCTGTGTGATAGTAGTTCTCGTCCTCATCCCTAACATAATGTATCACTGCAACATTAGAACCGCCGCCGTATCCGGGCCACATCGCCGCCGGCGTTACCATCTTAGTTGGATTCTGGAAATTATTGGGGGCCATCCACGAAGGCAGCGCAGTATCCACTGCCGGTTTAGTTCCTGCCGAAAGTTGGCTCCCGAAGATCAAAAACACAAAGAGGCCAAACAATATGTACTCCACCCTCCTCATGTGTTCTACCCCTGTATAGTGGGCATCGTAAGAAAATTGGAAAAAGTTATATAAAAACGTTTCGGGTATTATGTCCACCTACTGCTCGCAATAATCTCATTATCGTCCTCTTCGCTATGAACCTTACTGTGCAATCAACGTGGCCGGTCACTATGTGTCCGTTAAAGCGGCCGCTGGCCGGCATGGCCCTCTCGAGGTTCACCACCCTCGCCTCCCTCAGGTTCGTCCTCGCAAGGGTCTCCTCGCCAACGTCAAAGAAGGCTATTCTCCCATCTCACCGCTCTAACCATCAGGTTCACCCAGCCCTCTCCCCCTTTTTGCCAGCTCAAGGACAAGGCGCATGTAGTCCTCGTCTTTCATTCCACCACAGGAGAAAGTTTGTTCCGTTTATTTTAAGTAATGGAATACCATGCCCCAAGCAGTTGACCTTTCGATTAGGGGTGCTCTTGGGAGATTGGAAAGTAACTCACTTGGATATTCCCCATATTCACCGTTAGACGAACCAAAATGACTGAGCAAGCAGATAAGGGGAAACTAAGGGGTAGGTGTTGAATTTCACCCTGAGACCAACGTTCTGGGAACCACTAAAGACTGTCTGAGCACGGGCAAGGGATACATATCCGGCAGGCTCAAGGTCTGCGCCTTTGGAATAGATCCCAAAAGGAACTCACCGTCAGAAACGGCATTCACGCCAGCAGGAGGATCTCTTGCTTTTTTCTCTTGAAAGCCTCGCCCTTTAGGGCGGGGAGAAGGTCAGGGACGACCGCTTCAGAACCTCCACGAAAAACGAACCCAGGGCTCAAAAAGGAACTGCCCATTGGGTATACAGATTTAGGGATCGTTATTTTTCTTTTGAAGGCCCCTTTAGGGGGAAGAGAATGTCGGAGAAGCTCCGGGGGTTGTAGGCGCTCCCTCAGCCCTTAAATGGCCTTCCGAATCCGTTTCTGCTCGCTTTTTCCCATTCGAAAACCTCCTCGCCGTGAGGCGGCTTCTCCTCCGCGGGATAGCCAACTCCAATGATGCAGAGCACGCGGTAGTTTTCCGGGATGTTCAAAAGCTCCCTGACGTAGTCCTCAGCCGTTTTATCTCCACTGTGCACCCTGTTCCTTATCTGCACCCAGAAGGAGCCCAAACCGAGGGCAAAACTGGCCAGATGAATGTGCTCCGCCGCTATGCTGGCATCTTCAATCCACACGTCGCTCCTGCTCCCGTCCGCGGTTACAACAATAGCAAGCGGTGCTGTGGCCAGACCCGAAGCCCCGGGCTTGGCCTTAGACAGGGCCTTTAATTTCTCCCTGTCGTCAACCACTATGAAGTGCCAGGGCCTTTTGTTGAAGGAGCTCGGTGAGAGGAAGGCCGCTTCTAAGAGTTTCTCCACAAGCTCCTCCGGAACCGGCCTGTCCTGGAAGCGCCTTATGCTCCTCCTCTTGCTGAGAACTTCGAAGAACTCCATGCCACCACCGGGAGAGATTCTCCGAAGAGCTTAATACCCTTACGCCGCCTCCAATAAATATCCAGAACCTTTGTTTTTCAAAAGCCTTTTTTGAGCTCGAGAATTCTGCCCCTCTTCCGCGGTCTGAACATGGGGAAGCCTTGAGCCTCTTTATCCACGGCATAGGGGAGGCTCTATGAGAACGAAAGCTCTAAATCCTAATCGTGATTAGTACTAATCATGATTAGTGAATTTGTGGGCCGTGAAAATGAGCTCAAGCTGCTCGAAGAGCAGTGGGCAAACCTCCCCTCATTTGTGGTCCTATATAGATCCAGAACCTTCGTGAGGAACTGGCTGTGTTTTTCAATGATGAACTGTTTCTGACCCTCGGCGACTGGTACTCACTGTTCAAGTACCCCGCATTGAAAATCAAAGAGAAAACGCTGATAGTCCTCGACGAGTTCAGTTACGCCGTTAAGAGCGACAGGACAATATTAAGCACCCTGCAGAGAGCCTGGGATCACGACTTCCCAAAAACCAGTCATGCTGGTTTTGCCCGGTTCGCTCGTGGGCATGATGATGGATGAGGTTCTCAGCTACTCCTCTCTACGGCAGGAGAACCGCGAGTTTTAGGCTCAGGCCCATTAACCTCCCAATTCCCTTAAGTTCTTCAGCGATTCCCGGATTGGCTTAGAGAGGTACATGCTCGTCGGGGGCATTCCCTCCTACTTAATAGTGGCCTCCAGATAAAGGGATACGGGAACTTTTATCGAGGAAACCTTTCTGAAGCCGGAGGGCTTCTTCTATGACGAGCCATACATCATCCTCTCAGGGGAGCTCAGGGAGCTTAAGACATGCTTCCCCCTACTCTCAGCAATGGCCCACGGGAAGACCAGGCCCTCGGAGATAGCAGAGTACGCCGGACTGGATGGGAGAAAAGTGTACCCATACCTGGAAAACCTCATCCATCTGGGTTTCGTGAAAAGAGAGTTACCGATTGTAAAAAAAGAGAAGCGCGGTATCTACAGGCTCAGAGACCCGATGCTTCTCACATGGTTTTCAATAGTGCCCAAAAACAGGACGGAAATAGAGCTGGGCCTCGTGACCCACGATGGGGTTAAAGAGGACCTCCAGAGAGTTTTTGGGGTTCGCTTTGAAGACTTTGCGAGGGAGTTTTTGGTCGAGCTGAACAAAGTCGGGAAGGCTGCCTTTTAAGTTCACCAGGATAGGCCGCTGGTGGCACAGGGATGAAGAAATTTGATCTGGTGGCGGTGGGTAGCAACGTGAAGAAGCTTGCCGGAGAATGCAATCGAGGCAAGGTTAAGGCCTTCGAGCTGGGTTAAGAGCAACGAAAAAGCTTTTGTGAGGTTTCCCTTTCTTTTTATGGTGGTTGGTATGAAGCTCGCGGTCGTTACAGGTGCCTCCCGCGGTCTTGGGAGGGCTATAGCTAAAGTACTTGCCGAGGAAAACTACGCCCTTGCCCTCGGCGCGAGGAGCGTTGGGGAGCTCGAAAAGCTCGCGGAAGAGCTCGACACCGAGGTCTTTTACGGTTACCTCGACGTCTCAAGCTGGGAAAGCGTGGAGGACTTCTCCTGGAAGGTGCTGGAGCGCTTCGGCGGAGTTGACCTGGTTGTGGCGAATGCCGGGGTGGGCTATTTCGGGAGGCTCGAAGAGATAAGCGACGAGGACTTTAAGAGCATGGTGGAAGTAAACCTGCTCGGCCTGTGGCGGACGATAAAAGCTTTCCTGCCCTCACTGAAGGACAGGAAAGGAACAGTGGTTGCCGTCACCTCGGATGTCTCGGCGAGGGTCTTTCCGGGCGGGGGAGCATACGTCTCCACCAAGTGGGGCGCGAGGGCGCTGGTAAGGACATTCCAGCTCGAAAACCCTGAAGTTAGGTTCCTTGAGCTCAGGCCCGGGGCGATAGACACTTATTTCGCAGGGAGCAGACCCGGCAAGCCGAAGGAGCACGGCTTCCTGAAACCTGAAGAGGTTGCAGAGGCCCTCCGCTGCCTGCTGAGGCTTCCTCCCGATGTAAGGGTTGAAGAGCTGATGCTCCGCTCCACCTATCAGAGGCCCGAGTTCTGAGGCCGGGGGCATGGCGCCTCTTTTTCCCGCCTCGGCTTATCACTTCTTCGTCCGGTTTAGGACGCTCACCACTGGAACGAGCCCAAAGAACAGGCCCTCATGCTTCGGGCATTCTTTCACTTCCTGATTATCCAGCAGTACTTCGTTGAAAAGCTTTATAATGCACCTCCGCCTCCGAGAGGCGGGGGAGATGATGGTTAATCGCCTGAGGGAGTTCATAAAGAGGGAATGGTTCCTCTCATCGCTTTTCGTCCTTTACATAGCCCTTCTCCTCAGGGACGGCTCGCTCCTCGAAAGGACGCCCGATCTTATAGACTGGGGTGGGCTCGCATTAATAACCTCACTTATACTCGTCTCCAAGGGGCTTGAACTGTCGGGAGCTTTCGCGGAGCTCTCGATCCTGGTCATAAACCTCTCCCGCGGTTCGGAAAAGAGGCTCGCCCTGATTCTCCTCCCGACCATAGCGCTGTCTTCGGCAATCATAATGAACGACACCGCCATGCTTATTTTCATCCCCTTTATTGTGGCCCTCTCGCGCCTCATTGAGAGGGACACGGCAGCTTTGGTCATCTTTTCGGCCATAGCGGCGAACGTCGGCTCCTCCCTGACCCCGATAGGGAACCCCCAGAACATAATAATATGGAGGCGCTACGGCGTTCCCTTCCAGGACTTCATAGCCTACATGCTCCCCTTCGTCCTGCTCTGGCTTATCCTTCTCCTCCTCTTTGCCTTTGTGACATTCAGGGGTTCCCTCCCCGAAAGAAAGCTCCAGGCAGTGAAAGTTCGTGAAAGCCTGCTCTGGAGTTCGCTCTTCCTGCTAATAATTAACATCGTGCTCGCCCGGGAAGAGAGGGCCCTTTGGACGTTGCCCCTCACCGTGGTGATTCTCTCCCTGGTCGGGAAGGACGTTTTACTCAGCTTCGACTGGGCCCTGGTGTTGACCTTCGCGTTCATCTTCGTGGACTTCGGCGAACTCTCGGGGATTATGGCCTCGCTGGGTCTCCACCCACCTTCATCGGAGATCGGGCTGTTCCTCTTTTCGGCACTCCTCAGCCAGGTGGTGAGCAACGTTCCCGCCACTGTCCTGCTCTTTTCAGCGGAGAACTGGGGCCCGCTCGCCGTGGGAGTTAACGCCGGCGGGACGGGCTTCATGGTAGGCTCTCTGGCGAACCTGATAGCGATAAGGATAGCGCGGGTAAGCATAGGGAAGTTCCACCGCTATTCGGTGCCATACTTCCTTCTGATCCTTCTCCTCTCCGCTTTACTCCTCGGAATTCTCCCTTAGGCGGATCACCCCGTAAGGCAGAGCAGGTGAAAATGAAAGAAGAGCGGTTGCCGGGTTTTAGCTGTGGAGCTTTCGAGTGCTATCAGTCCCGGCCTTCGAGGAGCTCCCTCAACGCCTCGCGCGCCCCATCTCTGTCCTCCTTTGCCCTCCCTATGAGCGTCCTTATCATTGAGGCCAGCTCTTTATCCTGGAGGAGCATCGCGATTGAGTCCTCTATGACGTTTTCGTCGATGTATATCATCTTCTTCGTCATTCCGCCGTCTATGACCACGTTGACACCCGTCACCCAGCCCGCTTCCTCAGAAGCCAGGAAAGCAACGAGCGCAGCAACGTCCTCCGGCCTTCCAACCCTTCCCGCAGGGTGCTGTCCGTGGTCGAGGGGGCTTAACTCAGGTTTTCTTGGGGGTATCTGCCACTCACTCGTGTCTATCCAGCCGGGGGAAACGGCGAGAACCCTTATCCTGTAGGGCGCGAGGCTCATCGCGAGGGCATGTGTCAGCGCGAGCAGTCCACCCTTGGAGGCCGAGTATGGCTCGGTGTTCGGCTCGGACTGGAGCGCCCTCGTGGAGGCTATGTTTATTATCACACCTCCCCTCCCCTTCATGTACCTGGCGGCATGCTTGGCACACAGGTAGGGCCCGGTGAGGTTGACGTCTATTACTCTCTTCCACTCCTCTGACGTCTGGAGCTCCAGGGGCTTCCCGTACCCTATGCCGGCGTTGTTCACGAGGACGTCGAGAGAGCCAAAAGTTTCGTAAACCCTCCCAATTGCTTCAGAAACTTCCCCCTCAACGGAGACATCCGCCCTGAAGAACTTAGCCGATAAACCCATAGAGGTGAGCTGCTTCTCCCTTAACCTTCCAGCCTCCTCGTCAACGTCCAGGATGGCCGTTTTACAGCCCTCAGACGCGAGGCGGTGGGCTATCGCCGCACCTATACCCCTTGCACCCCCTGTTACTATGCAGGTTTTGCCCCCAAATCTGCCGGACATTTCAACACCTCCCAAGCTTTTCCTGTTTAAGGCATTCCCTTTAAGAAGGTTTACGCCGCGGAAAAGCAGAGGAGGAAAGCTCCTGAATGTGGTGGAGGCATCGAACACGAGAAAAGGGACGCCGTTAATCGCCCTAAGCAGTTTAGGACAATGATCAGGCCTGATGTGGCATGAACGTAGAAGAGACGAGGCACCCTCTCGGGAGGTGGATTCTATTTGCAATCCCGCAACCCTGCGGGGTTCCCAGACCGTTTCCATTCTCTCAGGGTCTTATTGTCTGGGGGGACGTTCCGTCCCCCACACCCCCTCGAAGTTTACCAGGACTCCCATCAAAGCCCGGTTAGAACTG
Source organism: Thermococcus waiotapuensis (assembly GCF_055384795.1). Classification (NCBI taxonomy): domain Archaea; kingdom Methanobacteriati; phylum Methanobacteriota; class Thermococci; order Thermococcales; family Thermococcaceae; genus Thermococcus; species Thermococcus waiotapuensis. The sequence continues at coordinate 1,417,813 of NZ_AP042429.1, read as the reverse complement.
TGTTCTTATCTTTCAATTCTCTCAGGGCCTTATTGCAACTATGCAGTAAGGTATGGCGAGTACCTTCTGCTCCCGTGCTTTCCATTCTCTCAGAGTCTTATTGCAACGGAAATAAGAGAAAAAGCGCGGAAGTACCGCGTCCTGTGTTTCCATTCTCTCAGAGTCTTATTGCAACAGGTTTAGCCTAGCGAAATACGCAAGGCGTATAGAACGTTTCCATTCTCTCAGAGTCTTATTGCAACAAACTGGCCGGGTGGCCCGGGTAGCCTGGGGGAGCCCCGCGTTTCCATTCTCTCAGAGTCTTATTGCAACAGCGGACAGGGATAAACTACTAATCACGGGCGAGAACGGTTTCCATTCTCTCAGAGTCTTATTGCAACTTCCCAAAAGCCCTTGCCCGACATAGATATCACCAGTTTCCATTCTCTCAGAGTCTTATTGCAACCCAGCGCCGCTTATCAACAGGATGCTGGTAGTTAGAGTGTTTCCATTCTCTCAGAGTCTTATTGCAACCTTGGGATGAGGTTGAGGTTGAGCGTGGTGGTGATGCTGGTTTCCATTCTCTCAGAGTCTTATTGCAACTGTATTATATGTTCCTGGTTAATGGTTTTGTTTATTTCCGTTTCCATTCTCTCAGAGTCTTATTGCAACTAATTTTGTGGTTGTGTGTAAATGAAAGTGTTAACCGAAGTTTCCATTCTCTCAGAGTCTTATTGCAACCGTCTTTACCGTAACGGCTTATCACTGCACTTAAGAGAGTTTCCATTCTCTCAGAGTCTTATTGCAACTTTGAAGAATAGAATGGTTGAGGTTGATTTGGATAATTGTTTCCATTCTCTCAGAGTCTTATTGCAACACACCCCTATCAACCAAACCATAAAAATTAGCATACTTGTTTCCATTCTCTCAGAGTCTTATTGCAACAACCAACCCTATCCCTCAACAATAAAGCAGTCTTCGTCGAAAGTTTCCATTCTCTCAGAGTCTTATTGCAACTCTTGAGAGCCTCCAGCGCCAGCTCAGCCCTCTCCGTTTCCATTCTCTCAGAGTCTTATTGCAACTTAATGCTAGCAACATACCTAGCGAGCAAAGATACGCGTTTCCATTCTCTCAGAGTCTTATTGCAACAGGGCGGGTTTCTCCTCAGTTTGTCCTGCAAGACCATATTAATCCCCGGATTTTATAAGTTTTTCTATGGAGGGGCCTTAAAAGAGCCCCCAAAAGACCGGATTTCCGGCTATTGAAAGGCCAAACTCAACGGACAAAGCTAACAAGCAGGACTTTTCCCATGGTGCACTCTTATGAGCATGGGACTTCCAAAGGAAGGAAAAGAGCCCAAACAGGCAAAAATGGCGTTTAAACCCTTTAAACTCAAAAAACTCCAATTTCCATAGGAAGGGCTGGATTCCAGGCCCTCCCCTTCCTCCGCTCAAAACTCCGAAAAAAATTCGTTACAAAACGCACAAAAACCTGTAACAAAATGTTAGATAATAACAAAAGGTTACTAAAGACTTCCAGGGCCGCCACCGGGGAGGTCTCCAGAAAAACAGCCCCCGCAAAGAACAATTCCAGAAACAAAACCACCCAAGCATGATACAAAAAATTTAAAACCCCCAGCGGCTTGCTTTATCAGGTGGTGGCATGTACATCGTCATAGTCTATGACGTCTCCGTCGAACGGGTGAACCGGGTGAAGAAGTTCCTCCGCCAGCACCTTCACTGGGTTCAGAACAGTGTTTTTGAGGGCGAAGTCACAATGGCGGAGTTCGAGCGCATAAAGGCGGGATTAAGGGAGCTTATAAATGAGGACGAGGACTCCGTGGTGATATACAAGCTTCGTTCCCAGCCCTTTAGGGAGGTAATCGGAATGGAGAAAAACCCAATGGAGGACATCATGTAGGCCTCTCCCATGGTCTGTCTATCGCCCCGCATATCGCTCTGAAGATGCACGAATCGCATTCATTGGTGTAGCGCGGCTTTATCCACGCCGGAAACTTCCCCTGCTCAAGCTCCCCCACGCCGGTCATCACAACCCTTGCGCGTCCCAGCATCTTACTGAACGCCTCCTCGTCTTTCTCCACCCGGAAGTATCTGAAGTCGAGGCCGTCTCTGTCAAAGACGTAGATGTATCCTTCTTGCAGGCCGGCCATGTTGAGGTAGGCGTTGAGCTGTTCCTTCCATGTCTTTGAGGGTTCCTCCATTCCGTTGAGGCTTCCGGGCCCGTTCTCCGGGTTGAATCCCTTGAGCTTGAACTCCAAAATTTTGTCCCCAAGTATCGCGTCCGCTTTTCCGACGAGAACCCAGCCGTCGGCGATCTCGTACTCCAGCGGCACCTCGAACTTTATCCCCTCAAACTCGACGTTCTCCTGAACCCACCTGTGGAGCAGCGTCCCGAGGAGCATCTCCCCGGTGCGCTCGTACTTGGAGGTCTCAAGGTACGTGGAGAGCGCCGCCTTCCTGAGGCAGAAGCTCAGGGATGTTACCCATATCTTTCTCGGCGACCTCCTTCCTGCTATCCTGTTCCTGATCTCTTGGTTGAACGTTTCGAGCCCGTCGGGGTTTTCCATTTACATCACCTCAATCACTCCGAGGTAGGTCGTACGCAATGCGGATGAACCTGTCTTCACCCCGCATTCTGAACTTTCCCATTAGGAGACGAACTTGGTGTCCCTCTTCTTGTTGTGGACGCGCTTTGCAACCTCGCGGGGCTTATCGCATGGGCCAGGAAAGAGTAAAGGTAACGGTGGTAGTTGTAGGGGACAAGGAAGGACCCTTCGAAGTGAGAGGCGAGTTTAGGTCTCATTGCACTCTCCTCCCATGAGCTTTAGATACATTCTTCCTGCGCTGGTTACGTAATACTTTGGTGCTCTCCCGTCTGGTCTCTCCGCCTTTACCAGGTGATAATTTGCCATTCTCTCCAGCTCGTTGCTTATTGTCGCCGGTGAAACTCCAAGCTCCTCTGCTATCGCTCTCACGCTTTTTCCCTTGGCGAGGCCGCAGAGTACTAACTTCCACCTTTTGCTCGGAGGGGCGAGGAATGGACTCAACTCAAGGGATATGTAGCCGGAAAGGTTTTCAAAATCGCTTTCGACGATGATTCTGGCATCCCTCAGGTTGAGAAGCGCCAGCATTGTCCCAACGAGAAGTGGTCTCATTCCTCCGGAGAGAACCGCAAGAACAATCCTGTCGCGGGTCATGTTCTCCTCAATACCCCGCTTTATGGCCAGCACGAGGTTCTCTCCATGGAGAGGAACCTCCAGACGGATGACGTTACCTTCCCCCACTATGGGTGAGGCTATGCCCTCTATTGCTTCCAGGGCGTTGACTATCCTGCGTTCCTCTTCATAGCCTTCTGGGAGGATGGCCATCAATTTATCACCGTGTTCAAGGCCGTCTATTCCTTCCCTCTTCCTCATCAGTGCGCGGACTATGAACTTCTCATCAAAGCCCACGGGGAAGATGACCAACATGGCCCCACCTCCTCACTTTTAGGACCTCCGTAATCTCCTCCCCGAGCATGCTCCCATTTCCACCCCTGTTGCAGGCCGCGGCGTAATTGTCCGCCATCACTATCGGCAGAAGGAGGGCGTAGACACCCCTGAGGCTCTTTCGAAGGATTTCCTCGGCAATCTTGTACTCTTCGATTGGCTCTCCCCAGGGTATCTCCCGTGGAATAGAAGTGCCTGAGAGCTCTTCAAGGAGCTGAATGCATTCATCGGTGAGTCTTAAGCTCTGGGGTTTCTTCGCGGTTCTGTCTCTTATCCAGTCGTGGTGGTGAAGAAGAATCGCGACCGCGGCTATCTTGCCTGCAGTGCTAAACTCTGCCAGCGCGTTTTTTGCCAGCAGGTAGGAGTAGAACTCGTGGTATCCAAAGCCTTCACGTCTCGTCTGGAACGTCTCAAGGCACTTTCCGACGTCGTGAAGGATATAGGCTTTCCTTAGAAGCTCCTCAGCCGCCTTCGGTTCAACGCCGAGAAGCCGTCCCAGAAATTTGCCGTAGTTTCTTCCGATATAAAGCCCCTCCAGCAGCTCGAGGCCCCGCTTTAGGTGAGCTTCCATCGTCTCGACGCACTCCCCGTTCTTGAAGTAGGCGCAGGGGCTCATACTATACCACGCTCCTGGTCGTAGCTTCCGGTAAAGAGTATCTCGATGTTCTTTCCGAGCGCGACACCCTTTGCAACCTCATAGGCATCCTTAAGGGTCTTAATCTCGGATTTAAAGCCCCTGACCTCAACGGCTCCCCTTGAGTAAAGCTCAAAGAGCTTTTTCGGGCTTATGAGAACGGTTTCGCTCTCAACAGAAAGGGGGACAAGGAAGTTCCTCATTACCGGGACACCCTTCGCTACAAGCTGTTCAACCTCTCCAAGTACATCGGGGGCTCTTTTGGATGGGTCGCTCATGAGCCTGAAAAGCTTACCTTTCACATTCTTGTCAATGAGTCTGTTAATGGAGCTGGGGCTCGAGCCATAAACCTCGGTGACTGCCATTTCGTAGGTCGAAGGAACGCGCGGATGGATGCTCTCCCCAGCGATTAGCTTTAATGTCCTGTTTACCATCTCTTCAGAATACGGGCCCGTGGGGGAGTCCTTCATTATGAGGGCCCTGCCGCTCTTATCGCCTGCGTGGCGGGCGAGCCTTCCAAAGCGCTGGAGCAGGGAGTTAACCGGCGCCCTGTCCGTTATCATAACGTCCGCGGAGAAGTCCACGCCTGCTTCAACTGCCTGTGTCCCTATCAGGAGGAAATCTTCCCTTCCCAGCTCCCTGAGACGGTTGATTATGGACCTCTTGTGGCTCGGCGTCATTCTTCCATGGATCAGGAGTATCCTGTCGCGTTTAAACCCGAGGCCCGGATTTGAGATTGCCCTGTCGTACAGCTTCACTGCCCTGTCCACCGTGTTCACTATGAGTGCGTTTCTCTCCCCGGGTTCGATGAACTTCAGCGGATCACCTTCCCCGAATTCAATAGAAATGTCCTTTTTGAGTTCCCTCTCCACAAAGGGATCCTCTCCACCGGGGGATAAAACTTTGAAGTCGTACCTGTACTTCTCCGTATACTTTCTGAAAAACTCTCTGTGCCCTTGGGAGAGGGTGGCGGTCATCACAACGATCGGAACGCCCTGGGAAGTTAGAAAATCTACGGCGGCATCGAAGGCAGTCGCCATGGATTCGTCCTCGAGGAGAAAGTGGGCCTCGTCGAATATGACCAATGAAGTTAGGATTGAGGCCTGGGTCAGGTAATCGTAGCCGAACTCCTTTCCAGCTTTGACGCTGTGCCTCTTTTTCGTGTTGAGCTTCATCAGGTCCCACGTGAACGTGTCTGCCGTGGTCAGGTTCAGGGGAAAGAGGTGCATAAACTCCTCGCTTGACCCCATCATTTTGGTTCTCGAGAACCCGAACGCCTCTTCAGCCGTCCTTTGAACGTCCTCGATTATTGACCTCATCGGGAGGACGTGGATGACTCTATCGAATAGCGAAGCGTCGGTTAGGGAGTGGAGGGCCAGGGCAAAGCTCAGGAGCGTCTTTCCGTAACCCGTTGGGGCGTTGAGAACGAGGAAGGGTTTAGGAGACGAGGTTAAAAAGTCAAAGGCCTCCTCGAGTAAAGGCCTTTTCTCGGGCACAAAACCCTTTGCCTCCGCGAGCCTCTTGACCGCTTCCTCGTATGCCCTCATAGGAGCACCTCTAGGTGTCCCTGCCACATAATGACCCTCAAAACCTTTCTCAGCTCACCGCTGGCCCTTCCGCTTCCCTCGATCAGTGCCCTCCCCTGGCGGAACAGCCTGAAGACCGAGTCCTCTATGAGTTCCTTTCTCCCGCTGTTGATTGCCCTGTAGAGGTCTTTGACGAAGATGTAGGCCAGCATCTCTCCGTCACCGTTCACTCCCCTTTCGAGTTCTTTTTCGGCGATTTCCGCGAGCGCCCACAGCGGGTATTTTTGAACAGTCTCTTTACCTTCTTTGAGCTCTACCCTAACGGGAACCCCGCCGGTGCTCAGAGCGTTTATGCGCTCCACGTAAGCGTTCAAGTACCTGCTGAGGCCAGAGAGGTCGAGCTGAACCGTTTTGAGTTCAGTGTAGACCTGCCCTTCAAGGCTTATCAAATGCAGTGTAACAGGATATACCTCCTCCGGAATGCTTCTGTTCTCCTCGGCGAGCTTCATCGCCAGCTTCATCTCGTACAGCTCCTCTGTGCTGAGCGAAACCCTTCCCTTGATCCCAGCTTCCGTGATGGCAAGTAAGCCGTTCACAATGACGTCTTCAACTTCATAGGGCCAGAGGCCCTCAATTCCCGGCTTTGTAATCAGGTAATATTTGCCACCTATGTAGCCCGCGAGCCCCGTGAAGAACCCCAGCGCAACGAGGGAGAACCACAGGGGGTCGAGGCGTATCTGCGCTTTCCCTCCCGTGGTTGGGGCCAGGAATCCACTCTGGCGCTCGTAGTATTCGGGTTGCTTAATTATAGCCGGTAGTATCGCGTAATGGTCTGCCGTGACCTTCTTTCCGGGCGGTTTTGATGTTTCACCATTGTAATCAACGCCGAGGTATGTACCGTCCTTTTCAACCCTGACTGCCTTTAGGGATTCCCTTGGGTCGAGGCGTCCTTCCCTGATGAGCTTCGTGGTCTCCTTTATGACCAGCTCAAACAGTTCACCGTAAGTCTCTGGGGCACTCCTGTTGAACCACACCTTCAGGACATTATTAAAAGACTCCCTGTCGTTCCTGCCCATCTTGGAGGTGTGGACTTCAGCCCTGTTCTCCAGGGAGCGAAGGGCACCTTCAAAGGCGTCGGCCAGCTCTCTGGGTTCTGGCTCAATGCCCGCGTTCATGACTATCCACGACATTCCGAGGGAGAGCAGTTCTCTCGTGAGGCCCTCGTAAGGGTACTTCGCCAGGGCTTCAATGAGCAAGGACAACCACCTCCTCGCCCACTTTTATAGTCCTGAGTCTTCCCCTGACCTCGACGCTTTCTTCGGGGTAGAACATTACCATCCTGCCTGCCTTTGAGTAGTCCCCGATTCCGGAGCGCCAGTCTACAACAGATTGGAGTGTGCCTTTCCCCCTGACTTCAACGCCATTGAACGGAAATGCGTAGGCTGTTTTTGCCATTTCTGCCTCAGCTACTTCAGCGCGGCCGGTCTCAACGTCTTCCACACTGACGACTGACTCCCTTGAGCCGAGGCGGGTTATCCCCCATGCGGCCCTCTCGATGTCCTTCTTGGTGTAGGAGCTCCTCTCCAGTGCCTCTTCGTTTATGAGATAGACCGCTGTTATTAGGATATCATTGGTGCCATAGGTTACCGCGAAGGGAAAAGAGGTAACGGCACTCTGGACATTTCCGCGGTAGATGGTGTTGATCTTCAACAGTGCCCCCTGTATCTTTGGCCTCCCAAGCGTTCTCACCGTTACCCAGTCAAAGAGTTCGAGAACTCCCCCGGCCGAGCTCCTGAAGGTTTTTTCTTCATAAACAGTCTCGGATCTATTCCCTGCGATGTGCAGGAGTGGGTAAGCTATGGCGCCGATTAGGGTGGTCGGTGGAACGTAACGCAGTGCGATTCTCATCTTGCTCTGTGGGAGGGCGCGGATTGCCACTATTCCCGCTGGCCTCATCGTGGCCTTCAAAAAGAAAGGCAAAGGGATCACCTCAGAGGGCTCCCTTTTGTTTTAGGTAATCAACTGCTTCCTTCAGGGCTTCCTCGGGGACTTTATCTTCCGTGGCGACAGTAAACAGGTAGTCCTCACCAAAGTCCTTAAGCACTTTCAGCCTCCTCTCGGTTTTGAGGATGTAGTCGTCGTAGATTGGGGACGTCACGACGAAGGGGTGCTCCGTGACCGCTACGGCCACCTCTTTTATACCCCCGACGGGGAAGAAGCGGGACAGCTTGGCACCGAACTGGGCAGAGGAAAGCATCCTGAAAAGGGCTTTCATAGCTGCCTCACGCCTTGCTTTTATCTCGTTCTCGTCAAGTATGGGTTTTGAGGTAATTGCACTCACTCCGATAGCATCGAGGTCGAGGTTGAAGGTAAAGCCGTAGAGCGCAGTACCTATCTCGACGTAGTAAATCATCTGCTCCGAGGCATTGCCCTTCTTGCCCGAGGAGTCCATCTGGGCGTGCCTTGCGTGGAGCTGGGGTTCAGAGGTCGCGAACAGCGCCATGGACTTAACGGGTAGTGCATAGCTGACCTGGAATGCGGAGCTTCTCCTAACCGGGGGGTTCTCCGCGTAAAGGAATCCTCCAACGTCCTCAACAACACAAGCCTTTACTATTGCCTCTTCTATCTTAGCAGGCTCCCCTGGTATGGGGCTCACCTTTTTCTCGAGGTGAACCCTGTTCATGGACTTGTAGAACTCTCCTCTGCGGCAGTCGTCGCACACCGGAAGGTTGAGGCTCAGGGCTTCTCTGACGAGGTGCTCCTGATAGGCGTGGGCAAGGCTTTCACCGCTCAGGGCAGGCACGTAGACTGTCTTGAGCTTTCCGTCCTCTTCCACAAGATACGGGACGCGCCTGTGCTTGCTGTAGTTGCCGGCGGTCTCGACCATGTTCAATGCCTCGACGTTTGCCTCAAACCTAACACCAACGCTCAGAAACATCACTCATCACCTCCTTCTTTTCTTGAAGGATACGCGAGAGCAAGGGTAGCAACACGCTTTGCAACACTAATGTCGGAGCGAACGGCATCGAGAAACGCCTTGACTTCGTCTTCGCTCGGAATTCCCGGAACGGGAATCTTTTCCCCGTCCTTTTCTACATACCTTCTCCCATCTTCCCCTATGGTGGCGTTTTCTCTTATTGACCTAAAGGCCCTCAGTGCCTCGTGGAGTGTTACCTCAACTGGGCCCGGGTTCAGGGCGTTTCCAATCCTGTCTACGTAGCCGAAGTTCTTCGTTTGTACGAAGAACCTCAGCATTTTTACTATCCCTTCATATTCTGGCATGATGTCACCTCACCATAATTAGTGAAGTTACTCATATAAAGTTTACGTTCAGTAGATGTTTATCGGGGCGTGCAATTTGTTTAGAAAAAACTGAACACATGATAGAGCCGGGTAATGAGGGGAATTCTAATTCCATCTGTTTGGTGTCCTCATCGAAAGCTCCTTCGGATGTCACCCCCAACTGAACACCTCAAAACCACGCCACCAGCGGCTCGTACTCCTTAACCCCAAGGAGGTGCTTTATCAGCTTATAAGCCTCCAGCCTTATCAGCCTCTGCTTGGTGACGTTCTGCTTTAGTTTGGGGTGCTTGACGCTCTTGGCAAGCTCATTGTTGTAGTGCTCCAAGACGAGTCTCATGCCCTCCTTTGTGAGCAGAACGCCATTGAGCTCACTTCGGAAGTGTTCCTTTTTTATTACCCCCTGTTTCACCAAACGCGTTGCTATGCGGTCTGCTATTATCGGCTTGAAGACCTCGCTTAGATCTAGAGCAAGAGAAAATCTCCTCTCGCCCGGCTCGTGGAGGTAGCTCACCGTCGGAGTAAGCTGGGTGTTGTAGAGCTCGCTCACGATGGTCGCATATAGACGGGAGTTGAGGAAGCTTATCAACGCGTTCATCTCGTTCTCTGGTGGTCTCCTCATGCGTTTAACTATCCTGAAGCCTTCCGGAAGATGCTCATCCCAGCGGGAGTAATACTCCTCCCTAATCCTGGCCTCGACGTTCATGACCTCAGTTATTTTGCCGGCTTCCTCCAGCTCTCCAAGGAGTTTTTCGAGCTCCCCGGCAAAGCCATCGGCAACTTCCCAGCGCATTAGATTGCGCCCCATGTTGAGGGCGCTTCCTTTGACGAAGAGTTTGGCGAGCTTCAGCCTCTTTTCAGGGTCTAAATAGTGTTCGGCCTGCTTTATCACAAGGTTTCCGGAGTGGAGCGTTTCCCGCGGATAAAAGCTACCGTCGTAGTAGCCGTAGTGGTTGAAGAAGTGGACAGCTATGCCCTTCTGGGCAAGGAAATGCAATGCCTGAGAGCTTATGTTCACGTGGCCGTAGATGTAGATGTCGTATATCCCCTCAACCGCCAGAGGTTTCTTATCGTTGGCGTTCTCGAAGTACAGGGTGTTCTCCCTTCGGAGGAGGTTCCCGTCCGAGAAAAGTGTGAGAGAGCGTTTTCTCATACTCCCACCTCAAACCCAGCACAGCTCATAATAGGCGCATTTCTTGCACTTCTTGGATTTTACCGGCTCCGGCGGAGCGGACAGTGATTTTACCACCTGAGCAAACTGCACCGCCTTTTCTACCTCTTCTTCGTGGCCGTCCAGCGTTATCTCCTTCGTTTCGTTGAGCTTTGGGTAGTGGAGGGCCGCTTTCGCTTTAATCCCGAGCCGTTTGAGGTAGTATAAGTAGTAGAGCGCCTGCATCTCGTGGGCTCTCTCCATCGACTTTCCGAGCTTAACTTCGTGGACCTCTATGGTGTCCCCCTTCCGGATGAAGTCTATTTTTATTCTCTCTATCTGGACTTCCTTCTCCTCGTCGGCGTAGCGCCTCTCGTGCAGGAATCTCCCGAGGTCGACCCACTCGTTCTCTCCTTCCATTGTGATGCCGTGTGAGAAGTACCAGAGCTTGGTGGGGCAGATGATGAGGTAGTTTATTTCCGTCCCGGTTATGAGGAGCTGGTTTAGAGGATACTCTTCGGCCGGGCTCAAGTTGGAGTCGTGGTTTTGACTGTAAGAGTCGTGGTTTTGACTGTAATTTTCATTACATTGGACGTAATTCACAGTATATCTCCCCCCGTTAAAGGCTCCCTTAAGAGGCCTGTTTCGGGACTGTACTCAAGCTCCGCAACAATGATATGTTTTCCCACTCCCCTATCGCTGAGCCTGTGAAAGCTTTCCTTCTCGGCCCAGTAGAGCCACATCGGCACGGGCACGAGGTAACGGTGGGCCTCGATTCCCATCCCCCTGTTGAGAAGCCTGAGCATTTCACCGGCGTAGATGCCTGGAACGGCCTCCACTCCGTTGAACATCTCATAGAACTTTTCCTCGTCTTCTCCCCTCTTAAGGGGCTTCACGTTATTAAAGACGTCCTTTGCGAGCTTTTTGTAGTCCTGAACCTCCTCAGTTAGCTTCTTCGAGATTACCGAGTATGCCCTGCTAACGAGTTCTGGGATGAGCGATTCTTTCAGTTCCTCCCCATCGAGTTCTTCTAAAATCTTGACGCTCTCCTCAACCACCCGGTAGTCTTTGTAAATCTTCTCATCGGCCTCAGAACCCTGGGTTAGGACGTAAACGTCTTCTATCTTTCCATTCCGCCATCCCTGCCTGTTCACCCTCCCGAAGCGCTGTATCAATGCATCAAGGGGTGCCGGTTCGGTCAGTATTGTTGAGAAGCTCACGTCGAGCGAAACTTCCACCACTTGGGTCGCAACAACAAAGTCATAATCGTTCATTCTCTCCAGGAGTGTTCTCTCCTTCTCCTCCCTGTCACCGTGGGTGAATCTGCTGTGGAGGAGCAGGACTTTGAATCCTTTCTCTTTGAGGACTCTGTAAGTGGCCACGGCTCTGTCAACGCTGTTGCAGGCTATCAGGGCAGGTCTTGAGCTTTTCTTTACCTTTTGATATAGCTTCAGCTCGGGAATGAGCTCTTCGATTGAATCTATGCTCCCATCAATGACATGAACCCTGTGACGGGTGAATTTATTAGCATCATTGGCTGGAACCTTTAACTCCCTAAAGGGCAGGGTCTCTTTAATCAAATCCTCCAGGAAGTCCGGCAACGTGGCCGTCATTACCATGGTTTTTGCCTTCAGAGGGGCGACTTCCTCGAGCATTGCGAGGATTATGCCGAGGACGTTTGGTTCGTAGGCGTGTATCTCGTCGAAGATTAGGATCGAGCCGGCCAGCTCGGTTTTTAACATCTCGTGAAATCCGACGCCGAAGAATGCCTTCATAAGCTGGAATGGCGTTGTGACCTTTAGGGGGGTGTATATCTTCCGGTAGAGAGAGCCGAGTCTCTCGTATTCGAGGGAAGAGGTGTAAAGGTAGAAGCCAGCCGAACTATGGAGGATCCCCACCAGTGATGGGTCCGGGAACAACCCCATGAGCCTTTTATGCATTGCGTTTATGCTCGCCTTGTAGGGAAGGACGTAGAAGATCCTGCTCGCTATCTCTTTTCCATTTCTGAGGGCGTTTTTATTGGCCCACAGTAGGCCAGCCTCGGTTTTTCCATAGCCGGTGGGGGCCCTTAAAATGAGGTTTCCCGCATGCTGTGAAGCCTCTATCTGGAGGGGGCGGAGTTTTTCGGGCGGGATCCTGAGTTCAAGCTTCTCGTTGATGTCCGGAAGGAGTGCGATGGAAGTTTCACCAGCTGAGGCGAGGTGATCGGAGGCGTTTAAGAGGCCCCTGATAAACGTCAGGGTGAGCCTTTCATTATCGACATTCTCTTCGTACCACTCCTTTAGCGCCTGGAAGTCAAAGTCCCGGAGCTTTTCCTTCCAGTCTGCAGGGAGTTTAAACCTCTTCGGGGGTCTCTTGGTGCCGAAGTAATACGCCTCCATGTTTGAGATTCTCGGTATAAAAACCTGCTCCAGGTACTCCGATCTATCAAAAAGCTCCTCAAGCTTTTCGTGGAACTCCGGCGAGAGGTTCCCGTCTCCTATGGGAAGCTTTTCCTCCAGTTCGTCGAGCGTTTTGTGGTGCGTGAGTATGGCCAGCGCTATAAGGTTCCTCTCCCGCTCTCCATAGTCCAGGAACTGGACAAAGGGAACGGAGAGGAGTTCGTGGCGATAGCCCCACCGCTCCCTCTGGAGCCCCGATTTCTGAAAACCTGAGGCACATTTGCCTGTGTCGTGGAGAAGAACCGCATAAAAAGAAAGTTCAAAGATTCCTGGAGAAAGCTCTTCGAGCCAGTAGAACGAGTTTTTCAAGCTTTTCAGGACGTTGATGGCATCGAGGGTGTGGCACTCAAGGAACTGGTGGGGATTGAACTTGGCGTAGCAGGCCTTCATTCACCCCACCTGTGCAGGTAAACTCCGATGTCAAGCTCGGGGTCATAGAGTGCCTTGGTAGTTTGTCTCCTTTTTTCCGCACCTGTCCTGGGGAACGGGAGAATTATGAAGGGCTTAACCAGCTTTGCCCGCCTTGGAACGCTTGAGTAATCGTATTCAACGATGAGCGAGTGAACCATTCCCGGAAGGCCAAGGTTTATTGGAGCGACCGTACCCCCCAGCGGGGCTTCTTTCTCCTCGAGTTGTATCCTTTTTATTTCTTCAACCGTCGCAACGTCGCTCGACCTCCCGAGGAGAAGCTGATAGCGGGGTCTCCTGAAGTGTTCTTCCCAGCAATCGGGAAGATAGAGGTATAGCTCCACGTTGTAGTGGAATTCACGTTTTATTATGTCAGTTTCGACTTTCCCCAGGGCATATATCTTCTCAAGATCAACTCCCCTGCCGTCGCTTTTGAAGACGTAGCCAACGTAGGGGAGCTCGCTCAGATATACTGGCTCCCCCTTTGCGGCCGAGAGTATCCCCTGTATGGTGGAGGGTGGTGGAACCGGGAGCGTGGGCTGGTACCCAGACTGAAAGGTGGGAAAGCGGAAGGAAGCCGTCCAGGCCTTAAGCTCCACCCTTATCATCTGCTCACCTGTAGTAGGCTTCGATTTCCTTCACGAACCCTTCGATGGCGTCTTTGACACTGCCCTTAGCGATATCCAGTCCGCTGGCCTTGAGCCTCTCTTCGATGTGGTTTACATCCCAGCCGAGGGACTTGATGAAGCCATCGTCATACCCGATGTACAGTTTCGCATCCCCAGGGATGACCTCTTTGAGGTCTTTGAGTCTCTTTGCAAGTGCCTCCGCGTCAAACATAACTTCACCGTTCTCCTCGAAAACGATGTCACTTATGAAGGGGTTTATCCCTGCGTCGACGTTGAGCAGGAAAATGAACTTAGGGGTTACGTCTGTATGATACTGCGTCTGCTTCGCTCCGCCGGTGAGGAAACGGAGGACTTTTATTGTCTCGGTTGCGCGCTTCTTCCTGATGGATGATGGCATTGTCCATTCCTTTTCGCTCTTCTCAACTCCAAGTTCTTCCGCAAGTTTTTCAATCTCTTTGATTTCTTTCACGATTTCTTCGGCCCCTCCCTTGGTCTTGTCCTTCGGAACATCCTCCCATGTCAGCAGGTTCTTAAAGCCCGCCTTGCTTATTGTCGTGAATCTCCCAACCGCATCGAGGTCGAGAGAGAAAGCCCCCTTAAAGACCGTGGAGTAGAACTCCTGACTGTAGGGGACAGGATCGCCCTCATGTCTGGAGGCGTAGCCCTCATCCACCGTCAGGGAGTTTCTGTCCGGCAAAACTGAGATCAGGGGAGTGTTTTTCAGGGGTGAAACTCTCGTGACGGTAACGTTGATATTCCCTTTCTTGAAGGCCCTCATGTAACCGAAGACGTCATCATCGGGGTACTTGAGGGGGTTTGCGGCCGTGAAGACCTGCTTCTGCTCGCGGTAGAGCGGGGAAAGCTCCCAGCTAAAGTGCTCTTTCAGCGTGGAGCGCCACCAGTAGCGCCAGGCCTGGGGTGAGACGTATGGGTAGTACTTCCCACCGCGCCTGAAGGTCTTAACCCTCGTAACATTCCTGTCAGCAAGGCTTTCGTCTATGCCAAGCATGTTCAGGGCAGAATGCGGAGCATCTATCAAAACCAGACCCGTTGCAAACCTCATTCTTCACCCTCCTCAAATTCTTCTTCAACCTCCTCTTCCTCAGCCTCCTCCGGGGAGGCCTTCATCAGCCTGTCATGGAGCTTTTCGTAGATGCGGAAGAGGAGCAGGTTCTTGACAGTTTTCCAGGAGACGTTTAGATCCTCGCCGTAGTTCGTGAGAATCCGTGCGAAGTCGTCGAAGCTCATCAGGGCCCCAGGTATCCCCAGCTCCTGCCTGTCTTTTTCAATCCTGATAAAGAAACCCTCGAACTGGTAAAGCTTTTCCGCCCTCTCAAGCTCCCTGATGCGCCTTGAGAGCTTGTTGTCAGGCAGTTTTTCTACCGTCTCTACAATCCTGTCAGCAACCCTTTTAACAAACTCCAGAGCGTTCTCATCCAAACCCAACACCTCCGAGCAGTAAAATGAGAGAAGCCTCCAGCTTGAGTTGGTCCGCCTGCTGTGGGGGTCTATGAAGTAGTGCAATACACTCTCCCCGTCCAGAAGTCTATGGTAGACGTCATTTTGACAGCTCTTTTCAATTTCCTCCGGTTTTTTGGCAAGCCTCTTTGCACAGCCCCTGTTCCATCCCATTGAGACTATCCTTGCCCATCCGGCTGAATCATACTGACTTGCTAGAGCAACGAACCTTAAGATGGGGTTTGGAATGTAAATAACGTCTATCTCCTGCCCTTGATTGTTGTTGACGAAGTAGTAGAGCGTTATCGAAGCCCCGCTTAGTTTGCCTGCCTCGAGTTTCCTGCCGATTTCACCGAGTTTCTTGAAGAGGAAGTTTTCAGGTCTTTTAAAGTCTCTAGCGACTGAAGCGAGCTCGCTCTTTTTCACGTCATCTATTGCCTCCTTGTGGAACTCAAGCATGAGTTCGTAGGGATAGGCGTGAATTATCAGAACCCTTGAGAGGCGGTATGCCGCGAGGGGCATCATCTGGGCGAGGAAGAGACAGTGAGAACAGATGTTAGCACCGTCTCTGCCAGATGGAAAGTAGTTTGGAACACCTCCCGTTCCGACTAAGGGGAAGTCCGACCTATAAACCGGTTTCAGGCGGGAATGTTTCCTCCCACAGATTTCACACACTGGGGCGTTTGGGTCTTCTTCCTCCGAGAGCAGGGTAAGCAGATTTTTCTTTATCTCTTCTGGAGTGCGCTTCTTGGACATACTGGGATTGGCCATTAAGATTCCGCTGTTTGGGAGCATCATGGCATGTATGTACCCATAACTCCACTCCTTTCGAGCATATAGCTTAGAGGCGAACTCGACTGCATTCTCAACGTCCTTCTCCGTGAGTTCATCTGGCTTTCCCTTACCGCTGAGAAGAAGCAACGCAACCAATCCTGCATCGGTGAACGGATGTCCGGTCCAAACAAACGGCGGTGAGTATTCTTCAATCGTCCTTACTTTCCCGATTTCTTTCACCTCCCTGCCTCTTTCTCTTCCTCCTCTTCACCTCATCCACTTTCACCATTCCAAAACCTATCGAGTTCTTCTCCCCGAAGCCGGCTAAGTAACCCACCCTGAGAAGGCCCTCGTCGCCCCTCGCGCGGAAGACCAGGTGCCAGGCCCTCTGGAAGATCCCGGGCTTTACCTCAAAGCGCTTTGGCTTGGCGAGGAGGACGTCTATTCCCACTTCACCTCCCTCGGGCGGCCTCCCCGTTAAGGCGGTGTACTTCTCGATAAGGTTCTCCCTGATGTGCTCATAGAACTCGGGGTCCGTTGGGGTCAGGTCGTAGCTCCTTGGCTTCCCAAGGATTTGTCTCGTCGTCGAGACCACCACAGGTGAAAGCGTGACGAACTTCCTGCCGCTTAGCCTTTCTGGCTCGTAAAGGGCCCTGACTTCCTTGACCGTGAAGCGCTCCCCCCAGAGCTCCACTTCCGGGTTTTCAAGGAGCCCCCGGATGAAAGCTTCAGCTATCTCGGGGACAGCGGTGGAAAAATAGAAAAAGCCATGGCCCTTACCGATGAAGTAGGGCTTTTCCTTCTCGAATTTTCGCTCCTCGGCCATGAAAAGGGAATAGGTAAAGAGCTTTGGGGCCTTGGGCTGGTGGAGCCTTAAGCTGAGGTCTGGATCCATCCGCTGAATCCTCCGATAAACAAGGCCCTGTATGTGGTGCTGGTGATTGTAAGGGACGCGAAATTCCTCCCGCTCGGGGATAAGTTTGATGAGGAAGCGCATGGCCCATTCCCCTAAACGTTATACTTTGGTATATTCTCTCGGACTATTTAAGCGTTGCGTCAGGCCAGCCTGAACAGCAATCGGGAAAACAAAAAATCCTACAAAGTAATGATCTTTCCAACATGAAGTGATTCGGCCCAACCAAAGTTTGCTTTTAAGTATGCGTACTCCTCAATCCCGGTGCAGTGGCCGGCGTAGAGTTTCTCCACTCCGAGGGCCTTCAGCCTGGCCACGGCTTCTTTTAGCATCTCCTGTTTGGCTCCCCTTAGGTGGAAGCCCCCGATTAGGGCCTTTATCGGCTTTCTAGCAAGTCTTACGGCATGCTCAGCTATGTTGATGATCCCGCTGTGGCCGCAGCCCGTTATCACGGCAACCCCATCTCCCAGGTCCACGATGAGGGCCATGTCATCCCTCACCG
This sequence comes from Thermococcus waiotapuensis, assembly GCF_055384795.1. Classification (NCBI taxonomy): domain Archaea; kingdom Methanobacteriati; phylum Methanobacteriota; class Thermococci; order Thermococcales; family Thermococcaceae; genus Thermococcus; species Thermococcus waiotapuensis. Next base: position 1,400,591 of record NZ_AP042429.1, on the reverse strand, counting down.
GATCTTGGATGTATTCACCGTCCTCCATGAGGTAGCCGACGGCCCTGTCCCAGTGCCTCCTCTCTATCTCGCCAGAGCTCAGAAAGCCGGGTAAAAACTCCAGAGGTTCCGGGCTCAGGTGAAAGTTGGCTCCAAGGCTTTCAAGCTCCCCCCTCGTGAAGGGAATCCCTATCTCCCTGAGCTCCGGCTTAAGCGCTACTCTCCTCTGGAAGATGCCCGGATGTGCGTAAACGTCAATCCCGCTACCCCGGGCTTCGAGAAAGGCTCTTATGCCTCCAGTGTGGTCGTAGTGGCCGTGGGTTACGAAGAGCGCGTCTATCTCTTCGGGGGAAACCCCAAGGGCCTCCATGTTCCTGAGGAGAACTTCCCCCTCTGTTCCAGTATCCACCAGGACTTTTCTCCCGTTGTGCTCGACAAGGACTGAAAACCCGTGGTAGCCGAGGAGGCCCCTTCTGTAACCGGCGTGATTCTCGAAGAGGACGGTGAGCTTCATGCGCACCACCAGGAGGAAAATGAGAGCTCACCAGCCGCCCCTTCCGTGACCCATGTCGCCACCTTCGGGGCCCGTAACCACTGAAAGCTCTCCGCGGAGGAAGGCTTCAACGGCCTCGCGGACTGTCATGCTTGCCGGCGCGGAGAACATTCTTATCCCTGCCGCCTGCAGGGCACCGTAGGAGTTTGGCCCGAACTGGCCCGCTATAACAACATCAGCCCCCTGGTCGATGACGAACTGCGCAGCTGCAACTCCCGCGCCCCCTGGCTGTGAGTATCCCGGGTTCGAGACAGCCTGGACGTTCACTACCTCTCCGTTCTCGACATCGACTATCGTAAAGGTTGGAGTCCTCCCAAAAGATGGGTTTACCCTGTCATCGAGGCCCCCCTTAACCGTCGGTACGATTATCCTCATCTTATCACCCCCACCTAATTAGGGGAGCCTAAGTTAAAAGGTTTGTGCGTATGCACATTACCCATGTTTGTTCCAAAATGCTTAAAAAACGTCCCATCGACGCTACCCATGGGGGTGAGCCAATGCTCAAAGTTGAGAACCTTCACGTCTCAGTCGAGGGCAGGGAGATACTGAAGGGCGTTGACCTAACTATAAACCCGGGGGAGTTCCACGTCGTTATGGGGCCCAACGGCTCGGGAAAATCTACCCTGGCCTTGACGATAGCGGGACATCCGAAGTACAGGGTCACCGATGGAAGGATAACCTTCGAGGGTGAGGAGATTCACGAGTTTAGCCCGGACGAGAGGGCCAGAAAGGGGATTCTGCTCGCCTTCCAGGTTCCCCCCGAGGTCGAGGGGGTTAAGATAATCGAGTTCCTCCAGCAGGTCCTGGTGGAGCTTAAGGGAATGGATCCGGTCGAGGCCTACGACCTTGTGGTGGAGAAAGCGAGTGAGCTCTGGTTCAGGGAGGAGGATTTACACCGCTACGTCAACGTTGGCTTCTCCGGTGGCGAGAGAAAGAGGCTTGAGCTTCTTCAGGCTTTACTCATTGAGCCCAAACTCCTTATCCTCGACGAGCCGGACAGCGGTGTCGATGTTGACTCGCTCAGCATAATCAGCACGAAGATAGAGGAGCTCCACAAAAGGGGGACGGCGATACTGCTGATCACCCACTACGGCAGGATCCTCGGCCACCTCAACAGGGAACAGCTAACCGTCCACGTCATGAAGGACGGCAGGATAGTGAAGACGGGAAGCGGTGAGCTCGTCGACAGGATTGACAAAGAAGGGTTCGCCAGGCTCTTTGAGGAGGTGGGAGCATGAGCGAGACGATAACTCTAAGGGATGCCAAGTCTATAATTGAGAACCAGATTGAAGAACTCGCTAAAAGGAACAAAGAGCCAGAGTGGATGACGAGGATTCGCTACAATGCCTTGGAGGCCTTTGAGAGGGCGCCCCACAGGGATCCCGTCATAAGCGAGGAGGAGTTACTCCACTTCATAGCCAAACCCGAGATAGAGGGACTCCCTGAAAAGGTCGAGAGCCTCGATGACCTCCCGCCCGAGATGAAAGCTCTACTTGATAGGCTCGGCATCAATGAGGTCGAGCAGAAGTACATCGCCGGTTTGGCCGTTCAGACTGATACCGGCGTTATTTACAACCAGTTCCTCCAGGAGTGGGCGAAGAAGGGCCTTATCGTCCTCCCGACGGAGGAGGCGGTAAGGAAGTACCCCGATATAGTGAAGGAACACTTCCTCAGGCTCTTCCGTGCCGATGAGAGCAAGCTGACGGCTTACCATACAGCGGTTTGGAACGGCGGAATCTTCCTCTACGTCAGAGAAGGCCTAAAGGTCCCCTTCCCGCTCCACCTGTTCTTCCTCATCCAGGAGAGCGCCCTGGCGCAGGCGCCGCACATAATCATTATCGCCGAGAAAAACAGTGAGTTCCACCTTATAGAGGGTTGCACGGCTCCGATACTCGTGAGGCACTCCCTCCACCTCGACATGACGGAGGCCTACCTCCAGGATGGGGCAAGGGCCCAGCTGACGGTTTTGCAGAACTGGCCCGAATACGTGCACACGAGGCCCATGACGAGGGCGAAGATAGGGAAGGGCGCGCGCTTCATAAACACCACCGTCGGCCTGGGGAGCGGCAAGAGCAACGTGGCTAATCCGAAGTACTGGGTGGATGAAAACGGCTACGTTGAGCTGAACGGCATCCTCCTCGGCCAGAAGGACTGGTACGTTGACCTCGGTGGAGAGATGTACCTCCAGGGAAAAGGTGCGGCGGGAATAAACGCGAGCAAGGCAGTTATAATGAACGAGAGCAGGGTAATAACAAGGGGAGTCATAAAGGCTGAAGCCCCGAAGACTAAGGGCCACATAAGCTGTGACGCCCTGCTCATGAGCGACAGGGCGGTTATGGAGACCTATCCAGGGCTGGTCAGCAGGGTTGACGATGCAGAGCTCAGCCACGAAGCTGCGATAGGAAAGATACGCGAGGAGGAGCTGTTCTATCTGATGAGCCGCGGCCTGAGCGAGGAGAAGGCGACCCAGCTCATCGTCAGGGGCTTCCTCGAGCCGATGCTCAAGGACATCCCGATGGAGTTCCTCGTGGAGATAAGGAGGATAATAGAGCTGGCGGTGAGCGGGGGCATGTGAGCCCCCGGTGATTTTTGTGTAACTGGGGGACGTTCCGTCCCCCACACTCCCTCGAAGTTTACCAGGACTCCCATCAAAGCCAGGTTAGAACTGTGTTCTTATTTTCCCAGAGTGTTATTGCAACGGTCAGGGAGGTCATCGAGAAGTTTATCAGGAGTCCTAGGTTTCCATTCTCCCAGAGTCTTATTGCAACGAGCCAACGTGATGTATAGTGCCCTATGCGAGTTCGTTTCCATTCTCTCAGAGTCTTATTGCAACCCGGAAGCGACATCCTTGACAGCATGGTCTGGAAGAATGTTTCCATTCTCCCAGAGTCTTATTGCAACGAACCCAAACAGTTTCCGCAACGTCATCAGCGTCTTGAAGTTTCCATTCTCCCAGAGTCTTATTGCAACGAACCCAAACAGTTTCCGCAACGTCATCAGCGTCTTGAAGTTTCCATTCTCCCAGAGTCTTATTGCAACTTCTTAAGTTTTTAGGGGGTTGATTGTGATGAGGGTGTATGTTTCCATTCTCTCAGAGTCTTATTGCAACTTTGTGCTGCTTCAGAAAGTAGCAGTAGCAGATTCAGTTTCCATTCTCTCAGAGTCTTATTGCAACATTTAGAGGATTTTGGTTTGGATGTTGTTGCGAGCACGTTTCCATTCTCTCAGAGTCTTATTGCAACTCACGGGAACGGGGACGTTGGCTGGAGCATGGATGTGCGTTTCCATTCTCTCAGAGTCTTATTGCAACATGAATAAGTATGTCAAGCGTGGTGCTTACGTGATGGTGTTTCCATTCTCCCAGAGTCTTATTGCAACTCCCAAACATTAACCTCCAACACATCATACCACAAATGGTTTCCATTCTCCCAGAGTCTTATTGCAACCGATAGCGATTATTACAGTCGTGATAGCTGCGACGATAGTTTCCATTCTCCCAGAGTCTTATTGCAACATATACCCCTTAAGCATCATACTGTATGATGATACATGTTTCCATTCTCCCAGAGTCTTATTGCAACCCTTAACTCCCAGGGGGCTATGAACCCTATATCCGATGTTTCCATTCTCCCAGAGTCTTATTGCAACCAGAGGATTGGTATTGTTTGGGGCGTTATGCCAATATTCCAGTTTCCATTCTCCCAGAGTCTTATTGCAACAGTCATATGGATTAAACATAAATCAGATAGACGTGAGAGTGTTTCCATTCTCCCAGAGTCTTATTGCAACAGGTTTTTATGTTGGATTTATTAATTAATTGTGGGGGGTTTCCATTCTCCCAGAGTCTTATTGCAACGAAGTCTCTAAGCCGCTCGCTCCAGTATCCTCTTGTAGTGTTTCCATTCTCCCAGAGTCTTATTGCAACCATAACCGTAGAGAAACCCCTGAACCCTGAAGAAGCAGTTTCCATTCTCCCAGAGTCTTATTGCAACAGCCAGTTGGCAAGCGTCTGGGCTTAAGCGTTACTGCAGTTTCCATTCTCCCAGAGTCTTATTGCAACACCAGAACATCGAGATTGACAAGCTGATAACCATCAGCGTTTCCATTCTCCCAGAGTCTTATTGCAACCTGGTGCCATCCAACAGCCTGCTCAATACCTCCATACGTTTCCATTCTCCCAGAGTCTTATTGCAACTAACTACTCGAACCTAAGTCATAAGCATTATCTGAACCGTTTCCATTCTCCCAGAGTCTTATTGCAACTTAATGTTAAACTGGGTTGTTTTAGGGACTGAGTTTGTGTTTCCATTCTCCCAGAGTCTTATTGCAACAAAACGATACTTCACAGTATACGTTAGCCATGATTTCAGTTTCCATTCTCCCAGAGTCTTATTGCAACATGAGAAGTACAGGGAGCTTTCCTCAGTGACGAGCCAACTTCGTTTCCATTCTCCCAGAGTCTTATTGCAACCTAGTGGGGAGCGTGATGGGGTCCCGGCCCTGCAGGGGTTTCCATTCTCCCAGAGTCTTATTGCAACACTAATTGGGTTCCGGATTTGAATAAGCTATTTGATGTTTCCATTCTCCCAGAGTCTTATTGCAACGGTTAGGTTTTATGTGAAGGATTGGTCGCCGAGTGGTAGTTTCCATTCTCTCAGAGTCTTATTGCAACAGTTCTACGAGGAGGCCAAGCCGTTTGAGTGTGACAGTTTCCATTCTCTCAGAGTCTTATTGCAACTCACTCAGCACACTCGCAAAAGACTCAACACACAACACTCGGTTTCCATTCTCTCAGAGTCTTATTGCAACAATACAGAAGGTGTTGAACAAGTGGATTTTTTCTGTTCGTTTCCATTCTCTCAGAGTCTTATTGCAACTATATTGCCCTGCTTTGACTTCACTATCTTTACCCAGTTTCCATTCTCTCAGAGTCTTATTGCAACATAAACCATTTCTGTTCCATTCATATCACCTTTTCTGTTTCCATTCTCTCAGAGTCTTATTGCAACAAGGGTTTGGGTTTGTGGTGTTTTGTGTTGGTGTTTGTAGTTTCCATTCTCTCAGAGTCTTATTGCAACAAAATCAACCCCTTCCTTGTCAAGAACTCACTCCCGCGTTTCCATTCTCTCAGAGTCTTATTGCAACTCAACCTTTTCAACCTATCCTACCGATTCAACCTTTCTGTTTCCATTCTCTCAGAGTCTTATTGCAACGACGATGAGACGAGGGAGGCAGTCCTCTGGAGTATGTTTCCATTCTCTCAGAGTCTTATTGCAACGCTTATTTACGCACCCACGCTAGAGTTGAGGGCCCTTAGTTTCCATTCTCTCAGAGTCTTATTGCAACAAACTACCAAGGAGTTATGTGCAGTATCCCTGAAACTGGGTTTCCATTCTCTCAGAGTCTTATTGCAACGACAACGCCACATACTATTACTACCGAGCTACAGACGCAGTTTCCATTCTCTCAGAGTCTTATTGCAACTGGAGCAGATATTCCCGGAATCGTTAGTGATATTATCGTTTCCATTCTCTCAGAGTCTTATTGCAACCAGAACCATAAATTAATACATCTCTCATCCTAATAAGTTTCCATTCTCTCAGAGTCTTATTGCAACGAGACGTGAGAGAAACCCTCGAACCATTTGAGACACCAGTTTCCATTCTCTCAGAGTCTTATTGCAACGCAGTGAACAACGAAATACTACTTGAGTTCATGAACCCGTTTCCATTCTCTCAGAGTCTTATTGCAACTATCTCTTCATATCGTTTCGCCCCCGTTTTGCTTGTAGGTTTCCATTCTCTCAGAGTCTTATTGCAACTAAGATCTTTGGGATAAGGACGAGCACGTACGCATCAGGTTTCCATTCTCTCAGAGTCTTATTGCAACATGGTATATCATTCAATGAATCCAGAGGATGTCACCAGTTTCCATTCTCTCAGAGTCTTATTGCAACGAGGAGGTGGTTTGATTTCTCATTTTTTGATTGTGAAAGGTTTCCATTCTCTCAGAGTCTTATTGCAACATATTGTATTTTGAAGTTGCAAATTTGATTGTTATAAGTTTCCATTCTCTCAGAGTCTTATTGCAACCCGGGGGATGTTGTTTTGATTACTCCTCGTTCATTCAAGTTTCCATTCTCTCAGAGTCTTATTGCAACTGTGCCCTCTGAGGGCTCCTACGTGCTGGAAATACAGGTTTCCATTCTCTCAGAGTCTTATTGCAACTGAATGGGGTGACGTCATTTTACAACGTTGACTATGACGTTTCCATTCTCTCAGAGTCTTATTGCAACAGGGCGGGTTTCTCCTCAGTTTGTCCTGCAAGACCATATTAATCCCCGGATTTTATAAGTTTTTCTGTGGAGGGGTCTTAAAAGAGCCCCCAAAAGACCGGATTTCCAGCCATTAAAAAGCCAAACCCAACGGACAAAGCTAACAAGCAGGACTTTTCCCATGGTGCACTCTTATGAGCATGGGACTTCCAAAGGAAGGAAAAGAGCCCAAACAGGCAAAAATGGCGTTTAAACCCTTTAAACTCAAAAAACTCCAATTTCTGTGGGAAGGGCTGGATTCCAGGCTCTTCCCTTCCTCCGCTCAAAACTCCGAAAAAAATTCGTTACAAAACGCACAAAAACCTGTAACAAAATGTTAAATAATAACACAAGGTTACTAAAGACTTCCAAAATCCTTTGAAGGCCTCTTTCGGGTTAAATCGCCGTTTAACCAGAAGATTTTAGAATTAAAGACATATAAGCCTGATAACGCCCAAAAAGGCCGGAGAGGAGCCTTATAATCCATGCCTCAGTGCGACCCAGAGGAGGTAGAGAACGGCAAGTGCGATCACGTAACCAGCGGCGACCAGGAGGAGCTTGAAGAGCACGTAGAGGATGAGGAAAAGGAAAACCAGGTTTATCAGCCCGTAAAGTCCCCCGGGGAGTAAGAACCCGTACTCCGGGTAGTTTCTCATGAAGGCCCTGCCGTAGCCCCTTCCTCTTCCCGGCATTTTTTGGCCCCCTAAAATTCAAAAGAGGGAAAAGTCACCACCAGCCGAAGAACCTGGAAAGCCAGACTCTCCTGCTTGGCTGGCCTGTCCATGGGCAGTAGCCGAGCCTTCTACCTATCCCTCTTCCACTGCCCCAACCGCGTCCCCTTCCCCAGCCCCTGCCCCACCCGGGGCCGTAGCCATAGGTCGGGTACGGGCCGTAGGCTGGAGCTGGAGTGGGGGGAGTTGTAGCGACAGCTGGGGGAGCAAACCGTCCCGCCGTGCCACTGGCGACAGCCTTTATCGCCTCTTCTACTGGAGTTCCGGGAGAGACCTGGTGGAGCCTTATGCCCGCCGCCTGTATGGCACCGAGGGCGTTTGGTCCAACCTGGGGAGCTATTACCGCTTCAACGCCCTCGTTGATGAGGGTTTGAACCACCATCGGGCCTGCTCCCCCGCCGGCTGTTGAAGCTGGATTCCGAATGACCTTCTCGCTCAGGATGTTTCCGTTTTCGTCCACTTCCGCTATGTATAGGGCGGGAGCACGGGCGAACACAGCTGCAACCGTGTCGTTCCTTCCTCCACCGTTGGTCGGGATCGCGATCTTCATACTCATCACCCCAATATTTTGTGCATATGCACAAAATTTAAACTTTTCGGTTCACCTAACTGCGGGTCCCCTGCTCTTCAGCCTGCGCATGTAAAAGCGCTTCCCGTTGTATTCCAGCTCTATTAGCTTTCCTTCCACCAAAAGCCTCTCAACAACGCCCCAATCGGCGTTTGCCTTTCTGAGAAACTCCTCAACGGCCTCTTCCCTCATCGGGTGCACCGAGGTGATGCCCAGCAAATCCTCCTCAACGTTTCCGGTGAAGGCGAAGGCGTTGCCCTCGTAGCCTATCAAATACTCGACGCGATCTTCACCGAGCTTCCCGGCGAAGGTCTGGAAGGCATGGTTTATCACCTCTTCCTTAGCTGGCCTCACCCACTCCTCGGCTGGGGGCCTCGTGGGGGTCGCTATATAGGCTATATCCGGCTCAAGCTCCGCTAAGAAGTCCGCTATCCTCTCAAACTCGTCGCCATAATCTATGCCATCCACAAGCATCGTTTCGGTGACCACTTTTCCCCCGAAGACCTTCCTGAACTCGAGCATCCCCTCGAGGATTCTCTCAAGGTTCAGGCCTTTGTGGGGTCTGTCCACTTTCCTCCAGAGGTCTTCGCTGACGGCATCCACCTTGAGGGAAACAAAGTCGAACTTGAGAAGGTCTTCCCTAACCTCTTCGCGCCAGATGAGTGATGAATTGGTAAGTATCGCGAGCGGGATTCCGAGCGTTTTCAACAGCTCGGCTTCTCTCCCGAGGTTTGCGTCGAGGGTAGGTTCCCCGTCTGGAACAAAGGTTACGTAGTCTATCCTCTCGCCCCGTTTTCTGGCTTCCTCGACCTTTTTCCTGACCTCGTCAAAGATCAGCTCCGGCTCATAAAAGGGCCTCCTCTCAAGCTCCATCCTCAGGGTTCTGCCTATCTGGCAGTAAACGCAGGCGAAGGAGCAGACCTTATCGGGGATGTTGTTTACCCCGAGGCTCCTCCCGAGCCTTCTCGAAGGGACCGGCCCAAAGGCTATCATGCCACCACCGCGATTAGGTTAACCTAAAAGCGTATAAACGTTTGGCTGAAGGAAGAGAGGGTGAGCCGTAATGCCAAAGGTAGAGCCCTTTGAAAAGCACCGCGACCGCTATGAGGGCTGGTTCGAGAGGCACAAATACGCTTATCTCTCGGAACTTGAGGCTGTGAAGACGCTTTTGCCGGGGGAAGGTAAAGGGGCGGAGATAGGCGTAGGGACCGGTCGTTTTGCGGCACCTCTCGGAATAAAGCTGGGCATCGAGCCCTCCAAAGCGATGGCAGAGGTAGCTAAAAAGCAGGGCATAGAGGTCATCGAAGGCGTTGCCGAAAACCTCCCCTTTTCCGATGAGAGCTTCGATTATCTTCTGATGGTCACGACAATCTGCTTCGTTGACGAGCCTGAAAAGGCCCTGCGCGAGGCCTACCGCGTGCTGAAGCCGGGCGGGGCTTTGGTAATAGGCTTTGTTGATAGAAACAGCCCGATCGGAAGGCACTATGAGGAGCACAGGGAGGAAAGCGTTTTTTACAGGGACGCGAGGTTCTTCTCGACTGAGGAACTTCTGGAGCTCCTAAGAGAGGTCGGCTTCAAAGAGTTTGAAATTGTTCAGACGCTCTTCCACAGGCTGAACGAGATAAAAAAAGTCGAACCCGTTAAGCCCGGCTACGGTGAGGGGAGCTTTGTGGTTATAAAGGCCGTGAAGTGATGGTTATGCTGCTCTCGAAGATAAAGAAAAAGGCCCTGAAACTGGTTGGGGGGCTTGAACTGGTCGATTTCGGCTTTGCTTTGCCCTACACGTGGGTTTTGGTTGAAGGCCCAGAGGGAAAAGCCCTGGGCGTTGCGATGACCCTTCCGGAGGAAGTCCAGCGCTACAATAGCTCGATAAGCGAGCCTTCACTTGAGGTTTTCATTGGGAAAGCGGACAGCCTGAACGTGATCGAGCGCACTTTAGGATTGGCGGCAATCAACGCGGTCTCCCAGTACAACATAGACCTTAGTAACGCGGATTGGACTGACGTGCTTGGGCTTTTGCCTGAGAACGCCGGCAGAGTGGCTTTGATAGGCAACATGCCTCCGCTGGCTGATGAGCTCCGCAGGAGGGGCTTCAAAGTCTTCGTCTTTGAGAGGAACGCCAAGCTCTGGGACAAAGATACTTACAGCGACGCTTTAGAGTACCACCTTTTGCCTGAGATGGACGCCGTTATAGCGAGCGCGAGCTGTCTGGTTAACGGAACCATTGACATGCTCCTCGACAGGGCGAGAAAAGCCAGGCTCTTCGTCCTCACGGGCCCTACGGGCCAGCTTTTGCCGGAGTTCTTGAAGGGAACCGGGGTAACGCACCTTGCCTCCATGAGGGTGGTTGACATCGAAAGGGCACTCCTGGGCTTGAAGCTCGGCTCCTTTAAGGGGTTTGAGGAGGGGAACAGGAAGTACGTGGTGGAGGTCTAACTCCTTCGGAGCGGAAGAAACCTGCCAGTTCTTTCCGAGTACCTTCTCCACCCCTCGCCGAACCTCTCTTCAAGGCTCTTCTCCTCTTCGCCAATGAAGGCCATGACGGATAACCAGTAAACGAGCGGAAGGAGAAGCATGAGGCCGCCAATTACGAGGGAGAAGCCGGGGAGGATTAGGATGCCCCAGATCGAGTATATCGGATGCCTAACCTTGGAGTAGCATCCTGTGGTCAGGAGCTCGCCCCTCGCGTGGGCCCTCGAAACCTGGAGGTAGCAGAGGAGCCAAAGAGCCAGCCCGGGAACGAGGAGAAGAAGGCCAAGAGGCGGGGAGGATAAACCTATCTCAAACCTCGCGTTTAGATAAAAGGCGAGGAAGGCATAGAGGCCAGCTATAAGCCCGGTCTTCGGCTCAATTCCCCAGAACCTCATGCTCACCCCTCATCGATCGGCTTTCTAACAGTTCTCTTCTCCTGCACCTGCTCCCAAAGCTCTTCGAAGTCCTCAAAGACCCTCTGGAGGGCGAGCCTTAGGTCCCTGGTCCTGGTAAAGAAGGCCACCTTTTTGGTCTTGTCCCTTATTCTGAGGAAGTTCGGGCCCATCCTGAAGGCGGCCAAAACGTCAACGTCGAGGAGCTGGCCCAAAACGGCTTTGAACTTCTCCGGATCACCGTGGCCCTCGTCGTGTTTCTCCTCAAAGTCCCTGGCCTTGTTCGGCCTCTTTTCCAGGAGTTTAACGCTACCGTCCTCACAGATCTCGTAGATCGCGAAGAACTCCGAGTCGCCGTAGTGGGCATCGGTAAGCGTCTCTTCGCCCTCCATTCCGAAGGCAACTTTAAGGCACCTCATGCTATCACCTTTTGAGCGTATGCACAAACTTTAAAAGTTTTTAGGTTCGCCTAATTCGGGGGTGGGAGGTTGCAGATAGCCGTGAGCGGTGGAAAAGGGGGCACCGGAAAGTCCACCGTCGCCGTTAATCTCGCGGTAGCGCTCAGGAAGCTGGGGGCCAATCTCACAATGGCTGACCTGGACGTTGAAGCACCAAACGACCACCTTCTCCTCGGCCTTGGGCTGGTCAACGAGGAGCCGGTGAACCAGTTCATGCCGCTCTTCGACTACTCTAAGTGCACCCGCTGCAGGAAGTGCGCAGAAGCCTGCGAGGAGCACGCCATAATCACCCTGAAGGATGGAACGCCTTTCCTCATACCAACCCTCTGCTCCGGCTGCCGTGCATGTGAGATAGTCTGCCCTGTTTCCGGGGCAATCATCGGGGGGGCGAGGCTGATCGGGCACACCTACGTCACGCCAACGCCCTATGGCTTCACGCTGGTGACCGGAAAGCTTAGGGAAGGCGAGGAGAGGTCGATGCCCCTTGTCGTGGCCGCCAGGAGGAAGGCCGCCGAAATCCACAAAAAGAGCGGAGGTATCTTACTCATCGATACTGCCGCAGGAACCGGCAACACAGTTTCGAAGGCAATTGAGTTCTCTGATCTCCTTATAGCCGTCACGGAACCAACCCCGCTCGGAATCCACGACACGGAGCTAATCCTCGAACTGGGGAAACTTATGGGAATCCCCACGTGGGTTGTGATAAACAGGGCCGACCTCGGGGAGAAGGGGAAGGTCTACGGGCTGGCCAAAAAGTACGGCGCCGAAGTGGTTGCTGAAATACCCTACAGCGAGAACATAGTGAAGAGCTACGTTAGCGGAAGGCCGATAGCCCTGGGCGATTACCCCGAGGCGGAAATATTCAGGGCGCTTGCCGAAAGGGTTCTCGCTTTTGGGGGTGGTGAGTGATGCAGTTAACTATAGCGAGTGGCAAGGGCGGCGTTGGGAAGAGCACGATAACGGCTTCGCTCCTTTACCTCCTTAAAGACCGTTACAGGCTCATAGCCGTCGATGCGGACGCGGGAGCACCGAACCTCGGCCTTCTCCTCGGCGTTGAAGAGTGGGAAGAAGAGAGGGAACACTTCGGGGCCAGGGTAGCGAGGATAAACACGGGGAGCTGCATAAGGTGCGGCATCTGCATGGAGCACTGCCCCTACGGGAGCATCTACGTAGACGGTGAGGGCAACTACGTGGTTAACGGGCTCACCTGCGAGGGTTGCAACGTCTGCGGCCTGGTCTGTCCAGTTAAGGGGGCGATAAGCCTCGAAGAGGTTCGCTCAGGAGTAATAAGGAAGGCAACCACCAGGTACGGCTTTCCGATCATCTCCGCTCAGCTTGATGTTGGAAGGCCCGAGAGCGGAAAGCTCGTCACTGAAGAAAAGGAGTGGGCGAAGAAAATAATGGAGGAGCTAAACCTCGAGCACATGATCGTTGACTCCGCCGCCGGAATCGGCTGCCAGGTTATAGCGAGCCTCGGAGGAGCAGACGTGGCCATACTTATAGCCGAGCCAACGCCCGCTTCCCTCTCCGATGTCCAGCGCGCCTACAGGGTCGTCCAGCACTTCAGGGAGCCGGTTTACCTCATAATCAACAAGGCTGACATGAACCCCGGGTTTACAGAGCTGAGGAGGTGGGCCGAAAGCGAGGGTATCCCGGTACTTGGGGAAGTCCCCTACGACAGGGCAATTCCCCAGAGCATGGGTCTCCTCAGGCCGGTCGTTGAGGCCTTTCCCGATTCAAAAGCGTCGGGAGCTCTCAAGGAGATAGCCAGGAGAATAGCGGAGGAGATACTCGGCTGATCACTCCTTTTCCATTCCTGGCTCTTCGTTTCCCTGCGGGAGGATTATCAGTTCCCTCCCCTCAACGAGCATCTGGGCAACTTTCTTTCTGGCAGAACTAAGGGCCCTCCAGACGGTGCCCCTGGAAACACCCATCCTCTGGCCCGCTTCCTCCTGGGTCAAACCTTCGTAATCGACGAGTCTAAGGGCCTCGAACTCCTCATAGGTCATGAATATGGGAGTTTTGGGTGGAACCATCGGGGGAAGAGCGGGATGGAAGTGTTTGACCTGGGGGATGAAGCCGATCATTCTCATCTTTCTCCTCCTTCCCCTGCCCCAGCCCATTCCACGCGGCATAATCCTCACTCCCTGCTCCCTTTCGGGGGAGGCTTTATGAAGCTTATGCGCGATTCAGAATTTTGACCTGCTGGGCCTTAGGCGAGATAAGGCTGACAGAATCGTTTTGTCTGGCTAATGCGGCGGTTTTAAAAGTTTAAACAAACGGCAGAACGACCGGGAACGTTTTTTCCTTTGCGGTTTCAGCGCATCCCTCATATAGGGGAAGCTCTCTAATCCAAAATGAGGTGAGGACCATGAGGGGTGTAAAAGCCATACTTGTAATGGCAATGCTGGTGCTGTCGGTGGTACCAGCCTACACAATGGTCGGGGCAGCTGAGGCCGGGCAGGCTTCAGCGCAGGCCCAGGTTAATGCCTCTGCCAATTTTAATGCAACCGGGCAGAAGGCTGCAGAGAACCTCCTGAGGATGGTTGACAGACTGGCAAACTACACCAGTGGGCTCATTGCAAACGGGAGCAACATCACCAGTGACATCATTGAGCAGTTCAACAAGGCGGAGGGGCTCAGGAGCGAAGCCTGGAGCCTCTACAACAGCGGTGACTACAGGGGAGCCATCGGGAAGGCCATTGAAGCCATGAGGTCTTACAAGATCGTTATAAAGGCCATAGTTAAGGGCGAAGCAGTGGAGACAGAGAGAACGGGCCCCAGCAACGAGACCATCGCCAGGGTCGAGGCCCTCAGGATGAACGGCTACTTCAGGCACGCTGAGATAATCATCAACGCTGCCAAGATGAGGGGAATAAACACCACGGAAGCTGAGAAGCTCTACAACGAGACCAGAGAAGCCTACAGGGAGGTTGTAGAAGACGCTATGAGCGGTAACAGCACAGCACTCACGGAGGACCTTAAGAAGGCCAGGGAGCTGAAGGGGCAGCTGGATGAAGCCCTCGGGGAGCTCCAAAAGGAGTTCCTTAAGGCCAGTAACGGACCAATAACCAACGCCTTTACCTTAAGGCTGGAGATGGAGATCAGGAACCTTCAGATGCTCAGAAACGCCCCGGGAATAAACGCGACCCTTGTTGACGAGCTCATGCAGCAGCTGATCCAGCTCCGGGAGAACGTGACACAGCTCGTCAGAGAGGGCAAGTACATGGAGACCCTCGGGATAATAAAAGAATCTACCCCGAGACTCAAGCTCGTGGCTGCTCACCTCAGGTGGGTCCAGAAGAATGACGAAACGCACTGGCCCGTCTGGAAGCCAGAAAACCCCGGAAAGCGCCCGTGATCTCTTCTTTCTTCTTCCCCCCGTAAACTTTTTTAAAGAGGTCTGTTTTATAAATGCCCGAGGTGAGAAAATGAGCCGCCACATGAGGCCGTTTTTGTCGCTCTTCATCATGATCATCGCGGGCTTGCTAATGGTTCCGGTTGGGGGTCAGACCGTTTCGTCCCTCTCTCTGACCGTCTACGAGGATGGTTATGTGCTGGTCAACGAGACTATCTCAACCGCAAACTACACTGTAGTTCTCGAAGTTCCCCTCCTTGGTCAACAGGTGGAGGGATTGGTGGCCCTCGACGAGAATGGAAACCTTCTCCCTGTGGAGATAAACAACGGTAACGTTACGATTTACTTCGGGGATGCTACCCTAGTGAAGCTCTCCTACTACACCCCTGACCTGACCTCGAAGGAGGGGGCCGTCTGGACAGTATCCCTTGAGAGCCCGGTTCCTGTTACGATAAGCCTTCCGTCCAATGCTGTGATAGTTGATCTGAGCGACGTCCCACTTGAGATACGCGGGAACACCCTGCTGATGCCGCCCGGAGACGTGAGCGTCTCTTACCTTATACCGATAGGAACCAAGACGACGACAGGATCCCCTGGAGGGACTGAAACCACAACCACTACTTCCCAGAGCCAGACTACTACAACATCCACCGGTGGAGGCGGGGGTTCAGGCTCGGCCAGGTGGATAGGGCTCGTTCTGGCGCTTTTAATCGTGGGAGGCGCGGCCTACTTGCTCCTCGGGAAAAAGAAAACCTCTGAAACTCGAAGTTGGAGCCCAGAGGCTCTTGAGAGGTTCCGCCAGAAGATCGATGCAATGACAGATCTAAACGACGACGAGAGAGACGCCCTGCTGTTCCTCGTTGAAAACGGGGGTAAAGCGCCTCAGTCCAGGGTCAGGGACGCCCTTGGCCTTCCCAAGAGCACCGCCTGGAGGATGTTCAAGAGGCTTGAAGAAAAGGGCTTGGTGAGGGTTTACAAACTTGGCAGGGAAAACTGGGTGGAACTGGTCCTTGAGTGAGGGATAGCCGTTGTCCCTCTTTAAATTTCTCCCTGAAAGGGCCCTGATGGTTGGAAAGAACCTGCTGGTGGCTGATCTTCACATTGGTTTTGAGGAGGCCCTTGCGAGCGAGGGCCACTACGTGCCAAAGCTTTTGGGGGATCTTGTTTCCTCTCTCAGGGATGTTCTCGAGAGGGAAAGGCCCAAAAGGCTCATAATAGACGGCGACCTCAAACACTCCTTCGTTCCCATTAAGAGGGAAAAGGCGGAACTTAGGGCATTTTTCGAGGGCATCGGGGGGTTAGTCGGTGAGGTCATCCTTGTAAGGGGCAACCATGATGTTGGTGTTCTTTGGCTCAGGGAGCTCGGCGTTGAAATCGTCGACGAGCTGAGCCTTAAAGGGTGGAAAGTTGTGCACGGGCACAGACTTGAAGAGGGGGAGCGCTTCATAATAGGCCACGAACATCCTTCAATACGGCTGAGGGACGAGGTTGGGGCGAGCGTTAAGGTGCCCGTCTTCCTGAGGGGCGAGAGCCTTATAGTCCTCCCGGCCTTCAGCCCCTGGGCCTATGGAAACGACGTAACGAGGGAGATCGTTTCCCCGTTTTTGAAAAAGGCCAATGTTCTCGAGCTAAGGGTTCTGGTTCCCGTTGGTGGAGAAGTCCTGGATTTTGGAGAACTCGGGAAGCTTCTGGAGGCCATGAGAAAGATCAGCCAGGTTTGATTTTGGATACCAAAAAAGTTTTTAATTGAACCTAATAAGTGAGAGCTATGATACGCCGGGCTGAAAGGGAGTACAGCGACGAGGAGATATTCTCCATTCTCACCGAGCCTGTTAGGGAGTGGTTTAAGCGGAAGTTCGGGAGCTTTACTCCCCCACAGCGCTACGCCGTCGTTGAGATACATAAAGGGGAAAACGTTTTGATTTCTTCCCCCACCGGCTCTGGAAAAACCCTATCTGCTTTTCTCTCGGCTATAAACGAGCTGATTCTGCTTGGAAAGGAGGGAAAGCTTGAGGATAAAATCTACGTCCTCTACGTCTCACCGCTCAGGGCTCTCAACAACGACATAAAGCGCAACCTCGAGGGGCCCCTGGCGGAGATAAAGGAGGTCGCGAAGGAGCTCGGCTACGAGCTACCTGAAATCCGTATCGCCATAAGGACGAGCGACACCTCGAGTTATGAAAAAAGCAAAATGGTGAGAAAACCGCCGCACATACTCATAACCACTCCCGAAAGCCTGGCGATAGCTTTAAACGCCCCAAAATTCAGCGAGAGGCTTAAGACGGTGAAATACGTCATCATTGACGAAGTCCATGCCCTGGCTGAGAACAAGCGCGGCTCACACCTTGCCCTCACGATGGAGAGACTCCAGGAGATGGCCGGAAGGGAGTTCGTGAGGATAGGCCTGAGCGCGACGATACACCCTCTTGAGGAGGTAGCGAAGTTCGTCTTTGGCTTCGACGACGAGGGGAGGCCTCGGCCTGGCATTATAGTTGACGTGAGCTTTGCAAAGGAGACTGAGATAAAGGTGGAAAGCGTCGTTGAAGACCTTGTGTACACCCCGGCGAATGTTCTTGGCGATGCCCTCTACAACCGTCTGGCCGAGCTTATAAGGGGACACAGAACGACGCTCATCTTCACCAATACCAGAAGCGGTGCCGAGAGGGTCGTGTTTAACCTAAAAAAGCGTTTTCCCGAGTTTGGGGGCCTTATAGAGACCCACCACTCAAGCCTTTCCAGGGAGGTCAGGTTAGATGTGGAGGAGAAGCTGAAGAGGGGGGAACTTAAGGCCGTCGTCTGTGTCTCTGGGGACTCGAAGATTCTGACCGAGGAAGGCCCCGTTGAGATTAAAGATTTGGGCTCTTCGAGGATCACTGGAGTGGATTCTTTCAAAGCGAGGTTCGTGAAGTTCAAGGAGCCCCACAGGATACCCTACAACCGTAAAGGCATCAGGATCAAGACCAGGCTTGGCTTTGGTATCGTTGCGACGGGGGAGCACAGGTTCCTCACAGTTAGGGACGGGGAACTCAAGTGGGTTGAGGCTGGAGAGCTTAGAGAAGGCGACTACATCGCGGTCGTCAGAAGACTTCCGAGCCCGGAGAGGGAAGTTTCAATTTTTGAAGTCCTTCCCGACTCCGCTTACCTTCACCTCAAGAAGGGCTTCCTCGGGGAGCTTGAACTTTCAATACGGGCAAAATTCGGTTCAGTTGGTGCCTATGCGCGCCATAGGGGATGGGATGCCTCTTACCTCAGCGAGCAACTCAACGGCGTTTACCCCTTCAGATGGGGCAGGCTGAAAGTCCTTCTCAGAGATGCGGGGCTTGAAATAAGTGGAGAAGACGTTGAGGGAATAACCTCCGACAGGGATCGCTACACCCTGCCTTCCACCTTTACTCCCAGACTTGCCAGACTGCTGGGCTTCTGGATGGCCGGTGGCTCGTGGAAAAGCGGGACCCTGACCCTGTTCTCGACTGATAGGGAAATGCTCGAAAAGTACCGGGAGCTGGGCAAAGTAGAATTCGGCGTTGAGGGGATTATAAGAAAACAGAACGAAAGCACGTGGGCGCTTGAAATTCCCTTCGCCCTGCTTCCGAGGATTTTCAAAGCTCTAACGGGAAAAACTGGGGGAAAGTCCAGGAAGGGGGTTTTCCCCTCGATAGTTTACGTCCTTCCCGAAGAGCACAAGAGGGAGTTCTTGGCAGGCTACTTCGACGGAAACGGCTATCTGAGGGTTAAGAATGGACGGGTCTGTTCAGCGGGCTTTTTGACGTTCAAGAGGGAGTTTGCTGAGGGGATTAGAGACGTCCTCCTTCAGCTTGGGGTGGTATCTTCCATCAGAGCCAGAGGTTACGACGAGGTTGAGCATTTCAGGGGCGAGGAGATACCTGAGAAGGGCGCCGCTTATAAGGTGGCCGTCATCGGCTGGGAGTACTTAAGGCGGTTCTTCGAGAAGATACTGCCCTGGAGGAGTGACCTTTCCAACTGGGAAAGACTTTACTCTGGGAGGTACTCAAACCTCGACGTGATTCCTGGAATTGGGAAGCGCTTGAGGTACATCCGTGAAAAGCTCGGGATAAGCTCCTATCGCCTTCAGAAGATGAGTCTCTACAACCCGGTGAGAGCCGAACTCGGGGCACGTGAAATTAGCAGGAGGAATCTCCTAAAGCTTCTTGAGGTCTATGAGGAAGAGGCGAAGGACAGGGGAATACGTGAAGTTCTGGATGAAATTCAAAAACTGAAAAGCCTCGCCGAGGGAGATGTCTTCTTTGACAAAATAACGTCACTTGAGCCTGCCTACATTGGTTATGCCTACGGGGTAATAAACTCTGAGACAGGGAACTACGTCGTGAACGGCTTCGTCTCAAAAAACAGCTCAACAAGCCTGGAGTTGGGGATTGACATTGGAACTATTGACCTCGTCGTCCTTATAGGCTCGCCGAAGAGCGTCAACAGGGCCCTGCAACGCATCGGGAGGGCCGGCCACAGGCTCCACGAGGTAAGCGAGGGGGTTATAATCGCCCTCGACCGCGACGACCTTGTTGAGGTGACAGTTCTGGCCCACAACGCCCGCAACAGAAGGCTCGATAGGGTTAGAATCCCGAAGAACCCCCTCGATGTTCTGGCTCAGCACATCGTTGGAATGGCGCTCCACAGGGTGTGGGACGTTGGTGAGGCCTACCGCGTTGTCAGAAGGGCCTATCCCTACCGCGACCTTCCCTTCGAGGACTTCATGGGCGTCCTCCGGTATTTAGCAGGGGAATACGCTGGTTTGGAGGACAGGAAGGTCTACGCCAAAATCTGGCTCGAAGATGGCAAGTTTGGAAGACGGGGTAAGATGACTAAGGCGATATACTATATGAACGCCGGAACGATTCCCGACGAGGCAAAAATCAGCGTTTACACGATGGACAAAAGAATGATTGGGACGGTTGAGGAGGAGTTTGCCGAGAGGCTGATGCCGGGGGATATCTTCGTCTTAGCCGGGAGAACCTACGAGTTCGTCAGGAGCAGGGGCAACAAGATATACGTGGTTCCCAGAGAGGGGGCGAAGCCGACAATTCCAGCCTGGTTCTCCGAGATGTTGCCTCTGAGCTTCGACCTTGCCCTTGACATACAGAGGTTTAGGCGGGAAGTTAAAAGCCTCATAAATAGAAAGGACGCGGTCAAGAGGCTGGCAAGAAAGTATGACATAGACGAGAAAGCGGCGAGGGCTATCATCGCTTACTTCCGCGAGCAGGCGAAGTATTCGGTTGTTCCCGACGATGAAACCGTTCTTGTTGAAGAGGTGGAGAAGGAGAACACCTACGAGTACTTCTTCCACACGCTCGTTGGCAGGAAGGCAAACGACGCCCTGAGCAGGGCCTTCGCCTACGCGATAAGCAGGCGGAAGGGGGCAAACGTTGGAATAGCCATAAGCGACAACGGCTTCCTCCTGAGGGTTCCAAAGGAGGCGAGGCTTTCGGAGGTCGAGATAGGGGAGCTTTTCCAGCTTGAAGACATCCGTGAGGTTCTCAAGGGGGCCCTTGAAAACACCGAGCTTTTGAAGAGGCGCTTCAGGCACGTTGCCAACCGCGGGCTGCTCATCCTCCGGCGCTACTTGGGGAGGAGCAAAGGACTGGGGAGACAACAGGTAATGGCTGTGTCTCTTCTTAAAGTTCTGAAGGAGCGCTATCCGGACTTTCCTCTGCTGAAGGAAGTCTATCGCGAGACAATGGAGGACAAGATGGACGTGGAGAATGCCGAGCTCTTTCTGAGCTGGGTTAGGAATGGGAGGATCAGGGTTGTCGTCGAGAGGCACAACGTCCCAAGCCCCTTCGCCTTCAACCTTGAGGTGATTGGGGCGAGCGACGTTGTTTTGATGGAGGACAGGAGGGAGATGATAAAACAGCTCCACAGAAAAATAATGGCGATAATAGAGAAAGGCTGAGGGCTCAGAAGACGTTGAGCCTGTCCTCCAGGATCATCTTCTGGATCTTGTTTATGTCTGCCAGCCATGCGTCGGCTATCTCGTAGGCCGGCCTCTCGATGACGTCAAGCGAATAGCCCTTCTTCGGTATTATCTGAACGCTTGCAACCAGGGGCTCATCGATCGGCTTGCCGATCTGGCTCAGGATTCTGACGTAGACCTCCTCGACTCCCTCGACCTGCTCGGCTATGTCGTTGGCTATCAGCATTGAGAGGAGGTTGTAAATCTTTCCAACGTGGCTGACGGGGTTCTTGCCCGCGGCTGCCTCCATGCTCATGTGCCTGTTCGGGGTGATTAAGCCATTGACGCGGTTGCCCCTTCCAACGGAACCGTCGTCTCCAGCTTCAGCACTCGTTCCCGTGACGGTGATGTAGTAGATGTCGTTCTCCGGATCATCGGCTGTGTTGACGTAAATCTTAGTCGGCCTCTGGGTGTGGGACTCGACAACTTCCCTGGCCGCTTCTTCGATGGCCTCTTTAACGGCCATGTAGTCATCTGGATTGTCCACTTCGCTGTCCACTATAGCCGCAGCTATGGTCAGGTCTATCTCGTCGCCCTTCCTGAGGCCCATGACCTTGATGTCCTCTCCAACGGCCGGCCACTTCTTCTTGAACTCGTCGCTGTTGAGGAGCTTTTCAGTCTCGAGGACGATTTTCTCGGTCTCGCTGAGCGGGGCGTAGCCAACTCCAAAGGAGGTGTCGTTGGCTAAAGGAATTGGGTTTTCCCTGGCTTTGTTGAATACACCGACGAGGTCAACGCTTCCCTGGCCTATGCGCGAGTCAATAACGACGTGGTGCTCAATGTCAAGGTGCCTGACCGCTTTCCTGAGGTAGTCCTTGGCGGCCTTTATGGCTACCTCATGAACCGGGAAGAACTCCCTGTCAACCATCTCCACGGCCCTTCCGGAGAGGAGGATGTATATCGGCTTTATGACCTCACCGCCGCCGAACCTTGGGTAGGCCCTTCCGCCAACGACCTCAACCTGGTCGGTGTTGTGGTGGAGGATGATGCCGTAGCGCTTTATATACTCCCTGCTGAGGGCCCTGCTGACAGCCTCAGCTATGCCATCCGCTATACTGTCCGGATGGCCTATGCCCTTTCTCTCAACGAGCTCCACCTTCTGCATCTCAACCGGGGTCCTTACGATCTCCTCAACCACTATGTTCCTGACCTTCTCGACCATGAGCGTCACCTCCATGGGTATGAGCGGGTCTGTCCATCAGCTTATATGCTTTTCGGCATGAAGTCACCGTGGGAATATTCCTGGCGGTTATTGGGACTGAAAGCCTTAAATACCAAGCCGATAAATTTCAACGACGGTCGCGCTCGGTGGCCCGGGCCCGGGAGCGGGCTTGTGCCGGCGATGAGCGGGTGTGACGATGCCGGGCGCACAGGGCCCGAGCTCCGGACCGCCGGAGAAAGTAGAAAAGCTTACCGTGAAGGCAGGGGATCGCTCGGGCCCACATCAGCTTTCTTTGACTCCCAGGGCTTCGAGGAACTTTTCCGTTATTGCCTCCTCAACGAGCCGTAGGAGGGAGTTTTTGTCCTTGGCCAGCTTGAAAATCCCGAGGGGGATCCTTGCGCCACCCATGGCCGGGTGTCCTCCTCCGCTCCCTATGTCACTGAAGGCTTCTTTCATAACTGCCCCAACGTTCACCCTCACGTCCCGGGTTCTGGCGGATATCTCTATGGAATCGTCGACGATTCCGAATACCAAAACCGTGCTTATCCCCTCGAGCCTCAAAAGGAAGTCTGCTGATTCCGCTATGGCGTCCCTGTTGTTTATGAACCCAACGTTTGAAATGAGGAGGTTTTTGTATGTTCTTCTGTTCAGTATTGCCCTGGCCAGTATCTCCGCTGTCTCAAGGGAAATATCCGGGTGTTCGATTCTGTCCAGAATCTCGTAGTTGACTTTGCCCGCGAGAAACTCGATAGCCTTAAGATCCACATGGCTAAGTTTTGAGAACTTCTTCGTGTCTATGTATATCCCGTAGAAAAGGGCAGTTGCAACGTTCTCTGGCGGGACTATGTTCAGGGATTTCATGTACTCCGTTAATATCGCCGCGGATGACTTAACTTCCGGCCTTATGTCGATGAAAACATCACCCGGCAGGTAGTCGTACAGGTGCTGGAATACCTGGTGGTGGTCTATTATCACCTTTACTCTCTCAAGATCCTCCTTGTCGAGGACTGTTATGTTTCCGTTTGGCTGGGCATCAACGATGGCTATAAATTGATGTCTTCTGAGCTCGTAGGAACCCTTTGAAAGGCGTCTTATATTGATCCCAAGAAGGTTAACGAAGGCCTGATTCTCGTGGTGTGTTATTTCCCCGCCGTAGCCTATTGTGGTCTTCAATCCCGCATTCTGGGCGATCATGGAGAGGGCCAGCGCGGATGAGAGTGCGTCTGGATCCGGGTTGTCGTGGGTTATTATCAGGAGAGAGTCCCCGCTTTTTTTCAGCTCTTGAAGTTTTCTGAACAAAAGGGTGGCGTTTTTCTTTTCGCCGAGTTCCAGCAGGGTTCTCAAAAACGCGTCTATTATTGCCTTCTGCGGGTAAATGCCGTAGTCTATTCTGGCCTCCTTTTCGAACTCCTCGCGGATTGCATTTTCTAGCGTCTCTTTGGGCGTATCATCCGGAAGAAGCGCTATTATTGGGACACTGGGGTTATTGCCCCTGATTATGTAGGCCGTTTTTTTAACAGTGTCGACGTTCCTTGTCGTTATAACAATGACGTCAGCTTTCTCAATGCCCGCTTTGAGGAGCGTGGCCGTGTACGAGAAGTCGCCCTGTACAACGTTGAATCCCCCCTCAGAAAGGGACTTGGCGCGTATTTCGTCCTTCTCTATTATCGTTATATCAAACTCCCCTTTGAGGGCCTCGGCTATCTGACGGCCAATGCTACCACCGCCGAGTACCAAGATCCTCATAATCACCACCTATGATCAACAACGTTTAAATAGGTACGTTGCGTAACTCAAACCCGGAGCTCTTTGCATCGTTTAACTTAGGAATATATATAGGTGTCGCTGCTGGTCAGAACAACAAACAACAAGATGGTGGGAATATGAAGCTGCCCGGCTTAACCCCCCTCAAGGAAAACATTGTAATAGTCTCACCAGGGGATTTGCTCAGGGAGATTCAAAGTATCCTCTCAACTGCAGAGGGGGCCTTCATCAAGATTTTCGGCAAAAAAAGCGGTCAAGGGTATTACATGGAGATTCTGATGGATCGCTCAAAGATTCTGGCAATTGAGGGTCAGGAAGTTGGCTCTGGAAAGAACATCTCTGGAGAGGAAGCACTTTCGCTCTTCAGAGAGCTCATTAAGGGACCGGTGATAGTTGACCTCTACGCCCTCGATGAAATAGGCGTGAAGCTGTCAATAGCTGACAACCTTGAGGCATACGCCGAAACTCCCAAAGTTCCGATAGCGGATCTGTTTTTCCCCGAGGAATCCAAAACTTCCCCGCAAGAAGTTGCACAGACAGCCCCTCAGGCAGTCCCTGAGCCAGCTAAGCCTCCAGAGGAGAAAAAACCAGAGCCCACCCAGAGGGCTGCGAGTGCGAGGACTGTGGAAGAGGTTGAGATAGTAAACGAGATTCCGAACGGAGACTTCTTGAACGATGCTCTCAGGGAGTATGCCAGGTATCTAATATCTGAGGCCAACAGAGTTAGAACACTGCAGCTGACTAAGATCGTATTCTCGGGAGAGGTGAGTAAAGGGGTTCTTTATCTCAATGTCCACATGTACGGACACAGTGAAGGGCAGATGAGAGAAATTGCAGAGAAGAGAATGCTTCACGCCATAAGCACGCACGCCCCGGTGATACTTAGGGTGGCTGACATAAAGCCGATACTCAAGGACATTAAAGTGATTCTGGATGGGAAGGAAGTTGCTCCCCAGCAGATAATAGATACGGACAAGAAGAAGACGGGAAAAGTGGACAAGGAGGGCAGAATAACCCTTTCCGTTCTTGAGGACGTGTGGCCATATTTCAGCGCGATGGCCAGGACCGTAATCGAGGAAATCCGGGGTGCGGGAATCAACGTTACGGCCGCCAGCTTTGACATCAAGGGCCGCAGGGAGTTTGAAGTCAACGCGAAGCTCGTCGTTGAAACGGACCTCCCAAGGGAGAGTGTCGAAAATCTCGTAAGGAGTGTCATCACGAGGCACTCCAAAGATCTCGGGAAGACCCTCAACAGGTATATAACCGTGCACAACATTGAGGTGGAGACCGTTGAAAAGGCAGTCCCTGCAGTCCAGGCCAAACCAAAATCCGCCAAGGCGGTTCAGATAATAGAAAAGAAAACGGAGCTGGAGAAAGAGGTTGAAAAACTCCTGGAACAGGCTGGTATTGATGAGCTTACCTTCCTCACCGAAGAGAAAAAGAAGGAGAGTGAGCAGGCCCTTCTTAAGAGTAGGATAGAACCTGCCATGGAAACCCTTAAGGCGAGGCTTCATACGGAGCTTAAACTAATCCCCCGCGTGACGTTCAAGTGGCTCAAACTAAGCTGGGACGTTCAAGACAGCACGGTTTACGTAAGCATCGAGGCGTCCTTCCTCAAGGAGGAAGTCGGTGGCCTCTTCGGATCTTTCTCGGGCGTTGATGAAGAAAAACTCAAGAACGATGCAAAGGAAACTATCCTGCGTGCCATCCGGGATGTGTCCAGGGAGTACAGCATCTCCATAAAGCTTAGTAAACTCAACGTTATAGTAAGGTAGATCTCCTTTCCAACTTTTTGTGGTTTCTCCTTTCTATATGAGTAAACCTTTGTTCTGTGGGGTCCTGCCCATCTGCCCCGGAATGTTTCCGAAACGTTTATTAACCGATTGACCTTGGAAAGAATAGTTCAAAAGTGAGATGGGTGGCGAAGATGAGCTGGATGACTCCTAAGAGGGCTTTCATAGGTGCTGCGGCTGCGGAAGGAGGAACAAAACTCAACGCTTTCGATAACGCGCTCCTCAAGCTCGGTATAGGTAACGTCAACCTCGTCAAGCTCAGCAGTGTAATTCCAGCGCACATCGAGTGGATGGAGAAGGTCCACGATGTTCCGATAGGAATGCTCCTTCCGACGGTCTATGCCCACATCGAGAGCGACGAACCGGGAATGACCATCAGCGCGGCCCTTGGAGTCGGCATAAGCGAGGGGAACGAGGGAGGGCTTATCTACGAGTACTCCGGTTACTGCACCAAGGAAGAAGCCGAGAAGATGGTTAGAAAGATGGTCGAGGAAGGGTTCAGGGTAAGAGGCTGGAAGCTCAAGGAATTCAGGGCCGCTTCGGCCGAGATAACGGTCAAGGATAAGCCGGCTGCCGTAGTGGCGGCGGTCGTTATGTTCCCCTACTGACTCATATTTTTTCAATTTCAAGAAGGGTGAGCTCATCCCCTGCCTTCTCAAAGGTTATCCTGTACCTGGCGTTTTCCTTTACGGCAAGCACTTCCACGTAGCCTGTGCCTCCCTTTTCGTGGACATTCATCCATATCGTCTCGAATCCCCTCCTTGAGAGTTCACTGCTGAGAATACCCCTGATTTTTGTTCCGGGTGTTAGGACACTTCCCTCGGTTTTTCCGTTAAGAAACGTCCATACCTCCATAAAGACACGTCCCGGATTTGAGGAATCAACGGGAAGCATGAAGTAGAGCTTTCTCTCATCTTTTAAGATGAATCTGTGGTAGCTCCCGTCGAAAACGGCAACGCTGAGCTCAACTTTAGGGGGATCTCCGGCTTCTATCTCCCCGACGAGATGGGGAACTCCGTAGTTCATTCCATCCTCTATCTCCCTCGCCAGATGGTTTACCTTCCTGAATAGTTCTTTTCTGACGAGGTTTATGCTCATGGGAGATACTCGATAGTGGAGGTTTATAACTTTTGTCCCGGCTGTTGCCATTAGGTTTAAAACATCAACCTCCCCGATTTTAGTGGTGGTGACCATGGGGTTCAACGCTGAGGATAACGCCTTCATTGAATGGTATCCCAGGGGCTACGGCGTTGGCTTTAAGGTTAAGAGGCGCCTTTTTGAGACTCAAACGCAGTATCAGCGGCTTGAAATCTACGAAACCGAGGGCTTTGGGAAGCTTCTGGTTTTGGACGGCACCGTCCAGCTCGTGGAGGCGGGTGAGGAGAGCTACCACGAGACACTCGTCCACCCGGTTCTGCTGGCCCACCCGAACCCGAGGAAGGTCCTCGTCATAGGCGGCGGCGATGGGGGAACTTTGAGGGAAGTCCTTAAGCATGGGGAAGTTGAAAGGGCCGTTATGGTTGAGATAGACGAAGGTGTCGTTGAGGCCTCGTATCTGTACCTGGATGTCGCAAAGGATCTCCTTGAGAGGCTCATAAAGAAAGAGGAGCCGAGGGCTGAGCTCATCATAGGGGACGGCGTGAAGTACCTCCACGAGAGTGAGGAAAAGTTTGATGCCATAATAGTGGACTCAACTGACCCGGTTGGTCCCGCAAAGCTTCTCTTCTCTGAAGGCTTCTACCGCGATGCCTACGAGAGGCTTAACGATCCTGGGATATACATAACACAGGCTGGCAGCGTCTATCTTTTCACGAACGAGCTCCTCGACGCTTACAGGGCTATGAAAAAAACATTTGACAGGGTCTACTACTTCAGCTTCCCGGTGATAGGCTATGCCTCACCGTGGAGTTTCCTCGTTGGCGTAAAGGGTGACATAGATTTCAGAAAGGTAGACCTCGAAAGGGCAAAGGGGCTCAAGCTATACTACTATGACCCGGAGAGGCATGAGACGCTCTTCCAGATGCCCAGGTACGTTAGGGAACTTTTGGAATCGGGGGAGTAAATATTGAGAAAACGAAAGGTCTTTTCCCTTTTGATTACTCTTCTCATTGTGCTCTTTTTTCTCTACCGGATCAGGAATGAGGTCAACGGTTCCAACTTTCACCTCGGGGAGCCCTGGTATCTGCTGGTTGCATTTGCCGCAGGAATTTTGGCCTTTCTCCTGTACACTGCCTCCTGGTACTTCATTCTTGGCCACTCGGCGGTGTCCTTTAAAAAACTGCTCCTCCTGAACCTGATGGGTAGTTACGTTTCAATATCGGTAAACTCCGCCCTCGGGGCGCTCATCAAGTGCAGATACCTTGGAATTAGTTGGGTTCGTTCAATTGGGGCTTACTCTGTGGTTGTCGTCTTCGAGCTCTTGCCCGGACTTTTTGTTCTTCTGCTGGAGGGCTCATGGTATGCCGTTTTCCCTTTAATTCTGTTTCTGTGGGCGATTTTTCATGAGGACTCCCTTTACAGGGTTATCGCAAGGCTCTTCAAACTTCTGAGACAGGAAAAGTTCATAAATGAATTTTACTCAGGCTGGAAGCTGGCCAAAAAGGGTAACCTTCCGGCGGCTTTTTTCTCAACTCTTGCGCAAGTTTTCTTTTCTTCGCTGGCTTTAATCTCAACTGGAAGAGCTTTCGGATGGGAATTCAGACTGACTGGTGCATTTGTTGCCGTCCTGTATTCCACTGTTCTGGGAATGATTGGAACGCCCGGAGGAATCGGTGGAAACGAGCTTGGCATCGTGCTCGCGCTCGATATTGGGGGGAAAGCAGTTGGAGTTGCTTTTCTTTATAAATTCCTCACCCAGTACGTGTACATAATCCCGGGGGCGTTCGTGTTCTACCGGGTTCTGTCCTCTCAGAAAAGTTTATTGGACGCATAGCTCTGTTATTTACGGAAGGGGGATGGGTCTTGGAAGCAAGCGGAACTGGCCTTAAGGACGTGCTTGACCAAATTCAGCTCAGGAAAAAGCGGCTTCAGGCTCTTGTTGATATAGCCGAAAAGAGCATCCTCAGCGATGAGAACGGAAAAAAGCCCCCTGCGGAAGTTGGAAGTTCTTTTCCCATGACTTACGTTTGGATCGCGCTTGCCTGGATTATCGGGGGGATGATAATCCTTTATTACATCAGGGTTCAATACGGAGGAACCATCGGGGGAGTCTCGGGGCTTTCAATGGGTCTATACTCGATTCTGGCGCTGGGATTTGCCCTCATGGGAGTCTTTTACTATCTGAGTCGAAACAAAAAAGTGGAGACTTTCGACCTCGGTGAAAGGGAGAAAGCTGCTAAAAAGCTTATCAAGGAGTTCTACACTCCTCTGGAAAACGCACTTGAAAATGACGACTTAGAAGGGCTCCTCTCTCTTGCCGATAGGCTCCTGGAGGATCCCCTTTTAGCCAGTGCCGTGGAGGTCACCAGGGAGGGGGACCCAAAGGTTGCGGCTTATGCCCTCTACCTCTACGTTTCATATAGGAGGGGTAAGGTGCCGATAGAGGAGGTAACGACGTCCCTTGAGACTGTGGACAACAAACCCCTAAGACTCCTCCTTGAAACCCTTCTGGGCGAGGATAAGACATAAATGGCAAGACCGAGGGGTTCTCAAAGAGGAGAAGCGCTAAAAGTACCCCGGAAGGGAGGTCAAGATCCAGGCTCAGGACTGGACAGCACACTCAGGTCATCGAGAATGGAGGCAGGAGAAGGGTGAGCCGAGGAGGAAAACGCTTAAAATCCTCGGACATAACTTTCTCCGCCCTCCCTTCTCACACCCCCGTGAGCGGTGATCGGGGGGCGGTCGGGGAGGGCACATCCTTCAACTGGATGTCAAAATAGCCCGTGAGCGAGTTTGGGGCCGGATAAACGCCCGCTTCTATTCCAACCCCAATGTCCGCTTTCCCCTTTTCCAGGGCTTGCTTGGCGCGGTTTATTGCCCTCTGATGATCTCCTCCATTCCAACGGGCTGATCTGGCACTCCGCTGTCGACTTCAACGCCAAAGACTTCAACATCCCCGTAAATAACCTCCATGACCTCTTTAACGGCCAGAACCTTGGTGGGGTTTGTTGAGCCAACGGCAATCCTCACGATGATCTCCCTGAGAGATTCCAAAAACCTTATAAATAAAACCCCCAACTCTGGCCCGATGCCCATGAGGGGGGAGTGTTTTATCCTTCGCTTTGCCCGTTTCGTGGCCTGAAGCCCCCTGTTCTGGGTTAGCCCTGATTATCACTTCTGGAGGGGTTTTCAATGATTAAAGAGCCCGAGTTTAGGGACTACAACCCGGGAAAGCTTGAGGAGAAGATAGAGCGCTTTTGGGAGGAAAACAACACCTACGAGAAGGTCAAAGCCAGCAGGGCCAACGGGCCTAAGTACTACTTCCTCGACGGGCCGCCCTACGTCAGCGGTGCCATACACCTTGGAACTGCCTGGAACAAGATCATCAAGGACATGGTGATACGCTTCAGGACGATGCAGGGCTACAACGTGAGGAGACAGCCTGGCTTCGACATGCACGGCCTTCCGATAGAGGTCAAGGTCGAGCAGGCCCTGGGATTGAAGACCAAGAAGGACATAGAGACCGAGGTGGGCGTGGAGAACTTCATAAGGAAGTGCAAAGAGTTCGCCCTCAACAACCTCAAAATCATGACCGAGCAGTTCAGGGAGCTGGGGATATGGATGGACTGGGACGACCCCTACATGACCATAAAGAACGAGTACATCGAATCCGGCTGGTTTACCTTAAAACGGGCCTGGGAGAAGGGGCTTTTGGAGAAGGACAAGCGCGTTCTCCACTGGTGCCCGCGCTGTGAAACCGCCCTCGCTGAACACGAGGTCCGCGGCGAGTACAAGATAAGGAAGGACCCGAGCATCTACGTAAAGTTCCCGGTGGAAGGAAAAACCAACGAGTATCTCCTCATCTGGACAACCACACCCTGGACGTTGCCGGCCAACTTAGCTGTAACTGTCCACCCCGAGTACGAGTACGCAAAGGTTAAGGTTGAGACTGAAGATGGCGAGGAGTACTGGATAATAGCGAAGTCCCTCGTCGAGCGCGTTCTTTCCGAGGTCGGTGTCAGGGGAGAAATCGTTGAGGAGTTTAAGGGGGAGGAGCTCGAGGGGATTAGATACACCCACGTCCTCCTGGAGGAATACCCAGCTCAAAAGGAGTTCCGCGAGAGGTGCGAGTGGGCCCACAGGGTTATCCTCGGCGAGCACGTAACCCTTGAGGACGGTACCGGCTTAGTCCACACGGCCCCGGGCCACGGTGAGGAGGACTTCGAGGTCGGAAGGCGCTACGGTTTGCCCGTTTACAGCCCGGTTGACGACGAGGGAAGATACACCGAGGGCCTCTGGAAGGGCACCTATGTCAAGGACGCTGACAGAGAGATAATCGAGCACCTTCGCGGGAAGGGCTATCTAGTGAAAGCTGGAGAAATAGAGCACAAGTACCCCCACTGCTGGCGCTGTAAGACGCCGCTCATATTCAGGGCAACCGACCAGTGGTTCCTCAAGGTCAGCAGGGTCAAGGACAAGATAATCCAGGAGAACGACGAGAAGGTGACCTGGTACCCCGACTGGGTCAAGGTTCGCTACGACAACGGCGTCATGAACAGCGGCGACTGGGTCATAAGCAGGCAGCGCTACTGGGGAATTCCGCTCCCGATATGGCAAAGCGAGGACGGCGAGATATACGTCGTTGGAAGCTTTAAGGAGCTGGTCGAGAAGAGCGTGGCGATAGAGGTCAACGGCAAGCGCATTGAACTCCCCGAAAGCTACGAGGAGAAGCTCAAAATCATAGAGGAGAAGCTCGGGCCGGAGGATTTGCACAGGCCCTACGTTGATGCGTTCATCATAAAGGTGAACGGCAAGGAGATGCGCCGCGTCAAGGACGTCGTTGATGTCTGGTTCGACAGCGGAATAGCCAGCTGGGCCTCCCTCGACTACCCGAGGAACGGGGAGCTCTTCGAAAAGCTCTGGCCTGCTGACTTCATTGTTGAAGGCGAGGATCAGGTGACCAAGTGGTTCTACTCCCAGCAGGCCGCTTCTGTTATAGCCTTCGACACCGTCCCCTACAGGGCCGTTGCCATGCACGGCTACGTCCTGGACGAGAAGGGCGACAAGATGAGCAAGAGCCTTGGAAACATCATAAAGCCCGAGGAAGTCGTCCAGAAGGGGGGCAGGGACTCGTTCAGGTTCTACATGCTCTGGGCAACGAATCCATGGGAGAACCTCCGCTTCAGCTGGAAGGGCCTTGAGCAGGTTGGGAGGATGCTCAACGTACTCTGGAACGTGTACGTGCTCAGCGCAACCTACATGAGCCTCGACAGCTTTGACCCCACCAAGGTTTCTGAGGAGCTCCCGTTCAGAGAGGAGGACAGATGGATACTAAGCAGGGTCAATGGCCTCATAGGCGAGGTTACGGATGGTATAGAGACCTTCAGGCTGGCGAAGGCGACGAGGGCGATCTACGACTTCGTTGTTGAAGATCTGAGCCGCTGGTATGTCAGGCTCATCAGGAAGCGCATGTGGGTCGAAGGCGACGACCCGGACAAGCTGGCGGCCTACTACACAGTCTGGAAGGTCTTCGACGTCCTGCTCAGGCTTATGGCGCCGTTTACGCCCTATATAGCCGAGGAGATATACCAGAACCTCCTGAGGCCGTTCCTTGGCGTTGAGAGCGTCCACATGCTCGACTGGCCAAAAGCTGATGAGAGAGCTATAGACAGGGAGCTCGAGCGTGAGATGGACGTTGTAAGGAAAATCGTTGAGGCGGGCTCATCGGCGAGGCAGAGGGTCAACATAAAGCTCCGCTATCCAGTGAGGAGGATAATCATCGAAACAGAGGAGGAGACCGTCAAGAAGGCTGTGGAGAGGCTTAACAGGCTCCTGTGCGACCAGCTCAACTCCAAGGAAGTCGTCGTTGGCAGGGTCGAGCGCGAGCTCATAATAAAGCCGAACTTCGCGAAAGTTGGCCCCGAGTTCAAGGGCGACTCAAAGAAGGTCACGGCCTGGATAGGCGAACACGGCAGGGAGCTCTACGAGAAGGGCGAGATGGACGTTGAAATCGATGGAAAGACCTTCCACCTCACGAGGGAGCACCTCACCGTTGAGGAGAAGCTACCGGACTTCCTCGTTGCTGAGGAGTTCGAGGGCGGGAAGGTGTTCATCGACAAGACCCTCACGAGGGAGCTTTTGGCGGAAGGCATAGCCAGGGAGTTCGTGAGGAGGATACAGGAGATGAGGAAGCGCCTTGATTTAGATGTCAACGACCGCATCATGGTCACGATAGAAACTACCGACGAAAACCGCGGGCTGCTCCAGGAAAACCTCGACTACATAATGAGGGAAACGAGGGCTGTGGAACTAATCTTTGGTGAAGCGAAGGGCTACGTAGTTGAATGGCCCGAGGTCGAGGCGAAGATAGGGATTGAGAAGGTGGGGGGCTGATTTCAGCTCTGCCCGCTGCGTTTTTATTTTCTCTTCTCCCGTTACCGTCGGGAATTAAGTATCGCCAGCAGGGCAATGCCCGCCACTGCAAGTTCTCCCAGAGCGCAAAGATTGAGTGGTAACCGCGGTGATGATTAACAGAAATCAAAACGACGAGAACAAAACGAAAGAAGCAAGGGTAAAAACGTCCCGAAGGTAAGGAAGCTCCAACACAGGGGCAGGCGTAAAACAGACCTCTCTCTTCCGGTGCATCCCTTTTCCAACAGTCCGGCTTCTATAAGCTTCCCCGTTACCCTAGAAGCTCTGGTAAATTTAGTACCCCTTTAAATTGTTACTAATTAATTACGTCAGTCCGAGACAGATATAGCCCAACGTGGCATCGAAAAGCTTTTATGACGTGCACGTATTATAGGCCAGGTAGGGAGGATGGAGCTGGACCTCAAGCTGGGCCTCGAAATATTAAAGCTCGGCATAGTAACGTTAGCCCTGTTCATCCTCTACAGGTATCGGGCCCTTTTTGAGACTTCCCTTTCCCGGAGCCTTCTCAGAAAGGGTACCTATGTAACACTACTCCTCTGGCTGGGTTTTCTGGCTGATGTCATGAACGACGTTTATCCCACATCCCTCACCAAGATCCTTGACGACATCATAATCTCCTTTGCCCTTCTGCTGGGCACCTATTACCTTGTGGACTACATGAGAAGGGCCCGGGTTGCCGTGGAGCCATCGAAGATAGTCAATGGAACATCCCAGCTTAAGAATGGGGCTTATCTGGCCGGTACCAGGGATATAGACTCCATCCTCAGGCTGTCGGCGGGCAAAAAAGTGATGGCCCTGACGAGGACGCCGGAGGTATTCAAAAAGAGGGGCATCCCCTACCTGTGGCTCAGCAAGGTCGAGGGTGAGAACTCTATTGATCCTCTCCGTCTTCCGGCGATTCTCCATCGCCTGATTTCCATGGCGGACGAAGATACCGTCATAATCATCGATGGCCTCGAATACCTGATAATGGAAAACGGCTTCAGTAGCGTTTTCAAGTTCCTGACCACCTTGAGGGATTACTTCCTCCTTAAAGGGGGGACGTTGGTAGCGGTGGTGAGCCCCGCCGCCCTGGAGGAAAGTCAGCTCTCCCTGCTGAGGAGGGAGTTCAAGGAGCTCGACGTTGAATAACTACAGGGGAGTTCTTTCCACCTCCAGCCTGTCCCAGGTCGGGTATTCTTCTACGACGAAGAACTTAACGTCCCCCTCTACTGCCTCCGCCAGCTCAACCGCAACTTCCTCCGGCATCTCTATTCTTCCCTTCTCGCGGTTTATGTAAAGCCACTCGGGCGGAACCTCTGCCTCTTCAACAAGAAAGCTGTAGAGCTCGTCGAGGTCGTCGTATTCCGCTACCCCAAAGCGGAGCGTTCCTTCCTCGGTTATCTCCATGTAGGGTTTGGCGACGTTTTTCGCCATCCTCTTCAGCCTGTTCCTGAGCTGGACGGCGTCCTTGAGCTTCGCGGTGCAGAGGTGGTAGCTCAGGGAAGTATTCTTCTCTCCCCACTCGAGGAGCTTTAGGCCGGTTTCAAGGGAGCCTTTTATCGCGGCGCTCTCGTCGCTGACCGGCTCGTAGCCCATCTCCAGAAGCGTCTTGAGGGTCATCTCGCTGTACTCAAGCTCGTTCACGTTGAGGAACTTCGCACCGAGCTTATCAAGAAACTCGGCGTACCACTCCATCCTCTCGAACTGGCCCGGAATTGCGGGTATCTCCCCCCCAACGTCCCAGTCGAAGTCGAAGGCGTTCTTTATGTTCTCTATCTCAACCCTGAAGAGCTTTGAGCTGGGATTGAACAGGTCAGGGTGGAAGCGTATCTCGTCTAAACCAGCATCGTAGAGCTTTTCGAGGTTCTTCTTGGTCGCCAAAGCCCCGGTGGTGTAGAGGTGGACGTGGAAGTCCCTGCCAAAGCGCTCCTTGAGGAGTTTTATGTATTCCACAGTTCTGTCGAGCCTCGCCAGCGGGTCTCCACCCGTGACACCTGCCCCTTTTGCCTCCTGGGTAATGGCCTCCTCGATAACGTCTTCAGTGCTCTTAACGGGTCTCTCGTTGGCGTAAACCACGTCTCCCCTCCTCCACGGGCTGAGCGGGCAGTAGAAGCAGTTCCTCGGGCAGGCGCCGGTGGTGAACAGGACGAGCTTCTCTCCCCTAACGCAGAGCTGACAGCCCTTTGGGAGCTCTCCCACGGCGAATGAAAAGTAAGGCGTTTTCATAACTCCTCACCCCGCTAACCCAGCCTGGGGGCATGGCTTAAAAAGGTTGGTGGCCAGATTCATGGGGTGTGAAAATGAAGGAGAAGCCGAAGTACCTGCCGCCGACGCTGAGGGATAAGTACCGCTACATAGCCTTCCAGGTTATAGGTGAAAGGGCCTTCACGGGTGAGGAGATAAAGAGGGCCATCTGGGAGGCTTCGCTGTCAACTCTTGGCTTCCTTGGCTCTGCTAAAGCTAAGCCGTGGTTCATAAAGTTCGACGAGAAGAGCCAGACCGGCATCGTTAGGGTTGACAGGGAGCACGTGGAGGAGCTCCGCTTCGCCTTAGCACTGGTTACCCAGGTGAACGGTTCGCGGGCAATCTTCAGAACGCTCGGCGTTTCGGGGACGATAAAAAGGTTGAAGGGGAAGTTTTTGGCTCAGTATGGCTGGCGTTAGCGCAGAAAGGCCATAGCCCTGTCAATCTCGTTGAGATAGGCCTTAACGTACCTCTCGCAGGAATTTCTCCACGTGAAGTCTTCCCTCGCGCGCCTCTTTCCGTTCTTCCTGAGGCGGTCGAGCGTCCCTTCATCGAGGTTCCTCGCCCGTATCATCGCCTTCGCCAGCGCAAACGCATCCCTCGGCGGCACGAGTATTCCGGTGGCGTTTTGTGGATCCCCATCGAGGTCTATTATCGTGTCCTTTATCCCCCCAACGGCGCTTCCTATCGGGACGGCCCCCAGGCACATGGCCTCGAGTTGAACCAGGCCAAAGGGCTCAAAGTAGGACGGGATAACCACGAAGTCCACGGAGCCGTAAAGCTCTCTGGCTGTTTCCCGGGGAAGGAGTTCTGTTATCACGCGAACGTTGCCCGGGAAGCGGCTTTCCACTGCCCTCGCCCACCTCTCAAGCTCGGGGTCGCCTTTTCCAATTATGAGGAAGCACATGTCCCCAAAGCCCGGATCGCTGGAGAGCACTTCTATAGCTCGCAGGAGGGTATCAACGCCTTTCTGGGCCCTGTCGAAGCGACCTATGAACATGAAGGCTTTGCCGTCTGAGAGGCCGAAGCGCTCTAAGATTAGCCTTCTGCGCTCTTTCCTTGGCAGAGTTGCGTTTTCGAGAAGCCCCTCGTTCCAGAAGGTGCAGTCTATGCCGTTGAAGACGTGCGTGGCTTTACCTTCGAAGTGCCCGAAGAAGTCCCATTCCTCCAAAAGGTAACTCCTGCTGACGGTGGTCACCAGGTCAGCCATGTAAGCGGCCGTGTGCTCCGGGTCGATATCTGGGTAGGGGGCGAACTCACCGAGGTTTGCCTCGTGGAAGTATCCCGCTGGGACCTTTGCCCTGTTGAGCCTGTGGACAGTAAAAACGCTTCTTATCCCGAAATACTTCTTCAGGAGGCCGAGCGCAAAGACGGTATGCCAGTCGTGGGCGTGGACTATATCAGGCTTGAACTCCCCAATGAGGCCGTTCATAAGTCCGGCGCTGGCCTTCCCGAAGAGGACAGTCTTTTTCAAAAGCCTCTCCCAGCCAGGTCCGTAGACGTCGGGCTCGCTCAGAAGGCCACCCGCGAGAGAGTAAACGGTCACACCGTTCTGCACGCGCTTTCTTACCTCTATCTCAACCTCTTCCCCGAAGGAAATGACTTTAAACCTCTCCACGGGCTCCCCGAGGCCCCTCCCGTGGTCCGGCGTGAATACAACGACTTCGTGGCCTAGCCCGGTAAGGCCTTCCGCTGTGCTCGTGATGGCTTCCGCCAGCCCGCCGACTTTTACCGGAAGGTACTCAAACCCCAGCATTAGTATCCTCATCTTATCACCTCCACTTCTCTTTAATCCTCTGCTACTCCACGGGAACAAGTCCGAGCCGTATGTCCGTGCTCGCGTAGTCCTCGATGACTGCGAACATTCCCCCGACTTTTACAATACCCCTCTCAGTCTCCACGTGGATGTTGTTGATGGCCTCCTTGAGAGAGAGCGTATATCCCACAACCAGTCCCTGGAGAGTCTCCTCCCGTCCAGTCTTGATATTCTTTCCCATGATTACCGCGGTTATCTGGCTGTCTTTCAGGTGTCTTTTAACCAGATCTGCCGCATGGAACATGGCAAAGAACCTCAGATCGCTGGGATTGGTGAGAATCTCCCCTATCAGCTTTGATTCCTTAAAAATCTCTATTATAAGGCTGTACTGGGAGAAGATTATCTCCGGGTACGTGGACTTGAATGCCGGCGGGTTGCGGGGGTTGAATGCTACGTTTTGGATGGTTATCACCTCCCTCCCATCCACCATGCCCACGATGTGGTTGGGTTTGTAGAAGCTCCTGAGGAAAAGGTTTCCAGGGCCTTTGAACCCTGAGACATCAGGAATTTCGTCGGTGTAGATGGAGACAGTTACTCCCCTTTTAAACGCCTCTATGAGGTCTTCCTTAATGGAATCAAATAACTTGCCTGGAATTACGACTATAACCTCATTCTCAGCTGAGGAAAGGGATTCTCTGAACATTTCAAGGGCCTCTTCGAGATCCTGGCTCCTCCATATGGCTGGCCTCTCCTCCTCGCGTTTTACATCCTTTAGGGCCTTCTCAAACTGAGCCATTATCTCGTCCAGTTCCTGTTTGAACCGCAGAAGCGCTATCCTGGGAGAATAAGCGGCGTATACTTTTGGTTTCCCTTCAATCTCGGTAACGAATCCTCTCCTCTTCAGAGAGGATATGGTGTCGTAAACCCTGTTGTAGGGCACCCCACTCTTGGAGGAGACCTCCTTAGCTGTGCTGGGGCCGTAAACCAGGAGCGTCCAGTAGGTTAAAGTCTCGTATTTTGTGAAGCCTATCTCGCTCAGTGCCTGTGCAAGTTGTGGGGGAACCTCCATCGTCATCACCGGCTATAAAAGGTAAAAGGTTTAAAAAGAGTTTAGGAGGTCGAGGTACCTCTCAAGGTGCCTCGTTATGATGAAGTTTTCCCTGACCCGCTCTCTGCCATTTGCCCCCATTTCATCCGCTACATCTGGGTGCCTTAGGAGGTAAAGCGCTTTTTCGGCAGCTTCTTCAACGCTTTTCACAAGGAAACCTGTTTTCCCGTCCACTATTTGGAGTTTAATCCCTCCGACGGATCTTCCTATAACGGGCCTTCCTTTCCACATTGCCTCCGTAACAGTTAGGCCGAAGCCCTCTTTTATGGACATTTGAAGAACCACGTCGCTGGCTCTCTGGAATGCGTTCACTTCCCTTGCGTGCACTCCGTTCAGGTTTGTGAGCACCTTGACGTCGTAGTCCTCCCCTATTTTCCT
Organism: Thermococcus waiotapuensis; assembly: GCF_055384795.1. Taxonomy (NCBI): domain Archaea; kingdom Methanobacteriati; phylum Methanobacteriota; class Thermococci; order Thermococcales; family Thermococcaceae; genus Thermococcus; species Thermococcus waiotapuensis. The sequence goes on along the minus strand of NZ_AP042429.1, from coordinate 1,362,064 downwards.
CAGTGTCTTCTCGAAGTAGACCCACCCTTCGGGGTCATCGTGGGCCATGACCCCAACTAGGAGCAGCTGGACGTCCGGGACTTTTTCCTTCACCTTCCTGTACACGTCTATGGCGTCGAAGACTCCCTTCCACGGATCGAATCTGGCCACCTGGGTGAGTATTGGTCTGTCCGGGTCGACGTCGAATTTCTCCAGGATCTTCAGCACGTCTTTTTCCTCGAGTTCCATGTTCTTATCACTCAGCGGGTCTATAGAGGGGGGCATTATAACGACGTTTTCCCTTTTGAGGTCGTTTCTGACGTAGTCCTCCATATGGAAGATATATCTGTCGTATCTCACAACGAACTCCCTTAGGAAGCTCCAGAACTCCTCGTTGGGGTCACTCAGGTCTATGTGACATCTCCAGATCCATGGCTGTCTCTTTTTGTAAAAGTTTATCAAGGCTGCTGGCTGAGGGTCGTGGATCACGACATAGTCGAAAGCGCCCAAATCGAAGTCCCGGGCGTTTTTTTCATTGGTCTTGAGGTAAAGGTTCTTCATGTCTTCCGTGAGCCTTAGTTCCCTGTTGCCTTGGAGGGCGTTGTGGAAGGTCTTGGTCACGTTGAAGAACTCATCTGGTCCCTCGATAACGAACCATCTCGCGTCGAGGCCGACGTCCCTCATTAGTGGGACTAGGTTGTGAAGTATCTCTGCTACTCCTCCACCGAAGGAGGTCGAGTTAACGTGGGCCAGGCTCTTTCCTTCAAGCCGCTCGGCCTTTTCCCGGATTCTTTCTAAGGTTTCCTCTCCCGTTATTTTGGCGTAGTCTTCGAGTTTCTTTCCTTCTCCTCCAAACTTCTTAACCTCAAACATGTTCTCACCTCACCCTCCCTTCAATGCTCCAGCAGTCAGTCCGCTTACTATATACCTTTGGAATATCAGCGCTAGTATCACGAGCGGAATTGTGGAGATGGCCGAGGCTGCCATTATGTTTCCCCAGGGCACCTCCCCGTGGACGCCCTGAAAGAGGGCTATGCCAACGGGAACGGTTCTGGCACGATAGTCTGTCGTAAAGAGGAGGGCGAACATGAACTCGTTGAAGGCCGCTATGAACACCAACAGGGCTGTTGAGAATAAGGCCGGAGCAGAGAGCGGTATAATAACTTTGTACAGTGTCTGAATTCTTGAGGCTCCGTCTATAAGGGCCGCCTCGTCGAGATCTTTGGGAAGCTGGGTAAAGTAGCTAAGGAGTATCCAGAGGGCTAGTGGCATCGTCCACGCCACGTATGGGAAGAACAGGGCCTTGTACGTGTTTATCCAGCCGAGCCTCTCAATGAACTTGAAGAGGTAACCGACGAGGCTTATCTGGGGGAACATCGAAAGGCCCAGCACAAATATCGGAACCGTTATTCTCCCCCTGAACTTTATCCTTGATACCGCGTAGGCTCCGAGAGCCGACACGGTTACGGTAACCACCGTGACGAGGGTCGCTATTATCACGCTGTTTTTGAAGTAGTCGAGGAAATGGAGCGTTGGGTCGCTTAGAACCGTCCTGTAGTTGTTAACTGTGAACTCGAAGTGTACGTACGGGGAGCCCAGAAAGGTGGCGTCCTTCGTGAAGGAGATCACCACCATCCACACGAATGGGAAGAGGCAGATTAACACCATCAGGGTGGCCCCTATAATGACCAGGGTCCTCTTTAGCTTTTTTTCGTTCATTTCAACCCCTCCTGGAAGCGGCCGAGCCTCAGGTAAACCACCGTGAAGCTGAGAACGGTTAGGAACGTGATGATTGAGATAGCCGACCCCACACCATAGTCGCCAAGGTTGTAGTAGTTGAAGGCTAGGAAAGATATAGACATAGTGGCCCCTCCTGGCCCGCCACCTGTGAGGACGTAGATTATGTCGAAGACTCTGAGTGCATCTATTGTTCTGAGAGTGACTGCGACTATGAGAACTGGCTTTAGGAGGGGGATGGTTATGTGCCAGAACCTCTGGAACATTGAAGCGCCGTCTATGATTGCTGCCTCATAAGTATCCTTTGGGATGGCCTGAAGGCCTGCCAAGAGAAGCAGGGTCATGAAGGGTGTCGTTTTCCATACATCAGCAAAAACAACCGCGAAGAAGGCGCTTATTGGTGTGCCAAACCAGTTGACGGCCCCTAGGCCAACTTGTGAGAAGATCCAGTTGAAGAGGCCGTAGCCGTAGTTGTACATCAGTTGCCACGTCTTGGCGGAGATTATGGTGGGTACGGCCCAGGGGATGAGCACAATCGCCCTCAGGAGCCCCTTGCCCTTTATCTCCTCGTTCAGGATAAGGGCAAAAATGAGCCCCAGCATCGTTTCCAGGCTAACGCTTACAACTGAGAACGCTATGGTGACCATAAGAGAGTGCCAGAACTCCGGCTTCTCAAGCACGAGAATATAGTTCCTCATCCCAATGAACTTGAAGCCGGGTATGAACGTTACGTCCCTATGAAGGCTTATCCAGAAGGTGCCGATTACCGGGATGACTATGAACAGGATGACGAATGCGAGCATTGGGGAGAGCATCCCGTAGGCCAGCTTTTCCTCTCTGTACTCTATTCTGCCCATTGACACCACCCGTTACGCCTTGAAAGTTCAAAGGGATGAAAAGAAAGAAAAGGATCAGCCGTACTGCTGTACCAGGTTTTCTGCCTCTTTCTGGGCCTGATCCAGCGCGTCCTGTGGACTCATGGTGCCAGCCAGTGCGGCGTTCACGTACTTCTGGATTATCTGGCTGAGCTGCGGGTAGTACGGAACTATTGGCCTTGGGACCGCGTTCTCAAACACACTCCTGAGGTCCTTTAAGTATGGGGCCGCCTTAAGAACGTCCGGGTCATTGTAGACGTCGGTTCTTCCCGGGTTCCAGCCGAGGTTTATGGCAAAGCCCTTCTGCTGCTCGTAGCTCTCGACGAACTTGACGAAGGCCCAGGCAAGCTCTTTGTTGTCGGAGTACTTGTTTATTCCGATGTGCCAGCCACCTAGGGTCGCGGCGCTCTTGTGCCCTGGGAAGTGGGGGAGCGGGGCTATCCCCACCTTACCTTTCACAGGCGAGTCGTTGGCGTTATGGAGGCCCCAAGCATAGGGCCAGTTCCTCTCAAAGGCCGCGTTGCCCTGCTGGAAGGTGAGCCTGACGGGCTCCTCAGTCATCTCTGTGTACGTGTTGGGAGGTGAGATCTTGTACTTGTGAATGAGATCGACCATGAACTGGAGGGCCTGGACATTCTCGGGCTTGTTCAAGGTCGGAACCCATTTCCCGTTCTCGAAGTGCCCGAGCTCACCGCCATTGCTGTAGACGTATTCGACGAAGTCACATACGAGGCCCTCGTACTGTTGGCCCTGCCACACAAAGCCCCAGAAATTGGGGTTGCTGGCTCTCTCCCCTTCCTGGATCCTCTGGGCCATCTGAACGAGCTGATCCCAAGTCTCAGGTGGATTGCTGTAGCCGTACTTCTGGAGGAGATCCGTTCTATAGTATAGCAGGCCAGCGTCAACGTAAACAGGAAGCGCCCAGAGCTTGCCGTTCTGCTTGTCGGCCAGGTTTACCACACTCTGGAAGAAGACGCTCAGATTATAGTTATCCTTCTGGACATATGAGTCAAGTGGTTCAAGCCAGTCGGACGCTATAAACTGTCCGAGCCACGCAACGTCCATCAAGAAGACATCAGGATCGCTTGACTTTGCCCTTAGGGCGTTTACGAGGTCAAGCCTCCTCTGGTCGGTGTCAGTGGCTTGTCTCTTGAGCTCCACCGTGACACCGGGGTATTCCTTCTCAAAGTCAGATATCACTTTTTGCCAGTAGTCGATCTCGTTTGGGGCGCCTCCTACAGCGAACACGATCTTCCCGCTGAGCTTGGTGCTACTGGTTCCTCCGCCACCGCCTATGCACCCGCTGGCCACAACAGAAAAAACAACCAAACCAACCAAAAGCACACTTAACATGGCACTCCTCGAAAGTGCTTTCATTTGGAGCACCTCAAAATTGTTGGTATACTTGAAGTATATATAGATTGCGGTCGTCGGATACCTCTCACTGGTTACCTGCTATGATGCCAGCAAAGCTATCAAAGGCCAAATTTTGGAGGGCGTTCTATTTTGATTTACTCATAGTATAAGCAAATGCCAGAGAGAAACGAGAGGTCATCTTGGCGCCTGATGGAAGGTCGGTTTAAAATAAAAAGACCTCAATCCAGCAGTATGAACTTCTCGCCTTCAACGTCCTCAAAGTAACTGCCGATTCCACCAACCTTGAGGACGTTTCCGTTGTACCTGAAGGTTATGTTTGCGGTCAGTGGGGTGTACTCATAGTCGACGATTTCACCTTCGAGGGTTACGGGTTCCTTAGTATCGATGTACCTTCCCACTATCTCAGCCCTTCTCGGGAGCTTCACGAACTTGAGAACCGTGATGAGGGTTCTGATGTTGACGAGAGAGAGCGGTTTTGGCAGACTTTCATAGTTTAGCGGTTTTATGACCTCGCTGTTGTCGAAATAGATGGTGTAGAACCAGTGCATGTAGTTCTGGGTTATCTTCGGGCTCCTGGCCCAGAAGGAGTAGAACTTCTCCCTTCTCCTGTCCTTGGGCAGGGCACCGAAGAAGAGGGCGTAGTTGACGTCGCCGATTATCCAGCTCGCCATCAGCCATGGCGCTCCACCGCTCTTTGCGAGGATGATGTTCTCCTGCCTGAGCCATTCGGGTATCTCACCCTCGAAGTTGCTCGTGATGACGAAGACCACGTCCTTTCTGTTTTTAATCTCGCCCTGGAGGAACTTCAGGAACTCGAAGGGCGTGTTTATGAGGACTTCGTACCTGGCGCTTCTAATTATGTGCTCCGCCCTCTCAACAGTGTTCTCAAAGCCCTGGATTGTCCAAATCTCCGGCAGCTCCTCCCCGTGTGCCTCCCGGTATAGGTCGAGGAAAGCTGCTTTAAGGTCCTCTATGTCCTGGATTATGTCCTCCTTTATCCTCTCGAGCACGACCTCGGGGTTGACTGGCTTGTAGAGCCTCGGCGTCCCCTGCATGACGTCAACAAACCCCTTCCTGTGGAGTGAGCTTAGGACATCGTAAACGCGGGTGTGGGGAATTCCGCTTTCCTTGGTTATGTCCGTGGCCTTGCTCGGCCCGAGCTTTAGGAGATTTATGTACGCCAGGCTCTCATACTTGGTGAGGCCGAGCCTCTGAAGTTTTTCTATGATCTCTTCCTCCCTCATGGCCAGACCTCCAAAGACATTTAAGTTCACTGGCATCGGTTTATTCATCAACAGTGATACGGGGGTGGTCAAGGTGTATAAAACTTTCGGATTCGTTGAAGACCCGTATTTCGGGAGGCTTGCCGAGGTGGAGTTCTCGATTTCCGCAGGCAACGAGAAGTACGCCTACCTCCTCGGAAGTTTCAACGCGTTCAACGAGGGCTCCTTCAGGATGAATAGGAGTGGAAACCGCTGGACGGTAAGGGTTCTCCTTCCGGAAGGCCTCTGGAGGTACGCTTTTTCCCTTGGGGGGAGGTTCGAGCTCGACCCTGAGAACCCGGAAAGGGAGAACTACCGCCGTCCTGCGTACAAGTTCGAAAGGGAAGTAAGTATAGCCGAGATAGCGGGTGACGATGAGGTATACCACTCTCCCGCCCTGCTCTACCTCTACCACTTTGCCGGAAGGACTCATTTCATTCTGAGGGGAAAGCGTGGCGTTGTGAGGTCAGCTGTGTTAGCAGTCAACGGAGAGAAAACCGATATGTGGAAAAAAGCCGAGGACGGGCTTTTTGAGTACTATGAGGCGGTCCTGTGGCAGGAACCGGCGGAGCTAGAGTACTACTTCCTGGTTGAAACAACGTCAGGAAGCCTGAAAAAGCTCGGCCCGTTCAGGGCTGTCCCAAATGAGCTTGAAGCCCCATCGTGGCCATTGGAGAGCGTTTTCTACCAGATAATGCCGGACAGGTTCGCGGTCGGAATTCAGGAGAAGAGGCTCCCGCTGGAGGGGGAGTTATTCCATGGGGGGGACTTGAAGGGGATCGTTGAGCATGTGGATCACCTTAAGGGCCTGGGTGTCAACGCCCTCTACTTAACCCCCATCTTTGAGTCCATGACCTACCACGGCTACGATATCATCGACTACTACCATGTGGCCAGGAGACTCGGAGGGGATGAGGCCTTCGAGGAGCTCGTGAAGGCCCTGAAGGAAAGGGGCATAAAGCTCGTCCTTGACGGTGTCTTCCACCACACGAGCTTTTTCCACCCGTTCTTCCTGGATGTTGTCAAAAATGGCGAAAAGAGCCAGTACAAAGACTTTTACAGGGTGACGGGCTTTCCGGTCGTTTCATCGGAGTTCCTCGAGCTCCTGGGCTCAGACCTCCCCTGGATCGAGAAGCATAAAGCGCTGAAAAGCTTAAACTGGAACTACGAAAGCTTTTTCTCGGTCTGGCTTATGCCGAGGCTAAACCACGAGAACCCTAAGGTGGTGGATTTCATAGCGGACGTTATGGAGTCCTGGCTTGAGAGGGGCGCCGACGGCTGGCGCCTGGACGTTGCCCACGGCGTTCCTCCGAGCCTCTGGCGCGATGTTAGAAAGCGGCTCCCGAAGGAGGCTTATCTCTTTGGCGAGGTCATGGACGACGGAAGGCCCTGGCTCTTCGACGTCTTTCACGGGGTCATGAACTACCTCCTCTACGATGCAATCCTGAGGTTTTTTGCGTTTGAGGAGATCAAAGCGGAGGAGTTCCTCAACGAGTTGAACCTTTTGAGCGCCTACTACGGCCCAGCGGAGTACTTCACCTACAACTTCCTCGACAACCACGACACCGAGCGCTTCATAGACCTTGTCAACGGGGACGGAAAAAGGTACCTCTGCGCCCTTGCATTCCTGATGACCTACAAGGGGATCCCAGCGATTTTTTACGGAGACGAGATCGGTCTAAAAGGCTCTGGGGAAGGCATGAGCGCGGGAAGAACGCCGATGCCCTGGAAGGAAGAGCTGTGGGACGAAGAGACACTCCAAAAAGTCAGGAAGCTCATAGACTTCAGGCGTTCCCTTGCTCCTCTCTCCCGTGGAGATTTCAGGGTTGTGGCCGCGGGGGATAGATGGTTCGCTTACAAGCGGGTTCTGGGCGCGGAAGAAGTTTTCGTCGCTATAAACTGCTCAGGGGAGGAGGTAAAACTGACTTATGGAGGAAAAAGCCTTCCAGGGGTGCCGCCCACATCGGCCCTTTTAATGTACAAAAGTGTCATCGAGGTACTGTAAAGGGCACTGGGCTAAACTTGAACCCGGGAGCGCAAGATATATATATCACTCGTGATGATACTAGAGTGCAGAAGTCTAAAGGGTGATGGCCATGAGAAAAAGCCTGTTAAGCCTTGTCCTGGTGGGAGTTCTTGTTCTTGGAGTAGTGGCCAGCGGCTGTATCGGAGGCGGTGGGGGCGGAACTACAACAACTACGACGACTACCCCCACGATGACTACAACTACAACGACCACGACAACAACTACGATCCACCCAATGACTACTACGACAACTACTACCACGACAACTACGACAACCACTACCACCAAGCCGACCACCACTACAACCACTACTACCACCAAGCCCACAACAACTACGACCCAGCCAAAGACTACTACGACAACTACTACCACGACAACTACGACGACCACTACCACCAGTACCCCGGGTCAGGAAGTTACTATAGTCCTCTGGCACGCAATGGGCGAAGATGAGGCCCAAACCTTCAAGGATCTCATAGCGGAGTTTGAAATCGAGCACCCCAACATACACGTCGAGATGGTTTACAAAGCCGATCTTGAGGGGGCACTCAAGGTTGCTATTCCCGCTGGCAAAGGTCCCGATCTCTTCATCTGGGCCCACGACTGGATTGGAAAGCTCGCCGAAGCAGGACTTCTAAAGCCGATAGATGATTACGTTCCGGCCAACTTTAAGGACAACTTCGTTCCGCTTGCCCAGGATGCTTTTGAGTACAAGGGCCACTACTACGGTGTTCCCTTCGCGGCCGAGACCGTTGCCCTGATCTACAACAAGGATCTTGTGCCAAATCCGCCGAAGAACTTCGATGAGCTGAAGCAGATGATGCAACAGTACTACGACCCGAACAACGGCAAGTATGGCATAGCCACCCCGGTTGATCCGTACTTCATCTCTGGATGGGCCCAGGCCTTCGGCGGCTACTACTTTGACGATAAGACGGAAATGCCGGGCCTCAACGATTCCAAGACAATACAGGGGTTCCACTTGTTCTTTGATGAGATCTGGCCTTACATGACCAGCTCAACTGACTACAACACCCAGGTCGGTCTCTTTACCGACGGAAAAGCCCCGTTCATGGTCAACGGCCCGTGGAGCATTTCTGGTGTTAAAAATGCCGGGATCAACTTCGGAGTCGTCCCGCTTCCGCCGATAGTAGTCAACGGAACCACTTACTATCCAAGGCCTTATGCTGGAGTCAAGCTGATCTACGTTACCGCCAACGCCAATGACGAGAAGATGCAGGCCATCTGGGAGTTCCTCAACTGGTTCTCAACGAGTGAGGACGTTGCCCTCACCCTTGCCCTCCAGAACGGCTACGTTCCGGTTCTTCAGAGCGTTGCCAGCAATCCAGACATCCAGAGCGACCCGGCTATAAGCGGCTTTATGAAGGCTCTTGAAAACGCCTACCTCATGCCTAAGAGCACCAAGATGGCCGCAGTCTGGGATCCAGTCACTAATGCTATCCAGGCCATAATCGGCGGTGAAGAGACCATCGAGCAGGCCCTCCAGGATGCACAGCAGAAGATACTTCAGGCGATAAGTGGAGGGTGATGTCTCTTTTCTTTGTTTTTTGTTTCATGATCGGAGGCGGGTGGATAAAATGAAGAAAAGAACCATTGCGGCCCTTGCGCTCATCACTCCGGGGTTAGCTGCCTTCCTCTTCTTCAACATATACCCGATAGTCTACTCCATTTACATAGCCTTTACTAACGCCCAACTCGGCAACTTCCCCGTGCAGACCCCCAACGCTCCTCCGCTGAAGTTCGTTGGTCTGGAGAACTTCAGATGGGCTATCAGTGACCCTGGATTCAGATCCGCTTTCCTCTGGACCTGGATATTCGTTGCCACCAGCGTAACACTTAAGGTTCTGGCTGGTATATTCCTTTCCGTGCTCTACAACAGCGAGTATGTAATTGGGAAGTCGATATACAGGGCCCTCCTCATAATCCCCTGGGCGCTCCCATTGCTTTTTTCAATAACCGTCTGGCGCTTTATGTTTGATCCGGTGTTTGGTCCGGTCAATATTATCCTCAGGGATTTAGGCGTTTCAAACCCTCCTGACTGGATGAACAACCCATTCTACGGCTTTATAGCATTGAATATCATTGAAGTCTGGCTCGCATACCCCTTCATGATGACAGTAATAACATCAGCACTCCAGGCTGTTCCGGATATACTCGTCGAGGCTGCCATTATAGACGGGGCCAACTACTGGCAGAGGCTTACCAGGGTTGTCATTCCAATCGTCAGCAAGCCCATAGCCTTCTCCACGATCCTCACGAGTGCCGCCAGCTTCCAGTACTTCCTCGTGCCTTTCCTCTACAACGGGACATTGTTCGAAGAGAAGTTCTTACTCCTCTACGGGTACAAGAGGGCATTTGGTGCCTCGATACCGAGCTATGGAAGGGCTGCTGCAGTTCTATTCATAGCCACTATAGTGCTCGCCATTTACATGCTGATTAGCATGAAAATAACAAAGCTCCAGGAGGGAGCGAGCTGATGAAACTTGGAATAGGGCTTCCTCAGGATATTAAAAGGCACCCACTGAAGGCTCTGGCCCTAACCTTACTGGCAATCCTTGTAATGAGCACCATACTCTTCCCTGTCTACTACATGTTCATAGTTTCCCTTAAGCCGGAGGGAACTCTGGCCTCTACTTCCATAGACTTGATACCGGATAGGATGACTCTTGATAACTACAGGGAAATCCTTTTCGGTCACAAGGAGGCCACCGTGAAGGCAAAGGTCTACAACATAACCTCAGAGCATGGAACGCTTATTGGGAATGGCTACACGATCGAGTACTGGGATGGAACACTCTGGGGCAAGTCGCTCATCAACTCCCAGTTCAATCTCAAGTACGTTGAAGACTTTAAGGTCGTTGGAGCCAATAAAACGGTGGTAGAAGGGCAGGAACGCTATGTTAACGGAACAGAGGTAACGATAAGGGCCAAACAGATAAACTCCGGAATCGGTGTTATAGGTGTTCAGCTCAGGGCGACTAAAATAGTTGTAACCTTTGAAAATCCTGAAAATCCGCCAGTAAAAATCCCCGGTCTGGTTAAGGTCGGAAACAACACCTACGAAACAGAAAACGTTGAGCTAAACCTACCAGGTAACGTGCGAATATACTCTGACAGTGGAACCTTTAAGGCGGAGAACTTCTACTACGTGCTTATTAACGAGGTCGGCGGCAAGTTCTTCGGCTACCTCAAGAGGAGCCTCATCATAGCGACGCTGACGGTAGTCCTCACCCTGCTCTTCGTGATCCCAGCTGCCTATGCCTTCTCAAGGCTCAAGTTCTTCGGCAGGGAGCATGTACTATACTTCTACCTGATGTTCACTCAGGTTTCCGGAGGTCTCGGAATAGCGGGCCTTGTTGCGCTCTACGGAATGCTTGTTAAGCTGGGCTTAACAGATAACATATACGTGCTTCCATTCATTTACGCCGCCGGAAACGTGCCATTCAATACATGGCTACTCAAGAGCTACATAGATTCAATCAGTCCGGACTTCGACGAGGCGGCTCTGGTTGACGGGGCCAGCTACCTCCAGATCATAAGGCACGTTTTAGTGCCAATGGCACTGCCCGGGATAGCGACGGTTGCAGTGTTCGCTTTTATTGGTGGATGGACGGAGCTTATCCTTGCAAACCTGCTCCTCAGCAAAGAAAATCTTTATCCGCTCACGGTATGGCTCTACAGCATGCTCAATGACCTCAGAAACGTCTCCTGGAATCAGTTCTCTGCCGCTGCCCTGCTCTTCGCACTGCCGGTGTTCATAATATTCCTCCTGGCGCAGAGGTACATAAAGAGCGGTCTGACAATCGGAGGTCTGAAGGAGTGATTTCGTTGTTGTCTCATATTTAACGGAGGTGTGGTGGTATGTTGGGGAGGAAGAAGAAAATAGGAATTTCCCTGCTGTTGGCGGGCTTTGTAGTTCTGAGCGTTTTCAGCATAGGCGTTGGCAGGGCCTCCGGGCAAGAGCCAAAGCCCCTCAACGTCATAATAGTGTGGCACCAGCACCAGCCCTACTACTACGACCCTGTGCAGGACATCTACACGAGGCCCTGGGTCAGGCTCCACGCGGCAAACAACTACTGGAAGATGGCCTACTACCTGAGCCTCTATCCGGATGTTCATGCGACCATAGACCTCTCCGGCTCCCTCATAGCCCAGCTGGTAGACTACATGAACGGCAAGAAGGATGTGCTCCAGGTCATAAGTGAGAAGATAGCCAACGGCACCCCCCTGACCCTCGACGAGAAGTGGCAGATGCTCCAGGTTCCCGGGGGCTTCTTCGATCACACCATCCCCTGGAACGGTGAACCCGTCACTGACTCCAACGGAAACCCAACGAGGGACTTCTGGGACCACTATACAGAGCTCAAGGACAAATTAATGAACGCAAAGGAGAAGTACGCGAACTTATCGCTCGAGGAGCAGAAGGTAGCCATAACTGGCGAGTTCACCGAGCAGGACTACATTGACCTCGCCGTCTACTTCAACCTCGCCTGGATTGACTATGGCTACATAATGGATCACCCCGATCTGAAGGCCATATACGACAGGGTTGACCTCGGCAACTACACGAGGGAGGACCTCCAGACGGTTCTCTACCACCAGGAGTGGCTCCTCAACAACACCTTAGCTGAGCACGAGAAGATAAACTACCTCCTCGGCAACGGCAACGTTGAGGTTACCGTCGTTCCCTACGCCCACCCGATTGGCCCGATACTCAACGACTTCGGCTGGGAGAGCGACTTCGATGAGCATGTAAAGGTCTCCCACGAGCTTTACAGGGAGTACCTCGGCAACGGAACCGTTACCCCCGTTGGAGGCTGGGCGGCTGAATCGGCGCTCAACGACAAGACTCTTGAGATACTCGCCGAAAACAACTGGACATGGGTCATGACCGACCAGATGGTTCTCCAGAATATGGGGATAGAGAACACCGTTGACAACTACTACCACCCATGGGTGGCCGAGTTCAACGGAAAGAAGATCTACCTCTTCCCGAGGAACCATGATCTAAGCGACCGCGTCGGCTTCCGCTATTCTGGAATGAACCAGTACGATGCCGTCAACGACTTCGTGAACGAGCTCCTCAAGATCCAGCAGCAGAACTACGATGGTTCGCTCGTTTACGTCGTTACTCTCGACGGTGAGAACCCATGGGAGAACTATCCATACGACGGAAAGCTCTTCCTTACCGAGCTCTACAAGAAGCTTACCGAACTTCAGCAGCAGGGACTCATAAGGACCGTTACGCCGAGCGAGTACATAAAGCTCTACGGGGACAAGGCCAAGGTTCTCACGCCCAAGGCCATGACGTATCTCGACCTCGAGAATAATACTAACGCTCTCCTTAAAGCTCAGAGCCTCAACGAGCTTTACGACATGGCCGGCGTTGAGGGAACCCACCAGTGGCCCGAGAGCAGCTGGATAGACGGAACGCTCTCCACCTGGATAGGCGAACCCCAGGAGAACTACGGCTGGTACTGGCTCTACCTTGCCAGAAAGGACCTTATGGCCAATAAGGAAAGCATGAACCAGAGCGCCTGGGATAGGGCTTACGAGTATCTGCTCCGCGCGGAGGCCAGCGACTGGTTCTGGTGGTACGGAAGCGACCAGGACAGCGGTCAGGACTACAGCTTCGACCGCTACTTCAAGACCTACCTCTACGAGATTTACAGGTTAGCCGGTCTCGAGCCGCCGAGCTACCTCTACGGCAACTACTTCCCCGATGGAGCTCCCTACACAACAAGGGCCCTCACTGGGCTAAGCGAGGGTGAGATAAAGACTTACTCAAGCCTTTCCCCACTTGCTGATAATGTAAGCGTTTACTTTGACGATGACGGCCTGCACTTCGAGGTTACCGGAAACCTCAGCGAGTTCGAAGTAAGCATATGGGAACCCAACAGACGCGTTGGCAACACCTTCACGGTCCTTCAGAACAGACCAGGCGAGCTGAAGTACACAATATTCCCGTTCTCAGCTGACAGCGTTGGACTTATGATAACCAAGCACGTTGTCTTCAGAGACGGGAAGGCGGAGATCTACAATGCCACCGACTATGACAACTACGAACCACTCGCCAACCTTGCCGTCTCAGTAGAGAACGGAAAAGCGGTGGTCACGCTTCCCTTTGACTACCTCGAGAGCCCGAGCGACTTCTACTTCGCGGTCTCAACGGTAAAGGACGGAAACCTCGAGATAATAAGCACCCCGGTTGAGCTGAAGCTTCCAACCCAGGTTACAGGAAAAGTCCTTGTGGATATGGTTGACCCCGAGGGTGATGATCACGGTCCGGGAACCTACACTTACCCGACCAACCCGGTGTTCCAGCCAGGGGTCTTTGACTTGCTCCGCTTCAGGCTCCTCGAGCAGACGGACAGCTACGTGATGGAGTTCTACTTCAAGGACCTCGGTGGCAACCCGTGGAATGGGCCGAACGGCTTCAGCCTGCAGATTATTGAGGTTTACCTGGACTTCACGGACGGTGGAAACACCTCTGCGATAAAGATGTTCCCAGATGGGCCGGGAAGTAACGTTGACCTCGACCCAGAGCATCCGTGGGACGTTGCTTTCAGGATAGCCGGCTGGGACTACGGAAACCTGGTTGTCCTCCCGAACGGGACTGCTATACAGGGTGAGATGACGATTTCGGCTGATCCAACAAAGAACGCAATCATCGTAAAGGTTCCCAAGAAGTACATCCAGCTCAACGAGAACTATGGCCTCTGGGGTGCGGTGATCAGTGGTTCGCAGGATGGTTATGGGCCGGACAAGTGGAGGCCTGTGCGTGTTGCGGCAGAGGAGTGGGCTATTGGTGGGGGAGATGCTGACGCTATCATAGCTGGAGTTGCTCCCAGGGTTATGGATCTCCTCGCTCCAGCTGGATTCAAGCCAACACAGGAAGAACAGCTCCAGAGCTACAACACGGAAGCAGAAACAAGAGCAACTGTGAAAGCCCTCCAGCTGATAAAGCCCGCAATAGTAGTAGAGGATCCCGAGGGTGATGACCACGGTCCGGGAACCTACACTTACCCGACCAACCCGGTGTTCCAGCCGGGGGTCTTTGATCTACTCAAGTTCAAGATGGTCGAAAAAGACGACTACTGGCACATGGAGTTCTACTTCAAGGACCTCGGTGGCAACCCGTGGAATGGGCCGAACGGCTTCAGCCTGCAGATTATTGAGGTTTACCTGGACTTCACGGACGGTGGAAACACCTCTGCGATAAAGATGTTCCCGGACGGGCCGGGAAGCAACGTTGACCTCGACCCACAGCGCCCGTGGGATCTCGCCCTTAGAATTGCAGGATGGGACTACGGAAACCTGGTTGTCCTCCCGAACGGGACTGCTATACAGGGTGAAATGAAGATATCAGTCGACCCCACAACCAACGCGATAATCGTCGACCTGCCCAAGAAGTACATGGAGATCAGCGAAGACTACGGTCTCTATGCAGCAGTGCTCGTTGGTAGTCAGGATGGTTATGGGCCGGACAAGTGGAGGCCTGTGCGTGTTGCGGCAGAGGAGTGGGCTATTGGTGGGGGAGATGCTGACGCTATCATAGCTGGAGTTGCTCCCAGGGTTATGGATCTCCTCGCTCCAGCTGGATTCAAGCCAACACAGGAAGAACAGCTCCAGAGCTACAACACAGAAGCAGAAACGAGAGCAACCGTGGTTATGTTGACGCTTGTGGAGGGCACTGCCCAGGGTGGCGGTGAAACGACCACTACAACTACGACGTCACCGGCTACGACTACTGCGCCTACGAGCACGCCGGTTACTGTTACTAAGACGGTGACTAAGACTGAGACTATGACTAAGACCGTGACTGACACCATGACAGAGACTTTTACTCACACTACAACTAAAACTGAGACTAAGACTGAAACAATGACCAAGACTGAGACTACGACCAAGACTGAAACAAAAACCGAAACCACCGGCGGTGGCGGAATCTGCGGACCGGCAATCATAATCGGCCTAACAGCGGTTCCGCTACTACTAAGAAAGAGACGCTGACTTCCTCTCTTTAATAAATTTTTTGGAGGTGGTAGAATGGCGGAAGTGAGGCTCATCAACGTGTGGAAGCAGTTTGGTGACTTCACCGCGGTTAGGGATATCAACCTCCACATAAAGGATGGGGAGTTCATGATTCTTCTGGGCCCGAGCGGTTGCGGTAAAACAACGACGCTGAGGATGGTAGCCGGCCTCGAGGAGCCCACAAAGGGTCAAATCTACGTCGGGGACACCCTCGTTGCTGACCCCGAGAAGGGAGTCTTCGTTCCCCCCAAGGACAGGGACATCGCCATGGTCTTCCAGAGCTACGCTCTCTATCCACACATGAGTGTTTACGACAACATCGCCTTCCCGCTCAAACTCAGGAAGGTTCCCAAGGACGAGGTAGACAGGCGTGTCAGGGAAGTCGCTGAAATGCTGGGCTTGAGTGAACTCTTAAACAGAAAACCGAGGGAGCTTTCCGGTGGTCAGAGGCAGCGTGTCGCCCTTGGGAGGGCCATCGTCAGGAGGCCCCAGGTGTTCCTCATGGACGAGCCGCTCTCGAACCTGGACGCGAAGCTCAGGGTGAAGATGCGCGCCGAACTGAAGAAGCTCCAGAGGCAGCTTGGGGTCACTACAATCTACGTCACCCACGATCAGGTCGAGGCGATGACGATGGGTGACAGGGTGGCGATCATAAACGCCGGGGAACTCCAGCAGGTTGGGACGCCGGATGAGGTCTACGACAGGCCGGCTAATACATTCGTGGGGGGATTCATCGGCTCGCCGCCCATGAACTTCCTCGATGCAACCGTCACAGAAGACGGTTTCGTGGACTTTGGCCCCTTCAGGCTCAAGCTCCTGCCTGACCAGGTTGAAGTGCTGGAGGAGAAGGGTTACCTCGGAAAGGACGTCATCTTTGGCATTCGCCCGGAGGATGTCTACGACGCCTTCTTTGCCCAGGTGAAGATTCCGGGGGAGAACATGGTCAGGGCCATGGTGGAGATAATTGAGAACCTGGGTGGGGAGAAGATAGTTCACCTGAGTGTTGAGGACGTTGTCTTCACTGGCAAGTTCCCGGCGGAGTCGAAGGTCAGGGAAGGCCAGGAAGTCGATGTGGTCTTCGACATGAACAAAATCCACATCTTTGAAAAGGGCAGCGGAAAGGCAGTCTTCTGAATCTTTTTAAGTTCCCGCTCTCATTTTCTTCCATGCCGCTTGAGGACTTCGCGGAATTTCTTGCGCAGAACGTTCCAAAGGGTAAGATAGCGGAGCTCGGGATAGGCTTTCAGTTCAAGGTGGCGCTCAGGCTGAAAGAGCTCGGCTACGACGTTCTTGCCGTTGACTGGAACCCCTCATCGGTCGAGAAGGCCAAAAAACTCGGCATCAACGCATTTAGGGATGACCTCTTCAGCCCGAACCTCGGCCTTTACAGCGGAGCCAAAGCGCTTTACTCGGTGAGGCCAACGCCCGAGATAGTGAAGTCCATCCTCGAACTCGGGGAGAGGCTTGGAGTTCCGGTTTACATTCTCCCCCTCGCAGGGGATACAGTGCCGAAAACCCTGAGGCTGTTCAACTTCCGTGGACTGGCCATCTACGCCAAACCTATTTAAACGCCTGCCAAAGTAGTATCGGTGGTGGCGATGAAGCTCTTTGGCACGGCTGGAATACGCGGAACGCTGTGGGAGAAGGTCACGCCCGAGCTGGCGATGAGGATGGGGATGGCGATAGGGAGCTATGCCGACGGTGAGGCCGTTGCCGTCGCGAGGGACGGGAGAACTTCGAGCGTCATGCTCCAGAGCGCAATGATAAGCGGCCTTCTCAGCACGGGCAAGGAGGTTCTTGACCTCGGGCTCATTCCGACGCCAGCTTTGGCCTGGGCAACGAGGAAGCACGCCGATGCCGGTGTCATGATAACTGCCTCCCACAATCCACCGACGGACAACGGGATAAAGGTCTTCAACGGTGATGGCACTGAGTTTTACGTTGAACAGGAAAGGGAACTTGAAGAGCTCTACTCCTCCGGGAGCTTCAGAAAAGCGAACTGGGACGAGATAAAGTCGGTCAAGCCCGTCGAGGTCATCGACGACTACATCGGTGCAGTTCTCGATTTCGTGAACCATGAAACAGGCCTTAAGGTTCTTTACGACGGTGCGAACGGGGCCGGAAGCGTGGTTGCTCCCTATCTCCTCCGCGAGATGGGGGCAAGGGTGATAAGCGTCAACGCTCATATCGACGGCCACTTCCCCGGGAGAAAGCCCGAGCCAAGGTACGAGAACATAGCCTACCTCGGACAACTCGCGAGGGTGCTGGGCGTTGACCTCGTAATAGCCCAGGACG
This sequence comes from Thermococcus waiotapuensis, assembly GCF_055384795.1. Lineage (NCBI taxonomy): Archaea > Methanobacteriati > Methanobacteriota > Thermococci > Thermococcales > Thermococcaceae > Thermococcus > Thermococcus waiotapuensis. The sequence goes on along the minus strand of NZ_AP042429.1, from coordinate 1,344,458 downwards.
GGGACGCGGACAGGATAGCCGTCTTCGACGAAAAGGGGAACTACGTTGACGAGGACACGGTCATAGCGCTCTTCGCGAAGAGGTATGTTGAAGAGCACGGCGGTGGAACCGTTGTCGTCTCCATAGACACGGGCTCGAGGATAGACCACGTTGTTGAGGAAGCCGGTGGAAAAGTCGTCCGCGTCCCCCTCGGCCAGCCCCACGACGGGATAAAGAAATACGGGGCCATTTTTGCAGCCGAGCCCTGGAAGCTCGTCCATCCGAGGTTCGGCCCCTGGATTGACAGCTTCGTCACGATGGGCCTGCTTTTGAAGATGATGGACGAAGAGGGGAAGCCCCTCTCCCAGATCGTTGAGGAGAGCATTCCCACTTACTACCTTGCCAAGGAGAACGTTAAATGCCCCGATGGGCTTAAGGAGGAAGTCGTGAGGAAAGCCGCCGAGGTTCTCAGGGAAAAGCTTAACGATCAGATAGCGGAGGTTCTCACGATCTCCGGCTACCGCTTCAACCTTAAAGACCGCTCCTGGGTTCTCATCAGGCCGAGCGGGACAGAGCCCAAGATAAGGGTCGTCGCCGAGGGGCCGACCGAAAAAAGGAGGGACGAGCTCTTTGAGCTCGCCTACGGGATAGTAAAAGGAGAGGTTGAAAGGCTCAAACCAACCTCGCCGGTCTGAGAGTTTTCACCGCTATGTCCTTTTTGTTTATCATTACCCTCAGCCCCTCCTTTGCAACGTAGGTCTTGACCCCGGTGATGTTTTCGATGTACTCGGCTTCCTTGTAGGGGTTGGCGAGGTGCATCTTCATGCCGATGTGGGTCATTACCAAAGCCTCGGGCTTTTTCTCCATGTTTTTGAGCATCTCCACGGCGTTATCGGTGCTGAGGTGGTAAGGAATCCCCATGTCCCTCGGCCTCGTCACCGCCGCTATGATGAGCCTCGCGCCGTCATGCCACTCGATAAGGCCATCGAAGTAGGCCGTGTCGGATATGTACGAGATGTCGCCGAACCTGGTCTTCATGCGGAAGCCGATGGTCGTTGGGTCCGAGTGCTGGCTGGGCGTTATTACGAGCTCCTCCTCCCCGAGGGGTATCCTGCTTCCCGGCTCTGGTATGTGGACGCTCTCAAGCACGTCAAGGTGGTACCTGCCTATGGCAGGCGTGTGGGTCTCGTCGCCGTAGACCACGCTCTTCGATGCTATCAGCGCCCCCCTCTTCTTGAGGGCTCCGCCGGTCATAGCTTCAACCATGACCTCGAGGTCGTTGCAGTGGTCGACGTGCCTGTGGGAGACGAATATGGCGTCGAGCTTCCTTGGGTCGAGCTTGTACCTCCAGCTCCTCAGGAGGGCCCCCGGTCCCGGGTCGACGTGCATGTTTTTGCTGGCCTGTATGTGGAAACCCCCCGTGGAGCGGAACTGGGTTATGGTTATGAAGCGCCCCCCTCCGCTCCCGAGGAAGGTTATCTCTATCAACTCTCCACCCCCGTTTCTTTTGCAGATGTAGGAGTATCCCCTTTCTCGGTATATAAGGGCATTGGCCGAGTTGTATCGCTGAAAAAAGTGCGCATCCATGTATAAAAATGCTGGTCTGCACACTTTTGAACTAACGTGCTGTTATCCTTTATTGTGTTGGCGGCAAAAATTTGGCATATTAAGTGTGGCATATCGTTACAAATGTCCATAAAGGGGAGAACAAGCGTTATGATGGTTCAATTTGCGAAACGTTTTTTAACACGAAGTGCGAAGATGTTCCTGCCTCTTCCATCCAGGGGGTGAAGGAAAGTGGAGTTCAAACCCTACGTACCCCCCGAAGAATCCCTGCCCGAATACACCGTTAAGGCGTTTGTTCTTGGTGTTTTGCTTTCGATTATAATGGGCGCGGCAAACGCCTACCTTGGATTGTACGCTGGTATGACAGTCAGCGCCAGCATCCCTGCGGCCGTTATATCGATGGCGATACTCTTTGCCTTCAAGGACAGGAACATCCTCGAGAACAACATGGTACAGACCGCCGCTTCCGCCGGTGAGTCCCTCGCGGCCGGAGTTATCTTCACGTTCCCGGCTTTAGTAGTGCTCGAATATTACACGACCTTCCCGTACTACTTGGTGACCATCATAGCGGCCCTGGGCGGCTCCCTCGGTACCCTTTTCACTGTGGTGCTCAGAAGGGCGTTCATAGTCGAGGAGAAGCTCCCCTACCCAGAGGGCACTGCGTGTGCCGAAGTCCTTATAGCGGGGGACAAAGGTGGAAGCCACGCTAAGCCTATACTCTGGGGCGGAATCTTTGGAGGTGTCTTCAAGCTCCTCGGCAGCTCCGGCCTCTGGGCAGGAACCGTTGAGACCGCCAAGTTCTTTGGAAGAAGGGTCCTCTACTTCGGAAGCGACCTCTCCGCTGCACTCATAAGCGTTGGCTACATCGTCGGCCTCAACATAGCTTTCCTTGTCTTCCTCGGCGGTGCCATTGCCTGGTTCATAGCAATTCCTATCTACGCGGCTAAGATGGGTAACCCCGATGGTCTGAGCGCCTTAGACCTTGCCTGGACCATCTGGAGCACCAAAATAAGATACATGGGCGTCGGTGCGATGGTCGTCGGCGGCCTCTGGAGCCTCGTCAAGCTCAGGGGACCGATATCGAGGGGCATCAGGGCTGGACTTGAAGCTGCTAAGCACAGACAGGCCGGAGGAACCCTCCCGAGGACAGAGGAGGATTTACCGCTCAACTACGTCCTGATACTCATAGCGGCCTTCGTGATTCCAATGTTCCTCCTCTACGCTCACATCCTTAACTCAATAGGGATTGCGGCGATAATGGCCGTCCTGATGCTCATCCTTGGCTTCTTCGGAAGCGCGATAGCCGGCTACCTCGCCGGTGTCGTTGGCTCCTCGAACAACCCCGTCTCGGGAATCACCATCATGAGCCTCCTCTTCACGGCCCTCATACTCAAGGCCCTTGGCTTCTCCGGCACAGAGGGAATGGTGGCCACAATCCTCGTGGCGGCGGTTGTTTGTACGGCAGCCGCTATAGCTGGGGATATCATGCAGGATCTTGCAACAGGTTACCTCGTCGGTGCGACCCCCAAGAGGCAGCAGGTCTTTGAGATAATAGGTACCTTCTTCGCCGCCCTCGTCATGGCCCCCGTGCTCAACCTCCTAATCCAGGCCTACGGTATCGCTGGAACCCCAACGGCCAAAGAGAACGCCCTCGCGGCCCCGCAGGCCTTCCTCATGGCCAAGGTTACCCAGGGTGTTTTCAAAGGGACCCTTGAGTGGAACATGGTCTTCATTGGCGCAGGCATAGCGGTTGTTCTCATACTCCTCGACGAGATACTCGCAAAGAAGGGCTCGAAATTCAGAACCCCTGTCATGCCAGTAGCGGTTGGAATCTACCTGCCGTTCAGCCTCGGCGTGCCGATATTCTTCGGCGGTCTCGTCAGGCACTTCGTCACCAGGGTCAGGAAAGACAGTGCGGAGAACCCGACCGACCCGGGCGTCCTCGGTGCGGCGGGACTCATAGCCGGTGAGGCTCTCATGGGCATCGTCTTCGCTGCTCTCATCGTTGCAGGGACTGCACCCAGCGTCGGCTTCAGCAGCGACCTCCTGGGAGTCATCCTCCTGGTTGCAATAGCGGCCTGGCTCTACATTATCGGCAAGAAGAAGTGAGCCCTTTCCATTTCCTTCCCCACCTTTAAATTTCAGGCGCCGGAGGAACGATCATGGAAGAGTATCTGAACCTTGTTCCGGTTCGCAACGGGAAAGTCCAGCTCAGGAAGGTCGAGGGAAAGTACTACCTCCTCATCCCTATGGAGTCAAAGCTCGACTTTTTAGCCAGGAAGCTCCACGGGGACTACAGGAGGATAGAGCTTGACGAAGTGGGGGCTTACATCTGGGAGCTCTGCGATGGCAGGAAAACCGTTGCGGAGATAGGAAAGGCCCTGAAGGCGCGCTTTGGGGAGGAAGTTGAGCCCCTTTACGAGCGCCTGGTGACGTTTCTTTTAGAACTGAGGAAAAGGTATCTGGTTGGGTTTAAAAGGGATGAGGATATAGTCCAAGGTGGTGACTGAAATGGGCGAAATCCTTGATAGGGTCTCCCGGGAGATCGAAAACCTCCGGGACGAGATGGTGGAAACCCTAGTCGAACTCATAAAAATCCCGGCGATAAGCCCTGACTACGGAGGAGAAGGCGAATACGACAAGGCCCAGAAACTGCTCGAAATGATAAAGGACTGGCCCTTTGATAAGGTTGAGGTCTACAATGCCCCCGACGGGAGGGCCAAGAACGGCGTCAGGCCGAGCATCCTGGCCTATTACTACGGCGAAAAAGGCGAGAAAAGCGAGAGACTGTGGATTCTGACGCACCTCGACGTGGTTCCTCCGGGGGATTTGAGCAGGTGGACGGTTACCGAGCCCTTCAAGCCCTTAGTAAAGGACGGAAAGGTCTACGGCAGGGGGAGCGAGGACAACGGCCAGAGCCTGGTCTCTTCCCTTTACGCAGTTAAAGCCATGATGAACCTCGGGATAAGGCCGAAGAGAACAGTAGTCCTTGCCTTTGTCAGCGACGAGGAAACTGGAAGCCACTACGGCGTCGAGTGGCTGATAAAGAACCATCCGGAGCTTTTCAAGAAGGAAGACCTCGTTTTAGTTCCCGATGGCGGAAACGAGGATGGAACTTTCGTGGAGGTGGCAGAGAAGAGCATACTCTGGTTCAAGGTCAGGGTTAAGGGGAAGCAGGTTCACGCGAGCATGCCCCACAAGGGCCTCAACGCTCACCGCGTCGCCCTCGACCTTGCTTACCACCTTGACAGGCTCCTCCATGAGAAGTATCCCACGAGGAACGAGCTGTTCGAGCCGCCGGAGAGCACCTTCGAGCCGACCATGGTCAAAAATCCCGCTAATAGTCCCAACATAGCGCCCGGAGAGCATGAGGTGGTCTTTGACTGCAGGGTTCTGCCCAACTACAGCCTCGACGAAATCCTTGAAGACGTGGGAAGACTCACCGAGGAAGTAAAGGAGAAATACAGGAAGGAGATCGATGGGAAGATCCTTCCGGAGATAGAGATAGAGGTTCTCCAGCGCCTCGACGCCCCCGCTCCGACCGACCCTAACAGCGAGATAGTTGTTCTCCTGAAGGACGCACTCAGAAAGCTCCGCGGCAAAGACGCTAAAGTCGGAGGTATAGGCGGCGGAACCTTCGCGGCCTTCTTCAGAAAGCTCGGCATTCCAGCCGTTGTCTGGGCGACCCTCGACGAGATGGCCCACCAGCCCGACGAGTATGCCAAGATCGACAACATGGTGGAAGATGCGAAGGTCATGGCCGCTCTGGCGCTTCTGTGAACTTTTCGTTTTCAGCTCTTCGTGGGAAGGAAAGGGGGAATGAGCTTTTAAAGAGTCCCCCAACTTTTTCCATGCCTGCCTGGAAGGACGGAAAGCTTGGGTTGCCAGTTAAGGAAGCTGTTAAGCTCTTTCCCGGGCTTGAGAAATACCTTGACGAACGCGGAAGGCTCGATCTCTCGAACAGGGAAGCGAGGATACTCTACAACAGGGCGATTGCGAAGGCCGTCTTCGGGTTAGACATCGAATACCACCCGCGGGGCCTGGTTACTACCCCTGTTTCGCGCTACCTCTTTCTTAACACGTTCCTCCGGGGCGGTGAAAGGGTTCTGGAGATAGGCACCGGGCACACAGCCTTAATGGCCCTCATGGCGGAAAAGATATTCAACTGTGACGTTACTGCTACGGAGCTCGATGAAGAGTTCTTTGAGTATGCGGGGAGGAACGTTGAGAGGAATAAAGGTAAGGTGAAGCTGGTCAGGAGCAACGGTGGAATAATCCGGGGAGTTATCCCAGAAGGCGAGAGATTTGACGTTATTTTCTCCGCCCCGCCCTATTACGAGGTCCCTACGAGGGGGGTTTTAACGGAAAGGGAGGGCGTCGGTGGCGGAAAGTACGGTGAGGGGTTCTCGGTGAGGCTGGTGGAGGAGGCGCTTGACTATCTGAGGCCCGGCGGAAAAGTGGCGCTCTTTCTTCCGGACAAGGGGCCCCTGATAAAGGCCATAACAAAAAGGGGAGAAGAGCTGGGTTACTCTGTTAGAGACGTCCGCTTCAAGGCCGGAACGAGGTGGAGGCACAGCCTGATTTTAGCGCTCTAAGATTTGGGCTGTTTGTAGTACCTCCCCAAATATTATGATTACCAAAAACTTTTTATAATCGGACTACAACAGTTATTATTGAAAAACTCTATCTGGAGGTGACAAGGATGAAACTCTGGGAAGTACGGAGTAGCAGTTGGGGCAGCGTCAGGATACTCAGTGAAAATAGCAAATGGTATGACTATCTTTAGCCCAATGTATCTCCTCGAAGCTAGAAGCATAGATTATGACGGGCTAGAAAAGAACGTTAAGTATTATAAAACTCTTTATTGGAAACAAAAATACGATCAAAAAACTAGTTATGGGTACAAAGTAGTCGCGGTTGCATACATCCAAGTAGACAGGAAAGTTGAGCACGCGCTTTGGTTTGACTCCAAGGAAACTGTTATATATAGTCCTAACGCAGATGTGGGGGAAATGTGTACATAAATGCCTGAGTTTGCAACAGGTGGGGACCATATGAAATCGGAAGTCTTTATTGTCCTTTTTGTTGTCTTGGTGTTTTCTATCCCTTTAGTAGTTGCTGGAGGTTCGACAAAACCCTTCCCCCAAGTCGAAGGTAGCGTGTTAGTAGTGTCTTTAAATCAAACCGGAAGTGAAACCTATATGACGGTCCCGTTTCTTACGAACACCTCCGGCGGAAACGTTGTCTATAAAGGCTGGGTTAAGGTGGTGGGGTTTGAAAATCTCGGAAAGAAAGTGAGGATAACACTACAGTTCAAATTTGATGATCCTTCCTCCTATCTGGAGAATCTGACAGGAATGGACCTCCTCAACGACGGGGTTCTCAACAAAACGATCACCACAAGCTTTTTGGTGGATAGGGAAAGCAACACCTTCGAATTAAACGGCACCTGGGTTTTCTTCCCCTTTCTTTTCCTTCAGCCCGAGGAATCAAGGCCCTTCCATATCTTCGAGTTTCTGAGGACAGAGAAGTACGGAAGTGTAAGGGCCGAATTGGCCAACGGCATAAGGGTTGAGGTTGCCGATGCCCTGGAGCTTTACTCAACCGGAACGTTCCAATACCTCTTTTGCTCGGCCAGCATAGCAACAGAGAACGTGACCTGTGAGGAACCTATTGAGCTCAGATACGCGAACGTTATGACCAAGTCCCACTACGTGTTTGGGGCGGACGTTCTCTTTCCCTCGGATCCCTTTGGAATCTACCGCGGCCCTGTGATGCTGAGCTTCCAGTTGGCCCCCTCTGAGGACGTGCTCAGGGTCCTCCGGGAGAGGAATGGTGATGGGAAATTTTACATGGTGATCCCCATACTGGTTGGTATTGCAGTTTTAGGCTTAATTCTCCGGAGGGGAGGGGAATGAGGTACGCGGCCCTCGAGATTGGGTCCAGTAGGAGTGTTATCCTTGTGATGGTGCTTGCTCCAGCCATAGTGCTATACACCGCGTGGCACGCTTTTTTGGGGCTTGACCTTGGAGACCTCGGCGGTGCTGAGTTCATGAAGACGGCTCAGAAAAACGAGGTAGGTGAAGTTGTCTCCAGTTTTGAAAAGGTGCTTGAGCCTTTTCTCTCGGAAGTCCTAAGGGCTCAGATAAAGGCCTTTGAGAACGGCATCAAGACCTTTCTTGTGGGGTCTTTTCTCACGCTATCTACCCTAACATCGATGACTTTCTGCAGGGCCATCACTGAAGGCTCAATAATAAATGAGATCGGGCTCCTCAGGGAAAGGAGAAGGGTCTTTTTCGAGAGGGTCATTCCCCTTTTCATTTACGCTGGTTTTATGTCCACCCTACTGAGTGCCGGAGCGATGATTTTTCTGCCTTTTACCGGGGTCGAAGTTACCAAGAGACTCTTGGGTGCCCTCCTCATCACGACGTTCTTGGCGTCACTGTGGGGCATCTTTCTATCCGCGATAGTTGGATCCCTGCTGAGAGACAACGTCTACTCCCTCCTCTCCGCTTTTTTTGTGGTCGGGATTTTTCTCTTTGCTGGAAACTACGGGGAGTTGCTGTTTCCATTCGCTGGGGCCTTTGAGTTCCTTCTCTCAGGTGGGCAGAGCATGGAGCTCGTTGTCATATTTGGCCTTTCTATATTTGCGGTCTCTCCCCTAGCGGCCCTAAAAGCCTTTGAAAGGGGGGATTACTATTGAGGCTATCCCAGATGTTGGCCCTCTCCACCCTCGCTTTTATAGTTGCGGCATCCTTCATCATTTTTAACGTCTCCCATAGTGAGGTTACGCTACACTTCACGTCCTTCGGAAATCCGGAAGGAAAGAGTTACTACATTTTCATGAAGGAATTAATACTACCTTTTGCTGGGACATATGAAGTCACTGGATCCAACGTGACGATCCTAACCCTGGAAGGGAGTTTCAATGGGACATTTATGACGCGGGACAGGGCCGTTGGAGTTATCTCCGTCCAAAAGGTTGGAAACGAGCAAATTGTGAGGATAATCCCAAGGATCGGAGTTTCCCCGGCAAGTATTGTGGTTCTAACCCTCATCGGGGTGGGGTGGGCGTATGCTGTTAGAGTGCTCAAACTTGAGTAAATCCTGCGACAACGTGAAGGCGCTTGATGGGGTTAGTTTTGCGTTGGACAAGGGAATTTCCTTCATACTCGGGCCTAACGGAAGCGGAAAGACGACGTTTATCAAAATAATGAGCAACCTCATTAAACCGGACTCCGGAGATGTTAGGATCCTTGGGAGGCCCTATCTCGACCTAAAGCCAGGAGAGATTGGTTTTGCCTTTGAGAAGACCGTTTTTCCGCGCTTTGTTAAGGTTGGGGACTATCTCCATGCCGTTGGAGAAATACGGGGAAACGATAACTCCGATGAGATCATCTCACTCTTTCAGCTCGAGAAGGTCAGGGAAAAACGATTTTCAGAACTGTCGCAAGGGTACAAGAGAAGGTTTCTCGTGGCGAGCGCCTTTGTGGGATTCCCAAAGGTGGTTTTTCTTGATGAGCCCTTCAGCAACGTTGATATCACGGCCAGAAAGATAATGATGGAGGTTTTTATGGAGCTGAGGCACAGGGTTAACGTGGTCATAGTTTCGCACGTGTTTACGAACGTTGAACGGATTGATAGCTTAGTTCTGTTGAGAAGCGGGAGGGTTATTGGCAACCTTCGAGGGGACGACCTTAGGGGGATGAACGGGTTCAGGGCCAGCTTTGACGATGGAACCGTCGTCATCAACGACGTTGAAAAAATAAACGAGCTTATTCTCGGGGGAAAAAGGCTCGTTTCGATAGAGCCCGTTTCCTTGGAATCCTGGCTCATGGAGAGGTTTTAAATGCAGTATCGTGGGACTCAGACCGTGGGCGTCTCAGCACTCACGCCGGTCTCAGAGGAGGTGCTTTCTCCTCATCGTCCCGTGGTGTTCCTTTCCTGCTTGTTTTGATTCGGAGTGTGTTAAAGTTTGTGGTGCGAAATTTTTAATTTTTGTGCTGTGATTCCTATGGCGTAATAGTAAGCCCGAATAGGACTTGCTGAAAGTCATGAAGATCTGGGGGCGACCATTCCCTCGATTCCCCTGCGGCGGTAGGAGTGGGGGACTGCTGAGGAAGATGGTGAACCCCAGTGAACGTACCTGAAAGGCTCGCAAGGTTTAAGTTCTGAAAATCCAATTTTGGTTGGGTGACTCGATGGGGGAAAACATTGACATTTCCCTGATACTCCGTGATATTCAAATCATGAGGAAAAAACTGGACGAGATAGAGGAAGAGCTCCTCAAGTTAAAGATCGGCAGGCTTGAGGAAGAGGAAGTAAGTGAAGAGGAACTCGAGGAGCTCGAGAGACTTTCCAGAGAAACCCTAAAGAACGGAGTCCCCTGGGAAGAGGCTAAAAAGGAACTGGACCTTTGAGGTGCCCTGAATGGCTTACGAGGTTCTCGTTCACAGAGACGTTCTGAGGGAACTCAAAAATGCTCCCGAAAGCGTGCGTAAAAAATTTGGGGAGCTGGCCGAAGAACTCAAGTTTAACCCTGTCCCCTCCGAAAAGTTCGACGTCAAAAAGCTCAGAGGGAGGGAAAATACATTCAGGGTTCGATTGGGCGACTATCGAGTTATCTATGAACTCCGGAAAAAGGAACTTCTTATCCTGATGCTCAAATTTGGAAAGCGTGAAAATGTGTACAAATAGTTTTTGTTTCCGCCAACAATTCTCCGAAGGCTAAAGGAAAGGAACTTTTGTTCACTTCATGTCCTCCACGTATAGGAAGAGCGCCTTAAGGTACTCGGTGTCCTTTGAGGCCATCAGTATCGGGTGGTCGGGGGCCTGGGTCCTGTAGGGCTCGAGCATTTTGAGGAACTTTCCGGCTTTCGCGGCTGCGGCGATGACCATGTCCTTGAAGGTCTGCATGTCCACATGCTGGGAGCAGGAGGCTGTAACCAGTATTCCACCTTCTTTGACGAGCTGTAAGCCTGCATAGTTTACGTTGAAGTAGGCGCGAAGACCCTGCTTGAGGTCTTTCTCGTGCTGGACGAAGGCCGGGGGATCGAGGATCACTACATCGAACTTCTCGCCCTTCTTTATCATCTCCTCCATAACTGGGAAGGCCGAGCCAACGATGTACTTCATTCTGTCCTCGACGCCGTTGAGCCTGGCGTTTTCCTTTACCATTTCTATGGCCCAGGGCGACTTATCGATTGCAACGACCTCTTCTGCTCCTGCAACTGCTGCATGTATTGCGAAGCCTCCCGTATATGTGAAAACATCCAGAACGCGCATCCCTGGCTTGACGTACTTCTCCAAAGCGATCCTGTTCTCCCTCTGGTCCAGGAAGAAGCCGGTTTTCTGCCCGCGCATGTCAACGATGAACTTTGCCTTGCCCTCCTCTATTATGGTGCGATACTTCTCCTTTCCGAGGAGGACGCGCTCTACCTCGGGCAACCCCTCCCTTCTCCTTGACCTCCCAGTGTTCTTCTCGAAGACGGTCTCTATCTCAGGTTCGACCTCCATTATGGCTTCAGCAACGTCGAGCTTGAACCTCTCCATCCCAGCGCTCGAAATCTGGAGGGATGCTATCTCGTTGAAGCGGTCAACTATCAGCCCTGGCAAATAATCAGCCTCCCCGTAAACCATTCTGTAAGCTTTGTCGTAGCCAAGGACTTTCTTCCTGTACTCGTTGGCCTTTCTGATCCTCTCCCGGAGGAGCTCCTTGTTCACTTCGGTGTCCTTGTCCTTGGTAATGAGCCTGACCATTATGTTGGAGTTGGGGTTGACGAAGCCCTTGCCGAGGAACTTGCCGCTCCTCGTGTAGATCTCAACTATGTCGCCCGGGCTGAAGTCTCCCTCCGTTCTCACGACTCCCTTCTTGAAGACTATCATCGCGCCTTTGCCTATTGCCCTCGCCGCTTGAGCGTCAACGATTACCCTCGCCATAGTTACCACCAGTGGGCCTTGATTTTTGGGTTTAAAAGGTTGCGTGGGTTGGAAATTCAGCAAGCTGTAGGCACCGGTTTAACCTCTTCAAGGTTGCCCAGCGATAGGTATTTAACTTCTGGAGCGTAACATCTTAGGGGTGGTTCTATGCACTTTGAGGTGGTCAAGGAGTTTCTTGAAGACATCGGTGCCGACTGGACAGAGGTCGAGGAGGAAATCCACCTCGACCCGGAGGTTTTCTACGAGGTCTGGAAGTACGTCGGTCAGCCGGAGCTCAAGACCTATATAATAGAGGACGAGGTTGTCGAGCCCGGCTCCTACGATCCACCTGAGATGAAGTACACCGATGTTAAGAAGATCAAGGTCAAGAATGTCTACTTTGAAACCCTGGATGGAAAGAAAATCGTCACGGATTACGCGGCGTTCCAGAAGATTCGGAAGGAGAGGTCTCCCTGATTTTCTTTACACTCCGATGACCAGGGGGACTATCAGGACTGCCATGCAGCTCGTTCTCCTCACTCCCCATACTCCCGCCAAGTAGCCCACGGGGGAAGACGTTGTCAGAACCCAGAGGCCGAGGAGGCCATCGAAGTACAGGGAGAGGGCTACAAGGAGGACGATGACCGCAAGGTTGAGGTGGGTGTAGGGAATCATTCTAATGAACTTCACGTAGACCCTGAGCAGCGCCATGCCAGCCAAAACCGCCAGGAACCCAACGAAGAGAGCTGAAAGAAAGAGAATATCACACCCAGGCACGGTGACTCCGTTTCTTGACATCGCAACAGTGACCCCGTTCCTTGTTCTCCCCGTGAGGGAGTAATTGATAACCCCGAAGAGGAAGTTGGCAGTGTTGATTGAGTAGGCCGCCGCCAGGAAATTTCTCTCCCCTTTTGAGAATGCAGTTGCTATAGCCGCCCCCATAGAAGCGGTAAAAGCTGGAAGGAGAGAGGAAATCATTCCAATCAGAGTTCCGGCGAAGGAAAAAGCGGCTAGGGTCCCTACGTCGATCTCCCATTGGGCTTCCTGCTCCGGAAAATCCCGGCTCCGCAGGGCGCTTATGATTACCGGGATCCCGAAAAGCCCCGTGAACAGGTGGTAGAAGGGCTCTTCCACTGGGAACCCTCGGAGGACAGTTATCCCAAGGAGCCCGGAGAGGGCCATTATGATGAGGGTCTTCGTTTTCTTGCCCTTTCCCGCGGTTAGAAGGAGGAACACCAGGAGGAGGCCAGCTGCGGTTCTTCCTATCTCTGGGCTATATCCTCTCGCCAGCGTGGGATAGATCACAGAAAGGGGAATCGAAAAGAAAACCGCCAGAAGGCTCGACCAGAGGGCTATTTCAATCGCCTCTCCTCCCTTTCCGCTGAGAACAAGCCTGTGGGCCGGCAGGACTGAAAGGGCCGTCCCTTCCTCGGGGACGCCGAGGAAAGTTGAGGGGAATGCGTCCATGAAAGTGTGGGTCAGGCCCATGGCGAAGAGGAGAAAGAAAGAACCTCCCATCTCCGCTAGAGTATTAACGTGGATTCCGGGGGTTAAGCCGGTGAAAGTTCCAAAGATGAGGCCTTTCAGCAGTTCCCAGAGCAAACGTCATCACCCGATGCCACTTCGAATGCTGTTCTGCCTTGGTAGGTCGTGAAGAAGCCGTAGGCAGTAACCTGCTCCCCTTCCCTCAGGCTTACGCCCAGGGACTTCGGGAGCTTCAGAAGAACCCAGCAGGAGCCATTCGTCACGTTGGCTATCCCAAAGCCGTTCTTGTATAGCCTGACCCACTCAACTTTCCCCTGTATTTTAGAAAAGCCACCCTCCTTTGGGTTGCATATCTCATTGGGAAGCTCCTCCCGTGGTCTTACCAGGGTGCAGTCTATGCACAGAAGGTGGGAGCCAGTGTTAAGGGCCTTTACCTTTAGCGTGTCCCCAGTTCTCGCCCGGACCCCTCTGAGGTTGAGATCTGTACAGTTGAGGGTGAAGTCGCTTTTTCCGCTCTTAACTACCGTGCATATCCCTTCTCCTATCTCCCCGGTCGAGGCCTCGTTTATCGGAACTGCCTCAGGATAACCTAAAACGCGGACATCTTCGCTGGAGTCGACGTAGACGTTGACCCTTGAGGTTAACCTTGCTCTGCCGAGGAGTTCAATGGTTTTTCCAATACCCACCGAATGGTTGTAGGGTAGATAAACGTAGACCTTTTCCTTCCCGTTCCAGACTATGACCTCGTTTTTTGCTCCAAAATAGCCCAGCACGACGCCCTTAACCAGTACTGGCATTCCGTCTTCAAAACTTCCCGAGGCGTTTTTTAGCACTGAATATTTAACTGGGTAGAACTTTGAGCCGTATTCGAGGCCGTACACAACAACGCGGGCCCCCTTTGGGATGTTTAATGGTGTTGCGAGGTCGACCCAGTCAGGGGTAAGCAGGTATGCATTTTCTCCCTTTTTCCAGTACGCACCCTCTATAGAAACTGCCAGTGGAGGTATTTCGTCGGTTTTTTCTATCCTGTACTGACCAGAAACCCTGAGGAATCCTTCTCTTTCCTCCACTTTTCCCCATATGCGGTACACGGCCCCTATCTCCAGGTTGGAAGGCACGAGAACGGTCCTGGATCCGTTGAAGAGTATTGAATAGCCACCTCCAGATTTAACGCATACCCCGAAAAAGACTTCTCCGCCGTTATCCCCGGGCGCGACCGAGTACATGGCCGCCGCGGAGAGGAGGACCCCCACGATCAGTACTACCTGGAGGAGTTTCTTCTGGACCATCAATAATGCTAAATTCCAGAAACCTTAAAAGGTTTACTCTTCAGGGTCGGAAAACCTCAGCCGCGGAGTACTATCCCGCTGGGCGTTATCTCGTAGGGGAACCAGGAGAGAGAGTGAGCGGTTCTCCTCATTCCGTAAACGCGTATGTAGCGCCTGAGTGCCCTGCCCTCCTCGACCATCTTGAGCTCGATTATACCGTCGACTATCGCTTTGACCATGGCCTCGACCTCTGGCCTTTCTACACCGGTGTTTACCTCAATGAACCAGATCTGCTTGTAGCGGTGGGCTATGTCCTTGAGCTCCTCCAGGAACTTGTATATCTCAGAGCGCTCGCTCTCAAAAAAGAGGGGCGTTATAGACGTTATGACCCCGACCATCTGGCCAGTGTGCCCGCTTGAGACGAGGCCGGTGGTGGTATCTCTAACGAACTTTGCTATCTGGGTTGGGCTGGTGGGGTCTATTATAACATCCTCTGAGAACGAGAACTTGGGGGCGCTCTTTATCCTGTGAGAGTAAGCGTCGACAAGGTAGAGGTACTCGTCGAGTATTGGGGAGAAATCCCAGCCGAACTCCTTTGAGATCTCGAGAAACTCCTTCTTTGGCATGTCAACGAGGACCACGAGGCCGGGCATTCCATGCAGGACGACCAGGTTGTAAATGAGTTGCATCTGGAAGATTGTCTTCCCCGATTTGGGGTCCCCTATGACCAGTACAACGCTCCCCTCGGGCACTCCACCTTGGATAAGGGAATCTATCACGCCGGTCTTAATCCTGTTGACTGTCAAACTTTACCACCGTCCTGCTTTTAATATATCTCGCCGCTCGGATAGACGACTATGCCCTCCTCTGTTATCTCAAAGGGATATTTCTTCATCGGATGCTTGGTTTCCCTCATCTTCCTTATGAGAATGTACCTCTTAAGCTCGATGTCCTTCTCAACGAGATCAAGGAGAATAACACCCCTCGCTATGAACTCTTCAACTCCGTACCTGCTGAGCTTGTCCCTCTTTGGATCCTCCGCCTCAGTCGTGAGGATCGTTGTAACCCCCATCTCCAGGAGTATCGTGTTAAGCCTGAGCAGGAGTTCTCTGATGTTTTTCTCTTCTCTGAGCCTTATTGCTATCGATGGTACCGAATCTATCAGTACTCTCTTGACGTTTATTGCCTTGATAACCCGGTAGATATACCGTAGAAAGCCTTCAACATTGAGGCCTTCTTCCAGCACGAACCTCTCCTCACTGGGGAGTCCAGCCACCGAGCTTACTCCGTCAATGAGGGCTATCTTTCCTTCGTCTTCATACTTCTGGAAGTCCCACCCGAAGCTTCTCATTTCCTTTCTTAGGTCGCTTACTCGCTCCTCAAGGGTGACGATAACACCGGGTTCGTTGTACAGTTCGGCACCCTTGTAAACAAACTGGGCCCCAAACGTTGTCTTCCCGGTACCTGTTGGTCCAGTGACCAGAACTGTGGTGCCCTGTGGAAATCCACCCTGGATGAGGTCATCCAGACCCGGAATCCCGGACTTAACACGGACTACATTATGTGGTGCCATCATAACCACCCACTTCAATGTAATTTACCTAAGACCCTCTGCCTTTTAGCAATCTTGTACCTTTTTGAGCCATCACTGGATATAAACTTTTCGAAGGTTCGTTAACTGTTTTGTTATGTTTTCAAGGTTCTCGCCTTTTTGCAGTCTCCGCTTTAATCTGTCTAGTCCCGATATCGTATTGCACTCTAGGCGTTTCAATTTTGGTTCGGTTGGATTTATTGCAGTCTCACTAATACCCCTTTCTCGCCGACGAACTCCAGGAACCTGCGGTATGTGGGATGTGAACTCAGAGTTGAGGCATCACCCACGGCTATTAGCTTTCTCCTGGCTCTGGTTAGCGATACGTTCAGTCTCCTTAAGTCGGTAAGGAAACCCAGTTCTCCCCGGGGATTAGAACGGACGAAGGAAATCACTATTGCTTCCTTCTCTCTTCCCTGGTATCCATCCACGGTCTTGACTTCAACATCCTCTGGAAGAAGTGTGCTTAGCAGGTCTCTCTGGTCGTCGTAGGGAGTTATTACACCAACGAACTCTGGCTTCAGACCGATCTCGAATAGACGCTTGACTATTTCGGCAACTATTTTGGCCTCCAGTGGGTTCTCCCTGCTGTCGCTGCCTTTTCTTTGTTTCTCGAAACGATCTTCTCTTTGGGACGTATCAACGAAGACTAAAACGTTTTCTGGATTGAGCACTTCGCTCCAGGACTTCTCTTGGTTTTGACTTTTAACTCCGAGGTCTGCGAGCGTTATGTTCCTCACGCTCTCGGCCGCTTTGACTTTTCCTGAGTAGAATTCCCTGCTCGGAAACTCCATCAGCTTCTCGTTCATGCGATACTGGATCGTGAGCATCTCCGACTTTTTGGGATAGCGTTCCATAAGCCCCTCAAACAGAGTTTTTGAAAGTTTCCTGGCCCTTTCACTCAGTATGGTTGGTGGCAACTGTTTGTGGTCCCCAGCAAGTATGAAACGTTTCGCACGATTGATGGGCATGAGGACGCTTGGAATAGTCGCCTGTGTGGCTTCGTCTATTACGGCGACATCGAAATCCCCGTAGTTAACTACATCAAGGCCCGAAGATGAGTTCGTTGTCAAAACAACGTCCGCCTCTTTTATTATGTCCCGAGCTATTCTTTCCTCCAGCTTTATTGCGTCATCGAGAGTTTTCTTCACCTGTTCGTTCAGCTTTATCCACTCGGCCATCTCCCTGAGGATCCTTGCTGGAACACCCCTCGTTCCAATCCCCCTGGCTGCCAGCCTGAGGATTTCCCTGTCGCTTAATCCCCTCCGGTATTCTGGGCCGGGTTTCGCGAAGGTGTCCCTCTTCTCCTTAAGGTTCTGGTGGATGATCCTCAGTTCCCTCAGCTCGCCGTAGAGCTCGTGCTGGGTTATTTTGTAAGCTAAGGTCGTCTCGTGGAGTTGCTTTGAAACCCTGCTCGGATGGCCGACCCTCACTATATTCAAGCCGGAATTGGCAAGTCTTTCAACGAGGTTGTCAACTGCCACGTTGCTTTCGGCCGTTGCGAGAACTTTGTTCCCCCTCTCAACTTCCTGCCTTATGAGTTCAGCCAGTGTTCTTGTCTTTCCCGTGCCGAAGGGGCCGTGGATCAGAAAGAAGTCAGAACTGCCCAAAGCTCCGGCTATGGCCTTCCTCTGGCTTGCGTTGAGACTTTTGTCATGGGGTGTGAACTCAACTTTTTCACTATCTTCCGGTTCTCTCAGGCCCAGGTAAAATTCCGTTGCCTTTCTTCCGCTGTCGTGGAGGTTGTCCAGGTTTTCGATCCAGCGCTTGAAGGTTATGTCGTTGGCGTAGAGGTCTAGCCTCACCCCTTTAAGGGCCCAGTCCGGAACGGATTCGAGGGCGACCGTGATAAACTTCTTACCCTTTTCCACGACCGTCCCGACCAGGTCGCTCTTAAGGGGATCCCTTCTGCTTATCACTACCAGGTCTCCAACGCTTATTTCGGTTCTTATTTCTTTCTCACGCCCGTATCTAACCAGAAAATAGCCCAATTCCTCGCCGATGATTTTACCACTCAGGCTCATAATGGCCCTTCCAGCTTTCTCACGTTCTCTCCCCGACAGGCGTTTTATCTCTGCCCTCATGGCTTCTATCTCGGCCTTTCTCTCGAGCTCGACCAGTTCCTTGAGGCGGTTAATGAACGTTGAGAGTTCCCTTTCCATGTGTCTTCCCGTTCTGGAAAACGGAGGGCGCTTAAAAAATATGGTGGTCAGCCCATGCGAGTTTCGTCACCGCTCAGGCGAAACTTCCCACATCATCCCGGGAAGAGTAGAAAAGTGGAGTTAAAAAGCTAAGCCCTGCCGAGGGACAGAACCATGAGTATTTCCCTGTAAAAGGATTTCATGGCCTGCAGGTGTTTTTCCTCAACGCTGCTTTTGCTTGCGACGTAGTTGTAGTAGGCCTCAAGCTTGTTGAGAAGCCACTGGAGTTCTTGCCTGGCCCTGTCGCTGGGACCGTTGTCTAAAAGTTTGCCCCTCAAAAACGGCATCACCTCAGAAGGACAGCCCCATGCGGCCCAGAACAGACCTTCTTTCAGTATCTCGAACAGTATTTCTTCCCTTTCACCCCCGTACGGTTTCTCCCTCCCCCCTTTCGGCTTTTCCTCCTATGTTCTCCAACATTCTTTCGTTGCCTTTCATGGGCATCACCGCAGTAAAGTGGGCCTTTGGGTATTTGACTTTTTCGGGATTATCTTTGCAAATCTGGCAGAAAATCAACAGAAAAACAGGGATTTTTTTGAACATCTGCCAAATATTCCCGGGTGCTCATGGGTCGGCACGGGCAGAACTCCAACGGGGCAAATTTTTAAGATGTTCCTCCCACCTGTAAACGGTGGTTTGATGGTTTCAGTCGGTATAATCGGGGGTGGAATAGCCGGCTTAACTGCCGCCCTGGCTCTCTCCAGTAGAGGTTACGAAGTCACTGTAATTCATGCCGGGATAGAGGCCACAAACTCCTACCTGGCCCAGGCTGGAATAGCGCTGTCCATCCTTGAAGGCGATTCTCCAGAGCTTCACGTTTCTGACACAGTGCGCGCGGGGAGATACCTCAACGACGAGGAGGTGGTCTGGAACGTCGTTTCAAAATCTTCTGAGGTTTACGATTTCTTTCTCTCGCTCGGCCTGAAGTTTGAGGGGAACGAAACCGAAGGCGGTCACTCCTTCCCTAGGGTGTTCACGATAAAGAACGAGACCGGAAAGCACATTATTAAAACCCTCTACCTTCACGCGGAGGAGTCAGGAATTAACTTCGTCAAAGGCTGGGCTGAGGAACTTGCCGTTAGGCACAAAAGGGCCTGTGGTGTTTTCGTTGATGGAGAATTTATGAAGTTTGACGCGACCGTTATAGCGACGGGAGGTTTCGCCGGTTTGTTCAAGTACACGGCAGGATCGCCGCTCAACCTGGGCTTTCTTATCGGGGACGCGATTATGAAGGGGGCCCTTGCGAGGGATCTTGAGTTCGTTCAGTTTCATCCAACGGGTTTTATCGGAAGTAACGGCGTTAAACTTATAAGCGAAGCAGTCAGGGGTGCCGGTGCGAAGCTGGTAACCGAAGACGGAGAGCGCTTCGTGGACGAACTCTCGCCCAGAGATATCGTCGCCAGGGCGATATACCTGAAAACGCTCGAAGGAAAACGCGTCTTCCTTGATGCAAGGGGCATAACAGACTTCAGGAGGAGGTTCCCCCAGGTTTACGCTTTTCTGGCTAAAGAGGGGCTTGACCCGTCAAAGGACTTAATACCGGTTTCACCCATTGCCCATTACACAATGGGAGGCATAGCCACGGATCTGTGGTACAGAACTAACGTAAAGAACCTCTATGCCATAGGTGAAGCCGCCAGTAACGGTTTTCACGGTGCCAACAGGCTGGCAAGTAACTCCCTTCTTGAATGCGTCGTTTCAGGCCTGGAGGTGGCCAGGACGATCGCCAGGGAGAGACCGCGCGCTGGGGAAGTCAGAGATGTCCCCTACCACGGGTACGAGGCTGGAGACGTTGAATCTCTGAGGGAAATCCTCTGGAATCACGCCGGAATCGTTAGAAATGGCAGAGGGCTGAAAGAGGGCATTAAAAAGCTCGAATCTGTGGAGGCCGATCCAAGGCTCAAACTTTTGGCCAAGGGAGTTCTGGAATGTGCCCTGGCCAGGGAGGAGAGCAGGGGGAGCCACTACCGTGAGGACTTCCCCCTTGTGAGAAAAACCTATCAGAGGCCATCGTTTTTTGACGGAAGGTGCAGGCTTTAGGTCAGTGGCACGTTGCTTTTTATGCCGCTAACGACGAATGAAAAGCTGCGGGAGAGGAGTGACCAAGAAGGGGTCAAAAGTAAAAATCAGGCGTTCTCCTCCCTGATGAGGACTGCGTTGACGACGCCGTCCTGGCCCGGTCTGCTGGTTACGATGGCCTTACCGGCCTCGGTCTCTATTATGGCGCCCTTGGTGATTATGTTCCTTCTCGCGTACTGCCTGTTGGCCGGGTTCTCGATGACGTTGAGGATCTTGGCCTTCCTGCCCTTTCCACCCTCGAAGACGTTGGCGTAGAGGGCCTCAATAAGGCGGATCTTCCTGTTGCCACCGTAGGTTCTGATTATCTTTCTCTTCTCCTTTTCTTCGGCAATCTTAGTGTTGGCCGGCTCTCTACCGAGCTCCCTCTTCCTCTTCTTCCTAGCGAGGACAATCCTCCCGCCTGAAGGCTTTTTAAGTGATCTTCCCTGCCATATGGCCATCATTATCACCTCTCGTGACCCTAGACCTAACGCCACTTTGAGGGGTGCGTTTATAAGCTTTTCCTACCTTCAACGGTGGGAGGGTGCGTGAATGCTCTTCGTTGTGAGACCGGGGAGAAAGAAGAACGAGCTTGAGGCCCTCTTCATCGAGAAAGAGCCTGAAAAACTTTCCCAGCTTAAGGGGCTTAAGGCTGATAGGGTTTACCGTTTCATAATGCACGAGGGGAGACTCTTCAAGGTCCTCGAGGGGAGCCAGTATCAGAACCCGAAGGAGATAGAGAAGCTGTTAAGACAGGCCAGAATCGTTTTAGTCAACGCCGACGAGTGGGAGGACTACTTCAAGAATCGCCTTCAGAACAAAAACGTTGAGAGGGCCGAACTCTGCCGCCTCTGTCTCCTTGAGGGCAGGATCACGATACTGACGGAGGGCAACAGGATAAAGTACCGCGACGAGTACATCTGCGAGCGCTGTGCCGAGGAAGAGCTCAAGAGAGAACTCCGCTTCCGCTTCAACAGCGTGGCAATGTTCGACCAGGCGAAGAAGCTTTTGGACAGGTTTAGAGACCTCGACAAAGTTCTCTACGCCTTTGACCCGCGCTTTGACCCGACGAGGCATCCGGAGATAACGAAGTGGGATGAGCTGAAAGCAAAGCACGTCAAGGTTGAGAAAGTTAGGCTCGACGAGCTTCCCCTTCCGGAGAGGTTCAGGGAAGTCCTCAGGGGTGAGGGCATAACCGAGCTTCTCCCTGTCCAGAGCCTGGCAGTTAAGAACGGCCTCCTCGATGGCGAGAACCTGCTGGTGGTTTCCGCTACTGCAAGCGGTAAGACGCTCATCGGCGAGCTGGCAGGAATTCCGAAGGCGATGGAAGGCAAAAAGATGCTCTTCCTTGTGCCGCTGGTGGCCCTCGCAAACCAGAAGTACGAGGACTTCAAAAGGCGGTATTCCAAACTCGGCCTTAGGGTGGCCATACGCGTTGGCATGAGCAGAATAAAGACGAAGGATGAGCTCGTGGTCGTTGACACCGACATTGATGCCGAGATAATAGTCGGAACCTACGAGGGGATTGACTACCTCCTCAGGGCCGGGAGAAAGATTGGCAACGTTGGGACGGTTGTCATAGATGAGATCCACACGCTGGACGAGGAGGAGCGCGGGCCCCGGCTGGACGGCCTCATCGCGAGGCTGAGAATGCTCTATCCCCACGCCCAGTTCATAGGTCTGAGCGCAACGGTCGGAAACCCCGAGGAGCTGGCAAAAGAACTTGGCCTAAAGCTGGTTCTCTACGACGAGAGGCCCGTTGACCTTGAGAGGCACATCATCATAGCGAGAAGCGAAAGCGAGAAGTGGAGCCATATAGCCAACCTCTGTAAAGCTGAAGCGAACAGGAAGTCGAAGCAGGGCTACAAGGGCCAGACCATAGTCTTCACCTTCTCAAGGAAGAGGACTCACGAGCTTGCCGCTTACCTCACGAGTAAAGGTCTCAAAGCGAAGCCCTACCACTCCGGCCTCCCCTATGCCCAGAGGAAGCTCACCGAGATGGAGTTTTTAGCTCAGATGCTCGACGTCGTTGTTACAACCGCGGCCCTGGGGGCTGGAGTTGATTTTCCCGCTTCTCAAGTGATCTTTGAGAGCCTCGCGATGGGCAACAAGTGGCTCAGCGTTAGGGAGTTCCACCAGATGCTCGGAAGGGCGGGGAGGCCACTCTACCACGAGAAGGGGAAGGTCTACCTCATAGTCGAGCCCGGGAGGAAGTATTCTGCTCAAATGGAAGGTAGTGAAGACGAGGTTGCCTTCAAGCTTTTGACGGCTCCAATAGAGCCTGTAACCGTTGAGTGGAGCGATGAGCTCGAGCAGGACAACGTCCTCGCCCATTCCTGTGTCTTCAACAGGCTTGAAGTCATTGAAGAAGTCCAGTCGAGGTGCCTCGGGGCAAACCAGAGCGCCGAGAAAGTTCTGAAAAAACTGGAGGAGTTCGACTTCCTCCGGCTTAGGGGTTCCCTCGTTGAGGTCACCCCCTACGGAAGGGCCGTGAGCATGAGCTTTTTGCTGCCGAAAGAAGCGGCTTTCATCCGCGAAAACCTCGGCAAGAAATCTGCCCGGGAGATGGCGGTGAAGCTTTTACCCTTCGAGAACCTCTACCTGAGTGGAACACTTCAGAGGGAGCTTGAGAGAGTTGTAAAGGGCAGGTTGAGCGCCAGCGTCTTCTCTTCAAGCTTTGCGTCCATACTTCAGGAGCTTGACAGGGTCATTCCCGAGCTAAGCCCAAACACCGCTGAGAGGCTCTTCACACTCTACCAGGAGTTCTTCATGTGCGGCGAAGAGGACTGTACTGACTACGCCATGGAGAAGGTTGGTAACATGATAATCGAGCTGAGGCGGAGCGGAAAGCACCCCACTCAGATAGCCGAGCACTTCAGGAAGGTTTACGGGCTGATCGTCTACCCGGGCGACGTTTTCACGTGGCTCGATGGCATAGTGAGGAAGCTTGAGGCAATAGAGAGGATAGCGAGGGTCTTCCGCGTCAGGAGCGCAGAGGAGGAGGCAAGAACCCTGAAGGAGGAAATCGAGGAAGGTAAAACGGTGCGCGAGAAAAGGAAAGAAGAGAGCTTCACTTCCTCCCACGGAGCAGGTTGGGGAGCGCGATGAGGGCAAGGATGGCGGCCGGTCCGCAGATCCCTTTTCCTTCATTGCTGGAGGTTCCGGTCGTGGTGGTTGCTGTGATTGTGGTGGTTGTACCAACCTGGTAGGTTGCTTCCTTTGTGTTCCCGTAGAAGTCCGTTGCTATGGCTTTTATGGTGAAGGTCGTTGCGTTGACACCGTCGACTTCGGTGAAGTACGTTGCTTTGACCTCGGATGGCTTAACGGAGAAGGCCGGAAGTTCTTTCACTACCTTTCCGTCGACGATTATCTGAACCTTCATGGTCCTTATGCCCACGTTGTCATCGGCGCTTATGTAAACCGAGAACCTCTGGCCCGGTTTGGGCTTGCTCGGGGTGATGTAGCCTATCGAGACCTCGGGCGGTTTGGTGTCCTTTTTTGTGACTGCGGTTATCTGGCCGACTCCCCTGGGGACTGTGACGTTCAGCAGCATGTATTTCTCTCCCGCAATTTCTCTCTCGGCGACGACTCTGTAGGTTATGTTCGTGCCCTCTGGATCTACGCTGGCACCCGCGGGTATCCTTATGACAAGCGGGCCGCTGACGCTCTCGTTAAGCTCGTTGAAGAACTGAACGGCCGTTCCTTCCTGTCCCTCCTGCCTGAAGACCACGAACTTCTGGGGCACCGGCAGTGAGCTTATCCCATCGTGGAGAACGTTCCCAGCCAGCGGAAACTCAACGGTGCCGTTGGAGTATACGTAGACAACCTGCGAGCCGTACCAGCTTGGCACAGTATAGCCGAGGCCCTTGTCCGTTTCGCTCGGGGGGTTGCTCGTCTTGTCAGGTGCTCCCGTTGCCGTAAGGGTCCAGAACCAGTGCTCGTTTCCGTTCTTGTCAATGTATAAAACCGGCTTGTCATTGTGAATGTGGCCCGAGAGGACGAGCCTGATGTTGTACTTTTCAACCATCTGGAGGAAGTATCTCGCTATGTCTTCGTACTCGCCTTTGCTGCCCTCCCAGTCCCAGCTAACGAACCTGGTTAGGGCCTTCCAGTCGCTGTCGTCAAAGGCCGTGTAGCCCTTTATAGTCCCTCCCCACTTCCCATCGGGGGTGCTGTACCAGAACGGGTGGTGGACGAGGACTATAACCGTCTTGTTCGGGTGGCTCTTGAGAACGTCCTCCATCCACTGGAGTTGCTCCATCTCCGGATGCCTCTCTTCGCCCCTGCTGTCCAGGCCTATGATGAGGAAGTCTCCGATGACCCTGTAGAAGTATCTGGGGCCAACGTACTTGCCGTAATAGGTCGGTGGATCATCGTGGTTGCCCTTTATGCTTATTAGGGGAGTCCCTGCCGCCGTGGCGTAGAGGATGGCCCTGTTGAGCATTTTGTATCCTTCCTGATCACCGTTGGTATCAACGTCATCGCCCGTGCTGATTATGAGGTTTATAACGTTCTGGCCCCCGCTTCCGACCATGGCGTAGTACGTCATGAAGCTCTCTGTGGCTGTGTAGCTGTGCATTCCTATGGGGTTATTGCAGTAGTTGAGTATCTCAGGGATGCTCTTCTGGAAGTAGTCCCCGCACACGAAGCCCATCTTGAACCCGCTCGTAACGTGAAGGTCGCTTCCATGGGCTATCCTGAGTACCGTGGGGGCTCTGTCCATAACCCAGAGTCCGTTGGGGATAGCTACGTCGCCTTTATTGCTCCTAACGACGAGGAAGTAGACGTCTGGAACCGCCTCATTGGGTATCTTGGCCCTGACCACACCCCCCTCGGTTCCGACGATCTGGAGGTCGTAGGGACCGTGGAGTATCGATACTATCTGGAGGGATTGAACGCTAACACCCTCCGCCGGATAAACCTCGATTGTATCGCCTGGGAGGCCTATTGCCGGTGTCCCCGGGAGGGGGTCGAGAATTACCTGGCCCGGGGTTACGACGTTGCCAGCCGCTTGGACTCTGACTTGGGGAAATACAAAAGCCGCTGTCGCCATCAACACCAGAAGGAATACCAGGGCCCTTCTTCCGAGCATGGTATCACCGGCATGAATTGAGAAAGCTGGGGTTATAAGTCTTCTTCCAGCGGGGCAACCTGGAGAGCACTATGAGGATCGGCCGCCATTTTGAGAATGACCTCTGCGAGCTTTGACTTTCCCCCGAGGCGGAAATACATCCGGTAATTAGTGAGTATGCGCTCGCGCAACTTCTTGGCAACGTCGTCGAGCCCCTTTCTGGTGGCTATTAAAAGCCTTGTTATGTCCACGCCCATCTCCATAAGATAAAAATCGGCGCGGCTTGGGGGGAGCGGTGGCAGAGTTCCATGGATTTCCCCCGCCGGCTGGAGGGAGCATTTTAAAACGACCGTTTTTCCCAGCTCGTCTTCGTGTTCCTTTTCTTTTGCTTCAACGGTGCCGTAAACCCCGGGGAGGCCCTTTATCCATCTGTACTCCCCGTTTTCATCGAACTCCAGTCTCAGGGGCAGGTTAAGGGCCAGCTTTATAATTGTCTCAACGTCGTTCGTGAACTGGATTGAAGCATAAGGGCAGGACTTAAGTTCCCCGGCGCTTCTGCCCCCAAAGAGCTTGAAGAAAAGCCTATTCCCCCGCCTGACCACCCCCACGGGTGTGACGTTTGAGCGGGTTATGAGCAGAACCTCGTAGACTTTCCCCTCCTGGAGCGTGTCCAAAAGCTCCATGTGACCACCAAAAAAAGAAGGTGAGAGGACTTAAAGCCCTTGCCTCGGGAGGACTATTATGTCGTCCCTATCAACGTAGAACGTGACCTCCTGGAGCGGCTTGAGGTGGGAGACCTCCCTGTCGCTTATGGTCCTGGCGATGATCCTGGTGTCTCCGAAGAGGCCGACAACCTCTATGAAGAACCCGTAGTACTCAATGAGGTCAACCGTCCCCGTGAACGAGACCGCGTTTTCAACGGGTTTGAGCTTTATCCTCTCCGGCCTTATAACGATGACCACGTTGTCGCTCTTCTCCGTGTAGCGGAGACCGTCGAGGGTTATGCCCTCGAATTCAACCCTGACCTTATCCCCGTCCCTTTCCACCACTCTCGCCGGGATGACGTTTGTCTTGCCCATGAAGCTGGCTACGAACTCCGTCCTGGGCGTCTCGTATATCTCCTTGGGAGTACCCACCTGCTCCACGGTTCCGACGTTCATGACCGCTATCCTGTCGCTTATGGCCATTGCCTCCTCCTGGTCATGGGTGACGTAGATAACAGTGATCCCGAGCTCCCTCTGTATTCTCCTTATCTCCGAGCGCATCTCAAGCCTGAGCTTTGCGTCAAGGTTGCTGAGCGGCTCATCGAGGAGGAGAACCCTCGGCTCAACGACGAGGGCCCTGGCTATGGCCACACGCTGCTGCTGCCCACCGCTCAGCTGGGTCGGGTAACGGTCCTCGAAGCCCTTGAGCTTTACCAGCTCGAGGGCCCATTTGACCTTTTTCTCTATCTCCTCTTTTGGAGCTTTCCTCAGCTTCAGGCCGTAGGCGACGTTGTCAAATACCGTCATGTGGGGCCAGAGGGCGTAGTTCTGAAAGACGAGGACTGCACCCCTCTTGCTGGGGTGCTGGTATGTGACGTCTTCATCCCCAAAATAAATGTGCCCGCTGTCGGGGTAGTCAAGGCCCGCTATCGCCCTGAGGGTCGTTGATTTTCCGCAACCGCTCGGCCCAAGGAGCGTGAAGAGTTCCCCGTGCTTTATGTGAAGGTTTACGCCCCTGAGTGCAACGGTTTCACCAAAAGTCTTAACGAGGTTTTCAATCCTGACTTCCACCATCTCAACCACCTCACGTGAGGCCTATGAAGGAGTATCTCTGCTTGGTTATAACGTTCACGAGGACTATTGCGATTATCTGTACAGCCATGAGGAACACACCCAGAGCGGCCGCGAGGTTGGCACTTCCAACGGCGCTCGTCATGAGCTCGACCATTCTGGCAGTTATCGGGTAGTATTCCGGGTTGATGGAACCGAGGGTGATGCCCACGCTGGTCTCGCTCATGCAGTAGACGAAGCTGAGCATAGCACCACCGAGGAGGTTCAGAAGGATGAGCGGCATCAGTATCCCCGTTAGCGCCTTCCACCTGCTGGCGCCGAGGTTCAGCGCGACCTCCTCCAGGGAGACATGTATCTGCTGTATTCCAGCGGCGATCGAACGGGCGGCGAAGGGGAGACGCCTTATGGAGTACGCTAAGATGAGCACCATGGCGGGGTTGAATCCGAGGAGGTTGGTGGGGTCGAGAGGTGTGTTCGGGAACACCCTCGCAAAGAAGAAGAAATAGCCCATCGCTATAACTATTCCGGGAATCGCTATCGGCATCGTGGAGAGGCTGTCCAGGACCGGGCCCAGCTTGCTCTTCCCGAACCTGCTGGTGGTGTAAGAGGCTGTCAGGGAGAGGAGGATTATAACGATGACCGCTATCGTGGAGTAAATCACGCTGTTTATTATGACCCTTTCGATATCCGGCTGGGTAAGGATGCTCTCTATGTAATTCGTCGTGAAGCCAGAAGGCCAGGTCCCGCTCCAGCGCTCGCTGAATGCGAGGAGAAAGACTCCGATCTGGGGGAATACGGAGAGGAGGAGAATTGGAAGGACAACAAAGTATATGAGAACCGCCTGCCAGGGCCTGGGCTTGGCAAGGCGGGGCTTCCATCTGCCACCCTTGCTCAGCATCGCGTACTGCCTCATACTGACGTACTTCCTTATACCCAGGAACATGAGGATCGCTATGGCCAGCATAACGAGCGCAAGCGCAGCTAGCTGTGGACTGCCAACGTTAAAACCGCTCGTGAAGGCGCTGTAGATCTGGAAGGACATGAGCTTTCTGGCCAGGCCGTTGCCCTGGAAAACTATCGGAGCGGCGAGATCCTCGAGGCTGAATATTCCAACGAGGGTAGCCCCAGCCGCTATCCCTGGGAGGGCGAGCGGGAACGTAACCGTTCTGAAGAGGCGGAAGCCGCCGCTTCCGAGGTTCTCAGCCTGCTCCTCAAGGGTGGGGTC
Source organism: Thermococcus waiotapuensis (assembly GCF_055384795.1). Lineage (NCBI taxonomy): Archaea > Methanobacteriati > Methanobacteriota > Thermococci > Thermococcales > Thermococcaceae > Thermococcus > Thermococcus waiotapuensis. The sequence goes on along the minus strand of NZ_AP042429.1, from coordinate 1,316,321 downwards.
GATGTTTATGAAGCTCGCATAGGCGTTGAGGTAGACTATTGGGTAGTACGTCATGGTCTGGGCTATTATAACACCGACCAGGCCATCTATCTGGACCCTGTAGGGGAACAGGTGAAGAACCTCGTAGAAAAGCCAGTTGATTATCCCATCTGGAAGGAACATCTTCTTCACGACGAAAACGTTAACAAAGGGCGTCACGAGGAGGGGCACGAAGAGCAGAACCCTTACGATGTTTTTGCCGGGAAAGTCGTACCTTGCCATGATGAAGGCGAAGATTGTTCCCAGTATGGTCGTGAGGATCATGACGCTGATCGAGATGATTATGGAGTTCAGGATAACGCCGAAGTCGACGCCTTGGATGTAGTATATCTTCTCTCCAGTGCCCATGGTGATTACCTTGGCGAACTCTCCGCTGGGGTGGAGGTTTATGTAGTACTCGTTCAGCAGGCTACTGAACCAGTGGAGGGACAGATGCCCGTTATACTCGAAGGCTATGACGAGCATGGCCAGGACCGGGATTATTAGGAACGCTATCAGGTATAGGAGCGGGAACAGGAAAGAGGTCGCGACTACGGGGTCGAAAACGGGTGTTCCAAAAAAGTTCTCGCTCCACTTGCTGACCTTCATTGGACGCTACCTCCCTTGGTTCTTCATCTTTTCCCTGTCTTTGCGAAGGCTATTTAAAAGTTTTTGAAATCTGTGGGTTGAACCCCTGCGGAGTGCGGGTAAAGAAAAGGATAGAAAAATGTTGGAATCACCCGCCTATCTCGCTGAGGACTTCGTTATACTTGTCTGCCGCGGCCTGGCGCCATATCTGTATGAGCTGGTCCTGGAAGTTCCTGTCCTGTGAGATCCTGTCGTTGATTCTCTTGGCATAGTCCTCGGTGAAGGTAACTATCTGCCCGGTTTCGGGATCCTTAAACTGTATTGGTGCGGTGAGCTTGTCCTTTAGCTCGTTGAACTTGTCCTCGCTGATCTTTCCATCTTTATAAGCCCTAACCAGGGAAACCCATGTGTCGTGGAGCTTCTGGTTCTCATCAACGAGGGTGGCCTTGAAGTAGTACTCGAGGGCATTGACAGTCTCAAGGGCACTATTATCGTCGAACGGTATTCCCTGGGCCTTGGTGACATCGTCGTATGCTTTCTTTAGGCTCGGTCTCGCATCGCCGTAGGTCTGCCCGGCGTACTGGCCCTTGAATACTATCTCAGCGGCTTCGTTGCTCACCTTCATATTGAACACTTCGGGATTAACCGGGAGCCTGTTGATGTCGGGGCTCATCCAGATCGCCTGGCCCTCGGTGAGCACCCAGTAGATGAACGCCTGAGCCGCCTCCGGGTGTTGGGCGTTCTTAAGGAGCGCTATCGGGTCACCGTTTATAATGCTCTCTCCGCTGGGAATAATATACTCGCAGTCCGGGCTCTGCTGCATGGCGGTGTATCCGTAGAAGTCTATGGTGTTTCCGGCCGCTATCTCGCCGTTTATGACGGCATCTCTAACCGCGTCGCTCTGCATGTATACCCTCGAGTTGGCGGCTATGAGAGTCAGTATCCTCCACCCCTGGTCCCAGCCGAAGGCCTGGAGGATGATCTGGTATATCCTCGTGTTGGATGTGCTCTGGGTTGGGTCGGCTATTCCGTACTGGGGCGGATCAACGGCCCAGGCCTCGCTCGCTATGTCCTCCCACTTCTGGGGAACGGGCAGGTTCCACCTGGCTAACTGCTTCTTGTTGACTGTGAAACCGAAGGATGATAATGCCGCTGCTATCCAGTATACGTTACCCCTATCGTCCTTCCTAACCATGGGCATTCCTGCAATCTCTACCGGTATCTGGTTGCCTATGAGACCCAGGACTTTGTTGTCAGTTATCGGAGCAAGGTAACCTTCTTTGTAGAGGTCATCAAAGAGAGTAGGTCCTCCACCCCAGCCGACGTCGGCCCCTTTCTCCACATAGCTCGGCCAGAGGCTCTCCGACACTTTGATAAACTTCAGGTCAGTGATGTGGTACTCCTTCGCTATGTCGCTCTTGAGGAACAGCTGTTTCGCCATATCCTGGATGGTTGTGTCATGCCTTGTGAGGATGACGAGAGTTATGCCGCTTTCGCCACCGCCACTGATACAGCCGCTTGCCACGACGCTTAGGGCGAGAAGCAGCACAACCCCAATGGAAGCAACCTTTCTCATCTTCATCCCCCGCGAATGCTGTTCAATGGAAATAAAAGGAAGAACGGCTCACTCCCTTCTTCTGAGGAGGAGCGGTACTATTGCCAGGCCGATTATTGCCGCTGGCCCGCAGATTCCTCCACCGCTCTTGCTGCTAGTATTGGTTGTGGTTCCCGCTGTTCCGAGCTGGGCCTGAACCTTCATCGCCCAGTGGATGAAGTTTGTGATAAACGTTGGGCCGTCGAGCTTGACTCCGTAATACAGTGGGGACCATATGGGCTCGTAACCACCGTAGGGTGTCTCGCCACTCACTATGAGAACGTTCTTCTTGTCAGGGAAGGTTTGGACGGCCAACAGTGGGAACCTGCCAGTGGCACCCACAGTGTAAGCGTTGGCAGCCGGATCGCTGTTCTCGACGATCTGCCCGTTCTCGCTGGTGGTGACAATAACGTAGACGTTCTCTATTCCAGCGTTCGGCCCGAGGGCCTTCCAGTTGCCACTGTCATCAACGTATGCCACAACACCAGGCCCGTGGAAGAGGACTTTCCCGCCGTTCTGGAAGTCCTTGGTGATGTCATCTTTGTTTGGAGTCTTGTCGTCCGGGTTGACGATGCCAACCACACGGTAGCCCTGTCCGGCGTTGCTCCGGGGGTCCTCGAGTGAAGCCTGGTCGAGCCTGAGGTTGACGCCGAGTGCCTCTAAAACGGCGTTAACGTTGTTTATTGTCTGGACGCCGCTTCCGTAGTCGCTGTCACCTGCTATCCAGAGGATTCTGTTGCCATCGCTCCACCACTGTTTGAGGGCGTTGATTTCGTCGGGGCTGAGGGGCTGAGTTGGCTGGCCGATGATGAGGAAGTTGATGTTCTTTATTGCGTCGTAGGTTATGGTCTCCCCTGCTTGCTGGATGCCGAGGGTGTCTGCTTTGTCGCCGGGCCCGATGTAGACCCAGGTGACGTCTCCTATCTTCTTGAGGATTCCGTCGACGAGTACTGTTCCGTTCTTGTCCGTGAGGACTGTTAGGCCCTTGTCGTTTTCGCCGTGGGCGAGATCAATGCCGACCGTTGCGGCGCTGGCCATGGCAAACCCAAACAAACCAAAGAAAACAAAAGTTGCTATCACTATTGCGGCCTTCCTCATGGTATCACCGGGAAATTTAAAGGGCAGGAGGTTATAACTTTAACGCTCTTCTCGTGTCCTGTGGGCGCACAGGGCCTACTTTTAGCTCCCTGTAAAAGTTTGGAGATTATCCAGAGATTTGGAGAACCATCTGGGCTGGATCCCTGACCGCGGGCCCAAGCCCGAGTACGTATATAGCTAAATACCAGAAGCGGCGCTCCTCCTCGTCTGGGACGAGGTACTTGAGACCGTAGTAGACCGCTACGAGGATCAGCGTTATCCAGGGGTAGTAGAAGTACGCCCCGAACCACTGCACGAGGTGGTTCTCTATCCAGTGAACCTCATGGTAGCCGTAGTAGTGTATGCCAACCACAGTTGATCCCATGTCGTACATGTGCGCCAGGACGGCGTAGAGATAAAGCTTATCAAACGGTCTCCACTTGTAGTACGCGAGCACAGCGGCCCAGGAGATTACGGTGTGGATCATGGTGAGCTCGTAGGGCCTCCAGCCCTTTGCGTTTGTGATAAGCAGGTAGTTGGCCCAGAGCGCCAGAACTGTGCCCCAGCCTACGGTTACCTTCGGATACGTGCCCAGCTTTGCGTCTGCGAATATTGCCGGCAGTATCAAAAAGAAGGCGGTGAAGAATATGCCCGGTGTTAGAATCCAGAAGTTTGGTTTTAGGACGTTGCCATCCACCAGGGCCCTCACCGTCGCCCCGAATACTACCATCGGGGTAACCGCCCAGAAGAGCCTCTCGTCCACCTTGATCCTGAGGGGTTTGATTATGTACCTGTACGAATATATGACGCCCAGCCCGAAGAGCAGCGCATAGACGAAGGTGTTTACGGCGTTGTATCCCTCCCTGGTGTACATGGGCTCGATGAAGTACTGGTTCAGAAACTGCCACACAGATTCCAGCATCCCATCACCCCCCTATGGTGCCCCTTATGGTTAATAAGCTTTGGGGGTTTGGAACAACTTTTTAAGGTCTTCCTCGTTATCTCCAACGGTGGTGCACCCAATGGAGTCTTATCTCCAAACTCTGCCCGGTGGTGCAGTTGATATAGGCACGGAGAGGATGATGGGCCTTATAGGGTCCATAATCGGGCTCCTGGGCTTTATTCCGTACATTGGCAACATACTGAGCCTCCTTGGGTTTATCCTGATTTTGATAGCCCTCCACGGGATAGGGAACAAGCTCGGGGACGAGAGGCCGTTCAAGAACTACCTCAAGGGGTTCATAATAATCTTTGCCGGAGTTATCGTCGCGGCAATCATAATACTCAGCGCTTTTGCGGTGTATTCCGCCGGCGGTGTTGTTCGGCACGAGCGGAATCTGGGTCTCATTTTCGTGGGAATCGCTGTTATCATTGTGGCAGTTATACTCGGAGCTTATTTCCAGAAGAAGGCGTGGGATGCGATGTACGAGATAACCGGGGTGCAGGAGTTCAAAAAGACCGCGGACTTCCTCTAGTGGGGTGCTCTTACCCTCATAATCCTGGTTGGGTTGATACTGCTCCTGGTATCGGCAATATACCGAATACTGGCGTTCTCCAACCTGCCCCAGCAGATCAGCAGAAAAACCTCCCAGCCGGAGGTTCCGGCTGAGGACTTCACGGGGGACTTCACCTGGTGAGGTCTCCCTTTTCTTCTGACCGTAAAGTTTATAAACCCTTTTTGGGTGGTGTGTATTGGTGCGGTGGTCATAGCGGCGGGGTCACACCCGGTCTCGTTTCGATCCCGGAAGTTAAGCCCGCCCGCGTTCCCGGGTGTACTGCCCTCCGGAAGGGGGCGGGAAACTGGGAACGCCGCCGGCCACTATCAAGCGCCCGGGTGGTGTAGCCCGGTCTATCATACGGGACTGTCACTCCCGTGACCCGGGTTCAAATCCCGGCCCGGGCGCCATACAGCCCTTTCTGACGAAAGCGCTGGCGGAAGATTGAGTGCCTTCTGAAAAACTCAAACCCTCAGGGGTTTACTCATTAGCTGCCATTTCTCGAACGCTTGCCATCCTCAAGGCGTCCTTTACAGGCTGTTTTTAGTGCAGGTTCACCCTATAGGGCAAAGCTTAAAAATGCATTTCAGTTCTATCAATTGCGTGGGCCCGTAGCCTAGCAGGACAGGGCGCCGGCCTTCTAAGCCGGAGGTCGCGGGTTCGAATCCCGCCGGGCCCGCCATTCTTGAAACAACCGCTCCCATACGCTTCACTTCTCCAAATGCCCCCATAAAAGCTTATTTGCGAGAGCCGACAGGTTATATTTCTCTGCCCTGAGGCCTCCGACCACTTCTTTATCAAGGTATAAATGAACGCGCGTCTTTCGCCTTTTCTGGGCTGATTTCCTTTGAGAGCCCTGCTATATGACGGCTCACTTTGTCCCCCTTTGGCCCACCAGTGTGATAATGGACTGAGGATGATATCAAGCCTGGAGGAAGGTCGGGCGGGTTCTTTGTTGATGGTCAGGAAGTCGGCCAGTTGCCATGAAAAATAATCTTTATTTATATCATGTGATGAGCCCGTGAGAATGATCGGGCGATGAGCCGCATGAGCATGAAGTCCCGGTGGGGACGGAGTTGGCGGCTTCTTTTACTCATTTCCAAACACCGTTGAGGTTCTTTTTAAGCCTTAAATAGTTACACAGGTTGTAGGCAAGCTCCATAATTTTCTTGAGCTGCCTGTCTGTTAATTTTCCTTCTACAAGAACCATTGGCTCGGATATCGCTTCTGGAGGGCCTCAACGAGTTTATCATCCATAACAAAGATGGTGTATTTATCAACATAAGCTTCGATGGTCGAAAAGAGAACTGGAGGGATCTTTGAGCCTTTGAGATATGAAAAGGCCCTCGACGCTTCAATAAAAGGCAGAATTTGGGAATATCTGGCGGAGAAATCGTTAAAGTAACTGGTTTTCTTCTTTCCGAGCTTATTAGAGTGTTTGACCCATTTAACTATGTTGCCGTAAATATGGGTCTTATTCGAGTCCGTGATTATCAGAAGGGAAACATAGGAGATGTGCCTGTCGTCTGATTTGTCCACGAAGATTAACCAACTCATTCCATCGCCAGCCAGCTCGGCCTCTTTTCCTGTGGAATCAGCTCGGCGATCTCTTTAAGCTCCTCAGGAGTTAGGATGTAAACTTCATCTGGAAGTTCAGCCTTGGACGGGATGTAAATAAGCCTCTGCTCAACATTATAGACTTTGCCCCTCTTCTTCTGCCTCTCGACTTGCTTGCGAACCCGAACCTTGAGCATTGGCTTCCGCTTGTGCCCTTCAGCGCGGAGTGACTTCACGAACTTTACCCGAAAAATTCTTTTAATCTATCCCCAACTCGGAGCTGGTGGTTGTTATGGAGAAAGAAAAACTCATTGACGAAATACTCAGGCTTAAGGAGGAGCGCAACGCGATAATCCTGGCCCACAACTACCAGCTGCCGGAGGTTCAGGATATAGCCGACTTTTTAGGGGACAGCCTCGAGCTCGCAAGGAAAGCGGTGAACGTTGATGCCGACGTCATAGTTTTTGCTGGCGTTGATTTCATGGCGGAAACCGCCAAAATCCTCAACCCAGAAAAAACTGTTCTGCTCCCGACGAGGAGGGCAACCTGCGCCATGGCCAACATGCTCAAACCGGGGCACATCCTCGAGGCGAAGAAGAGGTATCCAAACGCTCCGGTTGTTCTCTACGTTAACAGCTCCACCGAATGCAAGGCATACGCCGATGTCACGGTCACTTCGGCCAACGCCGTCAAAATCGTCGAAAAGCTTGACTCTGACGTTGTAATCTTCGGGCCAGACAAGAACCTCGCCCACTACGTGGCGAAAAAGACCGGCAAGACCGTAATACCCGTCCCCGAGGGGGGCCACTGCTACGTCCACAGGAAGTTCACAGTTGAAGACGTAGAGCGCGCAAAGAAGCTATATCCAAACGCCAAGCTCATGGTGCACCCAGAGTGCAATCCAGAAGTTCAGGAGAGGGCTGACATAATCGTCTCAACCGGCGGAATGATAAAGCGCGCCCCCGAGTGGGACGAGTGGGTCGTCTTCACGGAGAGGGAGATGGTCTACAGGCTGAGTAAGCTCTATCCGGACATCAGGTTCCACCCCGCCAGAGAGGACGCCACCTGCGTCGGGATGAAGGCCATAACGCTGAAACACATCTACGAGTCGCTCCGTGACATGAAGTACAAAGTTGAGGTTCCCGGGGAGATAGCGGAGAAGGCAAGAAAGGCGATAGAAAGGATGCTGGAGATGGGCTAATCCCTATTACCTCTTTGGAACTGCACTTCTAACTGTGTAGTGCTCCAGCGTTGCTCCCTTCTCAACGAATTCATGGGGCCATATCTTGACGTTGTACATCCTCACGTTGTCGCTTATCACCGCGTTGTCTCCTATGACGGAGTTCACTATTCTCACGTTGTCCCCTATCTCGACGTGGCGGCCTACTATCGAGTTAATTATCCTCACGTTGTCCCCGAGCTTTACCCTGTCCATCACAACAGAATGGAGGATCTCGCACCCTCTGCCGATTACGGAGTAGTTGTCTACGATTGCATCCTCAAGGGTGGTTCCACTACCGATCGAGATGTGCCTTCCGAGGAGGACCTTGCCCTCAACGAGCAGCTCACCGCGCTTTATCGAATCCCTGATTTTTCTCCTGAGGTCCTCCGACATCTCCGATTTCCCCTGCATGTAGACCTCCTGGGTCACCTCCAGGGCCTCCATCTCCTCGGGGGAGAGGTGGTGGAGCAGGTACATGGCCGCGTCAAGGTAGCGCTCCGGTGTTCCAACGTCAAACCAGTAGCCTTCCATTGGATAGCCGTAGACGTCGTAACCGTGCTCTATGAGGGCAGGGATTATATCGCCGCCGAAGTCGAGGGTTTTTCTTTCCCTCATGTCCTTCGCCCAGTCCTCCTCTAAAAACTTCCAGAAGTTCTCCGAGAGGATGTATATGCCTGTGTTCGCCAGGTTGCTCGGGGCCTCCTCGGGCCTGGGCTTCTCAACGAAGTGCTCTATTTTGTAGTCGCCGTCAATCTTCGCAACACCGAAACCGGTAACGTCCTCAACGCGCTGGAGCGCTATGGTGATGAAGGCCTTTTTCTTCCTGTGCCACTCGAACATCTCCTGAATGTTCAGCTGGTATACGTTATCCCCCTGGATCACCACAACGGGTTCGTTTATGCCGTAGTACTGCATTGTATACCACACAGCGTCGCCGTTGGTTGTGCTCTCGTAGCGCGGCATGTAGCGAATCCTCACTTCTTTCTCAAGCCCGTACTTCTCTTTGAGCCAGTAGCCCTCGCGGAAGTAGTCAAAGAGCGAGGTGTAGTTCACGTAGCCCTTTACCCCGAGGTACACCTCCTCGATGCCGTCCTTTGCCAGGCTCAGAATCGAGTGCTCGAGGATGGGCTTGTTGAGGAGCCTCACGAGGCCTTTCGATGTCTCAATCGTGAGGGGTCTCAGCCTGGTAGCTTCGCCCCCTACGGGAATGACCGCTTTCTTTATCATGACTTTCCCCGTTAAATGCTCGCCTCTGAGAATAAAAGAAATTCTTTCACTTGGAGTGATACATGTCCATGGAAAGCAAAATAAAGTCCAGTTCCCAGGTAGGCATGGTGAAAGCATGGTTTCGCTCGAGTACCTGCTCGGGTTCATCCAGGAGGACGCGCCCTTTGGAGACGTCACTAGCGAGGCAGTTATTCCTGAGGACATGAAGGCGAAGGCTATCATCATAGCGAAAGCCAGTGGCATTATCGCCGGCGTTGAGGAGGCCAGGGCCCTCTTCGAGCACTTTGGGGTTTCAGTTGATATTAGGAAGCGCGACGGTGAGGAGGTTAGGAAGGGAGACATAATCCTTGAGCTCGAGGGCAACGCGAGGGCTATTTTACTCGTCGAGAGAACCGCGCTGAACGTCATGGGTAGGATGAGCGGCATCGCCACGGAGGTAAGGAGGCTCGTAGAGAAGGTTAAAGCGGTTAACCCAAAGGTTCGCGTTGCAGGAACGCGCAAAACCCTCCTCAGACAGATAGACAAGAGGGCGATCCTCATCGGCGGCGGCGAGCCCCACCGCTTTTCCCTCAGCGATGCAATACTCATAAAGGACAACCACCTCGCCTTAGTTCCGCTGGAGGAGGCCATAAGGCGCGCGAAAGAGTTCAGCCTTTACAAGGTCGTCGAGGTTGAGGTAGAGAGCCTGGAGGACGCTCTCAGGGCCGCAAGGGCCGGGGCGGACGTTGTGATGCTCGACAACATGAATCCGGTGGAGATCTCCAGGACTTTGGAGGCATTAAAGCGCGAAGGCCTTCGCGATAGGGTCAAAATCGAGGTTTCCGGAGGGATAACGCCCGAAAACATAGAGGAATACGCCAGGCTCGACATAGATATCATAAGCCTCGGCCATCTGACCCATTCCGTGAAAAACTTCGACGTGAGTTTGGAAATAATCGGAAGGGTTTAGGCCCTTTGCAGATGTTTTTAGATTTGGGCGCTGAGCCCCTGAACTATTTCCACGACGTCTTTCAGCCTTGAGACTATGAAATCGCAGTTTTCCCAGAGCTCTCTCTTTGATGATTCCGGATCCAGCAGGACTGAGTACATCCCAACTTTCTTCGCCCCGACGCAGTCTTTCGCGGGGTTATCCCCTATGTAGATGGCCTCCTCTGGTTTGATTCCGGCCTTTTCCAGTGCTAGGAGGAACGGTCTCTCGTGGGGCTTGTAGAAGCCAGCGTCTTCACTCGTTGTTATGCTGTCAAACAGGTCGTAGATTCCCAGGGCCTCTAAGTGGGCCTTTATGTAGTCGTTGTCCGAATCTGTAATTATGCCCACGTGGAGACCCAGGGATTTCAGTGCCATGATTGTTTCCTTTGCGTCCGGGAACAGCTCTCCGTACTTTTTGTGCATTTCGACGTTTACTGTCCAGAAGTCTTCAGGGACATCAAACCCGTACCTTCTGGCAACCCTTTCTATGGCCTCTGTATCCACCTCCCTTATCTTCACATAGGGTTTCCCCGCGAGTTCTCTAAAGAGAGCCGAGCTCTCCTCCTCGTACTCCTTCCAGAGTTTAATGTAGTCCAGGTCTTCTCTTCCGGCCCTTCTCAGGATCTCTTTGATGATGTTCTGGTGAGTGACGTTTTCCCCCGATTTGGTTATCAGTGTTCCGACGAAGTCGAAAAAGACTCCCCTTATCATGGCGCTCACCCCTTGAAGTTCAGCTGGGATCTTTAAAACTTCTTCCGTCATCTCTCCAATTCGGGGGGCAGAAGTTTTTTGTCATACGGACAAAAAGACGAATTTTTATCCGAAAAATCTTTATTGGACATCCGGGTTTAATGCATGGGTGATAAAAACGGAGGCCATACTCCTGGTCTGGGGGGTTAGGGACGAAGTGCTCGAAAGGCTTCCCGTTAGGGGAGAGTGGCTCTACGGGGAGTACGACTTTATAGCCAGAGTCGAGTTTTCTGATAGGGCTGAGATGGAGGCCTTTGAAAAACTTCTCGTCAAAATAATCGGCGGGCACACTTACAAGCTCCTTCCGGTCATGATATCGGCCGTCAAAAGAAATGAGGATGACAGTTTTTCAATAGTCGAAGTTCCGGGGGAGTTCGGACTTGTTTGATCTTTACTTTTTGAAAACCTCCCCCTTCAGGGCGGGGAAGAGGTGCGGTGTGGTTGGGGTGTACTTTCGCGCAAACTATAAATACGCTGCTCTATTTTTGCAGTTGGCATGAAGAAAAAACATCTCGCGATACTCCTTTCGAAACTTGAGGGGTTTAGGAATCCAAAGCCCTGGCTGGAACAGTACAGGACTCCTGGCAACGTGGCGGCAGAACTGCTCTGGTTAGCGTATTCTCTGGGGGATCTTAGGGGGAAGACAGTGGCGGATCTCGGTGCGGGAACTGGAGTTCTTTCCGTCGGTGCTGCCCTGTTGGGCGCGGAGAAGGTCTATGCAGTCGAGATAGATCCCGAAGCCCTCGCTCTCGCGAGAAAAAACGCCGAATCCCTTGGATTGGACAATATAGAGTTCCTGTTAGAGGATGTTTCGGAATTCTCTGAGAGGGTTGATGCAGTCGTGATGAATCCCCCCTTTGGCAGCCAGGTAAAGCATGCGGACAGGCCTTTCCTCCTCAAAGCCTTCGAGGTGAGCGATGTGGTTTATTCGATACACCTTTCAAAGCCCGAAGTTAGGGACTTTATAGAGGCCTTCACACGGGACAACGGGTTTAAAATCACGCACCACCTAACCCTGCCGTTTGAAATCCCCGCCCAGTTCGACTTCCACAGAAAGAGGCTGGAAAGGATTATGGTTGACGTATACAGGTTCGAGAGGGTTGGAAATGGGAAAGCTGAAGCTGACTGACAGACAGCTCTACGCACTCATAGAGGCGGTCAAGCTCGGCGAAGAGGTAAAGCCGAGCCAGCAGGCGAAGAGAAAGGCCTTTGCCAGGTACAAAATCGAGGGCTGGGAGAACTCCAAGCTGACTGGAATATTCTACTCCATTCAGCGAAGACTTGGCCTTATAGACGGGATAATTGAAGAGCTCGTCGGCGTCTCCCCCCTCATCCTCGACCCCTGGCTGAGGGCAACTCTGAGAGTCGCCGTTGAGGTCGCTGTATTCCGTGACCCGGGAGAGAAAACGCGGCAACACCTGAAGGGCCTCGCACAGTTTCTGTCAAAGCAGACCCACCCCTACGCTGGCTATTACTACTATGAACTCCTCCCGAGGATCCTCGAGTACGTTCCGGTTATAGACTCCGAGGAGAAGAGGCTGAAGTGGGACTACCTGTTCCCGGAGTGGTTCATAGCGCGCATGAGGAACCTCGTAGGGAACGAGGCCGAGGAACTCTTAAAAGCACTAAACGAGACCCTCTCGACGAGTATAAGGGTGAACAGGCTGAAGGCGAGCCTTGAGGAAGTGGAGGAATACCTGAGGAGTAAGAACGTCCGCTTTGAGAGAAGTGAGAGGGTTGACACCGTCATCAGAATCCTCGACCCCTTCAATCCAGAGTGGCTCTTCAACAGGGGATGGGCCATAGCCCAGGAGGAAGCAGCGGCGGTTGCTTCGCTCGTCCTCTCGCCAAAGCCCGGGGAGACAGTGGTTGACCTCGCGGCGGCTCCAGGTGGGAAGACGGCCCACATGGCGGAGCTTATGGGGAACAAGGGAAAGATATACGCCTTCGACGTTGACAAAGCGAGGGTAAAGCGCATGGAAGAAGTCTTAAGGAGGGCGGGCGTTGAGGTAGCGAAGACTATCACCGCCGATAGCAGGAAGGCTCCCGAGATGCTCGGCGAGGGCATAGCCGACAGGGTCATGCTTGACGCTCCCTGCACGAGCGATGGGACGATAGCGAAGAACCCCGAGCTCAGGTGGCGCCTTCTGGAAAAGAACATCCCGAAAGTGGTTGCCCTCCAGAAGGAGCTCGTTGAGAGTGCCTGGCGGCTTTTGAAGCCGGGGGGCAGGATGCTGTATTCAACCTGTTCCATGCTTCCCGAGGAGAACGAGGAAGTCGTGAAATGGTTCCTCGAGAGACACGAGGACGCGCGGCTGATACCCCTAAACGGGCCCTATGACCCGGGCTTCCTCGAAGGGACGATGAGGGCGTGGCCCCACAGACATAGGACGATAGGCTTCTTCTATGCTTTAATCGAGAAGGAGCCCTGATTCCATCTTTCAGAGGGCGCCTCAGCCAAGTTGTGGAAAAAATCAAAACTATCATTTCAGAAGTTTCACGAACTCCCTCATCCATGCGTAGAGGTCTCCCGGGTGCCTGGAGCTGACCCAGTTGCCGTCCACTACAACCTCTTCGTCCACCCACTCTGCTCCAGCGTTCTTCAAGTCATCCCTGATAGTTATCACGCTGGTTCCCTTCCTGCCCTTCAGAACTCCTGCCGAGATGAGTATCTGTGGCCCGTGGCAGATGCTGGCGACGGGTTTTCCGTCCTCGAACATCTTCCTAACTATTGAGACGGCCTTCTCGTTGAGCCTCACTATTTCGGGCGCCCTTCCACCTGGAAGGACAAGCGCGTCGAACTCCTCTGGATCAACCTCGTCAAACGCAAGGTCAACGTTGACGGAATAGCCGTGCTTGCCCGTTATCTTGCCCCTCTGGAAGCTCGCTACATAGACCTCGTGGCCCTCTTCTTTTATCCTGTGGAGCGGGTAGATCAGCTCCAGATCCTCAAAACCGTCTGCGCTCAGAAACAGCACCTTCATGTCAAACACCCCCTTAACGTTCAGATGGGTATAGTTGTGGGGCCTAATTAACCTTTCGGCCGCAAAGCCCTTAAACTGATGGCCGTTCTTTCTCTAAGGTGGTAGGGATGGACATTGAGAGCAGGATAGAACTCATAAAGAAGAAGCCCACGGAAGAGCTCCTAACCGAGGAAAACCTTAGATACCTCTTTGAGGTCGGTGCACCCTTACAGCACTACATAGGGTTTGAAATAAGCGGTTACATTCACCTCGGAACCGGGCTAATGGCAGGTGCTAAAATAGCCGACCTCCAGAAGGCGGGGGTTAAAACGAGGGTCTTTCTGGCTGACTGGCACAGCTGGATAAACGACAAGCTTGGCGGTGACCTTGAGACCATCCAGAAGGTTGCGCTGACATACTTCAAGGAGGGCATGAAGCAGAGCATAAAGGCCATGGGCGGCGACCCGGATAAGGTCGAGTTCGTCTTGGCGAGCGAGATACTTGAGAAGGGCGACTACTGGCAGACGGTAATTGACATTTCCAAGAACGTTACCCTGGCAAGGATGATGCGCTCCATCACGATTATGGGCCGCCAGATGGGAGAGACAATAGACTTCGCCAAGCTGATTTACCCGGCAATGCAGGTGGCGGACATCTTCTACCAGGGCGTTACAATAGCTCACGCCGGCCTCGACCAGAGGAAGGCCCACGTCATAGCGATTGAGGTGGCCCAGAAGCTGAAATACCACCCCCTCGAGTGGAAGGGGGAGAAGCTCAAGCCGGTTGCCCTGCACCACCACCTCCTCCTCGGCTTGCAGGAGCCTCCCGTATGGCCTATAGAGAGCGAGGAGCAGTTCAAAGAGCTGAAAACCCAGATGAAGATGAGCAAGAGCAAGCCCTACTCTGCCGTATTCATCCACGACACGCCGGAAGAGATCAGGCAGAAGCTCAGAAATGCCTTCTGTCCAGCTAAGGAGGTCAAATACAACCCGGTCTTAGATTGGGCCGAGTACATAATCTTCCGCGAGGAACCCACTGAGTTCACCATCCACAGGCCGGCAAAGTTCGGGGGCGATGTAGCCTACACCACCTTCGAAGAGCTCAAGAGGGACTTCGCCGAGGGGAAGATCCACCCGCTTGACCTCAAGAACGCCGTTGCGGAGTACCTCATCGAGCTTCTCAGGCCGATCAGGGACTACTTTGAGAGGCATCCCGAACCTCTTAAGCTCATGGGCGAGGTAAAGATAACCCGCTGATTTTACCTTCTTCGTTTCTGGTGAAGACAATGCCCGGTATTGACGAGAAGGACAGGGAGATACTAAGAATCCTCCGGAAGGAGGGGAGGATTACCCTGACTGAGTTAGGCAGGAAAGTGAACCTTTCGCCTGCGAGCGTCAAAAACAGGCTTGAGAAGCTTGAGAAACTCGGGGCAGTAAAGGGCTATTCCGCCGTTGTCGACCCGGCTTTTCTCGATAAGTACGTTAAAGTCCTTTTTCTCCTGAAACTGAAAGTTGAGGGCCCCGATATAGACCTTATCCTTGAGAAATTTGCGGCTTATGAAAACGTTGAGTCCATCTTCAGGACGAGCGGGAGAACCCATGCGGTTATAATAGCGGAGTTTGAAGACATGGACGAGATGAAGGCTTTTGCATCGCGGCTTAGAAAGGCCCTGGGCAACTCCCTTGAGTACATAGAATGGAGTGCGATCTACGATGCCATCAAAGAGTGCTGGGTAAAAGCTGGCAAGAGGGGTGGCAGATGGACGTAAGGCTGGTTGTTTTCGACCTCGATGGCACGTTGGTTGGAGCGAAGGAATCATTTTCAGAGCTGAAGGACAAACTCAGAAAACGACTACGCCAGGCTGGCGTAAGCGACGATTTAATGGGAAACCTGAGCCCGATGTACGAGTCCCTTCTCAGGATTTCCCAGGAGACAGGGATCCCGTTTGAGGAACTTCACTCCCACCAGGTTGAGCTCGAAGTCGAAAGGATGAAGGACAGCTTTCTCTTTCCCGGTGTGGTTGAGTCCCTCCAGTTCCTCAGGAACAGAGGAATTAAAATGGCAGTGGTCACAAGGAGCTCCAGGAAAGCTGCCCTTCTGGCCCTTGAAAAGAACGACATTGCAGAGTACTTTGACGCCGTGGTTGCGAGGGAGGACGTTCCACCGGATGAGCTAAAGCCCGAAGGGGGGCAGATAAAGAGGGTCCTCGATGAGCTGAAAATCTCCCCCGAGAAAACCCTCGTCGTGGGCGACCACGGCTATGATGTCATCGCCGCAAGGAAAGCAGGTGTCCTGAGCGTCCTAATTACTTCACACGACTCCGGTAGAATGAGCTTCTCAGTCGACGCTACCCCTGATTTTGAGATACCGACTATGAGGGAGTTCGTTCCCTTCATGGAGAAACTGCTCTTGACTTACGTCGTCGTTCCTGCTTACAACGAGGAACTGACCGTTGGTGCTGTCCTTTCGGACCTCCTTCGCTATTTCAGGCGAAATGAGATAGTGGTGATAAACGACGGGTCGCGGGATAGAACGGGGGAGATAGCTCGGTCCTTTGGTGTCAACGTTATCACCCATCTGATAAACCGCGGACTTGGGGGAGCCCTCGGCACTGGACTTGCCTATGCCGTAAGAAAGGGTGCCAAAATTGTTATAACCTTCGACGCCGATGGTCAGCACCTCGTAGAGGACGCCCTTCGCGTTATGAAGCCCGTTGTTGAGGGGAAAGCCGACTTTGCCGTTGGCTCCCGTTTGAAGGGAGACACCAGTCAGATGCCCTTCGTAAAGAAGTTCGGAAACTTTGTTCTTGACTTGATAACGGCGGTATTTGCCCATAAATACGTGAGCGACAGCCAGAGCGGATTGAGATGCTTCAGCGGTGAATGCGCCTCCCGGATCAGGATAACATGCGATAGGTACGCGGTTTCAAGCGAGATCATCGTTGAGGTCACCAAAAACGGCTGCAGAATTGCCGAGGTTCCGATCAAGGCTGTTTATACTGACTACTCCATGAGAAAGGGGACAAACGTTAAGGAGGGTATAAAGATAGCCCTAAACCTCCTGTTCGACAGGTTGAGGTGATGGATCATGTACGCGGTTCAATTCGTTGCGATACTTGTCCTCGCGTATCTGCTGTTTAGGGTCTACAGGGACTACAGCGCGGGAAAGATTGACTGGCAGGGCTTTTTATCCTGGGGGCTTGTGATTGGGGTTTTTATACTGGTTGCACTCTTTCCCCTCTCCATCTCCACGGAAATCAAGGACTTGCTGGGCCTCGGCAGGGGTCTTGATGCCCTCTTTGTTGTTTCAATAGGGCTTCTCTTCCTCCTTGTGTTCGAGCTCTACACCAAGATCGACAGGGTGGAGAGGGAGATAACGGAGCTAACCAGAAAAGTTGGCATCGAACTGAAGGAGATCAACGAAAGGCTGGAGAAGAATAGGGAGGGATAGTCAGAAGTCTCCCCCGAAGAGTTCTTCCAGAAATTCCCTGACCCTTTCTTTCTTTAGCCTGAACTGCCTGATTTTTATTATCTCCTTCTCCTGGGCTTCTTTGAGTAGTATCTCAGTTGCTCTGTTGGGGTACATTTCCTCGTAGACTATCTCCCTAATGCCGGCATTGACGAGGAGTTTAAAGCAGGTGTCACACGGGAAGTGGGTAACGTAGAGCGTGGCGCCTTCGAGGCTTATGCCCTTCCTAGCGGCCATTGCTATGACGTTCTGCTCCGCGTGAACGGCCCTGTGGCAGTGGCCATTGACCATGAGACATCCTACATCGATACAGTGGTCCATTCCCCTTGGGGCACCGTTGTAACCCGTGGCGAGAATGTAGCCATCTTTAACGGCAACGGCCCCTACTCGAAGCCGGGGGCAGGTTGCCCTCAGCGAGACGAGCTTCGCTATTAGCATAAAGTACTCGTCCTTCGTCGGGCGGATCTTTTTTATCCTCTCGGCCTTTTCCTTATCCAGTACTATTTCCACTTCCATTGGGGGAGCCCTCCATCAGTTGGAGCATTTTCTTCTGGTCTCGTTTGCTTCTATAAACGAGACTATTCTGAAGATCCTGTCGTCGTAGGATGGGTGGGTTGGAAGGAAGAGAAAACTTGGCGTCCAGTATGTTCTTTCAGGCGGTTTTCTCTCCAGGGCAGGTTCTATGCCGGGCAGAGCATGTTTTCTAACCTGCGACATCAGGTCTTCGTAGTACTTTAGCTCTTCTAAGGCTCTCTTTAGGCTAAATGGCACGTTCAAAATCCTAACGGCCACGTCATCAGCTTTAAATTCCCTGCTCTTGAGACATGATGATCTCCCAAGCTCATACCAGAGATACAGCGAGAGTGATAACATGAAGAGAACCAGACTGCCGCTTAGTGCCAGTATGACAAAGGGCATTATAAACGAGAAGACTCTAAGGTAAGCCAGCAGAGGGAACAGGACAGTGTCCCTGTTCTTGATATGGCCAAGCTCGTGGGCAGTGATAGCTACGATTTCATCCTCGTCGAGAACCTCAAACAGGCCGAGGGACAGCACGACGTTTCTCCTGAAAGAGTAGGCGTTTGGAATGTAGGCATCTAAGACATAGACTTTAACGTTCTTGAGGCCGAGCTTTTTGGTCAATTCCTGAATTTTTTCCCAAAGGGGTGGATTAACGGTTTCAAGGGGGGAGTAACCGCTGTTAAGACGGGGGAGACTCATGGCTCCAACCATTAGGACGGATGCGAGGACAGCCAGCCCCACAAGAACCCCGACTTTCCCGTGAGCCAAGTACGCCAGTGTGAACATCAGGCCTATGGGGATGAGAAAGCGCATTTTCCCTCATCTCCCCTTCATGTTGGAGAGGTAGGCATATGTGGCTTCTCTGAAGTTGCTCATGAGGGCGTCGAGTATCTTTTGGACTATTTTCTTTTCAAACTCTTCTCTGGTGGTTGTGACTGAATAAACATACCTCATTCCGCCCTTTCCGTGATCGACACTCCTCTTGAGAAGACCTTTATCGCAGAGGCGGTTCATTAGTATGCTCACGGTTGAACGACGCATCTCGGGGTACTTGGACTTTAGGTGTTCGTAAACTTCCCCCGCGGTGGCGACTTTTACTCTCCACATATACTCCATTATATCCGCTTCCAGAGGAGGTAAGACCGCCTTAAGTCCCTCTTCGGTTAGCTTGAATTCATGGGGCTCCATAGGATAACCCCCACATTGAATTTCTTGGAATTTGCATAAAAGCTTTTCTTTTGGATTCGCCGGAGCTGGTGTTGCTCTCAAGCAAGCCTGGTCTGGAAATGTAATAACTCAGCCCTAAAAGGAGTGTAAAGTTCAAAAAAGGACTATTCTGGTGCCCCGGCCGGGATTTGAACCCGGGGCGCGGGCTCGAAAGGCCCGCATGTTTGACCGGGCTACACCACCGGGGCCCGATACTAGGGAAGGGTGGGGATTTAAAAATCTTTCGCAGGGCAACGTTTTTGAATTCGAAGATGAAGCACCACCGATGCTCGCCGTAAAAGTTCCCAAGAAAGAGGCGGAAAGGGTCAGAAGACAACTCCTCGAACTCGGCGTTCTTGCCGAAGGTTACGCCGTGAAACGCGAGGGCGAGTTTATTCTCTTCCCAGTTACAAAGCCCGTTGAAGGTTTCGAGCTCGTTGAGGCTGAGTTTGAGAGGCTGGAAAGGAGACCCCACAGCTACCGCGAGGTCGTTGAGGTTCCAAAAGAGCTCCGGCCGCTCCTTCCGAGTTCCTTCGACATCGTTGGGGACATAGCAATAATCGAACTCCCCGGGGAGCTGATGCCCCACGGAAGGGCCATTGGAGAGGCCATTCTGAAAGTCCACCGCAACATAAAGGCGGTCTTCGCCAAGGGGAGCAAAGTTGAGGGCGAATACCGTGTGAGGGAGCTGGTGCATCTGGCTGGCGAAAACAGGACTGAAACTATACACCGCGAGAACGGGATAAGGCTGAAGCTCGACGTGGCTAAAGTCTACTACACCCCCAGGCTCTCCACCGAGAGGATGAGGGTTTTTGAGAAGACTCAGGCAGGAGAGGTCGTCTTCGACATGTTCTCCGGTGTTGGCCCTTACTCAATACTTCTCGCAAAGAAGGCAAAGCTGGTCTTCGCCTGCGACATAAACCCGTGGGCGGTGAGATACCTTGAGGAGAACATACGCCTGAACAGGGCCAACAACGTCGTCCCGATTTTGGGCGATGTCAGAAAGGTGGCCGGAAAAATCAAGGCCGACCGCGTGATTATGAACCTCCCAAGGTTCGCCGACCGCTTTTTGAGGGAGGCAATGATGAGCGTCAAGCCGGGTGGGGTTATCCATTACTACGGCTTCGGCCCGGAAGAAGACCCGTTTTCCGAGCACGGGGCAAAGATAAAGGCAGCTGCGAGGGAACTCGGCCTTTCAGTTGAGTTTCTCGACAGTAGAAAGGTGCGCCCCTACGCGCCGAGACAGGTCAACATCGCGATTGACTTCAGGGTTTTGTGATGCCCGAACAAAACGCTGTTTAAAAGGGAAAAAGGAAATCACTTCCCGGCTATCTTCACGTTCTCGAACTTTACGTGCGGCGCTATCATCGTCGTCATGAAGGGTATAACCACCTGCTCCCCCGTCACCTCGCTCGCCTGTTTAAGAAGCTCGTAGACGTTTCCTGCAATAAGGAACACGCTCGCGCCCTTGACTTCTCCATCCTCGATGAGGAATGCCGGGTTGGCGGTTACGGCAAAGTTCCCGTTGTCCGGGTTGCTTGAATGTGCCCCCTGAAGGCCGTCGACGAGGTAGCCGCGGTCTATCTCCGCTATGAGGTCTTCAAGGGAGCGCTTTCCGTTCTCTATGACCACGTTGTGGAAGCCTATGTTTATGCCACCGCTTCCCAGGTCTCTCTTACCGTTCCCGGTGCTCTCGGTTCCGTAAACCCTGGCCCAGTAGTTGTCCCAGACGAAGCCCCTGAAAGTCCCCTCCTCGATAAGGACGTTCTTCCTCGTAGGAACACCTTCGCCGTCGGCTATGGCTGGCTCAAGCGACAGGGGGTGGAACGGGTCGTCGTAGATGGTCAAAACGTCACTCGCTATCTTCTCTCCGATCTTTCCGGCGAGCGGGGTGGTTTCCTTCACCACGCGCTCACCGCTGAAGGCCGGAAGAAGGGCGTAGCTGAAGAGCTCGGCTATTGCCCACGGGCCGAGTATAACCGGGACGTCCTCGTTCCTGCTGGCTTTGACGCTGTAGGCCCACTTAACCTTCTGGACGGCCCTCTCAACTGTTCCTTCAACGTCGAGGTTGAGGTCTCTCCTGGCGTCGAAGTCGAAGATACCCGGAGTTACTACGCCTTCTTTCCTCCCGACGAGCTCAAAGTACACGTAAGCAGCTCCGCCCTCCTGGAAGACGTCAACGCCATGGGAGTTGATGATATGCCTCTCCTCCCAGGAAACGCCACCGGCCCCACCTGCAACTACCGCATTGGAATCCTTTTCCCGGGCAAGCTTTATACCGTGAAGGAGCTTCTCGACGAGTATATCGGGGGAAGCCTCCTTAAGCTCATAGTTTGACCTCTGCCTTTCCCTGTACTTTCCGGGCTCGGGGAGGGAGACCCACCTCTCATCTCTGCCGTTGAGCTTCGACATCTTTGCGGCCTGCTCTATTGCCTCTCTAATCCTTTCAGGCTCGTCGCTGTCAACGATAGCAATGCCAAGGCGCTTGTCCTTTATCCCTCGGATTACAGTTACAGCGCCGCTCCTCGTCGAGGCCATCGAAATCTCGTTCAACTCAACGCTCGCGCTGACATTCCTGGAGCGGTAAACCGCTATTTCAAGCTCGTCGAAAAGCTTCTCGCCGAAGCGTATGAGGTCCTCCATTTTCACCACCTCACCCGATCAGGATCCCTCCATCAAAGCGCATGTGCGGGCCGCCTGAACTCACGAAGGCCGTCTGTCCCTTGCCGCAGAAGCCGGTCTCGAGGCCAAAGTCGTTGCCGACCGCTGAGATCTTCTTGAGGGCTTCGATGGCAACCCCAGTGATGGAGGTGTCCCGTATCGGCTCGGCTATCTCTCCGTCCCTGATGACGTAGCCCTCCTGGATTCCGACCTGGAAGGCCGAGTTGAGCTGGGCCTGGCCGCCGCGGAAGTCGACGATGTAGTAGCCGAACTTGATGTCCTCTATCAGCTCCTCGAAGGAATAATCACCAGGCTCGAAGATAGTGTTCCTCATCCTGATTATCGGGGCATGGCGGTAGCTCTCGGCTCTGGCGTGGCCATTCGGCTCCATGCCCCACTTCGCCGCGTATTCCCTGTTCAGCATGATTTCCTTGAGGATACCGTTCTCGATTATGTGGATGTCCTTAACCGGGACGCCTTCGTCGTCATACCTGTCGTTTCCAAAGCCGCCCTCAACGTGGCGCTCGCTCATGGTGACGTACTCGGGGGCTATCTACTTTCCAAGCAGGTCTTTGAAGGGCGAGTTTATCGTTAAGTCGGCCTCCGCAAGGTGTCCAAGCGCCTCGTGGGCGATGATGCCAACCACTATCGGGCCCGCAACGATCGGCCATTCGCCGCGCTTCGGTGCAACTCCCTCAAGCTGGCTGTGCATCTTCCTCAACACCCTCCCGGCAACTTTCTCGTTGGGCTCCCTCTCGGTCATGAGCTCCCAGCCGTAGTCAACCGCTCCTATGCTGTCCCTCGCCATTGCCAGCTTTCCGTCGGCCTTGCCCGTGACGTACACTCCCTGGTAGAGGTAGTTGTAGTCCCACTCTATCCTCGTCCCCTCGCTGGTCAGGAGGAGCTTTCTACCACCGCCGTCCTCGTAGCGAAGCTGGACGCTTTTGACGGCCTTGTCCTCTTTAAGGAGCTTCTCCAGCTCCCTGAGGTGGTTCACCTTCTCCTCAATGTCTACCTCGCTGGGCTTAACCTGCATCCTGCTCTTAACGAAGTCCTCAACGGTTTTTATCTCCGCCAGCTCTATCTTTTCTTTCTTTGTTCCGGCCACGGCCTTTGCCAGTTTGTAGGCCTCTTCAATCTTCTTCTCGAGGTTTGAAAGGTCACTGGTTGAGGAGAAGCCCCAGGCGCCATCTTCCAGAACCCTTATGGCGACTCCCCTGTGGAGCTTCCCTGTAAAGCTCGTAAAAACGCCATCCTTGAGGCCCAAAGTGGTTTTCCTCAGGTCCTCATAGCGGAGCTCAATGTACTCGGCCTTCAGGTTTTCCTCGGCCCATCTGAGGGCCCTTTCAAGTGCTTCCATGGCCACCACCGATTACATTTGTCCGTTGATGAGTGGAAAGCAACCTATAAAAGTCTTGTGAGGGCTTTGGTGGGAGTCACAAAGGAAACTCCAAGCGTTACATACTTCTGTTATGAAATTAAAACCAGCTAATTTCTGTTTCTTTACAAGCGAAAGTGTTATATATGATAAGTGAGAAACTCTTAATGCAAAATCCTACTGGGGAGGGGGGGTCGATGCGGAGGCGTGCACTGCTGGCCGTGTTTGTGGCTTTGCTCGTGATTGGAGCATATGGTGTCTACGTAGTCAGCTACCCTCGGTATCCGGAAGTCAATGATTGCGTGAACCCTTTCGCCGTTACCAAACCAGTGAGTAGGATCCAATGTGTGTTTACAATGCATGTAGCTGGGGTTCCTATTGTAGTGGAGGGACTCCAGGCCCATAAGGGGGGATAAAAATGAACGCGTGGATTGGAGCGGTTGTAGTCTTGGGCATCCTCTATCTTATTTATTTATACTCTAAAAAACGAAGTAATGCCCCCAAAGCCGGTTTAATGGCCATTACCGTATATATTCTCCTTGGATTGATCATGGTATACCTCGGATGGAACATTAATCCGTGGATAATAATCCTCCCAGGTCTCTTTGTAGCCCTATTGGATGTCATCCAGCTCAAGGGGCACCTACAGAAAGCTTCTGCTCCCCGAGAGTGATCTGAGTGCTGGAGGAGGTTATGGAGCAACTGCACATGTGTAGGGTTAATTATAACTACACCAAGCGCGTACCCTAAACCGGTGGAAGTATGTCGGTCATAGAGGTTGAGAACGTTAGGAAGTACTACGGCGATGTGAAGGGGCGTTAATGGGCTCAACTTCTCGGTGGGGGCGGGGGAAATCTACGGCTTCCTTGGGCCAAACGGCGCTGGAAAGACCACAACGGTGAAACTCCTCGTGAAGATTATCAAGGACTACGAGGGCACCGTGAGGGTATTTGGAAAGGATCTCAGGAACTGGGGAAAGGACTACTACAACAAAATCGGCGTGTCCTTCGAGTTTCCCGCCGTCTATTCGAGGCTAACTGCTTTAGAAAACCTCCAATTCTTCGCGGGCTTCTACAAAAGGCACCTCGATCCCCTCGAAGTCCTCAAGATGGTCGGGCTCGAGAAAGAGGCAGATCAACTTGTATCCGGCTTCCCAAGGGCATGAAGAAGCTCGACCTCGCGAGGGCTCTGCTTCCTGATCCAGAGGTGCTCTTCCTCGATGAGCCGCTGGAGGGCCTCGACCCCGGGAGTGCAAGGAAGGTAAAAGACCTCCTCCTCGAGATGAAGGAAAACGGCAAGACGGTCTTCCTGACAACCCACAACATGTACGTCGCGGACGAGCTGTGCGACAGAGTAGCTTTTATCGTTGAGGGGAAGATAGCCCTCGTTGACAGCCCGGGCGAGCTCAAGGTGAAGATGGGGAAGAGACTCGTCAGGGTGGAGTACGTGGCTGGTAATGATGTCAAGATAGCCAAGTTCCCGCTCGAGAACCTCGGAAGAAACGAGGAGTTCCTAAACATCATCAAAAACTACGAGGTCAAGAGGATAAACACGGAAGAACCAACGCTGGAGGAGATATTCCTCAAGGTTACCGGGAGGAGGCTCGTATGATTGGAAAGCTCGTGAAGACGAACCTGACCCTCGGCGTAAGGGGCTACGTCTATCCCATACACATCCTGATAGACTTGGCCTACGGGCTAATGCTCATGATATTCCCAGAGAGATACCTTCTCACAATGGTGCCCATATTCCTCCTCTTCGAGCCGGGCCTCGTTGGCTTCATGTTCGTTGGCACTGAGATATTCGCCGAGAAGAAGGACGGAGCGATAGGGGCTTTGGCGGTGACACCCATAGAGTGGAGGGACTACATCATCGCCAAAACACTCATTATGAGCCTGCTGTCGGTCATTGGGGCGGTTTTGATAATGATCATAGGCATCCGCTCACTTGAAGGGCTTTCTTACGTGGTGACGGGAGTTTTCTTGGTATCGGTGGTCTATACCCTCCTCGGGATTGCTGTTTTGGCAAAGTACCGCGACCTCGACGACTACTTCGTGCCTATAATGGCGGTTTCTATAGTTTCTCTCCTGCCCTTCACTCACTACAACGGCTACCTCACTGGCGAAATCTGGAAGGCCCTTTACACCGTTCCAAGCTATCCGGCGCTCTACTTCTTCAAAGCCCCTTTCGTGGAGGTTTCAGCGGATACGCTGGTGAAGTCAGGAGTAGCTTTAGTTGTCTGGGCGGGTGTGGCATGTTGCCTCGCTAAAATTAAGATTTTACAAATACGCAGTGGAGGGATTGAGATTAGCTTCGTGAAGAAGTTTAAAGCAATTTGCCGGACGGATATTAAGCTGTGAGGAGGGATCCGGTGCTCATATACAGCGTTGCAATGACGCTGGTGCTCCTCTTAATCGTCCGCTACTTCAAAGACCGCGTTGGCGTTTACTACCCTCTCCTCGCGCTCCTGACGCTGATATTCACATGATATTTGGCATGATTCCCGGCTTCATGAGGGTCAGCGAAAAGGAGGACAAGACTACACAGGCACTTCGGGTTATTTCGATATCGAGCGAGGCTTTCTTAGCCTACAGGCTCACATGGGCTTCCATAGCCACTGCGCTGATGGCTATTGTTTCTCCCTGGATCCTTGACATAGAAATGCCTCAAAAGGGAATTCTCGCGTTGATCACCCTCTTTCTCCTCGAAGTGTGGCTCTACGGGCTTCTTCTCACGGTGTTCCCGGAGTCAAGGATGCAGGCGCTAACAGTTTCCAAGGTCCTCGGCTGGTTGCTGATGCTACCTCCGCTGATAAAGCTCGTCGTTTGGAGAAACCTTTCCACCGACTGGAGCAGGTTCACGGCATTTTTACCAACTTACTGGCTCTACAGGGTCCTTGAGGGCATTCCAATTAACAACTACCCGGATTTCCCAGTTGCCGTTGTGGCTCACCTCGCGTGGTTACTCCCGCTCGTGCTGCTGTTCAGGAAGAGGGTGCTTTAATTGAAAATTTAAAATTTTGAAAAATTTACTGACTGTCGGAATCTCCAGATAGTGGACATATGCCAGTTCTTTTTTCACAAGGCGGCAAGTTTCCACCTGTGCTGACATAGACGTCCCCATACATACCTGCCAGTTTGTACTCGTTACCATTGTAGTGGAACTTGATTTTGCTCGAATACACTTTCCCCGCCACGAGTCCATCTTGGTACTCCTCTTTCAGCAGGAAAGCGACGTGAAGTAAAGAATATTGCACACTGTCTGTGTTGAATCCTACTCCAACTGCCATAACGAAAGGCGCAAGTTCAAGGTTGCTGTAACTAAGGGTCCCAAGCACAGCTGCTGAGGCGGCGAATAGGGGGAGAGTCTGGGTACTTTGAACATAGTTCAGGTCATATACTACCAAACGTCCTGTTTCCTCTTTGTAAAACGAAGGCTCCCAGTAACTGTGGACAAACCACATGGTCTTTCTCATTATCCCCCCGTCCTGACCGGGCCATCCCGGCTCCACGAAACTTCTAAGATTCATGTCCCCCTCGTCTGGCTTTCCGAGGATTACGTATGCGACATCACCAAGGGGTAGAGAGGAGAAGCCATTCCACCAGTAAAGACGGTACTTTGCCAGTACCACGTTTCCCTTTATTCCTGCTCCGATCACAGAAGGACTTGTAATCCTCGACCCCCAGATCAGGGTGTCTGAACCGGGAATACTCAAATCTTTTGTGTTGATCGTGTATGAAAAGCCCGCTACCTCTGCTTCAATTGAAGAGCTGCTATCACCTTTTTCCAGGGCAGCCGCTGCAGAGAATGAGAGCTCAAGGTTTTGTACCGTTTTTTGTTTGTACAGTGCCGTGATCACAACTGCGTTTATTGCGTTGGTATTTCCAGTAACCTGAAAAGCCGCCAGGGGGATGATTGTGTCAGGGGCCGAGGTTATGACTTCTTCAAGTTTCCACACAAGGCAGATGGGGTAACAAATTCCAGTCCAGGGGTCACATACCGGGTAGCACTGATCGTAGTCAAAGCTTGGCGGCCAGTTTTCGGTGGCTGCCGAAGCTGCGTCTCCATTAGCTTTTTGGGGCCCGGCAGGTCTAAACTTCTCCCTTATTTGTGCCCCGCTGTAGAGGGTTTTGGAGCTCTCCCTGGGTAGCTTCACCTGGATGCTTCTTCCCTCGAGGACTTTCCCTACGTTAATAGGCACGGCTTTTATGAAATATTTTACGTTGCCGTTTTCGTCTTGAAGTGTTCCCATTAGCAACAGAGAGGGAGACACCGCGCTGGGATCGATATTAGCAGTTTTCAGGTGAAGATCCCAGATTTCCGCGGCTTTTACAAGCCTGCCGTAACTTATTTTTATCTTGTCCTGCCCAGAGAACGTTCCAAGATCCATTAGAGAACCGTTGGGAAGCAGAAGGGACACCGTGACGATTCCGTATCCCTTCTGGGGAAGCTCGATTTCGAAGTTAGGGCCGAATATAAAGCTCTGCCTGTACTCAACTTTTGCTCCGAGGTATTCCTTAGAATCCACGGGGATGCTATATACGGCCACTCCTAACACCGCACTTCCCAGTAATAACACCATGGCCAGTATTATGAGGATTCTTCTCACAATATCACCCAAATATAACTGTTCACTGTAGTCTTTATAAGTCTTGTCTCGCTGTTCAGTGGAGTGTCTGACAACTGACGGGTTTCAGGCGAGCCCGACTTCGCCTATTGAGGGAATGATTTATTTATCCTCCTTCACAAAAGACCACCGGTGGTACCATGAAGGCCGAAATCAGGAACCTCATCGATAGGGGCACCTACAGAAAGCTCCCGCTCTTTGAGGGTGAGCTACCAAAGGGAAGCTACGCCCAGATAGTCGAGATAAAGCCGAACCAAACAGTCAAAAGGCACTACCATGGGAGGCAGTACGAGTTGTTCTACATAATAAGTGGTGAGGCGAGGCTTGGGATAGGTGAGACGGAGTATTTAGCAAAGCCTGGCGACATCTTCCTCGTCAAGCCGAAAACCGTCCATTGGGTCGTCAACGAGAAGGACGAGCCCTTCAGGCTCTTTGTGGTAAAGCTTAACTACTACGGCGACGACTCCGTATGGCTGGATGGGTGAGGGCTGAGGAGACATGGCCGGGCGTGTCATAGGCATCCTCGGCGGCATGGGCCCCTTAGCAACGGCCGACCTCTTCAGGAGGATAGTCGAGAAGACTCCAGCAAAGCGCGACCAGGATCACCCGAGGATAATCATTTACAACAACCCGAAGATACCGGACAGGACAGCTTTTATACTCGGTCACGGCGAGGATCCGAGGCCGGAGCTCATAGCCAGCGCGAGGAAGCTCGAAAGCTGGGGCGCCGACTTCATCGTAATGCCCTGCAACACGGCACACTTCTTCGCGGAGACAATACAGGGGGCTATAAGCATTCCCCTCGTCAGCATGGTGGAGGAGACCGCCAAGGTGGTCCGGGGGATGGGGCTGAGGAAAGTCGGCCTCATCGCAACCGACGGCACCATCAAGGGACTCGTCTACCACAGAGCGCTCCTTGAACACGGCGTCCAGATAGCGGTGCCGAACAAGACAAACCAGGAGAAGGTTATGAGGGGCATATACGAGGGAGTAAAAGCTGGAAACCTTGAACTGGGGAGAAAACTTCTCATTGAAGTCGCAAGAAGGCTGGAAAAGCGCTCTGATGGGATAATAGCCGGCTGCACCGAGGCGAGTGTTGCCCTTAAGCCCGAAGATCTGAGTGTCCCCCTGATAGACCCGATGGATATCATCGCTGAGAAGGCGGTGAAGCTTGCTTTGGGTGAAGAAGAACTCCCGGAGATATGAGAAGAAATCGAGGCTCTAAAATTCAAAAAAAGAAAGGAAGTCAGCGTCTCTTTCTTAGTAGTAGCGGAACCGCTGTTAGGCCGATTATTGTTGCGGGACCGCAGATTCCGCCACCGCCGGTGGTTTCGGTTTTTGTTTCAGTCTTGGTCGTAGTCTCAGTCTTGGTCATTGTTTCAGTCTTAGTCTCAGTTTTAGTTGTAGTGTGAGTAAAAGTCTCTGTCATGGTGTCAGTCACGGTCTTAGTCATAGTCTCAGTCTTAGTCACCGTCTTAGTAACAGTAACCGGCGTGCTCGTAGGCGCAGTAGTCGTAGTGGTCGGTGTAGTAGTCTCCGTGGAGGTCGCGGTTGTGTTAGTCGTTGTCGTTGGGGTCTCGCCACCGCCTCCAGGGGTTGGTATTAGCGGAATCATCACTATTGTTGCTCTCTCTGGGTTGGTCTCGCTGGCGTTGTATGAGGTGAGCTGTTCTTCTTGTGTTGGCCTGAATCCAGCTGGGGCGAGGAGATCCATGACGCGCGGGGCAACACCGGCTATGATAGCGTCAGCATCTCCCCCACCAATCCTCCACTCTGCTGCCTGGACTTCCACACTGCGCCAGTCGTCAATACCAAAGCCGTCCTGTGAGCCGGCTATTACCGCAAAGTAAGTGTCCGGAGTAACGTTAAGGTACTCCTTCGGAATAGTGATGATAATCGTGTTAGTTGTCAGGTTTGCGGTAGCGTTTATGTCTATAGTGCTCATGTTTGGTAGTACCAGTTTGCTTGTCCAGCCGGTGACTCTTATGGCAACGTCCCAGGGCCTGTCGAGGTTGACGTTTGCTCCTGGCCCGTTCTCAGCTAGCTTGATTGCTGTGGTGTTCCCTCCGTCTTTGAAGTCGAAGTAGGCTTCAACTATCTGCAGGCTGAAGCCGTTCCATCCGCCCCACGGGTTGCCGCCAAGGTTAGCAAAGTGAACCTGGAGGATGTATTCGTTGGAGCCCTCGTAAAGGGTTACTCCAATTATGTCGAAGAGTCCTGTCTGGTTGAAGACTGGGTTCGTTGGGTATGTGTAGGTTCCCGGCCCATAGTCGTCCCCAACAACATCAGCAACGCTCGCTATTTCCTTGTATATCCCAGGCATGAACTCTGAAATCGGCAGCATTACGACGGTTGCTCTTGTTTCTGCTTCTGTGTTGTAGCTCTGGAGCTGTTCTTCCTGCGTTGGCTTGAATCCGGCTGGAGCGAGGAGGTCCATAACCCTGGGAGCGACTCCCGCTATTATTGCGTCCGGATCACCGCCACCAATCCTCCACTCTGCCGCCTGGACTTCCACACTGCGCCAGTCGTCAATACCAAAGCCGTCCTGTGAACCAGCTATGACCGCAAAGTAAGTGTCCGGAGTAACGTTAAGATACTCCTTCGGAATCTTAATTGTTATGACGTTGGTCTCGGTGTCTGCCGAGGCCTCGATGTTTATTGTGCTCATGTTTGGTAGTACCAGTTTGCTTGTCCAGCCGGTGACTCTTACTGCAACGTCCCAGGGTCTGTCAAGGTCTACGTTCGCTCCCGGTCCGTTCTCCGCTAGTTTGATTGCCGAAGTGTTTCCACCCTCCTTGAAGTCGAAGTAGGCTTCAACTATCTGCAGGCTGAAGCCGTTCCATCCACCCCACGGGTTGCCGCCGAGGTTAGCAAAGTGGACTTTGAGGACGTAGTCACTTGCAGTTTCGTAAATCTCGGTGCCGGTTATGTCGAAGAGTCCTGTCTGGTTGAAGACTGGGTTCGTTGGGTATGTGTAGGTTCCCGGCCCATAGTCGTCCCCAACAACGTCAGCAACGCTGGCAACGAGCTTTGGAGGCATGTACTTGGTGAATCTGGCGGTGGTCTCAACGAAGTCCACTGAGGTGTCCACTACCGTGGAGTTTACATTGCCGAGGGTCAGGCTGGTGTCAACTATTGTAAGGTTCACATCTTCGGGGGTTATTGCCACGTCCTTGACAATGCCACACGAGGGTACCGTAAGGTCTTCAAGGGGTGCCCTTATGGCAAAGGCCTGCCCGTCCAAGCGTCCGCCTATTAGGGTAGCGTTCGTGTTGGCGTCGAATGCGACTGCGTTAAAGACTCCCATCTCGTCAGTTTCGTAGGTTACAGCCTTGATGACGCTTCCATTGTAGTCGGTTCTCATTGCGAAACCTTTTCCGCTGAGCTCTCCAACGGCCACAACATCGTATCCAGTGTTGATAAGTTTGTTGATCCTAACGTCCGGGTAGAATTTGGCCCACGTGAAGTTGCCGAAGTAGTGGAACTTAGCCAGAATCGTCCCGTTATCTGTGACGATTGAGACCAATACTCCGCCGGGTATCATTATTGCCGAGGTGGCCTTCTCGTCTCCAGAACCCGCGATCCCCTTCTGCCAGTAAACCACTTTTCCGTCTCCTCTGAACTTTACTATCCAAGCATCGTTCTGAGTAACGTTGGTACCGTTGGTCCATCCAACCACGTAGTAGTACTTGTAGCCCTTGTACACATCCATAACAACGTCGGCAAAGCTGTAGTTTCCATCTCCGTTGAGAGTTTTTTCCCATACAACGCTTCCGTTCTCGTCAAAGATAACTATCCAGGGGCGCCCGTTGTAGCTGCCCACGAAGGAATTTCCAGAAACAGCGACGGCTTGGGTGTCTTCCGCCCCTCCGATGGCCTTCTGCCACACAACGTTCCCGTTCTCGTCAAATTTGACAATCCACGCGTTTGTGTTGTTATATCTTCCAACGGCAACGTAGTTGGTGCCGTTTATCTCAACGTCGCTCAGCACTTGACCACCAACGGCAGCCTTCTGCCAGACCAGGCTTCCGTCGTCTGAGATCTTTGCTATCCACGCGTTTGAACTCTCAACGCCTGCTCCTGCTATACTGCCGACCAAGACAGCCCCAGAGCTTCCGTATGTTATGGAGGCTATACTTCCGCTTTCCGCCTGGTATGTTGCCACCCAGAAGGAACCAGCCTCTGGAGTAGCTGCGCCCGGTTTTATGAACCCAAACAGGCCCCCCAAAAGTAGGAGCACCATTGCCGCTGAGTACAGGGCCTTTCTCTTGTGACCCACATGCACCACCTCCAGGGGTGAATCATGGATATCTGTGATGTCTACCTTTTTAACTCTATTGCCCTTCTTCAACCGTCGATACTCAATGGAGAGCCCTCTCTTGAGGTCACAGTCCAAAACGTCTTTAACCCAAACCCCAACTGTCTGTGGGTGAAGGAAATGGAGGTAGGCGTCGTTGGAAAACCAAACGTGGGTAAATCAACATTCTTTTCAGCGGCCACACTGGTTGACGTGGACATAGCAAACTACCCGTTCACGACAATAGAGGCGAACGTGGGTGTGACCTACGCAATAGCGGAGCATCCCTGTAAAGAACTCGGGTGCAGGGCAAACCCTCAGAACTACGAGTACAAAGATGGGACAGCCCTGGTCCCTGTAAAAATGATAGACGTTGCAGGCCTCGTTCCAGGTGCCCACGAGGGTCGCGGCCTGGGCAACAAGTTTCTCGATGACCTGAGAATGGCGTCAGCTTTGATCCACGTTATTGACGCAACCGGAAAAACCGACGCCGAAGGACAGCCGACGGATCACCACGACCCGGTCGAGGACATAGAGTTTCTCGAGAGGGAGATAGACTACTGGATGCTCGGGATACTCAAGAAGGGCTGGGAAAAGTTTGCGAAGAGAATAAAGCTCCAGCACATGAAGCTCGAGCAGGCGATAGCGGATCACCTCTCCGGGATAGGCGTTAAGGAGGGGGACGTCTGGGAGGCAATCCACAGGCTCGGGCTCGGGGATGATCCAACGAAATGGACTGACGACGAGCTCTTTGCCTTTGTCCGCGAGCTCAGGAAGATTAACAAGCCTATGATTATAGCGGCTAACAAGGCCGACGCCGCGAGCGACGAGCAGATTGAGAGGCTCAAGAAGGAAGGTGAAAAGAGGGGCTACATCGTCATACCAACTTCAGCCGCCGCTGAACTGACGCTGAGGAAAGCTGCCAGGGCTGGCTTTATCGACTACATCCCGGGCAGTTCCGACTTTAAGGTCCTTAAAAAAATGAATCCACAGCAGGAAAAGGCGCTCCAGCTCATCAAGGAGAGGGTTCTCGAGAGGTTCGGTTCAACCGGTGTGCAGGAAGTAATAAACAGGGCAGTCTTTGAACTCCTCAAGCTCATCCCGGTTTATCCTGTCCAGGATGAGAACAAACTCGCCGACCAGTTCGGCAACGTATTGCCCCACGTCTATCTCCTTCCGAAGGGCTCAACGCCGAGGGATTTAGCTTACAAAGTCCACACAGATCTCGGGAGAACCTTTCTCTACGCCGTCAACGCCAGAACCCACAGGCGCGTGGGAGACGACTACCAGCTTGAGTTCAACGACATCATAAAAATCGTCGCCACAGCAAAGTAAGGGCGAGGATAGAACCTGGCCCGCACACCTTTCCAAATTTTTCTGATTCCTCCTTTGATTCCTTCTCTTCTTCTCCCATCTCCAGCTGATTTCGGCACGGGTCAATTCCAACCCTATAAAGGCTTATTTCAGCCAGATAAATTCCAGAGACGTTGTATTTTCTGGCGTAATAACAGACTATTCCCACGAACTCCTCAACCTGCTTTCTATCACTCAGATTGGCGTAGCTCAGTGCTAGGACGGGAACCTTAAGCTCTTTGAGCTCCTTTACCTGCTCGATTTCCCACTCAAGCTCCCTTCCCTTAAAAATCTCGTATCTCTGCGTTGAGAAGTCGTAGTAAGTTATGAAATCCTCGAAGAGGACGTAGTTGATGTAAGGGGCAATCTCATCCTTTATTGAGAAGCCCCTGTTGATGATTATGGTTATTCCAGGATAAAGCTCCCTTATTCTCCTTATCAGCTCCACCATGGCAGTTTTCTTTTCAGGATATTTATCAACGTAATCCAAGTTGTCGAGAATGACCCCTTCAAAGCCCCGGGAAAGGATATAAGGGATGGCTTCCTCCAGAACAATCTTCTCCCAAATTGGGGATGAGAAGTCAACTACCATCTCGTTTCACACGGGGTCTTCGCCGATGACTATGCTCTCGGGAACGTCCTTGGCCCACGATTCCCATCCCCCAATGCTCGCGAGGCTCAGATAGCCAACGACTGTGTGGTTTCTGGATAAACTTGAAATCAGATCCTGTTCAATAGTGGGTTGGAGGATCAAAATCTCAAAACCCCCAAGTTCATCAATTGTCTCCTCCCCGGGCCGGCCGTAATAAACGGCAAAGGATGTCGAGGAAACGGGAACTGAGGAGAGTGCAAGCAACAGGATGGGGAGGAGGAATTTAGCAGACCCCTTCATTAAAGACCCCCGTTTTCATTTCCAGATGTAGACGTCGAGGTAGCAGGGAAAGTAAACATCCTTAACAGGCGTCCAGTAGTTTGACCAGTAGTTCACTGGTTTCAAAGGACCGGTATGCGTTATCACCTGATAGCCAGCGACGTTTTCAGGTTTGTTCATGCAGACGAGTGCAAGCTGGGCCTTCTTTATCGGGCTCTTCAAGGCCCATATCTTGTACTCGACCTTGTACTCACCAGAGGAGACTTGTTCAATCCAAACCTCTACCTTGACGTCTCCAGTGTCTATAGTCGAACTCGGACTTGTGAATGGGTCAACATTAACCTTGATGTTCTGGGGGACATTTTCAGCTGTCCCCCTCAAGTAGTAAATTGTCATGCCGATAAGAATCAGGGCAACGGCTATAATAATCAAATACTCCACGGAACCCTGCCCTTTTTTCATTGGGGCCCACCAAAAAATCTGATCTGGAGTTATAAATATTTTTCCCTCATTAGCTCCTGGTAAAGTCTCGGTTCCACATCCCCTTCGCCCAGGCCTAATTTCCTGGCAGTTTCCCAGATTATCTCCTTTGCCCTGTTAGCATCATCCCCAATCACTTCAATGTCCAGAAAAGATCCAAGTCCTTCAACTTCGTTGAGCTCAAAGGTGACATCCCCAAGCCTGTAAACAAGCCTTCTCTTCCTGACAACCACGTCCTCCCTAAATCCGAGTCTTCTCAAAATCTCAACCGTTGTGTCAAAGTTGGAAACCTCGACCTCGAGCTCCTCGAATTCCTCGTTCCTGCCCGGGTCGTTAATCACCTTGTAGGTCAGGAAAGCTTTTCCGAGGTTTGCTATTCTCCTTACTCGGAGAAGCTGAGGATAAGGTAGAGAAAAATATAAGTCTTCCTGAGCCTCCTCTCTTATAAACGAAGCCCCAAGGCTCTCGATTTTCTCCCTGATTTCGTCAAAGGTTACCCTGAATTTGATCTCGATTTCCATTGATGCCTCACACCTCCGCGAGGAGGTTCACGAGTTCCTTGCCTTTGCCGAATTTGTCGATGGGATACACGTACACGTTCTTTAATGTGGGTAGTGTTTTTATGTTCTCGTTTATGAACTCATCGAGCTTGTCCTCGTTTTCTCCGCCTATAATAGCTATTATCGTGTCCTTGCCGCTTTTGGCTACCATGAGGACGTTGGCCATCATTGAGAGGGTCCTCATGAGATGGTTGGTATACCTTTCTAAAAAGTCCTCAATAATGGGTGTTTCTGCCTGAATTACGACGATAGCTGTTTTCTTGGGGATCATATCTTCTCCCAGAAGGATCGTATAGCGGTCTATCACTCCCTTTTCTATGAGCTTTTTGATCCTGAAGTGTATCGTTGATTCTGGCTTGTTGAGCTGCTCTGAGAGTTCCGCGATTGTTAACCTCGCGTTTCTCTTTAGCAGTCTTATTATTTCCCTGTCCATGTCGTCGAGCTGCGTCATTTTCCCTTCCCCCATCTCGAATAGTTGAATTCTCTCACTCCGAGCTGATCTAGGATTCTCCCGATTATAAAGTTTACGATATCATCCAATGTTTTGGGTTTTGTATAAAAACCTGGAGATGCTGGCATCACGACCGCACCGGCTCTGGCGGCTTTGAGCATATTTTCAATGTGTATCAGATTTAGGGGTGTTTCGCGAATTAAAAGTACAAGCGTTCTCCTCTCCTTCAGAGCAACGTCCGCGGTTCTTGTTATGAGGTTGTCGGCGTATCCATTGGCTATTGCAGAGAGCGTTTTCATGGAGCACGGTGCTATTACCATACCATCAAACCAGTATGAACCTGACGCTATTGGAGCGAAGAGATTTTTCTCGTCGTAGTCTGGCTTTACCTCAATTTCAAGCTCGTGTCTGGCAATTTTAATTGCAGTTTCAGTAGCGAGGATAACCACCTCATGACCAAGCTCTCTAAGGGCCTCGGCCGTTTTGACTCCATATATTGCACCGCTTGCCCCCGTGAGCGCAACCACGAACCGCTTCTTTTCCATGGAACCCTATCCCCATCAGTCATCCTCAGAGACCTTTTTAATTTTATCCCATGCTTATTTTTTGGTTTGGACTTGTCCCAATCCCTCCGCAAAATTTAATAACAAATCCGAAGTAGCCTGGATGGGTTAGAAATATGGCAATAGAAAAGCCTCTCCTTGATGCAGCTCTCACCCTTGCTAAGGCCGCTAAGGCTAAAGCCATGGTTTTTTTGGATGAGGTTTCCGAAGAGACACTCCTCCAAAACAGCGAGTTCTCTGAGTTTCCGCTCGTCTTAATTGGCCCCACCTTCGATGTAAAAAACAAGAGGCTCCTAAAGCTGTCGATTCCCAGAAATTTAAACCTCGGGAGCATTCTAAATTTTGTTTCTGCCTTTTTGGTTGAGCGGGGGCTCCTTAGGGAGGGTGACTCTTACGTTTACGTTTCCTCCGAAGTTGTTGGTCTCAGAAGGGTTAAAAAGAACTTTTTTGCCAGCAACGGCTTTTTCTCCCAGCCCCAGTCCGTTATACAAAGGCTCATTGAGATTGCAGTGGAGCTGAGCATTGAAGGCCGGGAAGGTTACCCCGTTGGAACTCTGTTCGTGGTAGGGGACGTTAAGAACGTCCTAAAGCACTCCCACAGTATGCTTCCAAACCCTTTCAAGGGGCACAGGATAAACGTTCTGGACAGGGAGAGTAAGGAGATAATAAAGGAGTTCGCCCAGCTGGATGGGGCGTTCGTGATAAGTCCGAAGGGGAGAATAGTCTCTGCCGGGGTTTACCTTGAGGTCGATCCAAAGGGTCTGGACTTAATGCTTCCACCGGGCCTTGGAACCAGGCATATAGCCGCGGCGGGTATAACCAAGCTAACAAAGGCCACTTCCATCAGCTTATCCGAGAGCGGCACGATCAGGGTGTTCAAAAACGGGATGATGCTCCTCGAGTACAACCCGAGGATGAAATATTGAAATGTGAGTCAGTGGTCTCTTCCTTTAACCGGGTTTCCTCCATTCATCCCCAGACGAAAATATGAGGCGGCCTGAAAATAGATTTAACTACAAGCCGTCCCCTTTCTGCCCCCATTTCGGTCTCTGTGTAATTGAAGCCTATATATGCGTCAGTGAAGAGCGCCACTAACGACACTAAAACGAGCGTGGAAGCAATTAGTATTGAAACGAGGACAAAGATTGCGTTTATAGTCTGTCTTTTGAGGATTCTCTCCTCGATCCCGTGGAGTTTAGAGTATTCCCTGGCCTCTCTATACTTGGACACCATCCCCATGGGAAAAGAGGACTGCCAGCAAGCAGGCCCTAGGACTATTGTATCCGCAAATCTCCGGTAATTCTCGCCATCCCCCTTGGAGAGAGGATTTCAAGGAAGCGTCTGACCTCTACATCCCAGAGGGCAGTAATAAGGGCAAAGGGTAAAAAGCTCAGAACAGCCACTGGTTCTCTATGCATTCATCGCAGGGCGGCTTCTCGCTGGCTATGGCCTTGAACTTCTTGTAGATGCACTCCGGCAGGCCGAGCGGGCAGCGGTCAGGGTACTGGCCGGGCCTTACCTTTGTGGGATCGAGCTTTACCTTTATGTATGCTTCGTACTCATCCACCTTCTTCCAGGGGAGCACCTTGGCGCCGTAGATTACGAGGTCATCGTTTATCCTCGCGTAGTCGCCAACCACGGCGTTCTCTTTGATGAGGACGTTCTTTCCAACCACAACGCCTTCGCCAAGGATGCTGTCCTTTATCTCCGCTCCGGACTTGACTATGTTGCTCCCGATGAGGATCGCGCGCTTGAAGTAGGCTTTGTCTTCCACTATGGTGTTGGGCCCGATGTAGGTGTAGGACTTGATCTTAACCCCATGGCCTATCTTAGCCCCCTCATCGATGTAAACTGGCCCCTGGATCTCGACGTCCTCGGGAACTTCGGCGTTCCCCCTGACGGTAATGTAGCCGTTGTTCTTGGCTATCTCATCCATGGCTATCTGGTGGGCGTAGAAGAGATCCTCCGGGGTGCCGAGGTCGACCCAGTAGTAATCCTTCGGCATCTTGTAGGCATAGACTTCTCCCCTGGCGACAAACTTTGGAAACACTTCCCTTTCGAAGTAGACCTCCTTTCCAGCCGGAATTTCCTCGAGGATTTTCCTGTTCACCATGTAGATTCCCGCATCAACCAGGTTGCTCTTGGGCCGCTTGGGCTTTTCCTCAAAGTGGGTGACTTTGCCATCGTTATCGACCTCGACAACACCGAAGCGCTCTGGCTCGTAGACTTTGGTCACGGCAACCGTTATTAAGCCACCGTTGTTCTTGTGGGCATCTATGAGCTCCCTGAAGTTGAAGTTCGTGAAGACGTCGCTGTAAATTACCAGGAAGTCCTCGTCAACGTAGTTCTCAACGTTCTTAATGGCACCGCCCGTTTCGAGGGGCATCGGGTCGTTTACAAAGCGTATGTCCTTGGGATAGTCGGCCATCTTCTCGTCTATGAACTCCCTGATCTCGCCGCGCATGTAGTGAACGGAAAGTATGACCTCATCTATTTCCGGGATCTTCTCGATGGTCTCCAGAATGTACTGCAGGTTGGGCTTTCCGAGAACGGGCACCATCGGCTTCGGTCTCGTTGAGGATATCGGCCTCAGGCGGGTTCCAAAACCACCGGCTAGAATAACCGCTTTCATGATCTCCACCATTATAGCCTTATCTTCCGGGGCTTATATATTTTACGGCCGTAAAATATATCCCTCTCAGTGAGCAATGGGCTTCACTTTTTTAGGGAGAAAGCTTTGTCCGTCAGTTTAAACGTCTCAACGCCTGGCCTGAGGCAAGACCCCCAGCAGATCTTATTCAGCGGGCAGGTTTTGCACGATTCTGAGCCGTGTTCGATCCTCTCAACGTAGCCCAGACTCTCAAGGATTTTTATCATCCCCTCGACCTCTTCCTGTGCTATTCCCAGCTTTTCGGCTATCTCGTCCTCCCGCGTGGTTCCCCCTTTGATCAATTCCAGGACTTTCTCCAGTTTTCCCATTTTCATCCCTCCAGCTGTTAAGAAACCCCCAGGGCAATGCCAAGGTGCCAGACGATAATGCCGATCACCGAGGCCACGCCTACCATGTAGAGGGTAACCACTGCGGCCCACCTCCAGCTGCTCTCGGCCCTTATGGCGCCTATAGTGGCCACACAGGGTATGTAGAGGGTCGTAACGACAGCTAGCACGTACGCCTGGAGAGGAGTTAGGGCGTTCCTTATCGCTTCCTCGCTCCCGTAGAGGACGCCGTAGGTCGATATCACGTTCTCCTTCGCCACTATGCCGAAGAGCAGGCTTACCGCTGCCTTCCAGTCGAGGCCCATCAGCCGGACGTAGGGCTCAAAGAGGTGTCCAAGCTTTTCGGCGTAGCTCTCACCGGTTCCCATGGGTGCCGGGAAGTTGCTGAGGTACCAGATGGCGATTGCCCCCGCGAGTATCACGGTGCCCGCTTTTTTCACGAATTCCTTGCTCCTCTCCCAGGGGTGCAGGAGGAGGGTTTTCCAGGTCGGAATGTTGTACTCGGGAAGTTCTATGACGAACGGACTGCCCTCTCCTTGAATAAAGTGGCCCACAATCCCCGCTGAAAGCAGGGCCACGCCGAAGGCCAGCAGGTAAACACTGAGGGCAACGAGGGCCTGGTTGGAGCCGAAGAAAGTGCCGGCGAGGAAGCTTATAACGCTCAGCCTGGCGGAGCAGGGGATGAAGGGGCTCACGAACATCGTGACCAGTCTGTCCTTCTCTTCATCGAGGGTTCTGGTCGCCATCACCGCCGGAACGTTACAGCCGAGCCCGAGTATGAGGGGTATTATTGCCTTCCCGGGAAGGCCAAACCTCCGGAATATACCCTCCATTAAGACTGCAACCCTTGCCATATACCCTAAATCCTCGAGGAAGCTCAGGGCAAAAAACAGGAGGAAGACGAGCGGGAAAAAGCTGAGTACCGCCCCGACGCCACCGATGATACCACTGACCAGACCACTGAGCGTCTCGTTCGCTATTTGAGGTGCAAG
The DNA here is from genome assembly GCF_055384795.1 of Thermococcus waiotapuensis. Classification (NCBI taxonomy): domain Archaea; kingdom Methanobacteriati; phylum Methanobacteriota; class Thermococci; order Thermococcales; family Thermococcaceae; genus Thermococcus; species Thermococcus waiotapuensis. Next base: position 1,276,434 of record NZ_AP042429.1, on the reverse strand, counting down.
CCACTCCCCAAAGGACGAGAAAGCGTTGTCAAGGGCTTCCTGCAATGGCAGGCCAAAGGTAAAGACGAACTTGAAGAGGGCGTAGAAGACGAGCGCCATAGCCACGAACCCGTAAACCGGGTGGATGAGGATCCTGTCGAGCTGGTCCGTAAAGGTCTCTTCCTTCAGCTGGCTGTGGGTCATGAACTCATGGGTGAGCCTGTCTATGAACTCGAACTTCTGGCCGGCTATTATTAGGTCTACGGCCCTCCCGTACTTTTCTTCAAGCTCATTGATGTGCGTCATTATCTCGTTGAGCTTTTCCTCTCCGAGATGCCTCTTCACGAGCTTTATAACTTCGTCATCGCGCTGGAGGAGCTTTATCGCGAGCCAGCGCGGGGGATAGCGGGAGGCAAGCCTGGTTTCTTCCAGGCATTTTGATATGTGCTCTATCTCCCTCTCCACCTCTGGCTCGTACTGGGGTATGATTGGGGTGCCAGCGATTTCTCCATGGGCAACCTTCAGTATGGCCTCCTTCAGCCCCTCAAGGCCCCTTTCTTCCCTGGCACTGAGGGCAACGACGGGGACGCCGAGGACCTTTGACATCCTCCCGACGTCTATCTTTATGCCTTTCTTCTCGGCGAGGTCTATCTTGTTGAGGGCTATGACGACGTTTTTAATGCCCATCTCAAAGATTTCCATCGTCAGATACAGGTTCCTGAGGACGGAGGTTGCGTCGATAACGTTTACCACAACGTCCGGGTTTCCGTTGAGGAGAAAGTTCCTCGCAACGAGCTCATCAGCGGAATGGGCGGTGAGGGAGTAAGTTCCAGGAAGGTCAACTACTAAAAAGCGCTCACCGCTATACTCAAAAATTCCCTCCTTCTTCTCCACTGTTACTCCAGGCCAGTTGCCCACGTGTTGCCTCATTCCCGTGAGCGCGTTGAATATCGTGGTCTTGCCAACGTTGGGGTTTCCAGCCAGGGCAATGACCTTCATCGCCATGCTCCCACCTCAAAGCTTTCTCACGAGGACCTTTGAGGCCATTCCTCTCCCGAGGGCCAGCCTTGTCCCCCCAACCTCAACCACGACCGGCCCGGAGCTGTAGACGTTGACAACTCTGACCGCTGCACCGGGGGCGAGGCCCATGGCGTAGAGCCTGCTCCTGAAGTTCGGCCCGCCCTGGAGGTTCACGACGATACCAGCCTCGCCCGGACGAAGGGAGTTCAACGGAACAATCATGATCATCACCGTTAGGTCTTCCTAACCCAGTGAGGTTTCCAGAAAAGGCTTAATAAATTTTTGGTAAGCCTAACAAAACTCAGCGGTTCGAACTCGGAAGGGTTCTGGTTCAGGGGCATTCCAAAATCCTTTGGGGGGTTAAGGCCTACCGGGGCGAGCGCTACAAGTTCCCCCGTTGGGGAGAGTGGCTTGAAAGGTCTGAGGCTCAGACTTTTAAGCACCCCCATTTATTTTCCCCCATGCCCGCTCTTGAGGATGCCATCGAGGAGATAAAGAACTTCTCGGAGAAAGCCGGACTTCTCGATAAGAGGATACTCGTAATGTTTTCAGGCGGAAAGGACAGCTCTCTCGCTTTATACCTGCTCAAAGAGGCGGGTTTGGATGTTTCGGCTTTGACATTCTTCCATCGCTGGAGCTGGAGGGAAACTCTAAGGTGGGCGATGGGGTTCACCAAAAAGCTCAACCTCAACCACTTTCTCGTTGATATAACCGACGGCCTCCTCAGGGAAGCCGCCGGGAGGAAAGGCCCGATCTGCATAAACTGCAAAAAGGTCATGCTCTGGAACGCGAAGTGGTTTGCCCTCAACAACGGCTTCGATGTCTTAGCGAAGGGCGACAACGCCAACGACAAGATAATCGGGGCCTTGCTCGACCAGTGTAAAACCGATGTAAGGCTCTGCGAGGTTCCCAAGATAGGGATACCAACCCTCAGGCCCCTCATAAAGTACACGGCGGAGCAAGTCGAGGCCCTCGCGGATGAAGCCGGAATAAGGCCCTATCGCATGTACGAGCACGCGAGGAGGAGGCAGTGGCGCGAGGGCTGTCCGCTTCAATACATCGACAGGGAAGAAATCGTGACGCCGGAGTTAATGGACTTAGCTTACAAGGTGAATTACGAGATAAGCAAAATCGCCAGAGAGAGAAAAGTCCGCGTCAGCGTCCGGGTTCCGGGCTTTGAGGTAATGTGCTGGAACTGCGATAACGAAACTATCGATGAAATCAGACGGGTAACGGAGAAGCTCAGGTGATGCAAATGGTTGAGCTACCCCCTGGAAAGCTGAGGAATGAGCTGTTGAGAGAGGTAGTTTTTCCAAACCTTGGCGTCGGGGATGCTAAGGTGATCTACGGGCCAAGGGAGGGCTTTGATTCGGCCGTTCTGGAATACGACGATGAGAACTACCTGGTGATAGCGACAGACCCAACCCTTGGCGTTCCGAGGGAAACCTTCGGCTTCTTCACCTACCATTTCGCTTCGAGCGATGTGGCGGTTTTCGGGGCTAACCCAAGGTGGCTTGTCGTTGACATACTCCTACCCCCTGGCACGGGCAGGGAATTCCTCAGAACGGCAATGGGGGACCTCCACGGGGAGTGCCTGAAGTACGGGAGCTCCATAATAGGGGGCCACACCGGGGCTTACCCGAGCGTTTCGGAGCCTACCTCAACCACCACCGCCATTGGCATCGTGAGAAAGCACGAGCTTAAGCTCCCGCTGGCAAAGCCTGGTGACAAGATCATCGTTACGGCCAAAGTTGGCCTTGAGTTCGCGGTCTCTGCGGCGTACTTTAGGGAAGAAGAGCTTTCGAAAATCCTCCCAAAGAAGGAGCTCATGAGCCTCAAGCGCTCGTTCTACTTCGAAACCGCAGTCCCTGATGCTCTGGTGGCAAGGCCCTACGTCAGGGGAATGCACGATGCAACCGAAGGGGGCTTAACGGCTTTGCACGAGATAGCGGAGAACTCTGGCGTTGGGTTCAGGGTTTATGCTGAGAAGCTCAACCTCGATCCCCTTGTGAAGAAGGTTTTGGCCTTCTACGGCCTTGAGCCCTGGAGCGTCTCCTCAACGGGAACGCTGATAGCGATAACACCTCCTGAAAACGCGGATTCATTAATTGTGGAATTAATCAAAAACGGAATCCTGGCCTTCGAGCTCGGGGAGTTCACGGAGGAGAAGGACAGGATTTTAGTCGAAAACAATGAAGAAAAACCTTTCCCGGAGTTCAGAGAGGATCCTTACGTGGGGCTTTACGATGTATAAGAGTGTTTCGATCAGCCTGCGGGATAAAAGACGAAACAGAGTCGTGCCTGGAGCTGATGAACATTCACTTCACCCTGAACCTCAGCAGGGCTGCCAAACCGCCCAGTGCCTTCAGCTTCTCGCCCCCTTCATGCTCCGAGCTTACAACCACCACTTCGCCGCGCGAATACCTAACAGCTTCCATCAGCCCCTCTACCTTCTCCCTCTGCTCTCCTTTGAGGAGTTCGTCCAAAACGAGGAGCGTCTCCACCGCACCGTAGTTTACCGCTTCCTCCACCTCCGTGAGGCCGTACGCCGCTAAGCCGCTGTTTTTGGCTATGTTCTCCAGAACCTTCTCGACTAACTGGACTTCCTTTGCAACCCTGTTCTCGTGGTAGACCTTCTCCACAGTTCCGCGCCTGATGACCTCGTAGATGCCAGTTCTCCCCGTCACGCTCGTGTCCTCTACAACGACCTTCTTTGCGAGCTCAGGGTAGTTTTCCTGCAGGAACCTGTAAAAGGTCTCCTTGACGAAGCCGGGGCCGGCTACGATAGCCTTCTCTACCCTTTCCCGGTTCATAACCTCCTCCATTGTCTTTGCCAGGTCGTGGAAGAACCTCTTCTCCTCGCTTTCTCTGTCCGTGTCGTAGCGCTTCCCGCCGAGGTTGTGGGACGTGCTGCTGAGTACCTCAACGCCGTACTCCCTCACCAGCGCCATGTCTGCCTCCCCCTCGTCGATAACTACTATCATCACCCTTGCCCTCTTTGATGCTTCAACCGCCTCCTTGAGGCGCTCTAAGTGGTGCTCCTTCCAGCGGGGCTTCTCAATGGTTACCACAGTTCCTTCCTCAATCGCTATCGTGTGGTACTTGCCGAGGGGGACATCCTCCCTGCTCGCATAAACAATTGGCCCAGTGACGCGAACCTGGTTGGCGAACCTGTGGAAGTTTATCTTTTCCGCTTTAACCCCGAGGAAAACCGGAATGGCCTCAACCTTCTCCGCCCTCAGGGAATCGCTCCTCTGGCTCTGCTTGCGGAGGGTTTTAGCGTAAACAGTGTCTCCCGGGTCTATTAGGTGGTAGAGGTGCCAGAGGTCGTCCAAAGTTTCGGCCTTGACCTTTATCTTGCCCTCCTTGACGTTCTCCTCGATTATCTCCATGGTATCACCTCATCGCCCTCAGGCCCTGCAGTAATACGCGGGTGGAGTTTTATCCTTTGTCCCCCGAGACAGGTTCATTGGTTTTTTATATCACTCGCGGTGATACATAAGCGAAAGGTTTTTAAAGGCGGGAACTCATGTATCACTGGAGGTGATATACAATGACCCTGATCATGTACGTGTGGTTGATGACTGTTGAGCGCGAGGCGAGGGAAAAACTTCAAAAGAAAACCTTAAAGACCGACGAAGCTTGTTAATTTTTGGGTCTAAATAAGCTCTCTCTCCGTCTTTGTAAGCCTTTTAGAACCGTTCTCCGTGATGACCACGGTGTCCTCTATTCTGACGCCTCCAAACTTCGGGAGGTAGATTCCAGGCTCGATCGTTATCACCATGCCCGGCTTAAGGACCGTCTCGTCCTGCTGGCTCACGCGCGGCCACTCGTGTATCTCAAGGCCAACGCCGTGCCCGGTGGAGTGGATGAAGTAGTCACCGTAGCCGTACTCCGCTATGACGTTCCTGACTGCGGTGTCGAGCTCCTTCGCCGTAATCCCGGGCCTTGCCGCCTCAACGCCCTTCTTCTGGGCTTCCAGAACAATCTCGTAGATTTCCTTCTGCTTCTCGCTGGGAGCGCCAACGACTACCGTTCTCGTTATGTCGGAGTGGTAGTACCTGTAAAGCGCCCCTTCGTCTATAACGACAAGATCACCGCGCTCTATCCTCCTGTCACTCGCTACTCCATGCGGTAAAGCTGACCTCCAGCCGCTAGCTATTATCGTGTCGAAGGCAGGCTTTTCAGCGCCGTTTATCTTCATGACGTACTCCATCTTTGCCGCTATCTCCCTCTCGCGCTTGCCCTCGCCTATCTCCTCCAGGGCAACGAGCATGGCCTGGTCAGCTATCTTACAGGCTTCCTCTATGACCTCCAGCTCCTCCGGAGTTTTGATTATGCGGAGCTCCCTGATTACGTCATCCACTGCCGTGAAGTCCTCAACGCTGGCCTTTTCCTTGAGTGTCTGTATTGTGGAGAAGCTGGTTACCCCTTCTATTCCGAGCTTCCTGAGCTTGAAGGATGAGAGCCTCTCGTAGAGCTCCTTTCCGGTCTTGAACTTCTCAACGGGCACCTTTGAGGTCTCTTTAGCCTCTTCGTATTCAAGCTCCGGGACTATGAAGGTTGCCTCGTCCGGCGTCACAACGAGGTAGCCACCGAGAACCGGCGAGGAGCCCGTGAAGTAGTAGAGGTTGGGCTTTTGGGTTATCAAAACTCCGTCGAGCTCCTTCTCAGCCATAAATTCCCTGAGCTTTTCGATCCTCATCTTAATCACCAGACGGGTGTTTGGCTGGAAGGATAAAACCCTTTCGTCGGAAAAGTTTTATACTACTTAGCCTACTTGTGGCGGTTGGAATCATGTACCGCAGGATAGACGAGTTCATAGAAGCTGGAGGCTCGGTCAAGAAAGAGGAAGAACCGGAAAAGAGAAAAAAGCGCCTGAAGGAGACCAGTCTGGACGCTTTTCTCCCAGCTGAGCACGTTGCTTACTTCAAACAGCTCCGCATCGGGTCAAAAAAGATACGAAACGCAAAGATTGAGGAATTATAGCTCTTCCGCTATCACGGCCTTTTCTCCGATTTTAAAGACGAACGCCCTTCTTTCTCCCTTCAGATTTTCCTCGATCTTCCTCCTGATTCTCCAGTATTCGCTCTCTGGAACGCTTATTCTTAACGTTGCCCTTCCAAAGCCCTCTTTCCTCAGGAAGTCGTTTATTCTGACCGGATGGAATGGAAGAACGCCTGCAACGTGGTATGTTCTCTTTAGGTAGGGACTTTTTACTTCTTCGTTTCCGGTTGCTAAAACGCGCCTTTTCTCCCTCGTGAGCATTTTTGCTTCAACCGGGAGGGCGTGAAGGAGTTCGTTTATTAGATCGGCGTAGTCCACGCTCTGTGGTATCTCGTAGATGTATTCCCCCGGTTCTGTTGCCCACTCCACGATGTTCTCCAGGTTCGGGTTGCTTTCGATTCTTACCCCCTCCGGCAGGATAACCGCGCTTCTCTCTGCCTTTGCCAGGGGTTCCGTGTAGAACGTAAGCCGGTTGAGCGCTCCAAAGAGGTCTATGTACTCGAACTCGCCCTCCCAGGGCACTTTCTCCCGCCTAATCTGCGGGGGCAGATCAAAGATAAAGGCGTCGGTTTTCTTTTTGTAGGCGGTGTAAACCTCGAGGGGGCTGGGGAGGAGGTCTTCAAGCCTTCTCTCGGGCATTTCCGGGGGTCTGGCCGGGTCAGAGAAAACGACCTCAGCGTCGATTCTCTCAATGGTTTCAGGGGCCAGTGAGTCGGCGTTTATGAACTCGATGTTTGAAACATCGTATTTTTCGGCGTTTCTCCTGGCGAACTCTATTTTGAGGGGGTCAATGTCAATCCCATAGGCCCTGTCAACTTTTATGGCATATAAGATTATCTGAATCCCCACCCCACAGGACACATCGGCTATACTTTTAACCCCAAACTCCTTAAGCCTCTCAGCACGGTATTTTGCCACGATCTCGTGCGTTGCATAGCGGAGCCCTTCCAGGTCCATCCAAAGGTCGTTCCTGGAGAACTTGTCCCTCGCCCTTATCCTGGCGCTGGCTATCTCCGCTATGAGCTTCCAGTCCTTTCCCAGGCTGGCCCGGAGCTTTTTCTCACCGTAACCTTTCCTTATTAGTTCTTCTGCTAGCTGTATCAGTTCTTCGTTTATCTCCATCATCGTCCCAGATAGGCGGAGACATTTTAAAGCTTGCGCGGGACAAGAAGCTTAAAAGTCATTGTTCCAACGAGTGGTAGGTGGTAACATGGGTCGGACTGGCAAAATAAAATTCGTTGTTTTCCTTGTTCTTGCCATCGGCATGATGGGGGCTTCCCTCTGGTACGCTTACGGCACCGCATCCAGGGCAGACCTGGTCGACTACGTTGGAGATGAAGTCTGGTACGTCTCTGCTTCGCGGAACGTCCTTCACAGGCTCGGCTTTCAGTTGCATTACGTCCACAACGGCTACGAGGGAGTTAACGTGATCTTCAAGGACAATGAGGCGAAGCTTCGCTACCAGTACGTGGTCGAAGGCGCCATGTTGAAATTTAACGGCAACTTCTCATCCAAGGTTAACTACCAGAAGTTCCCGGCAATGTACCTTGAGATTCCTCAGAAGAACTTAGGCGATTTCCTCGCTTATCTGGAGGAAAAGATACCGCAGGATAACTTTTACGTAGTTACTGGCTTCAGGTATCCCGACGCTGAGGGGATACAGAACTACCTCAACACTGAACATCCCTTCCTCGGGAAGGATTTCATAATGCTGGCCATGATCCTCGGCGGGGACAGACCCATAGCATGGAGGATTCCCGGGATAATCCTCTACGGTCTTCTCCAGCTTCTCGTTCTGCTGACTGCTTACAGAATAACCCGCAGTTACACCGCTTCCCTGATTGCCCTGTTCTTCGCGGCCATTGATCCTCTCCTGCAGGCCACCGCAGTTACCGCAATGCTGGACATCTATGTTGCCTTCTTTGTTGCCCTCTTCGTGTTCCTCCTGGTTTATTCATGGGACATGGGCGCGGGATTCTCCGCTGGACTTGCCGGAGCTTCCAAGGTCAGCGGTGCCTTTGGTTATCCGATCTTCTTCCTGAAGCTGGTTAGAGATCTCGCTCCGGGCGTTGACTGGAAGAAGCTCGCCAGGATAATAATCGTAACTGCGCTCATTGGAGGCACGATAGTTGCCTACGCCGAGTACCGGGCCGCCTACTGGGATAAAAGCTACTTCCTGGTTTTGCTTGTCCTCACTGCTGTGGCCCTTGCAGAGTTCTCGTATTCAAGCAGAGACGCGGTAAGGGATTTAGCGTATTTCTTTACCGTGGCAGTTTTCCTTCCGCTCCTGGGCTTCCTGATCCCGGAGATCCCAATAATAAAGGTTCAGGGCCTTGATCCGTGGCTGAGGGACTTCCTCGGAAGCTTCAAGTGGCACCTCAGCTACAAGGGTGAAAACCCATGGACGTCCCCCTTCTGGGAATGGTTCTACAACGCCAATCCCTTCCACTTCCACTTCAATCCCGATATAGTTGCCAGCACTAATCCAACCCTTATGCTCTTCACCGTGGTCGCTGTCTTTGCGGTTCCCTACGTCTGGAGGAGGCGTGGTGAAGGTGCCCTTATACCCTTTGGAGTGTTCTGGAGCACTGTCCTCCTCTTCGCCCTCCAGTACGCCATGGGCGGCAAAACCCAGTTCAGCTTCTACGCCACAGCCCTGGTTCCCGAGGCGACGGTCATAATGGGCGTGTTCCTCTACGACCTTGTAAAGTGGGAGGCCTTCGAGGAGTCCCTTCTCACCTACCTCCTCTGGCTCGGCAGAGTCCTAAAGGTGAAGCGCTTTGTTGAATACGCTGAGAATAACCTCAGAAAGAGCCAGAAAATCCTTGGAGGGGTTCATGTGCCTTCCTTCCCGTTCCCACCGACCATCTGGGCCAGAGAAGGCGTTAGAAAGCCAAAGAAGACTTCAATCCGAACTAGAGAAGGGGGACTCCCAAGGAAGTCCGGTTAGTTCTTTCTTTTCCCCTTCAAAAACTCCTCTATGCTAGGCTGTTCAGCCACTTTGATCTTTTTGAGGGTCTCCCATGTCCTTCTGACTATTGGTGGGAACTCTCCGTGCTCTTTGTAGTAGCCCATCAAAAACTCTCTCGTCCTTGGATCACTGGGGTATCCGCTCCCTATCTCGCCGTACTCCTCCCTGAGCCGTTCTATCGCCCTGTCGCGGGTGACTTTTGCCAGTATCGAAGCGGCCGAAACTGGAGGGAACTTGTCGTCGGCCCTGTGTTCCGCTATTATCTCGGCCCTAAAGTTGAGGAACTTCCCTATTTCTTCTCCAAACCGCTCCTCCTTGACATCCGCGGCGTCTATGTAGATAACGTCCGGTTTAACTTTGAGGGAGTTGAGGGCCTTTACGAAGTTGTTCACCTCGAATTCGTTGAGCGTTCCTTCTCTGGAATCTATCTCCTCCGGGGAGAGCTCGAGGATAACGTAATCGTCCGCTATCCTGAGGATTTCATCGAAGAGTTTTTCTCTTCTCTTGGGGGTCAGCTTTTTCGAGTCTCTAACCCCAAGTGCTTTCAGGTTGGATATGCTATCCTCGTCAAAAACAACTGCCGCAATAACCATCGGACCGATTACAGGCCCCCTTCCGGCTTCGTCTATTCCCGCAATTTTCTTCCCCATTTTCATCTCCTCGTGAGCAGTGCCCCGTATATCAGGCCCAGCAGTATCGTGGCTATTCCGCTGGGCGGAATGGCCGTAAAGTAAGCCGTTCCAATCGAAACGAGCTGAACCGTGAGGGTAACCAGCAGGCTGATGGCGAGTATCTTTCTGATGTTATCACTTAACATCAGAGCTATAGCCCCTGGAAGAACGGCCACAACCTGAAGGGTGACCAGGCCAACGCTCTGGACTATGAGGGCTCCGGTCATGCCGACTATGACATAGAGGATTGCTAAATACAGCCTGGAATTCCCGCTGTGGCTGTCTATCCCCTCTGGATCGAAGCTCAGGTATAGGAAATCGCGGTAAAACAGGAGCATAAGGAGGGTTATCAAAAAGCCTCCTGCGCTCAGTATCTCAAGGTCTCTGGAGCTGATTAGAAAGAGCTCACCCGTCAGGTAAGAGACGACGTTTTGGTTTAGGGGGTAATACGGCCTGGTTGCCATGACCTTGTAGAGCACCCCAAATCCCAGAACCGTCAGTCCGGCAACAAAGCTGGCCACTATCCCAACCGAGGAATCCGGGGAAAAGCCTGTGTGCTCCAGGTGGGCTATTGTCAAAACTATCACCAGAGTCACCAGCATCGCCACAAAAGTTACCAACGCGTAGTTGTTTAGTAGAAGTCCGAGTATCATCCCCAAAACTGCCCCCAACAGGAGGGCATGGAATAGGGCATGGGTTAGAAAGGCAAGTCCCTTCATGTTTATCAGCGGGCTTAGCAGTCCCAGTAGAACGCTAACCGTGATGCTGGCTATTACCGCCCTTGCTATGAACTCCGGAATCATGGCTTCTTCCCCCCCGGGAGGTGAAGATGGAAGTCCCCGGTAAGGCAGTACAGCATGTCCTCGACCTTTATTACCTTGGCCGTTGGGCCGTAGACTGTCTTAATGATTTCCTCCCTCAGTGCATCATCCGGACGACCGAAAGCCATCATTCTCCTGTTTATGAGCATTACCCAGTCCCCTATCTCGAGGAGGGGGTTTATGTCGTGGGTTGTTATTATCATGGAGATGCCCTTTTCCTTTTTGATCTTGTTCAGAACTAACGCAATCTCGGCCCGGGCCGATAGGTCCAAAGCCGAGAGCGGCTCATCCAGGAGGAGTAGCCTTGGATCGCTTATCAGCGCCCTCGCCAGGAGAACCCTCTGCTTCTGTCCGCCGCTCAGATTCTTGAAGGGTTTGTCCTTCATGTCATCAAGCCCAACGAAGGAAAGGGCCCTTTCCGATTTTTTGATGACCTCCTCGGGAATTTTTCTGTGGATTATCCCGGATTTGTACAGCGCCCCCATGGCAACTACCTCTATCACTGAGAGAGGCACCTTTTCGTTGAGTGAGAAGCTCTGGGGGACGTAAGAGATTAGATCCCTGCTTTCCCCAGGTTCTCTTCCAAAAACCAGTAGAACACCTTCGTATTTGTCGTGAAAACCTGCTATCGTTTTCAGCAGGGTGGTTTTCCCTGCACCGTTCGGGCCCAGTAGTAAGAGAGTTTCTCCTGCGTTGAGGTCAAATGTAACTCCTTCGAGGGCAGGTTTGGAGTTGTAGTATATCGCTAAATCCCTGGCGATTACGGCTTTTTCGGCTGACTTGCTGCTCATGCGTGTTCTCCCTGATTTTGGGTTTAAAAGCAGGCGCTTATAAACTTATCCCCAGGCCAAAATGATTACACAACGGCTGGTCACATTGGGGTGGCCATGGGCTGATTCCACGGGGAAAGATAATGAAGGAGACCTCAGAGCTCCGCCTCACCAAGGGACTCCAGGAGGTCTAACAGTCTCCTGTCCTTGATCTGTTCAAGGATTTCCCGGAGCTTTTCTTCTTCAACTTTTCCGTCCCTGAAGAGGGCCAGGTACTTAACACCCTCAAAGAACTCCGCCAGTTCCGGAAACGCGTTCTTAAACATGTCTATGTTGTTGTATACAGTCTCAAAGTTGTCCTCAAGGAAGAGCTGCCACAGAACATCGAACAGCGCATCGAAGGCGACATCGTAGTACTCCGTCCCCCTGGCCCTCAGCATTGCGTACAGGCACTCCTGGAGCGCCGCCTCGTAGTTATCTTTTTCCTCGAATATCTCCTCAAAGGTGAGGTGTATCTCGGCCAGGAGGGCGTTGTTTCCCGTCTCAACCACCCTCGGAAGTAGAGAGCCGAGCGTGGCCTTAGCATCGTAGATGTTCCCCATTTCGAACTTCACGTAGGCTTTGTAGACCTGTATGTGAAGAATCTTTCCCTCGTCTTTCAGCTCTTCGTACTTCTTTTCCGCCAGTTCAAGAAGTTCGTAGGCCTTTTCGTAGTCCTGAAGCTCCTCCTGAATCAGTGCCATGTTGTAGTATATCTCTGCAACGTGCCCGGTGTTTCCTTTGGTTATCTCCTCCTCTAAGAGAGACTGATACAGGGCGAGACTTTTCTCAAGTTCTCCGAGGAGGAAATAAAGGTCGGCCAGGTGGAACTTAGCTTCGAACGAGCCCTCCCTTTCTGCCAGCCCCTCAAACTCGCTTATCTTGTCCACCCCAAGGAACTCGTGGTAGTAGTAGACAACCAGCTTGTAAAGTTCGTAGTCCTTTTTTTCCAGGGCCAGCTCTTCGGCCTTTTTAAGGACATCCCCGAGCTGCTCGTCGCTTAGTTCGTCCGCCTTGTAGTAGAGAAGGCTGGCGAGTTTCTTTACCTCTCCTCCTTCAATAGCCCTCATGATTTCTTCCATTTGTTTCACCGGTAGAATCTACGACCTGCAGGTTTTAACTCTTTCCGGGGGCAGAGCTTTTAAGACGGCAAGGGGATTTTCGAACATGGTGCAGATTTACTTTCTCGGTACTGGAGGCATAATGCCGAACCGGGAGCGGAACGTTCCCTCAATAGCGGTGAGGTATGGGGGTGAAATCCTGCTCTTTGACGCCGGGGAGGGAACAATCCGGCAGATGAACGTCGCAAAGCTCAGCCCGATGAAGATAGATAAGATATTCATAACCCACTTCCACGGTGACCACTACCTCGGTCTCGGGGGGCTTCTCCAGACCATGAACCTCTGGAACAGAAAAAAACCCCTTCACATCTATGGGCCAGAGCACACCTTTGAGTTCGTCCAGAACTTTATTAACAGCGGCTTTTTTGGGCCCGCCTTTGATATCTACGTCCACGAACTCGGAGAGGCCAGGCTGAAGTTCGATGGGTATGAAATATGGAGTTTCAGAGTTAAACACGGGATTCCGGCCCTTGGCTACGTATTCAAGGAGGAGGACAGGCGCGGGAAGTTCCTTCCTGAAAAGTTAAAGGTTTATGGGCTGGAACCCGGGCCATTACTTGGGAAGCTCGAGCGCGAGGGTCAAATCGAGTTGAACGGCAGGATCATCCGCCTGGAGGACGTGACTGGGCCCCGGAGAAGGGGCGTTAAACTGGTTTACACCGGCGATACGGCACCCTGTAAAAGGGTGGCCCTCTTCTCCGAGAAAGCTGATCTCCTTATTCATGACGCAACTTACCTAACTCCTGAGGATAGGGGGGAGAGCTATCATTCCACAGTCGAGGAGGCCTGTGAAGTGGCAAAAAGGGCAAAGGTAAAACTCCTCGCCCTCTTCCACAGGGCCTTTCGCTATTCCTATGGCGAATACCTGTCCAAAGCCACCGAACTGTGCGACGTGGACTTTATAGTCCCAAAAGATTTCGATCTTTTGACAGTTGAATCTGACCATTGGGAGCTCAGAAACGTCCTGGAGGGAGCGTTATGAACTACCTGCGCTACGTGAAGGTGATAGGGACGATGCACGTCTCTCCCCTCAGCAGGGAGGAGGTTGTTTCTGCGATAAAAAAGGAAAGGCCCACTGCCGTAGCGGTCGAACTTGATCCCCTTCGCCTCCACTCCCTTCTCTCCGGAGAGAGGGCAGACTTCGTAACGAGCCTTAAACTCGGCCGGGGTGGGTTGGTTGGGTATCTATTGACGAAGTTTGAGGAGATTCTCGGAAGGGAGTTTGGAATGGAACCTGGCGGTGAAATGATCGCGGCTGTGAAAGCCGCCAGGGAAATGGGGATTCCTCTGTACCTTATCGATGAGGACATCAGAACAATTCTGACAAAAATCCTTGCCGCCCCACGGAGGGAAAAGTTACTTCTCCTCCTGGAGGGCTTTTCGGTGTTTTTACCCCGGGTTGATGGGGCGGAAACGCTTGCCAGCCCTATGGAAGATTACCGGTGGATGACCCTCGAGTTTCGAAGGAGATATCCCTACCTCTACAGGGTTCTGGTGGAGGAGCGAAACGCAATCATGGCGAGGAACCTTGTCTCGATAGTCAGGAATCTCCTCGCCGTAACCAGGAAGCCAAAGGTAGTTGCCGTTGTTGGCCTGGGGCACAGGGAGGGCATTGAGCGCCTCCTGAATTCGGCTTTCGATTGAGCTCACCGTGAAGCTTTTATAACCCCCATCAATATCCTCCCGGGGAGAGCCATGGACGAGACTTTCAAAAAGCTCAAGAGAATGCTCAACGTCGAGATACTGGATGTTGAGTACGAGGGGGATAAGATAATCGTCTATGTCCCGGCTGACCAGGTTAGAATAGCCGTTGGAACTGGGGGGGCGGCAGTGAAAGCGGCCGAACTTGTGCTCGGCAAGAAAATTGAGGTGAAAGCCAGATGAACCCCAGCGAAGTCGAGGACCTCGCAATATCTTTTCTCGTGCTCCTGCTCCTTTTCTCAAACTTTGACATAAGAAACATGCCCTACGTCTCACTGGCAGTCCTGACGGCTTTCATCTTCCACGAGCTCGCCCACAGGCAGGTGGCCGGGCGGTACGGCTATCGGGCGTACTACAAGAGATGGGACACAGGGATAGTCATAGCCCTGGCTTTAGGCCTGCTTACCAGAGCTCTAACCGGGAGCGCTTGGATATTCGCGGCCCTCGGTGCAGTCCAGATCTACGCTCCTTATATGCTCGCGGACAGGGAGGCCTTCGGGAAGATAGCCCTGGCCGGCCCGGCAACCAACATGGCGGTTGGCATAGTGTCACTTCTCCTGATTCAGGCCACCAGGGGAGCAATACGGGTAATCCTGGGAATAACAGCCTCGGTTAACTTCGGACTGGCGTTCTTCAACCTCTGGCCGGTACCTCCCCTCGACGGTTACAAGGTTCTGAGGTGGAACGCCGGCTACTGGGCGGTGGCCGTGGGAACAGCGTACACCCTCAGTGTACTCGTATAACACCGCTGGTGATACAGAAGGGAAAGGTTAAATAGGGCCTGGCGTATCTTATCCCGGTGATGCCGATGGAGTACAAGAAACCGCTCGGTGTTGACATAGACCTCGAAACCGGCGTCATTCCGGGGGCCCAAAAGCTCGTCAGGAGGCTCAGCAGTTTGAAGGGCTATTTCCTCGACGAGAAGGCCTACAACGAGCTCCTCAGGGAAGACCCGGTCGTTTATGAGGTCTACGCCATAGAGCAGGAAGAGAATGACGGCGACCTCAACTTTGCGACCACAGTCCTCTACCCGGGCAAGGTCGGTAAGGAGTTCTTCTTCACGAAGGGCCACTCCCACGCGAAGGCCGACAGGGCGGAGATATACTACGGCATCAGGGGGAAGGGGGGAATGCTCCTCCAGACGCCGGAAGGGAAGGCCGAGTGGATACCCATGGGCCCTGGAACCGTCGTTTACGTCCCGCCCTACTGGGCCCACAGGACTGTGAACACTGGCAACGAGCCGTTCATCTTCCTGGCGGTTTACCCTGCCGACGCCGGCCACGACTACGGGAGCATAGCCGAGAAGGGCTTCTCCAAGATTGTTATCGAGGAGAACGGGGAAGTTAAGGTAGTGAACAACCCGCGCTGGAAGAAGTGAGCCTTTTCTCTTTACCTTCCCAATATTAGGGGGAGCAGGATAGGCACGACCATGGTTATAACGAAGCCGTGGACAAACGCAATTAGAGCTATCTCCTTTCCACCGGCCCTGGTTATTATTCCAAGCGTCGTGTCCATTGTGGTTGCTCCGCCCATGGTGAGGCCCACCTCTGGGGGAATCAACCTGACCGAGAACGGGTACAGGATTACTGTGAGAATTTCCCTGAGGAGATTGGCAAGGAAGCCCAGTGTGCCGTAGATGGCAGAATACTGGGCTATTATTGGACCGGTTATCGAGTACCAGCCGCAGCCGGCCCCTATGGCGGAGGCGTACCTTGGGGGGATGCCCAGGAAAAGCCCTGCGAGGAGGGCCCCTGCGATGGAGCCCAGAATGGTTGTGATGGCCAGAAACACGCCTAAGCTCCCCGACTTCCGGAGGGCGTTAAAGTCCAGCCCCTTCCCGAGATCAACGCCGATCAGAAAAATCAGGGCATAGAGAACCCACTCGTAGAGGTTTCCAAGGTCTGGGGACAAAATCCTGCCCGCTATGAAACCGAGTGAGAGAGAGGCAATGACCATTACCGGGAAGCGGTTCACTTCAACCACCTCCAGGCGAGGAAGCCAAGGAGAACACTACCGGCGGAAGTTAGAGCCGCCAGGAGAATGGATGAGAGGGCAAGCCAGCCGGCGGCGATCTCAACCTTCCCGGCCTCGATCCCCATGAGGAACACCAAGAGGAGAACCGTCGCACTGAGGAGTGAGTCCAGCTTCATCCCTCTAAGGGATTCGCTGGCCAGCAGTGCGCGCCCTACCGCGAAACCGATGAGAAGCGGGATTAGGATGTTCATGTTGAACAGTTCGCGGGGGTATTATAAAAGTTTGCGCTCTCAGCTGATTCAGGGCTACGAAAAAGTTTTATGAAGGGTCTCTCATCATTAAGGTGGTGATTGAAATGATTCGTCCATCTGAAAGGGCCATGGGCGTTGAGTACGCGATAAGGGACGTTGTTCTTCCGGCCAGGGAGCTTGAAAAGAAGGGGATAAAGGTCATCAGCCTCAACATAGGGGATCCTGGCAAGTACGACTTCCAGCCGCCGGAGCACATGATTGAAGCCTACTGCCGCGCCCTAAGGGAGGGTCACAACTACTACGGGCCAAGCGAGGGCCTCCTGGAGATGAGAGAGGCAGTCGTCCAGCGTGAGAAGAGAAAGAACGGCGTTGACATAACCCCTGACGACGTCCGCGTTACCGCGGCCGTTACCGAGGCGCTCCAGCTCATATTCGGTGGTCTCCTTGACCCGGGCGACAACATACTTGTCCCGAGTCCGAGTTATCCGCCCTACACGGGCCTCGTCAAGTTCTACGGAGGAATCCCCAACGAGTACGAGACGATAGAGGAGAACGGCTGGCAACCGGACATAGAGGACATGAGAAAGCGCATAAACGAGAGGACGAAGGCTATAGCCGTGATAAACCCCAACAACCCGACCGGGGCTCTCTACGAGAAGAAGACCCTCAAGGAAATCCTCGACCTTGCGGGGGAGTACGATTTGCCCGTTATAAGCGACGAGATATACGACCTCATGACCTACGAAGGAAAGCACGTTTCCCCCGGCTCCCTCACCAAGGACGTTCCGGTAATAGTCATGAACGGCCTCTCCAAAGTCTACTTCGCAACTGGCTGGCGTTTGGGCTACTTCTACTACGTTGACCCGGAGGATAAGCTCGCTGAAGTCAGGGAAGCCATAGACAGGCTCACGCGTATAAGAATATGCCCGAGCACACCGGCCCAGTTGGCTGCCATAGCAGGCCTAACCGGCCCGATGGATTACCTTGAAGAATACATGAAAAAGCTCCGCGAGAGGAGGGACTACATCTACAAGCGCCTCACGGAGATTCCGGGGATAAGCACCCAGAAGCCCCAGGGAGCCTTCTACATCTTCCCGAGGATAGAGGAGCGCTCGAAGTGGAAGAGCGACAAGGAGTTTGTCCTCGACGTTCTCCACCAGGCGCACGTTCTCTTCGTCCATGGTTCCGGGTTTGGAAGGGCCGGGGAATGGCACTTCAGGATAGTCTTCTTACCACCGGTGGAGATACTTGAGGAGGCAATGGACAGGTTCGAGGAGTTCATGAGAAAGAGGCTCAGCTAAAGGGAAGAGGTCTGTGGGGTTGGCCCGGCACTGAGAAGTGCTGAAGGCCACCCCCTCCCGAGGCCCTTGCTATTCCTTTAGAACTTCTTCTATCGCCTTTTTCAGCTCGTCGTAGGCTTCTTCCAAAGATTCTGGGATGACCTTTGTGTCCGCTATTACGGGCATGAAGTTCGTATCACCGTTCCAGCGCGGGACGATGTGGAGGTGAACGTGGTCATCTATCCCAGCCCCGGCAACGCGGCCGAGGTTAACCCCGAGGTTAAAGCCGTCCGGGTTCATGGCTTTCCTTATGGCCTTTATCATGAGCTGGGAGAGCTTCATTATTTCGAGGAGTTCCTCATCTGTGAGGTCCTCCCACTTCCCGACGTGCCGGTAGGGAGCTATCATGACGTGGCCCGGGTTGTAGGGGTAGTTGTTCATTATCACAAAACTGTGCTCCCCGCGGTAGAGGATGAGCCTCTCCCTGTCCCTGTTCTCCTTCGGGAAGTCGCAGAATATACAGCCTTTATGCTTCGGTGAGCGTATGTACTCTATCCTCCATGGTGCCCACAGGGTTTTCAAGCCCCTCACCCCGGGGGTGAAGGATGGGAGGGTTAAAAAGTTTCCGCGGTGGGATGACGAAAAATTTATAACGGCGTCCCCGTTCCATTGGACGGGATGGGCCCGTGGTCTAGACTGGTTATGACGCCGCCCTCACACGGCGGAGGTCCGGGGTTCGAACCCCCGCGGGCCCACCACAACGAAAGACAAGGGGGCTCCGCCCCCTTATCTCTCTGTACTCTCAAACCCCCTGAGTGGGGCTTCGCCCCACAACCCCGTTTTTTCTTAAACTACTGGGGGGGCTAACGCCCCCACAACCCCCAAATAAGCCTTTTTTGCAAAGCGCTGGCGGAAAATACGCGTCGTTTTAAAAGCTGAAACGGTTTAAGGGCCCTTCTCATAGAGACTTCCGCTTATTATGCCTCAACGGAGGACGCCTTCGCTCTTTCACCATCGTTCAGGCCTCCTTAGCGGACGGCGGAAAGCCACTTTCCAAGTGCCTTCGGGCGTGAGGAAGCATGAATAAAAAGGAGAAAACCCTGCGAGTGCTTTGCAAGCAGAGGGCTCATGGATACAGCCTGCTCGGCGTCCTCGGGAAGAGGGTCGCCCACCTCACGTGGTCGAGCTTGAGAACCCAGGCCACGAGCCTCTCCAGGCCGAGGCCGAAGCCGCTGTGGGGAACGCTACCGTACTTCCTCAGGTCGAGGTACCACTGGTAGTCCTCAGGCTTCATGCCCTCATCAAGGATTCTCTGCACCAGCTTGTTGTAATCGTCCTCACGCTGGGAGCCGCCAATAACCTCGCCGTAGCCTTCTGGGGCGAGCATGTCAGCGGCGAGAACCTTCCTCGGGTCGCTCGGGTCTTCCTTCATGTAGAAGGCCTTGATGTGCTTTGGATAGCCGTAGACAAAGAACGGGCTCTCGAACTCCTCCGTTAGGATCCTCTCCTCATCCGCCCCCATGTCATCGCCCCATTCAATGTTGACGCCCTTGCTCTGGAGTATGTCGATGGCTTCATCGTAGCTTATCCTTGGGAACGGGGGAACCGTGTTCTTGAGGGTGGTTAAATCCTTCCTGTAGAGCTCAATCTCGTTCTTCCTGAGCTCCAGGGTTCTCTGCACCATGTAGCTTACCAGCTCCTCCTCTACCTTCATTATGTCCCGGAGGTCCATCCAGGCGGCCTCAAGCTCGAGGTGCCAGAACTCGGTTAGATGCCTCCTCGTCCTGCTCTTCTCGGCCCTGAAGCTCGGCGTGAGGCTCCAGACCTTTTCGAGGCCAAAAATCGCCGCCTCAAGGTAGAGCTGGGCCGACTGGCTGAGGTAAGCTGTCCTGTCGAAGTAATTGAGCTTGAAGAGCGTGGCACCGCCTTCAACTGCCCCCGTAACCAGTATCGGCGGAAAGACCTCGTACCAGCCGTCCTGAAGGAGCCATTCCCTAGCTGCTTGCATCATCGTGCCTTTAACCTTCATTATGGCCGCTACCTTTGGAGAGCGGAGGTGGAGGTGCCTGACGTCGAGCAGGAACTCCTCGCTTGCATCCTTCGTTATTGGAAAGGCATCCACGTTCTGGATGACCTCTATCCTGTCCGCCTGAACCTCCACACCGTTGGGGGCGCGCGGATCTGCCTTAATCGTCCCCTCTATGATGACGCTGGACTCGATTCCGACTTTTTTGGCCAGGGCGTAGGCTTCTCCACCGAGCTCCTCATCAAATACCGTCTGGATTATCCCGCTTGAGTCGCGGAGGACTATGAAAACCTTCTTTCCAACTTCCCTTTTCCTGTAAACCCAGCCAGCCAGTTTAACCCTCTTGCCCTCCATCTCGGGCTTAACACCGGCGCAGTAAACCTTATCAATCACAGTTACCACCTCCGAAGGCTTTGAACTCGGGTTTATAACGCTAACTAATCCGGTTCAGACGGGAGTATCTGGGAGAACGTCAATTAAGCCAGAGCAAAAGTACCGTGGTTCTGCAGTTTATCTCAACTACTGGGGGCATGGTATCCCCTCTGTGATCAAGGAATTTAAATCCTTTGGGCCTTTGGACGACAAAACGACAAAAGGTTTAATCAGGGGGTTGTCAATACAACATAGGGTGGTTGGGAGTGCTGGCCCTGGTTGGAACCGTAGTCGACGCCGAAAAGGTACTGCCGGATCACGCCGTTTTGGTGGAGGGCAACAAAATAGCTGGAGTTGTGCCCGCTGAGAGGGTTGGTGAGGACGTTGAGAGGGTTTACGGCGGGAGAGGGTTCTTTGTGATGCCCGGGTTGATCAACGCTCACACCCATGTGGCGATGGCCAGGTTTAGGGGCCTCGGTGAAAGCATGCCAACTCAGGAATGGCTTGAAAAGATAATCTGGCCGATGGAAAGGGAATGGACCAGAGAGGAAATACGGAACTGGGCCCTCCTTGGAATGGCGGAAGCCCTTGCAAACGGCTCAACCACAATAAATGACCACTACTTTTTTGCTGAAGAAATAGCCCAAACGGCCGAAAAGATAGGTATCAGGGCTTTTGTAGGGCACACGGTAATGGATCTCGTGGATTTTCCACACGCCGCTCCGGAGGAGGGATTCAGGTTTTTCAGGAGATGGCACGGAAGGAGCGATCTTGTTGTCCCAACCCTTGCGCCCCATGCAACCAACACGGTAAGCCTGGAACTGATGTCCGAGATTTCGGGAGTTTCCGAGGAGAAAGATGGCAGGGTTCACATACATTTGGCCCAGAGCAGAGGGGAGGTGAGGGAACTCCGCAGAAGGTACAACCTGAAGCCAGTTGAGTTCCTGCACAGGGCGGGCGCTCTCAACGGGCGCCTCATTGGTGTCCACGGCGTTTACCTGTCAGAGAACGAAATGAAAGCGCTTTCTTCCTCCGGTTCTACCCTTGTCCACTGTCCCTCCAGCAACGTTGAACTGGAAGCAAAAACGGTAAATCTTCTCCAGTTGGTGGAGCTCGGCCTTAACGTGGCCCTTGGAACCGATTCTCCCAACCCCGTCGGCTCCATCGACATGTTTGCGGAAATAAGGTGCACGGCCCTGTTCTCAAACCTGATGTCAAGAAAGCCCCATTCTATCTCCGCCAGGGAAGTTTTGGGGCTGGCGACGGTTAACGGGGCCAGGGCTTTGGGCATTGCCGCCGGCCTGATCAGGCCGGGCTACCTCGCGGATCTTCTGCTGATAAACGGTAGAAAGCCGTGGTTCACCCCTCCGGAGAATCCATACTCTAATCTTATCCATTCAGCCAGGGGAAGCGACGTGGAGGCGGTCCTTGTTAACGGGGAGGTGGTCTATGAGAGAGGTTACTTTGTGAGGCTTGGAAAGAGACTGGAGGAGCTTCTCCCCTGAGGGAAAAGTTTTAAAATGAGTGCCTGAATCTGGCTATGGTTTCGGTCAAGACAACGGAGGGATCGAAATGGGGAACATTAAGCAGACTTTCATCAAGAGGGTTGCTCGCGAGCTGTTTGACCGCTATCCGGATAAGTTCACAAGGGACTTTGAGCACAACAAGAAGATGGTTCAGGAGCTCACCACGGTTCAGAGCAAAACCATCAGGAACAGGATAGCGGGCTATATAACCAGGCTCGTGAGGATGAAGGAGGAAGGCAAGATACTCTAACCTAAGCCTTCTTTTCTTCCCGCTTCCTAAAAGTCGTTGATTCTTTCCAGTATCCTCTTTGGCAGCTTGGGTTCGACCTCGTGTATTATTTCTTCGACGAGTTTCTCGTCCTCCTGTGCAACCCTTCTCAGGAGGTTCTCTATGTACGTCTCAACGAGGAGCCTGACCTCTTCCAGTTCTCTCCTGGCCTCGAGTAGTTCGTTCAGTCTTGCTTCTATCTCGCCCAGAAAATCCACAAGTTCCTCTATCTTCTCCTCTACCGGTTTATGGGCCTTGATCAGGGCTTTAGTCATTGAGTAAACTTCCCTGGTTCCGGGTTTCGTGGGTTCATAAATTTCAGTGCCGAAGGTGTATGGAGTCAGGAGCACCTCCAGTCTAAAGCCCCTCTTTATCATGTAATACTTTCTTGGCCTCCCGCGGGGGATTTTTTCAACCCTTTCCTCGATTAACCCTGCGCTCTCCAGTATTCGAAGGTGTTCGAGCACAGCCTTCTGTCCTACTCCAAGCTCCTGGCTCAGTTCGCTCACGAAGTAAGGTCTTCTCGTGAGCAGGAAGAGTATTCTCCTCCTGGTCTCGTTCCCGAGGACATCGAGGAGCTTCCCCATCTCTGGTTCCATTCTCACCACCCCCTTTTCTCTAACATGATGTTAGAAAAATTGCTTTAAGCTTTTCGTCCGGCAGGGTTTATAAACCCTTCGCCTTTAGGGTGTCCGGGAAGGGTCATGATATACGTTAAAATCTACCGGGTCCAGGGCGAGGTTCTCCTGGCGGCATGCGATGAAGAGCTGCTTGGGAAGACGTTCAGGGAGGGTAAGCTCAAGCTTGAGGTCAGGGAGAGGTTCTACAAAGGTGAGCTGATGGATGAAGACGCCCTGGAGTCCCTCCTCGGGGAGGCCACCATAGCCAACCTGACGGGTGAGAGGTGTGTTTCCAAGGCGATAGAACTCGGTTACGTTGACCCGGAAAGGGTTCTGAGGATTGAAGGGATACCCCACGCCCAGATGGCAAAGCTGGTGTGGTGATGGTTATGGGCGAGCGCTTCTGTTACAGGTGCGGTATAAGCGAGGAGGAGGGTGGTCCCTTAATTGAGGGCCTCTGCCAGGTGTGCTTCAGGAAGGAGAACCCGGTTCTTCTCATTGATGGTGAACTCAACACAGAACTTTGCCAGAACTGCGGGAGCTATAAAAAGAGGGGCGTCTGGGTTGACCCCAAAACTTACGAACTCGAAGAGCTTATCTTCGAGGTGGCGGAGAGCGCTTTGCTTGAGGCCATTGAAGATTCCTTTGATGAGAGGGTCAAAACCTTTGGGCTGGTGTCTCCAGAAGAGCTGGAATCAATTCAGGAACTCTCCGTTGGAGAGGCCGTGGTTTCTTTTGAACCGGTTGACTGGCACATTGACTACTTTCCAGCAATAATAACCTACGAGGTTCGCGTTAAGGCCAGGATCCACGAGCTTCAACGTGAGCTCCACGACGAGAGGAAGCATGTTACTGTTTACGTCCGCCAGACGGTCTGTCCCCGCTGTCAGAAGTTCTTAGGGGGCTATTTCGAGGCGATACTCCAGGTGAGGGCCGAAGACAGGCCCCTTGCGGAAGATGAAAGGAAGGCCGTTGAAAAGCTCGTCGAGGAAAAGGTCGACGAGATAATGAGAAGGGACAGGATGGGCTTTATTCAGGACACCGTTGAGAAAGATGAAGGGCTGGACTTCTATATGGGCTCCACAAGTGCCGCGAGAAAGCTGGCCCAGGCCATAAGGGAGCACTTCGGTGGAACAGTCAGCGAGGCCTACGAACTGGTCGGCCTCGACAGACAGACCAGCAGGGAGGTCTACCGCACGAGCGTGAGCGTTAGGTTGCCGAAGTTCAGGAGGGGAGACATAGTTCGGGACAGGAAGGGGAAGGTGTACGAGGTGGAGCGCGTCGACGGGAAGGGGCTGGCCATGAGGGATTTGAGCACCGGCGAGAGCGAGCACAGGGACTGGAAGACTGTAGAAAGGGAGAGCGTTGAGACCGTTGAAGCCGAGAAAAGGGAGGCCATGGTTACGAGCATCGGCAGGACAGAGGTTCAGGTGATGGACATGGAGACCTACGAGACGTACGAGCTCGAAAAGCCGAAGTTTGAGGTCAATGAGGGGGAGATCTACGAGATGGTGCACCTCGGTGGGAGAAGGTACTTTCTGAGGCGCAAGTCTTATTAACCTCCCCGTCTTTTTCACTCCCGGTGATACATGTGACCTGGGACTCCCTCTACTCATCCGCTTTTGAAAGTGTAAGGGGCAGGATTGGAGGAGTTGGTAAGGTTCTTCTGGCTTACAACACAAACATCGACGCCGTCAAGTATCTTGAGCGAAAAGACCTCGAAAAGCGCGTCGAGAAGGCCGGTAAAGAGGAGGTTCTCCGCTACGCAGAGGAGCTTCCAAAAAGGATAGAGAGCGTTGCTCAGCTCCTCGGCTCAATCCTCTGGAGCGTTAAAAGGGGAAAGGCCGCTGAACTCTTAGTTGAGAGCTGTTCCACGCGCTTTTACATGAAGCAATGGGGCTGGGACGAGCTGAGGATGGGCGGCCAGGTGGGTATAATGGCCAACCTCCTCGGGGGGGTCTATGGCATCCCCGTCATAGCCCACGTCCCCCAGCTTTCCGGCCTTCAGGCGGGCCTCTTCAAGGACGGGCCGATCTATGTGCCAAAGGCCGAAAACGGCTCACTCAAGCTCGTCCACCCGAGGGACTTCGCTGGGGATGAAGAGAACTGCCTCCACTACATCTACGAGTTTCCGAGGGGCTTCACAGTCTTTAACTTCGAGGCACCGAGGGAAAACCGCTTCATAGGCTCGGCCGACGATTATAACCCCAACGTCTACATAAGGCCGGAGTTCAGGGAGAGGTTCGAGGAGATAGCCGGAAGCTCTTCCCTCGCGGTGATCAGCGGTCTCCAGGCTCTCACAAAGGAGAACTACCGCGAGCCTCTGGAGATCGTTGAAGAACACCTTAAGGTTCTGAACGAGAAAGGCATCCCGACGCACCTTGAGTTTGCCTTTACCCCGGATGAAACAGTTAGAAAGGCAATCCTGGGCTTGCTCGGAAAGTTCTGGAGCGTTGGGCTGAACGAGGTTGAGCTGGCCTCGATAGTCGAGGTCATGGATGAGAAAGCCCTCGCTGAGAAGCTCCTCTCCCACGACCCCGTTGACCCGATAGCGGTTACAGAGGCCATGGTCAAGCTCGCTGAAAAAACAGGCGTGAGGAGGATACACTTCCACACCTATGGCTATTATCTCGCGCTGACGGACTACAGAGGGGAGTTCGTCCGCGATGCTCTCCTCTTCGCTGCTTTGGCTGCCGCGGCAAAGGCAAAGCTCGGCGATATAAGCTCTATAGATAACATCATCAAAGCCATGGAAGTTCCCGTCAATGAGAAGGCTAAGCCCGTGGAAGAGGCTCTCTTAGAGGAGTACGGCATGAAGGATGGCATAGCCGAGGTTAATTCCTACCAGCTCGCATTTGTTCCAACTAAGATAGTGGCAAAGCCCAAATCAACGGTTGGCATCGGGGACACCATCTCGAGCTCTGCCTTCGTGGGCGAGTTCGCCCTCCGCTGATTTTTTCTTTCGCTAAAGTTAAATAGACCTAACCCCAGAAGTCCCAGAGGTGGTTGCCGTGAAGACGCTTATCCTGGCCGGGGGGAAAGGGACCCGCCTGTGGCCGCTCAGCAGGGAGCTGATGCCCAAGCAGTTCGTCCGCTTCCTCGATGGGGAAAGCCTCTTCCAGAAGACCGTCGAGAGGGCTCTTAAGTTCTCAAAGCCGGCCGAGATATTCGTCGTAACCAACGAGGAGTATAAATTCAGGGTTCTCGACGACCTTGAGGAACTCGGCGTTGAACTCCCGGCTGAAAACATCTTCCTTGAGCCCGTTGGCAAAAACACCCTCCCGGCCATATACTGGGGGGTTAAGAGGATAGAGGAAACCTTCGGTGACTCCGTCGTTGCTGTACTGCCAAGCGACCACCTCATCGAGGTGAACGAGGCCTATGAGAAAGCTTTTGCGAGGGCAGAGAAGCTGGCCAGGGATTATTTGGTGACCTTTGGCATAAAACCAACCAGGCCCCACACTGGCTACGGCTACATCAGGCCCGGGGAGGCCATCAAGGAAGGTGACAGGGTTCTCGGCTACCGCGTTGCCGAGTTCAAGGAGAAGCCAGACCTCGAAACGGCTAAAAAATACGTTGAGAGCGGTTACTACTGGAACAGCGGGATGTTCGCGTTCCGCACTGAGGTTTTCCTGGAGGAGGCGAAGAAGCACACACCTGAGGTTGCAAAGGCCTTCGAGGAGGAGAGCGTAGAGAGGGCCTACGAGCTGGTCCCGGAGATAAGCGTTGACTATGGCGTTATGGAGAAGACCGACAAGGCCGCTGTTGTCCCGCTCAACGTCTACTGGAACGACCTGGGAAGCTTTGACGCAATATACGAGGCTCTGGAGAAAGACGAGGACGGGAACGCCGTTGTGATGAAGGGCAAGAGAACCTACCACATCGGGGTGAACTCTAAGAACAACCTCATAATGGCCGAGAGGTTGACGGCAACGGTCGGCGTGGAGGATTTGATAATCATCGATACGGACGATGCCCTCTTAATAGCCCACCGCGGTGAGGGGCAGAAGGTAAAGGAAGTCTACAAGCATCTGAAGGAGAAGAACGACGAGAGGGCGCTCGTCCACAAAACGGCCTACAGGCCATGGGGAAGCTATACTGTCCTCGAGGAGAACGACCGCTACAAGATAAAGCGCATGACGGTTCTTCCGGGCAAGAAGCTGTCGCTCCAGATGCACCACCACAGAAGCGAGCACTGGGTCGTTGTTAAGGGGACGGCGAAGGTTCGTATTGGCGACAGGGAAATCCTCCTGAGGCCTGGGGAGAGCACGTTCATTCCCGCAGGCACTGTCCACAGGCTTGAAAATCCGGGAAAGATAGTCCTCGAGGTCATAGAAACCCAGATCGGCGAATACCTCGGCGAAGACGACATAGTCCGCTTCGAGGACGATTTTGGGAGGGATTAAAATGGGGAAACTCTTCGGAACCTTTGGAGTCCGCGGAATAGCGAACGAAGAGATAACGCCCGAATTTGCCCTCAAGATGGGCATGGCCTTCGGGACGATGCTTAAAAGGGAAGGCAGGAAGAGGCCCCTGGTGGTTGTCGGGAGAGACACCAGGGTAAGCGGCGAGATGCTGAAGGACGCTATAATCAGCGGCTTGCTGAGCGTGGGCTGTGACGTCATCGACGTTGGCATAGCCCCAACGCCCGCAATACAGTGGGCGACGGCCCATTTCAAAGCCGACGGCGGGGCAGTCATAACCGCGAGCCACAATCCACCGGAGTACAACGGCATAAAGCTCCTCGAGCCAAACGGCATGGGGCTGAAGAAGGAAAGGGAGGCTGTTGTAGAGGAAATATTCTTCAATGGGGACTTCGATAGGGCCAGGTGGGACGAAATAGGCCAGGTCCGCGGGGAGGACATCATAAAGCCCTACATCGAGGCCATAAAGAGCAGGGTTGATGTGGAAGCGATAAGGAAGAGAAAACCTTTCGTCGTTGTCGATACTTCAAACGGCGCCGGCTCGCTCACGCTTCCCTACCTCCTCCGGGAGCTCGGCTGTAAGGTGGTCAGCGTAAACGCACACCCGGACGGCCACTTCCCGGCGAGAAACCCTGAACCGAACGAGGAGAACCTGAGGGAGTTCAAGGAGATAGTCAGGGCCCTTGGTGCAGATTTTGGCGTTGCCCAGGATGGGGACGCGGATAGGGCGGTCTTCATAGACGAGAACGGCCGCTTTATACAGGGCGATAAGACCTTCGCCCTCGTTGCGGATGCGGTGCTGAGGGAGAAGGGCGGCGGGCTTCTAGTCACTACTGTAGCAACCTCAAACCTGCTCGATGAAATAGCGGAGAGGAACAACGCAAAGGTGATGAGGACGGAAGTTGGTGACCTGATAGTCGCGAGGGCCCTGCTCGAGCACAACGGAACCATAGGCGGCGAGGAGAACGGCGGCGTTATCTTCCCTGACTTCGTCCTGGGAAGGGACGGTGCGATGACTACCGCAAAGATAGTCGAGATATTCGCAA
Organism: Thermococcus waiotapuensis; assembly: GCF_055384795.1. Classification (NCBI taxonomy): domain Archaea; kingdom Methanobacteriati; phylum Methanobacteriota; class Thermococci; order Thermococcales; family Thermococcaceae; genus Thermococcus; species Thermococcus waiotapuensis. The sequence continues at coordinate 1,248,547 of NZ_AP042429.1, read as the reverse complement.
AGTCTGGCAAGAGGTTCAGCGAGCTTATTGACGGGCTTCCAAAATACTACCAGTTCAAGACGAAGAGGCAAGTCGAGGGGGACAGGAAGGAGATTGTGGCAAAGGTTGCAAGGCTGGCTGAGAAGAGAGGTTATAGGACAGACACGACCGATGGTAGCAAGATAATCTTCAACGACGGCTGGGTCCTCGTGAGGGCGAGTGGGACGGAGCCGATAATCAGGGTTTTCAGCGAGGCCAAGAGCGAGGAGAAGGCGAAGGAATACCTGGAGCTGGGGCTTGAATTGCTGGAGGAGGTACTTGGTAGCTAATTTCTCTTTTCAGTTTTAATTTTCATTCAATGTCTGTAAACTTTCATGATCGAAACAGAAAAGTTTAAATTCTCTGGATCACTACCTTGGTATACCCCTTGTCAGCGTTGGGGGGGACAATGAGACGAGGGGTATTGTTTGCAATGTTGGGCTTGCTGGCTGCGACGGGCTTTCTCAGCAGCCTCGTAAATGCAGCAGTATATTGGAAGCAGATCTCTCGATGCGAGTGGTACGGGGAAGATATTGAGGTCAAGTCGCTTCCGCCTTTTGGTGGCGGAGGTGCCTTAGCCTCAGCCTACTTTCACGTGTGCGATCCAACCTACTGGCACGATGGCAAAAACGACGGATGGGTTTTCGATTTGGCGGAGCTGCTCTTTGTATGGGTACACAATGACATATACACGATACGGACTACCACGTACTTCAGCGTGTTAGGGGCGATAATGTCTGTAACAGCCTCGGTTGGTTATCCACCGGGTAGCGCATGAGTGGGGGTATGGCTATGAAGGGGAAAGCCGCCCTGCCTCTGGTTTTTCTGCTTCTTTTTTCCGGTTCGACATTAGCTGCGCCCTACTGGCTTAAACCCGGCACCGAGCTGGTTTACTTTGCCAACGCCACAAAGCCAGACACCTACTATGGAGGAGGGGCCTATTACCGTAGCGATGGCTGTATAGCCACCCTTGGTTTCCAAAGCATGCGCGTTGTTTTCAGGATAATTAACGTTTCCAACGACTGGGCCATCGTTAACGTGACGGTTGGTCTCTACGGTGATAAGTCTCTGAGATGGCCCTACTCTGAGGTCACGGCTTACTACCCCGCCAACTGCACCCTGGACCTCCCGTGGCCCGTTAACACGATCACTCACTCACTTCGCGAAAACGTTTCGTTTGAGTGGGCGGATTATGGAACAGAACTCGTCTTGAACGGCTCTTACAAGATCCATCTTCTCACGGGGATTGTCTACTCAATGGACGGCCGCCCCTACGGGCACACGCTTCTATTCGGGCTTTACCCGGTTTCCAACATGAGCTATGTAATCCTTGACGGAAAACATCTGGCCTTTAACGTGATCAGGGTTCTGAACTCCACCACATACGTAACATACTACCGTAACTTCACGGGGCCAAATGTTTTCCTGAGTAGCGAGCCCGTGAACTTCACGGATCCAAGTGGGGCTACCTCGTTCATAAGGTCAATAGTGATATTCAACCCCGGGGACGATTTAACCGCCGGCTTTATGGGAGTTATACCCGACCTCGGGGCCTCGGTGAGGCTCGATGTGATCGCGATATCGGACAACATGATGGATAGATTAACTCCAAAGTTTTCGGGAGGGGAAGTCGACCGTGCCGTCCCGGCGGGGGTTCTCCTTTACAACGTCAGCGTTCCAAAAACCCAGTCTGATGAACATGTCACTCAGCAGGCGAGTGTTCCTGCCATTTCTGGCCCTTGGATTGGGGGTGTTCTTGCCGGACTGCTGTTACTTGCGGGAGTGTTCCTGATGAAGAGGAGGTAGAGATATGAAGAGGTTCCTGACCCTCCTGTCGTGGGAGATAAGCGACCCTCTAAGGCTGGCAATCTTTCTCCTCGGCGTTCCTTCCCTTACCTACGTTCTCGAAGTCAGTTACCTGAAGGCCCAGTGGGAAGTTGTGTCCGTTTCTTCCACAACTTTCATTCCCCCCACTGTCCCCCCTATCAACAGCGTGACTGCTATTCACCTGTTTGAGTACCTTTCCTTCTCTCCGGGCTTCTGGATCCTGCTGGCGTTCCTTGTTTCAGTTTTCTCGATACTTGCCTTCCGCTACGACAGGGAAAGGGGCTATGCCTTCACGGTCTATTCGCTCCCCTTCACTAAGGGCGAGCTGTTTCTGGCTAAAACCCTATCCGTTCTCCTGGCTTCCATTCTCTTTCTCTACATTCCGCTCTTGATAGTGGACTTAGTGCCGAACGCCGATATAATTGGTGTTGTGAAGGAAATAACGCTAACCACCAGGTACTTTTACTTACTCGTTTTTGCCACCTACTTCGTTCTGTTCTCCCTTTCGGTTTCGGTAACGTTTTCCGTCCTGCTCAGGAACATGTTCCTTTCTTTTATAGCTTCCTTCTTCCTCCTCGTCCTACCGTTTTTTGCAGACCTCAGCTGGCCGCCCTTTTCCTTTGTGCCGATGCTCGAGAAATCGCTTTGCTGGGTTTCACCCTTTGAGAGCGGCTGGGTCCTCCGGGGACTGGTTGTTCCCGCAGTTCTCTTGACCCTGTCAGGAGCAGTCTTCGTGAGGGGGGATGTCCTGTGAAGATGAAGTTTCTGTTCGTTCTCATGCTCTCTCTCCTGCTGTCCTTCCTCGCAGTCTGTGGGGCGTACATAACAGCCGAGAGGAGTAGGGGGTTCATTGGCCCGGCCGTTGTAACAAACTCGAAGGGAACCTTCAGTTATGTCTCCCTTCACTCCCCTGGCTGGATGGTTTTGAACTCGAGCTTCAATGGCGAGGGGACGGTTGTTGTTCTCGATCAGTTTTCCGGCAGGGAGGTCTTCTCGTCCAACGTGAGGGAGCATCTTAGCTATCCCGTAGTCCTTCCAGGGGAAGGAAGTTACTCGATCTACGTTACAAATGGGTCTCTAACGTTCTCTGGATATTATAGGGGCGTTTATCCCACTCCGATGGTCCAAAAGGTCCTCTGCGCCTCTATAATCGTGTTGTCCCTGTTGCTGGCCCTCTGGAGGTGGAGGGCATGATAATCGCCCGAGGCTTAACCAAGAGGTTCGGCAAAATAGTTGCCCTCGACAACGTCACGGTTGAAATCCCTGAAGGCGTAAACCTAATTCTCGGCCCGAACGGCGGTGGAAAGAGTACTTTCTTCAAGCTCTCCACAGGGGTTTACAGGCCAACTTCTGGCCTAATCCGGGTCTTTGGAAGGGACCCATGGAGGGATGCTGGTGTTAAGATGAAACTTGGGGTGGCCTATGATCCCGTTTTGTTTCCTCCGCTGGTTTCGGGGAGGGAATGGCTTGAATTCATAGCAAAATCAAAGGGTTATGGCGAGGATGAGGTCGAGCGGATTGGGAAGCTCTTGGGTCTGGATTTCCTCGATGAGCAGACGAGGAACTACTCCTCAGGAATGCTGAAAAAGCTGGCCTTGGCCCAAGCTTTCATTGGAAGCCCTGAGCTGGTTATGATAGATGAACCCCTCGCCAATCTTGACTTTGAGAGCATTCGAAACTTTGTAAGGATCCTCAAGGGGGAAAAGAAAGAGAGGAGTTTTGTAATAATAAGCCACATCTGGGAGCCGTTGATGCCAATCGCGGACAGGGTTTACGTTATAGCGGGTGGAAAACTGGTCCTGAGCGGTGAAAAAGAAGACGTCAGAGACGAAATAGAGAGACTCTTCAGGTTGAGGATGGATGTTTAATCTCGTTTCTTCAGTATCTCAACAGCCTCTTCGACGCTCCCCGGAACCGGGAGACCCAGGCTCAGGAAGAGCTCTGCCAGCGGTGGGACGTCGAGGTTGTGCTCCCTCAGAAGGTCGGGGTTTCCGAGTATTTCTTTGGGAGTTCCCACTGTCACTATCCTCCCCCCATCCATCAGGGCTATCCTGTCGCAGAGCGAGAGGTATTCGGCCTCATGGGAGGCGAGGATAACTGTTTTTCCCTGCCCTTTCAGCCCGAGGATGAGCTCCCTCATCAGCTTTTTGCCCCTGAAGTCCAGGTTGGCGAAGGGCTCGTCAAAGGCTATGATCTCAGGCTCCATGGCTAAGACCGTCGCTATCGCTATCCTCTTCTTTTCGCCGAAGCTCAGCTCCTTCGTGTCCCTGCTGGCGTACTCGCCCATCCCCACCAGTTCCAGCGCTTTTACTACCCTCCTCCTCAGCTCCTCCCCACGGAGGCCGAGGTTGTAGGGGCCAAAGGCGACGTCCTCAAACACAGTCGGCGAGAAGAGCTGGTCGTTGGGATCCTGGAAAACTATCCCGACCTTTCTCCGGACTTCCCTCGGGTTTTTCGCCGGGTCGAGGCCGTCCACGAGGACTTTCCCCTTCTTCGGCTTCAGTATGCCGTTGAGGTGGAGGATCAGGGTGCTTTTCCCTGCTCCGTTCGGCCCGAGGAGTCCAAAGATTTCTCCGCTCTCTATTGTGAGGCTGATTCCCCTCAGCACTTCCCTGCCGGAGTAGGAGAAGTGAACGTCTTTCAGCTCTATCACACCAGCAGACCCCCCAGTGCGAGCAGGGCCAGCATAGCCGTCTGGACGTTTGGCCTCGGCTCCTCTAACCTGGGAAACTCCCCGAAGCCCCTGGAGAGCATGGCTTTGTATATCCTCCCGTTCCTGAGGTAAGCCCTGACGAGAACCTCCCCCATGAGGGAGCCGAGCTTGCCGTAGTACTCCTTCCTTCCCACGCCAAAGGCCCTGGAGTCCAGGGCGCGCTTCATTCTGACAGCTTCCTCCGTGAAGAGGTCGAGGTAGCGGTAGGTGAAGGCTAATGTTAAGGTGAGCACCTTAGGAAACTTCAGTGTTTCCATCTCGGCGAGTATTTTAGGGAAGCCAGCCGAGTTTATCACGACCACGGCCGTTCCTGCTGAGAGGAAAGCTTTGCCGAGGAGCATGAAGAAAGAGTACACACCTTCCTGGGTTATCCAGCCAAGGGGCGTCTCCAGGAGAGGTTTTCCCGGGTTAAACAGGGCCATAACGAACAGAAGGCCCTCAAAGCCCAGGAGAAAGCCAAGCTTTTTGAAAACGCTCCTCTCCGGCCTCATTATCCGCGTAACTGCCAGGAAAAGGAGGGCAAAGTATGCCAGCTCGGTAAGGCTCTTCCTCGTCACCACGCCAATAGCATAAATGAAAACGAAAGGCAGGTACACCTCAGGCACCCCTGGCGAGCTTTGCCAGGCCGTAGCCAGCCCCAAAGGTCAGGATGATCCCGAGCAGGCCCATGGCGAAGCTCTGGCCCCAGGTTTCGCCGTAGTCGAGAGGCGCTTGATAGACAGGCTTCTCCTCAAGGCCAACCTTTTCCATCGTCGTCTCCAGCCCGTCGGGATTGCTCGATGCAAAGGGCAACACTATGGCCAGGATAATGGCTACAATTATCAGCCCCTTAAAAACCGCCCTCATGCCGGCACCCCCTCAGTTGATGGGAGCTTCGCCCTCACGGCGTGAACTATCAGGACGGTGAGTACCGCCTCGCCTATTCCGATTATTGAGTGATAGCCCACCATCAGGGCGAGCACCCTGAGGAACGGGAGGCTGTGGCTGAGGCCTATCTCAACGCCGGCTAAAGCCGCCCCAAGGACGACTGAGAGCCAGGCTGAAAGGCCAATCGCTATGGTTTCGTTGATGCTCTTGAGCTTTGTGTAAAGGGCGTACCCTGCGAATGCCCCTACAATCCCCATGTTTAAGATGTTGGCCCCTATTGCCGTTATTCCCCCGTCCCCGAAGAGGAGCGTTTGTATGAGCAGAACCGCGGTCATTACAATTACCGCCGCGTAGGGCCCGAGGATTATTGCAACGAGCGTCGCCCCGAGGAGATGCCCGCTGACACCGCCTATTATCGGGAAGTTCACCATCTGGGCCGCGAAGATTCCGGCGGCGAAGAGGCCGAGGAGAGGGATTTTTTCCTCGGGGAAGTCCCTGAGCTTTTTCACAGAGTAGCCAACGGCTAAGGCCGTTATTAGATACGTGACCGCCATCATTGGCACGCTCAGAAGGCCATCAGGTATGTGCAACTCGGACACCTCCTTTGTGCCATCAATCCAAAGAAGAGTAGCACGCAATAAAAGCGTTTTTGAAACCGCATGTTACCAACCAAAGGTTTGAAACGGCCCTGCCAGAGCCATTAAGACAAGAAAAGGCAGGGGCTCAGAGGTAACCCCTGTCCTCCTCTTCCTGCTGCGGGGGCATGCTCTGCTCGAGCATCGCCCTCTGCATCTCCTGGACTTTCCTGAGTATCTCCTCGGTTTCCTTTGCCCTCTCGTCGAGGGCGGACATGTTTACCTCTATCCCCAATATCTTTGTGACTGCCGAGAGAACGACTTTGGCCGCCTTTGGATCAACGATGTAGCCCAGGCTCTCGCCGAGGAGGCTTATGCCGTACATCGAGCGGAGCTTGCCCATTCCCAGGAGCAGGCCAGCCGCCCCCACTATGGCTCCGCCCTCGTCTTCCCTCCAGATGACCTCAACCCCACAGCCTTCGAGCTTTGCCTTGTAGTGCTCTATGAGCCCCTCGTGTGTCACAGCCGCGAGAACCTTTGGCTCCCCCTGGAGCTCCGGGACCTGGTAGCCGCCCATGGTGATTATCTCCCTCACACCGAACTCCTGAACAAAGTCGAGCATTTTGCCAACGACCTCGTAGTGGCCAGGGCTATCGGTTGGGGGAACCTGCTGGTCGCCGGTGATGATTATCAAATCCCTGCCGTTCTCATTCGGGTTCTTCCAGTAGTAGAACTCGTTCTTCATGAGCTCGACGACCGAGTTCTTCTTGATGAGGACCTGGTGCATGAAATGGGGCGAGTAAAGCTCTGCAAACTTGACCGCGTTGAGTTCCTGGATGAGATGATCCGCCGCCAGCTTTCCAACCAGCCCTATCCCCGGGAGCCCCTCAATGAAAACCGGGTCCCTGAGGTTGGGCCTTTCAAGGAGGTAAATCATGGTCTCCTTCATGTCACTTCACCCCTATGCCCATTTGCTCGCGCTTCAGCCTGCGCCGGTACTCCCCGTAGGGATCTTCCGGCGAAAAGCGCGGCGGGTGGGCTACCCTTGTCTTTTCCCCGCAGACGGGGCAGGTTTCCTTAAGGGTATAGCGCCCGCACTTGGGGCACTTTTTTATCCTGAAGTGCATCAGCTACCCCTCTTCTTGACTTTCTTTATCCTCTTCTCCTTCCTTATGAGGGTCGCCTCTCCGCCCGCTTCTTTGATTACTCTCAGTATCTCCTCGGCTATGTCCTGAAGGACCTCCTCTGCCTTGTAGTAGTCGGGGGCAGTGACGTCAATCCTGTAGCGTGGCGCCCCCTGGTAGGTGAACTTGACTTCGATGTCTTTTTCCTCGTTAGCCCTGTCGCGCGCCCTTATGAGGGCTTCCTTGATGATTTCAACGCCGTTTGGCTTCGGAACTGTTATCTCGAACTCGGCATCTATGGTAACCTTTGGTATCTCAACGTAGGCCTCGACGATGGGCTTGAGGGCCTCGAGCCATTCATCGGAGACGAGGCCTTTCAGAGCCTCTATCCCGTTCTGGGCGGCGTTTTCAAAGGCTGCGTAGACTTCTCCGTACTTCTCCTCAAGCGGAACCCAGACTTCTCTCCATGCGGTCTCAAAGTCCTTTCCTATCTTCTCAGCCGCCATCTTGAGCAGGTTCTCGGCCTTTTGGGCCCTCTTGTACTCCTGGATCTTGGCCTTTCTCTGTTGCTGGTTGACGCGCTTTAGGCTCAAATCTATGTGTCCCTTCTCGGGGTCAACGCGTATGACCTTTGCAACTATCTTCTGTCCCTCTTTGAGGTAGTCCCTTATGTTCCTGACCCATGTGGGAGCGACCTCGCTTATGTGCATGAAGCCCTCCTTACCTGGGTACTCGTCAAGGGTGAGGAACGCACCGTAAGGGTGAACGGTCTTGACGGTGGCGACGACGAATTCCCCCTCTTCCGGGTATTCCCTGATCTTTCTTGGCATGAGAATCACCTCTCCTTTTACTCCCCAGGCACATAGGAGAAAGGCCTTTTTAAGCTTGTTGAATGATGGGGTGAATTCCCCGCGAATGGAAGTACATCAAAAAAGAATCAGGCGGGGTTGACATTCTGCTTTATGACGCGGATCAGTTTGGCCTCCTCGGCGAGAACTCTGAACTTTTCTTTCCTGACCGTTTCGAGCTTCTTGGCCACGTCCTCCCTCTGACGCGCCATCCTCACAAGCTTTGCCTCCTCGAGAATTAGCAACTCCTTCTGTTTTTTAACGACGTTTAATTTCCTTCTGAGCAGGTCTATCCCGTTCATGCAGTTCACCTGAAAAAGGGTAAGGATCCAAAAGTTTAAAAGGCTTTCGCTAACTGCCAATGTGACCTTCGTCAATAGGCGAAACAACTACCCGCCTGAAACTACGGGTATTACCTCAACGCTGGCCCCGTCTTCAACGGCCTCGTCTTCAATGGCCACCCTTCCGTTCACCCTGGCTATTGCATTCTCCGTGTTGAAGCCAACCTCTCTGAGCACGTCCTTGACGAGCATGCCCTTCTTCCATTCTATCTCCTTCTCTATTCCCCTTCCGAGTACTTTTACCCTGATCATCCTCATCACCGGTCCGATCTGAGAAAGGAGCCTTATAAACCCGACTGGGATTTCTCTTATGCAAAGGTTTATAAAACGTCCCCGGGAACACACACCAGTCGTGAAAACAGGTTGATGATCAGGGGTGATGCTCATGGGAAGGACCACGAAAGTTGGTTCCGCTGGAAGGTTCGGTCCTAGGTACGGTCTCAAGATAAGGAGAAGAGTGGCTGCCGTTGAGGCCAAGATGAGGCAGAAGCACGTCTGCCCTGTCTGCGGAAGGAAGGCCGTAAGGAGGATAAGCACAGGAATCTGGCAGTGCCAGAAGTGCGGGGCAACTTTCGCCGGCGGTGCCTACCTGCCGACCACTCCGGCTGGAAAGGTCGCAAAGCGCGTTGAGGTTCCCGAGGTTTGACTTCCTTCACTTTTGAGGTGAGCCGGATGGTCATGGCCGTTTATCGCTGTGCCAAGTGCGGAAGGGAAGTTGAGCTCGACCTCGAGAACACTAGGGAAGTCCGCTGCCCGTACTGCGGTAGCAAGATACTCTACAAGCCGAGACCCAAGGTCTCACGCAGGGTTAAAGCCATTTAAACTTCCACTTTCAGTTCGGGTTCCTCGAGGATCACTTCTCCACCAGGGAGGAGCGAGATGCTCATTGCGTGGATTTGAACGCCAGCTTTTCTAGCCTCCCTCAAAAGCCTCGCTATCTCCGGGTCACCTCCTTCGTTGGGTCTGAACTTTTCCACACCTGGCATGGCACCGATGAAGAATATCATCGCTTCTTTTCCTGCTCTTTTGAGTTCGATGAGTTCTTTTATGTGCCTCCGCCCCCGTGTTGACGGACAGTCCGGGTACATTGCGTATTCCCCTCTTACGCCTCCCCTCAACACGGCGCTCTTCATCTCGGCGTAGACTTCTCCCTTTGGGCACTCGAATAGGTAATCGAGGCGGGATTCCCCCACGGTTACCTCTTTCCTCTTTATAGAGCAGTTCTTTAGCCATGGGATTAGACCCAGCTCAACCGCCCTCTCAAAAGCCCTGGCCTGAGTTCCCGTGTCCACTATTGCCCCTCTCCCGTTCAGGTCCTCAAAGGCCACCAAAATTAAGTCCGTCTTTCCGCCGGTTTTGGGGACGCAGAAGGCCTTCCTTCCAGGAACCATGAACTCCCCCAGCCTTCCGGTGTTCGTAACCAGGGCCCTCCTAGTTTCCCCTTTAACTTCCACCAGAGCGACGAAGCGGTTGAGCCTCTTCAGGAATGTACACTTGATTACGTTTAGTCTGAGCAGTTCCCCGGCCATTTGAACACCCCTCAGATTGCTCCAATCCTCCCGAGGTAGATAAGCTTAAATATCTCGCGAACGACATTTAGACGGAAATCTAAACGGAGGCGGTTGCCATGGTGGACTTCGAACTGCTTAAGAAGATCGTTGAAGCCCCAGGAGTTTCCGGCTACGAGTTCCTTGGGGTAAGGGACGTGGTTATCGAAGCTTTCAAGCCCTACGTTGACGAGATAAAGGTGGACAAGCTCGGAAACGTCATAGCCCACAAGAAGGGTTCCGGGCCGAAGGTAATGCTTGCGGCCCACATGGACCAGATAGGCCTCATGGTTACAAACATCGAGAAGAACGGGTTCCTCCGCGTTGCCCCCGTCGGCGGCGTTGACCCCAGGACGCTGATAGCCCAGAGGTTTAAAGTCTGGATCGGGCCTAACGAGTTCATCTACGGCGTCGGCGGAAGCGTTCCGCCGCACATCCAGAAGCCTGAGGACAGGAACAAGGCCCCGACCTGGGAACAGGTTTTCATCGACATCGGAGCAGAGAGCGAGGAGGAAGCCAGGGGGATGGGCGTTAAGGTGGGTACCGTTATCACCTGGGATGGCAGGCTTGAGCGCCTGGGGAAGCACCGCCTCGTGAGCATAGCCTTCGACGACAGAATAGCGGTTTACACCCTCGTTAAGGCTGCCCAGGAGCTTGAGAAGAGCGACGCCGATATATACTTCGTCGCCACAGTCCAGGAGGAGGTCGGCCTCCGCGGTGCAAAGGTTTCTGCCTTTGGAATTGACCCCGACTACGGCTTTGCCATCGACGTCACCATAGCGGCCGACGTTCCCGGGACACCTGAGCACAAGCAGATAACCCAGCTCGGAAAGGGAACGGCGATAAAGATCATGGATCGCTCGGTCATCTGCCACCCGACGATAGTGAGGTGGATGGAGGAGCTGGCTAAGAGGTACGAGATACCCTACCAGTGGGACATCCTGCTCGGTGGGGGAACTGACGCCGGGGCGATACACCTCAACAAGGCAGGTGTCCCAACGGGAGCGATAAGCGTTCCAGCGCGCTATATACACTCCAACGCTGAAGTTGTCGACGAGAGGGACGTCGATGCCGGAGTCAAGCTCATGGTCAAAGTCCTTGAGCACATAGACGAGCTCAAGGTCTGATTCTTTCTCTTCATGTGGCTTTCCTCAGAAACTCTTTTAACGGCATACCCTTATGTACTCAGAAAGTAAGGAAAGGAGCGGGTGCACCCATGTGTGGAATAATAGGGTACATCGGTGACAGAAATGTGGCCGAAGTCATAGTGAAGGGGCTGAAGAGGCTTGAGTACAGGGGCTATGATTCCGCCGGCATCGTAACCGCCGACAGGGAAACGGTGGAAATAAGGAAAGGCGCCGGGAGGATAGATAACCTTGCAGAGAGGCTCGGCTTCCTTGCTATGGATGGCAACAGGGGAATCGGCCACACGAGATGGGCAACTCACGGCGTTCCAAACGATATCAACGCTCACCCCCATAAGGACTGCACCGGAAGGATAGTCCTCGTGCACAATGGAATAATCGAGAATTTTGTCGAGCTTAAGGGGGAGCTCCTGAAGAGGGGCCACAGGTTCGAGAGCGACACCGATACCGAAGTGATCGCCCACCTCATAGAGGAAGAACTCAAAAACTCGGAAAACTTTGAAGAAGCCCTCAGGAGGGCCTTAAAGAGGCTCAAGGGCTCCTTTGCACTCGCCATAGTCTACGCTGATGAACCCGACAGGCTCTACGTTGTCAGAAACGAGAGCCCCCTCGTCCTCGGAATAGGAAAAGGCGAGATGTTCGCCGCCAGCGACGTTCCGGCTTTCCTGGAGTACACGAAGGAGGCGGTCTTCCTGGACGATGGTGAGTACGCCGTTATAACCAAGAACTCCTACGTCGTGAAGCGGATTAACACCGGCGAAATCGTCGAGAAACCGGTTCATAAGATAACGTGGACGCTGGAAATGGCCGAAAAGTCTGGCTTTCCGCATTTCATGCTCAAGGAGATCCACGAGCAACCCAGCGCTGTCAGGGACGCCATACACGGCAACAGGGAAATGGTAAGATCGGTTGCGGAAGAGATAGCGAAGTACGAAAAGGTCATCTTCGTGGCCATGGGGACTTCCTATCATGCTGCCCTCGTTGGCAAATACCTCTTCCAGAGGCTCGCAAAGAAAGTCCCCCTCGTTGAGGAGGCGAGCGAGTTCAGGTATGAATTCGAGGATCTGGTTGATGAGAACACCCTCGTGATAGCCATAACACAGAGCGGGGAAACCGCCGACACGCTCGCGGCAATGAAGCTCGCAAAGAGGAAAGGTGCCAGGGTTCTCGCCATTGTAAACGTTGTTGGGAGCATGGCCACGAGGATAGCTGATTTAACCCTCTACACTCACGCAGGCCCTGAGATAGGTGTTGCCGCAACCAAAACCTACACGACCCAGCTCACAGTTCTCACGATGCTCGCCATAGAGACCGCCAGAGCGCTCGGAAGCGCCGATGAGGAATACCTCAGGAGCCTGGAGAAACAGCTTGACTCCATTCCGGTGCTAATTGAAAAGGCCCTCTCCCACGGGGAAGCGTTAAAAGAACTCGCCGAAAGCCTAAGGGACAGGAGGGACTTCTTCTACGTCGGCAGGGGAATAAGCTTCCCCACTGCCCTGGAAGGCGCCCTCAAGCTCAAGGAGATAAGCTACATCCACGCCGAAGGGCTTTCCGCAGGCGAGCTCAAGCATGGCCCGCTGGCCCTCCTCGAGAAGGGGGTTCCTGTGGTCGCGATAGCCCCTTCAGGGAAAACCTTCGACAAGATGATGGGCAACATAGAGGAGGCGAGAGCAAGGGGAGCCATGATAATAGCCCTCTCCGACAGGGAAGAGGTCGGCAGGATAAGCGACGTCTGGATAGAGATGCCCGAGCTGGATGAGCTTTTGACTCCTATAGTTTATGTCGTTCCACTCCAGCTTATGGCCTATCATTTAGCCGTTTTGAGGGGCAACGACCCCGATAAGCCCAGGAACCTGGCAAAATCCGTTACAGTTGAATGAAGGAGGTTGCAGACATGGTGAAGAACGTTGATAAAAAGAAGAATAAACCAACCAAAAAACCCCCGGAGCCTGAATCCCTTAAGAAGCTCGCGGGGGTTTATCCAAAGCTGAAAACCTACGGGATTGCCGTAGCTGTGCTCATAATTGCCTACTACGGCTACCTCATAAGAATGAAAACAGCGAAACTGAATTATTTTGTTGATCCGGACACCTTCTACCACTTCGAGATCTTCCAGGAGGCCGTGAAGCACGGCATACCGAGCTACTTCGCCTATGCAGACCCACCGACCGGAATAAAGCTCGGCGGCTCGCTCGGTCTCTACGTCATCCCGGCCAAGGTTTACAACCTCATGTTCAGCCATCTCGGCTACTCGGAGCTCGACTTCTTCAAGATGTGGACTCCGCTGGTGGGCGCCATAACCATAATAGGGATATACCTCCTGGGCAGGAAGCTCCACTCGGACTGGGCAGGCTTCTGGGCGGCGGTGTTCCTTGCTTTCTCCTACTCCAACTACTCCAAGACCTACTCGGGCAACGCCAGGGGTGAGGCGCCGTTCCTTATGTTCTTCGTCTTTGCAGTCTTAGCGATGGCCTACTACCTCGACGAGGGGGCTGACTGGAAGGATCTCCGGAAGGCATGGAAGAAAATCCTCTGGGGAGTGCTCTTCATAGTCTTCAGCTGGCTCTTCATGATGAGCTGGGATGGAAGCCAGTTCGGTCTCGGTGTGCTCATAGCCTTCATGGGGCTCCACCCGGTAATCCTATTCACCTTCGGGAGGATCAATGAGCTCAGGAAGTTCGCCTACGAGTTCTACCCGCTGATGCTCATAGTCCTCCTGGGGGCCCTGCCTATGACGGGCATTCCCCTCATCGGCTACAGACCTTTCATAGTCTTCGCCCTTGAAGTTTACCTTGCCATAGTGGCACTGACCGCGGTGATGCTCTTCGGAGAAAAAGCTGGCCTCAACTACTCCGACAAGAAGCACAGGTTTGGAACGGTCATAGGAGTCGGCCTCCTCGGGTTCATAGCGGCGTACGCCTACTTCGGGAGGGACCTCTGGAAGTTCCTGGCAGGCGCATACCAGTCGAACCCGCTCTACCAGACCGTTGCGGAGCTCGCCGGCACCAACTGGGGCTACGTGAAGGACGTCTTCAGCATCCACTACGTCAACGGAGCTGGCCAGGACGGCATGCTCTACATATTCTCTCTGATAGGCTTCCTCATTCTCCTCTCCAGGATGGGGTGGAAGCTCCACAGGGGCGACATAACCAGCTACAAGGAGGTCTTCCTGGCCACCTACTATGCAGCGGCCACTTACTTCCTCTGGAGTGCCGTCAGGTTCAGCTTCCAGGCGTCGGGCGCGGTTATGCTGCTGGCCGGTCTCCTCCTCGGGGAGGTCATAACCCTCGTTGAAAAAATGAAAGAAACCCTCGGAACTAAGGCAATGTACGCGGTTGTTTTGGCGCTTCTCCTCCTGCCTCTCCCGGTGATAGGTGCGAAAGACATGGGCAAGATGGCAGGGGATATGACCGCTGGCGAGCAGGTTCCCCAGAGCTGGCAGGACACACTCCTCTGGATGAGGAACAACACTAACCCGCTCGACAGCGCCACCAGTTGGTGGGATTATGGGTACTGGATCGAGTCAAGCCTTCTCTCACAGAGGAGGGCATCAACGGACGGTGGCCACGCATACGACAGGAGGTATATCCTCGCGAAGTTCTTCTCGCACAGTGGAAACGATGGTGAGGTAGACTTCGAGGCCTGGGGCCTGAATTATCTCATCGCATGGCAGAGCGATATATTTAAGTTCAACGCCATAAGCTACCTCGGCGGTGCCATAACCTACGGGGAGTACGAGAACAACCCAATGTTCATGCCTGTTGGAGCCCAGTACGGCTCAACGATAGGATTTGACAACACAACGGGGACGTACTACGTCGCGGTTTCTTACAATGGAGGGATCCTCCAGTACGTGCCTGAAATAATAGTTGACCTGTCCACGGGTTCCGTCTACCAGAACAAGCAGCCCAACGTTCCCTACGTCCTCTACGTCTATCCTGGAGAAGGAATACTGGCGTACGACAAGATAGCCTTCAGCAACTTCGTCCAGCTCGCCTTCAACTACGTTGACCCGAGGAACATAACGGACTCCCTCAAGCTCTGGGCCAACTTCAAGCTCGTCAAATCCACCGGAGACGTCAACACCTACAACTTCACTCCCTTTGGAGTTTACAGGATGGACGTGCTGGTCAACGGAACGGCCTCAAATGGCACCTGGGTTCCAATATACACGTCCTTCATGGGTAAGGGCAGGCTCGAAATTCCGGAGGGGAACACCACCGTCCCGCTGCTCGGCAACCACACCTTCAGGGTCTACATCTCTGCCTTCGGAAGGGACGTTGAGAACGGGACACTGGTATTCGAGGCCTACAACAACGGGACCCTGGTGAGCAGGGAAATCCTCGCCAGGAACCTCTACATCAACCACCTCAACGAGACCCCGATAACGGTCAACATCGACGTTCCCAACGCCACCAATTACAGGCTGGTGCTCATACAGGAGGGCCCCGTTGGCGTTTTGAACGGGCCGGTGAAGGTGAACGGCAAGGAGGTCAGTCCGAGCTTCCCGATAGCTCCTGGCGAGAGCGGGGACATGGAGCTTACAGCGGCATTCAAAGAGGACTACAGCAACGTAACCCTCGCCCTGAGGGCCAGCATCGTCTACTACCTAACCCCCAACGGCAAGGACATCTACAAGGACAACTTCTACCTTGACCCCTACCAGGAGATCATCACCTACATACCCGTCAAGAGCGGAATGAGCGTTAAGGCGGGGGACAACGTGATAAAAGCCCACGTCAGTGTCCCGGGAGACGTCTTCTCGGCGTACATAGAGAAGCTCAAGGAGGAGTACGGCGACAACTTCGTGGTTTACAGTGAGAGGCTCGAGCCGGTGTTCATAACAGAGAAGGAGTACGTCGTGTGGGAGGGGGTGAACTAGCCCCTCCCAATCTTTGCCAAGGCAGACTTCACTCGTGCTCCCTTCTCTTCTCCTCTCTGGCCCGAATGTAGTCGAGCAGGGGCTTTATCCTCTTCCAGACCTCCTCTATTGGTCCTCCTCCATCGACGCGAACGTAAATGCCCTTTCCGCGGTAGAACTTTATTATCGGCTCCATGTTTTTTGCGTAGATCTGGTACCTCTTTCGCACTACCTCCTCCCTATCGTCAGGCCTCTGGATGAGCTTTGATCCGCAGAGGTCGCAGACCTCCGGCACCCTGGGTGGGTTGTACTTCACGTGGTAAACGGCGCCGCAGTTTGGGCATATCCTCCTCCCGGAGATCCTCTCCACGCTTTCATCCTCCCCTATGAAAATCTCAAGGGCCAGGTCGAGCCTTATCCCGTGGTCGTAGAGGTAGTTCTCGAGCGCTATCACCTGCTCGGGCGTTCTTGGGTAGCCGTCGAGTATGAAGTTCTCTCTCTGCCTTCTGAGTTTTGAGATTATCAGGGTGTTCACTATCGTATCAGGTATCAGGTCGCCCCTGCTGAGGTAAGCGGCCATCTCAAGCCCCAGGGGGCTTTTTTGCTCTATCTCGTACCTTATAATGTCCCCGGAGGATACGTAGGCCAGGCCATAGTCCTCGACGATCCTCCTCGAGTGGGTGCTCTTTCCGGAACCGGGCGGCCCAAACATCAATATGTTCATCGGTGACCACCAATAAGGATTTATGTGCTTGAGTAGAATAAACTTTTGGTGATGCCCATGAAGTTGAGCACCGGCTACGTTCGGGCCTCGGGCTATGCCTACAAAGTTAGGAGGGTTCTCTTTGCACTGACGCGAGGAAAGGTCGAGCCCAGGGAAGTGGTCAGGGCCGCCGGAGAGCTCAACCAGAGAATATTCGAGAAGCTCCAGGAGCTCGGGGTTGAGAGGGGCGACGTTGTCAGGATTACCGTGCCTTTCAAAATCGAAGACGGTAGAATAGCGTGGGACTACGAAAACCTCCACGTTGAGGTTTACAGAAAGAGCGAGGAAGAAAAGCTTGCCAAGGCCATGGAGGAGGTTGAGGAGCGGGAGAAGCAGCTGGAAGAGAGGATCAAAGAACTGGAGGGCGTTGCAGTTCAGCTCAAAGCCCTCTCCGAAGAGCTCATGGAGAAGCTCGAGCGCCTTAAGGAAGAGCACACCTCACTGAAGCTAAGGGCCGAGGAATGAGCTGTTTCCTTTTCAAATTTCCGAGTCCCCACTTCACTCCTGGGACGAATTTACAACTGTTATCCCCTTTGGGCTGTTTTGTCAGCGCCAAGTTGAAAGCTTGGACGTTTCAGTCGGACACCAAAAGGCATTTAAATACTAAAGTGTAGCTTAATGTGCAGAACTTAGCTGGGGGTACAAAAATGAACTCGGCTGTGGTTATCTTGATAGCGGCTGCCATATATTTGGGCATGTACTTTACCTATGGCAAGAGCCTCCAGAACAAGGTCGTTAGAGCCGACCCCAACAGACCAACGCCGGCGCACAGGCTCTATGACGGAGTTGACTACGTTCCAGCACACCCACTGGTCCTTTATGGGCACCACTTCGCATCGATAGCAGGCGCGGGCCCGATAACAGGCCCCGCAATCGCAATGGCATGGGGTTGGTTGCCAGGACTCATATGGGTCTGGTTTGGAAACGTCTTCATCGGTGCCGTCCATGACTATCTATCACTGATGTCATCTGTCCGCTACGATGGCAAATCCGTGCAGTGGATCGCGGGGAAGCTCATGAGCAAGAGGACCGGTGTATCCTTTGAGGTCTACATCTGGTTCACCCTCCTTCTGGTTGTGGCCGCTTTCGTTGCGGTCACGGCACAGCTGCTGACAACCACTCCAGAGGCGGCAACTGCAACGCTGCTCTTCCTTGTGGTGGCCGTTATACTCGGCTGGCTGCTCTACAAGGTGAAGATGGAGTTCAAACTTGCAACCCTGGTGGGCCTCATCCTTCTGGTAATATCAGTTTGGCTTGGCCTCAAGTACCCCCTGGTCTTTGTTGAAGGGCAGACCAAGCTAAATTCCGCTGCCTACACCACCGCGTACCACTACTGGAACATAATCCTCATGGTTTATATCATCATAGCAGCCTCCCTTCCGGTCTGGATACTCCTCCAGCCCAGGGACTACATGAACGCTTACATCCTCTGGTTCGGCCTTATTTTCGGAAGCATCGCCCTCCTGTTCCTCGCCAAGAACTTTACGGCTCCAGCGTACACCACTTGGAGCGCCAAGGTCGTCACCGGGGTAACCAACGAGGGATCGAAAGCTGTAGCCTCGCCGTTCTGGCCTACGATACCACTCATAATAGCATGCGGTTCCCTGAGTGGATTCCATTCCCTCGTAGGTTCTGGAACAAGTTCAAAACAGCTTGACAATGAGATCCATGGCCTCCTCGTCGGCTATGGTGGGATGTTCACTGAGGGCTTCCTTTCGACCGTAGTCATAACCTCCATAGCCATCTACGGCGTCCAGCTCACCGGTCTCCAGCCAGACCAGTGGGGACTCCACTACATTGAGAAGGGCGGCCTTGGAACCTTCATTGGAAGCTACGCCAAGGCTGTTAGCGAGTTTTACGGCGTAAGTGAGACCTTCGGAAAGACTTTCGCGACCCTCTGGGTCTCGGCCTTCACATTGACTTCTCTCGACACCGCAACGAGGCTCGGAAGGTTTGCCTGGCAGGAGCTCTTCGGAATGGTCGCCGACACGAGCAAGGGGGCTATGAAGTTTATAACCAACAAGTGGGTCGCCTCTACAATAATCGCCGGTCTCGGAACCTACCTCGCATGGGGAGCCAGCTACAAGGTCATCTGGCCTGCCTTCAGCGCCATGAACCAGATGCTTGCCAGCATAGCCCTCATGACAGGGGCTCTCTGGGCCGCCAAGGTGCAGAGGGCAGGCTCATGGAGCTGGGCCATCCTCATACCGGCGCTCTTCCTCTGGATTACAGTTACCGCCGCAATGTTATGGTACATCATCTACGTCCCGATGGTCGGAAGGTACCTGATAGCGGTCAAGGGCGCCCTGGTGGTAAGCCTGCTCCTGAACCTCCTCCTCATTTGGGACTTCTGGATCGCGTGGAAGAAGCCCGAGGAGGATTACGCCGCGAGTGCGGCCTGATTTTGATTTTCTCTTTTTTGATCGTTGAAATTTCTGGAGGGTATAGAATGCCCGGGAGAATCTTAGAGAACCTCCAGGACTTCCTGAAGGGCGTTGAACAGTCGTTTCGGGAGCAGTCAACCGGGTACTTAGAATTCGAGCTGAGGGAGCTTGAGAACGTTTTCGCACTCCTTCTGATGGGATCCTTCGTCGGACTTCCGAGCCCGCCGACAACCCTAACCCTGAGGTTGCTTCCCCATATGGCGAGGGAGCTGTATGTAATGCAAAGGAGAGCCGAGAATATGGACGACATTCTCGGAGAGCTCGCAGGGCTCTTCGACATAACTTAAGGTGGTGGACATGAGGGAATACTTTCTGCCTAGGAAGGGCTACCGCGTCCTCTTTGTGATAGGGAAAGGTGGGGTGGGAAAGACCACAACCTCAGCTTCCATAGCCGCTGCACTGGCTGAAAAGGGGTACAAAACGCTCATCGTCTCACTCGATCCGGCCCACAACCTCGGTGACGTCTTCATGATTAAGCTGGGTGACAGGCCCAAGAAGCTTGCCGAGAACCTCTACGCGAGCGAGCTCGACATGGAGAAGCTCATCAAGGACTACCTTGGACACCTGGAAAAAAACCTAAAGCATGCCTACCGCTATCTGACCGTCATAAACCTCGAGAAGTATTTCCAAGTTCTGAGCTACTCACCGGGGATAGAGGAGTACGCCACGCTCGAAGCCATAAAGGACATTCTCATGAAGGGGGATGAGTGGGACGTGATAGTCTTCGACACCCCGCCCACTGGCCTTACCCTCCGCGTTCTGGCGCTCCCCCGGATATCTCTCATCTGGGCGGACAAGCTCATAGACATCAGGAGGAAGATACTGGAGAAGCGTGCCGCCATAGCCAACATTCAGGGGCCGTTAAAGTTCAAGATGGGTGAGGAAGAGGCTGAGCTGCCAACGGAGGAGAGCAGGGATGAAGTGATGAAAGAGCTCAAAAAATACCGCTCGGAGGTTCAATTCGTGGATGACGTTATAACTGACCCAGATAAGACGAGCGTCGTTGCGGTGATGAACCCCGAGGCACTGCCCCTGTACGAGACCATCAGGGCAAGGGACGCACTGAAGAAATTCGGAGTTCCATTCAGGCTCATCGTTGTGAACAAAGTTATCAACGTTTCCGGAGAAATCCCAGAGCTGAAGGTAAAGCTCGATGCCCAGAAGAAGGTAATGGAGCAGATCGAGGAGGAGTTCAGGGGGATGGAAGTACTCAAAATTCCCATGTTCGCGGAGGAGCCCCGGGGTATGGAGTGGCTTAGGAGGCTCGGGGGAATGATAGTTGGGGATTGAGGAAGAGGTCATTAAACGGCTGAAGAACGTGAAAGATCCCTTAACTGAGGAGAACATAGTGGACATGGGCATGGTTGTTTCGATCGTTGAGGAAGAGGGGGAAGTAAAGCTTTACCTCGAACTCTCCAGGGGAGCCCAGGGGCCTTTTATGAATGCACTCACCTGGCCCGTTCAGGCCAAGATAGTGAGAGAGGTTGTTGCGGTTCTCTCGGATTTGGGGAAGGTTGAAATACTTGACGCGAGGAGCTTTCAGAGGTACTATCCGGGGGATGATTGAGATGGATAATCAACTGCTGATGGTGATTATAATCTTCCTGGCCGGAATCGCAACGCTTCAGTACTTCAGGGGCAGGAAGCTCAACCTTCTACTGATGCAGCACTACATAAGGTCAGTAAAGGACGTGATAAAGCCGGAGGATGAGACATACACCTGGCTTGGCGGTTACATCGGATTCAGAGCGGAGTACAAGATAAACCGTGACAATCTGCGGAAGCTTGAATATACCCTCACGCTCCTCCCGCGACACAGCCTTCTCTACTTTCCGATAGCACTGCTCACCAGCAGGCACGACAAGCTCTACATCGTCGTAAGGCCATTCTCCCAGATAAAGAGAGAGGCCCATCTAATTCAGAAGAACTACTACCGGCTCAAGCCCGACATAGAGAACGAACCTCTCCTCCAGAAGGGGGAAGTGGAGATATCCAGGAAGAAGTACGAGGCGCTTTTTGAGAAGAAACGTGATATAGAAAAGCTCAAATCACTCATTGAAAGCCTCTCCAAGCCGGCTAACATCAAGCACGTAGCACTGACCCCAAAGACGAACGTCTTCTACGTCCAGATGAAGCCGGAGCCCGAGACCATTGGGGAGGACATCAGGAAGATTGTGGAGTTCGTAAACGGGGAAATAAAGGAGAGCCCGTTTTCTCAATGACTCCTCTCATTTTTCCATGGAGAAAACGTTAAATCCTCTTCTCATGTATTCTATGGCCAGGTGACTGTCGTGGAAGTCTACAAGGCTAAGTTTGGAACACCCGAGAAGGGTTGGGTCGTGCTCGTCCATGGCCTTGGCGAGCACAGCGGAAGGTATGGAAAGCTGATAAAGATGCTCAACGAAGCCGGCTTCGCCGTTTACACCTTTGACTGGCCCGGGCATGGCAAAAGCCCTGGCAAAAGGGGGCACACGAGCGTTGAAGAGGCTATGGAAATAATTGATTCCATAATTGAAGAATTAGGTGAAAAGCCCTTCCTCTTCGGCCACAGCCTCGGTGGTTTGACGGTTATAAGATATGCCGAGACGAGGCCAGAAAAAATAAGGGGAGTGATAGCTTCTTCACCGGCTCTGGCAAAAAGCCCTGAAACGCCGGGCTTCCTTGTGGCCCTGGTGAAGTTTCTCGGCAGAGTCGCTCCGGGCTTAACTCTCTCCAACGGCATAAAGCCGGAACTCCTGTCAAGGAATCCGGAGGCCGTTAAGGCCTACGTGGAAGACCCGCTTGTCCACGACAGGATCTCAACGAAGCTCGGGAGGAGCATCTTCGAGAACATGGGGAAGGCCCAGAAAGAGGCAGAGAGGATAAAAGTCCCGGTTCTTCTCCTCGTTGGGACGGGCGATGTGATAACTCCTCCGGAAGGCTCGAGGGAACTCTTCGGGAAGCTTAAGGTAGAAGACAAAGAGCTGAAGGAGTTTCCAGGGGCTTACCACGAGATATTCGAAGACCCCGAGTGGGGGGAGGCCTTACACAGGGAAATAGTTGAGTGGTTGCTGGGGCACTCTAACGCTTAGATGTTCTCCCTTCTATCTATTACGTGCTCCAGCTCCGGCCCGGTCTTTATCAGCGCAACTGGAACGCCAACGCGCTCCTCTATCTCCTCCACGAACTCCTTTGCCTTCTTCGGGAGCTTATCGTAGTCAGTGACACCAAAGGCATCCCTATCGTACTTGTCGAGCATTGTCAAAGCGAGCATAGTAGCACCGTTGATTCTGGCAGAGTAGCGGGCAAACTCGAAGTCGAACCAGCCCACGCGGCGCCTTCTCCCGGTAACGGTTCCATACTCGACCAGGCCGAGCCTATCTGCCTCTTCCTGGCTCATCTCCGTTGGAAACGGACCAGCGCCAACCCTCGTCGGGAAGCTCTTGAAGACGACGATGACATCGTCCACCCTTGTCGGCCCGATTCCCACGTCGCTCGCGACCGCTGAGGCCGTTGTGTCCTTTGATGTCACGTAGGGGTAGGTGCCGTAGTAAAGGCTCAGCCCGAAGCCCTGGGTTCCCTCAACGAGAACGAGCTTGCCCTCATCCAGGGCGTCGTTGACTTCCGCGGCAACGTCTGTAAGGTAAGGCCCAAGTTCTGGGATGTCCTTGGCAAGCTTTGCCCTCCGCATAACTCTATCCGCGTTCGCTGGCCCGCAACCGCTTCCCGTTGTTCCTATCTTATCGTGGAGGTAGTCGCTCGTCCTGTCGAGTTCTTTATGCTTCTCCTCGATTATCGCACAGCGGGCGTCAACGCCGACCCTCTCGGCAACTTTGAAGTCCCTGAGCGCTTCGAGCTCGTGGAAAAACACTCCGGGATCAACCAGAACGCCAGCGCCAACTAAAAGCCTCGCCTTCGTCTGCATGAAACCCGTCGGAAGCTGCCTCACCGCGTACTTCTTGCCGTTTATAAAAACGCTGTGGCCCGCGTTTGTCCCTACGCCGCCGCGCGCTATAACGTCGGGCTCGTCCCTTAGGGCGAGGTAAGCTATAACGGAACCCTTTCCCTCGTCACCCCATTGGCCGCCAACAACGATGTAGCTCGGCATGGCTTCTTACCCATGTTTAAGTCAAGAAGGGGTTTATAACGGTTTCGAAGTTGACATTATGTTGTTTACAAGCGGCGCATACTTACTCCGATCGCGAAAAGGATAAAACCTTTGACCTCCAAATAGTTGGGGGAACGCCATGCCGGAAGTTGAGCCCCTACTGTCTGGAAAGAGCGTAGTCTTTAGGGCCAGGCCAAACGGGGAGGTTGTGCTCGAGCTGTCCCTGGATGATCTGGCAGATATACTTGAGTTCAGGTACGCCATGCCCTGGAACAAGAGCAAGGACATCATGGAGAAGGCCGCTCTCATAATAGCTGACGTCGTTTACATCCTCCAAAACGTCGAGGGGAAGGTTGACAAAGCCCTGCTACTGGACATGGTCAAGAAGAGGAAGTATTTTTAAGCCGATGTAATCCAGTGGTTTCATGCTGAGGAACAAGCTAATAGTTGTAACCGGGGGAGCAGGTTTCATAGGCTCCCATCTAGCTGAAGAGCTCGCCAGGGACAACGAGGTCATAGTGATCGACAACCTCTACACCGGGAAGGAGGAGAACGTCCCACCAGGGGCGAAGCTGGTAAAGGCTGACGTCAGGGACTATCAGAGCATAGCCGAGTTGATAAGCAACGCGGACTACGTCTTCCACGAGGCCGCACAGGTAAGCGTCGTCGAGAGCGTTAGAGATCCGGTTTTCACGGAGGAGGTAAACGTCATAGGGACGCTCAACATCCTCAGGGCCCTTCTCGAGGGCCACGGGAAGCTTATCTTTGCATCCTCCGCCGCCGTCTATGGGGACAATCCAAATCTTCCACTTAAAGAAACGGAGAGGCCGAGGCCCCTCTCGCCCTACGGCGTCACGAAGGCAACTGCTGAAGAATACCTCCGGGTCTTCCACGAGCTCTACGGTTTACCCGTGGTTGCTCTCCGCTACTTCAACGTCTTCGGGCCAAGGCAGGGGTCTAACCAGTACGCCGGAGTTATAAGCATCTTCATAAACCGCGCTTTGAAGAACGAGCCCCTCGTCATCTTTGGCAATGGAAAGCAGACGCGCGATTTCATCTACGTTAAGGACGTCGTCAAGGCGAACCTCCTCGTTGCGGAGAGCAGGGAAGCGAACGGCGGGGTCTTCAACGTGGCAACGGGTAAGGAGACGAGTATCCTTGAGCTGGCTATGAAGGTCATCGAAATAACTGGCTCTAAAGCTTCGATAATCTTCGACAAGCCGAGACCTGGTGACATAAGGTACAGCCTCGCGGACATAGGCGAGATAAGGAAGCTCGGCTTCGAACCCGAGTGGTCACTGGAGGAGGGGCTCAAGAAGACGGTGGAGTGGTATTCATCGCAGCTGAAATGACCTCCGGCCAGGCCGGCCGATAAGGTTTATTAACCCCGGTGATGATGGTATAACCGGTGGTCATTACGGTTTCCATACCTCGTCCGATCGACCCTACCCTTATAAAGAAGATACGCAAGGAACTGGGAATAACACAGGAGGAGCTGGCCAAAAAGTCCGGGGTTACGCAGGCTTATATAGCCAAACTCGAGAGCGGTAAAGTTGATCCCAGGCTCTCGACCTTTAACAGGATTCTCCAGGCTCTCCTGGAGTGTAAAAAGGCCCTGCCCAAGGCAAGGGATGTTATGTCTTCACCCGTCATCTCGGTCAAGCCCTATGAGAAAGTCGAAGACGTCATAAAACTCATGAATGCCCACAACATTTCCCAGATACCGGTAATAAGCGGCAATAAGGTCGTGGGCTCGGTGACGGAGAGGGCCCTGGTGAGGCGCAGTCTGGAGTACGAAAATATATACGACAGGAAAGTCGTCGAGGTTATGGACGAACCTTTCCCAATAGTGAACGAGGAGGAGGATCTGGAAGTTGTCAAATACCTTCTGGAAGAACATCCGGCAGTGCTTATCCAGGATAAAAACGGAAAGGTCGTGGGCATAATCACGAGGGTTGACATTTTTAAAAGAAAGGAGTGAAAAACCCTTTAAAGGGTGGGGGAAAGGAGAGGGAGGTGATGATAATGGCGGAGAGAAACGAGAAGCTTGAACGTCTGGCTTACGAGTATCAGCTTCTCCAGGCCCAGGCACAGTTGCTGGCCCAGAACCTGGAACTTTTGACCTTAGGAAGAAACGAGTTCCTAGCCGTCAGGGAGACCCTGGAGAAGCTTGAAAAAGTGGAAGAGGAAAAACCCGAGATCCTTGTTCCAATCGGGGCTGGATCGTTTCTTAAAGGGGTCGTAGTTGATAAGAAACACGCCATAGTCAGCGTCGGGGCGGGTTATGCTGTGGAGAAGGAGATAAAGGATGCAGTCTCCTACCTGGAGGGAAGAATCCGGGATTACGATGAGGCCATAGCGAGAACCCAGGAGGCCCTTAATAGGCTTGAGCTTCAGCTTCAGGAGCTCGCCAAAAAAGCCCAAGAACTTCAGAAGTGATTTTTATTATTTCTCCTGCCTCGCCCTTAGGGCTGGAAGGATCGATCGAAGCCAGGAACCGCCAAACCGGAGATGTTTCTGAGATTCTCTTTGACTTCCTCTGGATACCTCCGTTTTGCGGAAGGACGCGCTGATGGAGCTATTCGTTAAAAGCCCCGGAGGTCATCCTTTCAGGTTTGTCTCCTTCTCCACCGCCTTTAGCGTGGACTCAATGCGGCTTAAAAGTCCCTTTAGGGCCTCCTGGGGGGCCTTGGCGTAGTAAACGTAGCCCAGCCAGCCCCTGTTTACGAGCGTTCTCTCGATCAGGCCCAGTTCAAGGAGGTGCTTCAGCTTCTCCCTGACGATTCTCTCCGACAGGCCGAGGGCTTTCGCAATCTGTCTAGGCGTCAGCGACTCCCGCTGAAGAAGGGAGTAAATCCTGATTTCCGTTTCCCCGAGTTCAAAGAATTTCAGGCCCCTCGAGAGGATCCGGAGGATGTCTTCCATACCTTCCCCTCTGAAATTTTTCTTTCATACCTGTTCACGGATCGGTGAAAAGATTTATAACATTTTCCTCAAGGGGGGAGGTGGTGAAGGCCATGGCATCGGTTTCAGCGGTGATCAAGAACCTCCGGCCCTTCGAGGGAAGGGATTACGTTGCCCTGATAGGACTGGCCCTTTTTATGAACCTCCAGGAAGCAGGGCCGGAAAAATTGATAGCAGCCTTTATAGCCGGCGTCTTTTTCGTGTGGTACGCGTTCTCGATAAACAACTGCTTTGACGTTGACACGGATTCGCTGAACCCGGTTAAGGCCCGTAAGAACCCGGTGGTGTCCGGGGAGCTGACGCTGAAGGAAGGGCTTGTGCTGTCAGGCCTCCTCGCAACGGCTGGAATGGCTCTCGCCTTTACCCTAAATCGAGAGGCCTTTGCGGTTTACGCCCTCATGACGGCCCTCGCAACCCTCTACTCCGCTCCACCGAGGTTAAAGGCGAGGTCGGTGGTGGATGTCCTCTCCCATGGGCTTTTCTTCGGCGGATTACCATTCCTGTACGGTGCGCTGGTCGATGGGAGCCTTTCGCGGACGGAAGCATGGATTACAGTTGCCATGACCTTTTACTCGTTCGCCCTTGAGCTGAGGAACCACCTTGAGGACTACGAGAGCGACCTAAAGGCCGGACTGAGGACAACGTCCGTGGTAATCGGTAAGGGAAAGAGCGAGGCTCTCGTGGACATCTTTTCGCTCCTCGCCATAGGGATAGTCCTCTACACCTTCACTCTGCCAGTGGCCGTCCTCTCATCCCTGGTGGTGGCCAGGAGGGGTTTGGACCTTGATTCAAAAACTGCCTACCGTACCTTCGATGCGGCAATGAGCGCAGTGCTCCTCCTCGCGGGGGGAGGTTCATGAGGATAGCCCTCGTCAGCGACTGGTACTATCCAAAGGTCGGCGGAGTGGCCAGTCACATGCACTACCTTGCCCTTCACCTCCGGAAGAGGGGCCACGAGGTTGCCATAGTGACGAACGACCTCAAGACAGGAAAGGAGGAAGAGCTTGAGGAACTGGGAATTGAACTCGTTAAGGTTCCGGGAACCATTAGCCCCCTCCTCGACATAAACATAACTTACAGCCTGAAGTCCAATCTAGAGCTTGGGGAGTTCCTGGGGGACTTTGAAGTGGTTCATGCGCACCACGCCTTCACGCCTCTGTCGCTGAAAGCTGTGAAGGCCGGGCGGAACCTCGGAAAGGCCACTTTGTTGACGACCCACAGCATTTCCTTCTCCCACGAATCACCCCTTTGGAGGGCCCTGGGCTTGACCTTTCCACTGTTCAACCATTACCTGAGCTTTTCCCACGAGATAATAGCGGTCAGCAACGCCGCAAAGGCATTCATAGAGCACTTTACCGACGTCCCCGCCAGGGTAGTCCCCAACGGGGTTGACGACGAGGTCTTCAGGCCCCTCAGTCAAAAGGAAAAGGAGCGCGTGAAGGAGGAGCTCGGAATTGGGGGGCGCGTTGTTTTGTACGTCAGCAGGATGTCCTTCAGGAAGGGGCCTCACGTCCTCCTCAATGCTTTCCAGAACATTGCCCGGGAGGTGGATGATGTAACCCTCGTGATGGTTGGCTCGGGCGAGATGCTGCCATTCCTGAAGGCGCAGGCCAGATTCCTTGGAATCGAGGACAGGGTTATCTTCACAGGCTACGTGTCTGGAAGTACTCTTCCCAAGCTTTTCGGGATGGCGGACGTCTTTGTGCTTCCCTCCACAACTGCGGAGGCCTTTGGTATAGTAATCCTCGAAGCCATGGCCTCAGGGATTCCGGTCATAGCTTCAAACGTTGGAGGGATTCCAGAGGTCGTCAAGGAAAGCGGAAGCGGTCTTTTGGTTCCGCCCGGTGATGAGTTGGCTCTTAAAGAGGCAGTTCAGACCATTCTGGGTGATGAAAAACTGGCGGAGGAACTTGGAAAGGCCGGAAGAAGGGCGGTGGAAAGGAAATACTCCTGGAAAGTTGTTGCCTCGGAGATAGAGAGGGTTTATAATGAGGTCCTCTCAACTTTGGAGTAGCAAACCCGTGGCGATGAGGAGCCTCACGGTAGCTGAACCATGATGATGGGTATACTATCCGAGCCGCTACTCTTTTAACCCCTTTGGAGAGGATAAAACGAGCGATGACGACCTCTAGGGTATCTGACGGAAGAATGATGAGAAAAAAGGGCCGAGCTCACTCTTCGATGTACTCAGCGTGGGATTCTCCCTTAACCTTTCAAAAACGCCTCCACAGAATTTCTCGTCTCGACAAAGGCCTCAAGTGGAACTCCCTTTGGGAGTCCGCCGATTTCTCCCTTAACGTCCTTTAAAACTCCTTCCCCGGCACCGAGGAACATGCCCTCGCTTGTGATTCCCCTGAAGTTTACCGGTGGTAGCAGGGCCACGGCAACCCTGTTGCCTTCCTTAACCGTCATGTCATTGGTGACAACCGTTATAGCCCTGTCGCCGATGTTTACGTTTGTGACGAGCAGGCGGTCCGCGTTTGGATGTTTGGCGACGCTCATGACCTCGCCGACTTTTATGTCAACAGCTATGACCGGATCGTTTATCTTCCCAAGGGCGAGTCGTTTATCCAGGTTGAGAATAGTGTTGAGGAAGAACTTTATTTTAGCTATTGTCCCCTCGACCTTCTCGCGCTCGCTTTTGTCTGCGAGGCTCAAGAATTTATGGTGCCAGTCCTCCCCACCCAGGGCCTCGATTATGCCCTCGGCTTTCTCCTTTAGGGCCTTCATCTGCGGTGTGTCAACGAGCTCCACCGGATCAACGTAGGTGTACTTCATCGTCTGTATCTCGGGTATCATCTCCCTGGCGAGCTGGATGGCCCTCTTTTTGTCCCACTTACCCTTAAACTTTGCCCCTTCTACCGTCTTTAGGAACAGTTCAACGCTTTTCTCTGCCACTAACAACCGGTAGTCCTTGCTCGTATCCCACATGAGCTTCACCGCCAATCTGCTGGAGGATCTTCCTCTTAATGCTTTCGTCAGGTATAGTGTGGGCTATAGCTCTGGCCAGGAACTCGTCCCCTGACAGGTAATGGGCCACGGCTACCCTGCTGAGAACCTCCGAGAAAAGGTCTTCCCTATCTAAGAGATCAGCCAGTTTAGAGGCCAGCTCGGGTTTTCCTAGCTTTGCAAAGTCGATTGCTATGCTGGATATCTCCAGCTCATTTATGGTGCCTTTCTCGCTCTTTATCCTGCGGAGTATCTCGTGGGCCTCATCAAAGAGGGGTTTAGCGAGTTCTGGATGATCCGTAGAGTATAACCAGAAGGCCACCTCGAGAAGGCCAAGGGGCCGGTATTCCAGAGGGAGATATCGTGTTAGAAGTATCGCATCATCGACCTGGTTCTCGGCAAGGAGTCTTCTGAGGCAGGCGATATCCCCGTCAATTGCACGCTCGACTATCTTTTCCTTTGCCCTGATCGATGCCGCGGGGAACCTCAGGTCAATGAAATCGTATATCTCAGCCGCAAGTCTGAAGAAAAGAATCGCCCAGTGACCATCGCTAACGAACTCGGCGGATTTCACGATTGATTCAGCTATCCTTGAGGCAAGGGGTATTGCCTTCCTGGTTTCGTTCTCTTTTGCAGTGATAAGCGCCTCAAAGGCCTTAACAAACATGTCGTATGCGTCCTCATAAAAGCCGGCCTTTGTCAGATTAATCCCCACTCCGGTTAGAGCCTCGGCCCGCCACAGGGGGGTTGGCACTCTTTGGGCTGTTTTGGTGGCCTCTTTTAGAAACTTTACCCCTTCCGTTTCTTCACCTGCCGAAATTAGGGCCTCGCCTATTATAGACAGAAGTAGGGCCCTCTCTTTCTTCTCGTCTGCAGAATTTGCGGTTTCAATCAGCTCTTTTTTTATGGTGAGATAATCTTCGACCCTCTCAGCGAGTTTTAGCATCTCCGATAGAAGCTCGGCCCTTATGATGGGGTCCTCTTCCTCCCGCAGGTATCTCAGGGCTACGTCGACCCTCCCCCGCCTCACATACTCAACCATACTGTCCACTATCATGCTTGCTCCTCCTGGCATTAGTCCTGATTAAAACACAGCTTTACTCTCAGCTTATTAAAGGGCCCCCCAGTAGAAAATCTTGTGATTGGAGTTAGCCCACAGGATTTTCTTTTGATAGGGTTCTCCCAATCATTGATGATTTTCTCCTTATAAGTATATCGCTCATTCTCCCGGCCAGTTTCCTCGTTCCCTCAACATCTCCCCGTCTCGCGTGGTAAAGAGCTGGTTTCACCTAGTCGTGCACGTCCATGAGTGCCCTAAGACATCCGCTGTATCCCCGGGAACCTTTCAAGTTATGGGAGATAGTACCTTTCGGCGTTGACTATCACCTCGTTTACCACGGTCCAGGCCATGAGGGATTCACCGTAGAGGCTTACTCTCCTACCAAAGTCAACCTTTCTGAAGTCCCCGTGTGGAAAGCCGCCCACTATCACGGCCGGATCTTTAAACTCAGCTAAGGTTCTTCCGAACTCCCAGGGTTTAGTCTTTTCCCCCTTTTCGTGCATGACAAAGATTGCGTCGGGGTTTATCTCGTCCATCAGTTTGTCCATTGTTTTTTTCTCCATCCTGAGCAGGCCCAGGTCTTTGGGGACTGTCTTCTCCTTGAAGAGGCTCTCCATCAGGCCAAGAAACCTGGTGTAGTTCCTTGGAAGCCGGATCTCGGGATTTACGTATATCAAATCGTCGTTCCGGGTGTGAACGTAAACCCTCAGTTTTCCTTCCCTATTGAGGATGCTTTCAAGGGCATTAAGGAGGCACAGGTGAACTATGTCCGGTCTTCCCCTTCTCTCGCCGTCCTCAAGCTTCCTGAGGGCAGCGTGATGATAGGTGCTGTCGAGTATTATCTCCTCTGGCCTCTTTCCCCGTCTCTTTGCGTAGTTGAGTATAGCCGGATGATCCAGAATCGGCTCGGGGGGAAGTTCGAGTTCTGACTCAGCTATTATCAGGTGAAGCATTTTCGATCCCTCCCTCAATCATTACGCCCCTATCCCTGAGGTCTCCCAGTATTCTGTTAAAAGTGTCTATCCTCATTCCGAGTATCTCGGGAGGGATGACTCCATAGGTACAGCTACCCTCGGAAACTATTCTGGCAACTGAAGAGGCTGTGAAGCCGGTTAAACGGCTCATTGAACTTAGGCCGTCTTTCTCTTCATCGTAGACAATGTATCTTCCAGCCCTCTTCTCCCCGTTGAGGGTTCCCTTCGCGAGAACCTCCATTATCGAGAAATCGGGGCTCTCGTACATCATGAGAGGGGCTATGACGTTGAGGGTGAAGTCCAGGTTTTTCTCCTCGAAGAACCCCAACTCCCTGAGGACCTTTATTTTCTCCAAATGCCCCGGCCACCTTAGGGTCCATTCTTCAAGCTTTTTAGCCCTAACGCTCTGCAACAAGCTCCTTAATCCGTCGCTCGGGAACGCCTCGAATTCCATGTTTTTAATCCGGACTTTCTTTACCTCGCTCAGAGGGTCTATTCCCAGGACTTCGCCGTTCCGTATGAGCCTTGTCCTTCTAACGTATTCTTCAATTAAATCTTTAGGTGACCATGTAATTCTGTAATAAAGTGGTGGTCTGGGGTGCTTGGGGAGACCTCCAACGTATATCAGGCCCTCCTCCAGGGCGTCGAATTCGGCCCAGAATCTTCCCATCAGTATATGACTCAAGCCCGGCGCGAAGCCCGCATCGAAAATCACAGTAACCCGAGCTTCTTCCGCCTTGTCTCCAAGTTCGAGGGGGTTTTCGGGCATGAAGGAGACGTCCACCAGATCAGTTCCGGCCTTTATCGCAGCTTTGACGGTAGAGTACCCCAGCTTGCCGGGAAGAGTGCCCACTGCAAGCTCAAACTTCCTGAGTGCCTCAACCAGATCATCGAACCTCGAGGCGTCGAGTTTAATTGGCGTGGCAAAGTCTTTAACGGCATCAAGCCTTTCTTCGCTCAGGTCAGCAACGTAAACGTCAAACTCATCCCTCAGATCGTGGGCTACGGCCTTACCTATGTTTCCAGCACCCAGTACCAAAACTTTCACGGGAATCCCCCCAGGAACTCCTCCAACCCCTCATCTATCTCAAGCAACTCCCTTAGGTTCTTTATCTTAACGAAATTGTCCCTTTCGAAGAGTATGGCTACGTCATGCTTGTAAGGGGACGCTTTCTGAACGAGGAGGGTGTTTTCGTCGGTTATGTACGTGAACCTGCTTGGGCTGTCGTCAACCCAAACTATTGGTTCATCCGGGTACCGCTTCCTTATTTCCCCAAACTTCTGGAGCATATCCCCCGTGCTCTTAAAAGTTATTACTGAGTCGAACTCGTCGTACCAGTTCGTCTTTTTGAGAAAGATGACCTTCCCACCGGGGTAGGTGTGCTCCCCTGAAAAGCTTATGACCGTTCTTCCCCTCCTCTTCAGCGTTCTAACTGTTCTTCTCGCATTGGGCAGATCCCGTATGAGCTCCGGCATAAGCCGGTAGTATTCGTGAATTGTGCCCTGGGCCACGAGTTCATGGATAACGCCGAGGTGGTGGTAGGTGAGGTTTCCCGTTATGAAGAGGAAGAGCGCCTGGTAGTACTCATCATAGAGATTGCTCTCGATAACCGCAGGCATTGTCCTCTCGATGGCAAGCTGAAGGGCCTTCTCAACTGCCCGATTGCTGTCCACGAGGGTTCCATCGAAATCAAAGAGGTACACTGTCATGGTGAACACTCTCCTCGGGAAAGTATTTAACGGTTTCCTGCGCAAAAAATTTAAAAGCACGGATATGTACAGCAAGTGAAGAATTTTTGCATGCGCAGATTTATAAAGGATTGAATGGATGGGGTGGAGGTGATTATCATGGCACCCAACAACAAGAATAAAAACCAGGCAGAGGGAGAGGAAATAATCCGCGTTCCGCTCCCCGATAGGAGGGAAGGACAGCTTTTCGGCGTGATCGAGCAGGCCCTCGGAGCAGGCTGGATGGACGTCCGCTGTGAGGATGGCAAGGTGAGGAGATGCAGGATCCCGGGCAAGCTAAAGAAAAAGATGTGGATGCACGTTGGCGATGTAGTCATAGTCCAGCCGTGGTCGGTTCAGAGCGACGAGAGGGGGGACATAGTCTACCGCTACACGAAAACCCAGGTCGACTGGCTCCTCAGAAAGGGCAAGATAAAGCAGGACTTCCTCAGCGGCGGCGAGCTCTTGTTATGAGCCAGTATAAAGTGATGCGGGATGCGCGAGGATGCACTGGAGCGGGAGATCGAGGAAATACTGGGCCTGAGGGAGAGGAGGGAAAAGGACAGCGAGCTCTACAAGATAGCCAACGAAGTCTTTGACAGGACCACCAAGGAGACCCTAGCTTATTTCCACAGGAGGGGGAAGATAAAGGAACTCTACGGCGTCATAAGTACGGGCAAAGAGGCCAACGTCTTTGCGGGCGTTGATGACCAGGGGGAAAGGGTAGCCGTGAAGATCTACAGAACCTACACAACCGAGTTCAGGAGGATATGGGAATACCTTGCGGCCGACCCCAGGATAGGCTACCTGCCAAAGGACATGAGGAAGCTCGTCTTCGTCTGGGCGAGGAGAGAGTTTAAAAACCTCCAGAGGGCGATAAAGTACGCGGTTCGAGTTCCCGAACCCCGGGCTTTTCGCAACAACGTACTCATCATGGAGTTCATAGGCGGTGAGCTGCCCGCCCCAAGGCTCAAAGACGTTGAGAAAGACCTCAAAAAGACCGACTTCGAGGAACTCTACGATTTCGCGATGGGAGTAATCGAGAGGCTCTGGAAAAGGGGGACATGGTTCACGGTGATTTAAGCGAGTACAACATCCTTATCCATGAGGGGCCCGTGGTGATAGACTGGTCCCAGGCGACAGTAAAAAGAAACCGCGTGAGCCTCGAACTGTTGAGAAGGGATCTGGCCAACGTCTCCAACTACTTCAGAAAAAAGGGAGTTGAGGTGGAGGATCCGGAAGAAAAGTTCCGCGAGCTCGTTGAGGGGTGAGAGGATGGACGAGTTTGAGAGACTCCTGAAGAAGTATGAGAGGGTTGACGAGGACGGGGAGGTTGAGGGGGAAGAGGATGAGATCACGTTTACCTCCCTGGGCGAGCAGGAGGAATTCGTTAAAATCCCGAAGGAGAGGGTAGCCGTTCTCATCGGGAAGAAAGGGCAGACCAAAGCGGAGATCGAGAGAAGAACGAAAACCAGGATAGATATTGACAGCGAGACCGGGGAAGTCTTCATAACGGCAACAGAAAAAACCGACGACCCCCTCGCAGTCTGGAAGGCCAGGGACGTGGTTTTAGCCATAGGGAGGGGCTTCTCTCCTGAGAGGGCATTCAGGCTCTTCAACGAGGGCGAAACCCTGGAGGTCATCGACCTCACCGATGTCATCATCGGCAACGAGAAAAATGCACTTCCGAGGATCAGGGGCAGGATAATAGGCAGAAAGGGCAGGACAAGGGAGATAATAGAGGAGATGAGCGGTGCGGACATAAGCGTCTATGGCAAAACCGTCGCAATAATCGGAAACCCCCTCCAGATTGAAGTCGCCAAAACCGCCGTGGAAAAGCTTGTCAGGGGTTCTCCCCACGGTGTGGTCTACAGGTACCTCGAGAGGAGGAAGAAAGACCTCGAACTTGAGAGCACGGCTTATTACGAAACGATTGAAGGGAGAGAGCCCCCCGTAGAGCCCAAAGACGATGAAGAGGAGGAATGAAAATGGCCGAAGCGAATCAGCTTTTTAAGGAGTTCAAGATTCAAAGCGTTAGCGAGTTCTTCAGACGAAACGCGGCAATGCTGGGCTATACCGGCAAGGTTCGCTCCCTCACAACGCTGGTTCACGAGGCGGTGACAAACTCCTTAGACGCCTGCGAGGAGGCCGGAATACCACCCTACGTCAGGGTGGAAGTGGAGGAACTCGGAGAGGAGCACTACAAGGTCGTTGTTGAGGACAACGGCCCGGGAATCCCCGAGGAGTACATAGCCCACGTCTTTGGAAAGATGCTCGCCGGAACCAAGGCCCACAGGAACATCCAGAGCAGGGGCCAGCAGGGTATCGGTATAAGCGGCGCCGTGATGTTCGCCCAGACGACGAGCGGAAAGGCAACGCGCGTGATCACCTCCACGGGTGGGGATGAAATCATCGAAGCCTGGGTCAACATAGACGTGGACAAGAACGAGGGTAAAATAATTAAGAAGGAGAAGCACCCAAACCCCAAGGGCTGGCGCGGGACGAGGATAGAGCTGGAAGTGAAGAACGTCAAATATGTCCGCTCGAAGCAGGGCGTTTACTGGTATCTAAAGCTAACTGCGATAGCCAACCCCCATGCTCACATCGAGCTTATAGAGCCGGATGGAAAGCTCATCGTCTTCCCCAGGTCGAGTGACTACATCCCGGAGCCGCCGGTTGAGATGAAGCCACACCCAAAGGGTGTAATGACGGACGACGTTTACAGGCTGGCAATGAAAACCAAGAAAAACACCGTCAGAAGGTTCCTCATCGGGGAGTTCTCGAGGATAAGCGACCAGAAGGTCGATGAGCTGATCGAGTACATAGCCGCCCTCAGGCTCATAAAGACCGTCGAGGACAAGGATCTGCAAGAGCAGTACTACCAGAGGCTCATGGAAGGGGACGTCAAAGCCGTTTTGAGGGCCTTCGACGGCTACACCAAGGTCGTTAAAGAGGTTGCGAAGCTCATGGAGAAACCGCCTGAGAAGCTCACCTGGCACGAAGCTGAGGAGATAGTCCAGGCCTTTAAATACATGAAGTTCCTCGCTCCCCCGACGCACGGTCTGAGGCCTATAGGCGAGGAGAACATCGAGAAGGGCCTGAAAGAAATCCTCAGGCCTGAGTTCGTCACAGCTGTAACGAGGCCGCCCAGGGTCTACTCCGGTGGTATCCCCTTCCAGGTGGAGGTGGGCATAGCCTACGGTGGGGAAATTCCTGCCGGCTTTGACCTCTACCGCTACGCCAACCGCGTCCCGCTCCTCTTTGATGCCGGCATATGTGTAACAACCCAGGCGGCGCACTCGATAGACTGGAAGCGCTACAAGGTGGACGACCTCGAGAATACGCCATTGGTTCTGATGGTAAACGTCCTCAGCGTTCACGTCCCCTACACCGGAACCGGAAAGCAGAGCATAGCCAGCGACGAGGACATCTACAACGAGATCCGCCTTGCCATAATGGACGCCGCCAGGAGGCTTCAGAACTATCTAAGCGGCAAGCACAGGAGATTGGCCCAGGTCAGGAGGAGGAAGACCTTCGAGAAGTACGTCCCGGAGATAGCGAGGGCGCTGAACATACTCACGGGTGAACCTGAGGAGAAAATTAGGGAGTACTTCATCAACTTCATTGAGAGCCGCTTCGCTGCCTTGGAGTCTGAAGAGGTTCCAGTTGAGGAGGTGGATGAGAATGCCTCAAGCTAAAATTCACCGCGAGAAGCCGAAGGAGAAGTTCTCATACAATCCGAAGAAAGTCCTCAGAATGCTTGATGAGCACGCGAGGAGAGTGCTTGAGGATATAAAGCGGGAAAAGAACCCCTACTTTGACATCCCGATGCGCGGGCTGAACAACGTCTACTTCGACGAGGAATCCAGGCTCATCAAGCTGGGCGACAAACTCTCAAGGCGCTACTTCCTCAACGTTGCCCACGCCAGAAAGTTCATGCAGACCCTGATCATGATGGCTTACGTGAAAAGACTCGTGAGCGAGGACAAGCACGCCAGCCTTCGTGAAGCTTATTACGCCAACAAACACACAATTCCCGGAACCCATGAAAACACCTTTGAAGACCAGAGCGAGAGCGACCCAATCATTGAGGACCTCGAGAGAATGTTTGGAGTGCTGAGGGAGGAGATGAACCTCACGGCGGACAGGCGCGGCTACATCTACGGAGACATAGTCATCCGCGATGGCGAGGACGAGTTCAACGCGAGCAAGCTCGGAAGCGGCGGCTGGGCCGTTCCGGGAACGGTTGAGCACATTCAGTTCTCTGAGATAAACGTTGACTACGCTCTGGTCGTTGAGACAGCAGCTATGGCAGATCGCCTCATTGAGGAAAAGTACTCCAAGAAGGAGAACGCCTTGATCATAGCGACGCAGGGACAGGCTTCCCGCGGTGTCAGAAGGCTCATCCACAGGCTCCACTACGAGGAGGGCTTACCGATAATAGTCTTCACCGACGGTGACCCCTACGGTTGGTACATCTACTCCACAATAAAGCTGGGTTCGATTAACCTGGCCTACCTCAGCGAGAAACTGGCAACGCCCGAGGCCAAGTTCGTCGGCATGACCATGGACGACATAAAGCGCTACGGCCTGGAGAACGTCACCGAGAAGCTGAAGGGTATCCCGCCCAACAAGAAGGGCGGCCCAACGGGTGACTACAAGAGGATCATAGAGGAGATGAACTATCCCTGGTTCCAGAACGAGCAGTGGCAGAGGCAGCTCAAGCTCGCCCTAAACTGGGGGGTCAGGATTGAGCAGCAGGCTTTGGCAAATAAGTCCCTTGAGTTCGTCGCCAAGGAGTATCTCCCGGAAAAGATCAACAACGGTGATCTGCTGCCATGACAACCACCGAGGAGCTGGTGTCTCAGGTCAACAAGATGCTCGATGATATTGGAATAGATATGGCCGGGTTATTTGAGGATTTCGACGTTGTTAGGCTGGCCTATACTCTGAAGAAAAACCTCTCCCTCCTGGACGAGATGGAAGAGGAACTGGAAAGGAGGACCGGTGAGTTAATTCCGACCCTCCACAATATGGACAAGAAAAGTCGTGACCCGCACATACAGTGGCTCTACCGAAAAAAAAGAAACAGGGCCCTGGCCCTTGAGAGGCTCCACACCGCTATAACGGCACACAGGATGGCCTTAGCACACATCTCGGCCAACTACGAGTTCTATCTCGGAAAATCTCCGATAAAAGTCGATTCCATTAAGAAGGATGAGCTTGGCAAAATAAAGGCCAAAGAAAAGCCGGTTAAGTTGGGCAGGATTGAAGTTCTCCCCTATCTTCCCTATTCCGGTGATGTCCTGAGGCTGCTTTCCAGGGAAGGCGTTGAGATCAGGGAGACCTTTAAGTTCATAAAGGGGAAGTTGAGGGAAAAAGGAACCGTCAGGACCAGGGGATTGAGGATAGAGGTTGAGTACTGGAGCGACAATAGGCTGAAGAGGGACAAGATCGACCTTCCGGCGGACGCTGACATAGAGGAAGAACTCAGGAAGAGGTACGGGCGCAGGTTTAGATGGCGGGTTCTGAGCTTTATTAAGACTAAGGGAGTTCTGATCAACAACCACTATACCGTGGACAGCCTTTCCCTTGCATACTCTCTCCTGGATCCCAAGGACGGCCCGGAAAAGCTCGCCCTCGACATATTCCGGTACTACTTCCTCACGTCCCCCACCGAGAGGGAGACCCTTGGCCTTTATCCCGGTATTAAACAGTGCGTTGACTGCCACTACTCCCTACTGGATTTGCCGTTCAAACGCGAACCCGACTTCAAGACGGGCTATGGAAGCATGCTTCTGATAAAGAAGTGTGAGATCGAGAAGATGCTCTCGGGAAAGAGGACGGACATAAGTTCGATTCCGAACTATATCCTGGGGGGGATTATCCTCTACGGCATCACCCCGTGGGATGAAGGGAAGGTGAGCGAACTGCTCGGAATAAACGGAGAGGACCTGATCGAGGATATAAAGAAGTTCGTGCTTTCCGGCCTCCACACGGCTCTCTTCCCTAACGTTGACAAATTCGAGAAGTTCATGCCGAGGAGCGACAAGGCTAAGAAGTTCCTCTCCCTTCTCCAGGGGTGAAAGGATGAGGGTGGAGGTCAAGGCCAAAAACAACGGTGAACTCCTCAGGAAGCTCGATAAAAGCCTTAACGAGAACGTTACCGAGGTCTACATAAACCTCCGCCCGACGAAGGAGATAGTTGTTCACATCCTTGAGAGGGCCCCTGGCGTTAGGAGAATCAGCTGTCCGCCCAGCCTCTATCCAAAGGTCTCCAGAAGGATAATAAGCGCCCTTTCTCAGCTCGGCGTGGAGCTCGTGCCCGAGAGATTTCCCAGGGGAAGACCCAAGAAGTACGACGAGAGGATAGTGGAAAAAGTCATCGAGATGACGAAGAGGGGTACCCCTATGAGGGAAATCAGCGAAAGACTTGGGATACCCCTGAGAACCGTTTACTACCTTGTAAACCTCAATTGCCGGGGAGAACATTGAAAAACCCGGTATTTTCCTGGGTAAACATCGTTATATGTTGCTCGCATAAGGTAACGCGGTGGTTGTTATGGGGAGATTTGAGCCAATGGAAAACACCGCTAAAAAAATAGCCGAAAGCCTGAGGGAAGAATACGAGGAAAGCAACGTTGGTTATTTTATAGAGGACATGAAAATCTCCGAAAACGGCGAATACATCTCGATGGTGATTCGGGACGACTACGATTCCCGTTTTCTACACCTTTTCGATAAAGAAGGGAACCCGCTTCCCGGATGGAAAAGTGGAATTGGGATACTCTGTCAAGAGGACGTCGTGGTGTTCCCGGGCATTGAAAACGTAGCTATTTTTACGAAGTGTGGCACGGGTGAAATAGTAGTTTACCCCATCCGGGGGGAGAATCCCAGGGAAAACTTCCGCCGGGTAACTTTCTCAAGGCCGCCGATATATGTGAGCTTTACAACAATGGAACGATTCGTTGTATTCGGCGATATGAAGCTCGATTTCAGCACCCCAGCGGAGATAAGTGCGGTTTTCGTCCCCAAAGTTCAGAGTGGATACGCGTTTTTCCATGCCATCAGAGATACCGAAGATGAGATTTACATCCTGCACACATTCAAAGAGCCTGCAAGGGAAACTCCCGTCCTGAGGATCGGAAAGATTTCATATCCTCCGCACCCGTATTATTCCCCCGTTGAGTTCTGGGACGGTGTCGAGGTTGTCTCCGCCCACTCTCCAGCGCCACCGACCAGGAGTGCAATAGGGGACATAACCCTTATGGACGGAGAACCCACAGGCATCCTCGGAACAAAACTCGGGAAGGAACTCTACGTGCTCACCCCCAAGAAAGTCAAGATTGTTTCCCTCCCCGGCGAGCTGGTCTTCGCGAGGTTCACAGAGAAGGGCCTTTTCCTCCTTTTCGGCCAGTTCGGGGGCTACCTCTACGGGGGCTTCGTTAGTTACGAAGACATCTTGGAAAGAAACGTCATCAAGCTCGAAGACATAGCAGAGAGAACGTTTTTCGGGAGGTATAACCCAGAAGCCGTTGACCCGAGGTTCTCCGGAATTTCAAGGAATGGAAGCGTTCTTCTGTTTGGGAAATCTTCCGGAAGGATAAGCGCCAGCGGAAGGTTCTACTACTACGTAAGGCCGGATTCAAACTATCTGTACTCCCACGTCCCAACGGAAACATCTCCTGAGAGAGAAGAGCCTTACGACCAGACGGCCGGTCTCAGGGAGATACTTGACAGGTTTGGTGGACTTATACTCTATGGCCCACCGGGAACGGGGAAGACAAAACTGGCACTTGACCTTGCCAGGGGAGCGGATAAAGTCGAGATAATAACCTTCCACCAGTCTTACAGCTACGAGGACTTCATCGAGGGCTTCAGGCCCGTGGAAAAGGACGGAAAACTGCTCTACGCAATTGAAGACGGAATACTAAAGAGGCTTGCAATCGAGGCCATCTTCCACGGCATCGAAGGGGATAAACGGGACGCTGATTACCAGACAAAGAAAAAGAGGGTTCTCGAATACCTCATGAGCGGAAAAAAGGATTTCAAGCCAAAGGGCAGGTTCTACCTGATAGTGGACGAAATAAACAGAGGAAACATTTCAAGGATACTCGGGGAGGTCATAACCCTTCTCGATCCAGATAAAAGGCTCGGGAGGGAATACAGCACGGTGATAACCCTTCCCTACTCGAGGGAGCCCTTTGCCCTTCCCCCAAACCTTTACATAATAGGCACAATGAACTCCACTGATAGGAGCATAGCCTTTCTCGACATGGCCCTCAGGAGGCGCTTCGCGTTCATTGAGCTCCTTCCCAAACCGGAGGAACTCGGAAACGTTGAGGTTGGCGGGGTTAACCTTCAGCGTCTGCTCTCCGTCCTCAACAAGGTTATCGAAGATGAGCGCGGGAAGGACTACACAATAGGGCATGGGTACTTCAGGGAAGTCCTGCAGGCCGGAGGGGAGGAGAGAGTCAGAGCCCTCAAAGACGTCTTCTACTACAAGATACTGCCCCTGCTGCAGGAGTACTTCTACAACGACTGGGAGACAATTCGGCGCTCCTTACCCGGCTTCACGTTCATAGATGAAAAGGGCAGGATAGTCGAGATGGACGATGACGAGTTCATAGACGCCCTCCAGAAGCTGGTGAACGAAAAATGAGAGACATTAGAATCGTAACCCTCTACGAGTTTGAAAGAAAATCGCTGAGGGAGCTCAGGGGGCTTGGGATAGACGTGAACGAGAAGGAGCTCATGAAATTCGCGGAGGCCGTTAATTTCATCTACGGTGGGGAAAATCCCGTGTTTACAGTGGAATACGACCTAAGAAGGGACGAGTACCATCTTAGGGCCCACGGGAGCGTTGGCTTCGCATATTACATGGACAGAGAGGGGATAACACTGATCCAGGTGCTACCCAAACCCTTCAGGTACGACAGGGAAGAGGGCCGCTCGCTCTTTTTCTTCCTCCACCTCCTAAACATGCACTATCAGATGGGCCTTGATAGCGAGGACATAAAGACGCTCGCCCTCGAATACGGCTCCCAAAACTCCTTTGACGAACTTTTCAAGTACCTTTACGTTTTAATGCTCTCAAAGGTCCTTTCAAAGGGGCTTTACTACGAATACGGGGAGCTGGAAGAGCACTCTCAAACCGTGAGGGGCAGGATTCTGGTGAACAAACTGGCCAGAAGGCCCCCATGGAAGGAGGAACTTCCCCTCAGATACTCCATCCTCCTTGAGGACAACCCCCTCAACAGGATCCTAAAGGGAGCCTTGGAAGTCACCGTCAAGTTCACCCGCCTGAGCGAGACGAGAAAATTGGGGGGAATGCTGCTTGATCTCTTCAGGGAGGTTGGAGAGCCACGGGAGAGCGACTTTGGGAAGGTCTCGTTCAATCACCTCAACGAGCGGTTCAGGACGGCCTTCCGGTTGGCCCTTGCTATCTACTCCGGTCTGAAGTTCGACCGCTCGAGAAGGTTTCTCCCTGGGACGTTCATAAGGATGGACGAGCTGTTTGAGACGCTTGTTTACAGAACTCTCAAAACGGCCCTCGGTAAAGACGCCGAGGTCAGGTTTCAGGTTCAGCTTCCCCACGTGATAAAGAACGCAAAGGACGTGGAAGCCCGCTATAGGGCGCTCTTTATGATGGGCAACCCCCTCCCGGATATCGTCGTAAGCACAAGGGAAGGCGCGTGCGTTGTGGATGTCAAGTACAGAGACCTCTACGTCTACCATGGCGGGGAGAACCGCTATCATAGAAAGCTTGTGAGAAAGAGCGAAGAACTCTACCAGGCATACACCTATTCAAGACTGGTGGGCGAGTACAAGGGAGCGGGAAAAGTCCCCGTGCTCCTTATTTATCCCCGCCTGGAGGGGGTTTACAACCACTGGATTCCAAACCTGTTCGAGGCTAAACCGGGGGATACCTTTGAGTTCTTTGACGGAACAAAGGTCGGGATTTTTGGCTATGAGCTCTCCGCCATAGGAAGCGAGGTAATGCCGAGAAAGAACTCCGTGTTGCTTGACGAAGAAACCGCTGAAAACCTGAGGTACTTCATCCTCGACCTGTGCTCATCGGGAGGTTTAAAAACCAGGAAATAAATGGAAAGGAGGTGAGGGAATGATGGTAGAGACCCAAGAAGAAGTCCCGGAAATCAGGGAGCCGCTCGAACGGGTTGGAATAACAAACCTGCGCACCGTAGCCAAGGTACGGTGGAAGGGAAAAGAATACACATTTTTGCCCATTATAGAGGTAACGATAGACCTTCCGGCGGAGAAAAAGGGCATCCACATGAGCAGATTGGTTGAGAGCATAACCGAGGCCATGGGAGAGGCCGTTGAAGAGGAAGTGCTCAGAACGCACACCTCCCTGGAGGAGCTTGGGAGAAGTGTCATAGAGAGGCTCGAGGAGAAGCATCCCCACAAACGGGCCGAGATCTGGATAAAAACCCATCTCATACTCCCCCGGACAACCCCTGCCAGCGGAAGAACCACCTACGAGCCCTACGACGTTGAAGTTGGGGTTATAAAAAGCGAAAACGGTTCCCTTGAGAAGGTTCTCAGGGTGAGGGTAATAGGCAACACGGCCTGTCCCCACGCAATGGCCAACAACAACGGAAAGACCCACATCCAGAGGGCCGTCGGAGAGCTCGAGATTAGAGCACCGTTTGATGAGGACATAACCCTGGAGGACATGGTGGATACCGTTGAGAGCTCCTTCAGCAGTCCAACTTACACACTCCTCAAGACTCCGGATGAGAACGCAGTGGTTCGGAAGATGTTTGAAAACCCGAAGTTCGTCGAGGACGTTGCGAGGGAGATATTCTCCAGGGCCAAGGAGCGCTTTAGAGGGAAAATCCACGTGAGGGTCATCAGCAACGAGAGCATCCACAAGCACGACGTCATCGCAGAGACCTGGAGCTAGCTGAATTTCTTCTTATGGTTTTGGCGTGTGACTTGGTTACTCCAACGCATCTCCAGCGCTACTTAGCGATGTAACATTCCCGGCGATGGATATTCTGTCCATCAACCGGCTCTCCGATTCTTTTTCGAGCTTTTATTATCCAATCCGAAGTAAGACTTAAATATGGCAAGTTTCAAATCCCAACTTGCTCAAGTGGTGGTACTAATCAGCCCGGATAGGAGGCAGAGGTTAAAACCTGCCGAGAGAATTTTTTATACCAGGCAACCATTTTTAAATTTTTGGGTCATATCCGCCGTGAGGGAAGATTAAAGGGCACTTCAAGGGCATCAACGTGGAGCTATCCGGTCTTTTGGACTTCTTCTCCCCTGGCCAGGAGGGAATAACGACAACTAAATCCGCGAGCACGGTGTTTACGACACGGATAAGTTTATTAACCTTTCAGAGCCCTGGAAGATGTATGAAGCTCGTCCACGATCCGATTCACGGCTACATAGAGCTCGATGAATTCGCAATAAAACTCGTGGACACTCCGGAGTTTCAGAGGCTAAGGAGGATAACCCAGCTCGGCTTTGCCTTCCTCGCTTATCCCTCAGCCCGACACACCCGCTTCGAGCACTCGCTTGGGACCTTCCACCTGGCCGGGGAGATAAGGCGCCATAACCCGGAGATCGAAGAGGAAGCCGTCTACGCGGCCCTGCTTCACGACATCGGCCACTACCCCTTCTCGCACACCCTCGAAGGCCTGTTTCCGAGACACGAGGAAAACACTGTCTGGCTGATAAAGCACGGAGAGATTAGGGAAGCCATCGAGGAGAACTACTCGGTCTCAAAACTCATCAAGTTC
The DNA here is from genome assembly GCF_055384795.1 of Thermococcus waiotapuensis. NCBI lineage: Archaea > Methanobacteriati > Methanobacteriota > Thermococci > Thermococcales > Thermococcaceae > Thermococcus > Thermococcus waiotapuensis. The sequence continues at coordinate 1,203,941 of NZ_AP042429.1, read as the reverse complement.
CTCAAGCATCCCGTCGTCAGCGGCGACATCGACTCGGACAGGATGGACTACCTCGTAAGGGACGCATACTACACGGGAGCGGCATACGGCGTCATTGACCTCGAGAGGCTCGTTAGGAACCTGATCTTTAGGGAGGGCATGCTCGTCGTTGGAGAGAAGGGGATCATGGCGGCTCAGAACCTCCTGCTGGCGAGGGCGATGATGTACCCGACGGTTTACTTCCACCACACAGCAAAGATAGCCGAGGCCATGCTCCGAAAGGCCGTGGAGCTCGAGGGCATAAGCCTTGAGGAGATACGCCTCATGGACGAGGTAGACCTCACTTCGAGGCTGAGGAACAGCGAAAGGCCCGAGGTTAGGGAACTCGTCAGAGCTATAGACAACAGAAAGCTTTACAAGAGGGTTTTCTGCTCAAACAGTGAGCTTTCTCCTGAAACGGTGGAACATATCAGGCGGGCTCTGGAAGACGAGTTCGCCCATCTTGCCCTCGTTGATTACCCACCAAAGCCAAAATACGAGGAGAGGAACGCCTTTGTGCTGGTGGGCGGGGAGCTGAACAGGCTCAGCGAGGTTTCGCCCCTCGTTAAGTCGCTGGTTGAGCTCAAAAACGTGTACTGGAGATGGTGTGTTTACGCGAGGAAGGACGTTAAGGAGAACGTTGAACACGCGCTGAAAAAGCTTTTGTAGGTTTTCTCTGAGGTCCCAACCCCGCCCATCGCTTTTTCATTTTTCTTGCCAAATGTATGCCTTGTCCAGAGCCTTTAAGTGGTGTTGCCCTTCTCAACCGCCCCGAGGTTTCACCGGGAAAAGCTTTATAACCGCACCTTTTAAGTTAAGCCGACAGGCTCATCAGGGGATGGTGGTGTAAATGGGAAAAAGGGAAGAGATGATTGCGAAGATCAAGGAGTTGATGATGCAACCCGAAAAGATCAGGAACATGGGTATCGCCGCTCACATTGACCACGGTAAGACGACGCTGAGCGACAACCTGCTCGCTGGAGCTGGCATGATCAGCGAAGAACTCGCCGGAAAGCAGCTCGTGCTTGATTTCGACGAGCAGGAGCAGGCGAGGGGTATTACCATCAACGCGGCCAACGTCTCGATGGTTCACAATTACGAGGGCAACGACTACCTCATCAACCTGATCGACACCCCTGGCCACGTAGACTTCGGTGGTGACGTTACGAGGGCCATGCGTGCAATAGACGGTGCGATTATCGTTGTTGATGCAGTTGAAGGAGTGATGCCTCAGACAGAGACGGTTCTCAGGCAGGCGTTGAGGGAGTACGTGAAGCCCGTCCTCTTCATCAACAAGGTTGACCGTCTCATTAAGGAGCTCAAGCTCAACCCGCAGCAGATGCAGGAGCGCTTTGTCAAGATAATTACCGACGTCAACAGGCTCATCAAGAAGTATGCTCCAGAAGAGTTCAAGAACGAGTGGCTCGTCAACGTTAACGACGGTAGTGTAGCCTTTGGTTCAGCCTACTACAACTGGGCCCTCAGCGTCCCCTACATGAAGAAGACCGGCGTTTCCTTCAAAGAAGTCATCGACCTCACCAACGCAGGTGACATTAAGACCCTCAAAAAGAAGGCCCCGCTCCACGTGGTTGTTCTCGACATGGTCGTCAGGCACCTCCCGAACCCGCTCCAGGCCCAGAAGTACAGGATTCCGCACCTCTGGAAGGGAAACATAAACAGTGACGTTGGCCAGGCCATGCTCAGGTGCGATCCAAAGGGCCCGATGAGCATGGTGGTTACCAAGATCATCCTCGACAAGCACGCTGGAGAAGTTGCAACCGGCAGAGTATGGAGCGGTACCGTGAAGACCGGCCAGGAGGTTTACCTCATCAACAGCAAGAGGAAGGCCAGAATCCAGCAGGTCGGTATCTACATGGGCCCGGAGAGGATCAACATGGAAGCCATTCCCGCTGGAAACATTGTCGCAGTAACAGGTCTCCGCGATGCCGTAGCTGGCGAGACCGTCTCGACCGAGCAGATCGAGCCCTTTGAGGCCCTCCGCTACGTCAGCGAGCCCGTTGTTACCGTTGCCATCGAGGCCAAAAACGTTAAGGACCTTCCAAGGCTGGTTGAAGCCCTCAGACAGCTCGCCAAGGAGGATCCAACGCTCCACGTCAAGATCGACGAGGAGACCGGCCAGCACCTCCTCAGCGGTATGGGCGAGCTCCACCTCGAGGTCAAGCTCTACCGCGTTAAGAACGAGTGGAAGCTCGACGTAGAAGTCTCCCCGCCGATAGTCGTCTACCGCGAGAGCGTCACCAAGCAGAGCCCGATCGTCGAAGGAAAGTCCCCGAACAAGCACAACAGGTTCTACATCACCGTCGAGCCAATGCCGGATGAGATCTACCAGGCAATCAAGGAGGGTATCATCCCAGAGGGAAGGCCGAAGGACCCGAAGGAGGTCGCCAAGAAGCTGGCCGAGCTCGGCATGGACTACGAAATGGCCAAAGGCATTGTTGACGTTTACAACGGCAACATGTTCTTCGACAACACCAAGGGTATCCAGTACCTCAACGAGGTCATGGATCTGCTTGTTGACGGTTTCCACATGGCCATGGACGAGGGGCCGCTCGCCAAGGAGCCCGTCATGAAGGTCATCGTCCGCCTGCACGATGCCAAGATCCACGAGGACAACGTCCACCGCGGCCCGGCTCAGATCTACCCGGCTATAAGGGGCGCCATCCACTGCGCCATGATGAAGGCCGGACCTGTCCTCTACGAGCCGTACCAGAAAGTCATCATCAACATACCCTACGAGTACATGGGCGCCGTCAGCAGGGAGCTCAACCAGAGGCGCGGCCAGCTCATCGACATGAAGCAGGAAGGGGAGGTCATGATCATCATCGGCGAGGCCCCTGTTGCGGAGATGTTCGGGTTCGCCGGTGCCCTCAGGGGTGCCACAAGCGGTAAGGCCCTCTGGAGCACGGAGCACGCCGGCTTCAAGCGCGTTCCCGGCGAGCTCGCGGTAAACATAATCAGGCAGATACGCCAGAGGAAGGGCCTCGACCCGAACCCACCGGCTGAGAAGGACGTCTGCCCGCAGCAGTGATTTCCTTCTCTTTTCTTCAAAATTTAAACAACAGGAAAACTCCAGCGGATTTGTCTTTGTCACGTCTTCGGTTTTAGCCACGCCCCCAGTCCGGCCTGCTTCGTCTTCTGATACCTCAAATCCTCTTTGCGGTAACCAAAGGCCCTCAGAATCCTCTCCACCGCTGGAAGAACCTGGTTCTCGATGTAGTATTCCGCATCATAGCGGTGTTTTGCAGGGTCGAACTCGTCGAAGGGTATCGCCCTGTCCCCAACCCTTCCCGGGCCTTTGAGCACTATGTAGCTTATGACCGTTCCAGGCCGGATTTTTATCCCCCTCGCGGCGAGACGTTTTGCAACGGCCACGTGCGGCCCCGTGGCCCTGTAGTCCCTCAGGTTGCGGGTTATCTGTTCGTAGATGACGAGCTTTTCCGGTGGAACCTCGTACCTACTCAGCTTTTCCGTCACTTCCTTGACAATCCTTACTGCCTCTTCGACGTCACCGTGCTTGAGTATCGCCTCAAGAACCCTGGCCTGCGTCTCCTTCGCAATCTCGCTCCAGTCGCGCCTTACTATTTCCAGCCCGCGCGTCGTTATCTTGTCCTCCTCGTCTATAACCGCGTACTTCTTCTTCGTCACGAAGAAGCCGCGCCTGTAGAAGCCCTCGTACTCCAGCTCGAGCAGGCCGGGCAGTCTGGGGTTGATGTAGTTCAGGAATTCTTTAGTCTTCTTTTTGACCGTTTCGGCGTCCGCTCCGGGAATCGTGGCAAAGAAACCGTCGGTGTTGTGAACGAGTATTCCGTTGGCAAAGAACCTGTGGGTCCCTTCAACTTCAATGTCATAGACGTAACCGTCATAGGTTATCTCTTCGAGCCTTGACGGAGTTTTGAGCGCGACTTCCTGCAACCCGGGGGATGCGAGGGTTATTAGCTTTATGTCGGGATCTTTGGGGATATCGGCGGGTCTTATCTCCGAGTATTTTCCGTCCAGATAACCTATTAGCGAGTGATCCTCCGTAACGTTCAGGTACCAGCTGTTGGTCACCCAGACGCGGTAAATTCTCTTGTCCGTTTTATGTCTCATGACGTACGGAACTTTCTTCCAAACGAGTCTGCCCCTGTCGTCGAGTGTCAGTGCTTCAACACCGCTGAGAACGCAGTATTCTTTCTCACCAACCCGGTAATCAACTTGCTCAAAGAGTCTCTCGATTGGAACGAACTCGATCCTGCCGTTCCTTCTGATGATTACCTCGGTGTCCCCGGTGACACTATCCGCGTAAAGCACTTTAAAGCCAAATTTCTCCTCTATTTCCCTCATTGTCGTTTCAATATACTGCCTGCCCCAGGCGGTAACGCTCTCGGCGCACTCCCTGCAGTACCAGCGGGCATTTGCGTAGCCGTAGTAGCCGTAATAACTGTTGTGGGCGTACAGCATTCCAAATCCTGCCAGGAAGTTCTCGTTCTCTTCAACGCTCAGGTCGTAGACGTAGCCCTCGTAATCATCAACTGCAACTTCCTCAACTCCCTCAAGCACTATATCTCCCTCAAGGAGCCAGACGACCTTCTTGACCTTTTCCGCATCAGGCTCGCCCTTTTCAACCTTCTCCCGGAGCTTTTCTGGGCTCATGTTCCTCTGGAACCGTTTTCCAAAGACCTCTTCCAGTATTTCCTTTGAAGTTACGTAGGGGTTCTTTTTCTTGCCGTTGTCTAAAAACGGAAGCTCTTCATTGACGAGAACCCTGTAAACCCCGCCCTCGAACCGTATCCTGAGGGCGGAAACTCCAAGGGAGTTGAGTAAGATGACCAGACCGTTTACCAGTTCCTCGCTCTTAGTGGAAAGTCTAACCCCTTTGCCCGGGTGAAGGTCGCCGTCCCCTATAAAGCAGCCCTCGAGGAAGGCCCAGCGCACGCTCTCGGGGGAGGTGAATATAACCTCAGGAACCCGTTTGTTCTCGGCCAGAGTACCGCAAAGGCTCTCAAAGAGCACGTAGGCCATTTTCCTCGGGATCTCAACGTAATTCTTCCCGCGTATCACCTTTCCGAAGAACTTCGAGGCGAGCGTTTCCATGTCGTCAAGGACGTTTTGGTCGTTGTTGTAAAGCTTAACTGAATAGTTCCACCCGTTTTTCTGGTTTCTCTGCTTTCCTGCATAGCCCCCGCTGACGTAATAGCCGAGGAGCTTTGCAAAGTCCTCGTTGACTTCAATGGAAGTCTCCATCCTGAAGCCTTTGAGGGTCCCAACTTTCCATTCCTTAAGCTCCTTCTCTGGCATGAGTCGTATTATATCCCTCAGGTCATTGAAGTGCACAAGGTATTCCCTCTTGTTGCCGTTGTACTTCACTTTCCCGGTTAGGGTCTCGTAAAGCCTTCTGTAGTCCCTCAGGGCTTCCTCGTTAACTATTTCATAGCCGATTTTCCCGAGCCTGACGTAGCCGAGCGTTTGGAGGTGTTCAAGGTATCTCCGGGCCGTTATGGGCCTTTTCTCTTCCCCAAAAATCCAGCGAAGGGTTTTCAGCATGCCTTTAAAGAAGTTCTTACGTCCTTTAACCGGGATCGTCAGGACGATGTCAGCGGTTTCCTCCTCAGGAAGGCCGAGGAGAATCTCCACGAGGTTTATCCTCTCCTGCCTTTCTGGGAGGTTAATTCTTCCTGGAACCGCTATGAAATCGCCAGGTTTTATTTCCTCCCCCTTAGTCTCAACGAGTTCTCCGTCTCTGAAAGTGAAGAGACTGTGTCCCGCGGTGACTTTGATCTTCCTCCCCGAGGACAGCTTTATCTCGTACACTTTTCCACTATAGCGGTGCCGCAGGAGGGCCTTGACGGGCATGGTCTCGGATCTCTTGGTTTTCCTGTTGAAGGAAATCGCACCTATTCCAGAAACTTCAAGGACTTCCGTTTCATCCCTTTTCATGGGTTTCAGTTCTTTCATCGCACTATCCACAAAGTCGCCGATTCTGACCAATTTCAGCCTTCCATTAATGAGTAGCGGGATCCACTCATCCGGCAGAATACTGTTGGCCAGAATCTTGATGGCGCGTTGCCTGTAGTCGAGGAGCTTCCTCTCTATCGGGTCCACCGTGGCCTTCATTTTCTTCTTTACCTTCTGCCTCTCCTCCAAAAGGTCCCCGAGGAGGCTCGGGATAAAGCCCGGGAAGTCCTTGCAGAAGCGGTGTCCCACCTGAGGTGCCACGTCGTACTCCCTACAGCCCTCCCTGTTGAGGGTATCAGGGGAGACGTTGTGGGTGATGATTATCGAGGGGTAGAGGGATTTGTAATCGAGGTAGACTATGTTCTCCCACAGCCCCTTTTCGGGCTCTTTGACATATCCACCCGCGTAGCTCTCCGCTCTCCTTGCTAACTCCCTCTCGTCCGGCTTGTTTGGTGCGAGCTCGTTCCTCTCGTAGGCCTTCCTCAGGAGAAACCACTCAACTAAGTTTCCTGTGCTCGAGCGCGATACATCCCAGAGGCTCTGGCCCACGAGGCGCGAGAGCTGGGCCTCCATTGGGAAGAACTCTTTTCCGAGTTCGTAAGTTGCCTTTGCGTCCTCCATGGAATAGCGGGCCACCCTTTCCAAGCCTTCCCCGCTCTCCCAGGCCTGAGCTATCTCTTCCGCATAGACCTTCTCCTTTGGTTGCCCGAAAATCGCCTCGTAGACTGTCTCGAGGGTGTAGGTGGGGAGGTTAATAGTCCTCCTTATAACTGGGTAGAGGTCGAAGTGTATTCTCCCCTTCACCTCAACTGCAAAGCGGTCGCCCATGCGCTGGATTTTCGGCTCGCTCCCGTCCCTTCCGAGGATGAACTTGACACCGAGCGTTTCTGAGCGCTTCTTGAGGTAAGCAAAGTCGAAGTTGTCGCCGTTGTAGGTTATGAGCACATCGGGATCCTTCTCCTGGATTACCTTGAGAAAGCGCTTTATCATCTCTTTCTCAGTAGAAACGCTCTCCACGTAGGGGAGGTCGATATTCTTCCAGGTGATAACGCGCGCCCCCTCTTCATCGGCGTAGCTTATCATCAGGATAGGCCCCTCGCCAAACTCCTCCCCCTCATGGTAGAGCGTCTCGATGTCGAAGGCGAGCATCCTGAGCTCCTCGTTCCCCTCCATAGGGATTAAGCCCTTGTCTATGAGGTAGCGCTTCGCGAAGGGTATGTCGTACTCGTAGATGTCAACAACCGCTGGATGCTCCCTGATTTTGTCCCTGATCGCGGGAACGTCCTGGGGGTGGGTGAAGTAGAGCTTCCAGACCTCCACCGGCCTGCCGAGGAACTTCTTCTTCACCCTCTCCGCCCGGGTAACTCTAACGGTGGTGCCGTGCCTCTCGGCGGTGATCTTCTTGATGTCCTCAATGGCGGAATCGTCCTTCAGGAGGGCGTAGATGTAGGGCTCAAAGTCCCTGTCGTAGTTTATCTTAAACTCGCCCTTCTCCTTCTTGAAGACCCTTATGACGGGCTTTCCGTCTTCGGTGATGTAGTCAGCATCGAGGATCATGAGACACACCGGGAAAGTTTAGGACTGCATCCTAATAAACCTCACGAGGATGCCAGATTCACATCAAGAAGTTGGCGAAGAGCGGGAGGATTTTGGCCGTTTCCCAAGCTCGCCCTTCAGCTTAAGGTACTCCTCCTTCGTGAGAGGGAAATCCTTGGCGGCTTGCAGAAAGGAGTTAACGAGCTTGACCTGCTGTTTGAACACCTCGTCCGGGTTCTCCTTCAGCTTTCTCACGTAGAGCTTTATAAAGGCCAGTCTCTCCTCCATGTCACGTTTAGAACGGAACTTCAACTCCGAGCCTCTTTGCGTACTCATCCAGAGCCCTCCGGTTCAGGTAGTCCTTAAACATCTCGTACAGGAAAACGGCGTCTTCTATGTCCTTATCGCTCCCGAGGTAAAGTTTGTAGGCGATTTGGAGCTCTATGGGAGAAATATAGATGACATCGTCATTCAGCCGGATGGGGATTCTCTTCCGTAGGGCCTCTTCGTGAAAACTATCCTTTGGAAACTTGATTTCCGCGTTGGGTATTATCTCACCCCTTCTGACCATCCGGATCCCCATTTCCTCTTCAAGCATTTCGTAGAGGCCTTCACAGTCTTCAGGGTTTAAAAACTCAAAGCCCGCGTTCAGGGCTTCCCTGCACATGGTCATGAATCTCCCTTTGGATACTCGCTCCATTACAAAGTCTACATCCTCAGTACCCCTCGAGCGGCCGAAGAGTATGGTTACGTAACCGCTTACTATCACGTAGTTTGCATGCCTCTCCATGAGGTTTACAACGTCAAGAACGAATCTGTCCAAGTCGCTGAGCTCCCGTGAAATTCGTATCCCCTCTTTTCCAACTTCAATTCCCATTGGCACCACTATACACCCTTCTCACGCGGATATTTATCGTTTTTGCAGCAGTTCCAGATGCATCACATTTTTAAACCTCCCATCAAAGTCCTGCCCATGGAGCTGTTTTACCGCGTGAGCTTTCAGGAAGTGGTGGCGGACGCGCTGATACTCGTCAGGGAGCACGAGATGTCTTCCAAGCACGCGCTTGAGAGGGTCTTCAGGCGGGTCACTGGAAAAGACCGCGAGAAGGCGAGGGGTCTGGCGCATGCGTACGTCTTCGAGATAGAGAAGTGGCGGGCGAAGATAGATTTTATAATCAACTCGGTTCTGAAGGGCTCGACCGTTGAAGACCTCGATCCCTACCTGGCGAACCTCCTTCGCATAGGAACCTTTGAGATACACTTCCGGAAGGTTCCACCCGCGATAGCCACCGATTCGATAATCCGCGTGGTCAAAGAAAAGTTCGATTTCTCGCGTGCCAAATTCGTCAACGCGCTGATGCACTCGATAGAAAAGTTCGATGTGGAGAAAGCCCTGGAGAGGCTCAAGGAGAAGGACAGGATAGAGTGGCTGAGCGTCCGCTTCTCCCATCCGCGCTGGTACGTGGAGTACGCAATAGAGCTTTTCGGCTACGAAGAGGCTGTGAGGCTTCTCCTCAGCAACAACAAACCCCAGCGCTACTACGTCAGGGCCAACACGCTGAAGACGGACGTTGACTCGCTGAGGGCGTATCTTGAGGAAAACGGCGTTAGAACTGCCTTAACTCCTGTTCCCGACGTTTTGAAGGTTCTTGAATACGAAACCCCGGTTACCAGGCTCGACTGGTACAAACAGGGGAAGTTCGTGATTCAGGATTTGGCAAGCGCCTACGTTGCCCACGTTTTGGCTCCAGAACCAGGGGAAAGGGTTCTCGATTTAGCTGCCGCCCCGGGTTCAAAGACGTTCCACGCGGCGGCGCTGATGGAGAACAGGGGCGAGATAGTGGCTGTGGATTATTCCTACGACAGGCTGATGAGGATGAAGGAGAAGATGAAGCTTTTGGGAATTGAAAACGTCAGACTGGTCCATGCCGACGGCCAGAGCTTCAGGGATAAAGAGGGGTTCGACAAAATAATCCTCGACGCGCCCTGCTCAAGCTCCGGAACCTACCGCCAGTTCCCCGAGGTTAAGTGGCACTTCAGCGAGGAGAAGATCGGGAGAATAATCAGCGTTCAGAGGAACATGCTGAGGAATGCCTATGAGAACCTCCGCGACGGCGGCGAGATGACATACTCCACCTGCTCAATCAGGATCGACGAAAACGAGGAGAACGTGCTCTTTGCCATCGATAGAGTTGGGCTTGAGCTTGTTCCCTACGACTTCAGCTGGGGCGACAGGGGATTCCTCGAGGTTGGGGACAAGGTCTTCCGCGCTTGGACCCACAGGCACGACTGCAACAGCTTTTTCATAGCGAAGATGGGAAGGCACTGAACTCGTGGCGTGCTATGGAGAGGAGCCGCTGTTGTCCCTGGTTCCAGTCCTTCTGCCCGTGCTGGCCCTGACCTATGCTCCACTTTCAATGATCCTGGACGGTCACTCCTTCGCGTCGATGGGGTTCGTGAGCGGAAATTAGTGTTAATTGGCCTCGTGCCCCTACTGGGCCTTTTAGTCGGTCTCGTCCTTTACTTTAGCCTTTTTACTCTGGAAGGCAAGGGAGGTGTGAAATTTGTCCGAGGGATGGAATATTGTCTGTGAAAACCTCACTGTCAGGTATGGAGCCGGGGAAAACCGGGCCACTGCACTTATGGATTTTAACGGCTCCTTTATTCCGGGAAAAATAACGGTAGTGTTCGGCCCGAGCGGTTCCGGAAAGACGACCCTGCTGAAGGCCGTTGGGACGCTCCTCCAGCCGACTGAAGGCAGGGTGAACTACAACGGAAAAGACCCCTACAAAATGCTCAGGAAAGAGCTACTGGACCTCAGGCGGGAGATCGGAATTTCCTTCCAGCACCCTCTCTTCGTCTCCCAGCTCACCCTGTGGGAGAACATCGAGCTCGTCCTGAATTCCTCGGGTAAGCTGGACGAAAGGCATAGGGAACTGGCCTATTCACTGGCTGAACAGCTCGGTATCAAGAAACTCCTGTCAAAGAAGCCATCTGAAGTAAGCGGCGGCGAACTGAAGAGGGCCTCTATAGTCATGTCCCTCTCAAAGGATCCTTCCGTTGTCATCCTGGACGAACCTACGGCTTATCTAGACGAGGAATCATCGAAAAAAATCTTAGAAGTCCTGGAGGGCCTTAGGGAGAAAGGAAAAACTATCGTCGTCTCAACTCACGACCCCGAGCTAATCCGCGTTGCGGACGTTACCTACAGGCTCAGGTACGGACGGGTTGTGGAAGCCCGGGGAGACTCTGGAATTTAAGTTCCCATCCCAGACTTTATTTTTTAAACCAGCGGCTTCCTCCTCACCGGCCCCATCGGGTATTCTTCCTCGAATATCTCCGCGGTAAAGCGGTAGACCTTTGTGTCCTCATCGAGCCAGCAGTCGGGCGGCAGGCCCGCTTTCCAGCAGGTCTGTGCTAAAAACTCCTCCTCGTCCCAGCCCCATTCAATGGGCACCTGCGGGAGCAGTAAACCCGAGTAGATGCCCTTCTCGATGAGTAACCCGTCCCTGCCGACCTTTATCTTCTCCGGCCTCTCCTCGGGCGGGCCTTCAATGGGTTCCGGCGGTGTGAGGACGCTCACCTCAACGACGATGTCGTCCAGCTCGCTCTCCCTCACCGGGGGAAAGCGCGGGTCGTCAACTGCCGCGTAGATGGCCGCTTTTATCGTAGCCTCAACCAGGGGGTAAATTGGTAAGGGAAAACCTATGCAACCACGAAGGGCCATCTGGGGCGGGACGTCTTGCCTGTTAAGCGTGACAAAGACGCCCATCTTCTCCCACAGCTCTGCTGGTGTGTCCCTGGGAGGCTTTATCGTTGTGCCGTGCCTTACGTACTCTTCCACTGCCCTCCTCGCGAGCTTTACCAAAAACTCACCCCATTCATCCTTTATCCTGTACACGCGCACCACCTGGCTGAAGTTTGTCCGGCCGGCTTATTAGGTTAACTTACCGCAAGGTTTAAAATGCGCCGAAAGTAGTTAAGTCGGGTGTCGAAATTGGTCATCGTTGAGTTCGTCGTAGTTCCTCTTGGTGAAAAGAGCCTCAGCCGCTACGTAGCGGAGATAGTAAAGCTTTTAGGCACCAGGGGGATTAAATATCAGCTGACACCCATGTCAACTATAATTGAGGTTCCAACGGTCGAGGAGGCGTTCGAGATAATAAAAGAGGCGCACGAGCTGATGTTCAAGCTGGGGGCACAGAGGGTATCAACAACTGTACGGATTGACGACAGGAGGGACAGGTCCGTCAGGATGGAGGACAAAGTTAGGTCTGTAATGGAGAAGGTTCACGGGGGATAGTGATGAAGGTTCTTGTGCTGGCCATCGATAGGGATGATGACTTCGGCAAGAAGGCCGGTGTTAAGGGTCCGGTTATTGGCAAGGGTAAATGTATAGATGCCGCCCTGAAGCTGAGCCTTGCCGATCCCGAGGATAGCGATGCCAACGTCGTTTATGCCGCCGTCAAGCTCTACGATGAGCTCAAGAAGAGCGGTGAATTTGAAGACGTCGAGGTTGCCCTGATAACCGGCCATCCGGACGTTGGTATTAAGAGTGATCTGGAGCTTGCCAGGCAGCTTGAGGAGGTTCTGGGGAAATTTCCAGCGGAAGGTCTCATACCGGTGACCGACGGGGCCGAGGATGAGCAGGTGTTCCCGATTTTGTCTTCCCGGCTGCCCATCGTGAGCTCCAGAAGGGTCGTTGTAAAGCAGAACGAGACGATCGAGACTACCTATTACGTTATCTACCGCTATCTTAAGGAGATCCTGAGCGATCCCGAGGCAGCCAGGGTTTTCTTTGGAATTCCCGGCCTGATATTCCTCCTCTACGGTGTGGGGAAGCTCCTCTCTGTCAGCTATCCCCAGAGCATGGACATAATCTCAAACGTCGTCGCTGGCGTCATTCTCCTCTTCATAGGCGGCTATGCCTTTACCAAGGGATTCAGGATTCAGGTCTTCAGGGCCCTTGTCAATGAGTTCGTCCAGGTGATATTCGGAGTTTCAGGCCTGCTCATAATCATTGCGGGCATGATAAACGCCTACGTTAACATCGACGCCTATGCCCAGCAGCTGCTCGGCGAAGTGCCTCCTCCGGGTCTAATCAAGCTAATACTCTACGTTCACTCCATAAACACCACTATCATCATTGGTATAGCCGTGATCCTCGCGGGCCGCATTGTGCAGGCATACCTGAGAAAAACCTCCCACATATGGTACAGTGTAGCGGGAATTCTTATCCTTCCGGCGTTCTGGATAATAGTAGACATTACGGGCCGCTACGCCCTATCCATAATAAACTTCCACTCCCTCGCAACTATCCTCGAGATCTCGGCGGCGGTTGTGGACGTTATCTTCAGCGTGATAGCCTCAACGTTTATCAGGAGGTATTTCATACACTGGGCGAGTGGTGGTGAGATTGAAACTGGAGCAGGCGATCAAGAGTTACGAGTTGCTCAGGAAACAACGTGAAGCCGAGCTTGAGAGGTTGAGGAGTGAATACTTCAACCAGGCGAGTGAGATAATCGAAGAGATCCTGCGCGTCCTGGGTGAGCTTGAGAAAAAAGAGCCGCCAAAGGATGTTGACCCCCACCTGCTCAGGGTGGCCCTGAGGGAGAGGGACGCCTACGTGTCAACTCTCAGGAGAATCCTCGGCGGCATTACATCCATGGAAGAGCTTGAACTGAAGTTAGGGGAGATCTCCAAACTCCACGTTGGGCACGGAAGATACCTCATAGTTCTCTTCGAGAAGGATATCTACCGCGTTAACGGCCTCTTAAAGGAGCTCGGGGAAATCTATGGGGAGTACTCCCTGAAAATCCGGGAGAAAAGGCTTCCGGATCTTGACGTTGCCAGGCTTATCTCGGAAATGGAGAAGGTCGGGAAGGAGATCTCCAGTATGGAGCAAAGACTCGGCGAGCTCTCTCTGCTGAAGAAAGAGCTTGAAAGTGGAAAATCCTCCGAATCTCCTGAACTGGATGGGTTAGTTAAGGAAAAGAACGCCCTTGAGGTGAAGCTGAGAACCCTCCAGACGGAGGCGCGCTCAAAGGCTTCAAAGCTCCAGAAACCCCTGAAGAGGATGCGCATTCCGGAGGCTGCCCCGTTCATAGAGGATACCTCCTATATCCTCCAGAGGCCGGAGGAGTTCATGGAACTGGTCAGGAAGGTTTACCCTTCCCTCGATAGGGAAGCCAAGAAAGCCGCGGACTGGTTGCTCCAGAACCTCCCAGACAAGGTTCAGGAGATGGCGGAAATAGAAAAACAGATCGCTCTCATCGGCTCCCGGCTTGAATCGGCCAGGAAATCCGTGGCTGCCAGGGAGGAATCACTCAAGGCAACCGAAGAGGAGATCAAAAAGATTGAGTATGAGCTCCGGAAACTCCGCAACCGTCTTTCCTCGATCGAGGATGAACTGGAAAGGGAACTCCGGGTTCTTGAGGAGGTTTTTGGTGAAAAGATCGAGCGGTAGGTAAGTGGGTGGTGGGCATGTTCAAGGTTGACAGGCTGCGCTTCGGAACGGCCGGGATTCCTCTCTCAACGCCAAAGCGCTCAACGATTGATGGTATAACACACGTGAGGAACCTCGGTTTGGACGCCATGGAGCTCGAGTTCGTCAGGGGAGTTAACCTAAGCCCCGAGCTCGCAAAGAAGGTGAAGTACGTTGCCAAAAAGAACGACGTCCTTCTTACCGCTCACGCTCCCTACTACATCAACCTCAGCGCGGCAGAGAAGGCAAAGGTCGAGACGAGCAAGAGCAGGATAATCCAGAGCGCCGAGCTGCTCCATGAAGCGGGCGGCTGGAGCGTTGTCTTCCACGCTGGTTACTACCTCAAGCAGCCGAAGGAGAGCGTTTACCAGAGAATCTTAGAGGCCCTCAGGGACATCGAAAAAGAGCTTATGGACAAAGGGGTCAAAGTGTGGATAAGGCCCGAGCTGACGGGAAAGCCGACACAGTTCGGCGATTTAGAGGAGATAGTCAAGCTGAGCGAGGAGCTTGAGATGGTTCTCCCGACGATAGACTTCGCCCACGCCCACGCGAGGAACAAAGGCAAGTGTAATTCAACTGAGGAATGGCACGGGATGCTGGTCATCATAGAGGACAGGCTCGGAAGGGAGGCCTTGGACAGCATGCACATTCACGTTTCTGGCATAGAATACACCGACAAGGGCGAAAAAAGGCACCTCAACCTGCAGGAGAGCGACATGAAATGGGAAGACCTGCTGGGGGTTCTCAAGGAGTTCAGGGTCAAGGGAGTAGTCATAAGCGAGAGCCCAAACATAGAAGGCGATGCACTCCTGATGAAGAAAAAATACGAGGAGATAGAGGTTCAATAGGCCTCCGCCAGGGTGAGCTTTGAATACCACCTCCGCTCCTCAACCTCGATCCTCAGGCCTTCCAGCGGCTCCAGATTCTTGACCTCGTAGCCTTTACTTTTGCCCCACTTCTTGATCTGCCTTATTACGATCCTCGTCCCCATTCTGGCCAGGGGGTAAAACGGTATCAGGAACGGGTTGTTCTTCATCACCGCCGGCAGTCCCAGGGTTACCTCCCGCATCATGTGCTTCCAGGCGTAGTAAAGGTGGAGGAACTGGCCGTAGGTAATCATGTCGTCGATTTTGTAGAACTCCTGATCCTTTAGGAGGCCCATGGGCACGAAAGCCAGGGGTGTGACCGTGAAGTGCGCCCTGTTGCCGAGCTTTTCCCCAAGTTCCTTCTCCATCGTGACTATGAGGCGGGCCGTCATTATCTCGTGTTCATCGCTATCCCCCGGGAGGCCGAGGATCGTGGTGTAAGCCGGGAACCAGTAGTTCTTGTTGAAGATATAAGTCCCATTGAGCAGAACCCAGGGCCACTCCTCGGGCGAGAAGGGCTTCATCTTGTTGTTCATGTACCTGCCTATCAGCTCGGGCGAGGCCGTCTCGAAGCCCACCT
The DNA here is from genome assembly GCF_055384795.1 of Thermococcus waiotapuensis. Classification (NCBI taxonomy): domain Archaea; kingdom Methanobacteriati; phylum Methanobacteriota; class Thermococci; order Thermococcales; family Thermococcaceae; genus Thermococcus; species Thermococcus waiotapuensis. Next base: position 1,188,505 of record NZ_AP042429.1, on the reverse strand, counting down.
GTATGCCCACCCAGTGGTTCGGCCCGGCATCTACTATCTCAGAGATCCGCTCTATCATGCCCGGGGCCGCCAGGGCCCCTGCCACCGAGCCATGGGTCGGGTTCACGTTCTTAGTGTACTTCCTCGCGACCTCAAAGAGCTCCACAACGGCCTCTGCGTTTGGATAGAAGTTCTTCCTGTCCTCCACTTTGTAAAGGAATACGTCCTCGCTGTGTAACCAGGCGTGGTCTATTCCAGCGTTCACGTTGAGCCTTATCTCCTCTTCAATCTTCTCGATGGGTATATGCCGGGCCACCCTCAGGTTGGGCTCGCAGAAGCGGCACCCCCTGCCGCAGCCCCTCATTACCTCGACAAGCCCCTTGTAGGACGGGGCGACTATCGTCGGTATCTGCTCCACTTTCGGCCAGCTCCTTACTAGGATTGTCTCGTCGGCACTTCCGCTCTCTATGTCCCTGAAGATTTCGCCCGCTACGTGATCAACCTCACCCATCACAACGTGGTCTATTCTGAGTTTCTCCCGCTCTTCCCTTCTGAATTCGAGTTGCCATGCGCCGGGCCCGCCAACGACGAGCCTGAACTTCAGCCCCTTCGACTCCCGAATCCGGTTTATTCTCTCTACCAGCTCCCTGAACTTGACGCTCGTGTAGTTCCTCCACTGGGAACCGTTCGTGAACATCATGCTGACCGGCCCGAGGCCGAGGGGGTCCATCTCGTAAAGGGCAACTATCGTGGTTTTCTCGTCAATGAACCGCTCCACCGCCCGCGGGTGGGCGACCACTACTTCATCCCTGCTGAACCCGTCCCTCAGCAGGGCTGATTCAACCTTCCTTAGTCCGTAGGGGGCCTGGCTTAGAATGCCGTCCTCATCCGGTAGCTGGGCGTCGAAGAAGCGAAAGACCCACTTCGGCAGTTTATCGTAGGGAGCACAGCCCAGAAAATCGAGCAACGGCACGTCCCGGTACGTGCTCGTCAGGGTTTCGTCCGTCGTCAGGACGATGCGCGCCATGTTTATCACCATGTGTATGAAGAAAATCTTGCATATATATGCTTTTCGGACTTCCTAGAAGTTGCTCGATAAAACTAAAAACATCTCAGGTTAACACTAAAAACTGTAGTAAAAATAAAAAAGAATTCGAACGAATCTACGCACGCTCAATCATCCCGTGCTTCTCCAAAATTTCGAGAACCTTCTCCACGGGCAGCGCATATCTTACGTGTCCGTTGCCTTCAACTGTTTTCGCCTGCAGGAGGGCGTTGATTATCGCCTCTTCCGTTGCCTCGGCGGTAGCTCTGAAGAGCCCGCTGAGGGAGTTATCCGGTAGGAAGCTCACGAGTTCGGGCTCCTTCCCCATTGGAACCGTCTGGGCTGTAGAGAAAGCCAGAACAATGTCACCGCTTCCGTGATAGGCATAGCCTCCGGTTCTCGCTAAGCCAACGACAGCCCTCTTTGCGAGCCTCTTCAACTGCCTCGCCGTAAGGGGCGCATCCGTAGCAACTACCATGGAGATGCTACCCTTTCCGGAGGTGCCTCTCCCAGGAGAGTCCTTCAAGTGGAGACCAACCGGGACGCCGGCGAGGGTCAAGTCTTCTCTCCCCCCGAAGTTCGCCAGGATGAGGGAAGCGACCGTGTATTCTTCCCCGTCGATCTCAACGATCCTTGATGATGAGCCTATGCCTCCCTTGAACTCAAAGGCACTCATTCCGGTTCCTGCTCCAACGGAGCCTTCTTCGAAGTCGAGTTTGGCGCTCTTAACGGCCTCGAAGTAGTGCTCCTCACGGACGGCCATCTTACGAATGTCGTTGAGGTAGGAGTCGTTGCACTCCATGACAACGGGCGAGACACTCTTTAAATCCGGGTTAAGCTCGATCATGTGTTTGACCATAGCGTTTGCAACCGTGTAAACGCTCAGCGTGTTGGTTAGAGCGATGGGCGTTTCGATATAGCCGATCTCATTGACCTGAACGAAGCCTATCGGCTTGGAAAAGCCGTTCATGACGAAGGTGGAGGCAAAAAGCCTCTCCCGATAGGGGTTTTTCACGGGCGGTAAAAGGACTGTGACGCCGGTCCTAATGTTTTCGCCCTCGATGAGGGTTGTGTGGCCGACCATAACGCCCAGGTCTGCTATAGAGTTTCTCTCCCCGTGCTCATGGAGGCCGATTCTTATTCCCAGCTCTGGGGCCTTCATGGTTATCCCCGGCCTTCGTTGAAAAAGGAACCTTTTAAGGCTAGCTTTAAAAACCAGGCCGGAAAATAGGATGGGCGATGAGGATTAGCAAGCAAGCTGATGGCTCACGGATGATGACGTGAACACCCTCCGAGCCCATCAATACATTCTTCTACTGGGGAGATGGTTAAAGAGCTCTGCAACGAGGTGCTGGGGGAGTGAAAATGGGCCAGAAAGGTAAGAAAATCTTCGGAATCAGCTGGAACGTCTTCGTTCTCGGCCTGGTAAGCTTCCTCAACGACATGAGCAGCGAGATGATAAATCCTGTGATCCCGAAGTACCTGACCGATGTTCTGAGAACCGGTGAGCTCCTGGGCGGAACCCTGATGGGTGCCATAGAGAGCCTTAGCTCACTGTTCAAGGTAGCCTTTGGTTACATCAGCGACAGGTTCAGGAATAGAAAGGTCTTCATATTTGCCGGCTATGCCCTCTCGACCTTCGCAAAGGGTGCCCTGGCGTTTACAAGGTACTGGTGGGACTTCCTAAGCTTGAGGGTTCTCGACCGCGTGGGGAAGGGGATCAGAACGGCCCCCAGGGATGCCCTCATAGCGGAGTCTTCCGAGGAGGGGAAGACCGGGAAGTCCTTCGGCTTCCACAGGATGATGGACACCTTAGGAGCAGTGGCCGGTCCCCTGGCCGGCATAGGACTGCTCTACCTCATGCGCGGGATTGAAATCGAGAGGGCCTACCGCTACCTCTTCCTGGCCACTACCATTCCGGGTCTTCTCTCTCTCTTCCTCATCCTCTTCCTCCTCAAAGAGGGGGGACAGGAGGTCAGAAAAAAGATATCAGGAGTCTCGGCGCTGAAAAGCCGGAACCTGCGCCTGTTCCTCCTGGTGATAGCTGTGGGCGCCCTCGGGAGGTACAGCTACGCCTTCACCCTCTGGAAGGCCGGGGAGCTTGGCTACTCCCTCGAAGGTGAGATGGCCTTCTACGCGCTCTTCAACCTCATGTACGCCCTCTCTGCTTACCCGATTGGGGTCTACTCGGACAGGGTGGGCAAGAAGAGGCTCATCACAGTCGGCTTTCTGATTTCTGCGTTAGCATCGCTGGCTTTTGCCTACGCCCGGGGACCTGGAACCCTTGTCTTAGCGTTCCTCCTCTATGGTGTCTCCATAGCTATTGAGGACACTGCTCCAAGGGCGTACATGGCTGACCTCGCAAAGGACTTCGAGAAGGGCACTGTTATAGGGGCTTACCACACGGTCTTCGGGATCTTCGTCTTCCCGGCCTCCGTGATAGCAGGCTGGCTCTGGCAGAGCTACTCCCTGACTTACTCCTTCCTCTACGCGGCGGTGATGAACCTTCTCGCTTTTGTCATGATGTTCTGGATCAGGGACAAAAACTGACGCTTGTTCAAAAAATTCTTCCCTCTTCTCCAATTTTTTTGTCGAAAAGACTAAAAAGGCCCCCGGCTATTTCCGCGGGGTGGGGGTTTTGAAAATTCTCATACTCGGAACAGGGGGCACGATAGCGAGCGCGAAGACAGAAGACGGCTACAAAGCGGCACTCAGCGTCGAGGAGGTCCTGGATTTGGCTGGTATTGAAAGACACGACGGCTTTGAGATAGAGAGCAGGGACATCCTCAACCTGGACAGCACGCTCCTCCAGCCCGAGGACTGGGAAACGATAGGTAAGGCCGTCTTCGGGGCCTTCGGTGAGTACGACGGGATAATAATCACCCACGGGACAGACACTCTCGCTTATACTTCCTCGGCTTTGAGCTTCATGATAAGGAACCCCCCGGTTCCGGTGGTTCTTACCGGCTCCATGCTCCCGATAACTGAACAGGGAAGCGATGCGCCGGGGAACATAAAAACGGCCCTCACCTTTGCGAAGAAGGGGTTCCCGGGAGTCTACGTTGCCTTTATGGGCAAAATTATGCTTGGGACAAGGGTTTCGAAGGTTCATTCCACCGGCCCAAACGCCTTCCAGAGCATAAACTACCCCGATGTGGCCTACGTTAAGGGGGAGGAGCTTGTAATCAGGCACCGGCCGAGGCTATCCAGGGGAGAACCCGGGTTCGATCCGAAGATTGACTCCGACGTCGCCTACCTTCGCCTCACTCCGGGCCTATCTCCGGAAGTTTTTCTCGCGGTAGCGAATAAAGCCCACGGAATAATTCTGGAGGGCTACGGAGCCGGAGGAATCCCCTATAGGGGGAGGGACCTGCTCTCCGCGGTATCGGAGGTGGCCCGCGAGAAGCCGGTCGTCATGACGACCCAGGCACTCCACGGCGGCGTTGACCTGATGAAGTACGAGGTCGGAAGGCGGGCTTTAGAGGCCGGGGTTATTCCCGCTGGAGACATGACGAAGGAGGCAACGCTCGTGAAGCTCATGTGGGCCCTCGGACACACAAAGAACGTTGATGAGGTCAGGGAGATAATCCTCACGAACGTCTCGGACGAAATAGGAAAAAAATCCTGAAGATCAGGCCCCTATCTTTTTCAGCTCTTCGTCCCCGATGATGAGGGGTCTCCCGGCTTCGATCACGTAGCTCAGCTCCCAGATGACCTCCCCCTTGTTCATGCCAGCGGCGTAGCGTCTGGCTTTTTCCTCGGCCTCCTCAAGGCTTGAAGCCTCTATAATCCTCCTCACGTACCATTTCATCTCCCCGTACCTGAGCTTGAACTCGGCCATGTACATTTCCATCACCCTCTAAACCTTCGATCCTGGTCTTAAAACCGTTCTGCTCCTTTGTTAAACACAAGTGCTTAATTGGGGAAAGGTTATTAGGCAAAGAATGGAAACTCAAACGGTGATTGGGATGGGCGTCGAGGAGCACAAGGAGAATGCCCCCAAAAAGTTCAGGTTTGCAGTCGTAACCATCAGCGATACCGCCAGCAGAGGGGAAAAGGAAGACACAAGCGGAAAGTTTCTGGTTGAAGAGCTCGAGAGGGCCGGCCATGAGAGGGTGCTCTACGAAATCGTCCCGGATGAGAAAATGGAGATAATCGGGGCTATTGTAGATGCCTTTCGCGCTGGAGCTGATGTAGTGGTAACTTCAGGAGGCACGGGGATAACCAGCAGGGACATAACTATGGAGAGCGTCAGGCCGCTCTTCGATAAGGAGCTCTCCTTTGGGGAGATCTTCCGGCTGGTCAGCTACGGGGAAATAGGCACGGCGGCCGTGATGACGAGGGCAACGGCCGGGATAATAAAGAGCTCCGGGAGAGTAATGGCGGTGTTCTGTCTTCCAGGAAGCCTCGGAGCGGCCAAGACGGGGATAAAGATCATCCTCAACGAGGCCGGCCACGTTCTGAAGCACGGGAGGGAGTGAGATGGAGGAATTCAAGCGCCTCACACCGTACAGAGAGGCTCTCGGGATGATGCTTGAGGACATAAAGGAAATACCTGATGCTGAAGAAGTCCCCCTGGATGAGGCCCTGGGAAGGGTTGTTGCTGAGGATGTTGCCTCTCCGATCGACAGTCCCCCATTCGACAGGGCCGCGGTCGATGGGTACGCGGTGAGGGCGGAGGACACGTTCCAGGCCAGGGAATACAGCCCGGTGGAGCTCAGGGTTATAGATGAGGTGCCTGCCGGGGGAGAGAGCAAAGCCAGAGTTGAGCCAGGAACAGCGGTGAAGCTCCTGACCGGGGTGAAGATCCCGGAGGGTGCAAACGCGGTCTTAATGCAGGAGATGGCCGAAAGGGAGGGGGATATCATAAAGGTTCTCAGGCCCGTCGCCCCGGGCCAGAACGTGGCAATGAAAGGGGAGGATGTCCGGAAGGGCCAGGTCGTTCTGAAGAAGGGGCAGATCCTGAGGCCTCAGGACCTGGCAATCCTGAAGAGCCTTGGCTTTAAGTCGGTGAAAGTGAGGAGAAAGCCCCGCGTTGGGATAATCGTCACTGGAAGCGAGCTCATTGAGGACTTCAACGAAGAAGCCCTGAACCGCGGAAAAATCCTTGAGAGCAACTCGATAATGCTTCGGGGGCTTGTAAAGCAATATTTTGGCGAACCAGTGTTCTATGGCGTTATTCCTGACGAGGAAAAGCTCATAGGCGAGGCAATAAGGAGGGCCCGGGAGGAAAACGACCTCGTTCTCGTGACAGGGGGTTCCGCTTTCGGGGACATGGACTTCGCCCACCGCTTCGTTAAGCTACTCTTCCACGGAACGACCATAAAGCCGGGAAGGCCCATAGGCTACGGCGAGAGGGTCTTTGTAATGAGCGGCTATCCTGCGGCAGTCTTCGCCCAGTTCCACCTCTACGTAAAGCATGCCCTGGCAAAGCTTGTAGGTGCCAGAAACTACGAGGTCAGGGTGAGGGCGAGGCTTACCGAGAGAACGCCCAGCCAGCTTGGGAGGGTGGAGTTCGTTAAAGTCTGGTACGAGGATGGAAAGGCTCAACCAGTAAAGAAAAGGGGTAGCGGCATAATAAGCTCGCTCGTCGAGAGCAACGGCTACATCCTCATCCCGGAGGACAGTGAGGGCTATCTTGGAGGGGAAGAGGTCGAGGTGGTTCTTTACTGACAGGAGAACCTCTTCCCGGGCTTTTCATGTTTGGCACTTTCTCATTTTGCGCTGTGCAACCGGGGTCAGAACACGTGAAGGGCAGTTGCCTTGAAACTCGCCCATACCTCTTTTCCCTCGCAGATGCCCATTTCGACCAGGGAAGAGCGGGTGAGGTAGGCCATTAACCTGAGCTCACCGGCCCTGAGGTAGATCCTCGCTATGGGGCCCAGCTCCTCGACAAACTCAACCGTTGCCTTCAGCTCGTTCCTCGCAGAGCTCTGGATTGGCTTGAGGGAGATTATTATATCCTCCGGACGGAGACCCACGCGGATTCTCCCTCTCACCGCCGTTGGGAGCTCTATTCTAATTCCTTTGACCACTAAAACCTTCCCATCGGCAACGCCTTCGATTATGTTCTCAAAGCCGAGAAACCTGGCAACTTCCTCACTGGCGGGCTTTGAAAAGACCTCCCCTACCGAACCGACCTGGACGAGCCTTCCGTTGAGCATTACACCAACCCGGTCGCCAAGGCTTACTGCCTCTTCAAAGGAATGCGTGACCTGTATAGCCGTAAAATTCAGCTCCTTCTTCCAGCGTTTCATTTCTCTGATGAGGTTTCCCTTTGTCTGGACGTCGAGGTTGGCGAAGGGCTCGTCCAGAAGGATGAGGGGAGGCTCAACTGCCAGAGCTCTGGCTATGGCGACCCTCTGCTTTTCTCCACCGCTCAGGGTTCGGGGGTTTCTGTGGAGTAAGTGATCAATTCCCAGAACCCCGGCCAGCTCCCTCACTTTCCTTTCCCTCTCATCCCTGGGAACCCCTCTGAGCTTTAGTCCAAAGGCGATGTTATCGAAGACGCTCATGTTGGGAAAGAGTGCATAATCCTGCGGGACATAGGAGAGGCCCCTCCTCTCGGGCGGCAGTTTTGTTACGTCTTTCTCATTGAGTATAACCCTACCCGAGTCGGGTTCCAGTATACCGGCTATGACCTCCAGAAGTACCGTCTTTCCTGCCCCGCTGGGGCCGAGGAGCACGAAGTACTCCCCACGCTTAACCGAGAAAGTTATATCCCTCAGATGGAACTCCTTGTAGTCCTTTGAAATATTTTGAACTTCAAGCATCTTCTCACCCAGCAAGGACATCGAGAAACATTTTCAAACCGGATTCATCCAGAGATTCTTCTACAACTTCAGGGTTTTCTCTGATCAGTTCCTCGATGAAGTTTCTATATAATCCTGACAGAGAGTCCCCTGTGTAATTTTTAGCGATTGCCAATAGATGCACAATGTCTTTTGGCGTGAGCTTTTTTCTCAGATCTTCACTGAGCTTGTGTATTGAGCCCCCAAGCTTTGAGATGGTGCTCTCTTTCTTGGCGAGAAAGGCCACTAGAAGCTCAAGTTCTTTTTTTGTTTCAATGTTTTTATCATCAATGAGGACCTCCCCAATTCCAAATGGGACGACTTTTATCCCCTTTACCACAAGATAGCCATCTTCTACCTCTGGCTCGAACATCCCTAAAGTGCTCTTGGCCCAGTTTAGGATATCCTTCTCGGTATCAATGTCTCTAGCCACTCCAATGATTGTGGGCTGTTCATCGAATCTATTTAGGGCCTTGAAAATTACCTTAAGGGCCTTTTTGATTTTGTCTTTGCCACCTGCGTGCAATACAATTAAGAGAGTTTCTCCTTTAGTTAAGCAGATTGGTCTTGATAGATCACTATCTCTCGGAAAGGGCAGGGTTTTGCAAGCCTCTCCATTCTCTCTGAATCCATAGAAGTGCTCTACCAGAGGGAGAAAGAAATTAACGTCCGTCTTGCCTTCCAACAGCAAAATCCTCAGTTCCATATTTCATCCCCTCAAGTCTAATCCAAGGGTTTCCCGAAGTTCCTGCGACTCTTCAAAGGTTTCAATTGAAGCCTCAACTTTCCCTCCTTCCCGTTTCATGTAAATAATCCTTCCATCAATGTTTTCCTTAAGGCCCTCTTCCAAGAGAATGTCTATCAACTCGAGACTGTGGGTCGTTAGAAATACCTGAACGTTGTTCTCCTTTGCTCCCTTAAGTAGAGTTTTGGCAACAACCCTCAGGGACTTAGGATGGTGAAAAGCCTCTGCTGAATCTATGAGGAGATAACCATTTTTCAAGGAAGAAACTGTAAGTGCCATAGCTGCTAACGTCTTGAAGCCATCCCCCATGGTATAGTAAGGCACAGCCTTTTTTGCCCACTGAACATCTACATACATAACCGATGTATTGTTTTCGGGCAAGGGGCTAAGGTTTTGAAACTCAGGATAACCTTCCTTAATTAGTGAGAACGCGCTTTTGAGTCTTTTCTCTTTAAATGCCCAAGAATGCACTTTTTCGATAAATCCATGTGATGTTATGTCAAACGGAGTCAAGAATCTTAGGGGCATCTCAATGGGATAAACGTTATCACTGGTTGAAAATATTGTTAGCAACTCACCATCTTCTGGGAATTCCGCATTAATTAGAACGAGGTATGTCTTTTTTAAAGGGCCAGCCTTCACAGTTATGGGGATTACAGCAAACTTTCCTAATCCAATCCGTCTCAGAGTATCTTCATCAAGTTTGAATTCCCCATCCAGGAGATCCATTATGTTCCCATGTTTTCTAATCTCAAATGAAAAGAGCGTGTTGCCCGCAACAAAGTTAATATCTGCTACAAGCTGGTCATGGTAAAACAGAGAAGTTATAGAATTCTTCCCAAACCATCCTCTCCAGGTCAATATCTTGGTCAGTACCTCCTGTAGTAGATCATTCTCCCCGTTTACTCCCGCAATGCTGACGGCAAGGGCTTCAATCACGCTTGATTTTCCTGCATTGTTCCTACCCACAACCACATTAATCTGACCTAAGTTGGTGAGCTTTAATTTGGGTATCCCTCTAAAATTCCCAATTGTAAGGGAGGTTATCATAAGCATCACCTTTCGTCATTGGGCGTTGACCCACTTAAAGATTTTTATCCTCCACCATTCCTCCTCCCCACCAGCCAGCGAAGGATTACGAAGACCATAAGGCTCAGCCCCACCATTATCACCGCTAGTGGCCTTGAAGCTCCGAGGCCGTAGTTGTTGAAGTACTCCAGGATAAGAACCTGGGCGGTTTTTGGATAATAGGCAACCACAAGGATAGCACCAACCTCGCTTATCGCCCTCGCCCACGTCATTATAAGGCCGCTCGCTATCGAAGGGAGCGCTATTGGGAGGGTAACCGAGAAGAATGCCCTTAAGGGTGATGCCCCGAGTGTCCTGGCAACGGCCTCAAGCTTTTCATCGACTGCCAGGAAACCGTCCCTGGCGGCGTTCACAGTAAAAGGCGCCGAGACGAATAGCATGGCCGCTATTATCCCGGTGTAGCTGTCTAGAACGGCCTTTGAGAACGTGACCAGGAGCATTATCCCAACCACGGAGTGTGGTATGACGACCGGCACATCAACGAGGGCCTGGACTATGCTTTTTCCCCGAAAGTCAGCCCTGGCCAGAACGTATCCGAGGGGGACGCCGAGAAGTAGCGCTATAAGCGTCGTTGCTGTGGCCGTTAGGAGAGAGTTCTTAATCGCAGAAACTACGAGGGGATCCCGGATAGTTCTGGAGAGCATTTCCAAATCGGCGGACTGTTCAATGAAAATTAGCGCTATCGGAAGGGTTATGTAGACAACCAGGAAGCTCCCCAGCGCTGCAAACAGGTAAAAGGTGTAGCCCCTCCTCATTTTTCCACCCTGACGATGTCTCTTATCTCATCGGGAACGTTTCCGAAGGCGACGGGTTGATCAAGAAAGTCCTGGTGGTTCTCCTTGAAAACCTTCTTCCCGTTTTCCCCAAGCAGGAACTTGAGGAACTCGATGGCGAGCTCCCGATTCGGGGCGTCCTTGAGCACGGTGAGGCCATAAACGATGGGACTGGCCTCTATCGTTTCCCCGGTGGAGCCCAGGGTTATGCTGACCTGCCTGTAGTGGTCAGCCTTGCTGAAGTCCCTGAGGTTTATCTCGTCCGGCAGGGCTACGTAGCTCAGGTTGTGCTGCTCTGCAACGCTCTTGTAGATGAAGACGTAGTCTAGGCTCCCGCTTTCGACGAGGCTGGCTATATCAGTCTCCTTCGGCCGTATGACGACCTTACTGGATTTTGGCTCGATTTCCCTGGGCGCATGGATGTGGTTACCGCTGGCGTATACGTTGGTGTTCTTCTCGATTAAGGCCTCAAAGATCGGCTTTCCGTAGTAGAGGTCGGCCAGCTTTATTGCCATTAGGGAACGGTAGCCGCAGGGATCCTGGTTTGGGTCTGAAAAGCCGAAGGTGACCCCTGGCCTTTCAAGGATTTCATACCATTTTTCCGGGTAAGCCTCCATCTCGTCGGCGTACCTGCTTTTTTCGGTGAAGGCTATAACTATCTCGTTGGTGGCGAAGAGCACGTAGAAGTCCGTGTAGTTCGGGACGAGCATCTGGGGAATGAGGGTGTAGTCGGCAACGGCAACTATGTCGGCCTTCCTTCCGAGGTCTGTCACCTTCCTGACGGCCTCAACGCTCCCGCTGGCCTCGCTTTGAAAGATAACTTCAACGTTGAGGCTCTTTTTGGCATAGCCCTCGAAGTCCTTCTCCAGCTGCTGGAAAGGAATACTTAGCGAACCCGCGTGGAAAATTATCAAGGTCTCCTTGTCCCCCGCAGGGCCCGGGTTTATGCAACCGGCTGAGAGAACGGCCAGCAGAAGGACGATCGTTAGCAATAGCCCTGCCTTTCTCATTGAACCACCATAAAAAGGGAACAAAAACGGGCAATTTAAACATTTTGGGCAAACAAAAACGTTTCTCACTCTATCGGCACTCCGTCCTTGGTTCTGGGGGCGAGCCACTTCATGAGCCTCTGCGGGTCTTTTGTCCTGATTATTATGGTTATCGGGCCTAACGGGGACTCCTCGTTGAAGTTGACCACCCCGGCGTAAGCGGCCTGCTTGTTAACCCTGATTATTATTTCCTCCCCGAAGTGGCCTTCTTCGAGAAAACTCCTCGCGGTGTCGAGTATTGCCTGCCCCCTAAAGAGCTCGTAGAGCCGGCTTAGGGCTTTTCTGCTCCCCGTCTTCCCGGTCAGGATTACGTAGTCCCCCTTGTCAAAGGCCTCGAACTCCAGGTCAGGAATTAGGTTAAGCATGGCTTTCTTCACCTTTTCAATGTCCTCGGTCGGGTAAACGTAAGCCTCAACTTCAACTTCCTCGAACAGCTCCATCCCCACCACCGAACTTAGCTTGGAAAAAACCTTATAAACCCAACCGCCTCGGCAATTAGGGTGGCCTAACAGTGTTAGAGAACTTCATCGCGAACCTCTCTAACTGGATACTCAGCCTTTCAAGTGGTAACACAATGTGGGTGGCCTTCTACGCTGGCCTGTTCGTTGCCCTGATGACTTCCCTCGGCGCTTTGGTTGCAATCTTTGCCAGAAGCCTCCCGGAGGAGGGCGTTGACTTCTCGCTGAGCTTCGCCGCCGGAGTTATGATAGTCGCTTCATTCACCTCGCTCATCCTTCCGGCGATAGAGGAGGCCGGTTCCTTCTTTCCCGCCGGGGTTGGAATAGCGATCGGCGTTCTCTTGATATACGCCATCGACCGCTTTCTCCCCCACGAGCACTTCGTCAGGGGCTACGAGGGGCCGAAGTCGATGAAGGAGCGCCTCAGAAAGGTCTGGCTTTTAGTGATAGCCGTCATAATCCACAACCTGCCGGAGGGACTGGCCGTTGGGACTTCCCTCGTCTACAGCCTGGAGGTCGGCCTCGTCACGACGATAGCGATTGGCATACAGGACTTCCCGGAGGGAACGGTCGTTTCTCTCCCTTTGGCGGCCATCCAGAAGAAGCGCCTCCAGCCGATAGCCATGGGCGTCCTGAGCGGTTTCGCTGAGATGGTGATGGTTCTCGTCGGGGCATACTTCTTCACGCTCTTCTGCTGGCTCCTGCCCTACGGCCTTGGAATGGCGGGTGGGGCCATGCTCTACGTTACAGTAAAGGAGATGATACCGGAGATATACGGAAGGGAGAAGAGCGAAACCCTCGTAACGCTCGGCTTCTTTGCCGGCTTCTACGTCATGCTCCTCCTGGATTCGATGTTAGGATGAGCTCGACGGTTTCCCTCACTTTTTTCTCATAATCCTTCTGCGGGCCGTCGTTGACTATCATGTAGTCGGCCATGGCTATAACGCCACCAATTCCGAACTTGAGCTCCTTCCAGTCCCTCTCCTCGAAGTCCTCCCAGGTTTTGGGGTCGTCTTCTCTTCCCCTGCCCCTCAGCCTCTCGAAGCGCTGTCTCGGCGGCGTGTGCACGGCGATAATGATTATCTTCTCCCCCGGAAAGGCGCTCCTGAAGGTTCCGACCTCGTCGAGGGACCTTACTCCGTCTATGACGACGACGTTGCTCCCCTTCAGCAGTTCCCTGACTTTCTCCACTGCCAACTTTGCGATGGCGTTCTGGCCGAGCTCCTGTCTCAGGCGAATGCTCACCCTGGCCACGTTCTCTTTGGTTAGCTCAAGGCCCCTCTTTACGGTCTCTTCCCTCACGATGTCGCCCATAGAAACGCTGGGAAAGCCCCTTCTCTCGAACTCCTCTACGATTTTGCTCTTTCCAGAACCTGGCATTCCGGTCACGAGGATAATCATGTGCCCACGCCCGAGTAAAATGGGGGGATTTAAAAAGTTAGCCCCTACTTAAGGAACTCGTCGAGGGTTCCCCCCTTTTTGCGTCCATCCTTTTTCTCGGCTTCCTTGGCTTCTCCGGGCATCTCGACGCCGAGGTGCTTGAACAGGCCCTCCACGATCTTGATTCCTATGCCTTCAACCTCGAGCAGGTCCTTCACTTTAGCGCGCATTATGTCCTCCCTCGTCCTGAAGCCTGCGTTATATAAAGCCCTGGCCCTCTTCCTTCCGATGTTGGGGAGAGTAACAAGTTCAAGGAGCTCTTCGCGGACGCCGTGCCTCAGGCGGAGGTGAAGGCTGCTCAGATAATTCAGGACGTCCTCCTTCGGCTCGAAGAGTCTGTAAAGCTCCACCAGGGAGTACATGAGCCAGTCGGCTAACTCCAAAATCCTGTACAGGTCGCCGGGGTCTATGTTGTAGGTCTCGTATATCCTGACCTCTGGAACCTCGTTTATCCAGTCGAGAAGGACTTTGGCGGTCTTCACTTGGCCCAGGAAGCCCTGGAAGCGCGGGTCCTCGTAGTCGGGGATGCTAATGTAGAGATTCCCCTCAAGTTCATAGGCGAGGTCGAGGTAATCCTCCATCTCACGTCTGCTGGCGTTTAATGTGGCCATGTCGGGGGTAGATGCTATGAGCTGGAAGATTCCAAACGGATTTGGGTTCTTTTCGAGCGCTGGGAACGCGTCTTTGAACTTTTTAGCTGTCAGCGGGTCTATGTAGAGCTGGGAAGTCCTTTTTCCCAGGGGGAGGGGGATGAAGTTGTTTTCGAGGTCAATGTCGATGAACTCGTTCTCGATGAGGAAGTAGACTATGTCTTTGGCCTTGTATTCGAGCGAAGCAGTGTCCTTCCGCTGGTGGGCGTAGAACGTCCTTTCGAGGAACCCTATGAGCTCGCGGAAGTTTGAAACGCCGAAGTTGGTTATTAAAGCGAGAACCTGGCCCCTGAAGGCCTGCTCGTTGGCGAGCATGGAGAAAAGCTTCTCAGGCTTCCCTTGGATGTACTTCCCGAGGAGCCCCTTCGGGTCTTCGGTTCTGGCCACTATGATTGCCTCGCCGACCTTGTCGTACTTCGGCCTTCCGGCCCTTCCCATCATCTGCTGGATCTCGAGGACTGGAATGTCAGTCCACCCGAAGTCCGTGTACCTCTTGGTATCGCGGATTATAACGCGAAAGGCAGGAAGGTTCAGTCCCGCCGAGAGCGTCGGCGTCGCAGTTATCACCTTGATGATGCCTTCCCTGAAGGCGTCCTCTATCAGGGTTCTCTCCGCCCTGCCCAACCCCGCATGGTGGAAGGCGACACCGCCTTTCAGTGCCATCTTTAGCTTTTCCGTTGTCGGGTTGTCCTCTATTTGGGAGATAAGCTGTTCGAGTTCCCTCAACTCAGGTTTGGTGAGCAGCCTGGAGATTTTCGATGAGAGTGAAACGGCTTCTTTCTCGGCTGATTGCCTCGTGCTGACAAAAACCAAAGCCTGCTTGCCCCTCTTTACAGCATCGACTGCCAGGCTCTCCCAGTTCTCTGGATAGCGGTCTATTTTCCCGTCCTCCCAGAAGAGCGTCCCGAGGTGGAAAACCCCTTTCCTCAGCTCAACCGGCCGCCAGTCGCTCACTATGAGTTCAGCATCGAGCCACTCGGCGAGTTCTTCAGCGTTTCCTATTGTCGCGCTCAAGGCGAGGATCTGGGCCCTGCCGAGCATGTGGCTGAGTATCATCTCCAGGGTTGCCCCCCTGTCGTAGGAACCTATGAGGTGGACTTCATCCGCAACGACGAGCTTGACCTCCTTAATCCACCTCGGGGAGTGCCTCAGGAGGGAGTCAAACTTCTCAGCCGTGGCAACGATTATGTCGTATTTTCCAAGCCACTCGTCCGTTGAGTCGTAATCCCCGGTGGTAACTGCCACCCTTACCCCCAGGCTCTCCCACTCCCTGAACTCGCGGTATTTCTCCTCGGCAAGGGCCTTGAGCGGGACAAGGTAGACTGCCTTACCCCCCTCTTTCAGAAGCTTGTTCACCATGATGATCTCGCTCACCAGCGTTTTTCCGCTCGCCGTGGGGATGGCCAGGACGAGGTTTTTGCCCTCTAAAACGCCACTCTTCAGCGCTTCTGCCTGGGGAGGGTAGAGTCCCTCTATGCCCCTATCGCGGATGATTTTCTTTATGCGCTCGTCGACCGGAAGCTCATCGACCTTCATGCCCCTCACGTCCCACCCATTAAAGGCAGTGGTTTTATATGCCTATCCCCATATTCCTCGGGGATGGGGATGAGGGTCGAGGTTCCTTATGTTATCTTCGAAACGCGGAGGGGAAAATACGGGCTTGATGCATACTTCTTTGGGAGGCTCGAGAAGGTGGAACACAGCGCCGCGCTGATAAGGAGAGGCGAGGAGATAAGGCCGGTTTCGGAGGTCAGGGGAAATCCCGGGGTAACCCCGGAAAAAGTCGGGGATGCCCTTAAGGAGCTTGCCTTCTCCCTTTACGAGCTGAGCGGGAGGAGCTTCCAGGAAAGGGGTAAACACATGAGGCGCTGGAATATCTTCAGGCTCCTTGGTATCCCGACGGGCTACCTCAGGCACCTGGAGAAGGACGAGGAGATGGCCAGGCAGAACAGGGAGGCCCTCCTGGCGCTCTCCATAATCGAGCACGTTCTCGGGATAAGGAAACCCTCCGATCTGGAAAACGTTGAGTTAAAGCCTGTTGGGTGGGGCATTTTTGAGCTGGAAGTCGAAGACGAGCCTAAGGATAGTGTTTATCGAGAGCTATACCGTGTGGACGGGGGTTTTAGAAGGGCACTCCGGGAGCTCATCGATGGCAATAAATAAAAGGAATCACGCCCTGGCGTGGAGCCAGCAGGCGACGTAATGGTCCTTCTCGACCTCGACGAGCGGCGGCTCTTCCTTTTTGCAGACGTCCTTGGCGAAGGGGCACCTCGGGTGGAAGCGACAGCCTGCGGGTGGGTTTATCGGACTGGGGGGTTCGCCCTCTATCTTCATGCGCTTCTTCTTCAGCTCCCTCGAGAGCTCCGGATCCGGGACAGGGATCGCGGAGAGGAGCATCTGGGTGTAAGGATGAAGCGGGTTCTCGAAGATCCTGTCGGCCGGCCCCACTTCAACGAGCTTTCCGAGGTACATTACGCCCATCCTGTGGCTCATGTACTTAACGACCCCGAGGTCGTGGGAGATGAAGAGGTAGGTGAAGCCGTACTTTTCTTGGAGGTCTTTCAGCATGTTGAGTATGTTGGCCTGAACCGAAACGTCCAGGGAGGAAGTGGGCTCGTCGAGGACTATGAACTCCGGTTTGATTGCAAGGAGCCTTGCCAGGGCTATACGCTGTCTCTGGCCCCCGGAGAACTCGTGGGGATAGCGGTAGAGGTGCATCTCGTTCAGTCCCACGCTCTCGAGGATGTCTATTACGAACTCTTCGGGGTCATCAACCGGGATGCCGTGGAAGCGGACTGGCTCCATGATGATCTCGAAGACGGTCTGCCTCGGGTTGAGGGAGGAGTAGGGGTCCTGGAACATTATCTGGGCCCTCCTGCGGAAGGCCCTCATCTCGTTGCCCTTTAGCTCCATCACGTCCTTCCCGTCGAAGATTATCTTTCCGTCGGTAGGTTCTATGAGCCTGAGTATCGTTCTTCCAACTGTGGTCTTTCCGCAACCACTCTCGCCGACCAGGCCGAAGGTCTCTCCCCTGTTTATCTCGAAGCTCACTCCATCGATGGCTTTAACGTAGCCTACGGTGCGGAAAAGCCCCCTGACAGGGAAGTGCTTCTTCAGGTTCTCAACCTTGAGGAGCGGTTCTGCCATTTTCATCACCTCAGTACAGGTGACAGGCCACGGAGTGGCCCGGCTCTACCTCCTTAAGTTCGGGGACTTCCTTTCTGCAGACCTCCGTTGCGAAGGGGCACCTCGGGTGGAAGCGACAGCCGCTGGGCGGCGTTATAAGGTTCGGCACTGTTCCGGGGATGGCTTCCAGTCTGTCTATTTTACCGAGCGGGTTGGGGACAGCCTTCAGAAGGCCTTTTGTGTAGGGGTGCAGGGGGTTCTTGAAGATCTGGTCGACTGAGCCTATTTCGACGATTTTGCCCGCGTACATGACCGCGACGCGGTCGGCCATCTCCGCCACTACACCCATGTTGTGGGTGATGAGTATCACCGTCGTGTTGTACTCCTCCTTGAGCTTGTTCATGAGGTCGAGGATCTGCGCCTGGACTGTAACGTCTAAGGCTGTTGTAGGCTCGTCGGCTATCAGGATCCTGGGGTCGTTCGAGACGCCTGCCCCTATAACAACGCGCTGTTTCATTCCCCCGCTCATCTCGTGCGGGTAATTGTTAACCCTGTTCTCCGGGTCAGGGATCAGGACGCGCTTGAGTATATCAACGGCCTTCCTAAGGCCCTCCTTCCAGTCCTTCACGGTCCTGTGAACCACCATTGCCTCCGCGATCTGGTAGCCAACGGTGTAGAGAGGATCCAGGGAGGCGTGGGGATCCTGGAAGATGTAGGCTATCTCCTTTCCCCTGATCTCCCTTATCTCCTCCTCGTTGAGCTTTAGGAGGTCAACCGTGGAGCCGTCCTCCCTGTGGTAGAGGACCCTTCCCTCGACTATCCTACCCGGGCTCTCGATGAGCTGGGTTAATGCCCTTGAAGTTACACTCTTTCCGCAGCCGGTTTCTCCGACGAGTGCGAAGGTCTCACCGCGGTATACGTCGAAGGAAACCTTTTCTATGGCCTTCACTATCCCGGCGTAGGTGTAGAAGTGGACCGTGAGGTCGCGGACTTCAAGGATCGGTTCAGGCATTCTCCTCACCCCCCTCGGCTTTCTCTGTCTTCTTCACTTTGAACTCGATGCTCCTCCTCATCTTGGGGTCGAGGATGTCCCTCAAGGCGTCTCCGAGCAGGTTCCAGCCGAGTGCGACTAACAGGATCATGAGGCCCGGGTAGGTCACCAGCCACCACTTCTCCGGGAAGTGCCGGGAGCCGTCGTAGACTATCCTTCCCCAGTCCGCTATCGGCGGTGTTGCGCCGAGGCCGAGGAAGCTCAGGCCAGCTTCCATGAGGATGACGCCGCCGAAGTCGAGGGTGATGTAGACAAGGATCGGGCCGAGTATGTTCGGGAGGATGTGCCTGAACATTATCGTCCTCGAGCTTAGCCCTATGGCCCTGGCCGCTTCAACGTACAGGTTCTCCCTCTCCGTCAGCGTCGAGCCCCTGGTGATCCTCGCGTAGGCAGGCCACCAGACTATCACCATGGCCAGGATGACGGCGAGTAGCTTGCCCAGGTTTCCCGCTTCCTGGCGCTCCAGCGCGAATATCCAGAGGAACACCTTCTCAAAAGTCGCGTGGTTTGAGATGAAGGACTGCAGCCTGTCGGGCAGAACTGCCGAGAAGGCTATGGCCAGTATGAGCGCCGGGAACGCGAGGAACATGTCGGTTATGCGCATTATGAGCTCGTCGACCTTTCCGCCGTAGTAGCCGGCTATGAGTCCGAGTATTATGCCGAGGGGTACTCCGAGGACGATGACGATTATCGAGATTACGAAGGACGTCCTTGCCCCGTAGAGCAGGAGGCTCAGCAGATCCCTTCCGTAGTCGTCCGCTCCCAGGGGGTAGCTTATGGTCTTGTCAGTAAAGGGCAGATAAGCCTGAGAGCCCGGGGGAGCCAGGTACGTCGTCATGTTCTCAAGGGCCGGGAAGTAGCGGTAACTCCAGGGGGCTATACTCGGGCCGAACAGCCCGAGGAACACGAACAGGAGGATGAAGGCAAGGCCTATGAGGCCGGGTGGGGATCTGTTGAAGGCGTAGAGCATGAGCTTCCATTCTTCCAGCTTGGAGCGGTTTTTCTTCTTCCAGTCCTTCTTGAACAGGCTGACGAATGACCCCAAGGCCTCAACAAGCCCGTCCGCGATTCTATCGAGGATTCCCCTTCTGTACTCTTCCTGACTCATTTTATCACCACCTCAGTACCTCACCCTCGGGTCTATGACAGCGTACAGTATGTCGACGATCAGGTTCGTGGTGACGAAAATTAGCGCAAAGATGAACGTTATTGCCACCACCGCCGGGAAGTCCAGGTTGCTTATGGCGTCGAGCACGTAGGAACCCATTCCAGGCAACCCAAAGACCCTCTCCGTGATCGGAGCCCCTCCGAGCAGTCCGCCGAACTGGAGGCCGAGGACCGTAACTATGGGAACCAGCGCGTTCTTGAGTGCGTGCCTGTATATCCTGAGCTTTGGAACCCCCTTCGCCTTGAGGAAGGCGACGTAGTCGCTGCTTAAGGCCTCGAGGAAGGAGTTCCTGACGAACCTGGCCAGGACGCCTGAGCCGGTAAAGCCGAGCACAAAGCCCGGAAGCCACAGCCTGTTTATGTGCTGGCCGAAGGTTTTGAAGTCCCCGGTGAGGAGAGCGTCTATCATCGGCACGTGGGTTATCGTGTGCGCGGGCGGTGCCGGGAAGCCGGCAAGGGTTATGACACGCCATTTTACGAAGAAGACGTACATCAGAAGGTAACCCAGCCAGAATATGGGCATGGAGACGCCCGTGAGTGCGAAAATCCTGACAACGGTATCGACCCACGTGTTTCTCTTGAGAGCGGCCAGTATGCCCAGGGGAAGGCCGATTATCAGGATGAAGAAGAACGCCACCAGCGTCAGCTCAAAAGTCACCGGGAACCTCTTTCCAACGTCATCGAAGACGTAGTTGGATGTCCTGGGGTCAACTATCTTGTTCTGCGCGAGGCCGCTTATGAGGAACCAGTACTGCTCATACCAGGGGTCGTTCATGTGGTACTGCTCCTTTATCTTCTGGATGGCCTGGGGAGTTGCCTTTTCACCCCCGGCCCAGGCCCTCGCGGGGTCGGCCGGGATGACGTAGGCTATCAGGAATACTATAAGAGTGACGCCGATTATCGTGGGGATGAAGGTCAGCAGCCTTCTTACCAGGAACTTCCTGAGGTTCGCCAATTTTACTCACCCCTCCTTTTTACTCTGCCCTTTTGTTGCCCAAAAGCAGAGGAAAAAAAGAAAGATCTCAACCAGAAACGGTAACTTCGAGGCTCTTGAACTCGGTGGCACCGTAGAGGAACGGCCCAACCCAGTTGTCGGAGTCGAGGTAGTCTGGCACCCATCCGACGACATAAACATCGTAGTCCCCGTGCTCGGTCTTGCTCAGGTAGGTCGGCCAGTTGTAGTTGTTGACGGTGACCTGGAAGCCGAGCATGCTCCAGACGTTCTGGAGGAGGGTCATTATCCTCTCACGGGCGCTGTTTCCTTCGTTGTAGATGAGCGTGATCTTGTACTTGCTCGGGTCAACACCGGCCTCCTGGAGGAGCTGTTTGGCCTTGTTGACGTTGTAGGTGTACTTGGTTATTCCCTCTTCCATGTAGCCCGGCCAGGGCTTGGGTATCGGGCCGTAGTTGGGCTCGAGGAGGTTCTTGTAGACGAGCTGGGATATCTGGTCGTAGGGGACGGCGTAGGCCAGGGCTTCCCTGACCTTCGGGTTGTTGAAGGGCTCCTTGTAGGTGTTGAAGACCAGGAAGGTCAGTATCGGTTGGAGTATGTCGGTCTTAACGACCGAGTGGAAGCCGCTGAGCTCGAGTCCCGTGACACTGTCCATCTTCTCTGGGGGTATGTCGACGGCGTCAACCGTTCCGGTCTGGAAGAGGCTAATCCTCGACTGGTCGTCCTTGTTAATTATGTAGATAACGTACTTGTGGCCTGGATTACTGGTGGCGTTCCAGTAGTAGGGGTTGTACTCGAGGACTATGTAGCTGTCCTGCTGGTAGTCTTTGACGTAGAACGGGCCGGTTCCAACGGGTTTCTGGTGCATGAGCTGGTGGGTCGGGTCGCTCTCGCCCTCCTGGATGTAGTTCCACCAGGCGCTCGGGTCGTGGCCGTTGTTGCTCGCCTGGATGGCTTCCTGATATTTGTTACCGAGGAGGTACTCCATCGGGACTATGCTGAGGAACGGGTCGGCGAGGATGCTCAGGACTGGCGCGTACGGGTTCGGGAGGACAAGCTTGAAGACACCGGCGGTGTCCCCGTTGTAGCCGAAGAACTGCTTGAGCTCGTCAAGGGAGTGGATCTCCTTAACCTGGCCGTTGTACTCGGCCTTGAGCGGGTGGTCCTTGAGGTAGTTGTTGAACTCATCCTCTGTGAGCGCAGCTGAGCTGTTGACGTCCATGAAGCTGTCGACCATCCAGCTGACGCTGTGCCCAAGCCTCTCTACGCGGAGGAAGGTGAAGGCAACGTCGGTTGCATCTATGGGGTAGGTCTTGCCGTTCCACGGGTCGTAGGCCTTAACGCCGCCGCGGATCAGGAAGTACCACTCGGTTCCGTTCTCGTTGTGGGCCCAGGCAACGGCAAGGTCCGGGCTGACGGTCTCGGTGTTCTCTTTCCAGTAGGTGACGAGGGTGTCGCCGATCTCGTGCCAGATCTCCCATCCGAAGGTCTCGTAGGTCATAGCTGGATCAAAGCTCTCCGGCCAGCCGATCGTGGCTATGACGTAGGTCTCGGGGTTGTTCTTGTAGTCCTTGATTCCGATCTGGACGGAGGGAGCGTTAGAATCCTCGCTGAGGAGGTCGTAGCGCTCCGGGAGGGTCGGGTGGTAGTAGCGTCCCTTGACCCAGTCCCAGTAGACACGGAGCTGCTTGTTCTGGCCGAGGATGACCTCCGGTAGGAGCTTGTTTCCGAGCATGTAGAGGGCCTTGAAGAGCTCCGTTCTTATGATGGGATCGGTCTGGCGCCTGGCAGCGATGACGAGGGCATCGACGTGCTCATCGCGGAAGAAGGCCGGGTTAATGGCACCGAATCCCTGGCCCTGCTCCATGAGGGTCTGGATGTCTGGGGTGTTGGCCTCGTCAACCTCGTACTCAACCTTTATGACCTTGGCCCCGCTCGGGATTTGAACGGTTGGGTTCTCCCCCTTTGGGCCAACGACTACGACGCTCTTGTCAGTCTCTATTACGTAAACCTTGCCCATTTCCAGAATATTCGGGGAAAGCGTTGGGGATGAGGTAGTTGTGGTTGTAGTTGGGGTTGTCTGGCTCGTGGTTGTAGTTGGGGATGAGGTGGTTGTGGTTGTTCCCCCACCGCCGCCAATGCAGCCGCTGGCCACTACTGAAAAGGCCATCAAAACACAAGAAAAACTGACATTGCGGTCTTTTTATTCGCCATTGTGCACCACCTCTAAAGCATTTGGCACCTGATAGTGTGTTCAATGTCAGTAATAAATCTTTCGATGAGCACATTTGGATATAAAAGCCCCTTTCAAAACGATGGAGCGCATGAATTCGATTCATCCATAAAGTCGTATCGCCGTTAAGCCTGCCAGTAATGATACAGGCTTTTCCCAGTTCCTGGTGATCCCACTGGAGGATTCGGGGGCTCTGTCAGGCCACCGATATTTTGCCCTCATCCAGGAGTTGCGAAAAGCTTAAATTAAAGCCCGCGTAAATATGAACGTAAAACTGCGGGGTGATTCCCATGGTTAGGGCCTACGTGTTGTTGACTGTGGAGATTGGAAAGGTTGAAAGCGTTATAACGGCCTTGAGGCAGATACCAGGAGTACTCAGGGCTGATGCAGTTACCGGACCCTACGATGCAATAGTTTACATAGAGGCCAACGACCTCGGCGAGCTGACGAAAAAGATACTCCATGACATCCACAACATAGATGGTGTCATTGACACCACAACGGCAATAGTGGTTGAAATGGAAGAGAAGTGATCAGCGCTTCCTTCTCTTGGGCTCCTTTCTATCTTCCGAGCGCTTTCTTAGTTCGCGTATCTTTTGGGCGACCATTTTAAGTGTTTTAGCTTTTCCGTGTGGTGATTCAACCACGAAGAAGCCCCTCGTCCTTAGCTCTTCCTCAAGTCCCGAAAGCCGGGGGTTGAGCTTGGTGTGGTCTTTTTCTATAATTTTCACCCCAAGGGCCAGCAAAGCATCCTCAAGTTCAGAGAATGAGGGTGAATCCACTGCCATAGTCTTTGGGACCAGCCTTCCGTACTTCCTCGAAAGTCTGCCGTCCAGTTCACTGGGCCATACCACGAACCTTGGCATTCTTCCACCCAAAGCTTTTAAATCTGCGGACTTTAAAAACCCTTGTGGTGGGAGCATGCGGAAGGAAAACAACATCAAAGTCCTACTCTCACTCCTTCAGCCGGGCGATCGCGTTCTAATCGAGTATAACCCTCTGGCCAGAATCGAAAATCTGGTCTGGAGAAAAGTCATCCCCGAGCTTATTTCAGATGGTCCCCTGATGGTTGTGGACATGTATGGAATAGGGGGAGTCCTGTTCAGAAACTACCTCAGGAATGCGAGCCCTTCTGAGTATCGCCCCCTGATAAAGGCGAAAGGAAAAATTTACGTCTTCAAGCTCGGGCCTGGAAACCCAGGCTATGGGAACGTAGTGGGAGAAGACAAAATCCCCGAGAACAGTGACGAGTTCCTGAAGGTTCAGTACTGGGCTATAAGAAAGGCCCTAAACTTCCCCGAAAAGCCCAGGTTTATGGTGACCTTCGGCCTCTCAGAGTTCCTGCTCTTCCGTGGCAAAGAAGGTGCCAAAGACTTCCTCCATGCAACTGTCGCCATTCCTGTTGAAGACTGGGCCATAATAACCTTCTTGAATATCTCATCCGTCGAGAGAGAGGTGGTGGCCGTTCTGGAAGAACTCTCAACACACGTTCTTCTGCTCGATGGTGAGACCTTGAAAGTCCTGAAAGGAGGTAGGGGAAGTGAGGGAAGGAGAAAAGGTTCTTCTCGTAGATCCGAGGGGGAAGAGGTACCTGGTCACGGTATCAAACAGGGAATTTCACACTGATCTGGGAATACTTAATCTGGGGGAGCTCCTTGAGAAGGACTACGGCGACACCATAGAGAGCCACAGGGGGGAGAGGTTCAGGATACTGAAGCCCGACATCAATGATATAGTGGCAAAGATGAGGCGCGGGCCCCAGATCATCCACCCGAAGGACGCTGGAATAATAATGGCTTATGCTGGCATCTCCCCCGGCGACACGGTCATAGAGGCCGGTGCCGGAAGCGGCGCGCTCACGATTTTCCTGGCTAACATAGTCGGGCCGAGCGGAAGGGTAATCAGTTACGAAATCAGGGAGGATCATGCGGAGATAGCCCGAAAAAACATCGAGCTGGCCGGCTTTTCTGATAGAGTCACGATAAAGCTCAAGGACATCTACGAGGGCATAGACGAGGAGAGGGCCGACCACATCGTGCTGGATTTACCGCAGCCTGAAAACGTTCTACCCCATGCGGTTAAGGTTCTCCGTCCGGGGGGATACTTCGTAGCCTACACCCCATGCGCCAACCAGGTTTACCGCTTCTTCCAGGCGTTTCAGGCTTACCGGGAGCACTTCATGAAACCCAGGGTTGTCGAAGTTCTCGTCAGGGAGCAGGAGGTAAAGAGTGATTGTATGAGGCCGAAAACCACAATGCTGGCCCACACAGGTTACATAACCTTCCTCAGGAAGCTGTGAACTCTTCTCTCATCTCTTCTTCGTAAGTGAAGTATGCCATGCTCCCAAAGACCAGCATCCCAGCAACCGCCTGGAGTGCTGGATTGCCCGGAATTCTCCTCAGGATGGCGATATTGCCATAAAGGACTGGCCAGAACAGGGAGAGTGCCGTCATGACAACCGAGGCGACGTAAACCTTCCTCATCGTGTCTTCCCCCTTAACTCTCATCCCGAACGTTTTTTAATCCTTTCCTCCAGCCTCCGAGGATGCTTCTGGCTATTCAACCTTTGGTTGACAACAGGTTTATAAGCACTCTTTGTTGTGAACCTTTAGATGTCCAGCTTTGGGCTCATGTACGGAGGTGTTCATCATGCCTTACAGGATACTTGAGAAGAAGGAACTCGCCATGAACGAGGTCTGGTATAAGGTACACGCCCCCCACGTGGCAAAGAAGGTCCAGCCGGGCCAGTTCGTCATAGTCAGGGCCTTCCCGAACGGCGAGAGGATTCCCCTGACCCCTGTCACCTGGGATCGGGAAGAGGGGTGGATAGAGCTTGTCACCTTTGTCCGCGGCAAGACCACCATGAGGATGGCCAACGAGCTTAAGCCGGGGGATGAGCTTCTCAACGTCGCCGGCCCCCTCGGAAACCCCGCCCCGATGAAAAAGTTCGGCAAAATCCTTGCCATCGGGTTGATCGTGGGAATAGTTGAGGTTTTCCCGATAGCAAAGGCCTGGCAGGAAATAGGGAATGACGTTACGACGCTCCACGTCGCGCCGAACCCTATGGTTCTCCTCAGGGAGGAGTTTGAGGAGGCCGTTTCGAGGCACATAGTTGAAGGCTTCGACCTCCAGCCGGGCTGGGGAATGAACGAGATAGCCCAGGAACTCGTTAGGAGGGCAGTTTCAAGGGTTAAGGAGCTCCTCGAGAGCGAGCACTGGGATTTGGTCTTCATAGTCGGCCCGGCGGGTGGCCAGAAGGCCGTTTTTGAGGTTGTAAAGAAGTACGGCATACCGATGGAGGCTGACCTTCACCCGATTATGGTCGACGCCACCGGAATGTGTGGAGCGTGCCGTGTCACAGTCGGCGGCGAGGTAAAGTTCGCCTGCATTGACGGGCCCGGGTTCGACGCCTATAAGGTCGACTGGGACGAGCTGGTGGCCAGGACGGGCTTCTATGCACCGATGGAGAGGCTTGCCCTTGAAACGTATCTCAAGCAGCTCCAGGGCAAAGGAGGTGAGCAGTGATGGCCGTTAAAAGAAAGCTCATCAAGGAGCGCGTCCCAACGCCTGAGAGACCGGCGGAGGAGAGGGTTAAGGACTTTGCCGAGGTTAACCTTGGTTATACCTTTGAGCTCGCCGTTAGGGAGGCTGAAAGGTGCCTCCAGTGCCCCTACGACTATGCGCCCTGCATCAAGGGCTGTCCCGTCCACATCAACATTCCTGGCTTCATTGGAAAACTCCTTGAGCACCGCGATGACCCGGACAGGGCCGTTAAGGAGGCTTTAAACGTTATCTGGGCCTGCAACTCGCTTCCAGCCACAACCGGCCGCGTCTGCCCGCAGGAGGATCAGTGTGAGATGAACTGTGTCATGGGCAAAGTTGGGGACAAAATCAACATCGGCAAGCTCGAGCGCTTTGTTGCCGACTACGCCCGCGAGAAGGGCATAGACGAGGAGCTTCTCTTCGAGATGGTGCCAAAGATCGAGAAGAAGGGCCAGAGGGTCGCAATCATAGGTGCCGGTCCGGCCGGGCTCACCGCCGCCGGAGAACTGGCGAAGCTTGGCTATGATGTAACAATCTACGAGGCCCTCCACGAACCCGGAGGAGTCCTGATGTACGGCATTCCCGAGTTCAGACTGCCCAAGAGCGTCGTCGGGAGCGAGATTGAAAAGCTAAGGAAGCTCGGCGTTAGAATACTCACCGACCACGTCGTAGGAAAAACGGTAACCATTGAAGAGCTCCTCCAGGAGTACGACGCAGTTTTCATCGGCTCCGGCGCCGGAACGCCGAGGCTCATCGATGCGCCTGGCATAAACCTCAACGGCATCTACACCGCCAACGAGTTCCTCACCAGGGTCAACCTCATGAAGGCCTATAGGTTCCCTGAGTATGATACCCCCGTCTACGTTGGCAGGAAGGTCATCGTTATTGGGGCGGGCAACACTGCCATGGACGCCGCGAGGAGCGCGAGGCGCTTTGGAGCTGAAGTAACCATAGCCTACCGCCGTGGTGAAGAAGACGTCAGCGCGAGGGTTGAAGAGGTCGAGCACGCCAAGGAGGAGGGCATAAAGTTCGAGTTTTTCCTCAACCCGGTGGAGTTCATCGGCGACGAGAACGGCAAGGTAAAGGCAGTTAAGTTCGAAAAGATGAAGGCCCTGGAAGAGAGGGACGCAGGGGGAAAGAAGAAGATAGCTGGCACGGGCGAGTACGTTACCCTCGAGGCAGATACTGTGATAATAGCCATCGGAAAGCACCCGAACAGGCTCATAATTAACACTCCAGGCCTTAAAGTCGAGCGCGGGAAGATAGTCGTAGACGAGAACCTCATGACGAGCATTCCCGGGGTTTTCGCAGGTGGAGACGCGATAAGGGGCGAGGCGACGGTTATCTTAGCGATGGGCGACGGAAGAAAAGCGGCAAAGGCCATCCACGAGTACCTCACGAAGAAGAGGGAGGAAAACGCCTGAGCTTTACTTAAAGCACGCCTCTGATACCTACAGGAACCACGTGGTGGGCGTTCCTTCTTTCTTTATCCTTCTCAAGGAACGACGGGTCAGCGAGTGCCTTTATGGGGGAGGTCAGTTTTTCTCTATCTTAAACCTCGGCTCTTCTATCCACTCGGACTTACACCTGGGGCACTTGGTGGGTATCTTTATCTCGGGCTTGAACACGAAGCCACAGCTCCTGCACTCCGCGGGCTTTATCAGGAGAACCTTTCCTTCCCTCTTAACTATCCTCTGAATTGCCTTCAGGTCCTCGAGGACTGCCTTAGTTGCCCCCTTTTCCCTGAGATCGAGTAGCCTTGCAAGCTCGCTGGGGGAATAGTCCCTCTCCTCCAAAAGACTTATTATGCGCTGTCTCCGAGTCGCCATCGGAGAGAGCTCAAGAGAAAGGATAAAAACCTTAGGGTGAGACCATGATAATTGAAAAGGCCAGCAAGGCCCTGGAGAAGCATGAACTGTGCAACCACTGCCTTGGAAGGCTCTTTGCAAAGCTCGGAAAGGGAACCAACGAGGAAAGGGGAAGAGCTATAAGGTTCGTTCTCAACATGGAGCGTTCCAGAGAAGGATTGTTTCTCATCGGCGAGCCGGAGGAATGCGGGCTCTGCGGCAACGTCTTTGAGAGAATCCCCGAGCTCGTTGAAAAAATGAAGAAAGCCTCCGAAGGGATAGAGTTTGATACCTTTCTTGTAGGCTCCCGTTTCCCGGAGGAGGTAAGGAGAAAAGAGAAGGTCCTTTGGGAGGAGTTCGGAATAGAAACAGGGGAACCCATAAACCGCGAATTCAACCGCGAACTGGGAAAGGCCTTTGGTGTTGAGACGGGCAAAGATACCTCAAGAAACCCCGATGTTCTCTTCATAGTTGAGCCATACCTGGGAGAAATCGAAGTGCAAATAAACCCCATCTACATCTACGGCCGCTATAGAAAGCTCGTCCGGGGTATTCCCCAGACGCCCCTTCCGGAATTCAAGGAAAGCATTGCCTCGATAATCTGCCGCGTGGTAGCAAGGGCTTTCGATGGGGAGTGCATCTTCAAAGGGGCCGGAAGGGAGGACGTTGACGTCAGAACCCTCGGCAACGGCAGGCCTTTCGTAGTTGAAGTCAAAAGGCCAAAGAGGAGAAAGGTCGACCTCAACAAAATAGCGGAGGAAATAAACGCCAGCGGCAAAGTGGAGGTTTTGGACCTTGGCTTCGTCTCGGCAAACGAGGCCGAGGAGGTTCTCACTAAGAACCACAGGAAGGAATACCTTGCCCTGGTTTTCGTGAAGGACGGGGTGACTCCTGAGGAGGCTGTGGAAGTCGCCAGAAAGCTCAGGAACCTGGAGATTCACCAGAGAACGCCATGGCGTGTTAGGAAGGTTAGAACTGACAAAGTAAGGGTAAAAAAAGTTTACGAAGCTCAATCGAGGTGGATTGACGATACACACTTCGAACTTTACCTCGTAACCGATGGTGGCCTTTACATCAAGGAGCTGATCTCAGGGGATAAAGGCAGAACGAAGCCCAGCGTGAGCGATCTGCTCGGAAAATCGGCCTGGTGTGAGAGACTTGACGTGCTCAATATCCTGGACGATTAATTTTCTCTTGGCGGCCCCGGTGAAAAATTTATAAACGCTACACCCGAGGGACTTAGTGATCCCGGGCAGGGTTAGCTGGTAAACTGGGCGAAAAGAGATTGCCCGGGATTCTCGACCAGTTTCGAGCTCTAAATGTGTGTTAAAACCCTGCGAGGTGGTTGATATGGTTCAGAAGGCACACAGCTTTAGGAAGAAGACGAGGGAGAAACTCAGTAAGCACCCCCGGAGGAAGGGTCTCCCCCCGCTCACCAGGTTCCTCCAGGAGTTTGAGGTCGGGCAGAAGGTTCACATCGTCATAGAGCCGAGCTACCACAAGGGTATGCCCGACCCGAGATTCCACGGTAGGACCGGGACCGTCGTCGGAAAGCGTGGAGACGCCTATGCTGTCCAGATAACCGACGGCGAGAAGGTCAAGACCTTCTTTATTCACCCGGTCCACCTCAGGCCCCAGAAGGGATGAGGAATGATAGGCAGGAAAAAACTGGAGGAGCACTATATAACGCTCGCGGAAGCCAGGGAAATACTGGAAAAGAGACACGCCGAGGGAATGGAAAAGGGATCCGAGGAGTCCATGCCCTACGAGTCCAGAATCGGTCTCGAACATGCAAGGCGCTTTGCAAAGCTCAATCCGGAGCGGGCCAGGGAGCTTAAGGAGAAGCTGATGGGCCTCTTTGACTGGATAGACGAGAGGCTTGCGTCAAAGATAGTCGATCTGCTACCAGAAGACTACTTCGACGTACGCGTGATATTCGCCAAGGAAGAGTACATGCCCACCCCGGAGGAGGCCGAGAAGATAGTAAAACTCGTGGATGAGTACAGGCCGGTTGAATAGCCCTTTTCTCTTTTTCCCTAACAAACTATAAAAACCCTGGGAATCACTACTTCTTGGGGGAGAGAGAATGGACACCTACAGGAGGCATTCCTACAGTGAGAGTATCCACAAAAAAGAGTATGCGAAGGAGTATGAAGAGTACGCCTACGTGCTCGATTACCTTCCTGAAGGGTACACTGACTTAAGCACGGGGAGGAGAAGCGGAAAACCTGTCGCTCAAGTTATGGGGGAAAATGCTTTCACACTGCTTGAGGTAACTCCTAAGGACGACCTCATGCTCTACGAAAGGGTCTTCATCGGAAAGGGAGAGCGGGACAAGATACTCATGATAAACAAAAAGATATCCTACGACGATCTTACCCCCACTGCCAGGGCTGAGCTCCCCTATGTTGTTAAGGAGATAGTGAAGAAGAACGAGGACAGGTTTGTCAAGTTCTTCAACATTGCCCCCCCGATAACCAACAGGCTCCACAGCCTTGAACTCCTGCCTGGAATAGGAAAGAAGCTCATGTGGGAGATTATAGAGGAGAGACAAAAAGAGCCCTTCAAGAGCTTTGAAGACCTGAAGCATAGGGTAAAAGGCCTCCACGACCCATGCGAGATGATATCAAAGAGGATTGTGGACGAGCTTCAGGGGAAGGATAAGTACTATCTTTTCGTCGGCCCGAGGAGGTTATTCAGAGAATGAGGGAGCGCATCTTTTCTCTAATTTCCAAATACAACCTGAGGCCAAACCGTGACCTGGGGCAGAATTTTTTGATAGTTCCGGATATAATCGAGAGAAACGTGGCCAGGGCGGAGCTCTCGGAGAGTGACACCGTCCTGGAAATCGGGCCCGGTTTGGGGGTTCTTACCGACGAACTCAGCAGGCGCGCCGGCAAGGTCTTTGCAATTGAGAAAGACCACAGGATAGTTGAGATACTCCACAGGGAATACTCCTGGAACAACGTTGAGATCATTGAAGGGGACGCAATGGAGGTTGAGTGGCCAGAATTTAACAAGATGGTCTCGAATTTGCCCTACCAGATATCCTCGCCGGTTACGTTCAAACTCCTGAACTACGAGTTTGAGAAAGCAGTACTGATTTATCAGCTTGAGTTCGCCGAAAGGATGGTCGCCAGGCCCGGAACCAGAAACTATTCCCGACTTTCCCTCATGGTCAGCGCAAAGGCCAGGGCGGAGCTGGTAGAGAAAATCGGCAGGGGTGCCTTCTGGCCAAAACCGGAGGTGGACTCTGCAGTCGTGGTTCTCGAGCCAAAGCCCAGGTCGGAGCGGGTGGAACTCGATGAAAACCTGACCAAGGCCCTTTTTCAGCACAGAAGGAAGAAAGTGTACGCCGCGCTGAAGGACTCACGACACATAATCGGCCTGGACAAAGAGACATTCCTCAGGAACAGGGAGATAATTCAAAAAGTTCCCCACGCCGAGAAGAGAGTTTACGAGCTTTCGCCGCTTGATGTACTGGATATTCAGAACTACCTCCTTGAAAACGGCCTTCTCCATGAAAAAGACAGTCAAAAACAGGGAAAAGTTTAAATTGCCGAAAACAAAGGGATTCCGGTGATGCTCATGATTGAGGTTGGGGAATACAGGGTAAAGGAGGGCCTTTATTACACCAAGGACCACGAGTGGGCTCAGGTTCTTGAAGACGGGACTGTCCTCGTCGGTATAAGCGACTACGCCCAGAAGGAACTCGGTGATCTGGCTTACGTGGAGCTTCCGGAGGTCGGGAAAGAGGTAAGCAAAGGCGACGTCCTCTGCGAACTCGAGAGCGTTAAAGCTGTTTCCGAGGTCTACGCTCCCCTCAGCGGTGAAGTCATTGAGGTCAACGGGGAGCTTGAGGATTCCCCGGAGCTTCTCAACGAAGACCCCTACGAGAACTGGATTGCCAAGATTAAACCCAGCAACCTCGAGGAAGAACTAAAGGAGCTTATGGACGCTGAATCCTACGCCAGGTACCTCGAAAGCCTCTGAGGAAAGGTAGCCCTTTTTCCTATTCTTCTCCGCGGTTTCCCCAAAGGTTCTGAAAATGTTGTTAGGGCAAAGTTTATTAGCTCGCGAATCTTGTTATACATCAAACACCATGTGTGGAGTGTGGTGATATGAAGAGGCTTGGGATGATAGCCCTGGTTCTCCTCCTTTTCGGCGCCGCAGTCCCAGCTGTTGGTGCATCCAGCCTCAGCAAAGGTGGTGGAACCTACTACCACCCGTACCCGACGAACGTCCAACAGGGTGACCTGGTTTTCGGCTACAGTCCAGACCTCTCAATAATGCCAGGACACTGGACGCATGTCGGCATAATTGCTTTGTATGATTCCTCAGTTGGTGACTGGATAGTTATAGAGGCGAAGCCTAGTGACGGTGTGTCTATGACGACTCTCAGGGAGTTCCTGAGTAGGTACCCGGAGGTAGCCATAAAGAGGGTTTCAACGGACGCTACGACGAAGTACTACGCTGTCTACTTCGCTTACAGCCAGTTGGGCAAGCCGTACAACTACAATTATCTTGCAAAGCCGCAGGTTTTCGACAGCGCTTACTACTGCAGTGAGCTTGTTTGGGCCGCGTACATGTGGGCGAGCAACGGGCGCATCAACCTCGACACAAACCCAGGGTGGAGCTGGACTTACGGCTACGCGGTCGCCCCCCAGGAAGTTTACGACAGCCCTTGGACGTATCTCATCTACTACCACAAGGCATGACCCGTTTCTTTTCCTTCTCCTCTCTGTTTTGTGGGTTCTGAGGGAAGCAACCAGCATGGAGACCTTTGTCCCCCGAAAGCCTCGCCGCTTGTGGCGGGGAAGGGGTCAGCACCCATGTTGGTTCAGCGAAATCAGTTTAAATCCCCTGTCTCGATAATATCAAGGATGACGGTGATGTGGAAAATCATCCATCTCGACGAAGTTAACTCCACCAACGACTACGCAAAGAGTATCGCCGAAGAGTCCCCTGAGGGAACCGTTGTAATAGCGAAGCGCCAGACCGCTGGAAAGGGCCGAAAGGGCCGTTCCTGGGCCTCCCCCCAGGGAGGGCTCTGGATGAGCGTCATCCTGAAGCCAGAGAGGACAGACCCGAGGCTCGTGTTCGTCGGAGCTCTGGCAGTGGTTGATACCCTTGCCGATTTCGGGATAAGGGGCTGGATTAAGTGGCCCAACGACGTCTGGGTTGAGGGAAAGAAGATAGCGGGGGTTCTGACGGAAGGGAAGGCAGAGAAGTTCGTGGTGATGGGGATTGGCCTCAACGTGAACAACGAGATACCCGCTGACCTCAGAGAAACGGCCACCTCTATGAGAGCCATCCTTGGAAAACGTCTTGAGTTCAATGAGGTCACTAACCGGGTGCTTGCTCATTTGGGAAGGTGGTATAAGCTCTTCCAGGAGGAGCCCCTGAATGTCATCGAAGCGGTAAAAGAGAGAACCCTCCTCATAAACAGGGAAGTCACTGTAATCCACAGCGATGGCGAAATCTCAGGGACCGCGGTGGATATTCTCGAAGATGGTTCTCTTCTTATCGATACGGGCGAAGTAAGGGTGAGAGTGGTTTACGGGGACGTCTCCGTCAGGCCTGGTCGATACGGTTGAAAACCACCTATAGGCAAAGGTTAATATACCCCCACCCATTCAACCAGCTAAGAACGTTAACTGGAGGTCAGGAAATGAAGAAGTTGAGCGTTTTTCTTGTTTTTCTGGTCCTCTCTGGAATCCTTGCAGGCGAAGTACTGGCTGACAACGATTATAAGGAGGTTCAGGAGAACAGCTACCAGGTTCACTGGGACGGAAGCGCGGAGGTTACTTTTAGAACGATTCTCTATGGGCCGGAGGATATGCTGAACAAGACCAAGGAGACCATAACCCAGATGGGGCTCGAAAACGCCACAAAACTTTTTGTTAATCAGGAGGTGCAGTTCCTAAATAATCTGGGATTAAACTTAGAGAACGCCACAGGAGAGATAATCGGGTACAACACCACGGGTCCGCTCGAGACCGTTATAACCGGCAGAATCACAAACCTGGCAAGATATTACTCCTACGACGGGGTCTGGGAAATAACCCTGGACGCCCTGAGGATATTGGATTTGACCAACATAAACCTCACGGTCGTAAACG
Organism: Thermococcus waiotapuensis; assembly: GCF_055384795.1. Taxonomy (NCBI): domain Archaea; kingdom Methanobacteriati; phylum Methanobacteriota; class Thermococci; order Thermococcales; family Thermococcaceae; genus Thermococcus; species Thermococcus waiotapuensis. Next base: position 1,154,445 of record NZ_AP042429.1, on the reverse strand, counting down.
GCTCCATCTATCTGGAGAACTATTTCACCGTTACGCTCCCCTCGGGGGCCAAAGTCACGAACATCACAAAGGGGTTCGAAGTCGAATCCAATGGAAGCTACATCAAGCTCGAAACTAAGGAAGATGGCGAGAAAGTTACAATGCATTCGATCATCTACCTCAAAAACGGTGTCTCAGGAGACGATCTAAAGACACTATACGCCCAGCTCCAGCCGGTTATTATAACCTACACCGGCCAGAGCGGAAACGAGGTTTACTCAACCTGGAAGATGACAACCGAGAGTAACATCACCGTAAGGGGTAACGAAACGATCGTAGATACCCTTGAGAAATACGAAGAACCTGAGAGCTACGTAAATTCCATCAAAATGCAGTTTCTCATTGGTGGAGTCCAGATGGCCGAGCAGTCTATCTACCAAAATCTCCTGACGCAGTTCCAGATGAACGGGATAAAGGTCATTAACGGGAGCGTTAAACTTCTCAACCTGAACTCGACGGAACCCCTAATGATAAAGTACCATTGGGTTCTTCAGGAACTCATTAGAACAGCCAACGGAAGCTACATCTACACCTATGATCCCAGACTCGAATTGGGGAACCTAACTTTTCCCTACCGCCTTACGATTGCCGTCAACGAGACCAAGATTACCCGCGTAGTCCTTCCCAAAGGGTACAAGTTCACGTCCATACCCAAGGACATCAACGTAGAGACGAAAGCGGGGAGTGTAAAGATGGCTATAAGCAAGGTCAGCGACAGAGAGGTTGTTATCTCCAGCAATGTCTACCTTGCTTATGGAGTTCCCTCAAAGGACTACAGGGATCTCATGGCTCAAATACCCGAGAACGTTGAGTTCAAATATGAAGAGACCGGCGGAAGCGGAATCTGCGGACCAGCGGGGCTTCTCCTGATCGGTCTGGTTCCGCTGATTTTCCGGAGAAGAAAGTGAACTTTCCTTTATATTTCTGCAATTCGTGAACCACATGTAAATCCCAATCCGATGGCTATAGCACTGCCCAAAACTTTTTTAAACCCCCTGCTTATTTTTATGCCCTGGTGGTGCCTATCGTCCACCGTGGGAAAGATTTCAACCCCTGAATTCAAGGTCTTCCACAATTCTGGGCTAGTCCCGGCCCCGGCGCCACCGTCAAAGTTTTTAAGCCGCCCTTCTGAGGGTATCCCATAGACAAAAAGGTGATGGCCATGCTTCCCAAGAACTACGACCCCAACGAGATCGAGCCGAAATGGCAGAAGTTCTGGCTGGATGAGAAAATCTACAAGTACGAGTTGGATGAAAAAAGGCCCGCTTACGCTATAGACACGCCACCCCCGTTCACGAGCGGAACGCTCCACCTCGGCCACGTTTTAAGCCACACTTGGATAGATATAATCGCGCGCTACAAGAGAATGACCGGCTACAACGTGCTCTTCCGGCAGGGCTTCGACAACCATGGCTTACCCACAGAACTCAAGGTCGAGAAGGAGTTCAAAATAAGCAAGGATCAGCCCGAGCTCTTTCTCCAGAAGTGCATCGAGTGGACGTGGCAGGCTATTGAAGCGATGCGCAACCAGTTCATAAGGATAGGCTATTCAGCCGACTGGGACCTTGAGTACCACACGATGGACAACTGGTATAAAGCCGCCGTGCAGAAGTCCCTCCTCGAGTTCTACAGGAAGGGGCTCCTCTACCAGGCCGAGCACCCGGTCTACTGGTGTCCGCGCTGCAGAACGAGCCTGGCAAAGGCTGAGGTTGGTTACGTCGAGGAGGAGGGTTTCCTTTACTACATCAAGCTCCCGCTGGCCGATGGAAGTGGTTACGTGCCGATAGCGACAACGAGGCCAGAGCTCATGCCCGCCTGTGTTGCCGTCTTCGTCCACCCGGATGACGAGCGCTATAAAAACGTCGTGGGAAAGAAAGTAAAGCTCCCGATATTCGAGAGGGAAGTGCCTGTTCTGGCCGATGAGGACGTTGATCCTACCTTCGGAACGGGAGCGGTCTACAACTGCACCTACGGCGACGAGCAGGACATCGTCTGGCAGAAGCGCTACAACTTACCCGTGATCATTGCCATCAACGAGGACGGGACCCTGAACGAGAACGCCGGGCCCTACAGGGGCCTTAAAACGGACGAAGCAAGGAAGAAGATCGCCGAAGACCTCGAGAGGATGGGCCTCCTCTACGACAGGAAGAAGGTTCACCACCGCGTGCTCCGCCACACCGAGAGGAGCTCCTGCATGGCGCCGATCGAGCTGCTGCCGAAGAAGCAGTGGTTCATAAAGGTCAGGGACTTCACCGATGAAATAGTCAGGGTTGCGGGGCGGATAAACTGGTATCCCGGGGACATGTTCCTCCGCCTGAAGGACTGGGCCGAAAGCATGGACTGGGACTGGGTCATAAGCAGGCAGAGGGTTTTCGGGACGCCGATTCCCTTCTGGGTCTGTAGGAACGGGCACGTGGTCCCCGCCAGGGAGGAGGACTTACCCGTTGACCCACGCTTTGACAGGCCTCCCGTGGAGAGGTGCCCCGTCTGCGGCGCCGAGCTTGAGCCTGTAACGGACGTCCTCGACTGCTGGGTCGATTCGAGCATAACCCCCCTGATAATAAGCAGGTGGCACGAGGCAATAAAGGGGGATAAGGAAGCCAAACGCTGGTTCGAGCACAACTTCCCGACCGCCCTGAGACCGCAGGGAACGGACATCATAAGGACGTGGGCCTTCTACACGATATTCAGGACGTGGGTGCTTACGGGGGAAAAGCCTTGGAGGGATATCATCATCAACGGCATGGTGGCCGGACCAGACGGCAGGAAGATGAGCAAGAGCTACGGCAACGTGGTGGCTCCAGATGAAGTGATCCCGAAGTACGGCGCCGACGCTTTGAGGCTCTGGACGGCTTTAGCCCCGCCCGGGGAAGACCACCCGTTCAAGTGGGAGACCGTTGATTACAACTACAGGTTCCTGCAGAAGGTCTGGAACATCTACCGCTTCGCCGAGGGCCATCTGGAGGACTTCGACCCGGCTAATGCTCCCTCCGAGCTCGAACCCCTCGACCGCTGGATACTCAGCAGGCTCCACAGGCTCATAAAGTTCGCCACCGAGGAGATGGAGAAATACCGCTTCAACCTGCTAACCAGGGAGCTCATGACCTTCATCTGGCACGAGGTTGCGGATGACTACATCGAGATGATAAAGCACCGCCTCTACGGTAACAACGAGGAGAGCAAGCTCAGAGCCAAAGCGGCCCTCTACGAGCTCCTATACAACATCATGCTCCTCCTTGCCCCCCTCACGCCCCACATCACCGAGGAGCTCTATCAGAACCTCTTCCGCGGTAGAATTGGGGCCAGGAGCGTGCACCTCCTCGAGTGGCCGAAGTACGATGAAGGAAAGATAGACGAAAACGCCGAAAAGCTCGGCGAGCTGGCCAGGGAGATAGTGGGCGCCATGAGGCGCTACAAGAACAGCCACGGCCTCGCTTTGAACGCCAGGCTCAAACACGTTGCCATCTATGCAACGGAGAGCTACGAGAGGCTTAAGGCGATTGAGGGGGACATAAAGGGCACCATGAACATCGAGAGGCTGGACATCATCAAAGGCGAGCCCGAGCTTGAGGAGAGGATCATCGAGATCAAGCCGAACTTCGGAACGGTGGGGCCGCGCTACGGCAGGCTCGTGCCGAAGATTACCGCCTACCTCAGGGAGAATGCGGAAGAAGTCGCAAAGGCCCTTAAGGCGGGCGAAAAGGTCGAGTTCGAGGTTGAGGGGCAGAAGGTAGAGCTCAGCAGGGACGATGTGGTGCTCAGGAAGGCAGTGTTCAGCGGAGGCGAGGAGGTGGAGACTGCCGTCGTTGGAGATGCAGTTGTTCTCTTCTTCTGAGCCTTTCACTTTTTGTTGACGGACTTACGGTACCGTAAGTAACTTACGCCCCGGGAGCTAACCCTTCAGCGCAGTGAGAACGACCGGGTCAGTTATCCTGTAGGTGCCCTCCTTCTCCGAGATCCAGCTCATCCTCTTCAGGTTTTCCAGGAGGGCGTAGAGGCGCGGATCGGGGACCCTGGTTCCCCTGACGGCGAGGTAGTCGCGCAGGAGGCTCCACCGGTTGTAACCGAGGGCTATCGCCCTCAGGATATCAACGTACCTCGGGCTCCTCCTTTTCAGCTCTTCAAGCTCGCCCATGACAAGACCCCTTGCGACTTCGAGGGTTCTCTCCATTGCCCTCCGGAAGTTCCCTTCTCTTAGGTATTCGACGCCAAAGATCGTAAGCCAGCCCGGAATCCCATCTAAAAGCTCTACAGCCTCTTTTATCTCTTCCTCCGGCACGTTGAGGCCTGCTTCCCTGAAACCCTGCCTCAGGAACTCGATGGAGGTCTCTCTATCAAAGGGCTCTACTACGACCTCACCTGCGACCCTGCCGTAGAGTGGGCTGGAGTAGCCACCGAGGCCCAGGAAGTCGTGCAGGAGGCCAACTTCGGAACCGGTGAGTATTATCCTCAAATTCGGGAGGCTATCGTATGCATGGGCGAATAGAGCTAAGAGTTCTTTTCCACCCCTTGAGCCGTAGAACCGCAGATACTGGGCCTCATCAAAGGCTATTACGAACCCTCCGAGCTTCTCGCCGAGGTCGTTTAACTCCCTGAAGACCTCCCTCAGGGAGAGCTCCCTCGGCTCCAGGGCCAGGAACTTGAGGTCGAACGAGAACTTAAATCTTGCCATCAGCTTTCCGAGGAGGCTGACCCTTGACTGGAGCTCCTTTACGAGTTCATCCCTCGTTAGATGGCCCCTCTCGGCGTAGAGTTCCCTGCAGTCTATCAGGACACCCGGTCTCTCGTTCAGGTAGGCTCTCAGAATTGAGCTCTTCCCAACGCGCCTTATCCCGAGCAGTAATGCCATCGGGTAGGTTTCGAGGCTCTTCTCCAATTCATTGAATTCCCTTTCCCTGTCGAAGACCTCCTCCCTCCTCGTTTTGGGCCTGAGGTCGAAGAGCACTTACGCCACCGTAAGTTACTTACGGGGGCATAAGTTATAAGATTTTCGATCATCAGCAGTTGTAGCACAGCATCGCGGCCTTTTTGAGGAGCAGGACGCGGTAGAGCTTGCCGTTGATTATCCGCGCGTTGGATATCTTGTTGAGGTGGTGTATCCTCTTCCGCTCGAGGGCTATGAGGTCAAGCTCGCGGAGAACCTTCACGAAGTCCTCCCAGCGGATTTTGAGCCAGCTGGAGTAGTAATCGAAAAGCTCCTTCTCCACGACGCGGTAGGTCTTCCCGTCCACCCTGTAGCGGATTGCCTTTTTTGGAAGCTCCTTCCTGAGGCGCCAGCGCGCGTGGAGTGGTTCCTGCATCTCGTAAACCGCTTCCTCCATGCCCTTCCCTTCCACCATCATCTTGAGGATTATTCCGAGGATCCTGTTTATCCTGTCCGGGACGCCTATGACGTCGCCTCTGAGGACAATCTTCCGCCGGCGAACCCTTATTCCAGCGCTCTCCAGCTCTTCCCCTATCTTAGGGGTCAGCTTTTTCTCTCCACCCATGTCCACTATTCCGCCGATTATGAAGGCCTTGACGTCGAAGTCCTTCTCGCTCAAAACTTCCTCGGCCCATGGGTCGAGGAGGACGACCTCCTCTATTTTCTTCTCCCTCAGAAACTCGGCCGTTGGGCCTTCGTAAACGGTTAACCTGTCGAGGGGGCCGTTGAAGGTTTTTCTGAACTCCTCGCCGGCCCAGGTGATGGCAAGCTCGCTCCCCGTGAAGTAATCCTTCAGCAGGCCATAGCTCTGGTTAACCTGGAAGCAGAGCTTGCCCTTCTCCTTCTTGGTGTGCCCGTCCCAGAGCTGGAGGTCGATTATGAAGTACGGCCAGCTGGGCAGCCTTGAGCGGAGTTCTTCCGGCGTGAGAACCGGCTCGAATTTCTCCATCATGCAGAGCGGGGCGTAGGCGTAATAGGAGCCCTCGACGCGCTTTCCGCTGAGATCCCAGGCCACCGCGGTCTTCTCCGGGACCCTGAAGATTGCCCCTTTTCCGTGGACTATCTCGACCGCTATGTCCTGGAGCCTGTTCTTTGAATTCCTGAACCTCTTTGAGAGGGTCCCTACGCTCTCAACGCCCTTCTCCCTGAGAACTTCCCTGAACACATCGGCGAGCGTCATCATGGCCATCGAGTGGGGCTTGACCGGGGGGTTAAAAAGGTTGCCGTTAAAGCAATGGCAATCCTTTTAACGCCGGAACCCGAATTTGTCAGGGGTTGAAAATGCGTGGCGAACTTATCAGGGTTCTGAGCGAAATCGAAGAAAAGGCCAACGAGCTCAAACTGGACGGCTATAACCCGGACGTCGTCGTAATGGGCAGAGAGGCCTACGAGTTCGTGAAAACCCTGGCAAACGAAGAGTTTGGGGGAGACGAAGAACTGCTGGAGCTATCCGGGTTGAAAGTCAGAATAGTGGATGAGCTTGGAGGGGACGCGCTGATAATGGACAGCCGGGCGGTGGGCTTTGAGGCCAGAGCAATCAGGAGAATAAAAGTCGTCAGATAACGCCCCAGACCTTTCCATTCCTCGTTTCAAGCTTCAGCCCTTTGAAAGCTAGCAGGCTCAGCGATACTGCCATCACATCAGCCAAGCTGCCGGGGTTCCTCAGATCTCCCCTCGCCCTCATGAATTCGTCGAAAGCCTCCTCGCTCAGCTTGCCCTCGAGCACCTCGCCGGCCTTTTTCATGACGAGGACTGCCTCCTCCCTGCCTGCTTTCCGCTCTATGAGGGTATCAACCCTGCTGGCAAGGAGCTCAAGAAAAGCCCTCCTCACGGCTTCTTCGAGGGGAAGCTCGGGCAAAAGCTCCTGAAGGCGGGAAAACGTGGAATACGTCACCTCGTATCCACTGAGCCACTCGCAGAATATCAGCTCCCGTTCGCAGCTTATCCCGGCGAGCCTTAAAAGGTTCACGTTGTCCTCGAAGAGCTCCCCAAAGGAATCGTCGCTGTAAACGTCGTACTTAACACCTCTTGCTATTCCCTTGGGGTTCGCTATCCTTATGGCCCTGTAAAGCTCCACCGTGTCCCTAACGGTCGATTCACCCATCAGCAGGGGTATTTTCTTTCTGGCCTCCAAGATGTCTTCTGACATGGAGAGGGCGATTATAAGGGGAACTGAGAGCGTTACCACGCCAAAGTTGGGGTTTGCGTCCTGGAAGGTTCTCGAGGATTCAACGGCCCTTCTGATGAGTTCGCCGATCCCGGCATCGCACGGCTTAAGAAGGCCCCTCCCGATGAGCTCACCGACCTTTGCCGCCTCGTAATAAACCCCGGCGACCGCCGTGTCCGCGAAGAGGAAATGGTAGAAAGTCAGGTCACTGAAATCTCTAAACCTGCTGACGTTGCCGGGTTTTGGGAGGGCCGCTTCAAGCAGCGGACCCAGGAGGAATGCCCGAACTGTTCTCCAGATCATCCTCCCACCACCAGGTACAGCAGGAGGTACACAATGTAGAGGAAAACGACGGCCTTCCGGAGGGTTCTTTTTGTCAGGAGGTAGGAGCCGGCCGCGAGGAGGGTCACTCCCCCCAGGGAATTTCTTATGGCTTCTCTGTATGGCTCGAGCCAGATTAGGAAAGCAGGCTTGAACTCCCTCACCAGGAGCAGCAGGCCGAGGAGGATAAGGACAACCCCAGCGGTTCTCCCCATCTCAGCCACCCCGGAGGAGCAGGATGATCCCGATGGCCAGGAGCAGGAGCGCCGCGAGCTTGCTGAACAGCGGGACCCTGAAGATGAAGAACAGAGGGATTGCGAAGGCCACCAGGTAAAGGACGCCTAAGAGTATGAGGATTATCGCAACGGCCTTTATGAGGTCGTTCTTTTCACCGCCGGAGATGACCCTCTCCATTTCCTTCGTCACGTCGTTGAGCCTCTCTTCGACGGGCTTCTCCCCTTCGCCCTCCTCCGGGATCACGAGGGCGGCGAGGAAGTAGAGGAGGGCCATCGCAACCGGCTGAAAAACCAGGAGGACGACGAAGATCAGTCTCACCAGGGCCGGGTCAACGTCAAGGTACTCAGCCATGCCACCGAGGACACCCAGGAACATGCGGTTCTTCTTTGAGCGAAAGAGCCTCTTGCTCTCCATCCCGCTCACCGCCATATGTCGGGCAAGGGGCTTATTAAAGTTTCAGCGGTGGCCCTCCCGGGGAGCTTAGAGGCCGCGCAGGCGGGGGGCATGAGAACCGGGGCGGGGCAACTACGGCAAAAACTACCGGCGTGGCCTGATGTAAGCGCCGGCAGGCCCGCCATGGCGGAGAAACCAGCCCCCACGGTTACTGCTTCCAGATCCGGGGGCATGGCAGAACCGGCCCCCCGGCCCTGATGGGCCCCAAAGTTGCTTCACTGGTTCTGAAACTCAACAAAGTAAGAGTCATTGCATCCAAAGACATTCCAACAGCAGCGTTCCCAAAACTGCAAGCCGGTTCTGAAACCAAAGAACTCCTGGACCTGGACGCAAAAGCAAACAAGAAACTCCGGGACTTTTTCGTTTCCAAAACTGCAAGCTGGTTCTGAAACACATGGATCCGGAGCAGCGGGGGGCCCCGTACAAGGTCTTATTCGTGTTTCCAAAACTGCAAGCTGGTTCTGAAACGCAAAGGAAGGGACGCACCCTTGAGTGCCTTCACCATATGGGCTTTTCTTCCACTTCCGGCTCGCCGAGTGCCTTCAAGGCCCCATAGGCAAACACCAGGGTTCCGACGACGGCCACTGTAACTTCAAGGCCGTAGGCCAGGACTTCCAGCGTGCGGACCGGCCGGGGGTCCATGAAGAACGCCAGCTGGGAGTAGGCCGCACCCGTGTCAAGTACCGTGTGGAGGCCGACCATGTAAAGGAGCCCCCTCTTTCCAGCGCCTTTTTGGGCATAATAGGTCAAAAGAACCGCGGTTCCGACGTGGAAGAGGGTCACGAAGTAGCGCTCGCCCATGGAGAAGAGAGCCTCAAGCAGGGAGGCTTCGGGTGAGAGCCCGCGGGAAAGCAATGGAAGGGCCGTGGCGACTGCCATAAAAACCGCTTCAGTCACACCGAAGCCGAGGCCAACGAAGACTGCCTCACGGAGCTTTCTCTCCCTGACGAAGGCATATTTAACCCCCTCCTGGACAAAGCCAGCGGCCAGGCCAAGCCAGAGTGCCACGGCAACAGTAAAAGCCATCCCCCTGGCTACAACGTCCTCGTTAGACCTGATGCCGACCCCTAAGAGGGGGAGCTGCTGAACGGGGTTCTGGACGAGCATGGCTATAAAGAACGCCGCGAAGCCCAGAAGGAACTCAGCCCACCTCTGCTTTCTGAAACCCACCGCATAAACCGTCGCCCAGGCGAGCAGGGTCCCCAGAATGATAAATGGAAACGGGTACATGGCAATCACTCCTTCTCTACGACGACGGCCGTTCCGTAGGCGTAGACCTCCGCGACGCTTGAACCGACGTTTGAAGTGGCAAAGCGGACGCTAATGATGGCATTGGCCCCCATCTCCCTTGCGTGGAGCGCCATTCTTCTCAAGGCCTCTTCCCTTGCTTCGGCTAACATCTCGGTGTATTCCTTGACCTCGCCGCCCTTGATGTTCCTCAGGAGGGCCATTATGTCCCTTCCAATGTGGGTCGCCTTAACGATGCCCCCTCTGGCAACGCCCCTGACCTCGACTATCCTGTAGCCGGGGATTCCCTCGGTGGTGACGACAATAACGCCCTCAACGGTCTCCACATCGGTCACCCTATGTGTCCTACCAACGGAAACCTTTAACTCTTTTGCAACCGTGAGGAGCGGCCCGTAAAACTGCACAGGAAAGCCCTCAGAAAACGTCTGGTAGCGGGGGGTGGATTTGAACCACCGACCTCCGGGTTATGAGCCCGGCGGGCACTCCTAGCTGCCCCACCCCGCTGCTCGACCCGTTCTTAATGGGCCGGAGGGCTTTATAAATTTTACGGGAGCGGGTTTATAACTCCCCACCCCCATTTATCCCCGGTGGTTGGATGTACCTGACCAAAGAGGAGGAGCTTGTCTTAGCGGGCGAATACGGCTACGCCCTCCAGAAGGCGATGGAGATACTTGTTGCCCTCGGTGACATTTACGGAGCGGACAGGCTGATTCCCATCAAAAGCGCCCAGATCGCCGGCGTTTCCTACAAAAACCTCGGCGAAGCAGGGCTCGAGTTCCTGCGCGACTTTGTAAACGCGGGGGCCAGGGTCAGCGTCTACACAACGCTGAACCCTGCAGGAATAGGCGATGAGGAGTTCATGGAAAAGCAGAGGGAAGTGCTCGAGCTCTACAGGAAGATGAAGGTTGAGGTCACGTCAACCTGCACCCCCTACTACGGGGCCAACCTGCCGAAGTTCGGGGATAACCTGGCCTGGAGCGAGAGCTCGGCGGTGATCTTCGCAAACTCCGTGATCGGGGCGAGGACAAACAGGGAGGGCGGGCCTTCGAGTTTGGCCGCAGCAATAGTCGGAAAGACCCCCAACTACGGTCTCCACCTCGAAGAGAACAGAAAAGCCACAGTTATAGTCGATGTCCAGGCAAAGGTGAAGACCTCCGTCGATTATGCGGCCCTCGGCTACCACCTCGGGAGGGCCCTCGGAAACGATGTCCCTTACCTTCGCGGGATAAAGCCCAAAAATGCCGAGTTCCTCAAAGGGATGGGCGCGGCGATGGCCGCGAGCGGTTCAATAGCCCTCTACCACGTTGATGGTGAAACGCCGGAGCACAAAGATGCAATAGCGGATAAGCTGGAAACGATAACCGTCGAAGAGGGCGAGGTCAAAGCCGTTAGGGAGCAGTTCAGGGACGATTGGAGCGATATCGACATGATCCTGATAGGTTGCCCCCACGCTTCCCTGCAGGAGGTGAAGGAGATAGCGGAGCTCTTGGCCATGCGCGGAAGGCCCCTGAAGGTACCGCTCTTCATAACGGCCAGCAGGGCGGTGAAGGCTTTGGCGGACGCGCTCGGCTACACTGAGGTAATAGAACGCTACAATGGCAGGATTATGGCGGATTCATGCTTCGTCGTCTCACCAGTAAAAGGCTGGTACAGGGGAATAGCGACCAACAGCGGGAAGAGCGCCTTCTACTTCCGCTCCTTCGGCTTCAACGTGAGGCTGGATGATGCCGAGAACCTCATCAAAGAGGCCCCGTGAGGTGGGAGGATGAAGCTCAAAGGGAGAAAGATATTCGGAGGAAAAGCGGAGGGGGAGCTCATAGTTTCGCAGAAGCCCCTCTCCTTCCTCGGGGGGGTTGACCCCGAGACTGGAATCGTCACCGACGCTGAGAGCGACATAAGGGGGCAGAGCATAGCGGGGAAGGTGCTCGCTTTTCCACGCGGGAAGGGCTCAACGGTCGGCTCCTACGTTATTTACGCCCTCAAGAAGAACGGGAAGGCGCCGAAGGCGATAATCGTCGGCGAGGCTGAGACGATTGTTGCAACGGGGGCGATAATAGCGGGAATCCCCATGGTGGACGGTATAGACGTGTCGAAGCTGAAGAGCGGGGCCAGGGCCAGGGTTGACGCAGAGAAGGGAGAAGTTGAGGTTGAGGAGTGAAATCAACATAGGGATTCGCCGGGGACATAACTTTTTAACCTCTTTCATCCCTCTATTCCGGGGGAAGAAATGCCGAGGGGAATTTACGAGTGCGTTAACTGCGGCCATAGGGAGGTCATCGACTCCAGCGAACCACTCCTGGAAAAAGCCTGCCCTAAGTGCGGGGGCGACATGGTGCTCGTGGGCTTTTCGGTGGAGGTTGGGGAAACTACTGCCTCCCGTCCCGCGCTTCCGGCGGAGGTTGAGGCGAAGGTCCGGGAGTTTTATTCCGCCGAACCTCTCGAATTCAGGGAGGGAGTTTTCACGTTTGAGGTCAGGGAAATCATCAAAGACGACTTCGAGAGGTTTCTGAGCGAGATAGAGGGCTATGGTTACTGGGCGGCTTTGAAAAAGTCTGGCGGAAGGGCCGTCCTCTACATATTCCCCGCGGGGGAAATCAAAGGGGACAACCCCAGGATAGGCGTGCTGCTCTTTATAGCAACGCTCCTTTCAACGCTGTGGGCTGGATACGTTCTTGCCCTCAACTACATCGGAACCCTCGACGAGTTCGGCCTTCCGGGCTACAGAAATCCCTACGTTATAGGCCTGGCCTTCTCCATGAGCGTTTTGGGAATACTCGGAACCCACGAGCTGGGGCACAAGATAGCGGCCTCACTCCACAACGTCAGGGCAACGTTCCCCTACTTCATACCCTTCCCCAACCTGCTCGGAACCCTCGGAGCTGTCATAAGGGTAAAGTCCCCCGTCCCGACAAGAAAAGCCGCGATCGACCTGGGGGTTAGCGGGCCCCTGGCCGGGATCATGGTCGCAATACCCGTAACGGCAGTGGGGCTGAGGCTTTCCACCTTCGTTCCCGTCAGCGCTTTCCAGTCGTTGCCAGGGGAAGGGATATACTTCGGCACAAACCTCCTGTTTGAGATCCTCCAGAGGGCCCTCCTCAACCCGCCTTCGGGGGACTACGTGCTCCTCCTGCACCCGGTGGCCATAGCCGGCTGGGTCGGGATTCTCGTTACTTTCCTGAACCTGATCCCCGCGGCACAGCTCGACGGAGGGCACGTAGCGAGGGCCTTCATGAGCGAAGGGCTCCACCGCCAGTTCACGTGGGGGATGGGGCTCTTCCTGGTGATCATGAGCTACTTCTGGGCAGGGTGGTTCCTCTGGGCCCTGCTGATCCTGTTCATCGGAAGCGCCGGAAACCCGGGGGCTTTAGATGAGGTCTCACCGATACCGGCAAGCAGAAAACTCCTGGCTCTCCTGGCGGCGATTCTCTTTGTACTGACCGCTACGCCGGTTCCATTTTACGCGGGCTAGTCCCGCTTCTTTTCCTCTAATATCTGCTGGATGTCGTAGTAGATCGTATCCCTGGAGACGTCAAAGATCCTGGCAAGCTCGGAGACGTTGAGGACTCTGGGATTGTAATCGAAGAGGGAAAGAACGTGGGCCAGAAGCTCCCTTCGGTCACTTGTCTTTGAAACCTCAGAGGCCTGGAGCGCGGGCCTGTTGTAGGCCACGATTCCAACGGCATAAGTCCTCCTGGTTACGGGCGTTGTATAGGACCCGATCCTGAAGGAGACAACTTCCGCGTTCTTTATAACGGTGTTCAGCTTCTCAACAACGCCAAGGACAGCGGCCTCCCTTCCGCCGCCGGTGGAATAGACAACTGCCAAGTCGCCGCCGGTCTTCGACTCATCGACAAGGAGAAGTGCAGATATGTGCATAAACGCACCGAACGTGATGTTAAGCTGTGCGGAGACTATATACCAGCCGGCTCCACCCTTAGCGGTTTTAAGTTTCTCCATGAAATGGCTTACCCCATCTTCAACGCTCGCTGATTCGGCGGAGGTGTACACCAGTTTCATGGCCCGCACTCCCCTCCAACCTGGCGAAAAAGTTATATAAAGGTTTTTTTGAACGGGGAGTTAGCCATCGCCTGATAACCGGGGCGCATTGAATAAAGCCCAACGATAGCCGGGTTAGTTTGTTTTTCTTCCAGCGGGTTTACAGGGTAGTTAAAGGCCTGCGGTCTATACCCAGATTTGTCGGGATATCCCGCAAATTTGAGGAGAAAGGTATTTAAGGCAGAAAACTGCAGATTGATATGAAGAACCCAAGGAGGTGATTGGGAATGAAGAGGAAGGCCCAGGGTGCGATTGAGTACCTGTTCATGATTGCGGCGGCCCTGATAATAATAGCCATCGTCATAAGGTATCTCAGGAGCGCAGGTCAGAGTACTGGGAGTACAATAATCCAGGGCCAGAGCTCAATTAACAGCAAGCTCAGTAGTGAGCTCAACAGTGCTCTCAGCTGATGACAAGATGAGGTCGCTTTTTCTTTTCTTATATTGGGGGTACAAAGTTATGGGAAGATTAAGGGCCCAGGGGGCCGTGGAATACCTCCTTACGATGGCACTGGTTCTGATTATCCTTGTGTGGGGTATTTACTACTTAAGGATAGCCAAGGGGCAACATGAAAATCTTGCGGATTCCCTCTCGTCTTCTGAGGATCGCTTCAACGAAAAAATAAGGAGTGAAATATCCTCAAACATGGATTCCAGCTGATTAATTTTCCGCCTCGATTCTGACCTCTCCGCATTGCAGAACGACTTTGGATGAAGCTATCAGCGTCACCGTGCCGTCGCCTTCCACTGAAAAGCTCCCTTCGGGATAGAAAACCGTAAACTTACCACGGGTGCCTTCCCTGAGGAGCTTCCCGTTCTGAATGGCCACTGCGTTCTTCTTAAACTCAATGGTCAGGTTCGCAACCACGGGGAAAGACAGCGTTAGAGAATTTCCCTCCCGGGAAAGGCGGGCTGCAATTGAATTCCCGTCTCTGGAGTAATAGACGAGGTCGTACTCTCCGTTGGAGCTCTTCTTGATGGTTGTCCTCCACGAGTAGGTGACGTTGCCGACCGAAGGATAAACGTAGGCAACTTCGCTCCCATTTACCCACAGCTGGAGCTTTCCGAAGAAGGACGAGAATCCTATCACGTGAGAGCTCTCCCCAGAGTTGCTAAAGAGCTCTATAACGTCTCCTTTGCTGTAGCTCTCGGCGTAAAGAAGCGAGCCGTTCACGACTGCGCGTTCCTTCAGTTTTCCGAAGGTTTTCTCAAAAACTTTGGATTCCCTGCTCATTGTGTACATCCACGTGCTGAAAAGCATGTAATCGCTTTTGTTCACGGTCTCCCAAAGCCGGCTGGAGTTCCCCATGTAGATGATTCCAAATGTGTCAAGGCAGTACGGGTCGATCCTGAGGTTCAGGTAGTAGGCATTAAAGGGGTTAACCGAGAGATACGTCCCGTGCAGGTTCGTGTTTTGAATGTACTCACCGAGATCGTCCCTGAGGTCTTTGCTGTGGCCCGCCCATGCGAGGAGCAGTTTTCCATCCCGGTAGTTGTAAGCAACCCCATAATCTGCCACCCCAAAAACCAGGGCAATTGCGAAAGCCAAAGCCACGAGCTTTTTTTCTTCAAGCCCGTCTGGGAGAGATTCAAAAAACGCCAGGTAGGCCGTCAGCACCATCGGATAAATGAACCTCATGTTCGGGATTACTGGGAAAGCGAGAAGGTACATAACGGAGGAGACAACTAAGAGGGGCCCCGCAACAGAGGGCCTTTTTAGCTTCTCCCCTCTGCTGAAGTAAAAGAGTAAAACCGTGAAGATAAAGATCAAGGGCACGTAAAAAACAACGAAGTCCGGCTTTTCGTTCGTGAAGTCCTTAATAATGCCTGCGAAAAGGTCAAAGAACCCGGCCAGGGGGATATACCTGGAACCCTGGGCAAGGTATGTCTGATTAAAGTAATCAGCACTCACAACGAATCCCAGGACGCCCTCTATCACAGCTTTGGGGAGCAGAAAAGCCAGAAGGTACTGAAGGGCCGTTTTTAAGTTCCGGAGAGTCAGATGAACGGAGCGCACGAGTTTTCTGATGTAAGATATCCTGAAGACGTAAAGGGTCAGAAAGCCCCAGATTATCAAAAAGATCCCAGCTGGAATGATGTGTCCAACAATGTCTATCCAATGCACCCCGGGGAGTATCAGGATGTGTCTCAGCTCATCTGATGGATAAAGCATTACCGCGCCCACGATGAAGAGGGACATAATGCCGTAGGCAACGAGAACAAGAAAAACCTGAACCCTGTTGAGCAGAACCCTGCCGAGGCCATCGAGATAGGATTCAGTCTCGGCTTCAATGAAAAGCACGAGGACAACGTAAAGGGCCGCTGCGTACGGCAGTATCGTGAACTTGGAAGTGCTTCCAACTCCCACCCAGAAGAGGGACCATAGGGCGTCTTTTCTGTTTCTCTGCTTTACGTATCTGACGAAGTAGTAGAGGGAGAGTAGGGTAAACAGCTCAATCGTGGTCTCGTGAAACACGAGGCCGTTCATGTGAACCATTATGGGATCCATGGCAACAAGGGCCGAGAGGAGAACTCCAGTTTTCCAACCGCGGAGTTCCCTGCCTACAAGGTAGGCAACTAAAACAGCCAAAAGTCCCAGGAAAACGGAGAGGAGTCTTCCAACGACGTAGCTGTCTCCAAAAATGCGGAGCCAGAGGGCGAGAAGGTAGTAGTAAAAAGGAGGATGAACAGCGTAAATATCGCGGTAAGGCAGCACTCCGTGGTTGATAAATCTGGCCATCATGAGGTATGTGCCCTCGTCGTAGTCGAAATACTCATTCATGGCGGAGGATATTCCCCACAGGCGGGTCACGAGGTAATAGGCCAGGATAACTGAAAGGAACATCGCGCCCTTTTTCCTGTCTTCCATATCATCTCCTCCACGCCATGATGTAGAGTGCACATGGGAAGTCTTTCCCGTTGACGTAGACACCGTTTATCTTGTTTTTGCCTCTGTCCTCTACCCCTTAGATGTCCTCAAGAATCTTGCACCGAAAAATAATAGACTTTTTCCAAACTTATGATTCAGCCAATAGTTTGATTTCCCGTATAACAAGGGGCTCCTTTTCAACCGAGAGAGACACAAAGGTAAGCCTATCTCTGGGTAAGGGAGCGAGAATCTCCAGACGATTTTCTCCAGCCTTAAGTTCAAGGTCCTTTAATATGGGTTTTCCGTTTACGGTAACGTTCGTGGTCTGCTCTGTTGGGGAGTAAAGCTCTATCCAAAGGCCCCGATAGTCTTTACAGGGGGTGAACCCCACAACACCTTCCCTACTATCCATCCAGGCATATTCAAGGCCTCTCAGATACTGGCTTCTCACCCCAAAGTACTTCTTTTTAAAGCCGTAGACGAAGTACTTTCCGTATTTCTCCGTGTTGCCAGGTATGGAATCTCCACAGAGTCTCAGAGCCAAAGCCGCAGTTTTCTCGTTCATAGATGCGTTTAAAGATGATAGATCAAAAATCCAGTTGTTCCCGTTTACTCTTAGAAGCCGATATTTTTGAAAGAAGTCCAGGGGATTCAGACTGGGAGCGTTGGTGTCTATGTACGCTATGTAGCCAGGAAGAATTTGACTTTCGTTGAACATCTTTGCGGCAAATTTTGAAGGGGTCATATTCCATATCCTGCATCCTTTAATCCTGCTGTTGAACAGCACTGTTATGTTACTCTGGGGCTCAAAGAAGGGCATCCACTCTGCTGAATCAAGCGTGCAGGAGTTCAACACAGTCACACTGGGAAAGTTGCCGGAAATCCAGAGGAAGTCCTCGAGGTTGTCAGCCCAGACGTAAAAGTTAGCCTCCGCCGAGAGGAGATCATGAGCAGTGCCAACTGCGGGGATTAGGAAAAAGGCACCCACAACGCTTAAATATAGGGTTTTCTTGCTTATCTCTCTAATTGCGGGTTTGGATACAAGCTCCCCAAACCACGAAAGGCCTGCTCCGACGAAAAGGGGAAACACTGGAACCAGCCAGAGGAACATCCTCTCAATGGCCGCGGTGCTGTAGAAAGGTACGGGGACGTTTATTGTCAGCCTGTCAAGTATTAGAAACATAACAAAAGCGAAAAAGGCTACGAGCGAAAGTCCCTTTCTCCTGAACTCTCTTTTGTACACAAGATAAATCCCACCGAGGATCATGAAGAGCAATCCAAGGTAGTTGCCGTTTCTGACCGTTGCCCATTTGGTAAAGAGCTCGAAGTATCCCCATGTGTCCCTGGGATTCCTGCCATGAAATACCGCAAGTTTAGGGACAACATCCCAAATGTAAGAAGCCCATGGGTACTCCAGTTCGACATGAGCCAATGAGGGGAACCAGAAGTAGGGATTTATAATCGCGTGGACGAAAAGTGGAATGACAAAAAGAATGAAAGCACGTTTAAACAGGAAAACGAATCTGCGGATACTTAAACCTTCAGAGAGGAACTTGAGAGCAAGGCACACCAAAGCAACGAAAACGTAATTTTGGTAGCTGTAAGGATGAACCAAGACGGCACCAACGCTTATGAGAACCAATATGAGGTATTTCATATCGAGCTTTTCACTCATCTGGACGAAAATGGCAAGAAGAACTGCGAAGAAGTAGAATCCCAGAAAGTTCGGTGCTATGTAAACAAGAAGGTAGTAGTGGAGCAAGTTCACACTGAGCATGGCTAAGAGGGTGTAATTAGCAACCCTTCGTCCGAACCAGAGGCATGAGAGGGCATAAATACCCATAGCCAGAAAAGCCCACTCCCAGAGCCTCAGCTCCAGCATGACCGTTGGTATCACCTTTTCTCCACTCAGAATCATTACAAAAGACGCCAGAGAATGATAACCCGCGGGATATGTTAAAACATCGAAAACGGGGACCACTGGAGGATAAGTGGTATCGTACCTTAGCATGTACTCGATTTTGGTGGCGTGGAAAAAGTTGTCAACGTTGTCCGTTGGATAAGTATAAACAGCCCAGTGGACGAGCACGATAATCAGTATTGGAATAGTCCACCTGAGAATATCGTCCTTTTCGCGAACTGTGCTCCTCACTAATTCTAAAAGCTTCGGCCATGAACGAGCCAAAAGTATCGTAGCCAGCATAACTAAAAAAACAGTCCCCTTTTCTATTCCAGCCCCGAACAGACTGAAAATATGGAAGACTATTGCCAAAACCGATATCCCAACGGCCGGTGCAACTGAAAGCTTGATAGTTATCGGAAACTCAGGGAAAACACGGCCTACCAGAGACAGGCCAACAAGCCAGACCAAGACAACCACCCAGCAGGGGCAGAGAAAGCGAGAGAGCGCTACCATAGAGATCACTAGGAGAGAACTGGCCACATATAACCCAGATGATTTTTTCAGTATTTCATGTGTAATCATGGCATAAGATCAAGGAGGGGGAACCTTTTAAATATTAACGGTGCAATACTCCGGTGGTGACCACAATGCCCCTCCTATCCTTCGGCTCCAAAACGGGTAAAGTCAAAAAGATGCTCGAGAGCGATCAGTTCCAGCTGGTGGTGGAGGAAGCAACAAAGGACAAAAAGACGAGGGAGGCCCTCTTCGAGCTCCTCCAGGACGATAACCCTGGTGTTGTCGGTGATGTCCTCCTCACAATGGTCACACTGATGGACAATAACCCCGATGTCATACGACCTCACCTGAACGGAGAGGCCATCAAAAAGCTCTTGAGCCTCGTGGAGTCAAAGAACTCCTACGTTAGGGAAAACGCGATGATACTCCTCTACGGCCTCGCAAAGAATTTCCCAGACCTGGCGGCAGAGTACCATAGCCTTATCGTAGAAGAGGCTGGAAGGGCCCTTGAAAGCGGCGACAAAAACCAGAAGGGCTTCGCCCTTATCCTCATAGGCGAGCTCGGCCTTAGGGAGCTCGAACCTAAAGTCAGGGAGCTGGTTGGTGTAGAAGACAAGGTCATCCTCCCCTTCGAGGGCAAAAAGTGGGTCAAGCTTGGGGACATAGCCAGTGAAACCCTCGAGAAACTATCGGGGGCATGAAAATGCTGGAACTTTTGATTCTTCTTATCCTCCTGATAGCGGTTGGCTACATAGTAATAAAGCTGACGCTGGCGGTGCTCAGGTGGTTAGCCGTCAACGCGATAACCGGGCTCCTGCTCCTCGGAGTCCTTAACTTCCTTGGAATCACCCACATCCCGCTCAACCTGGTCAACTTCCTGATAATAGCCGTTGGGGGCGTGGTCGGGGTTTTCATTTTAATTCTGCTCTCCCTCATTTGAGCTCCAAACCTTTATAAATTCCCCTTTTTTATGCCCTTACAACGGGAGAATTTTAGGGGTGATGCTCATGTCTCATAAATCCGCTGAGATGTATGAACTCAAAAAGAAGGTCGAGGAGCTCAAAGGCTATCGAGGGCGGGCAACCGAGCTGGTCAGCCTTTACATTCCTGCAGGCTATGACATAAACAAGGTCATGCAGCAGCTCAGAGAAGAGTATGGCACCGCCCAGAACATAAAGAGCAAGTCAACTCGAAAGAACGTCCTGGGCGCCCTGGAGAGGGCGATGCAGCACCTTAAACTTTACAGGCAGACGCCTGAGAACGGTCTCGCCCTCTTCGTCGGAAACGTCAGCGAGCAGGAGGGAGTGAGCGACATAAAGCTCTGGGCAATAGTCCCCCCCGAGCCGCTCAACGTGAGGCTCTATCGATGTGACCAGACCTTCGTCACTGAACCCCTCGAAGAGATGCTCCGCGTTAAAGATGCCTACGGCCTCATAACCGTCGAGAAGAACGAGGCTACTATCGGCTTACTCAGGGGGAAAAGGATTGAGGTAATCGATGAGCTCACTTCCAACGTCCCCGGGAAGACCCGCGCTGGAGGTCAGTCGGCCAGGCGTTACGAGAGGATCAGGGAGCAGGAGACCCACGAGTTCATGAAGCGCATAGGTGAACACGCCAACAACGCCTTCCTCCCGCTCCTTGAGAAGGGCGAGCTGAGGGGCATAATCGTGGGTGGCCCAGGACCGACCAAGGAGGAGTTCGTTGAAGGGGACTACCTCCACCACGAGCTCCAGAAGAAGATAATAGGCGTAGTGGATATAAGCTACAGCGGCGAGTACGGCCTCAAGGAGCTCGTAGAGAAGGCCAGCGACATCCTCAAAGACCACGAGGCGATAAGGGAGCGCCACCTCATACAGGACTTCTTCAGGCACATCGTCAAGGACACCGGGATGGTAACCTACGGTGAGAACGAGGTCAGGAAGGCGCTCGAGCTTGGAGCTGTTGATACGCTCCTCATCAGCGAGGGCTACGACCGTGTCAGGGTTCACGCGAAGTGCAACAACTGCGGCTGGGAAGAGAAAAAGACCATGAGCAGGCCGGAGTTCCACGTCTACAGGAAGAAGCTCACCCACTGTCCAAAGTGCGGCAGCCAGAACATCAGCTTCGACGAGTGGGACGTCGCCGAGGAGCTCATAAAGATTGCCGAGGAAGCGGGCTCAAACGTTGAGGTCATCTCCCTCGACACGGAGGAAGGCCAGCAGTTCTACAAGGCCTTCGGCGGAATCGGTGCCTTCCTGAGGTACAAGATAAAGTGACGCCACCTGCTCACACCTTCCCTTTCCTTTGTGATAAAATCAGGGGCGTCTGTTTTGGGGCATTTCATTAAGATCCAAATCTTCACGTTATCGCAACAGTTATATAGCTTGGAAGCGATTTCATGGTTTAGGTGTTCCCAATGGGTGACGGGGAAAGGTTGTGGATTCTTGTAACTCCCGACAGATGCAGCGGCTGCAGGCTCTGCGAGATAGCCTGTTCTCTGGAGCACGAGGGAATAATATGGCCCGAGGCTTCCCGCATCAGGGTGTACGAGCTCCTTCCAGGCGTCAACGTCCCACACACCTGCGTCCAGTGCCCGGATTATCCGTGCGTGAACGCGTGCAAATTCGGTGCGCTGAGCGTGGATGAAGCAACCGGTGCCGTGAAAGTGAGCGAAGAGAAGTGCGTCGAGTGCGGTGCCTGCGTTTTAGCATGCCCGGGCAACGTCCCGAGGATTCCTGCAGGAAAGGGTAGCGTCGTGATATGCGACCTCTGCAACGGAGAGCCCAAGTGCGTGGAGGTCTGCCACGAGGCGGGCCATGACGCTTTAACGCTCGTCAAGGGCAACTACCGCTCTGTTTACAGGACTTTCGTGAAAGACCCCGTCGAGAAGAGCGCCGAGCTGGCGAGGAAGGTCTTTGGGGAGGAGTTCGCGGGGTGATGGGCATGAAGGGCTACGCTGGAAAGCTTCTTGATGTCAATCTGAGCACGGAAAGCGTGAAAACCGTCGAGCTGAGCGAAGACATGCTCCGCTTCTACGGCGGCAGGGGGCTCGGCACGTACATCCTCTGGAGGGAGCTCGGCGAGAGGTGGGAAGAGATTGACCCGCTCGGCGAGGGGAACCTCCTCCTTATCCTCACAGGCCCGCTGACGGGTTATTATCCAGGAATAAAAACCGCGGTGGTTGCTAAATCTCCGGAGAGCAACGGCGTGGTGGGGAGCGTCCTGAGCAGTGAAGTGGGAATAGAACTCAAGAGCGCGGGCTACGACGGGATAATAATCCGCGGAAAGGCCAGGGAGCCAGTTTACCTGTTCATAAACGACGACGATGTGGAAATTCGGGACGCCTCAAAGTACTGGGGCATGGGGGGCCTCGAGCTCCACAGGACCCTGCTGAAGGAAGTCCACGACGAGCTGAGAAAGGGGGCTAAGCTGAAAGGTATCCCCAAGGAGCCGGCGATGATGTACATTGGAAGGGGCAGGGAGGAGAAGGTGAGGTTTGCCGCCGTAATGAGCAAGCTGATGCACGCCGCTGGTTACGGCGGCTTTGGGGTCGTCATGGGGAGCAAGAACCTCAAGGCGGTTTTAGTCAAGGGGAACAAAGCTCTTCCCGAAGTCCACGAGCCGGAGAAGTTCAAAACAATGCTCCGCGAGTTCCAGAGGGAGCTTTTGACCCTCACCACCTTCCGGCAGTAGGGGACGGGGGCGGGCGGCTACAGCGTCGGTAAAGACCGCTCGAGCCAGCCGATCAGGAACTGGCAGGAGGAGTACCACGACGACGGGAGGATAAGCGTGGTGAACTTCGAGCTCAGGGCCTGGGTGAAGAAGTACTGGGCCGACTACGGCTGTCCGGTCAACTGCATGAAGATATCCTACCTCCGCTACGGGCCGTATAAAGGCGCAATAACAGACGCGCCGGACTACGAGCTCATGGCCTACATGGGCACTAACCTCGGAATATTCGAGCCCGAAAAGGTTGTCTACCTCTCCTACCTCGTTGATGAGCTCGGTCTCGACGGGATAAACGCGGGCAACGTCCTCGGCTTCGCCGCGGAGCTCTACCAGAGGGGAATCCTAACGGAGGAAGACATCGGCTTCAGGCTCGAATGGGGCGATGAAAAAGCTTTCGCGAGGCTCCTCGAGCTGATGGTTAAGGGAGAGGGCATCGGAAAAGTCCTAGCCGGGGGAACCTACCGCGCGGCGAAGCGCATCTCGGAGATGAAGGGCGTGGATGTTATGAAGTACGCCGTCCACGTCAAGGGGATTGGAGTAGGCGCCCACGGCGTCAGGAGCGGCCTTGACTACACGAGGGACATAAGCTATGCTGTCTCCGTTCAGGGGGGCGACCACACGGCAACCGCTGGGCTGCCAGCGAGGAGCTACGAGGGCGAGCTGGTGAATGCCTTCTACGACTCCGCCGTTGTGTGCATGTTCACAGCTAAGCCGGGCTTTGAGAGGATCATCGAGTTCGGAAACGCCGTTACGGGCTTTGAGATGACGCCGGAGAAGTGGTTCAACGAGGTGGGTTTGAGGATACTCCACCTCCAGAGGATCCTTCTCCTCCTCGGAGGGCCCGACGTTTACTGGGATTCAAAGGACGACGACAACCCGCCGAGGTTCTACGAGCCCCTCCCGAGCGGCCCGGCGAAGGGGAGCGCACCGGGTAGGGAGGAGATAAGGGCCAAGGTAAGGCAGTATTACGAAGAGATAGGCTACGACGAGCACGGGATTCCGAGGGAAGACATCTTAGAGGAGCTCGGCCTTGGTGAAGCAAAGCGCGAGGTGAAGCGCATAAGAAAGCGCCTCGGCCTCTGATTTTCCCTTTGGTGGTTCCCATGAGGATAACCCTGATACTCTACGGCGAGCACGCCCTGAAGCACGGCCCGCGGAAGGAGCTTGAGGTGGAAGAGGGAAAGAGGGTGAGCGAGCTTCTCAGGGAGCTCGGGATAAGCCCGGGCGAACACCACATTCTGGTGAACGAGAGGAAGGTTGAGGACTGCAGGCTCAAAGACGGGGACGTCGTTAAGGTGCTCCCCGTTGTTTACGGGGGCTGAAGGGAAGAAGGGCTCAGCCCAGCACCTCCTTTAACAGTTCCCTTATCTTTTCCCTCACCTCTTCGCCGTCCGCGATGTAAGGCGGCCTCAGGACGGGTTTTATCGAGAAGCCCCTGACGGACATTGCTAACTTTATCGCGGAGCCGAAGGATGACGCTAAATCGTAAACCTTCGAGAGCTTCGCCAGCTTTCTCGCCCCTTCAAAGGCTTCTTCAAAGCGCTTCTCCTGAAAAGCTCTCCACACCGCGAGGTGTATCTCGGGGGCGAAGTTAGCGCAGGCCATTATCCCTCCGTCGCCGCCGAGGACTAAGGTGTTGAGGAAGTGCTGGTCGAGGCCGGTAAAAACCTTAAAGTCCTTCCTCTCGCCCTTGACCTCGAGAATGACGTCCCTGACGTGGTTTACGCTATCTATCGTCTCCTTAACGCCGGCAATGCTGGAATACTCGAGGGCGAGGCGTTTGATAAGCGAGACGCTTAACGGGCTGGCGCAGGAGGGGATGTTGTAGAGTATGATCGGAATCTCCGTTTTTTCGGCTATCATCGAGTAGTGCTTGAAGAGCGCCTCTTCCCTCAGGGGGCAGTAGTATGGCGGCGCTATGACAGCGCAGTCCGCCCCTATGTCCTGGGCGTGCCTTGTGAGTTCAATAACTTCCAGAGTGTTCGGGGATGCCGTCCCCACGAGGTAGAAGGCCGAAGTGACGAGCTCGCGCCCCTTCTCAGCGAGAAACTTCCTCTCTTCGTGACTGAGGCTCGTGAACTCACCTGTTGTAGCGTTGATGAATATCCCGTGGACGCCGGCCTTCTGAAGGTACTCCACGTGCTCCTCGAGGGCAGAAACGTCTATGGAGTAGTCCTCGTTGAAAGGTGTAACCAGGGGGACTATAACGCCGCGCATGGGATCACCGGAAGGTTTAGGTGGAGGGGGTATTTTAGGGTTGTCCATGGATAGCCATAGAAAGGCTAAGACTACGTGGAGGCCAGGGCAGGACCCATAACCAATGCGCGGCTGAGCGAACTTATGTAACCTGGAAAATGGCTGTATATCCAGGGAAGAAGGAAAATACTGGGTCACAGATCCCGTTGTTGAAAAAATGCTGGGGAGTAGCTCACATCTTCTCCGGCGCCTCTATGCCGAGGAGCTTCAGCCCATTTCCGAGGACCTGTTTTACAGCCATCACGAGGAGAAGCCTCTCCTCCACGATGCCTTCATCGGCCTTGAGCACGGGGTGATCCATGTAGAACCTGTTGAAGAGGCTTGCCAGCTCGTTGAGGTAAGCTGGAACCAGGTGCGGCTTAACATCTTTGCCTGCCTGCTCAATAATCTCTGGGAACCTGGTGAGGAGCTTTATCAGCTCCTTCTCGCGGAGGGTGAGCTTCGAGAAGTCGGCTTTCTCAAGGAGGCTCCTCCAGTTAGTATCTATGCCGCTCTCCTCGGCCTTTTTAATAATTGAGGCACAGCGCGCGTGAGCGTACTGGATGTATGGCGCGCTTTCACCTTCGAAGTTGAGAACATCCTCCCAGCGGAAGGTGATTATCTTATCGGGGCTGTACTTGACGAGGTTGAAGCGCACCGCTCCAACGCCAACGGCCTCCGCTATCTCGTCCTTCTCCTCCTCGCTCAGGCCAGGGTTCTTCTGCTCCACCAGCTCCCTCGCCCTCTGAACGGCCTCGTTGAGCACTTCATCAACGGTGAAGCCGACCCACGTCCCCTTCCTGCCCGAGAAGGAACCCTCTGGCCTGACCACGTGCTCGTAAGCTAAGTGGTAGAAGTTCTTCGCAGAATCTTCGAAGCCGAGCAGCTGGAGGGCGTACTTTATCGCCATCTGCGGGTGCTTCTGCTCTGCCCCGATCACGTTTATAACTATATCGGCCCTCCCGAACTTACCGGGCATCTCCTCCCCGTCCGGCGCCGTCGTCCAGGTCTCGTGGTTCCCCTTCCTGTCCCAGAGCTTGTAGAGCATGTCCGCCTTAACCTTGCCGAACTTCCAGAGGTGGTAGGCTATGTCCTTGCCCGTGTAGGTTGCAGTCCCGTCGCTCCTCCTGAGCACCAAAAACGGGTTCTTCATGTCCGGGAAGAGCTTCCTCAAGTCCATTACAAAAGCCCCTTTGTACTTCCCTTCCTCCGCCCAGAAGAAGTTCTCGCTGGCCTCTATAAGCTCGTAGGCCTCGCCGAAGATTCCGCTCCTCACTATATCGCTCTCCCAGCTGAGGAGGTCGTAGGTTATCCCCATGCGGTAGGTTGTGAGCATCTGAGCCTTAACGACCCTCTCGGCCAGTTTTCTGCCTGTTTCTGCTATCCCGTTGTCCCCCTCTTCCAGTTTCTTCATCAGCTCGCGGACCTGCCTGTCCACGTCTGGATTCTCCTCTGTGCGCCTGTTCACCTCGACGTAGAGCAGGCCCAGGGTGTGGTCTATGAAGTCCTCCTTGAGGCCCTTCTCCCTCAGCTCGGCCTCAATCCTCTCGAACTCCTCCTTAAGGTTGAGATAGCCCCAGAGAACCTGGGCGAACTGGACTCCGAGGTCGTCTATGTAGTTCTGAACCTCGACGGTGTAGCCGAGCTTCCTCATGATCCTCGCCATTGTATCTCCTAAAACGGCGTTTCTCGCGTGCCCCATGTGGAGCGGCTTTGTCGGGTTCACCGAGGTGTGCTCGACGATGACCTTCCTGCCCTTCCCTATGTCCTTCTCACCATAGGCGGCGCCCTTTTCCAGTATCTCGCCCACGAGCTTCCTCCCAAACCTGTCGTAGTCGAGGTAGAAGTTTATGTAGCCGTTCACGGCCTTGACCTCTGCAATCTCCTCCGGGAGCCTTCCGTTAAGCCTTGCCACAAGCTCTTCAGCTATGAGCTTTGGCGCCTTCCTGAAAACCCTCGCCAGCTGGAAAGCTACCGCAGTTCCGAAGTCGCCGAGCTCGGGGCTTGGAGTATCGTCAAAGGTTATCTCGCCGTCCCATTCTTTTCCAGCCTCGATGAGCATTTCCCCGAGAGCATCCCGAAGGGCGGACTTTACCCCTTCCAGAACGTCTGCGTAGGCCATTCTCACCACCGGCCAAACTATCCCCGAACCTTTAAAAAGTTCTCCCGCAAACTTATCACAGGTGAAAACGTGAAGCACCGCATGGGCGAGCACAAGGCCAGGAAGGGGCTCATAAGGATCGAGTTCGACGAGGAGAATGGAGTAGCTAAGCACGTCAGGATAACGGGGGACTTCTTTGTCCATCCAGAAGAGGCAGTCCACGAGCTGGAGGAAAAGCTCGAGGGGCACAGGCTGGACGAGCTGGAACGCCTGATAGAGGAGTTCTTCGCCGTGAGGATGGACATTGAAATGCCCTACGTCAACGTTGAGGACTTCAAGATAGCCCTAAAGAAAGCTTTAGAAGGGTGAGGAAATTGCCTTTCACCTCCTCCCGGGCAAGGGATAGGGCAAAGGAGTATTTTGTTTTACTCACGCTTGGGTTTACTATAGCAGTTGTCTTTGGTGCGATAACCGCCCTGACCGCATCCCAGAGGTCTCTGGGGATTTTTGAGAGCATCGGAAGATCCATAGCCGGAAAAATCGACACCCAGGACAGGTTTCACACGTTTCTCTCGATATACTTCAACAACCTCGGCGTCGCGACCTCCGCCTATGCCCTCGGGGTACTCTTCGGCATCGTCCCCTGGCTTATAGTTATGGTCAACGGCTTCATCCTCGGGCTCGTGGTAGCTCTGGTAATTTCCCAGGGACTCATGAGCCCCGTCCAGGCCCTCCTCGCCATAGTCCCCCACGGGGTATTCGAGATACCTGCGATACTTCTCTCAGCAACCGCCGGAATACTCCTGTACCGGGGAACCCTCAAGAAAGAGGGCTTAGACCTGGTTTATTCATCCCTCAGGCTCTACGCCCTCTCCGCTGGCCTCCTGCTCCTGGCGGCTTTCATAGAGGCCTTTGTAACCCCGCGTGTTGCCGGGCTTTGAGGGCACCTAAACCTCCGTACCAGTGTAAATCCCGTGCCTCGTCCTTACGATTCTCACATTTATCCTGTCCCCAACCTCTGCGTTGGTGTTTATAACCTCTATAAGCCTGTTCCGGGCCTTTGCGAGCATCTCCCCCTCCATCCTCCCGGGCAGAACAACCTCGGCCCTGACAACTTCACCCGGTTTGAAGGCGAGGGGTATGAATTCCCTCTTCTCCATGCCGAAGTGGGCCGGCTTAAGGATCAGAGGCCTCATGCCGGTTTTCTCTTCAAGGGCCCTCAGCCAGGCGTAAAACTCATTGAATGGGACAACCTTCGCTATTACCGGGTTCCTGCCGAACTTGTAGGGGACGTAGTTCTGGAAGCCGAGGGCGGGCCAGCGCTTTCCAGCGCCTATTTTTCGGGCAAACTCTATGAAGGCCTCGGCCTCGTCGTCGTTTACTCCGAAGATTATGACCGGCGCGAGGAGGACGTCAATTCCCGCGTTTACCAGGGCCTCGGCCATGTCGAGAACGTGCTCAAGGTCGTAGTCCTTCCTTCCCATGAGCATCTTGGCCTTCTCCGGGTCGAGGGAGTGTATGGAAAGGTTCACCCTGTCGAGGCCGGCCTCCGCCAGCTCCTCAACCAGCTTATCCGTCAAGAGAGTCCCGTTGCTCTGCATTGAGATTACCGAAACGTTCGGATGCCCGCGGAGGGCCTGAACGAGCTCGACGCGGAAGGGATAGAGGAGGGGCTCGCCCTGGCCGTCGAGGTGGGCCTCAAGGCCTTTTCCCTTCATTCTCGCGACCTCATCAAACCACTTCATTAGATAGTCGATGTCCACTACGTAGTCAAGCTTCCTGGTTCTTGAGTAGGGGCCCTCATCGACGGAGCAGAAGACACAGCTGAGATTACAGCCGCTAATACCTCTCACCTGGATGAGGTTGGTTCCCCTGTCAATCAGTCCAAAGGCGTTGTAGCCGAGAAGAGGAACATCCGTGCCCTCGTGGATGTAGAGGACTTTTCTGTTGGTGTAGCGGCTCCTCAAAAGCGCGCCGAGGTTGTTCTGGATATAGATGGCCAGGTACTTCTCGATACCGGGATAGTCGGTATCAACGAAGAGCCTCCCGTCCCTAACGATTAGCTCGGGTTTAACCCGGTACTTTCTCATCAAAATCCTTTGAAGCTCTTTCCTGTCAAAGTCAGCGTAAAGCGTCTCCCTCCAGATGAGTCTCACGCTTTCCTCCTTTTCCTCAAACTTTACGTTGGGGAGAGAAACTTCTATCATGCCCGGGGATTTTTTAAACCCTCTTAAAAACCCGCCGATGGAGATTTTATCCATCTTAAGCTTTTTAAAGGACGTTGACTGTCCCCATGAGGGCATGGAAACATTTTAATACCAGTGATGCAAAACGTCTAGTGATGAACTTAAGTGGGTGATGGCCCATGTGGGGAAAGATCGAGCACTACTTTGACGAATACCCGGTAAGGAAGGTAATAGCGAAGACACTCCTCAAGTACGGTCTCAGGGTCTCGGACGACATGAAGATAAAGGCGGGGGAAATAGAGGTTCCCTACACCAAGATCGCCAAGGCCCTCAACGTCGACAGGCGCGTTGTGAAGGAGACCGTTGGCATGATACTCGCGGTACCCGAGCTGAAGGAGATCTACGCCAACCTCGAGCCAACAGTCCACATGAAGCACGTGGGAAGGCACGTCGGATACGGCGTCATTGAGATAGAGCCAGAGCCGAGGACGGTTGGGATACTGGCGAAGATATCCCAGAAGATAGCGGAGAGGGGCATAAACATCGTCCAGGTCGTCGCGGAGGACCCCGAGCTCTACCCCGAGGCTACCCTGACGATAATCACGGAGAGGCCAATCCCGGGTGACCTCATCAACGAGCTCTCAAAGCTCGAGGGCGTTAAGAGGATTTCGATATACTGACTCCGTTTCTCTTAACTTTTGCGGGCCCGCGCCTGTTGTTTTTGGAGACGGAATTTGGAGCCCGAGGAATCCTTTTTAGCATCAAAGGACAAAGTTGCTTCCCGCATTTTAACCAAAGGTTTTAAACCTCCGTTCTTCGCAGGCAAGGTTTATAAGCAATTGTTTTCAACTTCCGGATAGCCAAGTTGAAGTGTCCTGAGATGTCCACCAACCGCTGGAGGGTTGATGAATGGAGGAAGCAAGCAAAGTTAGCAGGTACCTCTACACGCTTATAGTCCTGTTTTTGATATGGCTGGCCCTGACGGCGAGCTTAGATCCCCAGGAGCTAACCTTTGGCTTCATTCTCTCGGCGATAGTGGCAGCTATAACCTACCCAATCTTCACCACGAGGGGGCTGGCGAACCTCCATCCAAAGAGGATTGCCTACGCGATAGTTTACGTGCCCTACTTCCTGTGGGCCATGATAATGGCTAACCTCGACGTGGCCTACAGGGTTCTCCACCCGAAGAGGCCGATAAGGCCTGGCATCGTCCACTGCAGGACCGTTCTTAAGACCAACCCCGGAAAGCTCGCCCTCGCGAACTCGATAACCCTCACCCCGGGAACCATAACCCTCGACGTCGATGGCGACGACTACTTCATCCACTGGATATGGGTTCCCGACGAGGCCCTAACCGAGAAGGAAGAGGAGCACGTTAAAGCCGCTTCAGAGAAAATAACGGCTCCCTTTGAAAAATTCCTGAAGGTGATCTTCGAATGATAGGGATAAACGTTTATCTCGCCCTCATAGCGATAGCGACCCTTCTCAGCATGTACAGGTTCATGGCCGGGCCAACGACGGTAGACAGACTCGTCGCCGTTGACATCATGACCACCGTAACCGCTGGGCTCATGGTGCTCCTTGCGCTCTACTACCAGCGCATGATACTCCTTGACGTGGCCCTCGTCTACGCGATACTCGCCTTCGGTGGAGTGATAGCCTTTGCACGCTACCTGGAGGGAGGCCTATGAATGTACTCACCGCCCTGGGTGAAGCCCTTGTGCTCATAGGAACGTTCTTCTACTTCCTCTCAGCCCTGGGTCTCATAAGGATGCCAGATGTATACAACAGGATGCAGACGTCAACGAAAAGCGCAACACTCGGTTCGCTCGGCGTTATGGTTGGTGTCGGGATCTGGGCACTGGGGGAGGACTTCGGAAGCGTTGCCTGGCTCACGAAAACCATCGTCATAGCAGTTTTCCTCCTGCTGACAAACCCGATTAGCGCCCATGCGCTGATAAGGGCGGCCTACAGGAGCGGTATCCCCCTCTGGGAGGGCAGCGTGATGGACAAGTACCGCGACCACATTGAAGCCAAAGCCAAAGGTGAAGAGGGTGAAACGCCGAAGGAAGGTGGTGGGGAATGAACTGCTTTGCCTGCGTTGAGTACATAATAGTGGCGCTCATGCTCCTCTCAGCCATTCTGGCCGTTGAGTGGAGGGACCTTCTCGCGGCAGTGGTCGGCATGGCGGCAGTTAGCCTCTTCGCCTCGCTGCTGTTCTTCATGCTTCAAGCGCCCGACGTTGCGATGACTGAAGCGGCCATAGGGGCTGCGCTCAGTGGCGCTGTCTTCATATTCGCCATAAAGAGAACGAGGCGCTTTGAAACGGAGGAAGAGGAGAAGCCCGGCTGGTGGGTGAGGTGGTGAAGATGCTCAAGCGCGCACTCGCGATAATCTCCCTCCTGATAATCGGCTACTGGCTCGCCCAGGGGCTGGCCGGAGTGCCCTTTGGCCAGGACAAAATGCTCGTCGGCCAGTACTACCTTGACAACGTCAGGGAGCAGACCGGCGCTGTTAACGCCGTCACTGCAGTAGTTGTCAACTACCGTGGGTTCGATACCCTCGGCGAGGTCACCGTTTTGTTCATAGCCTCAACGGGCGTTGGGGCACTCCTCTGGAGGAAGAAGAGGGAAAGAACGGCAAAAACCGAGGGCTCGGTGGTCCTCAAAACCGGAACCGAGCTGCTCTTCCCCTTCATAGTGCTCTTCGGCGCCTACATATTCATCCACGGGCACCTGACGCCTGGAGGGGGCTTCCCTGGAGGGGCGACCATAGCCACGGCGTTCCTGTTGCTCTACATGGCCTTCGTGGGCTATGAAATCCCCCACAGGGCCTTTGAGAAGGTTGAAGGAGCGGCTGGAATGGGCTACGTCCTCGTTGGCCTCATAGGCCTTGCCATAGGCGGCTACTTCCTCTTCGACTGGATATGGCTGACCTGGAAATGGGGCGCAGGGAACATAGGAAGGCTCTTCAGCGCCGGCTTCATACCGGTGATCTACACCCTCATCGGGATTAAGGTCGGCACCGAGCTCAGCGGAATCATCGACAACATGCTCAAGGAGGAGGTGGGAGAGTGATCAGCGTTTACTACTTCGGGGCAATAAGCCTTATCCTCATAGGCCTCTACGCCGTCCTGGTAAAGAAAAACCTGCTTAAGATCCTCGTGGGCCTCAGCATAATGGAGACAGGCGTCAACCTTCTCCTCGTCAGCATAGGCTACGTCTCCGGGAGGAGCGCGCCAATCCTGAGCGAGGGGATAGGCCCCAACCAGGCCGTTGACCCGATACCGCAGGCCCTTGTTCTCACGGCGATAGTCATAGGCGTCGCAACTACCGCCATGGCCCTCAGCGCCGCGATCATCCTGTACGAGAAGTACGGCACACTCAACGTTGATGAGATGAGGAGGTTGAGAGGATGAACGGGCAGTACGCTTCACTCCTCATAGCTTTACCGCTTATCAGCGCCTTTTTCGTCCCGCTTATCAAGGGGCTCGGGGACAGGGCCGTGAAGTACTACCTGATCCTCGTAACCGCGGTCCAGGTGGGAATAGCTGGGTGGGTATTCAGAGAAGTTTACTCCACCGGAAAGCCGATAATAGTGATGGCAGGTGGTTGGAACCCGCCCGTTGGAATCAACCTCTACATAGGCCACTTCGCGGCCCTGTTCGTGGTAATAGTGGCCCTGACCAGCTTCTTCATGGCAATATTCAGTGCCAAAGCCATCGAAACCGAACCAACGGACAAGTACGCCATGCTCTTCCTGCTCCTCATGCTCGGAGCAACGGGCATGATAGCGACGGGGGACATCTTCAACCTCTTCGTCTTCATGGAGATAACGGCAATAAGTGCCTACGCGCTCACGGCCTACAACAAGACCGGTGAAGCGGCCGAAGCCTCGCTCAAGTACATGATCCTCGGCGGCATAGGTTCAAGCTTCTTCCTCGTCGGCGTGGCACTCCTCTACGGTGCCACTGGAACCCTCAACATGGCTCAGCTGGCCCAGCTTGCGGGAGGAATAAACGCCACCGTGGCCCAGGTTAGTCTCGCGCTCATAATCTTTGGCTTAGCCGTTGAGGCCGAGCTCTTCCCGCTCAACGCGTGGGCGCCCGACGCTTACCAGGCCGCCCCACATCCGATAACGGCCATGTTCTCGGCCTTCGTCGTCAAGGCGGGCCTCTACGCCATGGCGAGGATTCTCTATATCCTCAGCGCTGCCTCCGGATGGGCGGACATCACGAGGCTCCTAATTGTATTGGGCACCCTCACGGTCATCGTGGGCGAGCTCTCGGCGCTGAGGCAGAGGGACGTCAAGAGGATGATAGCCTACTCGAGCATCGCCCAGGTCGGCCTCATAGCGGTGGCCCTTGCCCTCGGAACGGCAGACGGCGTCAGCGCAGGCGTCTTCCACATGGTCAACCACGCCATAGTTAAGGCCCTCCTCTTCCTCGCGGTCGGCTACGTCGGGATAACCCTTGGCGGAACCGCGGTGGAGAACTTCGAGGGCCTCGGAAAGAGGATGCCGCTCACAGCTTTCAGCATAACAGTCGGTGCAGTGGCCGTCATGGGCATACCGCTCTTCAACGTGTTCTGGAGCAAGGTCAGGATAATCTTAGCGGCGATGGACGCCAATTACACCTGGGTGGTCGCCCTCGTTCTCGCGGCAAGCGTTGTCGAGGCGGTCTATTACATAAGGCTCATCCACACCATGTGGTTCACCGGCGAAGGGGAGAGGATCCACGAGAACATCGCCATCGGAACTATAGCCCTCTTCCTCGCTCTGCTGATAATCTTCATCGGCCTCTACCCGGACTACTTCTGGACCCTGTCCCAGAAGGCCGGCCAGGACATCTTCAACGTGGTTCAGTACGTTAAGAACGTTCCACTCATGGGGGTGGGATCATGATCAACGAGCTGGCCCTTATCGTTTTCACTCCTCTCCTTGCGGGAGTGCTCGCGTGGCTTCTCAACATTAGGGGGCTCAGGGAGGCCATAGGGGTCATCGGCGCGGCTGTGCCGCTGGCTTACGTTGCAATGCTCCATGGAAAGGCCGCCGAGGGGCTCTCCTTTGCCATAAACCTCGGCGTCTTCAACATGACCTTTGCTCTGAGCCAGCTTAGCTGGTTCTTCGTCGGCATAGCAGCCCTTGTCGGCTTCAGCGCGGTCCTTGGACTCGTCTCAACGGCAAGGGGCAGCTACGAGTGGCTCTTTGCCCTGATGAGCCTCACAGGAGCGTTCGGGGTCTTCTTAGCAAACGACCTGATGACGTTCTTCATATTCTGGGAAATAATGACCTTCGCCAGCTTCATGATGGTGCTCCGCTACAACAGGCAAGCATCGCTCAAGTACTTCGTGCTCAGTATTGTCGGAGCCTACGCCATGCTCATAGCCATAGCCTTCATCTACGTCAAGGTCGGGAGCTTTGACTTCAGCGCGGTCAGGAGTGCCTTTATAGAGGACGCCTACGCGAGGATGTTTGGAAGCGCCACCTTCAGCTCGGGGGAGCTGATGACACTCTTCGGGCTATTCCTTGTGGCGTTCGGCGTTAAGGCAGGGCTCTTCCCGCTCCACGTGTGGGCACCCGATGCCTACAGCGAAACAAACCAGAGCTACACAGCGATGTTCAGCGGCGTGCTGAGCAAGACCGGTATCTACGGCTTCATAATGATGTACATCCTCATGGGCACGAGGTTAATGGTGGAGTTCGGGATGTTCAGGAGCGCCCCGAAGTTCGGCTACATAATAGCCTTCCTCGGAGGCCTCACCATAATAGTCGGCGGCCTCTTGGCGGCCCTCCAGGAGGACATAAGGAAGCTCTTTGCCTATTCGAGCATAAGCCAGGTTGGCTACATCCTCGTGGGCATCGGTGTGGGCACGGCTTTGAGCATGCAGGCTGCCCTGTTCCACGCCCTCAGCCACGCCCTCTTCAAGGGCCTGTTCTTCCTCGCAGTGGCCACCATCGTGTACCGCACTGGCAAAACGACCTTTGCCGACATGGGGGGCCTGGCGGAGAAGATGCCCTTCACGTTTGCCATGACATTTATAGCGATCCTCAGCCTCGCGGGGATACCGCCGCTGGTGGGCTTTGCCAGCAAGTGGGTACTATTTGAAGCAGTTATAAGCCAGAATCTCCCAATACTCGGCGGCATGGTGTTCTTTGGAAGCGCCATAGGTTTCGTCTACCTCATAAGGTTCACCTACGCCGTGTGGTTCGGACAGAGGCCGACTGACCTCGACGATACAAAGGACGCGCCGCTCCCGCTGGCTGTGGGGATGGCCATACTGGCTCTCTTCAACGTCGTGCTGGGCATAGCCCCGGGCCTCGTCGCAAGGGAGCTCAACAGGATATTCGGCAGAGATATCATAGGAGGCAACCTCTTCGTCCTCGACCTGGGCTTCGGAAAGTACAACGCGCTGGCAATACTCACATACCTCATAGTGGGCATTGCCATAGCCGGGTTGATTTACTTGCTCGGTGCAAAGGCCAGGAAGGTTCCTGTCACGGACACCTACCAGTCTGGCAACCCCGTCACGATGGAGTACAACCTCACCATAAGGAGGAACTTCTTCCTCCCGCTTAAGGAGACCCTCTCTGGCTGGCTCAGGATAAGCTTTGATAAGACGTACCGCAACATCGGGGCGTGGGTTGAGGACTTCGGGGAGGTTATGCGCAACTACCTCTACAACGGAAACGTCCAGAGCTACGCCTGGTACCTGCTCCTGGTACTCCTGATCCTTGCAATCTGGGGGGTGTGAAAGATGATTGAGACGGCACTTAAGGCCCTCTTTATCCTCCTTTACGCGACGTTTGTGGGCTTCATGTTCATGGGGATAATCAGGATAGTGACGGCCAGGATACACAGGAGGGTTGGACCGCCAATCTACCAGCCCATCCTCGATACCATCAAGCTGCTCTCGAAGGAGAGCAACATAACCCACGGCTTCATCTACGACTTTGGAATCCTCTACGCGGTCGGGGCGACGATACTCGCGGTGATGTTCATACCCCTTGGAAGCATCGGTGTGCTCAGGGCCTACGGTGACCTAATCCTCATCACCTTCCTCCTCGAGATACCGATGCTCGGCATAATGTTCGCCGCAATGAGCTCCGGGAACCCGTGGGCTGGCATAGGTGCCCAAAGAGCCCTGCTTACCCTGCTCGCCATACAGGTTCCTCTCGGCTTTGCGATAGTTGCCTTAGCTGAATACTACGGCACCTTCAGCACCTACGAAATAGTTATGGCCCAGCAGATAAGAGGGTGGAGCATTGCCCACTTCCCGCTCCTGCTCGCGGCGATAGCCTATGACCTCGTCCTGCAGGCGATGTTTGGAAAGGAGCCCTTCGACATCATGATCGCTCCGGGCGAGATATCCCTCGGGCCGATGGTCGAGTTCGGCGGCAAGCACATGGGGCTCCTGAACATCCAGCACGCCATAGCGCTCTTCGCGGAGACGCTGTTCTTCAGCAACATCTTCCTCGGCGGCGGCGTGGTCACGGCCTTCTCCAGCTCGGTGCTCAACACAATAGCGGGCCTCCTGGTGCTCCTAATCAAGCAGATAGCCGTGCTCCTCGTGGCTACGTTCATGGCGGCGATATTCCCGAGGTTCACAATAGACCAGGCGGCGAAGTTCTACTGGAAGTGGCCGACCATAATAGCGGCGCTCGGGGCGATCTTGGCAAGTCTGTGAGGTGATGGAGATGGTCGACTGGAGACTCTTTGATCCTCTCATTGAGTACGCAAGAAAGAGGAGCATGTGGATTGTAGCGTTTTGTACAGGTTGCGGCGGTATAGAGATGCCGCCCCTCGCCACCGCCAGGTACGATTTCGAGCGTTTCGGTATGATGCCCAATCCAGCGCCCAGAATGGCAGACCTGTTCCTCATCACTGGCTACGTTACGCCGAAGACGCTCAAGAGGATTATCATAACCTACGAGATGCAGCCTGATCCAAAGTACGTTTTAGCCCACGGCTCGTGCCCGCTCAACGGTGGCGTCTACTGGGACGCTTACAACGCAATAAAGCACCTCGACAAGTACATCCCCG
This sequence comes from Thermococcus waiotapuensis, assembly GCF_055384795.1. Taxonomy (NCBI): domain Archaea; kingdom Methanobacteriati; phylum Methanobacteriota; class Thermococci; order Thermococcales; family Thermococcaceae; genus Thermococcus; species Thermococcus waiotapuensis. Next base: position 1,117,442 of record NZ_AP042429.1, on the reverse strand, counting down.
TGGATGTGGCCATAGCCGGCTGCATGCCGAGGCCAGAGGCCGTGATGGACGGGATTCAGAAGATGATGGAGCTCATAGAGACGGGCAAGGCCGACGGCTGGAAGAGGTACAGGGAGAACTACGAGTACTACAAGAAGAACCAGGACGAGCTCTTTGGGGAGGGCTGGCGCGAAAGAACAGCGAGGATGTGGATACCATGGCTGATGAAGGGCAACAACAGAGGGGAGGAATGAGCATGGGAGAGGAAATCGTGAGCACGCTCCTTGAGAAGGCCCCCTACGCGGAGGGGAAGGTCAGAAGGGAGAGGAGGCTTGAGTTCCGGGTTCCAGCTGACAGGATAGTGGACTTCCTCCGCACGGCGAAGGCCCACGGCTTTGAGCTCCTCCTCCAGATAACCGCGGTCGACTGGCCTAAAGAGGGCGAGATAGAGCTCGTTTACCAGCTCTTCAGCGTAAGCCATGGCACCCACGCCATGGTCAAGACGAGGGTTCCCAGGGACAATGCGAGGATCTCGAGTGTCATGGATGTTTATCCCGTCGCGGAGACCTACGAGAGGGACGCACACGAGTTCTACAGGGTCATCTTCGAGGGCAACCCCAAGCTGTCAATGCCCTGGATACTCGAAGAGGAAGACAGGGAAGCCGGCGTTTCCCACAGGAAGGACTTCGACATGCTCTCCTACGTGAAGAAGAAGTACAAGCTCCTCGACAGGTTTGATGAGGATAAGGAGAACTACGTGATATGAGGTGATGGTCATGACCTCACAGGAAGAGCTCGTTATGGAAGCGAGGGCCAACGGGATGGAGCTGCTCCCCCTGGAGAAGGACACCTACGAGCTGTTCTTCGGTCCACAGCACATGGCTACCGAGAACTACAGCCTGATCCTCAAAATGGACGGCAACAGGGTCGTTAAGGCCATAGCCAACCCCGGGTTCCTCCACAGGGGCTTTGAAAAGCTCGCGGAGTACAGGCCTTGGTATACGAACATAGCCCTCCTCCTCAGAATATGCGTCCCGGAGCCAGACGTCCCGGAAGCGATATACTCAATGGCCGTTGATGAACTCATGGGGTGGGAGGTTCCCGAGAGGGCCCAGTGGATTAGAACAACAGTGCTGGAGATGGCGAGGGTTAGCGCCTACCTCTTCTGGATCATGGGACTGAGCTTTAAGCTCGGTGTTTACACTGCTGGACAGTGGGCCGCTGCTTATAGGGAGAGGTTCATGGCACTCTTCGAACAGCTCACCGGAGCAAGGGTCTACCACATTTATACCATCCCCGGGGGAGTAAGGAGGGACATACCGGGCGACAGGTGGCTCAGGGAGCTCAGGGACACCGTAGAGTACCTGAAGGGCAAGCTCAAGGACTTCGATAACGTGCTCTTCGAGAACTACATCACCTACAAGAGGCTTGAGGGTATAGGCGTCATGGACAGGAAGTTCGCCCTTGAGGAGGGCGTAACCGGACCAAACCTCAGGGCCACGGGCGTCCCCTACGACGTCAGGCGCGTTGACCCATACCTCCTCTATCCCGAGCTCGACTTCGAGGTTCCGGTTCTCAGGGAAGGTGATACCCTCGCGAGGGCCCTCATCAGGCGCTTCGAGCTCGAGCAGGACCTCTACATACTCGAGCAGCTCCTCGACATGGGGCCGCCGGGCGGGCCCTACAAGGTGGATCACCCGGGCCTCAAGTCCCTTCCGAGGTTCAAGGTTCCCGCGGGGGATGCCTTCGCCCACGTCGAGGCCACGAAGGGCGACTTTGGTGCCTACGTAGTCAGCGATGGCAACAACAAGCCCTACAGGGTTCAGATAAGGGGGCCGAGCATAGCCCACGGTATCAGGGTCATAGAGCAGTTGCTCGTTGGCGCGAGACTCGCCGATGTGCCCGTCATATTGATGAGCCTTGACAACTGCCCGCCCGACATAGACAGGTGATGGAGATGGAGGAGGTTACCTTTAAGATCGCCCAGGAGAGTAAGGTCAGGAAGAAGCCCTCATTCATCAAACCCTGGCTGGGCCTCAAGTACCTCTTCAAGAAGCCAGTCACGATAAAGATACCCTATGAAACGATAGAGCCGGCGAAGGACTACAGGGGCTTCCACACCCTCAACTGGAAGACCTGCATAGGCTGCAACATGTGCGGGCAGATATGCCCGGCCAGGGCAATAGAGATGACGTGGATAGAGGGGGAGAAGAGACCTCACCCGAAGATAGACTACGGAAGGTGCACGTTCTGCCAGTTCTGCGTTGAGGTCTGCCCAACGGGAGCCCTCGGCTTCGTTGAGAGCTACATGCTCACGACGGAGTGGAAGGAGGAGGAGCTCCAGCTCTTTGACTGGGTGCCCATTCCCCCGGAGAAGTTCAGGGAGATACAGGAAGCTCACAGGGACTGGAAGTTCCCCGTGGAGAGGATGGAGTTCAACAAAGAGACCAGGGAGGTAACCTACCACCTCAGGGACGGAACGGAGTTCAGGTTCAGGATCCTGGGCTACGGCCTCAAACCTCCCGCTGCTAAGCCAGCCGAAAAGAAAGAAGCGGAGAAGTCAACCGAGAAGCAGGAGTGAAGTTTCTTTTCTCCCCCTACTTTTCCGGGGAGTTTCTGAGAAAAAGAAGTTCAGAGGATCCTCTCGAGGATTATCGCCGTTAGGGCTCCAACGGCCATCCCCGACTCAAGGATGCTCGCTATGAGTTTCGGGAAGTGCCCCAGGAACTCCGGCGGGAGCTGCGGTGCCCCGAGGCCCGCTATAAGCGCTGCAGCCAAGATTAGCGTGTTCCTCTCGGTGAACTCCACTCTTTCCTTTATCAGCCTCAGCCCCGTGACGCTTATCATGCCATAGAGTGCAAGCGTCAGCCCACCGAGGACGGGAGCCGGCATGGAGGCGAGTATTCCGGCGAACTTCGGCAGGAGGGAGAGGAATACCAGTATCACCGCGCCCACCTGAACCACGTGCCTGCTGCCGATCTTTGTGAGTGCAACGACGCCGATGTTCTCCGAATAGCTCGTCGTCCCGCAGGCGCCTAGGAGGCCAGCTATGGAGCAGGCCAGGCCCTCCGCACCTATTCCCCTTGCGATGTGTTTTTCTGTTATCTCAGAACCCGTTACGGTGGCTATGGCGTGATAATCGCCGACGCTCTCGATGATGCTCACCATGAAGGCAAACAGGAGGAGGACTATGGCGCTGGCATCGAAGATGGGTGCCCCCCACGGGAAGACGGAGGGCACGCCGAGAACCGGCAGGCTCTTAACGAGGTCGAAGTTGGTCAATCCGAGCGGGACACTGATAAGGTAGCCAACCACGACACCCGCCACCACGGGCATGGCCTTAAGGCTTCCCCTTGCCCTGAGCGCCACGAAGACTGTGGTGAGGAAGGTTATCAGGGCTACTGCACTGGACTTCACGAGTGTTTCGCCGGCAGGGTCAGCGTAGAAGTTGAAGAAGTTCTTTACAGCAACGTCTGCCAGGCTGAAGCCGATGAGGGTTATCGTCACACCTGTAACCAGGGGAGTGAAGAGCTTCCTGACCTTTCCTATTATCCCGAGCCAGCCTATTGCCGCCTCAATCAGACCGCCGACGAGGAGTGCCCCCTCAACAGCGGCCATTCCGAGGGAAGAGCCTATGGATATAAGCCCTGGTATGAAGGCAAAGCTCGACCCCTGGACTATCGGATAGCGGGAGCCTATAGTAGTCTGGAGCAGCGTCGCTATGCCCATCGTCAGCAGAACCGCCTGTATCATGAGGGCAATCTGGTTGCCGCTTAGACCTACGGCACCGCCGACAACGAGCGGCACTGTCACGGTCGCTCCAAACATCGCAAGAACGTGCTGAAGGCCAAAAACGAAAGCCTTCGCGGGTTCAACCTTCTCCTCGATTCCAACCTTCAAAACCGGCTTTTCAAGTGCCTTAACGTTCTCCATTAAAGCCCGCTCAACCTGGGAGGGATTTGTTTAAAAAGTTTTTGGAAGAGGGCAGGATTAACAGAAAAATGTCAAAACTTGAGCTCACCAGCCCTGGACCTTCTCCAGAACGCTGTCCGGGACTTTCCCATTCTCGACGTCTTCTATTGCCTCCTCGAGCCTGTTGAGGCCCTCATCGAGTAATTCCTCCTCTATCGTCAGCGGGGGCTCAATCCTCAGGACGTTGCCCTGCAGGAAGGCGACTATGAGGCCCAGCTCGTAGGCCCTCCAGACCACCTTCTTGGCCTCGTCGTAGGCCCTATCCTTGGTCTCCCTGTCCTTCACAAGGTCAACGCCGAGCATCAATCCGAGTCCCCTAACGTCGCCGATGAGCTCGTGCCTCTTCTTCATCCTCTCGAGCCTGTTTTTGGCCCTCTCGCCGAGCCTTTCGGCGCGCTCTAAAAGGTTCCGCTCCTCGATTTCCTCGATAACCGCCAGGGCCGCGGCGCTCGCCACCGGGTTCCCGCTCAGGGTGAAGGCGTGGCCGAGGGGCGGTAGCGAGTCCATTATCTCGGCCCTGCCAATTACCGCGCTTATGGGCAACCCCCCGCCGAGGGGCTTGGCCAGGGTTATTATGTCGGGCTCAACTCCAAAGTGCTCTATTGCAAACCATTTTCCCGTCCTTCCGAGGCCGCTCTGGACTTCGTCCACAGCTAAGAGGATACCGTGCTCGTCTAAGATTTTCTTCAGCCTCCTGAAGTAGTCCTCCGGGGGGACGACCATGCCAGCATCTCCCTGTATCGGCTCCGCGAGGAGCAAAGCCACACCTTCGGCGTGGACTTCCCCTTCAAACTTCTCCCTGAGGTATTCCAAACACTCCATTCTGCAGCTCCCTTGCTCCTTGCCAAAGGGACAGCGGTAGCAGTTGGGGTAGGGAATGAAGTGCACCTCGCTGAGCTGGCCGACCCTGGAGCGAACCTCGAAGTCGAGGCCGGTGACGCTCATCGCGCCGTAGGTTGAACCGTAGTAGCTCCTCAGGTAGCTGATTACCGCCCTCCTGCCGGTGTAGGCCCTCGCGAACTTTATGGCACCGTCGTTGGCGTCACTCCCGCTCAGACCAAAGGCAACCTTTGGGCTTTCTACGGGTGCTATCTCCGAGAGCTTCTCAGCCAGGAGGAGCGGCTCTACCGGAAAACCGTAGATGAAGGTAAAGTGCAGAAGCCTGTCCGCGGTTCTCTTCACGGCCTCAACCACGCGCGGGTTGCTGTGGCCGACGTTCTGAACGGCCGCATCGCCCAGGAAGTCTATGTACTCCCTCCCCTCAACGTCCCATACGAGGGCGTTCCGGGCTTTGTAGGGTACTATCGGGGCATAGGTAACATGGGAGGCCCTTGAAATGTAGCGGGAGTACCGCTCAATAACCTCATCCCTCCCATAGGGATACTCCATATTTCCACCTCACCACTATACGCGTTTGAAACTAATAACGATTTCGGCGAGGGCATAAGAAGTACCGAAACGCCCATCCTCACGGGCGTCAAGAAGTGGGGCTACGCGAGGGTATTCTGAAAAAAGTCAGCCGAGGATAACCTGGAGGACCGCTTCCTCGTTAGGCTTCAGCCCGTCCACCTCCCATATCACCCTGGAGCCTTCAATCCGGACTTTACCCCTCGTCGCCCTGACCTCGAGGGCTTTCATGCCCTTCTCCCATTTGAATTTCAGGAGGGGTCTCATCCTCGGCGCCTTCAGCTTGACGAAGTAGTACCTGTCAAGTTCTTCCTCCACGACATGGGGTCTGGCAAGGGCCAGGTAAGAACTGCCTGCCAAGCCGGTAAGCGATATTACAACCACGAGAATCACCTTTAAGTCCGGCAGTCGGGATTTTTCGCCTCCCTTTCCACTGAAAGTTGAGGTGGTGTTTTTTCCCGGACTTGCTGAAGTTTTCTCCTGGGTTGAGAGGTCAATCACACCGCTGTACTCCAGGTAGCCCCTGGCTTCGGCGGTCAGGGCGAACTTCTTAGAGCCCAGCCTATCGAGTGGAATGAAGATTTTGCCGTCGTCATTGGTTCTGAGGGAAAGTGTCCCGCCGGAAGATTCAATAACAACGGTGACGTTTGGAAGGGGACTCCCGCTGGAATCGATGGCCGTCAGGACGAGGACATCCGCGCGTACTTCTGGAACCACCAGCAGTTTGTCCACCTTAACCGAAACTCCCTCAATGCAGTCACCGAGGTATAGCCTGGCCTCGTAGACGCCCGCCTGGTTGACTTTAAATGCAGCCAGGCCATTTTCATCGGTGAACAGAGTTTGGCCAAGGAGATCGACCCGTATCCCAGAAACCGGACTTCCGTTCTCCTCGCTTACTCTGATCCAGATGCTTCCGTTCTCGTACCAGGCCCCGTAGGAGTAGGGGCATTTAACCTCGACGGGCCTTGTAACAATCTCCCCATCTAAGTTTAATCTGACCAGATAAACCCCTTGCCTTGGAGGAACAAAAACAGCCTCGCCGTTTTCATCTGTGTAGAGCGTCGTCCCGTTGATCCAGACTTCAACGTCTTTTGCCGGTTTTCCGTCCGCAAAAGAGACCCTAACGAGGATCACTCCTTCCTTAAATTCTGCCGAGTAGCGGTAATTCCTGGGCATGACCTTGAAGCTTTTCTCCAATCTCTGGGAAACGTTTGAGAGATCCGCGAGTATGGCCAGAGTATAATTCCCCGCGTCAAGGCTCGGTATCCTTATCGTCTCGCTCCATCTCCTCCCGGGGTCAAGGGAAACTGTGAAGTTCCAGGAGCTGACCACGGACTCGTTCCCTTTGATGACAAAAACCCTGACTGTGCCCTCGATGGGCACGTTGGACTTCGATATCACTTGTATGTATGAGACTATATCACCGCCCGCGGTGTAGAATCCACCGATGTCCGAGCTCAGGGAGTACTGGATGAGCTTTTCAACCTTAACAACAACCCCATGCTCGAGGATGAAGTTTCCAAGCTTCCCCTCGATCCTGGCGGGGTACTCCCCCGGAGGCAGGAGGGGAACCTTCACCCTGAGGTGTACTATAGTGCTCTCCAAGGGGCCCAGGGATAACGTTTGATTTGCCCTTAAAGTCACATCTCCCGCTTTCCATACAATGCTCACGGTCAATCCGGAGAGACTCTCATTTAGGAGGTTGGTGACGCTGACCGGAACATCAAGTTCCTCGCCGGGGAAAGCATCAAAAACATCGATAACGGGGGCCATGCTGAATGGTGGTGAGTTTTCAGCAAACCCTTGAGAGCTAAAGAACGCCCCCACAAGAAAGACGACCACCAGGAGCCTAATCACCTTCATTCCTCAACACCTCCAGCAGGTTTCTCTGGACACCCAGAAGTTCTTCAAGGGTCATTCCGCTGTTTGAGTACTTTACCCCGTTTTTTCCGGATTTTACCAGTTCATCAACATCAAAAAAGCGCCATCCCCGATTTATGAACTTGACGGCCAGGACGGCCCTTCCACCGAATCTTCTGGAGAACTCGGCAAGTTTTCTGATGTCTTCATCCCCAAGGTAAACCCTGTCTGAGCGGGTACTCTTGACCTCGATGCAGAGGTAGAGCTTTCCGTTGCCCGCAATCACGTCAACTTTCTTGCTTCCGGCTGATCTAACAACCGCGAAGCCATTCTCTTCAAGGACTTTTATCAGCTCCCTTTCAGCGCTCGCTCCCTTTCTGTACCTCATGGCCATAACCTCCAGTAACTTTGCGGGCCTGTATTTATCTTTTCCTGTCCTTCGCTCAGTTTGTGGGGTTAACTTTTATAAGGGGCCTTTCGAGTTCAAATTGGTGGTGATGAATGGCGATATACTCCTTAGGCGATAAAAAGCCCAAGATACACGAGACGGCTTACATTGATGAGAGCGCAACCGTCATTGGTGACGTCGTTCTCGAGGAGAACACCAGCGTCTGGCCCTCCGCGGTTCTGAGGGGGGACATAGAGCAGATTTACATCGGCTGCTGCTCCAACGTGCAAGATAACGTGAGCATACACACCTCCCACGGCCTTCCGACGAAGGTTGGCAAGTACGTGACGATAGGCCACAACGCCGTCGTCCACGGAGCGAACATCGGCGACTACACCATAATCGGCATGGGTGCGGTAATCCTCGACGGGGCGAAGATAGGTAAGCACGTCATCATAGGGGCGGGGGCGCTCGTTCCGCCGGGCAAGGAAATACCGGACTACAGCCTCGTCGTCGGCGTTCCCGGAAAAGTCGTTAGGCAGCTCAGCGAGGAAGAAATCGAGTGGACGAAGAAGAACGCTGAAATCTACATGGAGCTGGCCAAGCTGCACCTGGAAAAGAGAAGAAGGCTGTGAGTGATTCCCATGCTGTACCGTTTAATTTCTAAGGTTCCGCCCGTTATTTTTAAGCCAGCCTATGACTTTTACGAGTCCTACCTGCTTGAGAAAGTCAAATCAGGCGAAATCCCAAAGCATGTCGCCATAATTATGGACGGAAACAGGAGATGGGCCAGAAAACTGGAAAAACCCCCATGGTACGGCCATCTTTTTGGTTCAAACAAACTGGAGGAAATCCTCGAGTGGTGCAGAGACCTGGGCATAAGGACGCTGACGGCCTATGCTTTCTCCACAGAGAACTTTAAACGCTCCCCGGAGGAGGTTAACGCCCTCATGAACCTCTTTGAGCAGAAGTTTAAGGAGCTCATCAAAGACGAGAGAGTGCACAGGTATGGCATCAGGGTGAACGTGATTGGCAGAAAAGACCTCCTGCCGGAGAACGTGAGGAAAGCGGCCGAAGAAGCGGAGAGGGTTACCAAAAAATACAACAACTACACCCTCAACCTGGCAATAGCCTATGGGGGAAGGAGCGAGATAACCGACGCCGTGAGGGAGATCGTCCAGGACGCGCTGGAGGGGAGGATAAGCCCGGACGAAATAGACGAAGACCTGATAAAGCGCTACCTCTACCACCCAAACATGCCGGATCCGGATATCGTGATCAGAACAGGGGGAGAAGTGAGGATAAGCAACTTCCTCCTGTACCAGATAGCCTACAGTGAGCTCTTCTTCGTCGACGTCTACTTCCCCGAGTTCAGGAAGATAGATTTCCTGAGGATAATAAGGGAGTACCAGAAGAGGCAGAGGAGGTTCGGGAAATAAACAATCCTCTGTGATCGAATGGACAGGTTCTGGCGATTGTCCCCGCAGTTCTGTAGAAAAGGCCCGTGGTTCATGCGTCACTTTATCTCCTCCTCGTCGTAATCGGCTGCGCTTACCCAAGCGAATGGCTTGAAAAAATGGCTCAAAAGAAAAGGGTACGGAAAGTACTTATGCCTTCTCCACCCCCCTCCTCACCTTCACCGCCAGCCCGCTCCGGAAGACCTTAAGCTCCTCGCCGTTGAGGAGCGTCTGGCCCGTCGCGAGAAGCTCGTCCCTCCCGTTCACCACCAGAACCTCGTCGTAGGGCCTTATCTCCGGGTCGGCATCTACGACAAACTTGGCGAAGACGTTTCGCCCCTCCCTCGCGAAGGGCTCTGCATCATCGCTGACAACAACGCGCATCCTCGGGAATGGGAGGAGCGCATGAAGCCTTCTTGCCCCCTCTATTCCAAGCGTCAATAAACCATCCTCTGCTCTAAAGGTGGCGAGGTGCTTGCCTTCAGCGCTTATCTGCCTCGGCATGCCCGTCTTCCTTGAGAGCTCAACGGAGGCGTCTTTGAAGGCTTCGCCCGCTCCTTCTCCGAACTGGTATTCAGCAATGGCCATTATGTAGTTCCTCGCTTCGTCCTCCCCTGGCTTTTCTATCGTGAAGTCCTCTTCACCCTCGCTCTGGGCGAAGGGATAGCTCAGGCTTAAATACTTCGGAACCTCGCCGAATATCGGGTGCTCCATCGTCTCAGGGAACTTACTCTTAACGCGCTTTGCCCTCTCCTTCGCCCTCATTGCCATCGGCCACCTTAGGGATTCCTCGCTCACCTTGAAGAAAGCGGAAGCTTTGGTAATCGGCTCGTTCTTCTCGAGGTATTCCCTGTACTCAAGCAAGCGCTTGTAAGCAGCGAAGAGCTTCGGATGGCCCCTCGCCCTCTCGTCCACCAGCTCCCAGAGGGTTCCCTCCTTTATGGCCTGCTTCACCCTGTTGAGCTCCTCCCTGATTACCCAGAGATTGTGGATGGCCAAAAGCCTCGTCCTCTCTTCCTTCGGCATCTCGCGGAGCTCCTGCGGAGTATAGCGGGAGCAAACGGGGCAGGAGCAGGGGAAGTACTCAAGCTCCTCGAGCCTTTTTGTGCCTTCTGGCGTCAGATAGCGGTCGTCCTTGGCGTAGAGGGCGTAGCTGGCAGAATCAAAGAGGTCTATTCCCATCGCCACCGCCAGCGCGAAAACCATGGGATGGCCGGCACCGAAGAGGTGGACGGGCCTGTCGGGTCTAAGCCCCTGTTTTGAAGCTATGACGACATCAACTAAGTCCCTGTAGCGGTAGCCCTCCATCAACGGGACGACGGCACCGATGGGGTGTATTTCAAAGTTCATCTCGCTCAGCTTTTTAGCAGCATAGGTTCTCAGGTCGGGGTAGGTGGAGCCCTGAACTGCCGCGTTCATCGCTATTTCCTTTATCTCTTCCGCCTCCTTCGCCCTCTCCAGCGTTATCCTGAGGTCTTCCTCTGCCTTCTCCCGCGGAGCGTCCGGCGGAGTTGGTACGTCAAGGAAAGTGCCTATGTCAACGCCTATCTCATGCTGGAACTGGACTATCTCGCGGTTGGTGACATCAACGTCGCCATAGCGCAAAAGCTGGAAAGAGCCCGAATCGACTTCAATTATGCCATCGTAGTCGAGCAGCTTATGGATCCCAACCTCAAGCGCCTTTTCCCTCAGCTCGGGCGTCTTGTAGATGATGTAAGAGTTCGTGATGACCATCCCGAAGCCCATCTCCCTGAGCTCCTTTGGAGTTACTACGAGCTGCTTTGGATTTATGACCGGCATTATGTTTGGAGTCTCTATCGTTTTCCCGTTAACGGTCAGCTTTCCAATTCTTCCAGCCGCGTCCCTTGCTTTAACCTCAAACCTGAAGTCGGTCATTTTCTCACCTCCGGGGGTTGGCATCTTCTGCTTAAAAAGCTTCAAAGGTCGGAGAAGAGCCTTATCAGAACAAAAGCCAGAAGGCCAGCTCCAAGGGGAGCCGCTACCCAGCCCTTCAGGATCCACATCAGGGCCTTTATATTAACCGGTTCCCCCTTGTAAAGACTGACACCGGCTATCGCCCCCACTATCGCCTGGCCCGAGCTGACTGGGATTCCCGCAACGTTGGCCATTGTAACCGCCAGCGAGGCGCCCATCTGGGCGGAAAAGCCCGAAGTTGGGCCCAGGGGAGCGAGGTCTCTTCCAACGGTTTTTATTACCCCATAGCTGAAGGTCAGGGCACCAAGCCCGAGGGAGAGGGCCAAAAAGACTCTACTGAAAAATTCTCCGTCTACAAGGCCGACAACGTTGGCCAGCTCGTTAGTTCCGAGGTTAAAAGAGGCATAAGCCGCGGCGATGAAAACCATCCACCTCTGCGTCAGTTCCAGCAATCCCAAATGCTTTATTCTGTTGAGAACTATTCCGTAGGCAAGGTATGTTGCAATCGAGAGCATCCCCGCTACCACAGGGGATACAACCCAGGCCAGGACTATTTTAAAGATCACTCCCCAGTTCACGGGGAGACCTAACGCCAGGGAAGCCCCCACGAGGGCCCCTATTATGGCCTGGGTTGTTGATATTGGATTACCGGATAAGCTGGCAAGGGTTACGGCGGAGGCCGCGCTGAAGAGAACGAGGCCTATTGTAGTCTCGCCCATACCCCTGGCTAACCCGGCGACGGTGCTCGATACACATGAACCGCCCATCGTAGCCCCGGCTACCACGAAGACCCAGATCAGCAGGACTGCCCTCTTAAAGCCGATTATCCCGGAGCCAACTGCGGTTCCAACTGCCTTTGCACTGTCGTTGGCCCCTATTGCCCAGGCCATGAAGAAAGCACTGGCGAGCAACCACAGCATGGCTCCACCTCTATAGTCTATATAGTCTACATGGCTCAGGTGTGCACATTGAAAAGATCCATTTAAAAAGATTTCGATGGCGGGAAAACTTTTTTAAGTATGGCGCGATACTCTCGGTGATGGTGAGATTCCAGAAGATCAAGTCTGCTTACCGCGGGCTGCTCCACTCGAAGTACGTCAAGTATTACAGGGCGAAATGCGAGCTCCTCCCCCTCTGCCTGCAGAAGCTCAAAGGTTTTTCCCACTTCCAGGATCCGGATGAGTACTCGCTGGTGTCGGAGGCAGAGAAGCTGTACCAGAAATCCGAGTTTGTAACCGTCCTGGAGATCACCGATGGACTCACCAGGATCTTCTACCTCATCCCGGGCGATTTCTTCTCAGATGATATCGAGCCGGAGTTCGAGCTCTACTTCCGGGTCAGGAGTGAGGAGGGTCTGAGGGCACTTTTGGGGGTTATCCACCGGGGAAAGGTGGGCGGAAAGAGGTTCAAACACAGGTCAGTGCTGAGTTTTCTGGCGAGCTTCGTCTTTAGCTTTCTGCTCTCTGCCCTGGCGGAGAAAGCCGGCTTCTGGATTCAAATGGCCGTGTTGCTGGCCCTCACAGGGCTCATCTACCTAACCCTCGATTATCCTTTCTCCCTGCTTTATTTCAGGGGCGTCGAAGTGATAGGGAAGCCAGGGAGAAAGGATTTCATGATAATCATCAAGAGGAGACAAAGAGAAAACAGGAGAAAACTGAGTTAACGCCCGAGTTCCTTGTGGGCCTTAGCAAGGTGCTTCGCCGCTATCGCCGCGAGGAGCGAGAGTTCCCCAGCTAAGACTGCACCCGCAACTATCTCGGCAAACTTCCTGGCGTTGCTTCCGGGCGGGTCCCCTCCCCCCGCGACACCCATAATGCTCAGAGCTTCCCTCTGCGTTGGAACCCTCGTTCCGCCGCCTACCGTTCCTATCTCGAGGCTCGGCATGGTTACGCTTATGTATAAGTCCCCCTCGGGGGTAACCTCAGCCAGAGTTATACCGTGGGAGCCTTCAGTAACCTGGGCCTCATCCTGGCCCGTAGCCAAGAAGATGGCCCCAACGATGTTGCCGAAGTGGGCGTTGAAGCCGTAGGAACCGGCCTGGGCTGAGCCGATGAGGTTCTTCCGGTAATTGACCTCCGCTATGAGCTCCGGCGTTGTCTTGAGCTTCTTCTCGACTATCTCCCTTGGAATCACTGCCTCAGCTATTACCGTCTTGCCCCTGCCCTCGATGAAGTTGAGGGCGTTGGGCTTCTTATCAACGCAGAGGTTGCCAGAGAGGGCTAAATACTTAACCTCCGGGAACTCCTCCTCGATGACGTTCATTATCTCCTCGCTCGCTATTGTCACCATGTTCATGCCCATCGCATCGCCGGTCTCGAATTCAAAGCGGAGGTAGAGGTTGTTGCCTACTATGAAAGGCTTAACGCCACGGAGCTTTCCGTGCCTGGTAATTTTGCTTACCGCCTTCTCCTGGAGGTAGTCGAGGTTGTTCTTAACCCACTCGGCTACTTCCCTGGCCTTCCTGGCGTCGGGGCACTTGAGGAGTGGCGCACGCGTCATCTTGTCGTCAATTATGGTCGTTTTAACTCCACCGGCCTCAGTTAAAGCGGAACAGCCACGGTTCACACTCGCGACGAGCGCTCCTTCAGTTGTGGCAAGCGGAATGTAGAATTCTCCCCTGGCGTATTCCCCGTTTATCTTAAGCGGCCCCGCAACGCCCATCGGTATTTGAACGACGCCTATCATGTTCTCGATGTTCTTACCTATGAGCTGGTTTGGGTCAAGGGAATAGTGCCCGATGTTGTCAAGCTTTACCCCGAGCTTCTTCTCAAGGGCCTTTCTCCTTATTTCAGTGGCGAGCTTCTTGTCGCCGTTTGTGTACTCTTCCACCTGGTGGAGCTTTATTTCACCGCTTGCAACTTTCTCAACCAGCTCCTCAAACTCCATAAAGACACCTCCGATCAGCCGAATATCCAGCTTCCGAGAACTTCCCCGGCCTCAGCAAAAGCCAAAGCGGCGTCACTTTTCGGCTTGTACGCGAGAACAGGAATTCCAACGTTAATTGACTCCGGAACGGCCTCATCAAAGGGAACCCAGCCCAAAACCGGAACGCCCACATCGTTTTCAATGACGTCGATGATCTTGTCGACAACGTCGGCGCTTTCCCTAACTTTGTTCAGTACCACACCTATCTTGAGCCCGTACTCCTCGCCGAGGGCCTTTAGTTTGTTCACCTCGTTTTCCACCATGGTTTCAAAGGAGTAGATCGGTGACCTCTCGATCTCGACCACTATTATCTGGTAATTGGCAACCTCAAAGGTGGGGAGGGTATCAAAGGGGACGCCCGTTGGGGAATCGACAAAAACGACACCGAACTTGTACTTTATCTCCTCAACAAGATCCCTGAGCCTTTGAGGGGAAATTCCAATGACATCTTTGAGGTTGGTGCTCCCAGGCATTACGTGAACGCCTGTTTCATTGTGCTTGTATATGGCCCATTCCGGGTCCAGACTGGGGTCCTTAAGAACGGAATGAACGGTGTACTTAACGTTGTCCATCCCAAAATGGAAGCCGAGGTTGGGCAGATATAGATCACCGTCAATTGCCAGAACTCGATACTCCCTTCGAGCCAAGTAGGTGCTTAGATTAGCCGTTGTGGTCGTCTTTCCTGCCCCGCCTCTTCCGGTCACGACTATTACTGCCATCCGTTCCCCTCCACTCTCAAGGTTTGAAATTCGTTTTTATTAACTTTTTCCCCTCACCTCTAACCCAATGCGAAAATGGCCGAAGAGGGGTAGAAAAAAGAGAACAGCAACTTAAAAATTCACCCCACAACCTCGGCAAAGGCAAAGCGCTCTTTCACGTTCTTTATCTCGATCTCCACCTCATCCCCAACGTTGGTGTTGGGGACAAATATAACAAAGCCCTTAATTCTGGCTATGCCATCCCCACCTTTGCCGAGGGACTCAATCCGAACCTTATAGCGCTCCCCCTTCTTGACCGGGGGCTTCCTGCCTTGGAATTCATTCCTCTCCAACTCAGACACCACCTTAAGCGATGTCCACTTAGCAGGAGAAGTATCGGTATTTAACTTCTATGTCAGATCAGCGAACAGGAAGGAGCAAAAATAGACGAATTTCGAACCTAACTTTGGCAAAAAGTTCGAATTTCGGTAAAACTCAGACACATGACCATTCCCAGCTCACCCGTAAAAAAGTTTATATCCACGACAGAGCTATGCACCAATGTAGGTGATGAGAACCATGTCCGAAAAGATGCAGGCAATTATGAAGACGAAACCGGCTTACGGAGCCGAGCTCGTCGAGGTTGAAGTTCCAAAGCCAGGCCCGGGGGAAGTTCTCATAAAGGTTCTTGCAACGAGCATCTGTGGCACCGACCTTCACATCTACGAGTGGAACGAATGGGCGCAGAGCAGGATCAAGCCGCCCCAGATCATGGGCCACGAAGTGGCCGGAGAGGTCGTTGAAGTCGGCCCGGGCGTTGACACCCTCCAGGAGGGCGACTACATAAGCGTGGAAACCCACATCGTCTGCGGCAAGTGCTACGCATGCAAGCACAACCGCTACCACGTCTGCCAGAATACAAAAATATTCGGCGTCGACATGAACGGCGTCTTCGCCGAGTACGCCATAGTCCCGGCCAAAAACGCCTGGAAGAACCCGAAGAACATGCCGCCCGAGTACGCCACCCTCCAGGAGCCGCTTGGAAACGCCGTCGACACAGTTTTAGCCGGCCCGATAGCGGGAAGGAGCACGCTCATAACCGGTGCAGGCCCGCTCGGACTCCTCGGAATAGCAGTTGCAAAAGCATCCGGAGCTTACCCCGTCATCGTGAGCGAGCCGAGCGAGTTCAGGAGGGAGCTGGCGAAAAAGGTCGGCGCCGACTACGTCATCAACCCCTTCGAGGAGGATCCCGTCAAGGCCGTGATGGACATAACCAACGGGGCAGGTGTTGAAGTATTCCTCGAGTTCAGTGGGGCTCCAAAAGCCCTTGAGCAGGGCCTCAAAGCGACAACCCCCGGAGGAAGGGTTTCCCTGCTCGGCCTCTTCCCGAGGGAGGTGACCGTAGACTTCAACAACCTCATAATCTTCAAGGCTCTTGAGGTACACGGCATTACCGGAAGACACCTCTGGGAGACCTGGTACACGGTCTCAAGCCTCATCCAGAGCGGAAAGCTCAACCTCGACCCGGTAATCACCCACAAGTACAGGGGCTTCGACAGGTTCGAGGAGGCCTTCGAACTCATGCGCGCGGGCAAGACCGGAAAGGTCGTCTTCTTCCCGCACAAGGGGTGATTTCTCTTATTTTTATTACATCTGGATGTAAAAGATTCTACTGAATGAGCCAAGTATGGAAAAATTTAAATATAATAAAATTCGTTATTCGTTAATTAGCTGACAAATCGGATAAAGTGGTGGTGCAAGTGAGACTAAAGTTAGTGAGTTTTTTAATAGTATACTTGGTAGTGACTAGTCTCCTTGTGGCTACAGCCAATGCTCCAGACAGCAATGAGAAAAATCTATCCATAAAGTCTAAACCCATAGATTTAAGCCCAGATGTGTGTAAGCCCATAAACTACTGGATCTTCAAAAATGGAGAGTGGGTTCAAAAAAGTGAACCTAAAGTTTGGTGGTACTGCCAGGAGCCTGAGAAGACTGAGAAGTTTGAGGGATTTGCCTTTGAGAATGGGCTGCTCAATGAGTCTTCCAATCTTCATAAAGCCACCTTGGAATTGCTTAACCTTGTTGAACCAGACGAACTTCCAGAAACTGTGTCTGTTAAAGGGCTTTTTGACACTAAACCGTTTTCATATGGAGGAATGTTTATCAATGAAGATAGAGGACTTATCTTTGTATATATTTTAAAGGACGATGATAAAGAAATCATTAAAAAAGCTATGGAAAAATACACGGGAAAAATAAACGTGGTATTTCTAAAAGGCAAATATACCTTGGGAGATTTAGAAAAATGGAAAAAATTGGCTCTGAAACTTGACCTCAAGCAACTTGGTATTTTAGGTATTGATGCCGACGAAGTTCACAACACATTGACAATAGAACTCACAGATGTAACCCAAGATAAGTTAAAAGCTCTTGAAAAGGAGTTAGAAAAGATTGGAATTCCAAAGTCAGCAATAAGAGTGGAGAAAAGAAGGATGATACAACCCGCTAGCTCCCCAACTGATGTCTTTGATCCTCTCATTGGAGGCATAGGTATCAGAGTGGGTTCTGGATTTTCATCAACATGCACCTTAGGATTTACTGCAAAAATAAATAATGAGGATTATTTTGTAACTGCAGCACACTGTGGGGAATTTGGGAAAACCGGAGACTCCGTATACCAACCATGGGGTTTTGGGGCATGGAACAATGTTGGAGTAGTTGTTAAAAATCCTCCTCTGAAGGATGAAAATGGATACTTAGTTAGAGAGAGTGATGCCATGCTGATCAAGACTTCATCGAGGAGCATAGCCCCCAAAGTGTACGGGGTAGAAAGCTGGAAAATTGAAGGAACCACTACGAGTGTAGTAGGTCTTTATGTGTGTAAATACGGAATGGGTAGTAAAAAAGTATCTTGTGGATATGTAACAAAAACTGATATGATAGTACATATTAAAAATACTAACATACTCATAACTGACATCTCGGAGGTTTCTGGCATGGAAACTGCACCTGGTGATAGTGGAGCTGCTGTTTTAGTAAAGCCTTATTATGTCCCCACTACGAGGATCGTGGGAATAGTTCATGGCATAAGTGCCGATCCGGATACAGGGACAACATTAACATACTTCAGTGAGATTGATGGAATACTAAAAGAATTAGGAAACGTGGAGGTGGCTTATGGTGGATGACAAAAAAATCGTGTTGGGAACTTTTATTATTGTGATTTTAATTTCAGTTATGGTTTATATAAATGGAGGAGCCTCCAACGTCCAAGAGAAACACAGGCTATGTTCCGCGGGAAATCTTTACGTCCTTCTCGACGTCTATTACCCTGGGGAGCTCAGGGCGACAGGCTACGAAATCAAAGACGATAGAATAGTTTTGCACTTCCACTCAGAGGGATCCGGCGATCTAAAGGTGAACCACGCAAACTTTACGATCTCATGCATCCCGGAGAACCTAAGTCCTGGCCTCTTCGAAGTCAGCGTTGACGGGAAGACCTTCCGCCCATCGTGCGAAGGTGTTCTAACAACGCCCGTGCCCTCCAAAACCTCCAACTCCGAGAGGAGCGTCTGGTACCTGGCAAGCCCCTACAACCTGAGCAAAATAGCACTCATCGAACTCCCAGAGGGATATTCCTTCAGGGAGCTCAATCTGGAGAACAGAACTCTCGTGATCAAAGTTTCCACCGGCGGGAACGTCGGCAGTACCGTTGTTAAATCTGAGCTTCTCGCGGAGGGATGGGAGAAAATCATCTACACCGACGGGAGCAGTACGTGGAGAGGAAAGAAGTCTGTAATGGGCAACGGAGAGTGCCCGGTTTGGATATCTCCAACGTCTTAGAGCAGTTTCTTTCACTTTACTGATCATTCTCCTCCACCGCAATTCTCTTAAGTTCTCCCGCCCACTCACCCAGGAGGTGCCACCATGGAGCTTAGCTATCAGGAGAAGCTCACGCTCATAAAACTTGGGGAACTCAGGAAGGCCAAATTTGAGGAGCTGGTGGAGAAAACCGGCCTTGATCAGGTAGCGGTTATGCGTTCCATCCTCGGCCTTCAGGCCAAGGGCCTGGCAAAGCTCCACGAGAGGAGCGAGAGAATTGTAGTCCTTACGGAAACGGGGGAGGAATACTCTAAAATCGGCCTGCCCGAGTGGAGGGCCCTTAAAGTTCTGAGGGAAAAAGGGAAAGTCACCCTCGACGACCTTTCGGAGGTTCTCAGCGGGGACGAGCTCAAGCCCATCGTCGGCCTCCTCAGGAGCGAGGGCTGGGCGAACGTGAGGAACGAGGGAGGAAAGCTAATCCTCGAAATTACCGAGAAAGGCCTTAACGCCGGGGAGAGGCCAATAGACAGGGCCCTGAAACTTTTAGCAGAGAAGAAAACCGTCCCCCTGAGCGAGATTCAGAAGCTCGTTTCAGTAAATGAGCTCAAGAGGAGGAAGATAGCCGAGGAGGATACGGTTACTGAGAGAACCGTCGAGATAACCCCCGCTGGCGAGGAGCTCCTGAAGAAAGGACTCGAGCTGAGGGAGCAGGTGTCCATTCTCACCCCCGAGCTCATAAAGTCCGGGAAGTGGCGCGAGGTGGAATTCAGGCGCTTTGACATCAAGGCCCCCGTGAGGAGGCTCTATCCGGGCAAAAAACAGCCTTACCGCGCTTTCCTCGACAAGATAAGGAGGAGGCTCATCGAGATGGGCTTCATCGAGATGACCGTCGAGAGCCTCGTGGAGACTCAGTTCTGGAACTTCGACGCGCTCTTCCAGCCGCAAAATCACCCGGCCCGCGATTGGACTGACACCTACCAGCTAAAGTACCCGACGAGCGGTTATTTGCCCGGGAAGGAGCTCGTCGAGAGAGTTAAAGAAGCACACGAGAGGGGCTTGGCAGGCTCGCGCGGCTGGGGCTATACCTGGAGCCCCGAGAGGGCGATGCTTCTGATGCCGAGGGCCCACGGAACAGCCCTCAGCGGGAGGCAGTTGGCCAAAGGCGTTGAAATACCGGGCAAGTATTTCACGATACAGCGCGTTTTCAGGCCCGATGTTTTAGACAGGACACACCTCATAGAGTTCAACCAGGTGGACGGCTTCGTCGTTGGTGAAAACCTCAACTTCAGGCACCTCCTGGGAATCCTCAAGCGCTTCGCGGTGGAGATAGCTGGGGTGGAGAAGGTCAGGTTCCTGCCCGATTACTACCCGTTCACCGAGCCGAGCGTCCAGATGAGCGCCTACCACCCAGAACTCGGCTGGGTCGAGTTCGGCGGGGCTGGGGTGTTCAGGGAAGAGATGACCAGGGCCCTGGGAATAGATGTGCCGGTTATAGCGTGGGGAATAGGGATAGACAGGTTAGCCATGTTCAAGCTTGGGATAGACGACATCCGCTACCTCTTCAGCTACGATTTGAAGTGGCTCAGGGAAGCGAGGCTCGTGTGGTGATTTGATGCACTTCACCGATCATGCCCTTGAAAGGATGGCCCTTTATTCAATTTCTCCCGAAGAAGTGGACAGGACAGTAGAGCGTCCCGAGAGAAGGTTCTTCGATGTGGCCATGGGGAGATACGTCGCAATCGGGGAGAAAAACTGGCATTCCCTCGTGGTCGTCTATGAAAAAAGCGGGGACGAAACCACAGCGTATCGCACGAGCAAAATCGATAAAATAGTCGAGACAAAACTCTCCTCAGGGGAGGTGGATTGAGTTATGAGTGACGAGATTCTGGTTAGATACGATCCCGACGTTGATATCCTCTACGTCAAGCTCTCAGACAAAAAGCCGGTGGATGCAGACATGAGGAGAGACGTTGTGATAGACCTCGATGAGGAAGGAAGCGTTGTGGGCTTTGAGATATGGCGTGCCAGGGAAATCTTACTGCCCGAGTTTATGAAGTTTATCGAGAGGATAAAAGCTGAGGGGAAAGTCGAGAGTCAGGCTTGAAAAACTGTTGAGGTGGTACTCATGCCCAAGTTTGAAGTCTCGAAGTCCGACCTTGAGAGGCTCGTCGGAAAGAGCTTCACCGTCGAGGAATGGGAAAGCCTCTTCCTCTACGCCAAGTGTGAGCTCGATGGCTTCTGGGAGGAGAACGGTGAAATCTACTTCAAAGCCGACTCCAAGGACACCAACAGACCCGACCTCTGGAGCGCCGAGGGGATAGCGAGGCAGGTTAAGTGGGCGCTCGGGATTGAGAGGGGCCTGCCGAAGTACAAAGTTGAGAGGAGCGGCGTTACCGTTTACGTTGACGGGAAGCTGAAGGACATCCGCCCCTACGGTGTCTACGCCATAGTTGAGGGCCTCCACCTCGATGAAGAGGCTCTCAAGCAGATGATAAACCTCCAGGAAAAGATAGCCCTGACCTTCGGCAGGAGAAGGGGGGAGGTAGCGATAGGCGTCTTTGACTTCGACAGGGTTAAACCGCCCATCTACTACCGAGCCGCCGATAAAACGGAAAAGTTCGTCCCCCTCGGCTTCACGGAGGAGCTAACGCTTGAGGAAATCCTCGAAAAGCACGAGAAAGGAAAAGAATACGGGCGCCTGATAAAGGACAAGCCCTATTACCCGCTCCTCGTTGATTCGGAGGGCAAAGTTCTCTCCATGCCCCCCATCATAAACTCCGAGGTAACTGGAAGAGTAACGACCAAAACCAGGAACGTCTTCGTTGACGTAACCGGTTGGGATCTGAGGAGGATTATGCTGGCCCTCAACGTTGTCGTCACCGCTTTGGCCGAGCGCAGTGGAAAAATCAGGAGCGTGAAAGTTGTTTACCCGGACTTCGAGATTGAGACGCCGGACCTAACGCCAAAGCCCTTCGAGGTCGAGCTGGATTACATAAGAAAGTTGGCCGGCATCGAGCTGGGTGATGAGGAAATCAAAGGCCTCCTCGAGAGGATGATGTACGCGGTTGAGCTCGAAGATGGAAAGGCAAAGCTCCTCTACCCGGCATTCCGCAACGACATAATGCACGCCAGAGACGTCCTGGAGGATGTGCTCATAGCCTACGGCTACAACGAGATCGAGCCGGAGGAGCCGAAGCTTGCCGTCCAGGGTAGGGGGGACAAGTTCATCGAGTTCGAAGATGCCGTGAGGGAACTCATGGTCGGCTTTGGTTTGCAGGAGGTGATGACCTTCAACCTCACGAACAGGGAGGCACAGTATGAGAAAATGAACCTGGCCTACGGCAACGATTACTTCAGCCATCCACCGGCCGAGCTCGTCGAGATAGAGAACCCCATAAGCCCCAAGTGGTCGGCCCTGAGGAACTGGTTGCTTCCGAGCCTGCTCGACTTCCTGAGCCAGAACACCCACGAGGAGTACCCGCAGAGGGTCTTTGAAGTGGGCAAGGCGACGCTGATAGATGAGAGCAGGGAAACGAAGACCGTAAGCGAGAGCAAATTGGCGGTTGCCCTGGCGCATCCGCGCGTCACCTTCACGGAGGCAAAGGAGGTACTGGACTCGGTCATGCACCACCTGGGCTTCTCCTACGAGCTGGAGGAGGTTGAACATCCGAGCTTCATCCCTGGAAGGGCTGGGAAAATAATCGTTGGGGGGAAAGCGATAGGGGTCATCGGGGAGATACATCCAGCGGTGCTGGAAAACTGGGGCTTAGAAATGCCAGTTGCGGGCTTTGAACTCTTCCTCAGGCCCCTCTACACCGAGCCTTACCTATGAGCCCTTCTCCAGATTTTTCTTTACCATTGTATACATCAGCTCGAAGTTTGTCAAGTTTACCAGGAGTTCTGCATCGAGTATCTCCACCATAGCTTATCACAGTATCAAGTTTGAGAACAGGTTTATCAATCTTCCGCCAAAAACTTTGAACGTGTGCCAAATACGGCAATGAATTTCAAAAAAATTTGAACAAATGACAAAGGACGACTCCACCGTGGACAGTTCAGAGCTTCTTTGCCTGTATCTTGAATTTTTTACCCAAAGGCAGGCCCTCAAAGGGCTCGCTGTCGAGTTTGACCACCGGTACGTCCATATGGATGACGGATTCCGAGGTCTCAACTTTGACGGTAAGGTGCGTTAAGTTCCCACCTCTGATTTCAGCGGATAGATATGTGCCGTCTTCAGCCGTTCCCTCCACAACAAAGTCCGTTCCCAGCTCCACTGCAAGCCTCTTTATAAGTGCTGGTACCGTCTCAGGGGTAATGTGCTCAACCCAACCTCCCTCGCTATTGATTTCTGTGGCGGGACACTTCATCGAGGAGCAGAACTCCTTTATTGCTTCCGCTATTCCCATGGCAAAGTTCTCCAGGGGCTTTCCCATGAGAGATTCTCCAAAGCCTGCCCAGCTGGCCGTAACGCGGAGTTTTCCACCGCTAACCTCGAAGGTTATGGTCAGAATGCCCCTTTCTCCAGTAAAGGTGTAAACTGCGCTATTTTCTTTGAACCCAACGGCCACTTTGAACTCGTAGCCGAAGTTGAAGATAAACCGGGACTTTAAAGCGAATGACGTCTCCTTCTATGCTCTCGAAGTACGGAAAGAAGGGCAGAGTCTTTTTAGGATCGTCAAGGATTGCCTTGAGTGTTTCCCAGTCAGCGGAAACTTCAACTTCCCAGCTCTTCGTTTTCATGCCTGCCCACCAATTTCAGACAAGAAAAAGGGGCTCAAAAAAAGCTTTTCTTAAACTTTGGGTTTAAAACTGAAAAAAGGGCAACAAGGTCGCCCAGAGGTGAGGGGCCCCTCATTCACTTTCTTCCCTGAGTGTTCTCCTCATAAGCGCTCCCGACCACGTAGACTGGCACTCTGCACCCCGGGATGCCAACCCTCGCTCCATACCATTCACTGAGGAGGCGGTGGAGCACTACCAAGAGTGGCACCGCTATGGCGAGGAGCGCCCAGCCGTTCTGAAGTCCCGCGGCGAAGAGGAGGAGCATCACGGCGCTTACAAAGCCAGCGGTGAGGGCGTAAGGTAGCTGGGTGTTAACGTGATCCAGGTGGTCACAACCGCTGAAGATGGAGCTCATGATTGTGGTGTCGCTTATCGGGGAGCAATGGTCGCCGAAGACTCCCCCGGAGAAGACCGAGGCTATGCTGGCGTAGACCACGGGGCTGAATCCGCCTTTCTATTTCTTGCCTACCTTGTCCCAAAAATTTATGAAAATGAATTCACCCCTCTGCTACGTTCTTCCACTTCTCCCTCGTCCTCTTCCAACACCCCTGCGGCATTAACTCCCTCTCCGGGCAATAGCCGAGCTGAATACAGCGCGGCCCCAGCTTTGCCCACTTTATGATCGGCTTCAGCTCATCGACCTTCGCCATCTCTTCCAGCATCTTCCAGGCAACTTCCCTTATCTCCCACTGGGCCCTCTCACAGGCCCTTAAACCAAGGAAGTGTTTTAGCTCCCTGAGGTTCATCGTCACGACTATCTTCGTCCTGATCGCCTGAGGCAAAATAAAGCGCGCGTCCTCCTGGTGGATTCCAGCCCTACAGGTTTCCTCATAGAGCTCGATGGCGTTTTTCATGAAATCCTTCCACCTTTGGTAGAGCTCTGGCTTTTCCCTGACGCTCTCGGGGATTACAAAGGTCTCTTCCACATCAGTTAGGTCTAATTTAATATAACGCTGTGACTGCTGGGTATAACTGGCAAGCCTATGCCTCACGAGCTGGTGGGTACACGCACGAGAACAGCCCTCAATCGCAAAGGTAAGCGTCGCATGCTCCAGAACGGACTCATGGCCGTAGCCGAGAACCTTGGGAAGGTGCATCTCAACATCGTTCAGGGTCATCCGCTCGAAAGCCTCTCCCTCCCAGCCCTCCCAGTAGCTTATCAGCGCCGCCCACGTGACAGTCTCAAGCGGTTTCTTCGTATAATTGACGAGGGTCACGCGGATTTTATTCTCCATGCCAAGCCACCAAAAAGGGAAACGTCTGGAGTTTATTAGATTTTTGGGGGTTCAAAAAAGCAAAAATCAAAGGGGCAACAAAAATCAGAAGGCGAGCTCCTCCTCAGCGGGCGTGGTAGACGCCTTTTCTGGAACCGAGTCCGGGAGGGAGAAGAACGCAATGACCTCCAGGATCGCGGCAATGAGGAGCAGCAGGGCACCGATGAGGACTATCGTCAACACTGCACCGACGATATACAGGAGGGCAACTGTGTGGAACATTCCAACGCCGGTCTCTTCAGCTATCAGGTCGTAGCTCTGCTTCATGAGCAGCACACCCACTATCATATTGACCTTAAAAGGGTTCCCCTTGGGGGTATGCCAAAGGCACGCAGACACAGGTTGGGCCGTTGATAACATTACGTTTGGAAAACTTGTGGCATTTGGGAGCCAAAGAATTTCAAAACGAGCCCAATTACTCCGACGAAAGGGTTATTAAATCCGCCCCCAACTTTGGACGGTGATGCACATGGTGGTTAGCCTCGCAGGAAGGGATGTTCTCTGCCTCCAGGACTTCACCAGGGAAGAAATTGAGACTATTCTCAAGACGGCCGAGATGATGAAGATATGGAACAAGATCGGAAAGCCCCACCGCCTTCTCGAGGGCAAAACGCTCGCAATGATATTCCAGAAGCCCTCAACCAGAACCAGGATTTCCTTCGAGGTCGGCATGTATCAGCTCGGCGGTTATGCTTTATACTTAAACGCCCAGGACCTTCAGCTCAGGCGCGGTGAGACGATAGCTGACACGGCTAGGGTTCTCAGCAGGTACGTTGATGGGATAATGGCGAGGGTCTACGCCCACAAGGACGTGGAAGACCTCGCCAAGTACGCGAGCGTTCCGGTCATAAACGGTCTCAGCGACTTCTCCCACCCGTGCCAGGCCCTCGCTGATTACCAGACCATAATTGAAAAGAAGGGCAGGGTT
This sequence comes from Thermococcus waiotapuensis, assembly GCF_055384795.1. Taxonomy (NCBI): domain Archaea; kingdom Methanobacteriati; phylum Methanobacteriota; class Thermococci; order Thermococcales; family Thermococcaceae; genus Thermococcus; species Thermococcus waiotapuensis. The sequence continues at coordinate 1,092,018 of NZ_AP042429.1, read as the reverse complement.
GCGGGCCTTAAAGTCGTCTACGTCGGCGACGGAAACAACGTGGCACACTCCCTCATGGTGGCTGGCACAAAGCTTGGTGCCAACGTCGTCGTCGCCACTCCCGAAGGCTATGAGCCGGACGAAAAGGTCATTAAGTGGGCTGAGCAGAACGCGGCCGAGAGCGGCGGAAGCTTCGAGCTCCTCCACGACCCAGTTAAGGCTGTTAAAGACGCCGACGTCATCTACACCGACGTCTGGGCGAGCATGGGTCAGGAAGCTGAGGCAGAGGAGAGAAGAAAGATATTCAAGCCCTTCCAGGTCAACAGGGAACTCGTCAAGCATGCCAAGCCAGACTACATATTCATGCACTGCCTCCCCGCTCACAGGGGCGAGGAGGTCACCGATGATGTCATAGACAGCCCCAACAGCGTCGTCTTTGACCAGGCCGAAAACAGGCTCCACGCCCAGAAAGCCTTGCTGGCCCTCGTTATGGGCGGGATTAAGGTTTAATCCGTTTATTCTCCTTTTTTGGGAGACAAACAGGCGGAAAAGTAAAATCAGCCTTTCATCACCTTCCACACCAGCAGCGGGAACACCAGTGTTGCGTCCGCCCATATCTCCACGTAGTCGGCTTTTGCTCTTATCTTGCCCCAGCTAACGCCTTCGCTTGGAGGGGCACCGCTCAGCGAGCCATCCCAGGGGACGGCGGTGGTTATATAAATCGCGTAGTCAGTCCCGCCCCTGAAGAGGTTGGCGTTGATTATCGCGTGCTTTGGGAGGGAACCGCCGAGGATTATCGACGCGGTCTCTTTGGCGGTAACCGCGAGGTTGTTGAGCTTCACTATGTCGTTGGCGATGTCTATGACAAGCTCCCTGTCGCCTCTCTCCTCCTTGAAGAAGTAGAGCATGTCCCCCATCGAGCCGTCTGTTATGGCCGGGCAGAATATAGGGACGTTCCTCCTGTAGGCCCAGTATATAATCGAGCGCTCCTTCTCCTTCCCGAGCTTCTCGTCCATGTAGCGGCCAAGCTCGTAGATGAATTCGCTCGCCGTGAGCGGCTTTCCGCGCTCCTTTTCCATCTCGAGAACCCTCTCAAAGAAGGGTATCATGTACTTCTCGAATTCGATGTAGCGGTCATTGGGCACGAAGATGTTGCCTATCCTGTTGATGCCCCTTTCGCGCATCTCGGCGTCGTTCACCTTCCAGTCGCCAAGGATGAAAGGCTTTAGAGCTTTGATGAAGTCCTCCTCGATTCCTCCGGCTGTAGTTACGATCACGTCAACCTTGCCTTCCTTCACGAGCCACGCGATCAGCTCGCGCAGGCCGGAGGAGACTATGTTGGAGGTGTAGCCGAGAAATACGCGGACTTCCTTCCCTTCGGCGCGCCTTTTCTCAACTCTCCTCCAGATCTCTATGGCCTTCCCGAGGTGAGTCGCCTGGAAGCCTATTCTCCCGTAATAATCGAGCACCTCCTCAAGGCTCGAAACTTCGTCCAGCCACGGCCCCTCTATTGGCGTTCCCTCGATCCCTTCGCTTTTCTTGAGCACGATGTCTTTTGGCTTTGTCATGGGGGAAAGTTGAAAGGGTCACGTTATAACTTTTTTTCTTTGTCATAGTGTCGAAAGTTGGATATATCTGCTTTTCCGAACTTGTCATAATGACAAGAAAAAAAAGAAAAGTATATATTTACTAATTGTTATTAGTGATTATTGAAAACTTGATGGAGGTGAACAAATGAGAAAGGCATCTTTACTGGCAATGCTTTTGTTTTTTGGAGTAATTAATGCTACTGTATCCGCATTGATATTGATACCAAACACCACCGGAAACTACTCGGAAGTTACTGCATATGGGGCTAATATATTCGGATGGCATATGGCATGGGTAACCTCAAAATGGACATTCGCAACATCTTCCACAGGACAGTTCCTTTTAGACCGTAATACATACATTGAGACTTCTACAGGTGGGCATCTAGGAGACTATGGAAGTTGGGAGTATACCCAAGCTATTCCAAGTACCAATGAGCTAGAATTCTGGGGATATTTCACCCTCCATGGGCTGCAGATACTCGGAAACAACATCCATGGAGTGATGTACAATAGGGTTCTTTTCAATGGAAGAACCGCAGATGGAAAGAACTATCAGTACCAAATATACTATGGAGTGAACTACATCGCCAGCGAAGAAGAAAGCTTACCAGTAGCGTTTTCAATATCAATTGAGGTTTAATAGCAAAGAATTTAAATTTTAATTTATCTAATTTTTGCCACCAAGGAGGGATAACCATGCGAGTAAGTTCATATAGGAGAATAGCAGTGCTCATGATAATTTTTGGGATTCTGATTAATTTTGTGCCCGTCACCTCATATTATCTCGGGAGTTATATTCACATTCCATATAAAGACTCGATCAGGAATGGCAGTACTCTGGAATATCTGTTCTTCATGGGGCCTTTCCACGAAAATACCACCAATAGCACTTTCAACATTGGAGTTATAACCAACATAACCTACATAGGAGAAGATAAATACCAGCTCGACTACGAAGGTTATAAACTCACCGGGAAGAAGACAGGTGCCTACCCAAAGCTCCTACCTGAATTCCCGTTCCGCGCATCCGGAGGGATCGTCAAGGCCTACGAGGGCCATAAGGTTGTTAACGCCAGCAATGAGCTAATACAGTTTCTGATGCCACAAAAGCCACTGCCAGGTTGCCTGGCAAACGCCTCCATCCACACCTTTCCCAATAAGTTCTACGGCTACCCAGAGGTTTTCATGTGTCCCTCTCCCTCGATTCAGGGTATGTATACCTTCTACAAAAACAGACCCGTGGCCCTCAACTTGAACCCCTTAAACGCCTCTTCGATAATAGAACCCATCATGCCAGGGTCCTACACTGGTTCGGTATCTATAGTATCTGTTTTCCTCGGCTGGGGGAACACTGTTCCTCCCCAGGATTGGACAGGATGGGTTAGATACGGCGTGGGCCTGTATTTTCCCCTGAACGTGGGCTTTATCATCATAGGAATTTTAATGTTAATAGTGGCATCCCGAGGGGTGTGAGATGATCACACTTGAAGCAGAAAAGCTGAGTTTTAGTTACAATGGAAAAACCATGGCATTAAAGGATGTGTCCTTTAGAGTTAAAGAAAAGCGGATTGGAATAGTGGGGCAAAATGGAAGTGGAAAGACCACCCTTCTTTCTATTTTTATGGGGTTTCTAAAGCCTGAGAGTGGAAAGGTGACATTGAATGGGGTCGTCCCGTACAGAGAACGAGGCGAAATCCTTAAGGCCTTCGCACCATCCTTTGAAAAAGGCCGTCTACCCTACAGGATGAAGGTGAGGGATCTCGTGAGCCTGGTAGGGGAGATTACTGGGGAAAGCAAAGAAGTTGTGTCATTGGCCCAGGATCTCGGTGTACAAAGCTTTTATGATAAAAGGGTCTATGAGCTTTCCTCGGGGCAGGAACAGCTCTTGTGGATTTTCAACGCCCTCTCTGACCCTGGTAGAATCCCAGTTCTCGATGAGCCGTTTGTACACCTCGATATACATGCTTACCGCAGAGTCGTAAAGGTCTTGAAAGAGCGCTTTGACAGTTACATACTCACATCACATGTTCCGGAGGACGTTGAGCTCCTAACTGAATCGGTTATAGTGCTTGAGAAAGGAGAAGTCCGCTGGTATGGAAAGATTCCTGAGCTCGAAGGAGCATATGAGGTGTTTGTGGCCTCTACCGAGAAAGTTGATATACCAAACGTTGTGGCCGACTTTGGAAACGTCCTCGTGTGTGACTGTGATCTTGGACTTTTGGAATCTCTAATGCGGAGAGGAGCGATTAGAGGTTATAAAAAAGCGGGGGTGCGTTTGCTCTATGCTAAAATACGCGATTAAAATGTATCTAAGGGAAATCTTTTATAACGCCACTTACTGGGCCATCTCAGCCATCCTACTGCTTTCGGAATATTTCTCAATTACTCAATACCGCGGTGATCTGGCGTTCGTTGAGACGACCCAGTTTATAGTTGTTCCAGTTTACCTGTTCTTGGTGTCCGTCCCCTTCTTCACGGAGGATCGGGTTCTAACGTTTGAACTCGTCATGTTTCGTGAGTGGTCCTCTGTGGCTGTGGGAAGGCTCCTAGCCTTATTAGTTTCAATTCTACCTTTTTCAACACTTGTCATGCTTATGGCCAGTGTTCGCGACTCGGACCCGTTTATTCTCCCGATCTTAGCTTCTTCCCTTTTCTACGGAACACTCGTGCTCCTCTCAACGGCAGTAGGGGGCGGTAGTAAGGCTTACGTACTTTCAATGGGGATACTGTTCATGCTTCCTTTTTCATCTCTGGTTCTGGTTCAGAACCAGGTGAGCCTTGGAAATCCTGTCCAGGGTTTCGCAGGATACCTCACGTACATACTGGCCCCGGTTTACGGTAGGTCGGTTGTTCAGTCTGGCATGATGCTAACTAACCCAACTCTGGCGAATGATATCTGCATTTTCCTGGCAGGGATATGGGCACTGGTGTACCTGATAGTGTTTATCAGGAGGGAGGTTCATCCATCCGGTTAGTCAGCACTCGCCGTTTACAACCTGGCTTATCAGCCTAGCCGTCACCGGAACGGGGAAGACCTTTCTTGGGGCTTTGTTGAAGAGCCACTCCTCGATTTCCTTCGCTTTTGCCCTTCCTTCCATCATAGCAGTGCCGATGTTCCTTGGAGTAACAACGTCGCCTGCAAAGAATATGCCCGCATCTTTCAGTATTTCCTCACTGGCGCAGAGGACTTCCCTTATCGGGCTCGTCGGTAGTTGGCCTATGGCGTAGGCAACAATATCAGCGTCTATGATGAAACGCTCGTCAGTTGTTAGAACGTTTCCCCCGACTAGTTTTGTCTTCGCGAACTCAACTCCTCGGGCCCTTTTCTCCCCGATTATTCTGACTGGAGCCGCGTACTCAACAAATTCCACCCCCTCACTGATCAGCTTCCCTATCTCGGTCTTCGCGTAGCTGTGCTCAAGGGAGCGGCGGTATGCCATCGTGACCTTCTCAGCTCCAAGGAGCCTCGCCTCGAGGGCCACGTCAACGGCGGTATAGCCGGCGCCGATTACCACGACGTGCTTCCCCTTGAAGTCAGGAACCCTCTCCCAGGAGTAGTAGCCTATCCTGGCCATCTTTACCTGGTGGAGGAGTGTTAAGGCGTCGTAAACGCCGGGCAGTTCAGCTCCGGGAACCTTGAGCTCCCTCGGCTTCCATGCGCCAGTGGCTATGAGGAGCGCATCAAACTCGCTCAGGAGCCTCTCAAGGGAAACGAAGTGCTCCGCCCACTCGTCGCCGAGCTCCCTGGGGGAGTCGTAGACAACTTTCGTCCTGAAGTGGAATTGCACTCCGAGTCTCTCAAGGTCTTTTACGCCTTCTCTAACCGCGTTTATTGGAATTCTGACTTCCGGAATGGCAAAGGCCACCATTCCGCCGCCTTCGGGCATCTTCTCGTAGACATGGACCTCGTAGCCCTTGCAAGCAAGGTAGCCAGCGGCCGTTAACCCTGCCGGGCCTGCACCGATGACGGCTATTCTGAAGGGCTTTGGTCCGGCTTTCTCCCCGCAAATGAAAAACTTCACTCCATCACCCCCAGATTTTTCGAGAAATCCGTCTAAAACCAAAGGTTTTACACTTTAAGTTTCTTTTCCCGAAGTTTTTGGCAAAATGACGTGGATTATCCAAATTCGGGAAGCCTAATTCGTCAGCGGGACAAAAGTTATTAGCCTGTTCGATGATTGGAACCCATGAGCGGGATAGACTTGGAAGGAATGGGAATCCTCGTAACGGCTTCCTCCAGGGGGATTGGCTTCAACGTTGCAAAAGAGCTTTTGAAGAGGAACGCGAGGGTTGTCATAAGTTCCTCCGGCGAGGAAAACCTCCGGAGGGCCGGGGAAGAGCTCTCCCTTCTGGGGGAAGTTTATGCAGTGAAGGCGGACCTTAAAGGGAGAGAAGACTTAGAAAACCTCGTCAAAGAGGCGTGGGATCTTCTGGGTGGGATTGACGCCCTCGTCTGGAACGCGCCGAACGTTTCCTGCGAGCCGTGCCACCTCCACGATGCCGGCTATAATGACTGGCTCGAGGCTTCCCTGCTCCACACCGTTGCTCCGGGATACCTCACGACCCTCCTCGTCAGGAGGTGGCTTGAGAAGAGAACGAAGGGGAGATTAATCTACTTAAACTCGGTTTCAATAAAAGAGCCGATGCCCCCGCTGGTTTTAGCGGACACCTCGCGGGCTGGCCTCGTTCAGCTGGCGAAGAGCGTTTCGAGAGCCTACGGGAAGTATGGGATAAGGGCCTATTCGGTACTTCTCGGGAGCTTTGACACCCCGGGCGCAAGGGAGAACCTGAGAGCGCTGGCAGAGGGCAGGGGGGAACCCTTCGAGGAGGTCTGGGAAAGGGAAGTGCTGAGCAGAACACCCCTTTACAGGACCGGAAGGTGGGAAGAGCTGGGCTCTCTGATAGCGTTCCTTCTGAGTGATGAAGCCGAATACATGCTCGGCTCGACGGTTGTTGTTGACGGTGCGATGACGAGGGGCGTTTTCCTCTGAGGACAAAAGCAGAAAAGGTGTCAGAAGTAAATTCCCATTTCCTCTGCTATCTTCCTGAGCCTCTCAATCCTTGCCTCGGTGGGCGGATGGGTTGAAAAGAGGTTCACTATGCTCATTCCCCTGAAGGGGTTCACTATGAACATGTGGGCGGTTGCGGGATTGCCGTTTTTCATTGGCTTGTAGCGGACGACTTCCTCTATCTTCATCAGCGCGCTGGCAAGGGCTTGTGGCTTGCCGCTTATCTTTGCCCCTCCTTCGTCCGCCAAAAACTCCCTTGAGCGGCTTATTGCCGCCTGAATGAGCATTGCCGCTATTGGAGCCAAAATCGCCACGAGTATCGCCGCTATGACCTCCCCATCCCTGTTGTCCCTGTCCCTGCTGAAGCCACCAAATATCGCTATCCATCTCGCCCAGTAGGCGAGCTGCATTATCGCGCCGGCCATCGCCGCTGCTACAGTGCCTATCAGTATGTCCCTGTTCTTGATGTGGGTAAGTTCGTGGCCTATGACACCTTCAAGCTCGTCCCTGTTGAGAATCCTCAGTAGCCCGGTGGTTACAGCGACTACCGCGTGCTTCGGGTTCCTTCCAGTGGCGAAGGCGTTTGGCGTATCAGTTGGAATTATTGCCACCTTGGGCATCGGAAGCCCTGCCCTCTCGGTGAGTTTTCTAACGATGGCGTAGAGCTCCGGCGCCTCGTACTCATCAACGACCCTCGCGTTGTACCATCTCAGCACGATCCTGTCACTGTACCAGTAGGTCAGGAAGTTGAAGAACATGGCGAAGAGGAACATCATAAACGCCACGTTTGGCCCGCCGAAGAGGTAGCCTATCCCCATCAGAAGGCCCGTGAGTATGGCCATCAGAAGGCCCGTTCTGAGCCACATTACGAGTCCCATTCTCTCACCCCAGATAGAATTGCAGGTTGATGCTAAAACTTTTTTGTTCTCCCGCACTCTCGACCTGACGCCCCTTTCCGGGGTATCAGGCGGATCTCGCCATCTTTTGAAACTTAAAATTCCGAGCTGATGCCTTTTCTCTAAAACGAGCAAAAAAGAAGGGAAAGGCATCACATGCCCATGTCCATGTCGCCCATACCGCCGGGCATTCCGCCCTCGCCTTTCTCTGACTTGCTGGCCTTGGCGGCGATGACGTCGTCTATGCGGAGGATCATTATTGCTGCCTCGCTGGCGCTCTTGATGGCCTGTTTCGGAACGCGGAGCGGAGCGATGACGCCGCGCTCCAGCATATCAGCAGGCCCTCCCTCGAAGACGTCGATGCCTATTCTGGGACCTCTGTTCTTGTGCTCGCTGATGACCTTAACGAGGACGTCGACGGTGTCAAGCCCTGCGTTCTCCGCTAAGGTCTTCGGGATTATCTTGAGGGCATCCGCAAAGGCTTCTATAGCGAGGGCCTCCTTGCCGCCAACGGCCTTGGCGTACTCGTCGAGCCTGATGGCCAGCTCAATCTCCGGGGCACCGCCCGCCGGGAGTATGTAGCCGTCCTCCATCACGTCTTTAACGACCTTGAGGGCATCTTCAAGGGCCCTCTCGACTTCATCAACTACGTGCTCTGTGCCACCGCGGATGAGGATTGTTACAGCCTTCGGGTTCTTGCAGCCTTCGACGAAGACCATGTTCTCTCCAGCAACTTTCCTCTGCTCGACGAGGTCAGCGTGGCCGAGGTCCTCCGGAGTTAGATCGCGAACGTTGGTGACGATTTTAGCTCCAGTAGCCTTGGCCAGCTTCTCCATGTCGCTCTTCTTGACCCTCCTGACTGCCATTATGCCGTATTTGGCAAGGTAGTGCTGGGCTAAGTCGTCGATACCCTTCTGGACGAAGACGACGTTGGCCCCAACCTCCCTGATCTTCTCAACCATTTCTCTGAGCATCCTCTCCTCCTGCTCGAGGAAGCTCATGAGGTGGTTGGGGTCGGTGATGTTGATCTTTGCGTCTGTTTCAGTCTTCTTGACTTCAAGGGCCTCGTCGATGAGGGCTATCTTAGCGTTCTCGACCCTCTTCGGCATCCTCGGGTGAACAACTTCCGTATCAATGACTACTCCCCTAACGAGCTCGCTCTCCTCAACGCTCTCGCCTGCCTTCTTTTCGAGCTTAATGTTGTCGAGGTCAATGGTATACTTACCGTCCTTCTTCTCTGCGACCTGCTTGACGGCCTCGACGGCGAGCCTTGCAAAGAGCTCCTTGTAGCTCTCGGCGCTCTTGCCGGTGATTGAGGTCATGGCTATCTTCATGAGGATCTCCTCATCATCCGGGGTGACCCTAATGGCTATGTTTTCGAGTATTTCCTGGGCTTTCTCTGCTGCGAGGACGTAACCCTTGACGATGATGCTTGGGTGAATGTTCTGGTCGAGTAACTCCTCAGCCTTCCTGAGGAGTTCACCGGCGATGACGACAGCAGTGGTAGTTCCATCGCCCGCCTCCTTGTCCTGGGTCTTGGCAACCTCAACCATCATCTTCGCGGCAGGGTGCTGGATGTCCATCTCGTCGAGTATGGTTGCACCGTCGTTGGTGACAACAACATCCCCAAGGCTGTCGACGAGCATTTTGTCCATTCCCTTGGGGCCGAGGGTGGTTCTGACGGTTTCGGCTATTATTCTCGCAGCCAGGATGTTCAGTCTCTGGGCGTCCCTACCAACGTACCTCTGAGTCCCCTCAGGCAGAATAACAACCGGCTGGCCACTAAACTGCTGCACCATTTGACGTTCCTCCCGTGGAATTTCTTTTTGCAGAAACGCTTCGTCAGCATTCCATAAAAAGTTTTGGGCTAAAAATTTCAAAGAAAAGCTCTAAAACTGGAACAATGACAAAAATTCGAAAAAATGTGGGGAAAAGGACTAAAACCCTTTCCGGGAAGTTCTAATTGTGGATCGAGAGGGGTGATATCGTGAAGCTCATAGCCCAGGGAGCCGAGGCAAAGATCTACGAGGCCACCTTCGAGGAAGTGTTCGGGGTTCCTCTCCTGAAGGAGAAGGTGATAGTCAAGCACAGGATCCCAAAGCGCTACAGGATAGGGGAGATAGACATCAGGCTGAGAAAAGAAAGAACTGTGAGGGAGGCAAGGATACTCCACAGGGCGAAAGAGTTCGGTGTAAACTGCCCCCACGTGTATGAAGTTGATCTTAAAGACATGAAAATCGTAATGGAGTTCATTGAGGGGGAGCGCCTTAAGGAGCTGCTGGAAAAAGTCGAAATGAAAGAGAGGCTAAGCCTTTGCAGGGAAATCGGAAGGCAGATAGGAAGGCTTCACAGGGCTGGGATAGTCCACGGCGACTTAACGACGAGCAACATGATATTCCGGGAGGGGAAGGTCTACCTCATAGATTTCGGTCTGGCGGATTTCGATTCAACTCTCGAGGCGAGGGGCGTTGACCTCCACCTCCTGAAAAGGGCAATGGAGAGCACCCACTACCGGTGGTTCGAGGCTGGCTTTGAGGCCGTTTTGGAGGGCTACGCTGAGATTATGGGCGAAGACCTCAAGGAAGAGGTAAAGGAGAAAATACAAGAAATAGAGAGCAGAGGACGCTACAGGGAGAGAAGCTGGATATTAGGATGAATTTTTCAATTTTGGGCTCCAGTATTCCAGTTTATGGTGAAGGGGGAAGGTTTTTAAATGGGGTGAAAGAGATGGCCCCAGGTGGTGGGAGTGAAGTTTAAAGGCTGGGCCTTTGGCTCAACTGCAAGGATTGAGTTTGACATAATGACTCTGGGCGAGCTTAAAGTCGAAGACTTCCGGGACTTTGACGTTGATTCAATTAAGCTGGAATTCAGGCCCGGCTCGTCCGGGATAAAGATAATCGGGATATGGGAAGGCCCCATTGAGAGAGCCGGCGAGGGTATTAAAAAGGCCCTCGAAGAGAGCTCAAAGTTAAGGGAGAGGATAATGCGCAGGATAAGAGCCAAAACCGATTCGATAAGAGGCACAATGCTCCAGCTGGGCTTCAAGGAAGAGGTTGTTGGGTATGGAAGTGCCCTCCGCTTCTCAAAAAAGATCGGATCCTATGAGATAGTGGTCGTTGTCTCGACAACGGACAACGTGGTTCGGGTTGAGGTTTACGGAAACGACAGAAAGGTCATCAGCCCTGAGCTGGAGAGCATATTTGGGGAAGTTGAGGTTGAGGAACTCGAGGTCTACGACCTGGAAGACAACCATGAAGAACGCCTTGTGATAAACCTCGAGATCCCCAAAGACGACGAAAAACCGGAAAAGAAAATAGCTGAAGCCATAAAGATAATTGAAAACATGCTCATGACCTGAAGCAAACTTTTATGTTCCTTTTTTGTTTGGGGCTGTAACCCTGGAACAGCGGTCTTGTCATCTACGAAACGTACTCAATGGCTGGAACGGCCAGTGGGACGCTTTTCAGGGTCCAAACCTGGTGAGCACCTCAGCCGAAAAAGGGGGAAAGAAAAGACAGGTCATCCCTTGAACTTCGGCCTCCTGCTGAGGAGGAGCGGCAGAGGCCTCGGCCTGTAGGGGAAGCCCTCGGTCTGGGCCTTTATCTCCTTGATCAGGTCTTCGATCTGCATTTCAACCTGAGCTCCATCGCTTCTTCTCCTCACGGTGATTGTGTTCTGCTCCTTCTCGTTCCTGCCGACAACCACAATGTAGGGAACCCACTCCTTCTCAGCTTCCCTTATCTTCTTGTTGAGCCTGTCGTTGGTGTCATCGACGTCCACTCTTATCTTAGCGCCTTCGAGCTTGCCAGCTACGTAGAGAGCGTAGTCCATGACCTCCTCGCTCACCGGGATAACCCTGACCTGTATCGGGCTGAGCCAGAGCGGGAACATCGGCTTCTTACCCTGGGCCTGCAGTTTCGCCTGCTTTTCAAGGATGGCATACATTACACGCTCGATGGCACCGCTCGGCGAGCAGTGGAGTATGAGCGGGTACCGCTTCTGTCCCTCCTCGTCGTAGTAGGTTATTCCAAAGCGCTCGGCGTTTTCCACGTCTATCTGCACGGTGCTCAAAGCGGCCGCTTTATCGAGGTTGTCCACGAAGTTGAACTCGAACTTGAGGATGAAGTAGAAGAACCTCTGGTCCCACATCTCGATGAGGACGGGCTTGCCTATTATCTTCGCAAGCTCGACGATGAAGTCCCTGTTCTCCTCCCAGAAGTCCCTGGTGAAGCGTATCGCGACCTCGTAGTCATCTGGCGTCAGACCGACCCCCTTGAGAACCTCCATGCTGAGCTTGTACTGCTTCTTGAACTCGTCCATGGCCTGCCTGAGGTCTCTGGCTACCGTGTGCATATCCGGCATGGTGAAGGCCCTCAACCTCCTCAGACCGCTCAACTCACCGCTCTTCTCCCTCCTGAAGGAGTAGCGCGTAAGCTCGTACATCCTGAGCGGCAGGTTGCGGTAGCTTATGGTCGCGTCCTTCTTTATGAGGAACTGGCCGAAGCAGGCGGCAAAGCGGAGGAAGAACTTCTTGTCACCGCTCTTAACTACGTACTGCCTCGCCGGGAAGCGGTTCAGGTACTTCTCGAGCGCCGGGTGCTCGAAGTCGTACATAATGGGAGTCTCCACCTCCATGGCGCCGTACTCGATGACCTTCTCGGTGACGTACTGCTCGAGGAGGCCCTTGATGAGCCTGCCCTTCGGATAGTACCTGAGGTTGCCCTGATCGCTTCCGGGCTCGTAGTCGACGAGCTCGTGCTCGAGCATGAGCTTAACGTGGGGTGGCTCTCTATCGGCGGCCCTGTTCTTGTTTATCTCGTAGTTTGCAAACTTCCGGAGGTTTTCATGGCCGGTGAAGTCGAACTTGTCAACCTCAACCAGCTCCCCCCCAGGCGTGAGGATATACCAGTAGCTCTTGAGTTCTTCCTCCTTTTCGAGGGCTATGTTGCGCTCCTCCGTGCTTACAGCCTCTCCGCTTGGAACTACTGACCTGCTGAGTTCAGCGAGCGGGTGTCCCTTGCAGGAGAGCTTGAAGGCCTTGTAGTAGCCGAAGGGGGCGCGCTTGACTTCGAAGCCTTCCTCCTTAAGCTTCTCCTCAACCTTCTGGAGGACCTCGAGGGCAACGTCAGGCTTCGCCAGGTCACTGCTCAGGTGGGCGAAGGGGTAAACGAATATCTTCTCCGCCTTAACCTGTCCTGCAACGTCCTTGATTTCCTTCACGGCTTTCTCAACGACCTCTTCCGGGTTCGCCTCGTCAACCTTCTCAACGCTCATGAAGACCGCCAAGACCTCGTCGAGCCTGCCCTTCCTCTGCTCTTCGCTTATCGGCTCCGGGTTCTTCAGGGCCCTGTCCTTGACCTCGTACTCGAGGTAGTCGGAGTGTATCAGAAGCATTCTCATCCTTAACCACCACCCATGGCTGGGCGTAAACTACTAAAAGTTTTCCCCTTGGCTTATAAACCTGTCCAAAGAGGAAAAGAAAAGCAGCGGCTCAGTTTCCCCTCTCTCCCTCGACCTTTATCCTTATGGGCTCCGGGAACCAGTTGACCCTCTGCGGGAACGGTATCTCTATGCCTTCCCTGTCGAGGGCCTCTTTGACCTTCTGGACTATTTGGATCCTTACATCAAACCACTTTTCGCTCGGTGCCCACGCCCTAATTGATATGTTCACACTGCTGTCCCCGAGGTTGTCCACGAACACCACTGGTTCTGGCTCTGCCAGAACGTAGGACATCTCGTCGAGGGTCTTCTTTATTACCTCTATAGCTTTCCCTGCGTCTTCTTTGTAGCCTATGCCAACCGTTATGTCGACCCTTCTCGCGGGATACTTCATCAGGTTCTGTATCTCGCTGTTGAAGAGCTTCTCGTTTGGGATCCTAACCAAAACGCCATCCCACGTTCGTATTCTGGTTGAAAGGATCCTTATATCGTGCACTATTCCGGAATAGCCGGCAACTTCCACGGGGTCGCCTATTTTGAGGGGCTTATCAAAGTACATGAATATGCCCGAGATGAAGTTGGCCACAACAGTTTGAGAGGCAAAACCGAGGACGATACCCGTTATTCCGGCCGCTGCAAAGATCGTTGTCAGCCTGCCAGTGAAGCCGGCAATGTTGAGGGCTATGAAAAAGGCTAGTACAACAATGAGGTAGTAGAAGAGCTTCGCCTTAACCTGGACCTCAGGAAGATTTTGCGTTGGAGAGCGCATTATCATGTAGTCTTTTGACTTCTTGGCGAAGATGTAAGAGAAGTAGAACACCAGAAATCCAGCGAGGATGTTGCTCATGTTTGCCCCTCCAATCTTAAAGGCCATAGCCCCAAGGGCCTCAAAGGCATAGACGATGGCTATGACCACTATCATGTTGTGGAGCGTTGAGGCGGTGTCCTCGTTGATTATCCAGATGTACTTGGTACTCCGGGAGAGGTTGAGGAGATACGCCCTCACAAACCTTGCAATTATGAGAGCTGCGACGAGTATGAGCAGTGCCTTGGTGATTCCTCCGACGGTTATACCGAGGATCAGGCCCTGGCCAAAAACACCCTGCTCCCAAAAGGAGGTTGTGTTGGCCGTTGTCATCTTCACCACCTCATCAGGAAGTCCGGAAGCGGGAGCCTGTCACCTACGGCGTTCAGGCCCTCCTTGGGGGGTTTTCCCGTGTTGTTGACCTCCGGAACGTGATTTTTCAGCGTAACGATGATGAGGGGGTAGTAAGCCCTCTCCTTCGTATAGTACATTGAGCTCCCTTTTACCGGGATTATAATCTTCTCAAGGGATTTCCAATCGCTTGAGGGATTCGAGACGATCAGCTCGGCCACACCCAAACTCTCGGGCTCTTCCGCGTAGAATGGGCTTACATGATAACGGCATATAATCCCCGCCTCAAGCGTCCCGTAGAGGGCGTATTTTTCCCTTCCAACAATAAAGTGGTCTATGCTAAGCTCGCCAACTTTGACATCAATCTCCACTGGAGCTTCGACAAATCCCCCCAGAGACTCTTGGGGCGGAACCACAACGGGTTCCCTGAACTTCACCATGAGGAGCCTGACTCCATAGCCCACCGCCGGGGAAGGCAGAATTTTGAGTTTTTCCCCGTTGCTTTTGATGATTTTTTCAACCTCATCCCTTCTGTACCGAACAACGCCCCCTTTATCCTCGAGCAGGTGTATCTTTTTGTCGGCAATCTTTATGAACTGTGTTTTTAGCTCGTGCTCTCCGAACATGGCAAAGCCCACTCGTCAAACATAAATTTAAAGTTATCGCGACGGTAGCAAAGGCTTAAAAAATCCTCGCTGGAATCCCTACTGGGTGGGAGGATGGAGGTTAAAAAGACATTAAAAGAAGGCGATCTTGTGCTCCCTGGGGATCACCTGGGGGTTATTGAAGAGTATCTCCCGGGTGAGGGAGTGAAGGAAGAAAACGGCGAGTTAATAGCCACAAGAGCAGGGAGGGTTAGAATAGATCAGGAGAAAATGGAAATCTACGTCGAGCCAGTGACGGACACACCACCCCTTCCAAAGGTTGGGGACATAGTTCTGGCGCGGGTCATTGATGTGAAGCCCCCGGCGGTTATGGTTAATCTTCTTCGGATAGAGGGAGAAATCAGAAGGGAAATCGCGACTTCAAAAATGGCCGGAATCCACGTTTCCAGCATCAAAAACGGTTTCGTTGAAGACCTGAGCAGTGAGTTCAAAATAGGTGACATAGTCCGTGCCAGGGTAATTTCCAACGAAAAGAGCCCAATTCAGCTTACTACAAAAGATCCAGACCTGGGGGTAGTTTACGCCTTCTGCTCCAGATGCAGAACGCCTCTCATAAGAAGGGGGGACAAGCTGATCTGCCCCAAGTGCGGAAACATTGAAACAAGAAAGCTCTCAAGGCTCTACCGCAAGCTGGTGATTTGAATGTCCCGGGCAAAGAGGGTTATAACAATACACGTGAGGAGCGAGGAGGAGAAGGAGGAACTGCTTAAGGAGATCCAAAAGCTCAGACTGCCGGCTTTCATATACGTCCATGGAAAGCTGGATTCAATCAAAATAAACGTCCAGGGAACAAAAGACGAGATAAGGGAGACCATGGGAAAAATAAGGGCCATTCACAACAGGATAAGGGCGAAGCTTTACCCGGATAAGAGGGGACTCTACCGCTATTCGCCCGATGACCTGTTCAGGGAAGCGGGGACCAGCGTTTCCCTGCCGGTTCTCCTTTGGATACTCCAGCTAAAAGGAGAAACCGTGATGTTCGATGAAGACGGGAAAGAGCTCATAACCTCGCTCCCATGGACAGAAGCTTTGGAGTTAGTTAGAGAGCTGGGGCAGGCTCTGGCTGAGGTATCCCTCCAGACAACCCGCCAGATAAGAGAGGTAGTCCTCCCGGTGTCCGTGGTATACGGCATCCCGGCGGAAGAGGTTCTTGAGCTCCTGGTAGAGCTTGGCCTGGCAGAGTGGAAGGAGGATAAGTTTAAATACGAACTCATAAAGAACAAGGAGCAGGCCCTGGAAGAGGTCATCAAACACATCTCCAAAGAGGGTGAGGAATATGAAGATTGAGGTCATCAAAAGGGAAGACAACAAACTTGAGTTTTACCTGGAAGAAGAGGATCACACCTTCGCCAACCTGCTGGTCGAGGTTCTCCACGAGGACGAACACGTTAAATTCGCGGCTTACTCAATAGATCACCCGATCCTCATGGCCAGAAAACCGAAGTTCAAGGTAGTAACGGACGGCAAGGAAAGTCCGGAGGAGGCACTTGAAAAGGCCGCCCAGAAGATATTCGAGAGGGCCAGGGAAGCCCTTGAGGCCTGGAGGAGCGCGGTTTCCTCCTGAGTCTCCGGCGATAATTTTTTAAACGTTAAATTATACCACTCACCATGAGAAGGCCGAAATCAAACCCGGGAAAAGAGCGTTCGTTTTATGTCCTTTTGGTTATACTACTCCTCTCGCTCTCCATCAGACTTTACATAGCGCCCTACTCGACGGGAAGCGATATCCCCCAGTTCTATGGCTTCGCCGGGACGATGCTCCGCCATCCCCTTGACTTCTATTCCTACGCCGATGGAAAACACTGGGAAGAAGAAGGATGGCCCTACAACTGGCCCTACGTTTACGGCCCGGTTTTGGTATATTTGATGGCCCTTTTGAGGGTTATCGTGGGGGATGGGGCCGTTAAGTTCTTCTGGGACTCATCGGGCTATCATGTCTTCGCCTCCACGTCGTGGATCATGGCCGTAAAATCCCTCTTCATCATCGCCGATGTGGGGGTAGGGATCCTTCTATACCTCTTCCTGAGGAAAAAATCGGAAAAGCTTGCTCTGGGTGTTTCCTCTCTGTACCTTTTCAACCCCATGGTTATCTACGTTTCCTCGGTATACGGCATGTTCGATGGGCTTGCGCTTCTTCCATTCCTCCTCGGGCTTTATTTTGTTGAGAACGGAAGGAAAAACCTCGGCTACGGGTTGATTGGCTTCAGCCTGGCGGTCAAGCATACGATAATTTTTCCAGCCCTGGTAGTTCTCTGGGATGAACTGCTTGACAAATGGAAAACTCCTGGAGCGCTCAAAGAATCCCTCGGGAGTTTCGTGGCCGGGACAGCCATCCCGTTCCTCCCCTTCCTCCTCAAGCCAGCATCCCTCCTTGGGATACCCGATCTGCTTCAGGGCATGAAGCCGGACTACACATACCCGATAGCCTATAACCTCAACGGGATAGTTTCCCTCCTGACCTTTGTTCACGAAATCTCAGGCCTAAACACACTGTTCTACATGAGGCACTGGGCTATCTTCTCAGTTTTGGCCTTAATGGGTGTTCTTTTCACCCACTACAGGCTAAGAAACCTCAGGGTTTCTATTGCCCTGGCCTACGCGGCATTCCTTCTCACTTACTGGAGGGTTAACACCCAGTACTCCCTTCCGCTTATAGCGTTCCTCCTCCTTGCCCTCCCCGAACTCGACTGGCCTTCGAGGGTTGTCATGTTCCTCCCCACAGTACCCCCCACCCTCTGGCCCATAATGTTCCCCACCAGCTTCTGGTTCCACGTTCACATTGAACACCCAAACTGGAACATGGTTAAGCTTATAGACCGCTTCACCCTAATGATCTTTGATACCGGGCCGTTCGTGGTGCTATCGATTTTATTCACGCTTTCGCTCTTTGCCCTCCTAGTATGGATGCTCGCACTTTCGTTTGAACTGAGGAGGTGCAACGGTTGAAGGAAAGGCCCAGGATAAATTACTCAAGGGATTTCAGGGACAGGGGGCTCTCAACCCTCGGTGATTCGCTCGCAAACTTCATATTTTCCCTGGCTCTCAGCGAGTACACCGGAAAGCCAACCGGTGGAAGGGTTCCAAACGCTTCGCTCGCAATCGCCATCGAGAGGGCCGGGCTGAAGCATCTTATACCTCCCAGGACGGACAAGCACGGCAAAGGCGACGTGGCGGAGGCGGTTATAGCTTTTGCCTGGCTGGAAGGGGCATTCACAATAGAGGAGGCCGTTGAAGTACTTGTCAGGAACTTCGAGGATGATGTACTGCACCCGTACAGGAGCAAGGAGGCTCTTGGAAAGGCCTTTGGAGAGCTTTTGGGGCTCATAAAGGAGAGGCTCGAGCTCTGATCAGGCTTTCGGCCCCATGAGGCCTTTCTCCTTGAGCTGTTCATAGGCTCTTCTTAATGTGTCCCTTATCAGGTAGCGCTTGTTTAGACCACCAAGACGATAGGCGGCCTTTCTAAGGCTCCCGGTTTTCAGAAAGAGCTCTATCAGCTTTCTATCTTCCTCCGGGAGATCCAGGTATTTCAGGGCTTTCTCGGCTATCTCGACTGGGAGATTCCCCTCGTATGCGTAGTCAGAACTCATAACCGGCGTATTGAACTTCTCTACTAACTTAAAGACCACCACATGGGCCTTTGAGTTTTCGTTTACCCACCTGTAGTGCTCCTTGAGGGCATTTATGAGCTCCTCCCTGCTGGAGAAACCATCCAAAAGGGCATCCTCATTGGTCAGCTCTCCAACCGTCTTGCTCTCGACACGCTCTATAACGGCCTTTCCCAGGACGTAACCACCTGAGTGAATGAGAACCACGTCTCCCTCTTTCAGGTCGGGCCTCCTACCGAGCCTAACGGTTGCCCGTTTCTTCCCCTTCAAGATGGCCTCGGAGTACTTTCCGTCGAACTCAAGGTGCTTCATTTTCACCACCGAGGAGCTTGAACTTTATGGCCATCACCCCGTACCTGTTCTCCTTCCACTTTGGGTACATTCCGTGGAAACGCTTCAGGGCCCTCTCAAAGCTGGGCTCGTCTGGGAAGATCTTTTCTATGGGTTCTTCTCTCAGCACCTGCCTGAAGGTTTCGTACCTCTTAACCTCTGTAACAATTGCCGGAATGGAGTCGTTGAATATTATCCTGTCCCCCGGTTTGATACCCCTCAGCTGGGGGTACGCCACCCTGACCTCAATTCTCTTCTCACCGGAGCGTATGAACTCAAGATACTCCTCGTGCACCTTTAAGTGATAAACCCTCATGGCCCCTCACAGCTGGGAGGTGGGAACGATTTAAAAAGATTGGCAGGGAAACCCTTAAATCATGGGAACGCCAGAAATATATGCAGGTGGATGACGATGAAGCGGGCTCAAACTGCCATAGAGTATCTCTTCATGCTCGCAGCTGCCCTGATTCTCGTGGGTATAGCGATGAAAACCATTCTTGACACGAGCAGGCAGCTCGAGACTACGATTTCCGACTACACAAAGACCGTCAGAGAGAAAGTCCTGGAGAACCTTTAACGCCGGGAGGGGAAGGAATGGAGTGGTACAGTGCACTCATCGTCCTAGTTGGATCTTTGATGGGGATTCTCACCTCATACACCGACATCAAAACCGGGTTCATATTTGATAACCATGTCTTTCCAACCCTTGCCTTTGTGGAAAAGGCAAAAGGGCTGGAAAACGAAGGGGAGGAAGTGATAGCAGGGAGGGTTGAAAAAATAATAATCCCCGCAACGGAGATCGGGTTCATAGTCTATCTTTACCTTGGGCTCGTCAAAGGGGACTATTTGTTGGCAATTTCTGGGATCCTGGGCTTTTTCATCGGGCTTGTTCTTGGGCTGATTCTTTATTATGCGGGAGCGTGGGCTTCCGGGGATGTTCTGGTTTTGGCTGCGTTCTCGGCTCTCCTGCCGTATCCACTAAGCTTTGCCAGGGTCGTCGCCCCCTATGAAGCTTCCTACCCCCTCTATCCCATAGCAATCCTTTTCAACGGTGTACTGGCCGTTTTTCCGTTCCTTTTCGTCTACGCCCTGGGCGTGCTCCTGGTTAGAAAAAATATCAAAAGACTCAAGGACGTCTTTTCGGAAAGGGCCTACCTCTCGGTTGAGGTGGCCCTCTGGCTTTTGGCCGGAATTGGCCTGGCCCTCTTTCTAAACCGGCTCGGTCTCTCAGTGGGGGGAGCCTATCAGTACGTCCTTACGATTGTTCTTTTTGTGGTCTTTGGAAAGTACAGAAAAGCTGGAGACGTTGCGGGCCTCGTTTCTCTTACCTACCTGGTTTACCTCACGGGAACGGACGCCCTTTATGCATTTGCCAAACTGCTGGCCGTGGTGTACTCATTCAAGGTGTTCTTCTCCGTAGTTCGGGTTCTCAGGGAAGAAGCCCTTGTTGAGGAAGTTCCCGTTGAGGAGTTGAGGGAGTGGGACATACTGGGGGAGACCATATACATTGAGGGGGATGTCGTTAAGAGGGACAGGAGGGGCTTCTTTGAGGTTCTCAGGGATGCCCTAAGAACTGGGGACATCAAATTCCAGAACATCTATGGAGGCGAAGTAATAGCATCCCCCACAGCAGAAGGACTCAAGAGGGAGCAGCTAGAGAAGCTGAAGGAACTCGTCAGAGAAGGAAAACTGGACAACAGATTCCTAAGGAAGAAGGCGATGCCCTTTGCACCGAGCATCTTTCTGGGGTTCCTGATCGCGGCCCTCTGGGGGGACGTGTTCTGGTGGCTTGTCCTAAAAATGGCGGGACTGTAGGGGGTCAGTGAAGGGCGTGGTCATCAACTTTCAGCAAAGCAAAAGCTCTTCATCCCCCAGGGTCCGGCAGGAAGCCCCGCTTCACGCTTCTGCTGGGAGGCGGGAGGCAAACCCGGAAAGGTTCGGGGAAACTCATTAAAAACCTCACCCCTCTATCAGTCCCCCGATTATTTCAATCACTTCGTGTAGGTTCTCAACGACGTGATCCCCTTCGACCCCTTCGTGAGGGTTTATGGCTATACTGACGTCCGCCTCTGCAAACATTGAAAGATCGTTATATCCGTCTCCGACAGCCACGGTTAGTTCGGGGGAGAGCTCTTCCTTGAGGGCCCTGAGGATCGATCCCTTTCCCACAAAATCCACCTGGGGGATGACTTTTCCTGTTATGAAGCCGTTCTCGTCGAAAACCAGCTCGTTGGCGAACACGTAATCTGCCCCGAGATCATCCGCGATTTTTCTGGCAAGGCACATAAGACCACTGCTCAGGATGGCCGTTTTAAAATTGTTCTCCCGCAGGAAATCAAAAAGTTCATACGCACCTTCCATGAACTCCACCGATCCAACCCACTCAAAGATCTCCTCCCTTGTGTGCCCCTTCCAGAGGGATGCGTCTAATTCGGCCCAGGTGGCGTAGTCTATCCTTCCCTCAAAGAACATTTCAGCGTATTCCTTTCCCTTTTCCCACGTTCCAAACTTTTTATGAAGTTCAATCCAACCGGAAACTGATTTTACCAGCGTTCCCTTGAGATCGAAAGCGGCCAGTCTTACCATAATGCCCACCACCGACCAGATTAAATGCCTCAATAAAAATGTTGCTGGAGGGACAACTTTAAATACAAAATTTTCGGAATTAAATCGGGTGAACTTGATGTACGTTGGAGAACTCCTCAGGAGCCTTGATAGGGTCCCCTCCGGTGTTCCGGGACTCGACGACATGATAGGTGGAGGCTTCCTGCCTGGAAGGGTCTACCTTGTAACTGGCCCCCCGGGAAGTGGAAAGACAACCATCGGAATACAGTTCCTCGTTGAGGGAGCAAAAAACGGAGAAAAAGGGGTATTTATCTCCCTGGTTGAAAACCCAAAAATAATAATCCAGGACATGCTCAGGTACAACTTTGGCCTTCTGGGATATATAAACTCCGGGATGATAACGTTTCACGACCTCGGAAGTTACCTGCTAAGGGCAGAATACCGGATGAGCTGGACCGAGCTCTTCAACGCCATTCTAAAGGTTATAAATGAGGGAGAAGTAAAGAGAGTCGTGATAGACTCCTTCACTTCCATGGAGAATCTCATCAAGGACCCCGAAAACAAACGATGGGCCCTCGGAAGATTCATTCGGGCACTTCAGGAGCTTGAGATAACTACCATAATAACCGCTGAAATGCTCCAGGGCGACTCCTACACGGACGAGCACTACTTGGCCGATGGGGTCATAGTGATTCACCACTTCATGAGGAACTACCAGATGATCCGGGCCCTCCAGGTGCTAAAAATGCGTGGTGTCCCTCATGACAACAACCTGAAGAGAATACGCTTCACCGAGGACGGCATACGCGTCTACCAGGAGGCTCCCTTCTGAGGTGTTGGTTATGGGAGAGAAAAAATCCAGTGAGAACGTGAAGAAGGAGATAAAAGCCCTTCTTGAGGACGCTTACTCCTTCGGCTATTTTGTTGGTTACAAAGGACACAGCGAGTGGGTGGAGTGGGTCAGAGAAAGAAAGGAAGAACTATACAGGAAGGCGGAAGAACTGGGCGTATATGACCTGGTGAGGAACGCATACGGGAGAGGAAGAGAAGACGGAGCCAAGAAAAGGGGGGAGGAAATAAACCTCGGACTCATCGAAAAGGGAAAAATAGAGTTAGAAAAAGAAAAGCCGAGGATAGAGATACCACCACAGCAAGAAAGTGAAAGATTTGAAGCCGAGTTCGCACGCTTTCTTCAGACCACTAAATTCACCCTTCCCCCTGAGTTCTTGGACACTCTAAGGCATCTGGAAATTCCAAAAATGCTCAAGATGGGTGAAATATAATGCACGGGCCCGCAGAAAAACTTAGGCCGGAGAGGATTCTTCACAGGGTAGAGGAGCTGACCCGGTTCCACAGGATTCAGGGGTCTAAAGGACTTGTTGATGCAGTTGAGTACCTCCGGGATGAGCTTTCAAACATTGGACTGTCCCCCAAAACACACTACGAAAAATACGACGGAAAGAGCTGGTATCTAACCCTCCAGAGCCCAATAGCCTGGGATCTCCTTGAAGGAGAAGTTAGATTCAACGAAAAAACTCTTAGCTCGGAGGAAACCCCTCTTGTCGTTATGGCACACTCTCCTCCCGGGGAGGGAGAAGCTGAGATAGTGCCGATTCTGAATGACTCCGACTGGGAACGGGCCCACGGAAAGGTCGTTCTTGTGGGGAAGAACTTTAGAAAAGCCTACCGGAAAGCCAACGAGATTGGTGCCGTCGCTTTTGTCTCTTACAGGGAGGGGACTGACGATGCGGTTCCATACATAGGTCTCTTTCTCACTGAAGAGGATCTAAAATGGGCGAAAATTCCCGCATTCGCTGTTCCTGAGAGCTGGGCCAAGAAAATAATCTCAGACTACCTCTCAGGAAAGAAACCCCGGCTTAGTTTTAGAGCAGTAACGGAGATAAAAAGCTCGGAAAAGCTCCCAATTTTGTACACTGAAATCGGAGAACCGCCTTTTATACTGCTCACTGCCCATATCTGCCACCCAAGACCTGGGGCAAACGACAATGCAAGCGGTAGCGCAATGCTGGTTGAGCTCGCTGAAGTACTTTCAAAGGTCTATAAGAGCGATTTCCGCTTTGGATTCGCCTTTCTGTGGATCCCGGAGTATTATGGAAGCCAGGCGTTTATCGAGAGGAAAGTAGAGCCCAATGACTACTACTCGGCGATAAACCTCGATATGATCGGTGGGAGCGAAGACCGCTCAGGCTCCACTGTAATGCTTGTAAGGACACCCCTCTCAAGGTTCTCTATCGTTTCCGGCGTATTGGAATATTTCCTGAAGAGGCACAACCTCTCAAGCAAAAAGAGCCTCTCCGGTTCCGAAATTCCGGCAGTGAAATTTAGGGCTTATCCCTATGAAATGGGAAGCGATCACGACGTTTTCAACTTTTTCGGAATCCCCTCAGTGATGCCGATAACCTGGCCGGACAGGTTTTATCACTCCAATATGGACACGCCCGAGAAACTGAGCATGGAGTCTCTGGCCATAATAGGGAGATCAGTTCTCTCCTCCGTTATCTTCCTGGCGGGGGAGGATGAGGAGAAACTCAGGCGGTTTGCAAGGGGATACTCCCTCAAATACCTCGGAGAACTTGCCATGGAACGGGAGACGGAGATGGCTGAAAAGCTCGTTATGCTCGGCCTTTCCAGGGATTCGAAGTTCACGGGAATGGACATTGGATACGAATTTGAAAAAACTCCATGGCTCAGGTGGAAGCTGAGGGGAAGGATTGGTGAGGATATAATAAAGAACAAGGCTCCGGAGAGGCTTGATGAGTTCGAAAAGTTAACGGAAGAGAGAAAAGCCCTTATCAACCTCCATGAGCTCGTTATGCTGGGTGAACTCCTTCCAAAGGACGAAGCCTACAAAGCCCTTTCAGAAGAATACGGAGAAATCGAAAAGAGTACGCTGGAGGTACTTATTGGTCTCCTGGAGGAGGCAGAGATCGTTGAGACCCTCTAGCCGGATTTCGTTATCTCTTTTTCGAGCTCGTCTATCTTTTGTAGTATGTTCTCTTTTATACGCTCCAGCAGCTCCACGGGGGAAACGGCGGTGTAGGCGTACCCAAGCCATCCCTTCTCAATAAGTTTTCTCCTGAGGATACCCTTACGGTAGAGGTTAAGAACGTACTCTCTAACTGACCTCTCGCTCATCCCGAGCTCCTTCTGGATTTCCGTGATCCTCATGGGCCGTTTCTTTTCTAAGAGGAGACGGTATACCTTAAGCTCAGTTTTTTTGAGCCCGAGGTTCCGAAGGAGACCCTCCAGCTTTTCGTAGAGCTCCTCTCCTGAAACCATTAATTCTCCCCTCTGAACTGTGATTTTCATAGGCGCTTAAAAGTCTTGTGATTGATTGGTATGTCCCAGAGAGAACGCAAAGTGTGGGCCGGTACAGAGGCCCGCGTTCATCGCTCGCGCGGGTGATGTCCCCGGCCCTGTGGGCTCGGCGTGAGCACGCTCCGCTCATTGAACCCGAGAACCTTGCGGAGGCGGGAAAACCGAGCCCGTGCGAGGAGACTGTGTTGTCCCCTCGCTGTCGGCATGAAATAGTGGGAAAGAAGGTTTAAAAAAATGAAGGTCACTCGATTGGAATATCGACCCCTTCTTTGTGAACCTTAAGAACCACCATGGTATGGGTGGATTCAACGCCCTCTACGTCGCCAATTCTGTCCAGAAACTCGTTGAGCTCTTCACTGTCCCTGGCGCGGATTTTAATCACCATGTCATAGTCCCCGGTGGTCTCGTAGACCTCAACGATTTTAGGATTCTTCTTAAGCTCCTCGGCGACTCTGGAATACATACCAGCCTTGGCCTTTATCAGAACGAAGGCTAACATGTTGAGACCGAGGGCATTGGGATTAAGAACGACGCTGAACCTCTTTATTATCCCCCTCTCCCGCAGTTTCTTTATCCTCTCATAGATCGTGGACTCCGCGAGGTCAACTTCCTTAGATATTTCCCGCAATGGAGTTCTGCTGTCTCTCTGAAGAATCATCAAAATCTTCTTATCTACTGGATCCAGCGACCAGCCCTTCAAAGCCACCACCACTAAAAATTTTCGAGTCAGTATATAAACCTGCCGATGACTCGTGCAGTGACAAGAACAAAGAACTAGGCCCTCACCATACTTTTATAAAACTCATCCCTCTGCATATTCTGGAGGCAGAGGGTGGTGCAGGATGCCAACGAACGTAACCGCCGAGTATCTGGCGGCAGAGGAAGAGTATAGGAACGCCAAAACTATCCCGGAAAAGATAAGGGCACTTGAAAAAATGTATGCCATGGTTCCAAAGCACAAGGGGACGGAGAAGCTCAGACTACAGATAAAGAGGAAACTCTCAGAGCTCAGAAAAGAGCTGGAAAAACAGGGACAGACAAGAAAAGGCAGCGGCGGACCCTCAATGGCTGTTAAAAAGGAGGGCGCTGCTCAGATAGTCTTAGCCGGCCTTCCGAACGTGGGCAAAAGCTCCCTCCTGAAGGCCCTCACGAACGTTGAGGTGGATGTTGCTGACTACGCTTTTACAACAGTCGAGCCCATCCCAGGCATGATGCACCACCGGGACGTTCAGATTCAGCTCGTTGAGGTTCCCGGGTTAGTTGAAGGCGCCGCCTTCGGAAAGGGAATGGGGCCCCAGCTTCTCAGCGTGATAAGGAACGCCGATGCGATAGCGATAGTGGTTGACCTCTCACAGGATCCGGTAAAGCAGGTTGAGACCCTTCTTACAGAGTTCGAGAGGGCCGGAATCAAGGTCAACAAGAGGAAGCCGAAGGTCGAGATAAAGAAAACCGCGATGGGAGGCATAGTCATCAACGGCCAGGAGAACATCAAGGGCGATATTCAGGAGGTCATAAACATGCTCCGCGAGGAGAGGATTCACTCGGCGGAGATAACCGTTAAAGAGCCCGTAACCCTGGAGGAGTTTGCCGACGCAATAGATGACAGCCTGGTGTGGAGAAGGGCGATAATCATAGCCAACAAAGGCGATGCCCCCGGCAGTAAGGAAAACTACGAGAAGCTGGTTAAAGCCTACGGCGACCGCTTTAAGATAGTTCCCGTCTCGGCTGAGAGAAAGATAAACCTCGAGAAGCTCAAGGACGAGCTCTACGAGCTGGCTGAAATAATAAGAGTTTTCACGAAGAGCCCCGGCGAAGAGCCGGCTTATCCACCCGTTGCCCTCAAAAGGGGTTCAACCGTTATTGATTTAGCAGAGAGAATCCACGCGGACTTCGCCAAGAACTTCAGATATGCCAGGGTATGGGGCAAGAGCGTCAAGTTCCCGGGCCAGAGGGTTGGAGCCGACCACGTGCTTGAGGACGGCGATATAGTTGAGATTCACACCCGTTAGCTGCAGAACGTTCCCTTACGGCTTCTTCCCGTTCTTTCTGTATTGAGCTAGGGAATATCGGGGCTGTTCCTCAGAGCCAGTTGAAAACGCCGCTGAGTTCGTTATGGCAAAGGGACTCGCCTGATTCTTGCCCTTCTTGTTTTTGGTTCTCCGGCAGATTCTCCGGGTGTTTTGGCGTTGGGGCACTAAAGGTTTTAAACCATCTTTGATCAACCCAACGTTTATAAGCACCGGTGTATAGAGAAGAGCGCCAGCCGTAAAATTTTCGAGGTGGGAGCATGAGACCTCTCGACCTAACGGAGAAGGACCCTTCTAAGAAGATCACGATCTATTTTGAGGGGAGGCCCTACGAGGCCTACGAGGGCGAAAAACTTCCCGTCGCCATGCTCGCCAGCGGCGTTTACTGGCTCACGACGAGCACAGAGGGGAGACACAGGGGAGCCTTTACCTTCGGCCCGGTTCCAGTTACAGTCAACGGCGTCAAGAACGTTGACGGAAGGAAACTGAAGCTCAAGAATGGCTTGAGAATCGAGAGACAGCGCTACGACGAGTTCCAGGAGCAAGTGGAAATAGACGAAGGCAAGCCCGTTATTAGGTATGTAGTTGACGTTGCAGTCATCGGCGCCGGCCCGGCCGGACTTGGCGTTGTTGAAGAAATAGGTGGAAAGCTCACCGTCGCGCTCATTGAGGAAAAAGGCTGGCTCGGAGGCGACATGTGGCTCAAGGGAGTTGACCAGGAGGGCTTCGGAAACCCGAGGAGGGCGATAGAAAGGCTCTCAAGCTTCCCAGACGGAGTTAGGGTTTTTCTCGGGACGACGGCTTTGGGAGTCTTTGACAAGGGCGAGTACTTCCTCGTCCCTGCAGTTAAGGAAGACCAGCTGATAGAGTTCATGGCCAAGCGCGTGGTCCTCGCTACGGGGGCGGTTGATTCGATAATGCTCTTCGAGAACAACGATTACCCGGGAGTCTTCAGGAGGAGCGACGCCCTTGAAGTTATAAACGTCTGGGGCGTGGCGCCCGGAAGGAAAGTTGCTGTGGTTGGGGCTTTTCCGGAAGAGATAACCCAAGAGCTCGACCGCTGGGGCATAGAGTACGTCGTGGTTCCCAACCCGAAGAGGGTTGAGGGGAACGATAGGGTCGAGCGCCTAATTGATGGGAACGGCAACGTCTACGAGGTTGACGCGGTGATCGTGGCCGACGGCAGGATTCCCGACATAAACCCGGTCACCCAGGTCGGTGGAAGGCTGCACTTCAGGCACGGCTACTACATTCCAATACTCGACGCCGAGCACAGGATAAGGAAAGGGATCTACGTTGCCGGAAGCGCCGTGAGCATAAAGCCGCACTACGCGAACTTCCTTGAGGGCAAGCTCGTTGGTGCCTACATCCTCAGGGAGTTCGGCCTTGAGGCCGAGCCCTGTCTCTACGAGGAAAAACTGAAGGAGTACGAGCCTGTGGCAAGGCCGATTCCAAAGCTTCCGCTCGATGGCTTCAACGGTGAAGACGTCCAGATATGCGGTTGCGGCGTCACACTCGGAAAGGTGGATGAGGTGGTAAAAAGCGGCATAACCGACCTGCAGATAATCAAGCGCCTCACTCACCTCGCAATGGGCTTCTGCCAGGGACGCTTCTGCCTCTTCAACGGGGCTCTGCTCGTTTCCCAGAGAAGCGGAACGCCCATGGGTGAGCTCGACATACCAGTTGCGAGGCCGCCTCTAAAGAACGTGAAGATGAAGGTCGTCGCGGGGAGGGAGTGAAGATGCCGACGAAAATTCTCCCGGAAAAGAGCGAGATAACGGTCATAGGCGGCGGAATAGTTGGGGTGACGATAGCCCACGAGCTGGCCAGGCGCGGGGAAGAGGTTACGGTTATAGAGAAGCGCTTTATTGGCTCTGGCTCGACCTTCCGCTGCGGAACTGGGATAAGGCAGCAGTTCGGCGATGAGGCCAACGTCCGGGTGATGAAGCGCTCCGTGGACCTCTGGAAGCGCTACAGTGAAGAGTACGGCTTCCCCTTTGAGCAGACGGGCTATCTCTTCCTCCTATACGACGATGAGGAAGTTGAGGCCTTCAAGAGGAACATCGCGATACAGAACCGCTTCGGCGTCCCCACGCGGCTCATAACTCCCGAGGAAGCCAAAGAGATAGTCCCCCTTTTAGACATCAGCGAGGTCGTCGCCGCCTCCTGGAACCCGACGGATGGAAAGGCGAGCCCCTTCCACTCGACGACTGCATTTGCCCTCCACGCTGAGGAGTTTGGTGCAAAGCTTGTTGAATACACGGAGGTGAAGGACTTCATCATAGAAAACGGCGAAATCAAGG
The DNA here is from genome assembly GCF_055384795.1 of Thermococcus waiotapuensis. Classification (NCBI taxonomy): domain Archaea; kingdom Methanobacteriati; phylum Methanobacteriota; class Thermococci; order Thermococcales; family Thermococcaceae; genus Thermococcus; species Thermococcus waiotapuensis. Next base: position 1,063,113 of record NZ_AP042429.1, on the reverse strand, counting down.
GCCTGAAGACGAGCAGGGGGACGATAAAGACCGGAATAGTCATAAACGCCACCAACGCCTGGGCCAAGCTCGTCAACGCAATGGCTGGAATAAGGACGAAAATCCCGATAGAGCCGTACAAACATCAGGCGGTAATAACCCAGCCCGTAAAGAAGGGCTCGGTTAAGCCGATGGTCATCTCCTTCCGCTACGGCCATGCCTACCTCACCCAGACTAGCCACGGCGGGATAATCGGCGGTGTTGGCCATGAGGAGGGACCGACCTACGATTTAAGCCCCACCTACGAGTTCATGCGTGAGGTGAGCTACTACTTCACTAAGATAATCCCTGCCCTGAGGGAGCTCCTTATCCTTAGGACGTGGGCGGGCTACTACGCCAAAACACCGGACAGCAACCCTGCGATAGGCAAAATAGAAGAGCTGAGCGATTACTACATTGCGGCTGGCTTCAGCGGCCACGGCTTCATGATGGCTCCAGCGGTGGCCGAGATGGTCGCCGACCTCATCACGAAGGGCAAGACCGACCTCCCGGTGGATTTCTACGACCCTTACCGCTTTGAGAGGGGAGAACTCCGCGGAAAGGCCCTCCAGATGGGCTGACTTCAACCTTTTTCTTATCCTTTCGACGGAAATTTTATAAAGCTTCCGCAGTTTCTTCGGCTGATGCCGAAGCGTGAAGAGGCCGTCATCCAGGGAAAGCGCGAGAGAGCTTTAAAGCTCCAAAGGCTCCAGGTTAGGCGGGAAAACCTTTTGATCCTGGCCGTGTCCACTTTCATCGCCAACGTCTCCTTTGGAATGGCCTTTCCCTATCTGGGCGTTTACATGAGGCTCCTCGGCGCGAGCATGTTCCTGGTCGGCCTTCTCAGCGTCGCTTTCAACTTAACCTCCACCGTCTTCCAGTACCCCTTCGGCTGGCTTTCCGACTCAACGGGCAACAGGAAGGGCTTCATAGCCTTTGGGACGGCCTCGATTGGAGTTTTCTACGCGGCAATGGCCTTTGTAGGCTCCGCAACCGGTGTCCTGGTCCTGAGAACCCTCCAGGGCGTTTTCGGCTCTGCAATGGCGCCCGCTCACTTAGCCCTCATCTCGGAGCTTTCAACGAGGGCTGGCTCTATATTCGGCCTCTTCAACTCGATAGAGAACGCCGGTTACATGGCGGGCAACTTCCTGGGCTCCTTCGTCGTCAGGTACCTTGGAATAAAAAGCGTTTTTGCCATCGCAAGCTTTTTGCTCTTCCTCTCCGCGGGTTTGGTTCTGTTGATAAAAGAAAGACCGAACGGAGGGCGCTCTCTTCTTGACGTCATCCGGGGGGACAGGAAAAGCTGGCGCACGACAGCTAAGGGCTCGGCCTTCAAAAAACTCATGCACGGCTCTCTCGGCCTTTTCTACGTTACAGTTTTCCTCGTCATGATCGCCAGCGGGCAGTTCTACAGCGTCTCATCAGTTTACTTCGAGGAGACCTTCGGTGAGTGGAGCGTTGGGGTTATATTCGGCATCGAAAGCCTTGCAGCAGCTCTAACAGGCTACTTCCTTGGAAGGCTGATAGATATTTACGGGGCTAAAAGGTTCTACTTGTTAGCAATAGCCGGCTATGGCCTGGTTTTCTTCCTCTACGCCTTCGTTGAAAACGTCTGGCTCATCTTTGGGGTGGCTTTCCTCTCCGGCGTGAAGTGGGTTCTAATGATAAACTCGACATCAGCCTACGTCGCCCAGAACGTTAAGGCTAGCGAGAGGGGGCAGGGAATGAGCCTGCTCAACGCGATGATGAGCCTTGGCTGGGTAGTTGGGCCCCTCATCGGCGGCTATCTCGCGGGGATAAGCTTCCGGCTCAATTTCGTGAGCACACTGATTCCCCTGGGGTCGGCTTTTCTGCTTGCGCTCAGACTGCCCGAGAAACTCCGTTAACCTCTTAAAAACCGCTGCCCCAATAACACCGGTGATAGAATGTCCCTGGAGGAGCTCTACTCGTACCTTAGGGGATACATGGATCCCGGTAGCGAAACCGCCAGGAAAAGGTACATGGCGCTGAAAGCCTTCTTCAACTGGACCGTCAAGAAAACTCTCCTCCCCGATGGGAGAAGGCTGAGGATACTGGACCTATGTGCCGGCACTGGAATAGCCGGGGCGGCCCTTCTGGAAGTTCTAAAGGAGTGGGGCGTAGAGGCCTCCCTTACCCTGGTGGACAAACGAAAAGAGGACATTCTAAAGGTTGAGAGCTGGCTCAGCGGTGAGGGGGAAGTTTATGGGGCCGTTATGGATTGCCTCGACGACCTGAGCAAGCTCGGGGAATTCGATGTAGCCCTCATGTGGGGTTACACAATGGCCCACTTTGATCCGTATCAAGCGGCAGACCTCTTCGCGAACGTTTCAAGGGTTCTCACACCCTCTGGAGTCTTCATGATCGAAGAAATGGACCGCTTCGGCACGTTCTTCTACAGAGGGGCATATCGGGAGATAGTTCCCGAAGTCAAAGGCGAAAACTACACGGTGGTTTCCCTCGATGAGGGCTACGACCCGCTGAGGGGAGTCATCCTTAGGAGCTACTACCGGCTCCCTGGCTCGGAAAAGATAGGGGAGATAGAAACCCGCTACTGGGACCTGGCCGGACTGGCCGGCATGGGGAAACTCGTTTTTGAGAAGGTGAAGATAATACCGAGGAAGGAGCACGGCAATGTTGAGGTTGGCGATATTCTCTATTTCAGGGAACCAAAAACTCAACGGGCGTAGTGCTCGGGTCTCCTGTCTCTGAAGATATCGTTGTAGTCGTTGAGCCCTTTCCTCCTTGCGAGGCTCAAATCAACCTCCGCTATCCCAACCTCCTCCCCGTCCTCGCTTCCCTCAACCAGGGTCTCGGCCAGGGGGGAGTTTATCTGGCTCCTGCCGATGAACCTCAGGCCCCTTTCCTCACCGACGCGGTCGGCGGTTATCGTGTAGACTCTGTTTTCCAGGGCCCTTATCGGCATGGCCCTCGGGGCGTAGGGCATGACAAGGTTGGCCGGATGGGCTATTATCTCGGCCCCTTTAAGGGCCAGCGTTCTCGCGCTTTCGGGGAAGAACCAGTCGAAGCATATCATGACCCCAACCCGGGCAAAGCCCAGGTGAAAGACCTCAAAACCCAGGTTCCCGGCCTCGAAGAACTCCTTCTCCCGGGCAAAAAGATGTATCTTACGGTATTTGCCCAGATAACCCTGCGGCCCGACGACGACTGCTGAGTTGTAAAGCCTTCCCAGGCTGTCCTTTTCTGCGGTCCCTGCAACTATGAAGATGTGATGTTTTTTTGCCATCCTGACAAGAAATCCGGTGGTCTCCCCGTTGGGAATGGGCTGGGCAACCGATTCAACTTCCTCCCTGTTCTCAAAGTTGTATCCGGTATCGAAGAGCTCAGGAAGGACTATAAGCCTGGCGCCATTTTCTGCGGCCTTCTCGATTAGGCTTTCTGCCTTTAGATAGTTCTCCTCAGGCTCAAGCAGTTTTGGGTACATCTGGCCGAAGGCAACCCTGATCACGTGTTCCACCTGGGTTGGGAATATGTAACAAGGGGTACATAAGTATTATTGTTCAACACCGGCGATTTTTTGCGGGATTGACCAGCGTTATTTCAGGATTACACGGCTTAAAAGCTGCCTTTTTGTCAATGCTTTTTTACAAATAACGCATCAGGCTAGATTGCCCTTTAAATCGCATATGGTTGTGAAAAAAACCCGGAGCTGCGGTAATTTTTTGCATGGTAAAACTTTTCAAGTTGGTATGTTTTATTTGAAACCACCTTTAAAATCCGCTTGCTGGCACCGGCAGGTAACTCCTTGGGAAAAACTTAAAAACATACCCTTGAACTTCTCCAGGAATAGGAGGTGACGATCATGAAAAGGAGACCAAGGAAGTGGAAGAAAAAAGGAAGAATGAGGTGGAAGTGGATTAAAAAGAGAATAAGGCGCCTCAAGAGACAGCGCAGAAAAGAGCGCGGTCTGATCTGATTTCATTCTCTTTTTTGGTGATTCCAAGATGGACTTGATGGAACTCAGAAACTTTTCGCTCTCTTTGAACACTTCCCTTGGCAGGACCCTTATAATGGCCGATCCCCACCTCGGGTTTGAGCTCTCCCGCGGCCTCAGGATAAGAACCCGCTTTGAGGAAACCCTATCTGAGTTCATCCTTTTGGAGGATCCCGATTTGGTGATAATCTTAGGTGACCTAAAAGAGCCCCTTGGATTGAGCTTTGAAATGAAATCGATTCTTAACTGTTTTTTCGAGAAGATCAGAGATTTTAACGTGGTTATAACAAAGGGGAATCACGACGGAAGACTTGAGGAAGTCACCCAAAAATTCCCCGGTGTGAAGATTGTCGACCACTTTCTGCTGGATGGTCTCCTTTTTTTACATGGACACAAGCAGTTGCCAGGCGTGGAGTTTTCCGAGGGCTATCTGGGCCACGTTCATCCTGCTTACACCTTTAAAGGGGCAACCGCGAAGAAAATCAAGGTATTCGTCCGTATCGGGAAGTTCCTAATATTCCCCACGATAAACCCGTTCCTGGAGGGATTGGACATAAGAAGTGGAATAAAATTAGTTCCCTTTCTAAGAGAAGCCAAGGACGCAGATCTGTTCCTCCCGGAGGGGATACATATTGGAAGGGTTGAGCTGTAGAGAAATAAGGTGGGCCTCAAGCCCACCCGACCCGCTTTGATTTCAGCCCTGAAGAGGCCTATTTAACCCATCACGATGTGATTTATATCCATGGCTGCAATTTAAGCTTGTTTTGGATTTAAGCCAATTACTCAGGCACCAAAATGTTAAAGAACTGGTATTTAAGCTTTTCCATTTGAATTCTTCAAGGATCACCTTTGAACATTGGCGATAATCCACTGGACATCCAGGATGTCCCCCTGAAAAACACCGGAGCATTGTAGATTATACAAACGAGAATTAAGCGCCTCGGAAAATCAATAAACGGGCAAAGTAATCACTCATCCTTGGCCTTGACCAGTATTATGTCCCCTATAGCAACAACTTGTTCATAGGGGATTCCCACTTTCTCTCCAGGGAGCGCGAGAGCGACCACTCTGCCCCTTCCGTCCTCTACCTCGATTAGGATCTCATCTACGTATCCAACATAGTTCCCCCTCGTGTTGTATATCTGCTTTCCGTAAATCTTCGAGAGCCTCATGACCATTTAAACCACCCATAGGATTCTGCTTTCAGGGATATTTAAGGTTTAGGTTTTTCCGGCTTCGTCGGGATCATGAGGGACAACACCGCCGTGAGGAACGCCGCTATGGTTCCGATTATTCCAACGAATACAGTTCCTACCATAGTTTCAACGCTCTTGAGCAAGCCCAAAGCCCCTTCAACTGCTAAGGCCGTGGCAACGCCCCCAAAGTACACCGGGCCGGCAAGCAGTGCGTCGGTGACCCCCATGGGGCGGTAGATTTCGAGGGCCAACATGGAGATTAGTATTACGGCAAACAGCTTTGCCGCCGTGACTTCGGAGACTTCCGATATTAGGGTTACCGCAACGATGGCAAGCATCCCGCCCAGATATGCCACGGGGGAGGCCCTGAATTCTCCTCCCAGCACCCCAAAGGCCGCGGCTCCAATCGCTAACCCCAGGAGGTAGAAGGCAAGCACTTCCTCAACAGGGGTCGTTTCAGGGATTAAGCGCAGGCTGGCCAAGAAAGTGATGAACACTCCAATTCCGGCGCCAGTAAGCAGTTTTCCGGCGGTTTTCCATCTCACTTTACTCACCTTCGGCAACGACCTTTATCTTCACCCTGTCCCCGTCCTTGAGTCCCAGGGAGTCTCTGAGGTTCACCGGGGCTATTACCTCTGCAATCCGCGGCGGATGGATGGTTCTCGACGGTATCACTATCGCGCCCTCAATGCCGTTGATCCCGACTGGGTAAGCTTTAACGTCGCCGAACGTCCTTCCGTCCTTCACGAATCCGGGTATGAGGATGGGCCTCACGCTGGCCAGTGCGTCGAAGATGGTTTTCGGGAATATGACGCGGACGTTGAGGGTCCCCGGATAGGGTTCAAAACCGAGGTACTCCTTTATTCTCTTGCTGTAGAGCTTTACGTAGTAAGACCCTTCGCCGAGTCCCGAGACGACCTCCCCCAGGATTACTCCTCCGTAGAGAACCTTCTCAAGCCTCTCACAGAGTTTTTCAAGGAAAGAAAGGCCCTTCTCGCTCACTTCGAGGTAGGTTTTTCTCTCTTCTACGTGCCGGGTTATCATTCCCTCCCTCTCCAGTTCATCAAGAACCCTCAGGACAGTTTGGGGTGAAACTGAGAACCTTTCGGCGAGCTCCCTCAGGGTGAGCTCCCTTTTCTCGCCTATCGCTCCCATATCGGCTATCTCAATGAGAAGACGGGTCTTTTCGAGCCTCATCTTCAGCACCCTTTGAAAACCTATCGGCCAGCTTAAGTGGTAACGGATAGCCGTCCCGGCTTAAAGCTTTAACTATCTCCACCGCAGAGGCCAGATCCACGAGGTGTCCAACGCTTACGTAGGCCTTTCCGACCCTGACCCAGGAACCGGGTGGAGAACCCCTCAGGAGTTTTTTCGCGACGCCGATGGTTGGGATACTAAGAACGAGGCCGATGTGGGAGGCCAGACCGTATCCCCTGGGATGCGCCTTTCCATGCCCCTCAACGAGGAGCACGCCGGGTTTTTCTTTACCTATCGCCATTATGACCGGTTTGGTCTCACGAAGAAAGAAGAAAGTCGGCACATAAGGGAAGGTAACTTCCGTCTCGACTGTTCTAAACCTCAAAAGCCTACAATCTGGGAAAGAGCAGAGGACAAAGGCCGCCCTTGCCTTTTCTCCTTTGTATGAGACGTCAACTCCACCGACGGTTTTCAAGGTGCCGATATCAAGGGGCCTCTCAACAACCCTCTTAGCGAGCTTCCCCTGGATCTTGGCTATTTTTTCAAAGTCCATCCTTCATTGCCGCCTCCAGCTTTTCTTCAAGGCTTTTGTTCAGTTTTGCCCGGGTCAGGTCCTCGAGGGTTCTCTCAAGGACGTGCCTCGCCTGATCCTGCTTCGTCCTTATGTTCACCAGCCCCGCGGGGTATTCGAGGGTCATCAGCTCCTCGTACAGCTCTTCCATGAAACGGTACACCCCTTCGGCCTCACCGATTTCTCCCCTGAGGAGGAGCAGGAGGAAGTACCTCCTGAGTTCGCCTATGAAATCCCCGAGGCCGAGGAGATAGTCCGCCTCCGGGATGCCGAGCTCCCAGGGTGATGGGAATTCCCTCTCCTCCCTGTAGGCCAGCAGGAGGGTAGCCTCGACGAACTCCTGATGGGCGCTCTGCACGTAGCCCGAGTAATAGAGCATTGGGTACGGCTTCAGGCTTTCTCTCAGCATCTCAACAAGTTTCCGGGCGTTTTCAAGCCTCCTCCTTGCCTTCTCAAGGTCGCCCCTGTGAATGGCTTTAACGGCGTCACCGCTGAGCCTCACTATCTCCCGCGTGATCCTCAGCGCCTCTTCTCTTGCCGCATCGGCCTTGTCCAGAGCCTTTTTTATGCCCCCCACGATTTCCCCCAGCTCCATTCAACCACCTACGGGGATTATACCTTCAATCCTAAAAGTTTTGTGAGGTTTGGGGTTGAGTGGGGTTTCGCTACTTCCTCCGATGCTGATGGCAAACACCTTAAAAGCCAATTCACAAGCGTTTTATAGTCTGCAACAAACTGGGGCAGGGGATGGGAATGAGCAGGAAAATCGAGGAGTTCATGAAGAGGCACAATCTTGAGGTCGGGGACCTGATCAGGGTCGTTAAGAGGGAAGGAGACGAGCTTTTGACTTTTGAGGGCCTTGTAATGCCGCCCTACGAGCTCTCGCCGGGCGAAACGCTGACCATAAAGCTCGACAACGGCTACAACATCGGAATCCTTATAGATACGATCGAGGGGGTCGAGGTTCTCGGAAAGGCCGCTGAAAAGCCGGAGATGGCCTTCCAGGAAGTTCTCCCGAGGAAGGAGGGCCTCCCGAACGTTACCATCCTTGGAACTGGTGGGACGATAGCGAGCAGGATAGACTACAAGACCGGTGCAGTTCACCCGGCCTTCACTGCTGAAGAGCTCGCCAGGGCCGTCCCGGAGATATTTGATATGGCCAACATAACGCCGAAGCTCATCATGAACATCCTCAGCGAGGACATGAAGCCTGAATACTGGAAAAGGATAGCTCAGGAAGTAGCAAAGGCGCTCAACTCCGATTATGACGGCGTTGTCATCGCCCACGGAACGGACACGATGAGCTATACAGCCTCAGCCCTGAGCTTCATGCTCAGGAACCTCACCAAGCCGGTTGTTTTGGTCGGAGCCCAGAGGAGCTCGGACAGGCCGAGCAGTGATTCGGCCATGAACCTCACCTGCGGGGTTAAAATGGCAACCAGTGACGTTGCGGAAGTGATGGTGGTCATGCACGGGGAAACGAGCGACACCTACTGTTTAGCGCACCGCGGGACTAAGGTAAGGAAGATGCACACGAGCAGGAGAGACGCCTTCAGGAGCATAAACGACATCCCCATAGCAAGGGTCTGGAAGGACAGAATAGAGTTCCTCAGGGGTGACTACAGAAGGAGGAGCCAGGGCGAGGTAGAGGTTGACGACAGAATAGATGAGAGGGTCGCAATGCTCAAGGTTTACCCCGGGGTAAGGGGCGAGATACTCGACTTTCTTGTGGATAAGGGCTACAGGGGAGTCGTCATAGAGGGAACGGGCCTCGGCCATGTTCCGGGAGATTTCATACCGCACGTGGAGAGGGCCGTTGAAGAAGGGGTCGCCGTGTGCATCACCAGCCAGTGCCTCTATGGAAGGGTCAACCTCAACGTCTACTCAAACGGCAGGAAGCTCCTCAAGGCTGGAGCGATACCCTGCGAAGACATGCTTCCGGAAACTGCCTACGTCAAGCTGATGTGGGTTCTCGGCCACACGGAGGACCTCAAAGAAGTGAGAGAGATGATGCTAACCAACTACGCCGGCGAGATAACGCCCTACACGAGGTTTGACACCTTCCTGAGGTGATGAAGATGGCTGAGAAGTTCGATTACGAAAAGCTCGGCCTTAAGGTTGGCCTCGAGATTCACAGACAGCTTGACACGAAAAAGCTCTTCTCGCCCGTTCCGAGCGAGCTGACCGAGAAGGTTGACTTTTCATTCGAAAGAAGGCTCCGCCCGACGATGAGCGAGATGGGGAAAATTGACCCCGCCGCCCTGGAGGAGTTCAAGAAGGGGAGTAAGTACATCTACGAGGGCAACTACGGGCTGACTGATCTGGTTTACATGGACGAGGAGCCGCCGAGGGGGCCTGACAGAGAAGCCCTGGAGGTTTCCCTCCAGATAGCCTACCTCCTGAACGCGAAGCCCGTCGATGAAGTCCACTTCATGCGCAAAATCGTCATTGACGGCTCCAACGTTTCAGGCTTCCAGAGGACCGCAATAGTGGCCGTGGACGGAAAAGTGGAAACCCCCTGGGGAAGCGTTGGCATTCCCACGGTGTGCCTTGAGGAAGACGCTTGCCGTATCGTCGAAAGGGAGGGCAAGGAGGCAATATACCGCGTCGACCGCCTTGGAATTCCCCTCGTTGAGATAAGCACTACTCCGGATATACATCACCCGGAGCAGGCTAAGGTGGTCGCCAAGTACATAGGCGACGCCCTGAGGGCGACGAGGAAGGTCAAGCGCGGCCTCGGAACCATAAGGCAGGACTTGAACGTCTCAATCAGGGGCGGTGCGAGGGTTGAGATAAAGGGCGTTCAGGAGCTCGACATGATCCCCCTCATCATCGAGAGGGAAGTGGAGAGGCAGGTGAACCTACTCAGAATCCGCGATGAGCTCAGAGAAAGGGGCGTTAAGGCAGAAGACATCAAGGAGGAGTTCTACGACGTTACTGAGGTCTTCCAGAGCACTGGGTCAAAGATAATAGCGGGGGCAATAAAGAACGGTGGCAAAGTCCTCGCCGTCAAGCTTCCTGGTTTCAGGGGCCTTATAGGCAGGGAAATCCAGCCGGGCAGGCGCCTGGGAACGGAGATGGCCGACAGGGCCAGGAAGTATGTAAAGGGAATCTTCCACATCGATGAATTACCGAACTATGGAATTACAGAAAAAGAGGTTAATGCAATTATAGAGAGGCTGAGCCTCGGTGAAAAAGACGCCTTCGTCCTCGTTGCTGCAGAGGTAGAAACGGCAAGGAAAGCTCTGGCTGAGGTGGTTAAGCGCGCTAAGGAAGCCTTAGAGGGCGTTCCGGAGGAGACGAGGAGGGCCCTGCAGGACGGTAATACCCAGTACATGCGCCCGCTCCCCGGTAAGGCGAGGATGTATCCAGAAACTGACATCCCGCCCATATTCCTGCCTCGGGAGTACAAGGAGAAGATAAGGGCAAATCTTCCCGAGCTCCCGCAGGAGAGGGTGGAGCGCTTTATCAGGGAATACCAGATAGACAGGAGCCTCGCAGAAACCCTGGTAAATGAAGAACGCGACGAGCTCTTCGAGGAGCTGGTAAAGAAGGGGGCTAAGCCTTCCCTGGTGGCTTCTATCCTCGTGGTCGTCCTCAAGGGCCTCAAGAGCGAGGTTCCCATAGAAAACATCACAGAGGAGCACATCAGGGAAGCTTTTGAGCTCTACCTCGAGGGCAAGATCGCCAAGGAGGCCTTCGAGGAGATATTCAAAGAGCTGGCAAAGAACCCGGAGAAAACCGCTCAAATGGTTGCCGAGGAGAAGGGATTAACCCTTCTGAGCGAAGAGGAGGTCGAGAAAATCATCGACGAGGTTATCCAGCAGAACCTTGAAGTCATCAAGGCCAAGGGAATGGACGCGATGGGCATGATAATGGGAAGGGCAATGGCAAAGCTCCGCGGAAGGGCGGATGGAAAGCTCGTCAACTCGCTCGTCAGGAAGAAGATCCAGGAACTGGGCTAAGCTTTTTATTCCTTTCCCCCAATTTCCCCCATGAAGTACAGGTATCGGGTGCTCTGCTACACCTATCCCGACGACCCGGAGATCGTTTCGAAGCTCAAGGGGAAGCTGAGGAACTATACTTTCCTCTTCAACCCCGACAGGGCTTCTCTCCACGATGCCCTCCTGATGACGGTTATGACGGGCGGGGAAGCGGTCATCGCGAGGTCTGGGGATAAGTTTCTCATAGCCCCCCTTCAGGATGTCCCGCCCGGCTGGACCTCCGGCGAGGAGTTTCTGATCGGCAGGGAGAGGGGCCTTGAAAAGGTTGTCGAGGAGATCGTGGGAAAAGAAAAGGCGAACACAACCGCGAAAGGTGCCCTGGTGGTTGGCCTAATACTTCTGGTATCCTACGCCGGCTATCGTTTTTACGCCCTTGAAACTATTAACAACCTTCTCCTCTTTGCTGGTGTTCTCCTGGGCCTTCTTGGCGGAATGTTAAAGGGCTATCGGAAGGAAAAGGTCAGAGCATCGGCTCCTCCTCACCGCTCGGAGTGAGGGAAAAACTCATCATCCCATCCCGGGATGGCAAAACGCCTTTTAATGCTTTCCCCGGAAAATTCTTTCAAGTCCCGCGTGGTTGCACCTCCCATGGAAGCCGGCAGGAGAGCACAGGGGATAGCGCCCCCTTTCCCCGAACACTGAAATCGACGTGGCAGAGGCCAGGATTTTTAAAGGGTTCAGGCCAAGGAGACCGCGATGGTGATTGAGTTCCTCCTGCTCATGATACTGGCATGGGACGGCTATTTTTTCTGAAGTACCTGGTGAGTCTCACAAAGGTCTCAAAAACATCGGCCTTACTGCCAAAGGTGAGCCTGCTCATGCCAGCACACAACGAGGAAAAAAACATAGGAGAAGCCATAAGGGCGGCTTTAAACCTCGATTATCCCGATTTCGAGGTTATCGTAATCGACGACGGTTCTCGGGATAGAACCTACGAGGTGGCATTAACTTTCAAGGACCCCCGCCTGAAGGTCGTGAGGATACCCCACTCGGGAAAGGCTAGGGCCCTGAACGAGGGTCTTAAGCTTTCCTCCGGCGAGATAATAGTGACCACGGACGCGGACGGCATGCTGGAGGAGAAAGCCCTGAAATGTCTTGTCGGGCGTTTTTATGCGGACGATGTGGTGGGGGTTGGCGGCCAGGTTCGGGTTGTGTGTGGGAGCTTCCTTGAGGTTATCCAGGACATAGAACACCTTAGAATAGCCATGTTCAGAAGGGCCCACGAGCTCGAAAACCTCAGCGTGGCACCCGGACCGATAGCGGCCTTCAGGAGAAGGGCCCTTGAGGCCATCGGTGGCTTCGTGAATGACCCGGTTGAGGATTACGCAACGACGATAGCCCTAAAGGGTCTTGGAAAAGTCGTCTACTCGCCCAAAGCCAGGTGCTGGGTCAGAATGCCAACTACACTGGTAAAGCTCTGGAGACAGAGGAAGAGGTGGTTCCTCGGTGATCTCCCAAAGCTCGGCGGCGGCCCGTTAAAGGAGAAGGTGTTCCTTGGCATAAGCGATGCCGTTGCCCTCTTCGATGTCCTCTTCCCAATATTGGCGATTTTCTCGGGAAAATTTGCACTGCTTGCTGTTTTCTTGCTCTTTGAGATCCTTACCATGGCGGCCGTTGTGGCCGTGGAGGGAGGATCCCCGGTGGAAGTTCTGGCCTTCCCATTCGTCCTGTGGTTTCTGGCACTCTTTTACCTGACGCTCCACGTTTATGGCTATCTCCACCTGCTCTTAAAGCAATAAGCGTCAACTAAAAGAGGTCAGGGAGGGGTCCGGTCTTTCACGTCATCCCCAGGTAGTCCTCAAAGACCTCCACGTATTTAAACCCGTCATCGGGGAAGATTAGGACGTAGGTGCCCCCGCCGAACTCCTCCGAGACCCTCTCGTAGGCCTTCACTACGGCGCCTGAGCTAAGGCCTATCAGTAGACCGTCCTTTCTGGCGACGGCTATGGATCCCTCTATGGCCTCTCTCCGCGTTACTTCAACGACGCGGTCTATCTTCACCAGAGGATACCACTTCTGGCCGGTTTCGAGGCGCTTTATCCCCGGGATTTTCTCCCCCTTAGCAGGCACGACGCCGACGACGTGGACATCGTAGCGCTCCTTCAGGTACTTGGCTATGCCAGCTATGTGGCCCGAAGTTCCAATCCCCGCTATCAGCACGTCTGGTTCCTTCCCGATGCTCCTCAGCTGTTCCTCGATCTCCCTGGCGGTAACGCGGTAGTGGACGTCAAAGTTGTCGTCGTTCTCGAACTGGTTCAGGTTGGCCGCTCCTGCCTTCCTCGCCTCTTCCTTAACGAACTCGACCATCTCAGTGTCAATTGTCTCGAAGTCCGTGACAACGACCTCTGCCCCAAGAACCCTCAGGAGAACCTGCGTGGCCTTTGGGGTCGGCTTTGGAAGGTAAGCGCGGAACTTTATACCAAAAACATTGCTCAAAGCGGCGAGGGAGATGCTGGTGTTGCCGGAGCTTGCCTCAAAAAGGGCCCTTCCGTTGATGTCTCCGCGCTCCATCGCGCGCAGAAGCATGTTGAAAACAGTTCTGTCCTTTATGCTCCTGTTGAAGGGGTTAAAGAACTCCAGCTTGGCAAAAGACATCCCCCCGCTCAAAGGAAAGGCGCACAAGGGGGGTGGGCTTGTACTTCTCGTACAGCTCAAGGGTGCCCTTGAACACGTTCATTTGCCATCACCGGAAAGAAATCCCGGGGCCCCTTTAAAAGCGTTCCCAAAACGAGCAGTTATACACAGAAATGGGTAAAAGCTGATGGTGCGGGGGCGGGGATTTGAACCCCGGAACCCCTGCGGGACGGGACCCTAAATCCCGCGCCTTTGGCCAGGCTCGGCTACCCCCGCGCCGGTTTAACTCATGAGGGTGATGTTAAAAAGTTTTGGGTTCAGAGAAAGCCCGTCTTTTTGAGTCCCCTCGCGTTGAGTTCCTCATCTATTATCCTCCTGACGGTGCCCTCTAAGGTCTCACCCACCAGGCCCTCCAGCAGTTTTCTGATGCCGTCTATGTCCTCTCTCATACCCTCAAGAACCCTTATGTACTCCCTGGCCATCTCGAGCTCACCCTCCTGTTTGAGAATCTGCTCCTTGAGGTGCTCAAAGTCCTCCTTCATAACCTCACAGCGCCTCAGCTCCCGCTGGGCCTCATCGAGCTGTCTTCTGAGTAAAGTGACTTCCTCCCTGAGTGAGCTAACCACCGCTTCCTTTTCTCTCAGCTGGGTCAGAACTTCTTCGTACTTGTCCCTGAGCTGGGTAAGGTTTTCTATCTCCCTCAGCGGTGGAACTTTCCCGTCCCCTATTATTATAACGTCCGGGCCAACGTTGACGATATCGCCTGGCTCTATCGTAAGCTTAGTCTCGCTGGTAAGCATACCCTGGCCCTTTCCCAGGTTTTCCACTACCTTCATCTTCAGTATGAAGAAGAACCTGTCCCCCTCGACCTCTACGTTTATATCGGTCACATAACCGAGTATCTTTCCGGTGGTAAGGGAGACAACGAATTTGCTAATCAGCTGGTTCGCCTTCTCACTCGCAACCATAAACCCACCCTCATTATTTTGTTCCAGAGGAATACTTAACTTTTCCGGGCGTTTAGCTTATAACCCCTTCTCTCAGATCTGCGGTGGGATGAGGGATGATAATATTTGTGGGACGCTCCAACGTGGGAAAGAGCACGCTGATATACCAATTAACCGGAAAAAAGGTTCGCAGGGGCAAACGCCCTGGCGTAACGAGAAAGCCGGTCGAAGTGGAATGGGGGGGCAGAAAGGTTGTGGACATGCCCGGCTTTGGGTTCATGGGCGGCCTGCCAGAAGAGGTTCAGGAGCGGGTTAAGGACGAGATCGTCAGGTTCATAGAGGAAAACGCCGAGAAAATCGAACTGGCCGTTCTGGTTGTGGACGGAAAATCCGCCCCCGAGATAATAGAGAGGTGGGAGAAGAGGGGGGAGATACCCATAGATGTTGAGTTTTATTCATTTCTTCGGGAACTTGGAATTCCGACGATAGTGGCGGTCAACAAGGTGGACAGGATCAAAAATCTGGAGCAAACGCTCGGATTCCTGGCCGAGAAGATGGGTATTAGGCCGGAAGAGAGGGAAGAGGTAATGATTCCGGTATCGGCTAAATTCGGCACGAACGTTGACCTCCTCAAGAGGGAGATCATAAAAAGAGTTGAAGGATCTCAGAGAACCTCAAGAACAACGTGAGTCACTGTTTCTTTAACCCCCTCAATGGAGGCTATCTCCTCAAGTATCTTGTCGAGATGTCCCTTGTCGGCCTCAATGATGATGTCTATGTCCCCGGTGACGCGGTAGATCCTCTTTATGTTCATCTTTTTGATTTCTGCGTAAACTTGTTTCCTCTTCGTCGGCTCTATTCTGACGAAGATAAAGACGCCACCTCTTTTCTCCCCAAGGAGTTCGAGGGCTTTCTCCGTTAGGTCTATGAAGCCCCTGCCAGTTCTGATGTAGCCAAGCTCCTTTAGGATCTTGAGGTGATTGCTGAGGGCCTGCCTCGTTACCCCCAGCTCCTTAGCCAGGTCATCCTGGGTCTTTTCAACGGTGTGAACTTCAATCGGTTTCCCTTCATCGTAAAGTTTCTTCAGGAGCTTCATCTGTTTGGGTGTGAGGGAGCCTTTCTCCACAGATAACACCTCCGACCACGACTTTTCAGCGTTAAAGTCCCGATTTTTTATTTGTAAACTTTACGTTTGGGCACTGCAGGGAAGAGTTTTATAAACCTTTCCCGAAAGTTGACCGAGGGGAGTGACATGGAGCAAATAAACAAAGCGGGCTACACAACGGAAGTTCCAGAGGATAGACTTTCCCTGGTCGGTCTTCTCGACGAGATTGGTTCTGGGAAGATAATTTTTATCGGTGATGTTGACAGCGGAAAGACCACGACCATTTTCTATGTGGCAAATTCCCTTTTATCAATGGGTTATAGAGTGGCCGTGGTGGACAGCGACGTTGGACAGAAGAGCATACTCCCTCCGGCTACGGTAAGTCTCGGCATTCTTGACGGGCCCGTGGCCCACATAGGCGAGGCGGTTCCTTTAGCTCATTACTTCATCGGGACAACAACTCCTTCACAGTACATCGGAGAGACGGTGGTGGGGGTTAAAAGGCTCGCTGACATAGGTTCAAAGATGGCGGACTTCGTTCTGATCGATACAACGGGGTTCGTTAGCGGGCCTGGACTTGAGCTAAAGCGCATGAAAGTTGAACTCCTGAGGCCAGAGTTAGTAGTTTTTATAGGGGAGGGTGAAGATCTTCGCAGGCTCGAAAGTTCGATTGGCTCTCTTGCCAGGGTCTTTCACGCTGAGAAAAGCAGGCTTGTCAGGCCCTATCCCCATGAGGAGAGAAAGATAATAAGGGCCGCAAAGTGGCGGGCATACTTCTCGGGATCAAGAATGGTGGAAGTCGACCTGAACGAGTTCCCCGTTTCCGGGACAGCCATGTTCGCCGGCAGACCCTTGCTTCAGGAGGAAATAGAGCTAATCGGAAAGCTCCATGAGTGGATAGTCTTCAACGGCTGGAAGAACAGGGAAGGCTACGTCGTCGTGAAGGCCGAGTCAGGAAGACCCAAGTCCTACAACTGGTCGGTCATCAAAGCAATAGACATCGAGAAGCTGAGCAACTTACTCGTTGGCTTTATAGATGGGGAAGGCCTCTGCCTTGGCCTCGGGATCATCAAATGGCCGAAGCTCAGCAGCGGAAAACTGGAGATCCTGACCCCCCTGACTGAGGAAGAACTGGCAAGGGCACGTGAAATCCGGCTCGGAAGGATAAGGGTAACTGAAGAGGGGGAGGAGCTGGAACTCCTCAGGAGGGAAGAGCTCTAGCAAAGCTTTTTAACCCCTCTCATGAACTCAATTAGGTGTCCCTAATGGAGTTGAAGGCTTTCATCGAGATCACGAGGCCGCACAACTGCCTACTGGCCGGTCTTGTTGGCGTTCTCGGTTCAATAGTAGCGGCAGGGCACCTCCCGAGCGCCGGTAAAACAGCGCTGGTCTTCCTTGTTGTCATTCTGGGCTGCGCCGGCGGAAACACAATAAACGACTACTTCGACTACGAGATAGACAAAATAAACCGCCCCGATAGACCGCTCCCCAGGGGTGCAATGAAAAGATCAACGGCTCTGCGGTATTCGTTCCTCCTATTCGCTGCCGGATTAGCTCTCTCGGTTTTCATAAGCCTCTATGCTTTCCTGTTTGCGCTGGTGGCGTACGCCGCAATGGTAATCTACGCCTGGAAGCTCAAACCCACGCCGCTGATGGGCAACCTTGTCGTTGCGGCCTTAACGGGTGCAACCCCGCTCTACGGTGCATTGGGTGTTGGAAAAATTGGCCTCGCGGGGACTCTTGCCCTCTGTGCCTTTCTGGTAAACGTGGCCAGGGAAATCGTGAAGGACATTGAAGACGTTGAGGGAGACCTGGAAAAAGGTGCCAGAACCCTTCCGATACTCATCGGAAAAAGAAAAGCGGCCTACCTCGCTTCCTTCTTTGGAGTCCTGACAGTTATTGCGTCCTTTCTCCCCGTTAAAGCGGGTGTTGGCGTTGGATACTACGCCATGCTTCCCGTGGATGCGATAATCCTCTATGCCAGCTACATAATCCTGAGGGATCAGAGCAAAGAAACCGCTCACAGGTCCCAGTTACTGCTCAAAGTGAGCATATTCCTGGCCGTTGCGGCCTTTCTCATGGCAGCAGTTGTGTGAGGTGAGAGGTATGGAGTTTAAGGAGGAAATCCTGAGGGCCCTCGAAGGGGACGAACTCTGGACTGTCCTCACTTTTAAAACCCCCCACGGACCGGGGGTGACCCTTCAGAAGCTTGCGGACATCGTTGAGGAGGCCGGCTGGAAAGTCCTCTTTAAGGCCAACTGGTGGACCGCGGACATACCCTACGGCCTCGCCAGACTCGACCTCAAAAAAGGAGAGAAGGAGAAGATACTCCTCGGGAAGTGGATACTCGGGGATAAATTCCTCCTGATAAAGCTTGAAAACCTGTCTTTAGAACAGGGGCGCGAGGAGTTCTTCAGGATGGTGGACAGCATAGCCTCGACGCTGATCCACGACCCGGTTATAAGAACCATGAGGGAGCAGTACTGATTCTTCTCCTTTTATCTTTCAAAAGGAAAAAGTTCACAGGGGCTCGTAGTAGCCCGTCTCGGGCTCGTAGATTTCTCCCTCGGCAAGAAGGCGTGTTATGGCCTCTTCTATTAGCTCTTCACTGAACTCCTGGGAGAGCTTCTTAACGATGAACCTGTGGGACAGAGGCTTGGCCTTTTCCTTCAGCAGATCCATGACCGCCTTTTTGGCTTTTTCAAGTTCCGGGTTTTCTTCTGGTTTCTCCTCTTCAATCTCCTCCTCGAAGAGCTCCTCCTCAACCTCGGCATTCCTATGCTCGAGCATCAGGGTGTAGAGCTCGTCTATGGTGAGGAGAAGGTCTTCGCTGACCCCTTTGTTCTTGGCTATAACCTTGGCCTTCGCCGTTATTCCGTAGAGGTTGTATATCTCAAAGGCTGCCCTGGCCTTTGCTGCGTGCTCTGCCTTTTCCTTCAGCGTCTCAAAGCGGTGGAGGATCATCATGTTGGGATCCACCTTAGCAACACCCTCCACAAGTATCTGCTTGTCGTCGCGCCACTCCGCTACTTTTCCTATGACCTGAACGAGGTCACCTTTCTTGACGAGCTTGACGAAGCGGGTATCGTCCCGGAAGGCAAGGGCCCATATTGTACCAGTTCCATCGTCGAGCTGGAACTTTCCATAGGTCTCGTCCTCGCTGATGAAAGGTTCCCTGACGACTGTGGCAACGATCTTTACGCGGTAAACCTTCCTTGCATCCTTTGTTATCAGGTAGTTGGGTTCAAGGTCCCCGTCGCTTTTGATGTAGTAGCCATCGAGAATATCGCTGATGTAGAGCCTGTTCGCAGGGAGGCGCTTTTTCATAGCTCCTCACCCCCCTCCCAGAAAGCCGTCATCCTTTCAATCTTCGGGAGGTACTCTCTTTCGAGCCCCCTTATCTCCTCAAGCGCATCCAGATCGGCACCGCTGAAGTCCTGAATGACTTCACCGTAGATGTGGATTCCATTTTCCTCCCTTATCACCCTTCCGATAACCCTGACGAGCTGTCCCGGCTCTGGAAGAACGTTGTCCTCGCTCTCGACGAGGATAACCCCCGTACCGTCGTCGATCCAGAAGGTGTAGTCCATCTTGTCAATCTTGAAAGCCTTTCCTATGAGGGCGACACGGGTGTCTTCTTCACCTATCTCCGCTATCTTTCTCTCAACGGCCGGTTTTCTCCTTTTAAGGGTTTGTTCTTCCATCTACATCACCCCTGAAGCCCGGAATCTATCTTTTTGAGGGCCTCCTTAAGCTCACCTTTAACGAGGCCAAGTTCTCTCCTGTAGTCCACCGGATCCCAGCCAAAGGCCTTCAGTATCAGGCCGAAGAACTTGTCCTCGACCACGTTACCCCTAACGACGATTTCCTGTCCGAGAACTGTGTAAAACTCTTCCTCAGCGAGCTTTCTGGCGGCTTCCTTGAGAGTTGCCCCCGCCTCAATAAGTTCATTCTGCTTCCGGTATATCTCCTCCGGATCAACACCCAGGAGGTCGGCGGCGTCTTCCCCGAAGA
Organism: Thermococcus waiotapuensis; assembly: GCF_055384795.1. Taxonomy (NCBI): domain Archaea; kingdom Methanobacteriati; phylum Methanobacteriota; class Thermococci; order Thermococcales; family Thermococcaceae; genus Thermococcus; species Thermococcus waiotapuensis. The sequence continues at coordinate 1,043,514 of NZ_AP042429.1, read as the reverse complement.
GGGTGACTCTGATGTAGCCGGAGCCGTCGTCCAGGCCGAAGTCCACAACGGTTATCTTCACGGGCTCGACTTCGCCGTGCTCAATGCAGATCCACTTCCCCGTTGCCGGGTCGTGGTCAACTTTTCTCCTGCACTGCGGGCAGGCGTTGTACACGGCAACGCGGTAAAGCCTTGATATTGTTCCCCTCAATTCAACGAACTTCTCACCGTCCATGAGGCCGGCTATCTTGACGCGTTTGTAGTTGTAGCTCCGGACTTCCTCGAGTGGAGGTAACTCTTCAACGCGCGGATCATCCGTGGGGTTTACGATTATCCTGCTCCTGAAGTTGACGTGCAGTTCAACGCCGTTTCTGCCTTCCCTGACCGAGGGGTCGATGACCTTGATAACGTCGCCGGGGTTTATCTCGTTGTAGTACTTCGAAACCTGGGAATCCCAGAGAACGAGCCTGGCTTTACCCGTTGAGTCATAGATGACCACGCTTGCCACGATACCCTTGCTCCCCTCTTTCTTCACGTACTCTCTCGCGGGATACTTCCTGAGAACCCTCGCAACGATGTTCACCCTCTCCATTCCTGGAACAAGATCGGCTATGCGGAGGGGCTCTTCCTCACCTTCTATGCTTACACCCAGTTCTTCTGCCAGAAGTAAAGCGGCGGCGTGTTCACCTATGCTCTCCCTTCTCATTATTTCCCTGATCCTCTCCTCAATCTCGTCGTGGCCCATCCCAGTCCTAGACCGGATGAGGTTCACTATGTCGTCCTTCGTAAGCACCACCATAGAACTCACCTAAATGGTAATTATTGCCCAGGGTATTTAAGCTTTTCTAAGCCTTTGTCGGCCCTTCAAGGTATTAGACTTCTCACTTTCGCGGAAAATGGATAACTAATGCCTCCAAAAAACTTCAAGAGGACTCTTCAACCTCGTCATTTTTGTCAGCTTCGGCCCCTGCTTCAGTCCCGTCAGAACCCTCGCTCTCGAGCTTCTCAATGATGTCCGTGTACTCGGCGTGAACCACCTTCCTGAAGGCCTCCTTGATTACCATCGGGTCGTTCTCCGGGAAGCCGTACAGTTCGGCGAACTTCTGGGTCGTGCCGAGCAGTTTGGTTTTCTCGTGGGGTTCAGCGTATATAAGCCCCATCTCCATGAGCTTTTTGATGTGCTCGTAGGCCTGGCTCCCGCGGAGCTTTATGATCTTGCTCTGCTCTATGGGCTGGAGGTAGGCTATTAGGGCAAGGGTCTTCAGCTCGCCCGTCCTCAGGTCTGGCTTTGGCATGAGGTGGATGACCTTCTGGCTGTACTCCTGCTTGACCTGCATGACGAACTTGTCCCCTAAAACTTTGACAACTTCTATGGCGCTCTTCCTCTCCGCGTATTCAGCCGCTATCAGCTCGATTAGCTTTTCAAGGTAATCAAGGGATTTTATTCCAAGGGCCTTCGAGAGCTCATTCAAACTCAGGGGCCTTCCAGAAACGAAGAGGGCCGCCTCAACCAGGGCCTTGTCTTCGAGCAGTCCCATGATTTTCACCCTGAAAAAATGGGAGGCCCAGCAAATAAAGTTTGCTGGAGTAGAGGGAAAATGAAAAGGTTTTACCTTCTCCGCCTCAAGAGGATGGGAATCGCCGAAAGGGCTATTACTGTCGCTGGCCCGCAGATTTCTCCGCCGCCCTCGCTGGTAGTTGTCGTTGTGGTAGTGGTTGTAGTGTTTGCAGCAGGAGTAGTGGTTGTAGTGGCCGTGGGCCTGACAAACAGCTCGTACAGCGCGTTTGTCAGGTTCATACCCCCTGTGGTGTTGTGGGGGATTAAGTAGGTTACCCCCCCGACGATGAGTATTGTGCCGTTGCGGTCAATGGCTTCCTTAACAATCTCAGGTGTCGCTGAAATGTTGAATTCTCCCTCAATAACGGCCACGAGCTGGCCATCGTAGACTATCCCTATTGCAGGGACACCGGTTATGCCCGTTAGGCGGGAGATGTTGCTGAAAGCCTCAATGTTGTATTGGTTTCCATTGAGCTCGTAGTAGGTGAGCTTGTCTGAGCCATAAACTTCCGGGATCAGCTGCTTCATGTTCCTGCAGTGCGGGCAGGTTGAGAGGCCGTACATGTAGAAGTGCACCTTTGAATCGTCGAACTTCCAGTTTGATGCCGATGCAAAAGGTAGGGCAAGGAATGCCAGGGATAGCGTAAGAGCCAGCAGAGCCCTTTGGACTTTCATTTTACCACCCATCCCTCTTTGGTAAGTTGGCTTAAAACGCTTCCTCCACCAGGTTTTTATACTCTCTGGCGTGCATTAATCAAGGTGAAGGGCATGGAGATAGGGATAACGATTTATCCGCACTTCATCACGAAGGACAAAACGCTGGCCTCTATCCTTGCAGACGTTAAGATAAAGGATTACGACTTCGTGTCAATCTTTCCCCATGCTCTCGGCCTCGTAGTCAACGGGCAGGTCGTTGAGAAGAAGCTCCAGAACGTCGAGAACACCCTCCGGGGGGTCGGCATAGACTACATAATTAGAATGCCCACTTCCATGAACCTCAGGGATCACATCTACCACACGAGGCACTTCCGCGTTGCCAAGGCACTGGCAGATGTGGCGATGAAGCTCGAGGCTAAGGTAATAGTCATGCAGAGCGGAAAAACTGGAAGGCTCGATCTCGAGATAGAGGCCATCCAGCAGCTCGCCGATATGGTGGAGCCCTTTGGCATAAAGATAGCCCTGGAGAACACCTACAGCGTCAAGGACACTCTCTACGTTGTGGACAACGTGAACAGGGACAACGTCGGCTTTGCCCTTGACGTTGCTCACGCCTTCCTAAGCGCTCAGGGCGACGAGAACAAGCTTCTGGAGGATGTAAAGCTCGGCACAGACAAGACGATAATCCTGATGGTCCACGACAACTTCGGAAAGCTCTTCCCGCAGGTTGAGCCTGAGGATGCTTTGGCTTATGGAGTCGGTGACCTGCACCTCCTGCCCGGGGAGGGCAAGATACCCTTCGGTAAGGTGCTCGGGCTCTTCGGGGATGTCCCAATCCTGCTCAAAGTGAAGGATCCTGAGAAGTTTGCCAGGGTGCCAACAAAGAAGAGCCTCATCGAGACTCTCACGCACATTTGAGCCTTTTCTCCTCTTTTATAAAATGGAAAGGGTCATTCCTCGCCGAAGATAAGGTCCACGAACCACCTTTCGTCGAAGGGTTTCAGGTCATCGTAGCCCTGACCGACGCCAACGAAGAGTATCGGGGCCCCAATTGCGTGGCTTATGCTCAACGCCGCGCCTCCTCTCGCGTCAGCGTCGAGCTTTGTGAGGATAACCCCGTCTATTCTAACGGCCTCGTTGAACTGCCTCGCCTGCTCTATTATCGAGTTTCCTGCCAGAGAATCGCCGACGAAGATCACGAGGTCGGGCTTTGTGACGCGCACTATCTTCTTCATCTCGTCCATGAGGTTCCTGTTGAGCTCGTTCCTTCCAGCCGTGTCGATGAGAACCACATCTATCCCCCTGGCCTTCGCGTGCTGGATAGCATCGTAGGCTACAGCGGCCGGATCAGCCCCGTAGGAGTGCTTTATCACCTTGACACCAACTCTCTTAGCGTGTTCCTCGAGTTGCTCTATAGCCCCCGCTCTGAACGTGTCGCTGGCCGCTACAACGACGCTGAAACCCTGCTTTTTAAGCCAGTGGGCGAGCTTCGCTATGGTGGTGGTCTTTCCACCCCCGTTGAAGCCCACGAAGGCTATCACGAAGGGCTTCTCCTCCTTTGATCGGATCATTTCAGGGAGGTCGATCTTCCTCGGGGGCGTGAGGACTTCAAGAACAGCCTCTTTCACGGCCTCTTCAATGATTTTCCCTTTGTCTGATCCGATTCTGACCTTTTTGCCAACGAGCTTCCCCTTTATCTTTTCTCTGAGCTCATCAACAACCTCGAGGGCAACGTCCGCTTCAAGGAGCTCGAGCTCCAGCTCACCTATTGCCTCATCCACGTCTTTTTCCTTTATCTCCACCTGAAGGAGCCTGTCCAAAAGGCCGGCCTTTTCTTCTTTCTTCTCCTCCCCGGAGATAACGGTCTTCTCCTCTTCCTCGACTTTCTCCTCCACCTGTTTTGTGAACCTCTTGAGCTTCTCCCTGAGCTTTCCTAACATGCCCACCACCACCAGAGCAAACCTCGCCGGCTATATATCGTTATCGGCCTCAGCGATAGCTGGTGTCCTCACCCCTCGGACCCGAAGCCACTCATCATCGGCTTCCACGACGTATGAACTCCTTCGATTCAACTATCCTGCCATTTTTAAGGCAGTAGAGCTTTATCACTTCGGTATCGACCGTTTCTCTCCGGTAGGCGAGGAGGTAGTCTATGAAGTTCCGTATCCCATACCGGACTATTGAGTCCCCGACGTACCTGGTTTCGTACAGAAGAACCAGCCTGTTCCTGTTCTCGGTAAGCCATCCGTAAAGGACTTCCCGCTCGGACTTGGATTTTGAGAGGGGGTTGAGCACGAGGTATGCATCGAACCCGGGGTTTTCCAGGGGGTTTCCGATGAAAACCTCACCCTCCACCACGAAGGGAAGTCCCTCCGCCAGAACCTTAAGGCCCCTCCTTGTCCATTCGTTGATGAATATCCCGGCTATCCTCTTCGGCCCGCCGCTCATTAAAATTCTGCCGGACTTTACATTTATGAGATCGCCCAGCTTCATTTCAGCCCGGTGTACTTCACTGGCAGGTTAAAAAGGATTCGGTAGGTTGATGGATGTTAAAAAAGAAAGACTTCAAGCCAACACATCTTTCTCCCCCTCATTCTCCACATCGTGGATCCTTCCGCCCTTCATGACCTCCCTGATGGCCAGGATCAGCAGGGCCAGGAGCAGGAAGATCACCGCCGAGGTTCCGAAGAGCACCTCGTAAGCCCTTGTGGTAGGGATCTTGATCTGAACATCTGGCGGAGCCCCCGGCGGGTGGAAGAGGATGTAGTATGTGCTCATGATTGTGCCGGCGATGGCCGGTCCCCACGTTGAACCGAAGTTTCTGAAGAGGCTGTTCGCCCCGGTTGCTACTCCCATGGCCCTCGGCGGGACGCTGAAGACAAGCACGTTGATGAGGGAGATGTTCATGAGGTTTATCCCCGTTCCAACGAGCGTTATGAGTCCAACGAACGCCCAGAGGTGATCGGGCGGAAGCTGTGGAGCGTATTTGGCCAGGATTCCCAGGCCAATGCTCGCCGTGAGGGCCCCTGTCAGGGCGATTGGCTTAGCACCAACCTTCGGCAGGAGCTTTCCGGCTATTGGGGCAACGATGAGCATGACAAGGGCCATTGGGGTCATCAGGAGACCGCTCTGGAGTATGGTCTTCCCGAAACCGTAGGGTGGCATCATCTGGAAGATGTAGGTGTTCGCCTGATTCATCATGGAGATGCCGAAGGCGGCAAACATTATCCCAACGTTGACTATAGCCGGATTCCTTGTGGAGATTATCCCAATTGGTATCAGCGGGTTCTCTGCCCCCTTCTCCCAGAGGACGAAGAGGAGGGCGCTGACCACAGCTACACTGAAGAGGACGAGCGTTTCCCTGGCCGTCCACCCCACTTCAGGTGCCCTCGTGACTCCGACGAGCATGGGGACGACGGCAAAGGCCAGCAGAACTGTCCCGATCCAGTCAACTTTTCCAGGGTTGATATAGCGGCTTTCCCTGAGCACTCTCCAGGCGAGAAAGAACATGAGCACTGCGAAGGGCGCCGCCGAGTGGTAAGTCCAGCGCCAGCCCCAGTTCTGGGTTACCCACGCGCCAAGTGGTAGAGCTATTACCATACCAACGCCGAACATCGCGCTTATCATTCCCTGAACCTGCGGGACCATCTTCGGGGGGAACTCTTCCCTGACCAAAGAGAAGGCCAGCGGGAAGATGGCCATGCCAAATCCCTGAACTGCCCTCGTCACGAGGAGCCACTGGAAGCTCGGTGCGAAGCCGTTGAGGATGACTCCTGTCGTGTAGAAGCCCAGGGCTATTAAAAACATCTTCTTCTTGCCGTACATGTCGCCGAGCTTTCCGAAGAGGGCGACGCTGACGGTTCCGACGAGGAGGTAGATGGTGAGAACCCAGCTCACGTCGTTGGGGTTTACGGCGAACTCCTCCTGGATCGTTGGCAGTGCCGGCGTGAGCATTGCTTCAGTGTACATGACCAGGAGCGGGAGGAGGACCACAACGAGCATGGCCCTTTTTGCGTAGGCCAGGTCGTACTCCATGTTCTTCGTGGCTTCCATCTTTATCACCGACATATCGGGCGATAGGTTGGTTTATAAGCTTAGCGGTTAATGTTATAAGAGAACCCGGAGAGTTCCAACCATGCACCCCCTCCTAAGAAAGGCCATTGAAGAGCGCTTCGGAAGGCTCAACAGGCTCCAGCAGGATGCCTTTAAGGAGATTAGCTCGGGAAAGAGCGTCCTGATAATAGCCCCCACCGGCTCCGGCAAAACGGAGGCCGCTGTCCTTCCCGTGTTCAACGAAATCCTTAAGAACGGCCTTAGGCCGATTTCCGCCCTCTACATTGCCCCGCTCAAGGCTTTGAACAGGGACCTGCTCGACAGGCTCGAGTGGTGGGGGAGAAAGCTCGGAATAAGCGTTGAAGTGAGGCACGGCGACACCTCAGCCCACAGGAAGGCAAAACAGACCAAAAAACCTCCTCAGATGCTCATCATAACCCCCGAAACCCTCGGCGTTATCCTGACGGTCAAACCCCTGCGGAAGTACCTGTCTAATGTTAAGTTCGTTATAGTTGACGAGATATCCGAGCTGGTGGACAACAAGCGCGGTGCCCAGCTCCTTCTAAACCTCGAGCGTTTGGCTGAGATAGCTGAGTTCAAGAGGATCGGAATGACGGCAACGGTCGGCAACGAGGAGGAAGTCAAGGAGTGGCTGAAGGCTGATGTCATAGTGAAGCCGCCCTGGAAGAAGGGCTACCGCTTCCACGTCCTCTACCCAACGCCGGACAAAGGGGATGAGGAGCTTGCGAGAAAGCTGAACCTCTCGCCTGAGATAGCGGCCCGTTTAAGGCTCCTCTGGGAGATCGTGGAAAAGCATGGGAAGGCCCTGGTTTTCACGAACACCCGCCAGTTCGCCGAGATTTTAGCCCACCGCCTGAAGACCTGGGGGAAGCCGGTGGAGGTTCACCACGGCTCCCTTTCCAAGGAGGCGAGAATAGCGGCCGAGAGGGCCCTGAAGGAGGGGAAAATCAAAGCGCTGATATGCACTTCCTCAATGGAGCTCGGCATAGACATAGGTGACGTCGACGTCGTGATTCAGTACATGAGCCCGCGCCAGGTCAACAGGCTCGTCCAGCGCGCCGGCAGGGCCAAACACAGGATAGGAGAGGTAAGCGAGGCCTACGTGATAACCTCCAACGTCGAGGACTACCTTCAGAGTTTAGTGATAGCAAAGCACGCCCTTGAAGGCCGTTTTGAGGCCGTTGAGCCCATTGGAGGCCTTGACGTTCTCGCCCATTTCATCGTCGGCCTGCTCACCGAGCATAAGCGACTTCCCCGCGAGAGGCCCTACGAGATAGCGAGGAGGGCCTACGTTTACAGGGAGCTGGGCTGGGAGGACTACCTCGATGTCCTGAAGGTTCTGGAAGATTCCAAGCTTTTGGGCCACGATGAAGAGACTGGACTGCTCTACCTCCGCAGGGGAGCGTTCCAGTACTACTACGAGAACCTCTCAACGATACCGGACGAGGTCTCCTGGAGGGTCTTTGAAGTGGGGAGCGGGCACATCATAGGAAGGCTCGACGAGAGCTTCGTGATGGACCTTGAGGAGGGCCTGGACTTCGTGATGAACGGGCGGAGCTGGATAGTGCTCGGGATAGACGACGAGAGCCGCTTAATCAAGGTCCGCGAGAGCAAAAGCCTGGAGAGCGCGATACCGAGCTGGGAAGGTGAGTTGATTCCCGTCCCCTTTGAAGTTGCCTTAGCAGTGGGCAGGCTGAAGAGGGAGTTAGCTTTTGACTTTGAGAAGGCAAAGGGCCTTTTGGAGGGTGTTGATTTCAGGGAGGAAGAACTGAAGAGAGCGGTTGAGGAGATAAGGGAAGGGCCCTTCTCAACAGACAGGGACATCGTGGTTGAGAGCACGCCAGAAGCGCTGGTAATCCACGCGGACTTCGGCAACAGAACCAACGAGGCCCTGGGGAGGTTCGTGCATTCTTTTTTAATCCTGCGCTACGGGAGGGTCTTCTCGGTTCGCGCACAGGCCCACGCGGTGGTGTTCAAAACACCATTCCAGCTGAACCCCGAGGAGGTGAAGCGCTACCTTTACGGGGAGCCGGAGAGCCTGGAATCTATAGTGGCAAGGGCGCTGAGGGATTCTCACGCCTACAGATGGAGAATGCTGAACGTGGCGAAGCGCTTCGGAGCAGTGAGGAGAGATGCCAAGATAAGGCGCGTTGAGAGGCTCTTCGAGGGGACTGTTATCGAGAGGGAGACCCTGAACGAGCTCTACCATGATAAGGTGGACGTGAGCAAAGGAAAGCTGGTCCTCGAGATGCTGAAGGCCGGCCTGCTCCGCGTGAAAACTGCCTTAAGGAGGGAGCCATCAACGCTGGCGAGGCTCAACATGACAGTCGGAGGGGAGTTTCTGCTCGGAGGAGTCCTGGAGAGGGACGAAATCCTTGAACTGTTCAGGAACAGGCTGCTTGACCACGAGGTGGTCTTGGTCTGCACCAACTGCGGCTGGCACTCGAAGACAAAGGTTTCGAGGCTGAAGAGCATAAAGGACAGGGAGTGCCCGCGCTGTGGCTCAAGGATGCTGGCCGTTGCCCACCCGATCGATGTTGAGGAATTCCTCCCCGTTCTCGACAAAGTCCGGCATGGAGAACCGCTCCAGGGGGACGAAGAGAGGGTCTACAGAAAACTGCTGAAGGCTGCTGACTTGGTTGATTCCTACGGTTTCGAGGCGGTTCTGGCTTTGGCCAGCTATGGAACGGGGCCGGACACCGCGGCGAGGCTTCTGGGCCAGTATAAGGGGGATGCCCTTCTGGTGGCTCTAATGGAGCGCGAGAGAGAGTTCATACGGACGAGGAGGTTCTGGGCGGAGGACAGGGACAGGATAGAGGAGCAGCCAGGGGAAAACAACGCGTAATGGCTCTTAACGAAATGAAAAAGAAAACAGGTGACAGGGGCGTGAAAGTCAAAGGTGTCTGGCGTAGAGGGTCTTCTTGCCTTCAGCCTGCGCCCTCTTGACGGCCTTCTCGAGGAGGGCCTTGAGCTCGGCCTCGAGGGCGTCGTAGAACTCCGGGCTGATCCTCATCTCGGCGTCGATGGCCTTAACGGCCTCCTTAACCTTTGACTTAACTATCATCTCGGCCATTTTCTAACACCTCCTTCGTGAGCTGTCCCAGGGACAGCTCCGCCCTTATCTGGGAGGCAGAGTTTATAATTCTTCCTCTGCCGGCCTGCAGAGCAAAAGGTTAAATCCCTGAAACCCTACTACGATAAGGTGATGGAATGAGGATAGCCCTCGTGGACGGCGAACACTATCCCGACGTGGTGAAATGGGCCGTTGAAATGCTCGGGAACGTTTGTTGCGCCGTCTTCCTCGGTGGAAGTGAGAAGATCGGGGGTCTGGAGCAGTTAAAGAAGAAATTGGGGATTAAAGTCTATCACGACCCCTCCGATTACCTCTCCGCACTCTCCAGGGCCCTGCGGGAGAACCCGGGGGTAGAAGAGGTGGTCGACCTGAGCGACGAACCGGTTCTCAATTACGAAGATAGGTTTAGAATCGCCTCCCTCTGCATGCTTCACGGCGTTGCCTACAGGGGTGCCGACTTCGAGTTCAGGCCTAAGCCCATGAAAAAAACGGGAAAGCCAAGTATAGCCGTAATTGGGACCGGAAAGCGCGTTGGAAAGACGGCCGTGAGTGGTTTCGTGGCAAGAACCCTGAAGGAGATCTCAAACCCCGTGGTTGTAACGATGGGGCGCGGCGGGCCGGAGGAGCCCGAGCTGATAAGAGGAGAGGAGTTTGAGTTGACCCCGGAGTTCCTCCTCAGGCTTTCCGAAAGTGGCAGGCACGCCGCTTCGGACCACTTTGAGGATGCCCTGACCTCTCGCGTAACAACTATAGGTTGCCGCCGTTGCGGGGGCGGTATGGCGGGCTTTCCACTGTTTGATGTCGTTGACAAAGGTGTCGAGCTGGCTGAGAAGTTACCGAATGACCTGATAATCTTAGAGGGAAGCGGTGCAACTTTCCCGGCTTACAGGGCTGACGCCTGCATAACCGTTGTCAGCGCCCTGCAAAAGCTGGACTTCATAAGGAACTACTTTGGCCCCTTCAGGCTTTCCCTCGCTGACATCGTGGTGGTCACCATGGGAGACCTCGCTGATGAGGAACAGCTGGAAGCCCTCGAAGGGGCCATCCTGGATATAAACCCCTCCACTGAGCTTCACATCACGACCTTCAGGGCGAGACCCCTTGGGCCAGTGGAGGGAAAGAGGGTTGGCCTGGTCATGACGTCAGAGTCCGCCCTCGAAACCACGAGAAGGCACCTCGAAAACCTCGGCGCGGAGGTTATGGCGATGTCGGGCAACCTCTCACGTAGACCCGCCCTGATGGAAGACCTGGAGAAGTTCAAAGGTATAGATGCGGTGGTGGTGGAGCTCAAGGCGGCGGCAGTGGACGTTGTCACGAGATGGGCGCTTGAGAGGGGAATCGAGGTCATCTACCTCGACAACGAGCCGGTGAACCTGGACGGGAAGGATCTAAGGGAGTCTGTGCTGAAACTCGGGAGGAAGGTTCTCTCAAGGAGGTCTGCGGGGTGATTATAGTTACAGACGCCGAAAGGAAGATCAGGCTCCCCTTCTCAAGGGGCATACTCACCAGGTCGATAACCCTGGCCGGTGTCGACGTTGGCGTTGCCTACGTTATAGCCACCGAGGTTCAGAAGGAGCTTGAAAGGGGGAAGAAGCACGTCGTCACAACCGATGAGATAAGGGAGCTCACTTACTCGAAGCTCCTGGAGAGGGGCCTCACGGACGCGGCCGAGAGGTACCTGTTCTGGAGAACCCTGGGGCGGAAGCGCGTGAGATTGGCCGTCCTCCTGGGGGGCACCACGGGCGTCGGGAAGTCAACGATAGCCACTGAGCTGGCGTTCAGGCTTGGAATAAGGAGCATCATAGGAACCGACACCATAAGGGAGGTCCTCAGAAAGGTCATAGCCAGGGAACTCCTCCCGGACATCCACGTCTCGTCCTTCCTCGCCTCGGAGGTCGTGAACGTGCCCCGGGGAATGGACCCGCTCGTATACGGCTTCGAAACCCAGGTCAAGCACGTCTCAGTCGGGATAAGGGCCGTCCTGGAAAGGTCGCGCAGGGAAGGGCTTAACGCGCTCATCGAGGGGATCCACGTCGTTCCCGGTTTCATAGAGACCAGCGGAAACGAGTTCATGTACGTGATAACCGTCCCGAGCGAGGAGTATCTAGTCTCCCATTTCTACGAGAGGGCACAATATTCGGCGAGGGGCGCGGAGAGATACATTGAGAACGTCGACAGGATAATGGCCATCCAGGATTACCTGGTTGGGAGGGCCAGAGAGTTCGGTGTCCCCGTGATAGAGAACGTTGAGCTTGAAAGCACGGTCTCGGCGATAATGGAGGACATGATGAACAAGCTCAAGGGTAAAGATGGGGGCTAAGCCTTTCTCTTCCATATCCCGAGGAGCTTCGTGCTCCCCCAGGTTGACTGGACTTCCCAGACCACGACCATGTCGGTGTAGATGTCTATTAAGTTAAAGCTGTTTCCGAAGGGGTTTCTGTGGAGCTCCCAGCTGATGGAACCGGAGTTTACTATCGGCGTATTCTCTATCTTGACCCCGTAGGCGTTGCCGCCGTGGCCGGTAAGGACCAGCTCTGTCCCCTCGTCGGTTAGTACTTTCAGCACATCGCCGGCATCTTCAAGGAAGCCCACTTCCCTGCTCCTGGGTATAGGTATGACGTTGTGGTGCAGTGCCACTATCCTGAACTTCCCCTCATACTCCTGCAGAAGCCCTCTGAGCTTTTTCTGTCCCATCCAGCCGACAACACCTATCGGCGTCTCGTACTGGGCTGTCAGGAGGGGGATTACGACGACGTCGTTGAGCTCCATTATCTCCGGCTCCCCAAAGTACTCCTGGAACAGCTCGTAGCCAAGGTAAGTTATGTCGTTGTGGCCCGGGATCACCACCTTGGGAGCCATGATCCCCTTGTAGTATTCGTAGGCCATCTCGTAGTAGCGCTCTATTCCTGCATCGACGATGTCCCCGTTGTGGATAACCAGGTCGGGCTTTAGTCTCTCGTTTATCATCCTGATGGCGTTCTCCAGCGTCTTTTTTCTGAAGTAGACCCTGTCAGAAACGTTGCTTTCGCTTACCTGCGCTATCCGGAGGATTCTTTTTCCGCCGGGAATGAATATCTTCGGCCTCACGGGTTTGTGCTCCTTGCTGACCTCATCCCCGATTACGCGCCTTATCGTTACTTTTACCTCGCCTTCGTCGTGGAGCTCTATTATGCTGTAGCTGTTGACGTCTCCCCTCCGGGTCTTTTTGCAGGAGGTGCAGCCCGCGTTGTCTATAACGAGATCCTCAACGCGGTAGACGTTAGGGACATGCTTGTGGCCGCAGGTGTATAAGGTGACCTCGTTCCTCAAAAGAAGGTCGAGAACGTCGCCTGCGTTGAAGAGGACGTTCCGCTCCCTCCCGGTGTCGGGAAGGGGAACGAGGTGGTGGTGAGCAGCAACCATCTTGAACTTTCTGTCAGAGTACTCCTCGAGCTTTTCCTTGAGCCAGCGGAACTTTTGGCCGCCTATCCTGCCGTCGCTTAAATCAGGAATCGTTGAATCCACCCAGATAACTACCCCGTCCTTGAACTCGTAGACACCGTTCAGCGGGCCAATGAAGTCCTCAAAGAGCTTGTAGCCGACGTTCCTGACGTCGTGGTTTCCGGGAAGAACGACAAGGGGCTTTTTTATTTTCTTGAGCTGGTAAGCCGCCTGCTCGTACTCTTCTCGGAGGCCCTGGTCGGTTATGTCTCCAGTATGGATGACGAAATCGAAGTTGCCCCTGTTGATCTCCTCCACTATGAGGTCGAAGGCATAGCTCTTAAAGGCCCCCTCACCGGTTATGTGGGTGTCGCTTATGTGGGCTATCCTTATCATGCCCATCACTCCGTCGCTATGGCCGTTTCGAGCTTCCTCCTGCTGGCCTCAAGGAGGTCGCTTATGGAGAAGATTCCGACTATCTTTCCACCCTCTTCTATGAGAACGTGCTTGATGCCCTTCTTTGAAAGAACGTCCAGAACCTCCCTCAGAGTGGCCGTTGAAGGAACCGTGACGAGGTCTTTGGTCATTACCTCCTTTACCGGTGTCGTGTTGGGCAGGCCTGGAATGACGAGCCTCTTTATTATGTCCCCCTTGGTGAGGAAGCCAACGACGTTTCCACTGTCATCAACAACGACCAGGGAGCCTATATCGAACTCTGCCATTACCTCGCTGGCCCTCTTCACGGTGTCGTCAGGCTTAACCCCTATCAGCTTTCTCTTCATGTAGACCTTAACGGGGGCCTTCAGCTCCATGGAATCACCACCTAAGCGTATGCTCCGAAAGTATAAAACCTACCCTAAAACCAGCTCCTGGACGCTGAACTTTTCCCCTTCGAGGTTTAACTCAACGTAAAAGGCAGTGCCGTTGACGGCGTTTCTCCAGCTGGCCCGGTGGTAAAGCTCAAGCGTTGAGGATGCAACGGCAAAGAGGTTCTTCTCGCTTAAAACGATCTGCCTTGCGTAGTCCCAGTTCTCCCTCCTGAGAATGTATCCTGGCTCTGAGTAGGCCGTGACGAATCCTTTTACTGAGTCAGGAGTTAGGAACAGCGCCCCCGTGTTGAAGCTGGTTTTTGTAGCTCCCTTGATCTCCGAATAACGCTTCAGGAGGTCTTCTTTTGATAGGGACTCCAGCTTTCTTGAAAGGTAGGCACCGAAAACGTAGCTGTCAGAGGCGTGTTTGAGATCTTTCCCGCTGAGTTCCGCCAGTCTAATTATTTCGTCCTTGTCTAAGTCTCCGTTGTGGTAGAGCCAGAAGGAAAAGCCCCTTCCAGTGGAAAACGCGAAGGGCTGAACGTTGAAAAGCCCTTTAGTCCCCTGACTGGCCGCCCTTGAGTGAGCAAGAAGAACTACGAAGCCCTCGAGTGAAGTCTCAAGCTTTTCAACTCCTTCTTCGTCTTCAAAAACCGGCCTCCCGGAGCGGTAATGGTCTAGGGACTCCTTCCCTAAGAGGACGTAGCCCCAGCCGTCCCTGTGCTCCCTGCCTTTTCCCCTGGCTTCTTTGTATGGATCGTTCTCCGAGGCGTCGATGAATGCCTCCAGCAGTGGCCGAATCCTCTCCCCTTCCCCGACTCCAAAAAGAACCCTGCACATGGTGTTCACCGGGGATAATAGTAAAAGCCTGCCAAAAACCTTTGCCAAAATCCTTTTAGGGAGTTGCAACGAATGAGTGCAGGTGAGTCAATGGAGGACGTAAAGGCTCCCATTTCTAAGGAAACCGGTGTTTCAATCCCGCCGGAGGTTAAGAACCTCAGCAGCATAGCGGCCAGCATAATGAGGGTTCTCAAGAAGATAAACGCCCACAGGAGCCTCTACGAAAGCAACGAGGAGGCGGTAAAGCAGCACTTAATCGGTGAGATAATGAGCTCCCTCGGCTGGGAATGGGACAACCCCGAGGAAGTCAGGCCGGAGTGGAGAACCGACGAGGGCAGGGCCGATTACGCCATAATCCTGGGTGGAGAGACAATAGCTTATTTAGAGGCCAAGAACCTCGGGGTGGACATCTTGAAGAGGGAAGAGCCCCTCAGACAGCTGGCAAAGTACTGCTTTTCCACTGGTGTGAGGTACGGAATACTTACCAACGGTGCCGCCTGGATAGTCGTTAAGGCCTTTGAAGTTGGTTCCAGTTTGGGGGATAGAATACTGGTCTCGGTAGACTTCCTAAACGAGCCGCCCATGAAGGCCGCCCTTAAGATATCCCTCCTGGAAAAGGAGAGGATAACTGAAATAGAGAGGATTTCCTCCCTCCTGAAGGTCCTGGAGCTCAGCTTTATGGGGCTTGTCAAGGAAGGCTACCCCCCGGAGGCCCTTTTTGAGTACCTCAAAGTCGATAAGAGCAAGAAAATCGTGCCGGTTTATCTCTTAGAAGGCCACGAAAACCCGAAGGCGGCTTACGTCTACGACAACGGCTGGAAAATGCTTCCCCTGCCAGAAAGAACTCTGAAGGGCGTCCTCCTGGCAGTCTTGCTCTATATAGGACAGAAGGCCTTTGGTGACGAGAAGAGGGAGATAATGACCGCCTATGAGCAGCTAAAAAGGATACCCCTGGAACAGGGAAAGGCCCGCGAGATACTTATCAGGCTTGACGAGGAGAAAAAACTCAACATCTCGGTGGAGCTATGAGGCTCATAATAAAGCGGAAAGACCTCGAAAAGATCCTCAAACTGGCGGAGGACAGCGACATCGAAGTCTGCGGCTTTTTACTGGGGAAAAACAGCGACGATGCAGATGTTGAGACCGTCCGTGAAACTGCCAACAGGCTTAACTCCCCAGTGGAGTTTGAAATAGATCCCCTTGAAATCGCAGGGGTTCTGGATGAGGCCGAAAAGCTGGGCCTTGAAATCGTCGGGGTTTTTCACTCCCACCTGTGCTGTCCACCGGTCCCTTCCGGAAAAGATTTGAGAGGGATGAAACTGTGGCGGAACGTCTGGCTCATAGTTACTCCCTCCGGGGATTTTCGGGCCTGGGTTGTGAAGGAAGAGAAGCTGGAAGAGGTAAAGATTGAGGTCACTCCCTGAACACCTTCCACAGCTCATCTGAGCAGGGCCTGGGGAAGGGCCTTTCTTCGCCGTTTGCCACTGCCACTCTCTTCTTCTCCGCCAAAAACTCGCCTATCACCGCTGCATTTATTCCCTTAGCTAAGAGCCTTTCAACCACGAACCTGGCGTGATCCCTCGGAACAGCCGCGAGAAGGGAGCCCGAGCCTATTAACGCCAGGGGATCAAGATCGTAGAACTCGCAGATCCTGGCGGTTTCCTCCCTGACGGGGATCCTGTCGAGGAATACCCTGAAACCCAGGCCAGATGCATCCGCCATCTCATGGAGGCCGTTCGCTATTCCCCCTTCCGTTGGATCATGCATCGCGTCCGCGAACTCCCGCAGGATCATGGCCTCGGGCAGGACGCTTATGTACTCTATCAGGGCCTTCGCCCTCTCGACAAAGCTTTCTCCAAAAACGTTCTTCAGCTCTTCCTCCCTCTCCCGCGCGATTATGGACGTCCCCTCCAGGCCGGCCCACTTGGTCATCACTATTGCATCTCCGGGCTTTGCACCGTTGGGGATAACCAGCTTTCCCTTCTCTACCTCTCCCAGCACCGTTCCGACTACTATCGGCCTTTTGAGCCCTGAAGTAACCTCTGTATGCCCTCCCACGATGGAAATGCCGAGCTTTTTGGCTTCCCTGTCGATGTCCCTCATAATCCTTACAGGAAGTTCTTCGTCGGAGTCCTCTGGGAGAAGTATCGTCACCAAAAACCATCTGGGCCTCGCTCCGGAAACGGCTATGTCGTTTGCGTTGACGTGGACGGCGTAAAAGCCTATGTCCTCGACCGCCCCGGTTATTGGATCGGTTGATGCCACTGTTGCCTTATCCCCAAAGGAGATCGCCGCAAAATCTATTCCAGTTCCAGGCCCCACTAAGACCCTCTCGTCCTCTGAACCAAGTGTTTTAAAGATCTTTTCCAGGATTTCGGGCGGAACTTTCCCGGCTGGAAGCATGACTTCCCCCTCATAGGTTTTTCTGTCGAAGGGCGGGGAGATCTTCGGTTTTCTCCACCAGATACTGATAGATCTCGGCGGTGAGCTTTTCGGTCTCAATCATATGTTCGAGGATCTCCTCGAGATTCCCCCTGTAGACCAGCTCCCTGAGGCGGTCTTCAGAAAGCTGAATCTCCAGAAAGCGACTTCCAGAATCGGCGGGATTTTCCCCGGGGAACTCCCGTCTAAAGGTTTCGAAGAGCCTTTCCGCATTCCCAACGCTTTCCTCGTACATAATCTTGAAAAGCCCGGTTACCCTCTGGTCCCAGACGGCTTCCCCGCTCAGGAGGCGAAGTGTGTTGTACATCTCCGCTTTCTTCATCTCCTGATTGAGGAGGTATGAAAGCAGGGCTCTGTAGTCCAGGCCCTCGATCTTTTTTATTAGCTCCCTGAGCGTTTCCCGTTCCCCCTGCCCGTATCCGGGTTTGGCCATGGCATCACCTTCAGACTTTTCGGGGTTTAGCCTTATTTCGTTTTCCCCTCCGTTGAAATAAAAGGGCAAGGCCGTCAGACGTAGTAGTACTCCCCGATCTCCTTCTGCTCCCTGTCCTTAACGCTCCCCTCTTTGTTGGCCCTGGGCCTTCCGGTGTCCGGGTCCCTGCGGAAGGTTATGCCAACGCCGGACAAGAACCTGTTCATGCCCTCGCGCATTCCCATCGGCGGTAAAGCCCTTCCATGCCTTCCCGGCTCGCCCTCGAAGACTATTAGCCTGTCGCTCAGATAATCAACCATCATAACGTCGTGCTCTACTATCAGAGCCGTTTTCTCGTTCTTGGCCATCAGCGAGCGTATGGCCTTTGAAACGGCAAGCCTCTGCTCGACGTCGAGGTGAGCTGAGGGCTCGTCGAGGAGGTATATGTCAGCATCCCTGAGCAGGCAGGCCGTTATAGCAACGCGTTGCAGCTCCCCGCCGCTCAGCTCGTTAACCTGCCTGTCGTAGAGGTCTGGAATGCCAAGCGGGTTGAGGAGCTCGCTCTTGTAGAAGTTGCTCATGAGCTTGCCGGCGTCTATCTTGCTCAGAAGATCATAAACGGTTCCCTCGTAGTCCGTCTTGATGTACTGGGGTTTGTAGGAGACAGTCAATGACCAGTTAACTTCGCCCTCGGTGGGCTTCTCAACCCCGGCGAGCATCTTGACGAAGGTTGTCTTACCTATTCCGTTCGGGCCAACTACGCCAACGACCTCGCCGACGTAAAGCTCTCCCCCTTCGGCCTCAAGCCTGAATGTCCCGTAGTCCTTTACAAGCTTAGGATACTGGACGAGTATCTCCCCCTCCTGGCTTTTCCTTTCGCTCCTCTTCGTGAATCTTATCTCGAATGGCCTGAAGCGGATGTTTTCATCGTGGAGATAGCCCTCGAGGAATTCATTTATCCCGTTCCTCGTGCCCTTTGGATGGGAGAATACACCGTACACCCCCGGCTTTCCGTAGACGATGTGGATTATGTCGCTTATGTAGTCGAGTATAGCCAGGTCGTGCTCAACCGTGAGGACGTTCTTTCCGCTTTCGGCGAGCTTCCTTATGGTCTTCGCTATCCTGAGCCTCTGCCTTATGTCGAGGTAGCTCGACGGCTCGTCGAAGAAGTAAAAGTGGGCATCCCTGAGCAAAGCGGCCGCTATGGCAACCCTCTGAAGCTCACCGCCCGAGAGCTGTTCTATGTCCCTGTCAAGGACGTTTTCAAGCTCGAGCTCCTTGACGATCTCCTCGAACTTTCCGCTTTCGTCGGCCTTCTTGAGCAGATCCCTCACCTTTCCCTTCACGGCCTTCGGGATGAGGTCTACATACTGCGGCTTGACCACGGGCTTGATTTCCCTGTTCTTGAGCTTTTCGAAGTAGTTCTGAAGCTCGTTGCCGCGGAAGGCTTTGATTACTGCATCCCAGGAGTCGTTGTCGGAGCAAAGGTTTGGGAGGAGCTGGCCGGAGAGTATCTTAACGGCCGTTGTCTTACCGGTTCCGTTAGGCCCGAGAACGCCAACGACCATGCCCTCCTTCACAACCGGGAGGCGGTAGAGGACGAAGGAGTTTATGCCGTAGCGGTGGACGCAGTCCTCCTCGAGTTGCTCCGGCAGGTTAACGATGGTTATTGCATTGAAGGGACATTTGTGAACGCAGATTCCACAGCCGGTGCAGCTCGCCTCCTGGATGATTGGCTTGTAGTTTTCCTCGTCTATGATTATCGCCTCACCGCCCATTCGGTTGACGGGACAGACCCTCTCACACAGGAAGTGCCCGCATTTGTCAGGATTGCACTTGTCGTAATCGATGACCGCTATTCTTGCCATTCTCACCACCTGGCTTAGCTGGGGCGGGCTCTTTTAAAGGCTTGCGGGCGGTTGATTTTTAAACCCAACCTCGACCCTCTCTCGATGATAATCCACATCGGAATAGACGACACCGACTCACCCAACGGCATGTGCACAACCTACCTCGGGGCCCTCCTCTACAGGGAACTGTCCAGGTTAGCCGAACCTTTGGACCTTCCGAGACTTATAAGGCTCAACCCCAACATTCCCTACAAGACGAGGGGAAACGGGGCAGTCGCCATGAGCTTTGAAGCCGAAGAAGAGCTGATCCCCGACATCAAGAACACAGTCCTTTTCTACGTGAGCCAGCTGGCAGATTTTGAGCACGAGAACACCCACCCGGGTGTTGTTTTCCTTGAGGGCGAGATTCCGGAGGAGCTGAGGGCGTTTTCCCTTAAAGCTCTACGGGAGCACGTTACCATTGAGGAAGCCGAGAGAGCTGCCGAAAATGCTGGAGCAGAGTACTTCAAGTTCAAGCTCGGCAGGGGGATTATAGGCTCCCTCGCGGCGATAGGCTATCCCCTCGAGAGGTTTACCTATGAACTCCTGGCCTACCGAGAGCCCGAAAACTGGGGGAAGCCGAGGGGAGTGAATCTGGAGAGCGTTTTTTTGGCGGACGTATGGGCTTACCCCTTCAGCTACGACAACGTTGACCCCCAGAAGGGAACAGTCCTCATAACGCCGCACGGCAAAGACCCCGTTCTTGTAGGTATCAGGGGAATCGAGGGGGCCAGAGTCCTTCAGGTCTTTGAGATGGTTGAGTTCGAAGAGCCCGTCGCTTTCTACCAGCTTTACAAGACCAACCAGAACACGGACGACCACTTAGTTCCGAAGAAAATAGGCGAGCTCAAACTCTACGACAGTGCCGTCGTTCGCGGTAAGGTCGCTTCGCCCTACTGGGAGCGCGGGAGGCACGTTTTCTTCGAGCTCGAGGATGATACCGGAAGAATCAGGGTGGCGGCCTTCGAGCCCACCAAGAGGTTCCGCAACTACGTGAGAAAGCTCCTCCCCGGTGATGAGATCATAGCCGCCGGGGGCGTTAAGGAGCACGAGGGCGTTCTAACGCTCAACCTCGAGAAGTTTTACCCGGTTAAACTCGTTCCCAAAATCGAGTATGAAAAGCCCAAGTGTCCCAGATGCGGCGGGACGATGAAGAGCAAGGGCGATTACTTCAAATGCAAACGCTGTGACTTCAAAATGCCCAAAGAGCTCACGCCCATTGAGGTTCCGCGCGATCTGGAAAGAAAAATCTACGAGGTTCCGCCAGATGCAAGAAAGCACCTCTCCAGGCCACTTGTTCTTCCCGGTGGAGAGGACAGACTGTTGGAGGCCCTTAGTAAAAGCCCCCCTGAAGATTCTCGGGTTTTGCCCGGGTTCTTATCCGGTGGCCATGGTCGTCGGAGCCCTGATGTTCCCTAGAAAAGGGGTGATCCTGGGCCCTTCAATACCGTTTTAAACCCTGCCCCAAACTCACGACCATGCTCGAAAAGCTCTTCAGCCTCGGCTACTCCAAGACCTTCGCTGAAAGATATTACGAGCTCTGGGGGGAGAGGGCCTTAGCGATTGCCGAGGCAATGGAAAAGCCCCTGCCGAGGTGCTTCCGCGTTAATACCCTCCGCATCGAGGTGCCGAAGCTCACCAAGCTCCTCAACAAAAAGGGCTTCCAGTTTAAGCGGGTCCCCTGGGCCCGGGAAGGTTTCTGCCTCACCCGCGAGCCCTTCG
Source organism: Thermococcus waiotapuensis (assembly GCF_055384795.1). Classification (NCBI taxonomy): domain Archaea; kingdom Methanobacteriati; phylum Methanobacteriota; class Thermococci; order Thermococcales; family Thermococcaceae; genus Thermococcus; species Thermococcus waiotapuensis. Next base: position 1,022,639 of record NZ_AP042429.1, on the reverse strand, counting down.
CGATAACCTCTACTCCTGAATACCTGAGCGGCCTCCTCTACATCCAGGAGGCGAGCTCGATGTATCCTCCCGTGGCTCTGGAACCAAAACCCGGCGAGACCGTTGCAGATATGGCGGCGGCGCCCGGGGGGAAGACGAGCTACCTTGCCCAGCTGATGGAGAATAAGGGAATAATCTACGCCTTTGACGTAGGGGAGGATAGGTTGAAGGAGACCAGGCTTAACCTTTCCCTCCTCGGCGTTACGAACACGGTTCTCTTCCACAGCTCTTCCCTTTACATAGAAGAACTCGGCGTTGAGTTCGACAAGATCCTTCTCGATGCACCTTGCACAGGCTCCGGAACGATACACAAGAATCCGGAGAGGAAAGCCAACAGAACCATGGAGGACGTTAAGTTCTGCCAGGGCCTGCAGATGAAGCTCCTTGAGAAGGGTTTGAGCGTGCTTAAGAAGGGCGGAATCCTCGTTTACTCAACCTGCTCCCTCGAGCCTGAAGAGAACGAATTCGTTATCCAGTGGGTTCTCGATAACTTCGAGGTAGAACTACTCCCCCTCCGCCACGGCGAGCCGGCCTTAACCAGGCCCTTTGGACTCGAGCTGAGCGAGGAAATAGCGAAGGCGAGGCGCTTCTATCCCGACAGGCACGGGACGAGCGGCTTCTTCGTTGCGAAAATCAAAAAGCTCTGAGTCAGTCCTTAGATTCCCTGACGAGCTTTTCCTCGATTTCCCCGAGCTTTTTAAGGACGTCCCCGCTCAGGTGTTTCTCCAGCTCTTCCCTGGCGGCCTTCGCCAGCTCAAACTTTGAGTCGTATTTCCCGAGGGACGTCCAGGGTATCTTCTTGCCTTCAACGAAGACGTCTATGTCGCAGAGCCTCTTGTAGCTATGGTATTCAATCCCCTTGAGGAGGAACTTGACGCGCTCGGGCTTCTCCCAGCTCAGGAGCTTGAGCTTGTAAACCGGAACGCGCATTAAGGGCCTGGGATAGTCCCAGTCCCATCCCTCACCCACGACGAAGCCGAGGTCAAGGTCTTCGATCACCATCATGAGCCTCGCTATGTTCTCCTCGTAGCGCTTCTCCGTGTCGTATACCTTGATGGTAAGCTCGTTCCACTCTGGGAGGAGCTTGAAGAGAAGCAGAGGCGCGTCGGTGCTGAGCTCGCGGTAAACCTGGAGGAAGCCCCTCCGTATCAGCACGGCGCCTTCTATTTCCTCCGGCCCAATTGGACCGCTGAGTCTTTTCTTCGTGATTCCAATGACCGTATCGCTGGCTTCGCCCTCATCGAGGGCATCTCTGAGGGACATTACTTCTCCGCCGTACTTTTCGGCTATGAATCTTAGGGCTTCATCAACCTTCTCTGGAACGCGGAGGAATATGAGCGTGCTCTCCACGTGAACCCTTTCCACTGGGAGGTTCCGGTTTATCACGGTACTTATGACGTGTGCTGCTCCATGCTTTATCAGGAACCCCGTCCTGGGCGGGAGGGTCTTCTTTATCCACTCGTCGGTGACGAACAGAAGCGTCTCGAACTCACTGCTCTCCCTTATTGCTTCCTCCGTCGGTATTTCCCCGACGGAGAATATCTCTCCTATCGCCTTCTTCACGGCCTCAGGGTGGGCCGTCCTGAGGAAAATTATGGAAGGCCCGAAGCGCATAAACCTCATCACAAGCCCCTCCGGATCTTGTAACCTCTATCAACCTCGGTTCCAGCGGGGTAGTCAATCCTTACAACCCTTCCGCTGGGGAGGAAGAGGAAGTTAACGCCGGGGACCGCGTTCAGCCCCTTTGGGATAACCCTGAAGTTATGACCGTAGAGCCTGAAGTCCGCCTCAACACCGGCGACGTCTTCCCAGGTGTGCCCGAGGGCCAGCTTCACTCCTTCCATTTCCACAACGGTGCCGGGCTCAACGACGGTATCACCAAAGAACTCCCTAACTGTCTCATAGTCATCTTCGTTGCCCGGGACGATGTAAAGAGTAGCACCGGAGTTTTTCAGGATTCTCGCCAGTTTTCTAAGCCCCGCCCTGTAAATGGGGAGCATTTCGGGCTTCCTCTCCAGCTTGACGTTGTCCACCAGGTCGCCCGTGTGGACGATTGCCTCCGGCTTAAACTCTTCAATCAGCTTCCTAAGAAAAGGGTAAACGCTCTCCGGCGTGTCACCTATGTGCATGAGGAGCGTTTCCCCCGAGGAAGAGCGGAGTTCTCTGAGCCTTCTCCTTCCCAGGAACCCCAGCATTGCTGAAGCACCTTTATGCCATGTTAGACGTAAGAGGCTTTAAAGGTTCCCCTGGAAGAAAGTCCGAGGGATTAAAAAAGGAAAGCGCTTTACCCGTATCTTCTTTCTTTCGCGGCTTTGACGAGCCCATTAAAGACCGGTGCAGGGCTCATCGGCCTTGACTTGAACTCCGGGTGGAACTGGGTCGCTATGAAGTATCTGTGGCCAGGCAGCTCAAGGATCTCCATCCTCCTCGCGTCGTCCCCGGCGATGCCGCTGAATACTAAGCCGGCTTCCTCGAACTTTTCGACGTAGTCGGGGTTAACCTCCCAGCGGTGTCTGTGCCTCTCGTAGACTATTTCCCGGCCGTAAAGTCCCCTGGCCAGTGTGTTGGGCTTTATGTAAACTGGATAAGCCCCGAGCCTCATGGTTCCGCCGAGTCTGTCGAGATATCTCTGTTCGGGCATTAAGTCCACAACCGGGTAAGGTGTCTGCGGGTCTATCTCGGTTGAATGGGCACCCTTCAGGCCGAGAACGTTTCTTGCGAACTCAACCACCGTTAGTTGGAAGCCGAAGCAGATTCCGAGGAAGGGAATGTCTTTTTCTCTGGCGTAGCGTATGGCCATCATTTTACCCTCAGTCCCCCTTGCCCCAAATCCTCCGGGGACTATTATTCCATCGACGCCCTCGAGAAGCTTTGTTCCAACTTTCTCAAGCTCTTCCGCCTCTATCCAGCGTATTTTGACCTTCACATCGTTGGCAACGCTGGAATGCTTTAAAGCCTCCTTTATGCTTAAGTAGGAGTCCGCTAACTTGACGTACTTGCCAACGATGGCTATCTCCACTTCCCTTTCCAGTGACCTGTACTTTTCAACCATCTCGCGCCATGCCCTGAGTTCGGGCTCCCTCTCCGGAAGGCCGAGCCTTCTGGTTAGGTACCTTGCAAGCCCTTCCTTCTCAAGCAGGAGGGGAACCTCGTAGGTGTCCTCAACGTCGTAGGCACTGATAACTGCCTCCCCGGGGACGTTGGTGAAGAGGCTTATCTTGAGCCTCGCGGACTCTTCAAGAGGCTCCTCGGAGCGCGCTACTATGGCATCCGGCTGAATTCCAAGGCTTCTAAGCTCTTTCACGCTGTGCTGTGTTGGCTTAGTCTTCTGCTCGCCGACAACTTTGAGCTTTGGCACGTAGGTTACGTGGACGAAGGCGACGTTCTCCCTGCCCTCTTCCAGCTGCATCTGCCTGGCGGCTTCAAGGAAGGGCATGCTCTCAATATCCCCTGCTGTTCCGCCGATTTCAACTATAACCACTTCGTAGTCCCTCGCTATTCTCCTGATGCGCTCCTTTATCTCGTTGGTGATGTGCGGGATGACCTGGACGGTGGCGCCGAGATACTCGCCTTTCCTCTCCTTCTCGATGACGGCTGAATAAACCTTCCCGGTGGTTATGTTGTGGTCAAAGCTCAAGCTCGTATCAAGAAAGCGCTCGTAGTTTCCCAAATCGAGGTCGACCTCGCCGCCGTCGTCGAGGACGAAGACCTCGCCGTGCTGGTATGGGTTCATTGTCCCGGCGTCGTAGTTGATGTAGGGGTCTATCTTGATGTTCGTTGTCCTAAAGCCCCTTGCCTTCATGAGCATGCCGAGAGAAGCGCTGGTGATGCCTTTACCGAGGCCACTGACGACACCACCCGTGACGAATATGAACTTTGTCATGGCAAAACCTCCACCAATTATGTCGTGGATTGATAGGGGGATGTTTAAAAAGCTTTGTCCCGGGGGCTTTGCTGTCCTTCTTCTCCGTCAGGGACGGGAGAGGTGAATTCAGACTCATCGGCAGGCCCTGTTTCCTCTTCGCTCACAGGGGTTTCAGAAGGAGCAGCAGAGGCGGGCAGTTTTCTGCTCGTGGCCTTTAAAAGCCGGCCGATTTCGTATACAAAGAAAAGCAGGCCCGCTAAACTTCCGACGAGAATAAACGGGAGCTTTGGAGGGAGTTCCAGGCCCCTATGCCATCTGTAGAGGAGATAGTTCTGATAGGCGAAGAGATACGTAAACCAGCCGATGAGGACGGCCTCGACCGAGTACTCCACAACTTTACCCCAATCCATGCTCTTCAGGAACTCCTTTATATCCATACCCCTCGCCGTATCCCGGATTATCGCGGTGGTTAAAAAGTTTTGGACGGGAAACGTTAAAAGTTTCCTCCCTAAATCGGGGCGGGAGCTGGAGTGATGGAGTACTTCCCCTACGAGATCCTCAGGCCTCACCAGAAGGAGTTTATAGATCTCGTTAACGAAGCGGTTAGAAGAGGTAGTAACCTAATAATTGAAGCCCCCACTGGCTTTGGAAAGACAATCAGCGTTCTGGCAGGCGTTTTACCCTATGCAAAGGAGGCGGGCTACAAGGTTCTTTATCTTGCCAGAACCCACAGGCAGATGGATCGGGTTATAGAGGAGCTTAAGGAGATAAACAAAAAGACTCCAGTTTCTGGAGTCGAGCTCCGGAGCAGAAAAGAGCTCTGCCTCCACAACTACCTCATAGAGTACACCAGCGACGCGTACACTGCCATGGTCGTCTGTAAGAATCTGAAGAAAAGCGGGAAGTGCCAGTTCTACGAGAACGAGAAAAAGAAAAAGGAGGAGTTTGAAGAGGTCGCAAAGTTCTTTCTTAGTGAGCCAGCCCACCCGGTGGAGATACTGGATTACGCACAAACCCTTGAGTTATGCCCCTACGATCTCACCCGGAAGGTAGCGGAGAAAGCCGACGTTATCGTGGCCAGCTACCTCTACATGATCTCACCGGGGATAAGGGAGGCGTTTTTGGAGGGCCTGGGACTCACGTACTCGGACCTGATAGTGATCTTCGACGAGGCCCACAACCTCCCGGATCAGGCTATCTCGGCGTTAAGCGACAGCATAAGTATCCACACGGTAAACCGCGCCATAAAGGAGGCTGAGGAATACAGGGAGCACGAGATAGCCAACTTCCTCAGCATCTTCGGGAAAGGGCTGGAGTTGCTTTACTCGGAGAAATTCTCGGACAGGGAAGTCACGGAGGTGCCCCTATCCCCGGAGAGCATCTTTGCCCATCCCATGAACGTCCTCGGGATTGATGCACGCTATCTGATAAAGACCCTTAACGAGATGGTAACCGTGGGGGACTCCATAAGGGAAGACAGGATCGAGAAAAACCAGCCACCCAGAAGTTACATCGGTAGAATCGGTGAATTTCTCCTTCTCTGGTTTTCCCTGATCGGCAGGGACGACTACCTGTTTTTGATGAGCAGAGAAAAGGGCCTGAGCCTTGAACTGGTTGCCCTTGACCCATCGAAGGCTCTAACATTTGTGAGAGATGTTAAGAGCGCAATCTTCATGTCCGGAACGTTAACTCCCCTGGAGGCCTTCAGGGACGTTATGGAAATTGAGAACTCAATGCTGAAGAAGTTCCCGAGGATGGTGAAGCGAGAGAACGCACTGGTTCTCGTTGCAAGGGACGTCTCCACGAGGGGGGAGGAGAGGTCTCTCCAGGTTTACAGGAAGATGGTGGACTACATCGTCGAGACTGTCAAAATAATACCTAAGAACGTCGGCGTCTTCACGGCCTCCTACGAAGTCCTCCAGGGACTTCTCTCAGCCAATCTCCAGGTGAGGCTGGAGGAAACTGGAAAGGCCGTCTTTATTGAGAAGCAGGGCGCTTCCTCAAAGGAGAACGACCTCCTTGTTGCCCAGTTCAAAGCACATTCCAAAACCAATGGGGCCGTTCTGCTCGGGGTTATGGGCGGTAGAAACAGCGAGGGGCAGGACTACAGCGGGGATGAGATGAACGGCGTCGTTCTGGTCGGTCTTCCGTATGCGAGGCCAACGCCCAGAACCGAGGCTCAGGTGAGGTACTTCGAAGCAAAGTTTCCGGGCAAGGGGAGATACTACGGCTATTATTTACCAGCCCACAGAAAGCTCGTTCAAGCTGCCGGGAGGGTCCATCGTTCGGCAGAGGAGAGGGGCTCTATAATAATCCTCGACTACCGCGCTCTCTGGGAGAACGTGAGAAAAGACCTCCCGGACTGGCTTGCAGAGGACATGAAGCCAGTTGATCTGGCTAAGATGAGGCTCTACCTCAAAAAGTTTTGGTCTAGCGTAGGGTGAATTCTTTCTCAACCCTCACCCTTGCACCTTTGACGTAAGCAAACTTGACTACCCTGTACTCCCCCGGAGTGAGTTCAACCGGGATCCTCTGCTCAACGGTTTCACCCGGTATGAGGACGATTCTCTTTTCCAGAAATACGAGGCCCAGGTTAAGCTTCTGCCAGAAGCCTACGTACTCGTAAAGCTCAACTTCGTTCGTTATCTCGACTTTGGCCAAGTTGGGGTTGCTTATTCGGAGAACTATCTCACCCTTTCTCGGAATAACCTCTATTTCAAGCTCAACCTGAGGAGGGGATCCGTAGGAGATCACGCCGGCTCTGTCTTCATCGGGCACCTTTACGATCTTCATCTATGACCCTTTCCTGTAAGTTGCCATAAATGTTTCGCTGTGCCTCGGGGAGCGAAGCGTTGTGGTGGGTGCCCGGCCGCAGGTGGAGCGGAGCTCACCCTTCCGGGAGTTCCTGGCAGGGGCAGAGCATGACCAGGACTTCTCTATGCCTCGGTCCGTCCAGTTCCACAAAAAGGATCCTCTGCCATGTTCCCAGCAAAAGCTTACCCCCGTCCACTGGAATAACCAGCTCGGAGTTGAGGAAGAGACCTGCCCTAAGGTGGGAGTGGGCGTTGCTGTCTATCCTGTCGTGGAGGTAGCCCTTTCCCTCCGGTATCAGCTCTTTCATCTTTGACTTGAAATCCTGTAGAAGGCCTTCCTCAGGTTCGTTTATCATCAGCCCGGTGGTAGTGTGCTTCGTGAACACCAGCGCTATGCCGTGCTTCATTTTTCCTTCCCGAACTTTCCGCTGAACCTCGTCCGTTATGTCGACTATCTGGAACCTCTCTCTGGTGGGAACTTCTATCGTGAAAATCAACCCCCTCACCTCGCCTCAGAGTGTTTTGAGCAGTTCTTCGAGGACTTCCCTTGAGGTCTTAACACCGTCCTGAACCAGGTACCTCAGAATAACGGCCAGCTCATAGGCCCGGAGTAACCTCTCGTAGTCCCGGTTCGAGGTCTTTGAGAGAACCTCCTTTCTGAGAGTGGAGTATATCTCCCCAACGGCGTCTCTGAAGAGGACTTCCTCTTCGATGAGCTTTCCCTCAAGCAGTGCCTCTGTAAGATCCCGCACGTAGTCCAGAGGATCGCCCTCATGCCTTCTTCCCATTAAGCCCCTTAGCCGTTCCATTGGTGACCACCCTTTTCTCTATCTCAACGTCCGTTGCGCTGAGAAGCAGCTCGGCCATGAGAATCGAGGAAAACCTCACGTCCCTGACCTCCAGGGCAACGTCTATTGCCCTTGAGATATCCCCGAGCTTCAAAAGACTGTGGGCTATATCCGCCAGGGCTATTGAACGGAGGCGTTCGCTCCTTATCCTCCCGGCAACCCTCATGGCCCCTTCGACATCACCGCGGATGAGGGAATACCTTATTATCTTCACCATTACCTCCTCGTTTTCAGTACGCTCCCAGATGGCCCTTACTACCTCCCAGTCGCCCTTCTCTGGATTCTCCAGGAACCTGTTCATAACTGCCTTCCCAACCACGGCGGCTTCCCTGTCATTCAGGGCACGAATAAGGTCCGCCAGGTGCTTTGGGGAAACATCAAGAAGCCTAAGGGAAGCTTCGACCAAAAGCTCTTCTCCATCAAGCTTTCTCATGAGATCAGCGGCTTCGTGGGACTCCCCGGCAAGGGCGAAGGCTATGGCCAGCTCAATCTTGAAAGCCTCTCCAAACTTTTCAACGAGCTCCTTTGCCAGCTCCTTTAGCGGTATTACGTACCTCTCCAAAACTCCGTACTCTTTCAGGAAGAACAGGGCCTCCTTAAAGGCGTGCTTTGCCCACTCCCTGAGTTCGATCTCCTTTATGACGTTTATCCCGTTTTCGTAGCTCCCCATGATGAGGTAGGACTTCATTATCTCGATTAAGGCCTTTGAACGGGAGGGCTCGGAGTGTATCATCTCAAGAGCCATTTTGCTCTTCCTGATTCTGTAGGCCACTTTTACTTTTTCCAGCCCTATTAGAGCTGTATTTCTGCGGATTACCTGGAGCAGGACCGTATCCCTCAACTCCTCGGACTTTATCTCGCCGGCGTAGTATATGGCCTCGCTTATCTCCCCGAGACCGAGCATATACCTGGCCGCCAGAGCCATTAGCTCATCCCTAACTGGGGCAGGCAAACTTTTGGAGTCCTCGACGACACGCTGATAAACTTTCTTTGACGTTCTCAGGCCGGATTTTGCCATTGAATATCCGATGGAGAGAAGGGCCCTCATGAGCCTTGCCGGGTCATCTATCCTCTTTGACGCCTCAATGGCCCTGATAAAAACGGGCTTAAACCTCTTATCATTGATTTTAGCCAGCCTTTCGGCGATTTTCGCGTAGGTGGTTGCCCTCAGATAGGGATCGGGGATAGCCTCAACGGTTTCAACGATTTCATCTATTACCATCAGCGACGCCCCCTGAATCCTATTTCGAAGTTAGGGTTCTTAATATTATCGGCCCAAAAGCTTTTAAAAGCCTGAGTAAAGCTTTTTCTATGCACGCAGTAATCCTGGGCAAAAATCCAGCTCTCAGTGAGGCTGAGTTTTATTCTTTTGGCAGGAGATTCGACCTTAAAGTTAGGGCGCTTGAATCTAACCGTAACTGGGTGTTGTTTGATGCTTTCTCCCAGGTTGAGAGATACTTCCACTGGCTCGGCGGCTCCCTCAAGCTCGTGAGAATAATCGGTGAGGGCGAAGGTGCTATTAAAGACCTCGAATACTCCAAACTCTTCACGGTAAGCCTCTACGGGAGGAGCGACTGGAAGCTCTGGAGGAAGCTGGGAGGCGAGATAAAGAGGCACTTCAAGGAGGAAGGGCCGGCCAAGTTCTTCAAGCCTGCTGAGGTTTATTCAATGCCTGCAGAACTCATCCTGAAGGGCTTTCCTGAGGTTAAGGACTTCGTCTTCCTCTTTAGGGGGGACGGGAGCTTCCTCGTCGGCGAAACCGTTAAAGTAACCGACCCGTTCGAACTGAAGAAGCTCGACGTCGGGAGGCCGGTTCAGAAGCCAATCCTCTCAATCCCGCCGAGGCTCGCGAGGATAATGGTGAACCTCTCCGAGGTCAGAAAAGGCAGCTTCCTTGACCCCTTCTGCGGGATTGGCACAGTGGTTCAGGAGTTCGTTCTTCAGGGCCTGGACGCCTACGGCAGCGACAGGGACGAGGGGCAGATCGGGGCGGCAAAGCAGAACCTCTCCTGGCTCAGGGAGGAGTTCAGGCTTAAAAACTCGGCCCATTTGGAGGTCTGCGACGCGAGGAAGCTCAAGAGGTGCTTCCGGCAGCGCTTTGACGCCATAGTGACGGAACCCTATCTCGGGAAGCCACTGCGGAGAAATCCGGACAGAGAAGAGGCAATTAAACTCGCCAACGAGCTTGACCGGTTTTACTATCAGGTCTTCGAGAGCTTTGCGGATGTTTTGAAGAGGAACGGAAAAGTCGTCTTCGTTTTCCCGGCTTACAGGCTTAACGGTGGGGGAGTGTACAGAAAAGAGAGAAAGTGGCTCGAAAAGCTCGGCTTCGAGGTTTTGGCGAAGTACACGGACTACGAGGAGAGACACCGCTTAATCAGGGACATCCACGTGCTGAGGTATGGGGGTTGAGCTTCTTTCCCTGGTAGTTTGTGAAGGGAAGCATAGCCTTGCTGGCGTCGCGCTCCGACTTTGGGGAGGCAGGATTATCCCCCTTACCATCATATCACCGGCCCGCTTTCTACCTAAAGGTTTAAAAGGAATAACTCCCCAGAATTTCAGGTGGTGCAATGGCCCTCTACGAGGAGAAGGTCTCGAGCAGGGGCTTCAGGATTTTTCTGATCCTCGCAGCGCTGCCGATGCTCTTCGGCCTCTATGCCACCTACATGGCCGGTGAGGGCTTTGGGTTCATGCTCATCACAGCGCTTCTCGTCGTGCTCGTATTAGTGGATGCTATGGAGATAAGGATCGAGATAGACGAGAGAAGGGTAAGTATACGGGGGTTACTCGGGCTTCTCACCAGAAAGACGGTCGAGATAGAGAACCTCGCGAGCTTCTCCGTTACAGAGGGCTGGATGAGCTGCTCCGGAGCAATTCACTTCAATCTCCCGGCCAAGGGCTGTGTAATTCTGAGGCAGAAAAAGGGCTGGACGGTTTCTTTCACTACGAACCACCCCGAGGAAGTTGCCCGGGTTCTGGCGATGCTTGGCATCCCACGGGAACCTTAGTTCCCTTTGCCCATGCTACCAAATCCACAGCCACCACGGCGGTTTTCCCGATCGGGCTCTCAGGGCCCGTCTGAGGCCTGGCGCTGGGACCACCGCGGGCCCACCGCGATTTCGTCCGCCGCCAACGCGAGGAGCGTGATGGGGTTCCTCATTCCCCACCACCGAGCCATCTCCAGTATGGATTCAGCTCGATGATGCTCCACCACTTCTTGAGCTCCTTTCTGGCTTTCCTGTAATCGGGGTAGAATCGCCCAACGAACTCCCAGAACGCCTTTGAGTGGTTCATGTGCTTCAGGTGCGCGAGCTCGTGGATTACCACATACTCCTTAAGCCAGGGCGGAACGGAAACGAGGCGGACGTTGAAGTTAATGTTTCCCCGGGGTGAACAGCTTCCCCATCTGCTCCGCTGGTGTCTGATGAATACTCTCTTCGGGAAAACGCCCATTTTTCCTGAGTATTCCTCGACCAAAGCCATTATCCCTGGTCGGAGGTATGACTTAAGCTCGGCGATGGCTTCATCCGGGTAGGCTGAGAACACGACTGTTCTGAACTTCCCGTGCACCCTGGTCTTTCTTCCGCGGATGACCTGGTATAGCTCCCCGTCTATGGGAAACCCCGATTCGGTTCTCCTGCTTTCTATCTCGGCCAGCTTGGCCTCAATCCACTCCTTATGGCGCTCCACGAAGGAGTCAACGTCGAAGCCTTCAGGCGCGGTAACGACTACAACGCCATTGGGCTTCATCTCAATCCGCGCATACCTGACGGGCCTCCTTCTGATTTCCAAGTTCATGCCATCACCTTTTAAGAAGGTCTGGCAACTTGAACTTATGAACCTTCGGGTCATCGAGAAAAAGGCCAAAAGCATCTACACTCCCTCAAGGATTCCCGGTGTCGAGTGGAGCTTAAACCAGTACGTCGGTTGCGCCTTCGCCTGCAAATACTGTTACGCCAGGTTCATGGCGAAATGGAGGGACTACGGCGAGTGGGGCAGCTGGGTGGAAGCTAAAACCAACGCGCCAGAGCTTGCCAGAAAGCGCGTTAATGGGAGCGTTTTCATGTCCGCGGTGAGCGACCCCTATCAGCCGGTAGAGGCGGAACTAAAGCTGACGCGGCGGGTTCTTCAATACATGGACAAGAGGAACGGGCTCTCCATCCTGACGAAGTCGCCGCTCGTTACGAGAGACATTGGCATCTTTAAACTCTTCCGCTCGATAGAGGTGGGCTTAACCATAAACGGCTTCACGGGAAGGGAAAAGCGGCTCTTTGAGCCACTGACGCCGGTTCAAGAGGCAAGGGTGAGCGCACTAAAGGAGCTGAAGGAATCCGGGCTGAAGACCTATGTTTTCGTCAGCCCGATAATTCCGGAAGTAACGGACGTCTCGGCCATAGTCAGGGAGACGAGAGACTTTGCGGATTACTACTTCTTCGAGGTTCTGAACCTCCGGGCGGCTGGAGAGGAGTTTCAAATCCTCCTCAAAGAGGGGTATCCGGAAAGCTACGCGATCCTGACTGACCCCGGGAAGTTCGGGGAGTTCCTGCGGGGGCTGAAGGGGGAGATAAAAGGCCTTAGGGTAAAGGCGGAGGGAATAGAGACCCACCAGAGGGGCTGGGAGTTCGTGGAACTTTAACTTCAGAAGGTTAAAAATGCGGGGAATTACCCCGAAACATGGGGCGTTTCAGTCTCTCTAACAACGATCTGAGATTGCTCATCCTTGTGTCGGTGGTAGTTAACCTGTCACTGGTGTTCCTTGGCTACTACTATCACGGGTCCCGTTGTTTACTCACATCCTGTCAAAATCTGCGTTCTTCGCTGGTGAACCTTTTAGGGAAACGCCAAAGGGCTCGTCTTCCTTTCTCTCGGCACCGGGTATCTCATCGAACTCGTACTCCTCACGAATGCCTAGGAGGATCTCGACCTCCTTCGGTGTAAGCACAGGCTTTCTCCAGTTTTCGTAGTCGTCGATCGGAACCCTCGGACAGGCAACTACGACGTAGGCATCAAAATCGAAGCCTTCCAAGGCGGAATAGCTTATGTAGTCCATTGCTATAAGCCTGGCGTACTTCCCATGCTCTCTGAGAAGATTAGCAATCTTCCTCGCCTCTGCCAGCCTGAGCTGTCCCTTTTTTGTACTTACGATGACCCCGAATTTCTCCGCGTCCATGGCCTTGACTATCTGGGCCCACCTTTTTTTGACGAGCCTTTCCGCCTCTTTGTTCATCCAGATGGCGTCGCCGGAATAGGGGTTTACAGCGAGGGTGGGCTTTTTCGTGGCAATTGCCACGCCTAACGGGTGGAAGTAACCGGCTCCAACAAAGAGAACCCCCTCCGCTTCCACTCTCGCGGCAGAGAAGTTGCAGCCTAAAACCTGTCCCGGCCAGCTTACCCTGGAATCACCCCTGCCAACCAGGACTTCAAAGCCCTTCTCCTCAAGAAAGCGACACATTCTCTCGAGATGGAGTATGTGCTGGGCGGTGGTAACCAGGGCTATCCTTTTCCCCAGCTTTCTTATCTCACCGAGGTTTTTCTCAAGGGCGGGGATTGGATCAACTTTTGCGAAAGCCGGGACGAAGATCGTGGGAACATCCAGGTGTAGCATCATGTAACTGTGTCCAAGGTGTATGAGGGCGTCGCATCCGAGTAGTTTAGCCTTTGAATCCGCGGGGTCACACGCCCCGTAGTTGACGTCGCCATTTATTATGACCTCTATTCCTTTGGCCTCAAGAAAGTCGGCCAGCTCCTGGGCTTCTTTTTTAAGACCTTCGGGCGTTTGTATGAGGACTTTTTTTGAGCCAATCCCGCGGAGCCTTTCCAATATCTCACCGAAGGGTACCTCGTGCATTTCACCACCGGGTTCTTCAACAGGGGGAGAGTTTAAATGGGCTCCGGTCGGGCAAACCTTTTTAAATCCCATCCCGATTCCCCACGCGAAGGGGCGGCTGGCGGGAGCTGGCCGTCACCTGGAGGTGAAGGAAATGGCAAGGATACACGCGAGGAAGAGGGGTAAGTCTGGATCAAAAAAGCCCCCAAGGACCGCTCCGCCCGCCTGGGTGGAATACACAGCGGAGGAAGTTGAAGGGCTCGTTGTGAAGCTCAGGAAAGAGGGCTACAGCACTGCCATGATCGGAACGATCCTGAGGGACCAGTACGGAATCCCGAGTGTCAAGCTCATCACGGGTAAGAAGATCACCGAGATACTTGAGGAGAACGGTCTTGCCCCGGAAATCCCGGAGGATCTGATGTTCCTCATCAGGCGCGCAGTGAACCTGAGGAAACACCTGGAGCAGCACCCGAAGGACAAACACTCCAGGAGGGGACTTCAGCTCATCGAGAGCAAGATCCTCAGGCTTGCCAAGTATTACACGAGGACCGGAAAGCTCCCAGCCGGGTGGCGCTACGATCCGGAGCAGGCCAAGCTCCTGGTCCGCTGATCCCTTTCCTTCTTCTTACCGGTGATGCCCCGTGGATAAGGGTGCCTTCTTAGAGCGGGCCAGAGCAGGGGCCGAACTGATAAAGATGCATATCGAGTTAGGCCACACGGTAAGGCTGATCTCCCACCGCGACGCCGATGGCATCACCGCCGGTGCCATTCTCGCCAGGGCCGTGGCAAGGGAAGGTGGGGCCTTTCAGCTGAGCATCGTCAAGCAGGTCAGTGAAGAGCTCCTCAACAGGCTCGCGAGTGAGAACAGGGAGATATACGTTTTCAGTGACCTTGGCAGTGGCTCGATGGAGCTAATAGAGAAATACCTCGGCGAAGCAACGGTTGTTGTGGTTGATCATCATCCACCCGAAAAGGAGAGCTTTTCGAACGAGTCCCACATCCTCGTCAACCCCGTTCTATTCGGCGCCAACAGCGTCCGTGATCTGAGCGGTTCAGGTGTTGCCTACTTCGTTGCCAGAGAGATGAACAGGGAGAACAGAGAGCTAGCCTATATAGCAATAGTTGGTGCAGTCGGTGACATGCAGGAGATAGACGGCCAGTTCCATGGCATGAACATCGAGGTCATCGAAGACGGGAAAAAGCTTGGAATCCTGGAAGTCAGGAAAGAGCTGAGGCTATTCGGAAGGGAGAGCAGGCCCCTCTACCAGATGCTTGCCTACTCCACCAACCCGGAGATCCCGGAGATAACTGGAGACGAAAGGAAGGCCATAGAATGGCTCCGCTCCAGGGGCTTCGACTCAGAGATGCATTACTGGCAGCTCAGGGAAGAGGAGAAGAGGAGGCTCCACGATGCTCTGGTTCTTCACCTCATAAAGCACGGTGCCCCGAAGGAGGCCATAGACAGGCTCATCGGAGACGTTGTGATAAGCCCCCTCTATCCAGAGGGCGACCCCAGGCACGAGGCCAGGGAATTTTCTACCCTATTAAACGCCACCGGAAGACTCAACGAGGGAACTTTGGGCGTTGCAATCTGCCTCGGAGATGAGGAAGCCTACAGAAGGGCAGTTAAAATGCTCGAAGACTACAAGAGGGAGCAGATCGAGGCAAGGAAGTTCATAATCCAGAACTGGAACACGGTCAACGAAAGTGATCACGCCTACGTCTTCTACGCGGGAAAGAGCATCAGGGACACACTCGCCGGGATAGCCGCCAGCATGGCCATAAACGCCGGTCTCGCCGATCCTGAAAAGCCAGTCGTTGTCATTGCCGACAGCGACGAAGACGAGAACCTGGTGAAGGGCTCCGCCAGAACCACCGAGAAAGCCCTCGCTAAGGGCTACCACCTCGGCGAAGCCTTGAGAGAAGTTGCGGAGAAGCTTGGGGGGGAGGGCGGAGGTCATGCCATAGCAGCGGGGATTCGCTTCCCGAAGGGCAAAATCGATGAGTTCATCAGGCTCTTCAACGAGGCGCTGGCAAGACAGCTCAGGGGGGAGCAGGGTGAAAGTCAGGGTTAAGGCAGAGATAGTCTGGCACTACGGTGATGCCAGAAAAGCTGAGGCAATCGCAAGGGCCGTTCAGGTAGACGATGAGGGCATACCGGAAAGCCTAAAGAAAAGTTTAAATTTGGAAACCCGATGGGTTGATGGAACCGTCAGGACAAAGGTTAAATACTCGGGTGAGATTGATACTCTCATCAAAGCGCTTGATGACCTGGTGTTTTCGGTCAAAATCGCCGAGGAAATGACCGAAAAGGTGTAAGTGGAGGTGTTAAGATGGCTAATCCGAAAAAGATGGCCGCCGCGGCAAAAGACAAGTGGAAGCTTAAGGAGTGGTACGTGGTTTACGCTCCCGACTTCTTCGGGGGTAAGGAGATAGGACTCACCCCGGCAGACGAGCCCGGGAAGGTTATAGGGAGGGTCATAGAGACCACGCTCAAGGACGTGACCGGTGACTTCACCAAGGGACACGTGAAGCTCTACTTCCAGGTCTACGACGTGAAGGGCCAGAACGCATACACCAAGTTCAAGGGCCACAAATTGGCCAGGAGCTACGTAAGGAGCCTCGTAAGGAGGAGGACGACGAGAGTTGACGGCATCTTCAACGTCACCACCAAGGACGGCTACAAGCTCCGCGTTATGGGGCTGGTCATCGCTTATAGAAGAATCCAGACCAGCCAGGAGAGGGCAATAAGGAGGGTCATCCAGGACATCATCTACAAGAAGGCCGAAGAGCTCAACTTCGCGGACTTCGTCCTCCAGTCCGTCAACGGTCAGATAGCGAACGAGATAGCCAAGGAGGCCAGGAAGATATATCCGATTAAGCGCGCCGAGGTAAGGAAGATTAAGGTTCTCGCCGAGCCAGGGGCCTGATGGCCTCCTCAAACGCTTTTTTCATTCGGTTTCTCTCCGCCCCCCATAACCCTTAAATACTTCTGCCACAACATTTAGATGGAAATCTAAACGGAGGCGCAGGCCATGGTGAACCTGGAACTGCTTAAGAAGATCGTTGAAGCTCCCGGTGTTTCTGGCTACGAGTTCCTTGGAATAAGGGACGTCGTTTTGAAGGAACTCGAGCCAGTTGTGGACGAGATATACGTTGACAAGCTCGGAAACGTCATAGCCCACAGGAAGGGTTCGGGGCCCAGGGTGATGGTAGCCGCCCACATGGACAAGATAGGCGTCATGGTAAACCACATAGACAAGGAAGGCTACCTCCACGTCGTTCCGGTTGGAGGCGTTGACCCGAGGACCCTCGTCGCCCAGAGGATTCGCTTCTTCACCGAGAACGGCGAGCGCTTTGGCGTTGTCGGCCATGTGCCACCCCACCTCCAGAAGCCGGAGGACAGGACGAAAGCGGCCGACTGGGACAACATAGTCGTTGACGTTGGCGCCGACAGCAAGGAGGAAGCCGAAAAGATGGGCTTCCGCGTAGGCACAGTCGGGGAATTCGCCCCGGCCTTCGTACAGCTCAACGAGAACCGCATAGCCACGCCCTATCTCGATGACCGCGTCTGCCTTTACGCCATGATTGAAACGGCCAAGGCCCTCGAGAACCACGAGGCTGATGTCTACTTCGTCGCCTCCGTCCAGGAGGAGGTTGGTCTCAGGGGTGCGGGGGTTGCCAGCTATGCCATAGCCCCTGAAATAGGAATAGCCATGGACGTTACCTTCGCCAAGCAGGTCGGCGACAAGGGTGAGCTTGTGCCAAAGCTCGGCGGCGGGCCGGTCATGGACGTGGGGCCAAACATCAACCCGAAGGTTAGGGCCTTCGCAGACGAAGTCGCCAGGAAGTACGAGATACCACTCCAGATCGAGCCTTCTCCAAGGCCAACTGGAACAGATGCAAACATAATGCAGATCAACAGGGAAGGCGTTGCCACTGCCGTTCTCAGCATACCGATAAGGTACATGCACAGCCAGGTCGAGACAGCTGATCTGAGGGACATCGACCTCACAATAAAGCTCGCCAAACACCTCCTTGAGGAGCTTAAGCCAATGGATTTGACTCCCTGACTTTTCCTTCCTTCGAAAACTTTATTGGCTTCCCCTTCTACCTCAGTTGATGCCGATGATACTTATCGCCCCGATTGGCGAGGTGGATGAGACCCCCTTGAAGAGAGTGGCCGACTTTGTGGGGGCCTATTACTCCCGCTTTGGCCTTTCCACCGGAATGCTCCCGGAGATCCCCGTGGAGCCCTTTTCCCGCGCCTTCAACCCGATAAGGAGGCAGTACCTCGGGCGGGTTTTTCTGCCCACCTTAGCCAACCTCCGGAAAAGGGCGGGAGGAACGGCAATCCTCGGCGTTACAGAGGTTGATCTCTACGAGGAGGGGCTGAACTTCATCCTTGGTTTAGCCAATCCATCGCTTGGGGCGGCCGTGATATCTCTCCACAGGTTAAGGCCCGAGTTCTACGGGAAGGGGCCAGATGAAGAGCTTTTAAAGGAGAGGGCCGTTAAGGAAGCCATGCACGAGCTCGGACACGTCTTCGGACTGGGGCACTGTCCAAATCCTCGGTGCGTTATGCACTTCTCCAACTCGATAAGGGATACAGACTTTAAAAGTCCCCTCTACTGCCCAGTCTGTGAGGAGAAGCTGGCCAAAAACCTGGGGGTGTTGGTGTGATAGAGGTGGAGCTGAAGGGCTACGCGGATGAGGAGATCTTCGAAAGGGTCCGGGAAAAGTACAGGCTCGTGAGGAGGGAGTACCACAAAGACACATACTTCCAGCATCCCTGTCGGGATTTCTCCAAAACCGATGAGGCCCTCAGAATAAGGGTGAAGCGCTTCAACGGGCACTTCGAGGTTTTCATGACTTACAAGGGGCCAAAACTTGATAAGAAATCGAAGACCCGGGAGGAGATAGAGGTTGAGCTGACCGATCCGGACAAGTACGTCGAAATACTCAAAAATCTGGGCTTTGTTGAGGTGCTCACGGTTACCAAGGTACGTGAGAAGTACTACGTTGAGAAGGGCATCAGCATAGCTCTCGACGAAGTGGAAAACCTCGGGAAGTTCATTGAAATAGAAACCCTTGTTGAGGATGAGGGGGAAATTAAGGAAGCTGTAGAGCACCTCAGGGCAATTTTAGAGGAGCTCGGTGTTGAACATTTTGAACGGAGGTCCTACCTTGAACTCTTGATGGAGCGATACAGGAATGGGGAAACTTGACGAGCTTTTCAGTTTAAGGCCGGGGTGGCATAAGCCTGCAGGGATTCTCTGAGATGATCACTTTCTCGCCCTCAACATAGTAACCAGGCTGACAACGAACACGAGGACCGAGAATATCTCCAGTCTGCCCACCCACATCAGGGCTATCAGGAGGACTTTAACATCACCTGGCAAAGACGGGGAAGTTATCCCAACGCTCAGGCCTACGTTGCCCTGGGCCGATGCGGTTTCAAAAAATGCGTCCACCAGGGATACCCTGAGGCGAACCATCATGTAGAGGGTTCCGAAGAGAAGGAAGGCTAGGTATGTTATCACAAAGCCCGTAACTTCCTGGAGATCCTCGGCCGTGAAGACGTAGTTTTGAACCTTCCTTTTTATGACCGCACCCCTGGGAAGGATCGACTGCTGAACGGTCCACTTCAGGCTTTCGTACATCAGGGTGAAACGGATCAGCTTTATCCCACCTGCCGTGCTTCCTGCGCCTCCCCCAATGACCATGAGCAGACCGAGTAAAAACTTGTCAAGTTCGGGGTACTTTGAGAGGTCAGAGATACTGAAACCGGTACATGAAATTGCCGAGACCGCGTGGAATACAGCCTGTCTCAGGGAATCCCCAACAGAATCACCATCCCAGACCAAGCCGTAGGCCAGGAGTGATATCGCTGGAATGAGAAAGAGGAACATGTACCTCACCTGGACGTCATCAAAAAACGAACCTATGCGCTTTTCTTTAAACACCCTGTAGTGGACTGTGAAGTTGACGGCACCCATGATCATCAAAAAGATTGTAATGGCCTCTATGCTCATGCTGTTGAAGTACCCGATGCTCGCGTCGTGGCTGCTCATACCACCGGTTCCCAGGCCGGTCATTGCGTGAGTAATTGCATCGAAGAGTCCCATGCCGTTTACGTAGTACAAATAGGCGCCGATTAAGGTGAGAACCAAGTAGATCTGGAATATGACCTTGGCCGTGTTGACCAAGTTGGGCAGGATTCTCTCGCTCCTGGCCTCTGCCCGATAAAGCCTTGCGGCGGCAACTCCGGGACGGATCAAAATGGAGAGGGCCACGAGGACTATCCCTATCCCGCCAAGCCATTGCATCCACGCCCTCCAGAAGAGCAGAACGTGAGGGTAACTCTCCAGGTTCTTCATCATTGTCAGACCAGTTCCAGTCCATGCGCTCATGCTCTCAAAGTACGAATCCAAAAAGCTCATATTGGCTATTTTAATGAAGGGAACGACGCTTACCAGCGATGCGAAGAGCCATATAAACGCAGCCGAGATCATGGCCTGCCTTAGGTTTACGTCCTCTATCTTTTTCTGTTGTCTGGAAAGCCAGGCCCCCAGGAGAACGTTGATAAACCCTGGAACAGCGAAGTAGGGGACGTAACCTATCTCCGAGGGATAGAACCATATGAGAAGGACCGGAAACAGGTAAGCTACGCCAACACCCTCGAGTATCGCGCCTATCAGATTCTGAACGACGAAGATGTCCTCGCTTGAGTTAATGTACCTCCTGAATTCTAACATACGGCACCGGAATAGAGCAGGCGGAGAAAAATAAAAGGTTTTCGAACAAAAAGTTTAAGGGTTAGGGGATCCTAAAAAGGCCGGTGTTGGGGATGGACGAGATGGAGGCTCTGATCAAGGCGGGAGAAATAGCAAGACAAGTCAGGAAGGAGGTCATGGATCTCGTTAAACCAGGGACAAGGCTCTATGACATAGCGGAGTTCGTCGAAAGGAGAATAGTCGAGCTCGGCGGAAAACCGGCATTTCCATGCAATCTCTCGACAAACGCACAGGCGGCCCATTACACTCCATACAAAGGCGATGAAACCACGTTGAAAGAGGGGGACTACCTGAAGATAGACCTGGGAGTCCATATAGATGGATACATCGCCGACACAGCGGTGACCGTTAGGGTTGGTATGGAAGAAGATGAGCTCATGGAAGCGGCCAGAGAAGCGCTCGAGAACGCTATAGCCACCGTCAGAGCGGGGGTGAAGATAAGGGAGATCGGAAAAGCCATTGAGGAAACGATACGGGGAAAGGGTTTCAATCCTATCGTAAACCTGAGTGGCCATAAAATAGAGCGCTACAGGCTTCATACTGGATTAAGCATTCCAAACGTTTACAGGCAGAACGACACCTACGAACTCAAAGAGGGGGATGTAATAGCCATAGAACCCTTTGCGACAACCGGGGCGGGACAGGTAATAGAGGTCCCCCCGGCGCTGATATTTATGTATCTCCAAGACAGGCCAACCAGGAACGTCCACGCCCGGAAGCTTTTAATGAAGATTAAGAACGAGTACAAGACGTTGCCCTTTGCCTATCGCTGGCTTCAGGGCGTTCTACCTGAGGGACAGCTTAAAATGGCTTTGTCCCAGCTTGAAACGGCCGGTGCCATCTACGCCTATCCAATTCTCAGGGAAATACGGGGCGGCATGGTTGCCCAGTTCGAGCACACTGTGATAGTTGAGAGAGACGGTGCCTACGTGACTACCTGAGCCCGAGTTTTGTCTTTCTCTTTCCTGCCCTGGAGGGAAGGAAAACCCTGGCTCGGCGATGGCGCCGGGGCAGGGATTTGAACCCTGGCGGGCGGACGCCCACGGGATCTCGAGTCCCGCGCCTTCCCGGACTAGGCTACCCCGGCGCTTCCCAACAACCAACACTCCCTCACGGAGGAGCGTTACAGCCGTCACGACCTCCTCAACCGTCAAATCCTCAGACAAAGCCATCTCAAGGAGCTTTGCCACGATTTGGCTCACGTTATCCCAGCGCTTCTTGGCCTTCCTGTACACCTCTGCAGGTAGCGTAATGTGCAGACGCGGTGAAAGGCGCCTAGGCCGCCTCCGCCGCGCTCCGGCCGGCTCCTGCTCCCCCGTATGGGAGTGTCCGGACACACCACCCGATTTTACCATGATGAAAACACCCACAAGACTTTATAAATTTTTACCTGAAACGAGCATGAAACGGAGGCGCAGGAAGTGAGGGTTAACCTTAAGAGCGGGAAAGTCAAGAGCAAAGTGGTGTGGAAAATGGTCGTTAGTGTGAAAAACTCGGAGGGTGTTAAACTCCTCATTGAAGAAGTCGCAAAGGCCGTTGGGGTCTCCCCCAAAGAGCTTATTGAGTATTACGAGTGGAAAGCAAACAGAGAGAGGCTCAAAAGGATCAAGACTAAAATGAGCAGGGAACAGGCCAGGGATGTCATCGAAAACTGGGAGAAGGAGAATCCTCGCGTGAGTGAGAGGGAGGCTATTAAGCTCTACTATGATGCCGAGGAGGAGATTAAGAAATGGGAAAAGCTGGAGAGAAAGCTGAAAAAACTCGGCCTGGAGTAGTTATTGACACCTCTGTTTTGATTTCAGCGCTTCTGTCCTCCAAAGGTCATGCCTTTGAGGTGATTAAACTTCTTTTTGACGAGAAAATAAAGACCTACTATTCTACCGCCACCCGAGGGGAGTACTACAATGTAATCGCTTATCCTAAAATCCTGAAGAAGATTCCTCGGTCTATTGCCAAAGAACGAGTTGATGTCGTCATCTTATACTCAGAAAGAGTTCCGATAAAGCGCTCTTTCAAAAGGTCTAAAACCCTCATTGAGAAAGTTGGCGATGCAAAGGACATTCCCTTTCTGGATGTGGTGTATAATTCAAAGGCTGAATTCCTGATAACTTACGACCGGAAGCACCTCTTAAGAATCCGGGATAAGAACAAGAGGTTTAAGTTAGGCCGGCACGAATTCTACATTCTTACCCCGAAGGAGTTCCTTGAACTCTACAAAAAAGGGAAAGATTTAACTGGTGAAAGCAAAAATGAGGAAGCGGAAGTTTAACCCTTTGGCCAGCGCGTGGTTCATCATTGAGGAACAGAACGGTAAACGGAAAGTCATCGGCATTGAGCGACCACGAAAGCGGAAAAGAAAAAGTCAGTATAGAACCTGCTTCTCTAAAGCTCCAGTATCCCAAGCTCTTCTTTCAGCTTATCCACCATGTAATAGTAGATTCTCACCGCGTTCTTCACGTTCCAGCGGTAGTTCCTACCACCAACGTTCTTTGGCGCTCTCCCCTGCAGGAACTCGATTAGGTGAAACACATCGGCCGGCGGATTTGGAACAGTACTCATCACGTTATCATTCATGAAATTCTGGAAGAACTTCCTGAAAAGTGCCAGATCCTTATGCTTCTCTGGATGGTTCAACATCGTCCTCTTGTATGTGTTGTCCTTCCTCATCTCATAGCCTGAAGCCTTGAGCCTCTTGAGGTCCTCACCCATCTCAACAGGAAAGACAGCTATATAACCCCTTTTCGTCTGGTGCTTCCTGTGTGACAGCTTTATCCTCTTCATGTCATAGACCTCTATTTTCTCTCTGTACTCCTCTGGCAAGCCAAAGACATTGAAAGTGTCATCAGAGGCCAGAGAAGGGGACTCCCTTTGTATCCACTTGGCGTATTCTTCGCGATCACGACCATAATGGATCTTGGCTGTTGAGTCAATCAAAGCCTCTGTAAAAACGTCTTGGGTCTCTGGCTCGCTTTTTGTCATTGCGTCAGGAAATGGCCTTCTTTCGTCAAAATCCGTCATCTCGAGTCCCGCGCCTTCCCGGACTAGGCTACCCCGGCGCTTCCTATTGATAGGGGCTCGGGGGAGTTTATAAATTTTTAGTTCTGAGTATATTGCCGCCTGCCCAAAATTCTGCTGTTGTAGTTAGTTTGCGGGAGACGATTTCGGTCGCAGGTCCATTATTTTTGGACAGGATCATGTAAATCAACCCGCGAAAAATTTATTAACCTGTATTTACTAAAACCTCACGGATTGCAAAGGTTTAAATCCTCAGACGCCCTAAGAAAAATGAAGGGGGTGACAGCATGGTTGGAATTCTGGTGCAGGAGGTTATGACGGACAGGTTCCAGAAGGTGGACATCAATGCTCCGCTTTCTGAGGCGGTTGGCATATTTGAAAAGGAGGATCCGGACCTGATTCTCGTGTTCGATGGAAACCTGTACAAAGGAGTCCTAACCCAGGACCTGATAATCAGATCTCACCTCAAGTGGGACCCCACCAAAGCCAAGGTTAAGGATGTTTACAAACCTGCCCCCGTTCTCCAGCCCGGCGATGACCTCAGCAAGGCGGCAAAGCTCATGCTTGAAGTTGATCTAAGGTCTCTCCCCGTTGGCGAGTCAAAGGCAGAGATAATCGGTGTCGTAAACGATGTGGCCGTCCTCGAAAGGGTTGCCCAGGAAAAGTTTGGAAAGGACAAGGTTGAAAACTACATGACAAAGGACGTTATAACCCTCACTTCCCAAGACACCGTGGCGAAGGCTCTCGCTACGATGAGAGACCACGCTATATCCAGGATACCCATAGTCAACGAGGAAGGCAAGCTGGAGGGCCTGGTTACCCTTCACGATCTGATAGTGCGCTTTATCAAACCCCGCTTCAAGGCCCAGTACGGTGAAGTTGCCGGTGAGAAGATACCGCCCTTCAGCATGCCACTGCGCGATGTGATGATAAGGGGAGTAATAACCATACTCCCCAACGCTACCGTCAGGGAAGCCGTCGCCACAATGAGGGACAACGACATCGATGGACTTGTAGTTGTTAACGAGGACAACAAAGTTGTCGGAGTGCTCACCGTTAAGGACCTCCTCCTGCCAATTTCGAAGATGACCGAAAAGGAGGCCCGTTTCTACCTCCAGCTCGGCGGGGACGCTTCAATCCTGAGCGACTTCACCAGGGAGAGGATAATCAGCGACATCAAAAGGTTCGTTGACGGCTACGAGAGCCTGCTTGGCCAGGAGGGAGTGATATACCTCTACATAAGGCGCTTTAAGGAAAAGTTCAGGGGAGTCCACCTCTACCAGGCAAGGATGAGGATATCGACCGACAGAGGACTTTTCGTGGCCACCGGTGAGAGCTGGGGCGCCATTCAGGCCGTCCACGATGCACTCCGCACCATCGAGAGACAGCTCCTTCAGAAGGCCGAGCTCGAGAAGGATCTAAGGTACGCCAAGAGGTTCCTCGAGAAGCTGGAGTTCTGACCTCTTTCTTTAACTTTTCGCTTGAAAAAATCAAAGCTCAACGCCGTAAAAAAGGAGGGCCAAATAAAGCGCGTAGAGGGCAAGGAAGTAAGCCCCAACGCGTCTGCCTATCCCTCCGGTTTTTCTCAGGGAGACTATCATCGGAATCATCACAAAAAGAACCAGGATTACGGTCAGCACTGAGGCCCCGGTCTGGAGGGGCCCTATGAGGGAGGCTATTCCGAGGACGACGAGGGCGTTCATGATGTTGGCCCCTATTATGTTGCCGACGCTTATGTTCCCCCGCTCCCTTATGGCGCCATAGATGGCGTTGGTCATCTCCGGGAGGGATGTTCCCACCGCCACCACCGTTGCCCCGATCACGAAGTCAGAGACTCCGAGGGCCTGGGCGATGTTTTTACTGCCGAATACCACCATTTCGGCACCGCCGACAAGAAAGAGGCCGAGAATTATGAGAAGAGCATAGTCGATAATTCCAACTCCATCCACCGGCTCCCAATCAGCTCCATTCCTTGCGTGCTTCTTCAACAGCCACCCAAGGTAAGCAGCGTAGGCGAGAAGAAGTAAAAATCCATCGAGCCTGCTTAAAACTCCGTCGATCGATAGGGCTATGAGAAAGATGAGTGAGGCAAGCATTACGAGGGAGTTCTCATAAGCAGGAGAGTCCGCTTTTAGGGGCTTGATCATGGAGGCGAGGCCGAGAATCAGGGCTATGTTGGCGAAAATGCTTCCGAGGGCGTTTCCAAGGGCTATCCCGTTGACCCCCTGATAGCTCGCCAGGGCGCTGGTGGTTATCTCCGGCAGAGTAGTTGAAAGGCTCACGAGGACGATGCTTATAATGAGCGGCGAGACGCCCGCCCTTCTTGCCACCTCGATTATTTTGTCGGATAGCCTATCCCCGGCAAGAACGAGGATCGCGATTCCAGCCAGTATTGAGAGAGACCATACCGCGAACTCGAGCATCCTCCATCCCAGGAATGTCTCTAAATGGCCATTATAAAAAGGTTGTGCAACAAACTTATTAAACTACTGAACTAACCACTCCCGGTGATAGACATGAAGCAGAGGAAGGGATTGCTCATAATCCTCGACGGCCTCGGCGACAGGCCAATCAAAGAATTTGGCGGAAAAACACCGCTTGAATACGCTAATACACCAAACATGGATAAGCTGGCGAAGGTGGGAATTCTCGGACAACAGGACCCCATAAAGCCCGGACAGCCGGCGGGAAGCGATACAGCCCACCTCAGCATCTTCGGTTACGACCCTTACAAAGTCTACCGCGGCAGGGGCTTCCTCGAGGCCCTCGGAGCCGGCCTTGACCTCAACGAGGACGACCTGGCTTTCCGCGTCAACTTCGCCACCATAGAGAACGGCATCATAACCGACAGACGTGCCGGAAGAATAAGCACTGAGGAAGCCCACGAGCTGGCGAAGGCCATCCAGGAGAACGTCAGGATACCTGTTGACTTTATCTTCACCGGAGCAACCGGCCACAGGGCCGTTCTCGTTCTCAGGGGAATGGCCAAAGGCTACCGCGTCGGTGAGAACGACCCCCACGAGGCCGGCAGGCCGCCCCACCCCTTCTCCTGGGAGGACGAGGAGAGCAAGAAAGTGGCGGAAATCCTTGAGGAGTTCGTCAGGAAAGCTCAAGAAGTTCTCGACAAGCACCCGATAAACGAGAAGCGCAGGAAGGAGGGCAAGCCGGTTGCCAACTACCTCCTCATCCGCGGTGCCGGAACTTACCCCGACATCCCGATGAAGTTCACGGAACAGTGGAAGGTCAAAGCCGCCGGAGTAATAGCGGTCTCCCTCGTTAAGGGCGTCGCCAGGGCCATAGGGTTCGACGTTTACACGCCGGAGGGAGCAACGGGCGAGTACAACACCGACGAGATGGCAAAGGCGAGGAAGGCAGTTGAACTGCTCAAGGATTATGACTTCGTCTTCCTTCACTTCAAGCCCACTGACGCCGCTGGCCACGACAACAACCCCAGGCTCAAGGTTGAGATGATAGAGAAGGCCGACAGGATGATAGGCTACATCATCGAGCACATCAACCTTGATGAGACCGTCATAGCTATAACAGGCGACCACTCAACGCCCTGTGAGGTAATGAACCACAGCGGCGACCCGGTTCCGCTCCTTATCGCCGGCGGCGGCGTCAGGCCCGATGAAACCCAGGCCTTCGGCGAGAGGGAATGCATGCGCGGCGGCCTCGGAAGGATAAAGGGCCACGACATCGTTCCCATCATGATGGACTTAATGAACAGGAGCGAGAAGTTCGGGGCCTGAAGGCCCTATTTTCGTTTCCCTTAAACCTCTTTCAGCGCCCTGACAAGTCTTTCGTTCTCCTCTGGCCTTTTCACGGAGAACCGGATGTGCTCGGGGAGGCCGAAGCTCTCGCAGCTCCTCACCAGGATCCCCAGCCCTTTGAGTGCCTCGACGACTTTTTTAGCGTCTCCAACGCGCTTGATGAAGAAGTTGGCGTCGCTTTTAACATTCAGGGCTTTTTCAATCCTCTCCTTCTCGCGCCAGATCAGTGGCATCGTCTTTTTCAGGTGCTTTAAGCGATCCTCAAGGAGAAACTCAAGGAAGGCCAGGCCGGTCGAGCCAATGCTCCAGGGCATTCTAACGCTCCTGAAAGCCTCTGGGAAGCCGATCACGTAGCCGACCCTTATTCCGGGCAGGCCGTAGCTCTTGGTGAAGGTTCTGAGCTTTACGACGTTCTCCCCTTCTGGGCTTTCAGGGTTCTTAACGAAATCAATAAACGCTTCATCCAAAACGAGCAGGGCTTTCTTGTCTTCAGCTGCCTCCAGGAGGGGCTTAAGTTCTTTAACGCGGTAGAACCTCCCGTCCGGGTTGTTTGGGTTGCAGAAGAAGACCACCGAGTCCTTCTCAACCAGCTCAGCCAGCTTCCAGGGCTCGTTCGGGCCCTTAATAACTTCCGCCCCGAAGATGTGTGCTGTTCTTTCGTACTCGCCGTAGGTGTGCCGAGGAATTACAACCTTCCTTCCGCGGAGTGCGAGGGTTCCGAGGAGGTAGAGGGCTTCAGTAATGCCGGCGGTCACGGCAACTTCCTCGCCGATTAGTTCCGAAAGACCCTCTTCAAGCCTTTCGTAGTAGGGATAGCGGTCGCTTATCCCCTTAGCACGCTCGAACATCTCGTCGAGCCATTCGGGAGGATAGGGGTTAAGTGACGCCGAAAAATCGAGCAGACCTTCCTCCCTCGCACCGCCGTGGTAGTTTGAGAACTTCAAAGGCTCAAGCATGGGCACACCCCCGTCCAGAGCAGCAGCACAGCTATTGCTACCCACTCAGCAACGATGAGCCAGTAGAGCTTTAAGGCCCTCTTTATGTCTTCATCCGCTGGCGCCCTGCCTGGAAAACGATAAACGCCGGGCTTCTCAAGCCACACGCCCAGGATGGCGCCCATCGCGGCTATTGGTTTATCGGAGTTTATCTTGAACTTGGCCAGGCGGTAGTAGCGGATGACCTTCCCCATGCCGAGGGGCAGGTAGAGGAGAACCGTCAGCCTGGCCGGGAGGAAGTTGAGGGCATCGTCAAGTCTTGCCGAGAACTTTCCAAAGTATTCGTAACGCTCGTTTCTGTATCCAAACATCGCGTCGAGCGTGTTGACGGCGCGATAGACCAGAGCACCGGGTAGGCCGAAGAGGAGAAAATAGAACAGAGGTGCCACAACGCTGTCGTTGAGGTTCTCGGCAAGGCTCTCTATCGCGGCAGAGTTGAGGTGGGGCTCGTCAAGCTTGCTAACGTCCCTACTGACTATCATCGAGACGGCCTTCCTCTTTTCTTCAACGTCCTTCGTCACAGTCCTGGCAACGTGCTCGTGCAAACTCCTCGCTGCGAAAGAGCTCTTCAGGAGGTAAACCATCAGCACGTAGTTAAGTGGATAGGGGGCAAGGGGTAAGAAGGAAAGCAAAAGGGCAAAGGCAATAACCATCAGTGCCGTAACCATTCCTACAAGAAAATCAAGCGCTGGAAAGCGCCGTTTATAGCGGGAATCGACCAATCCGGCGAGCTTTCCGAACCATACCACTGGATGAAGCTTCGCCGGCGGCTCCCCTAAAAGCAGGTCCCAGAGGAAGGCCAGGACGAAGGCGAATAAAGCCTCCATTCACCTATAACCTCCGGAGTATTTTCTCAGCGGCTTGACCTTTGGAGTAATGGATAAAAAGTCCATGGGTTTATATCTTTGGTGGTCGCCGGTGGAGACGAGAAAATGCCCCCTCTGCGGTGGAACCATGGTGAAGGGAAAGAACTACCAGTCGGGATACACCAGGTACTTCTGGGAGTCTCCGTGGAAGCATGGCATAAAGGCCGCACTGAAAGGGCCCACCCACGCCTACCCCTGGCTCTGCCTTAACTGCGGGGTTGTTCTGCTCTACGTGGAGGAAGCGGAACTTCAGAGGATAAGGGAAGAGTACGAGAGGGCCAGGACGGGTGAACAGCTTTGAGAGGGGTCGCCTTCTTCTCTGGCGGCAAGGACGGGCTTTATGCACTGTACCTTGCCGAAAAATCGGGAATTAAAGTCCCCTACCTGCTGGCCTTAAAAACGACGATTGAGCTCTCACCGCACTGGGAGAACTTAGATGCCTTAAAAACGCTAGCCGGGGCGATGGGCAGGGAGTTGCTTACCTTCGACATGGCCCGCGGAAGTGACTCCCTTGCTAACTTCGTAGCTTCCCTCGGCGTTGACTGCATCATAGCCGGCGACGTTCTAATCAAAGACCACAAAAAGTGGGTCGAATGGCTCGCGGAGAAAGCGGGGGTTGAGCCCCTCGAACCCCTCTGGGGAAGGGATACCCCCGGGTTGGCCAGGGAGATGCTCCGGGAGGGCTTTGAGTGGGCTATAATAGCCGTTGACAAGAAGAAGCTACCAAAAGAGGCGCTGACTTATGCATTCCGCTCGCTAAAAGACCTGGAGAACTTTTTGGAGGTTTACCCTGGCGTTGATCCTGTGGGCGAGTTCGGCGAGTTTCACACGGTGGTCTTGGCTTCGCCCCTCTTCGAAGGGCGCTTTGAGCTTGAGGTGAAGTCAGCCGAGGAAAGTGAGAGGTATCACTGGGTCCGCTTTGGGCTGGTGAGGGCATGAAAGCCGGAGAACTCCTCCAAAGGCTTGAAAAGCACGGCGTAACGCTGGAGAAAATGCTTAACACAGCAATGGAGCTCTACATCGGCAACGACCCGGAGAAAGTTAGGGATAGACTCAGGAGGCTGATGCTCCGCTACCTCGGGGACATCAACGTCCAGGCGCTCCTCATGGCGGCTTTACTCCTCGAGGAGAGTTTTAAGGTCAAGGGTGACCCGGTGAACCTTGTCGCGGATGAGTTGATTGGGATTAACATCGCCGAGTACATAGGCGGGAAGATGGCCCTCTTCAACTTCTTCTACTACGACACCAAAAAGCCAGGAATCTTAGCCGAGCTGCCGCCTTTCTTAGATGACGCGATAGGGGGGTTCATATCCGGGTGCATGACGAAACTCTTCCAGGAGGGCGCTGAATGAGGAACATCCTCCCGTTCCTGACGAGGGTTCCTATTAAAGGGGATTTTGAGAAGGCCCGCGGGGAGCTCTGGGCATTTCCGCTCGTAGCCGTGATAAGTTCAGCCCTTCCTTCTGCCATCCTCTATCTCAATCTACCGCTGGCCAACGTCCTTGCCATTCTGGCGCTCTACTTTAGCATTGGCCTCCTCCACCTGGACGGCCTTGCTGACTGGGCCGATGGAATAATGGCCAAGGGCGACCGCGAGAAGAAAATCAGGGCAATGAAAGATTTGAACACCGGGATAGCGGGCCTTTTTGCCGTTGCGATGGTTCTCTTTATCCAGGTTTATTCGCTTCTGCTGGTGCCGTTCTACTCCCTCTACCTCGCGGAGCTCAACTCGAAGTTCGCCATGCTCCTCGGACTTTTTACAAAGAAGCCGCTGGGGGAAGGCCTTGGGGCTTACTTCATGGAGGGGATGAACGGAAAACAGCTCGCCATCGGTGCATTCCTCTACGCGCTCCTCTACCTTCCGGTTGCGCTCCACAATCCCTTAACTCTAACGGGGCTGGTGGGCCTTCTCTTTGCAGTGTACGTTATCAAACTTTCCCTTGATAACTTCGGCGGTATAAATGGGGACTGCCTTGGGGCCATGGCGGAGATAACGAGGAGCGGGACTTTGCTCGTTCTGGCGTTTGCGTGGTGGTGGGCGTGATAATTGTCATGGCTGGCGGAAGATCAACGCGCATGGGAAGGGAAAAGCCCGTCCTGAAGGTCGGGGGAAAGCCTATGCTTCTCAGGGTTTACGGCGAGGCTGAGAAGGTTGGGGAAGCCTTCGTTGCCCTCTCGAAGAACACACCGAAGACCAGAGAGCTGTGCCTCACGGAAGGAATCCCCTTCGTTGAGACTCCTGGGATGGGTTACGTTGAGGACGTGGGGTGGCTCCTCCAGGAGTTCGGGCCTTTCGTGAGCATATCAGCAGATCTCCCCTTTGTTAAGGCCTCCGATATCGGCTCAATCGCCAAAGCCTTCGATGGGGAAACGAGTCTAACCGGGATCCTCCCCCTTGGGAGGGTTCCGCGGGATTTAAAGCCCGTGGTTTACAGAAACTACGCGGTGGTCGGGCTGAACACCGTTGGGGCCGGGGAGGAAAAGTTTTTCGAGCTCAGCAACCCCCTTTTGGCCCTCAACGTGAACACCCCGGAGGATTTAAAGCTCGCGAACGAGATCGCGAGATTAGTGGGAAGATGAGAGGAAACAAAGGGCGTTTTACCCTCGCGGGCATATGCGACGCCTTAGAGTCCAAGCCCTCCCAAAATCCTCTCCACATCGAGGTTCTCCCCCACAACCCTTGCGAACTTCTCGATTTCCTCCTCTATGCTCCACTCCTCAACAGAGACTGGCTCAAGACCATTCTCTCGCCTCAAATAGTTCAAAAACCTCTCCGTGAAGGCAAAGTTGTGGAAGATGCCGTGGAGGTAGGTTCCAATGGCTCTCTCACCGATTGCTCCCTCCGGCTCGAGGGTTCCAGCGCCATTTACCGACGTTATTACCGAGAAAGGCCTCTCCGAGAGGGAACGGCCCATCCTTATTTCATAGCCCTCCACGCTCATACCCTCGGCTGGCCCCCAGAGAACCCTCGCTTCCAGGTGGTTCGTTCTTTTCTCTGCCTTAAATACTGTTTTAGCCGGAAGGAGGCCGATACCTTTTATTTTGCCGCGCTTCGATTCAAAATCGTCTATAATCTCCTTCCCGAGCATCTGGAAGCCGCCGCAGATCCCCAAGACGAAAGCTCCGTCTTTATAAGCCTCAAGAATGGCATCCTCGATTCCGTTCTCGCGCATCCAGAGTAAATCTTCAACCGTGTTTTTGCTTCCAGGAATTATTACGACGTCCCCCTTAATCTCCTCGGCTTTCGTGACATAGTCAACGCCATTGGCCCAGTGGAGCGGCTCAAAGTCCGTGAAGTTGCTCATGTGGGGCAGTCTGACTATCTGGATGTGCAACTCGCCCTTAACCTTTGGAAACTCCACCAAGGAGTCCTCCTCTGGAAGGCGGTGCTCGACGTAGGGGATGACGCCGAGAGCAGGCTTTCCGTAGCGCTTCTCAAGGTAATCGAAGCCGGGCTTCAGCAGGGAAGCATCGCCGCGGAACTTGTTGAAGACGAAGCCAAGGACTAAGTCTCTCTCCTCTTCGCTCAAAAGCTCCATCGTGCCGACTATCGAGGCAAAGCTTCCGCCGCGGTCTATGTCCGTGACGAGGATAACTTTGGCGCCCGCGAACTTTGCCACGCGCATGTTGGCAATGTCGTAGTCCTTCAGGTTTATCTCGACCGGACTGCCGGCGCCTTCGATTATGACGAGGTCGTGCTCCTCCTTCAGCCCATCGAGGACCTTCATGGCCTTTTGAAAGAGCTCCTCTTTTTGTGAGAGCATGTAATCTTTAGCCGAAACGCTTCCGATGGGCTTTCCCATAAAGACGACCTGGCTCCTCATGTTTCCCTCGGGCTTGAGAAGAATCGGATTGAACCTCACGCTCGGCTTCTTTCTGCAGGCTATCGCCTGGAGGTACTGGGCGCGGCTCATTTCGCCGCCTTCAATGCTTGGAGCGGAGTTCAGGCTCATGTTCTGGCTCTTGAAGGGAACCACATCGTAGCCGAGGTTTGAGAAGATCCTGCAGAGGGCTGTGGTCAGGAGGGACTTGCCGGCTCCCGATGACGTCCCCTGGATCATGAGGGCCCTTCCCATCTTCCCACCGGAGGACATTTGTCGAAGGCCATATAAACCCTTGGATAAAACCTCCAGTGGTGGTTGAAGGTGGAGAGCCTCTTCCTGCTCGTTTTGGGGAACACCGAGATAAGCACCGTTCCTGGAATTAGTGTCGCAGGGGCGACGCCTGAATTGACCAAGCTCACTCCGGTCGCCGATGCCGAATACCTCTTTCACGAGAGGCCCTTGACCCTTGACGTGATTCCCGTAACGCCTGAAGGCCACCCAACTCCAGCCATAATCACCAAGGCCGCGAGGGAGCTGGCGAACTTTCCCCTCTTAGTTGTTAGGGGCGGAACTTATTTAGCTCCCCTCGTTTCCCACCTCCACATAAGCAATGCCATTGGCAGGGACTTCAGGAGGGAGCCTGCCCTACCTGAGTTTGGGGAGATAATCAAGCGCGCAAAGCTCCTTGGAGAAGAACTTAACAGGCTACCCGTAAAGGAGCTCGTGGTTGGGGAATCAACTCCCGGAGGAACAACCACGGCGCAGGCCGTTCTCTGGGCGCTCGGTTATAACGCCAGAACTTCCTCAGCGTCGCCTGACAATCCATTGAGCCTCAAGGAGAGAGTAATCGCTGAAGCCTTCCAGAGGGTGGGCATAGGGAAGGGCCATCTGAGGGACAACCCGCTTGAAGCGCTGAGACAATTTGGCGACCCGATGATGGCCACTGTGGTGGGATTGGCTCTCGGTTTCAGGAAAGAGATAGTTTTGGCCGGTGGAACGCAGATGCTCGCCGTTGCGGCCCTTCTGAAAGCCCTCGGTGAAGACCCGGGCCGCTTCATGATAGCGACGACGAAGTGGGTTGTCAACGATAGGAGCGCCACGTTCATTGAGACGGCAAGGGAGATAGGAGCAATAACTTATTCCGCTGACCTGGACTTTTCAAGGAGCGAGTTCAAGGGTTTGAGGGACTACGAGAGGGGTTACGTCAAGGAGGGGGTCGGTGCCGGAGGAGCAACTTGGCTGGCAGTTAAGGCGGGCTTCTCGCCGGAGGAGGTGAGCGAAAAGGTGGAAGAGCTTTACGGGAGGCTCATGGGATGAGGCGATTTCCCGACCACCTCCCTTTACCGTGGGAGGGGAAGTCTAAGGCGATAGCAGGAGGATCAACGCTGGTGTATGTTTTCGTTGGCGTAAACTTCAGAGGAATTCAAGTGGTAAGCATGTTGTTTTCTCGCCGTTGTGCTCAATCCTCCCCGCCATCCTTAAGTGAGGGTATTCAACATCCCGGAGTTTTGCCATCCCAAGAAATCTTTGCACGTGGTGAGCTCTAAAGGTTACTACGCTTCCCTTCGCTTCTTGTCTTTCCCCACTTTTTCAAACTCTCCTCCAGTGCCTCTCTCACGGCTTTACCTATGTTTATCCCGAGCTCTGTGGCAGTTCCCGCCCATTCCTTCTCCCCTTCGAAGGCAAAAACCCCAATTCCATCGCTCGCTGTGCCGGTGGCGTTGTAACCGAGCCTCAGCAGAGTGTAAGTTTTGGCTTCAGTTGCGGTCATTATCGCGTTTGCCATAGCGCCGACCGTTAAGCCCTCTTCAATTACGGGGGCAATGTTTATCGTTCCCGGCTTCCAAGGTGGTGGAACTTCTCCCGCTATGGCAGGGTTGGTTATTCCCGCTGTTACATAAGCAGTAACGCTCCCACTTTTGGCTGTGGCGAGAACTCTCCCATCTTCTACGATGCCGTCAAAGACCTCTTCGGGGAGTTCGCGGCCGTGATGTTCCTCCAAAGCCTGGTGAAGGAGCTTCACTTAAGCTTCGAAGAGGAGAGTGAGGAGGGCCTCCTGAAAGCCCTAAAAAGCTACGTGGGTGGGTGATATGGCCGAGAGGATACTCGAGGCCCTAAAACTGAAGTATGACTTCCTCAGCATAATGCTCCAGAGCCTTGAGGGGGCGATGGGAGATATTTCAAAGGAAACAGACCCCCGCGAGGTCTACCAGACACTCGTAAAATATGTGGGGGAGTTCCCAACGAGGGCGATGCTCCAGAAGATGGCCGACGAGAAGGGCCTCGGCATCAGGATCAGAACAGAGGAAGACGCCATAAAGGCGGTAGAACTGCTCTCTAAGAAGTGACCAGCGCTTTGGACTTCTCAGCAATTTCCTCAAGGATTCTCAGGGCCAGCTTCTGCTCGTCCGGTGAGGCCGTCTTTTTGACCTCTTTCAGCTTTTCTACGAAGGGCTTCACGAGGTATAGCTCTTCGGGAGAGATAGATGACACAAGCGCCTCCAAAAGCATGAGGGCATCAAAAAGGGTCTCCCCATTGAGGTAGTCTCCGAGCTTCTCAAGCACTGCCCTCGCGGTCTTCTCGTCCCATCTATCGCTGAAGTAGTAGCTGAAGAACTCCAGGGATGGAAGAGCCCCTTCGCCTTTCTCGGAGAGGTATTCCCCGAGGAAGTGACCAACTATTTCCTCCCCATAGGGCGCCTTAGAGGCGAGCTTTGCGAGCGTTTTGACCGCCCTAAGCCTCGCCCAGCGGTTACGGGATTTTGCGATAGTTATAAGGGGTTCCACCGCTGGCCTGAGGATGGGCGTTTTTGCAGGGTCAAGCTTCTCAGCGAGCTTTGAGAGCGCCCAGAGGGCGTCCATCCTCTCTAACTTGTCGCCCTCTTCGAGTTTGCGAGTTAGCTCAAACACAGCTTCAGGTTTTCTCTTCGCGAGTTCGATGAGCTCTTCTGTCTTTCCTGACTCAAGGGCACGCTTCAGTTCCGCTTTCTCTTCCTCCGAGAGCTCTCCGGGAGAGGGTTCTTTGAGGGCTGTATCAGGGGCGCTCTTCCTCGGCGTTTTGAACTGAGACAGTGAAGGCGGTGTTAAATACCTCTGGGCCTTTTTCTCCGGTGGCACTGAAAGGTACCTCGGCCCGGGTAGAACGCGCTCGTTTATTTTGAGGGTCTCCTCGCCCATTTTCTCCAGAACGTCTGCCAGCCACTTCAGAACGTAGGTGTCACCTACAGCTAAAGCAAGGTCAACGGCCTCGTAGAAGCGCTCGTTTATGAGGAGCTCGTTTATCTTCTCCCGGGCCTTTTCTGGTCTCCCCTTGTAGTAGTTGTAGATAGCCTCCTCAAGCTTTTCCGCTACTATTCTTGCCTTCTCCCTCAGTTCCGGGTTCTTTCCCATGGCGAGGTTTTTCACAATGGTTAGGGTTCTTGCGACCTCGTCTATGAGTTCCTCAGTCAGGGGATGTTCCGCTATTTCGAGGAGAATGTTGAGCATAAAGTCCGCCAAAGGAACGTCCTCTCCCGTCAGCATGTCGCCAGCGGCTGAGAAGGCCTCTTTCAGCAGGGAGGGGTCTCCGGTGTAGGTGCTCACGTTGAGGAGGAGCCTGAGGCCCATGGCCCTAAGACGGGGATTCCTGGATTTGAGGAGCCGGGATATAACGTCGTAAACCCTCGGGTCCGGAGAAAGGACGCGCATGTTTTCGAGTATTGGAGGAATTTCGAGGAGAACCGCTTCGTTCCTCCTGGCCTTCACGAGGTCTTTCAGGGCATGGCCCAGCTTCACAAAGGTTTCGGGGTCAAGGGGGATATTCCGGATGAGCCAAGCGAGGACCCGGAGGGCATGGAGAGAGATATCATCTCTGTCGCTTTTGGTTGCCTCCAGCAGGTCGTCGAGAAACTCGCGCACGAGAAAAAGCCGTTTAACGTCTGGCAAAGCTTTGAGGGTCTCTTCAAGGGCAATCAAAGCCCTGAGCTTTATCCCATCGTCCTGATCGTGGAGAAGCTTAAAGAGCCCCCTCAAGGCCCCGTCGTCTCTCTGGGCTAATTCAGCCACCTTACCTACCTTCCATGAGGAGAGGTGTCCCTTTAACAGCCCGTCGATGTTTTCCCCTGCTGTCATCACAGAGTGTTCGAAGTTGAAACTTATATGCTTTGCCTTTTCAGAAATCAAAAAGACCTGACGAAAGTGGCTCAAAGACCGAGCCGCTCCACAAGCTCCCTGAGCTTTTCTTTCCCGTTCCCCAGCAGAGGCTCCCCGTGTGCAGGCAAAAGGTTCTCGAAGTCAACCTCGAGGAGCTCTCTTATTCTTCTCCTGTTCATCTCCGGGTCGAGGGAGTACTGGTGCGGCACCTCTTCAAGTTTTCCCCCGCGCTCGATGACGAGGTCGCCGACGAAGAGGCTTCTGCTCTTTTCATCGAGCAGGCAGATGCTCCCTCTCGTGTGCCCGGGCTTGTGGAGAACCCTGAAGCCTTCAAAGACGTCCCCACCCATGAGCTCTACATCGGGCTCAAGTCCGGTCTTCTCCTTTATGAGTTCCACCTCGTCTCTATGAGCAGCTACAAGGGCGTTTGTTCTCCCCTTCAGGCACTTCAGCGAGCCGGTGTGGTCGAGGTGGCCGTGGGTGAGGACTATCGCCGTCAGGGGCTTTCCAATTTTTGTAACAGCATCGAGTATCTTCCCGCAGGTGGTTTCTAAACCAGTGTCCACCGCCACGAGGTGGTCTCCCCTGTCAACGAGGTAGACGTTAACGAACGTATCGAATATCCTGTGAACTCCGGGGAGGACTTCCCCATGCATGAAGCCCACCTCATTCGGGTTTCCGTCTTAACCCTAAAATCCTTTTCGGATAAGCTTATTAAGCCGGACTTCGAGATTTATTGGGTGCTGGCATGAAGCATGTCCCCATTTTTGACGACCTGAAAAGGATAGGCCATGACAGGGTTACCGCCGTAGGCATGGGCACCTGGGGTATAGGCGGCAAGGAGAGCCCCGACTACTCGCGGGATAAGGAGAGCTTTGAAGTTCTTAAACACGGCCTCGAGCTCGGAATAAACCTCATCGATACCGCTGAGTTCTACGGCGCCGGACACAGCGAGGAGCTCGTTGGAGAGGCGATAAAGGGCTTCGAGAGGGAGGAGATATTCATCATAAGCAAGGTCTGGCCGACCCACTTCGGTTATACCGAGGCCAAGAGAGCCGCTAGGGCGAGCGCTAAGAGACTGGGAACCTACATAGACCTCTACCTCCTCCACTGGCCCTCCGATGACTTCGGGAAGATAGAGGAGACCCTCCATGCGCTGGAGGAGCTGGTCGAGGAAGGGCTCATACGCTACATAGGCGTGAGCAACTTCGACCTTGAACTGCTCAAGCGCTCCCAGGAGGCGATGAGGAAGTACGAAATAGTGGCCAACGAGGTCAAGTATTCCCTCAAAGACCGCTGGCCAGAGACGAGCGGCCTTCTCGACTACATGAAAAAGGAGAAGATTGCGTTGATAGCCTACACCCCGCTGGAGAAGGGGACGCTGGCTGAAAACGAATGTCTCGCCGAAATTGGGAAAGCCTACGGAAAAAAGGCCGCCCAGGTTGCCCTCAACTACCTGATATGGGAGGAGAACGTCGTGGCGATACCAAAGGCCGGAAGCAAGGCTCATCTCGAGGAGAATTTCGGTGCTATGGGATGGCGCCTCTCGAAGGAGGATAGAGAAAAGGCAAGGGGGTGCGTCTGATGTACGGCTACCACAACAGGATTGCACGCGTCAACCTTACTGAAGGGAAGGTAACCTACGAAGAACTGCCGGATGAGGTGATAAGGAAGTTCATAGGCGGAAAGGGCCTGGGTTACTACCTTATCTACCGCGAGGTTCCGCCGGGGACCGATCCCCTTAGCCCGGCCAACAAGTTCGTCTTTGCGCCCGGTGGGATGACAGGCCTGGTCCCGGGTTCGAGCAAGGTAATAGCGGTGAGCAAGAGCCCGGAGACGGGGCTCATCACTGACTCAAGCGGAGGAGACGCCTTTGGGCCGAAGCTGAAGGGGCACTTTGACGCGCTGATACTCGAGGGAAAGAGCGAGGAGCCGGTTTATTTGTACATCCACGACGGAAAGGTTGAGATTTTGCCTGCCAGTCGCCTCTGGGGAAAGGGCAACTACGATGTTGCTAAGGAAATCTGGAGAGAACATCCAGGGACGAGCATGGCGATGATAGGGCCGGCAGGGGAGAAACTCAGCAGGATAGCCAACGTTGTTTACGACACGGAGAGGGCCAGCGGAAGGGGAGGCCTTGGGGCTGTCCTTGGGAGCAAGAAGGTTAAAGCGGTTGTGGTTGAGCCTGGAGAGAGGCCGGAGGTGGCCAACCCCGAGGAGTTCCAGAGGCTGTGGCAGGAGTACTACAACGAGTTCGCGACGAATCCAAAGTACGAGCACACGAGGAACTACGGAACCACTGACGCCATGAGGGATTCCGCCTCTGTTGGAATGAGCCCTGCCTACAACTTCTCGAGGCCCCACATTCCGGACGAGCTCGCCTCAAAGCTCGCAGGGGATGAAGTCAAGAAGTACGAGGTCGAGCCAGAGTGGTTCGTCCACGGCAAGAGCTGTCCGATAAAGTGCGCCCGCTATGTTGAGGTGGAATACAAGGGCAGGAAAATACGCGTAAAGCCAGAATACGAGAGCATAGCAATGCTCGGTGCTGCAACGGGCGTCTTCAACTTTCCGGCGGTTGCTTACTTCAACTGGCTCGTCAACAACCTCGGCCTGGACAGCATAGCGACTGGAAACACGATAGCCTGGCTCTTCGAGATGGTCGAGAGGGGCCTCATCGGCGAGGAGGAGATAGGATTCCCTGTGAAGGGCTTCGGCGACGAGGAGGCTGAGGAAAAGCTCATCAAATTAATGGCCGAGAGGAAGGGCATCGGTGCAGTCCTTGCCGATGGCGTGAAGAGGGCCTGCGAGAGGCTTGGCAGGGGCTGTGAGCTCGCCGTCCACGTCAAGGGATTGGAGAGCCCCGCCTGGGATCCGCGCGGCAGGAGAACCTACGCATTGAGCTACGCCACTGCAGATGTTGGCGCTTCCCACCTCCGCGGCTGGCCGAGGCCCCACCAGTTGCCAAACCAAGGACCCGCTAAAGAGCTTGTGCCCTCACTCATAGAGGACAGGGACGAGAGCTACATCACCGACATGCTCGGGACATGTAAGTTCGTGCCTTACGAGCTCGAAGACCTCGCGAGGCTTTACTCCATTGTTACTGGCGAAGAATGGACGGTTGATGAACTGCGCAGAAGGGCGTGGGCCGTTGAGAGCATGGCAAGAATCCACAACGCCCTCGACTGGGTGGTTCCTCCGCTCGACGACACGATTCCGCCGCGCTGGTGGGAGCCCGAGCCCGATGGGCCTGCAGAGGGCAACAAAGCTTTCATAGACTACAACGACTTCCTCGAGGCGAGAAGGGAGTTCTACAGGCTCAGGGGCTGGGATGAGGAGCTCGGCGTCCCACTGCCGGAAACGATGGAGAAGCTCGGCCTCCCGGAGTTCAAGGAAGACGCGGAGAGGGCCTTAGAAGTGGTAAGGAAGAGGCTGGGGCTTTGAGGCTCTACCCTTTTCCATTCTGCATTCTTTCCGCACTTTCTTTGTAACAACTTGGTGGCGCACTTTCTTGCCTCCGTAAACCTCTCTTATTACTGCTCTCTAGAGTTCTATTCCTACAATTTACATAGTTATGTCAATTATCATCGCCGTAAAGTTTATATACTGTGTTGTGCAGTATTCAATCCGTCCGACGATGAGTGTCGGACATGTCTCTTAGGAGGGAGAGTAATGAGGAAGTTGCTGGGTGTGTTGATTGTCTTTGGAATGGTGTTCCAGCTATTTGGACTTGTGGGGGCGAACTCAGAAGATACTATCAGGCCCTGGAGGGTTCAAGACCCGTACTTGACAGGAGATACTATTGGGGACTGGACGGTTCAAGAAAAGCTCATAAGTAGTTACTACGACAATGATCATTGGCTTGGAAAATTTGTCGCCATATCTGGAAGCAAGAGTGTCGTTCGTAATGGATATATTTACGTGACACATAGAGTAACTGATCCTAACCCCATCGGCGACGTGAGCAGAGTTTCATCGTTTGCAGTTAAGGAAGGAGGTAGCTGGCGCACATGCTCATGGTGGATATTCTGCACCACTTACTGGCCAGACATCAGAGTTAAAACTTATGAAGAATACGATTTTAATGCAAAATACTCCTACGGATATCAGGAAAGACCTACTGTAGAGTACAGTGATGTGACTGTGATCACTGATAAAGGTTCTGACACCCCTTACCTGAATCTTGATCCTGCGTTCAGAGCACTACTTGATGCTGTTGCATCTTTGGCAGGATCTCCCATTGGGGTCTCATGGATTTTTGATGTGTTCCAAACAAAAACTAACTCTGGACCAGTACAGGGTTTGTTGACTAGTGATATAAAGGTCGATCTGAAAACTGGCGAGCAGTGGTTCCCATATCCTGACGAGTTCTACGCCGATCATGGGCTTATTCAATCCCATATCACTCTTCAATTTGGACCCGTCTATGGAAAGAGAAAACCGGGGGACATAGACTTCATAGACCTAGATTCTGTTTACACTGTTGAAGCTGGAGAATATTTTATAGCACCTTTCATGGAGTACCCATCATACCTCCAAGTTAAGACAAGCAATGAACCGCTATCTTCCATTGACATACGGCTTGAATGGATAGAATGAGGGGATCACGATGAAAAGAGCTTATCTTCCCCTTTCGTTTTTCATAATCCTGGTATTGGTTGGAGCTTATGCGGTTGTAGGCATACTCAAAGACAGCGGAAAGGCGGGGAATAGCAGTGAAAATAGCAGTTCCACCTCAGCTCCCATGAACGAGACACCGTTTCAGCTTCTTTTGAAGGGATACAGCAGCTACTACGAGTTAGATGAGGGGACCTCTGGTGAATACCTGTGGAAAAAACTGGACCCGAAAAGTTACAGCTGTAACTTAAGTAGCAATGAGGACTTCCTTAAGGAGAAAGCGAGGAACGTTATCCAGATTTATAAGAACCTGTCAGTTAACGAGACTTCCAGGGGGGACCTTGTGGGCGTCCTACTCTTGGCTGACCTCAGAGATAGGATATCCGACCTCACAGCAAGTTATGTCTCTCCGTTTGCAAATACAATCTGTTTAATGGAGAACCGCCTGAAGAATTTTGAGATGTACAAAAAAGAAGCGCTTGAAGTTCATGGCTATCCCTCCTTCTCCTTTGATGACCTCTCAAACCTTAGTTTAACCCTGAAGAACATCACTTACAAAACCTACTGGGGTCCTCTCTCAGGGTCATGGGTTGTTGACGTTAGGGTTGTCCTCAAGCATTTTATTTACCGGGCAATATACAACGAGTCTCTGGTAGAACCTTTCCTGTCTGACTACAGCTACGAAGAAAGTGCCTCGTTGCTTGTAAACCTGAGCGATGAACTTAAAAAGGATCCATATGCAGAATCCGTCTTTAAACCCTCTCTCATATATTTGGCTTATTGGTGGAGCTGGGAGTATCAGCACTCCAGCAATCCCCCAGAAGTCAACGACAAGTACCTCAAAATATTCTGGGCCTGGTATAAGCTTGTCAATCCAGAAAAATTCATCGGGGGGTAGAATAATGGGTAAGAGGGCTGGAATAATATTCTTGGCCTTTTTTACGTTAATCGCTATTTCAGAGCTGGGTTTACTTGCCGGCATTTATGCAATCCCTTCGTCCAAAAGGGTTGAAGTTCTGAATGTTTTTCCAAAGGCGTACTGGATTTTTCATTTCAGCCAACTGGTCGTTGCTGGACTCTATATCCTGGGTTACTTCCTTGGATTCAGGGACAAAATCATGGCTGGAATAGTTGCTTCCTTTATTGTTTTCAGATTGCTCTCCATCGCCAGTATCCTTAACATCAAAACAGTTCTTACCTGGCGGGAGATCATTCAGGTGCTTGTTTTTTACGTTAGTGGTATGGCAACTTACTATCACCTGGAAGGGGACCGGGAATGATGTGGCACCCCGTTAAGGTGATCCTGAGAAAGAGGGGTCTGCCGTTTCTTCTCATGGTCTCCTTTTCGATCTCACTCATAATGCTTAATCTTGTCTCACAGGTGGGTGAAATTGTTGACAGCAGCATCGAATACAGCTTCAAGGAGTACAGACCTCACTCTGTGTATAACATGGAAATCACCCTCGGAGGCACGCCCGAGAATTTTACTTCCAACCCCTATGAGTTCATGCTGGAGGCGGAAAACCTATCAACTATCATCAAAAAACATCTGGGCGAAGACAACGTCACCAGCGGGGTCGTTTTAGCTTTCCCCTGGGCGAGGCTGGAGCCGCTGGAGATTAACAACCACACGGTGTACTTCTCCGTCTACCTGTTCAGGGAGCCCAGGGATCTCATGGAGTTTGGATTTGAAGGCAACTTTTCAGGTGATTCAGTTATCGTTCTTCAGGAGAACTTAACCGGGAACCTTTCTCCAGAGACGGCAGTGGCGTCTTTCTTCAACAGAAGCGTCCATGTGGTGAGGGCTTATGGGAAGTTCAGGGAGTACCCTCTTGCAAAGGCCGAGGGTGTTGAATACCTTCAGATAGCCATCCCTCTGCGGCCGTGGGCCGTTGAGACCACTCTTAGAAGAGTCAAGCCCGTATTAAAAACATTCAGCACATTTTCCGTTTACGTCGCAGTGAACCTCAACAACGTTTACAGGGATCCCGAGCCTTTGGAGACTCTCCTGGAAAGAAGAGTAAAGGATGAGCTCATAAATGCATCCATAACCTTCTATAGAGACGTTATCTGCGAACAAAGATCTCTGGTCGTTAGAGGGAACGGCTGGACTTACTTCAACGGCACTATTATGGATCCCAAAGAAGCGGAGCATGCAGCTTTTGAAAAAATATCTACCGGAAACAGCAGCCAGTACTGTGTGGCGTCTCTCTTGGGACCTTCCCTTGAAAAAAGGGACATACTCATCTTGGTAAAGAATGCGGGGTCTCAAACCGTTGATTTCTTTGAACTGTTTGGGGGCCTCCTGGTTGTTTTTTATCTGCCCCTTTTCACCCTGGTGGTTTACTCCGCCTCAAGCATCTTCGCGGATATGAAGCGAGATCTCAATGTGCTCTCGGTCAGGGGTATAGGAGGGAGGGTAGTTCTTGTCCAGAAGGCAGCGGTGCTGTTGCTGGTGACCCTGACCTGCCTTTTAGGATGGGTCGTTTTTGTATATTTGAATCCCGGCAGTGTGTCCTTTGGGGTCAGCATACTCATAACCCTGGCAGTGATCCTTTCCGTGCTGGTTTCAGAGAGGCTTGGGGAATTAAAGCCAGGAAGCAAGCTCGAAATAACGTTTGCGATACTGACGGTCATTTTCCTTGCCCTCGGCTACTTCCGAATCAACCAGACCACGGTGATGGGAAGCGGGTACTGGGCAGTGGTGATACTGCTGGCGTTGCTCTTGGCCCTCATCCCCCTGCTGGGGGCATTTGCCGGCCT
Source organism: Thermococcus waiotapuensis (assembly GCF_055384795.1). Taxonomy (NCBI): domain Archaea; kingdom Methanobacteriati; phylum Methanobacteriota; class Thermococci; order Thermococcales; family Thermococcaceae; genus Thermococcus; species Thermococcus waiotapuensis. The sequence continues at coordinate 978,469 of NZ_AP042429.1, read as the reverse complement.
GTGGTTCCACAAAGCATCCATCTTTATGCTCTCGCTCTCCTCTTCCTTTGACGTCAGACCCTACGTTAGGACCGTGATGAAACATAGCGCCCTGCTGACGTTTGCCGGTTATTCTTTTGCCCTGGCAATTCTGCCGAGGATCACCTCCGTTGCACTGGTCACGAACGAGATATACAGAGAAGGCTACGTTAACCTTGTCGGCTATTCAAAGACTCTCTCGCTCAGCCTCTTTGGGGTATACATCAATGAACTGGGGAGGTGGTTCGCCTTCTTTGGAGCCCTATCGCTACTGGTTTTGATGGGCATGGCCCTTAGCTATTATTCAAAGCTGCGGGATTACTCATCCACGAGAGGGATTGAAGTGACCATCGCCAAGAAAGCCCTCTTTGGGTTTATTCTCAGAGAACTGCTGTTGATTGCCGCAATGGCGACGGTGGTTTCCCTCTTCCTTTCGCTGTTTGTAGATGCGTACATAGGCATAACGTTTACAGCGGGAGAGCTCTCTTTCACGGGAAGCAAGATAATTGTCCAATCCGTTTTCAGGCCGCCTCATATTTTCGTCTGGGGGTGATCGGGGTGGGTGTTGTTGAGTTTGAGGATGTGTTCGTAAAATATGAGACATACACTGGTGGGGTTCTGGCCCTCAGGGGAGTTACGTTTTCCCTTGGGGAGAAGGAGGCGCTGGTACTCATGGGACCCTCGGGAAGTGGAAAAACAACGATACTGAAGGCAATCTTGGGGTTAGTACATCCACTTCATGGCTTGGTCAGGGTCTTCGGCATGGAACCAAAGAATGAGAAGCAGGCCCTCGAGGTCAGAAGGAGAGCAGGCTACCTGACTCAGGAGGGAACAATGATAAAGGAGCTCACCGTGTGGGAGAACATTCTTTTTTATGCCCGGGGCAGGAGAAAAAGCCTGGACGAGAAGTCTGTCAGAGAGCTGGCAGAGAGACTGAACATTGGGAGGGTCCTCGACAAGCATCCGGACCAGTTGAGTGGTGGGGAACTGAAGAGGGCGGAGCTTTTAATGGTGCTCTCCGACAGTCCGGAACTGTTGCTCCTGGATGAGCCGACTTCAATGCTCGACGCTGAAAACGCTGGGACTGTTGTTGAGGTACTGAACGAGATGAAAGGGCGAATCCCCATGATAATTACTTCCCACGACCCGAGGCTCGTGGAGCTAAGCGACCGGATTTTAAAAATAGTGGGAGGAAACCTGATTGAAGGGAACGGCCCATGATCCTTCGCATTGCTCCCTCGCTTTGGAGTGTTTTGACATCGGTAGAGTGCCCTTAAGCGACAACCCCTAACCACTCCGCGGTAGGGATACCAGGAAACCGGTGACGGGAGTAAGTGGGGCCCGTAAACCTTCCAGTAATTGGTGAAGGGTTAAGCCGAATCCCCGCCCTTCACTGGAAAATGAGGTTAGAGACCGGGAAAATCTAAGCAAGATCAGTCCTCTTCTTCCTCGACTTCTTCCCCGGCGAGCTTTCTCAGCTTATCCAGGTCGGAACTGACCGCTATAAGGACGTCCCCCTCGTGGATTTCATCTTTTTCACGGGGGTTGTAGATGTACATTGTTCCACGCTTTATTGCCAGTATCCTTGTCCCTATTTTGCTCGGAAGTTTAAGTTGCTGGAGGGTCTTGCCTACGAGGACTGAGCCAGGTCTGACCGTTACCCTTCCAAGCTCTTCCTCGGTATCTTCCATTATCTCTATGATGATGGGGTGCGGCTCTATATCCTTGAGGACTATATCAGCTATCCCATAGGCGGCATCGCTGATGCGTTCGTTTATGTCGGCCAAATCAATTATGCTCAGGAGCTGTTCCGGATCCTCCTCACGTTTGGCGGCCTTAAGAGCCAGTTTTTTGACCCTCTGCGTGAGGTCGTCCATGCGCTCCTCCAGAAGGTAGACCTCCTCAGCTATGTCCTCGCTGTTGTACATGACCGACGAAAAGGCCAGGTCTATCATAAGGGTCGAGAGGTTTTTCATCTCAACCAGGTAGTTCCTTATCTCGTCGAACTCATTCATTGGGCATCACCTTGATGACGCCTCTGGCTATCTCCTTGAGGTACTCCAGGGCCGTTTTCGTTCCACGCCCAATGATTATATCTCCAGGCATTATCCTCGTGTCCTCCTCTGGGTCGAATATCCACCTCTTTCCCCTTCTTATGGCGAGTGGCCAGACACCCGTGTTGGTTGGGAGATCGAGTTCTTCTAGGGTCTTTCCAACGAGAACTGAATTCGGAGAAACGGCTACCCTTCCGATTGTTTCCTCGCTTTCAAGGATGACCTCGGTTATAAGGGGATGAATTTTCTCTTCCAAAACTATTTTCGCCAGATCGGCGGCGGCGTTTGAGATTTCGTCTATTGAGTGGGCCATCTGTAGGATAGAGGTTATCTTTTCGGCTTCCTCCAGGCTTCTGGATGCCGCTAGAACAGCCCTCACCATCAGGTGGTAGTTTAGGATGTCCAGGTACTCTTCAAGCTCAAGAACCTCTTCGGCCATCTCCTTCTCTTTAAAAAGTGCGGCCGAATAAGCAAGATCAACCATAAGCTCCGCGGTATTTTTCATCTCAACGAAGATGTCCTTAACGTTGTTTGGAACCTCCACTTCGTCCCATTCTTCCATCGAAGTCCCTCCCCAGTTTTGGGTTCTCGGGCAAGTTTATTTACTTTTCGCCTTTTGACATGACAACATTTATAAAGCCACTTCGGCTAAGTGGCTTGGAGGTGGGTGAAATGGAGGTGGAGAACGATGCTCCCAGTGAAAGTAACAGTTGGAACCCGCGGATGGCGAGAAAGACTGAAGCAGACGTTCTTAGTAACGTTTCCTGCATTACTGCTCTGCTTAGCCCTTGATTTCGTTGGTGGGGGCGTTTTGGGAAAGAATTTTGAAATGATAGTCACCTCTTATCCGCTGCTTCTGATAATTCTCCCCGGTCTCAACGATCTGAGGGGCAACGTTTTTGGGGCTATGGCCTCGAGGATGACAACGGCCCTCCACCTCGGTAAAATTAGGGGAGTCCTCGACAAGGAAGTCACGACCAACGTGTCGATAGCTATTGGAAGCTCTAAGATACCCCTTATTATTCTCTGGATAGCAGGCACTATAAAGCTTGGTTTCCCCGATTCAGCCTTCGTCGTCCTTCTCATCGTGATTGCCTCCGCGTTAGTCGTTGGTTTGCTCCTCGGCTACTCCACCGCAATCATCACGGTATTCTCCTACCGCTGGGGCGCGGACCCTGACATGATAGCGGCCCCTTTAATAACCTCCGTGGCGGACGTCATAACAATCCCCTCGCTCGTTTATCTCGTATTTTTCTACGAGAGTAACGAAACGGCCTTCTACGCCTTTACGGCCCTCATGATAGCCCTCCTAGTTCTGCTAATACTTCGCTCTAAGTATGGGAGAGAACACATCAAAGCGTTCAAGGAGATCGGGGGAGTCTTAACCGGCCTGGCCATTCTCGAGATATTCTCAGGCTCGATGCTTGAATCTTACAGCGATTTCATCTCCCAAGTTATAATACTCAGCGTTATGTACCCGTCAATACTCGACAGCGTCGGTAACTTCGCCTCGATAGCCGCGGCAACCACTTCAACGAGGCTAAACCTTTCTGGAGAGAGCGCCCTCAAAGACAGGGAGTTCTACTTTGACATTTCTGCGCTGCTCCTGTTAACTCCGATAATAGGTTTTCTGACCAACTATATAGCAGTCCACGTCACAAACCTGATCGGCTATCACGCTACGTTGATATGGCCGTTCATCCTCGGCTACCCCTTCCTCGTCGCGGCAAACATAGCCATCGGAGTTATTATAGCCCTCATTTCCTTCCGCTTCAACATCGATCCGGACAACGTTGGAGTCCCGACTGTCACCACGGTGGCTGATATAACGGGAACACTCTTCGTCGTCCTGCTGGCGAAGATGATGGTGGGAGCATGACGGCCCGTCGAGGACCGCTTAAAGTGGCCGCACTACCTGTGCCCGCGGCAATCTTTCCTCTTTCCTTCTTCTGGAAAGTCCTCAACAGAAATAAGAACGAGCTTGCCCATTGGGATGAGATCCGTTCCGGGGAGAATGTGCCCCCGAAGCTACCCGGAGTAATGAGGCCCCTGAATCTGCCCTGAGAAGCTAGGATTTTTTGAAAAGCCTGCATTAATGGATGTTTCCGTTCATTGGGGCTCAATTTTTACAAAACGCAACTCTTTTATACACCCAGAATGAATTTTTCCCGAGGAGAAGTTTCTGGCGGAGGGACAACGATGACTGACAGGATTGTGGAAGAGATGAGACCCTTCTTCGACCCCAAAGCTGTTGCCATCGTAGGCGCAACCGACAAAAAGGGCAAGGTTGGGAACGTTATCTTCGAGAACTTCAAGAGAAACAAAGAGAACGGCATGTTTAAAGGCAACATCTATCCCGTGAACCCCAAGCTTGAGGAGATTGACGGCTACAAAGTCTACAAGAGTGTTGAAGAGCTCCCGGACGACACCGATCTGGCGGTCATCTCGATACCTGCACCATCCGTGCCCGAAACGATGAGGGAAATCGCCAAAAAGGGCATAAAGTCGGTCGTCATAATCACGGGCGGCTTCGGAGAGCTTGGCGAGGAAGGGAAGAAGCTCGAGCGCGAAATCTACGAGATAGCCAAAGCCAACGGGATACGCGTTATAGGTCCAAACTGCGTTGGCGTTTATGTGCCAGATACGGGCGTTGACACCGTCTTCCTGCCCGAAGAAAAGATGGACAGGCCCAGGAGCGGACCCATAGCCTTCGTCAGCCAGAGCGGTGCGTTCGCAGCTGCGATGCTCGACTGGGCGGCTGGAGCTGGAATAGGAATTGGAAAGATGGTCAGCTACGGCAACAAGCTCGACGTTGACGACGCCGACCTGATGGACTACTTCCTCCACGATGACGAGATAAACGTCGTCACCTTCTACATCGAGGGCGTTAAGGACGGAAGGAAGTTCATAGAGGCAGCTAAGAGGATAACGAAGGTCAAGCCAGTCATCGCTCTGAAGAGCGGGAGAACCGAGTATGGGGCAAAGGCGGCTTCTTCCCACACCGGTTCTCTCGCCGGGGCGGACACGATTTACGATGCCGTCTTCAAGCAGACGGGCATAATCAGAGCAGAAGACTTCGAGCACATGTTTGACCTGGCCAAGGCCTTTGCATCGCTCAAAGGCAAGCTCCCGAAGGGCGACAGGATAGGCATAATCACCGACGGTGGTGGAGCTGGGGTCATGGCAAGCGATGCAGTGGCCAAATTCGGCCTCAGGATGGCAAACCTGAGCGAGGAGACGATAAAGTTCCTCAAGGAGAACTTCCCGCCGCACGCTGTCGCTGGCAATCCGACCGACGTTGTCGGAGATACCGACGCGGAGCGTTACAGGATAGCAATCGAAGCTTTCACCAAAGACCCGAACGTTGACGCCATAGTTATCATCGTCCTCTTCCAGGTGCCCCTCCTCGAGGAGGAGAGGATAATCGACATCCTCGCCGAATACCAGAGGAAGAGCGATAAGCCGATAGTGGCTGTGGCAATGGGCGGAAAGAAGACCGACCGCTACGCGAGAATGCTCGAGGAGAGGGGAGTTCCGGTCTATCCAACCCCCGAGAGGGGAGTTAGGGCAATGGCAGGTTTGGTTCGTTATGCTCAATATCTGAAGAAGGGGTGATGGTTATGAAGGAGGAAGCCCTCAAAGTTATTGAGTCCGTCCTGGCCCAGGGCAGGACGGCCATGGTCGAGTACGAGGCAAAGCAGGTTTTAAAGGCTTACGGTCTGCCCGTTCCGAACGAGAAGCTTGCCAGGACTCTCGATGAAGCTCTAAAGTACGCCGAGGAAATCGGCTACCCGGTGGCCATGAAGCTCATGTCGCCGCAGATTCTCCACAAGAGCGACGCTAAAGTGGTTCTCCTCAACATAAAAACGCCTGAGGAACTCAAGGAGAAGTGGGAAGTCATCCACGAGAACGCGCACAAATACAGGCCGGACGCAGAAATCCTCGGCGTTCTCATAGCCCCGATGCTCAGGCCGGGCAGGGAGATAATCATCGGCGTCACCGAGGACCCGCAGTTCGGCCACGCGCTCATGTTCGGTCTCGGTGGAATCTTCGTAGAGGTTCTCAAGGACGTCACGTTCAGGGTAATCCCGATAACCGAGCGCGACGCCAGGAAGATGATAACGGAGATAAAGGGCTACCCGATTTTAGCGGGAGCGCGCGGTGAAAAGCCAGCTGATATAGAGGCAATAGTTGATATGCTCCTCAGGGTAAGCGAGCTGGTCGACGAGCTGAGGGACTACATCAAGGAGATGGACCTCAACCCTGTCTTCGTCTACAGCGAGGGCGAAGGCGCCGTGGTCGTTGACGCGAGGATCATCCTTAAGGTTCCCGAGGACAAAGGGCCCTAAATGAGCTCTGAGTGCAAGGAAAGGTGCGCTTAATCCTTTTCTTTTTGAAATTAAAAAACTCAACCGAAAATGCTCGAGCCGAAGAGGTGCAGAAAAATCTCGAACGCAACCAGTATCAGCGTGAGCGCAATAACCCCCTTTGGACTGACCTTAATGGCCCTCGTGTCCTCATCAAAGAACCTCATTAAGCCCGCTCCGGTTGGCGGAAGAGTCGTTTTATCCTTTGCCATACCCATCCCCTCGTCCTTTGTGGTAAGGCCTCTATAAGCGTTCTCCCCACGAACGTTTTTAAGCTTTTCCGGGAAGGTTTATTAACGTTCCTCCTTTATAGCCCCCGGTGGGAAGCATGGACTACGGGAGCCTCAGCCCAAAGACAAAAACGGTTTACGCCCAGGTTAGACATCTGGATGACTACCACTGGAACATAGAGGGAGAAACAATAAGCGGCATCCACAAAAAGAGCGGTATCAAGGTCACGATTATGACTGCAGACAACAAGGAGCAGGCCATCAAAATCGCAGAGAGCCTGAAGCCGGAGGGGATTGTGATAATAGCGGTCCCCGAGAAGAGCGTCTTCTCCGTCCACAACGGAGTTTTCATAATGACCAACAGGTACGCCAGGACAACCCTGAGCGACATAAACGATCACATAGTGTGGAAGGGTTTCAAAGTTGAAGAGAAGAACGGAAAACTCACTCAGATGGATTTTTATGAGTACCTGGGGGGCAGGTTGATAGATCACATCAAGCAGAACGCAGTAATTGGCCAGGACTACGTCTTCTGGCAGTTCTACAAGTGCGAAGAATGCGGCAAATACGTTGACATAGACAACCTGGAGTTCCATCTTAAGGAACACGGGATTAAACTTCAGGAAAAGAACGAGGAGGTCTACGAGATCTTCGAGCTGAACTTTGGGGACGGCAAAGTTTACGACAAGTTCGGAAAAGAGATTCCCATTTCAGCTTTCAGCGAAGAAACACGGGAATTCCTTGAGGAAACGCTGAAAAAGGAGTGATCAGGGGAAAAACTCCCGTTCAAGAAGTTTTCTTTCCCTTTCTTCGAAGGCGTTTTTGGTTACGACCACCGTTAAAACGCTTTCTTTTGTTGTCACTGTATCCTTAACCGCGAGGAGGAACTTCATCATGGGTTCGAAGCCAACCTCTGACTTCAGGTACTCGAGGGCATCTATATAAACTATCTTATACCCGTTTTCCAGTTCTCTGGTTATCAGGTCCTGGAGTATCCCAAGCTTTGACGGGCTTATGGCTATTACGCGAGGCTTCTCCCGAACGAGGCCTTCTTTTGCCCTCGTAAGCCAGAATACCAGGGAACCCTCCGAGAACTTCTCAGCGGCTCTTTCAGGGTCGGTTCTTGTTACCGCTATCATGTCGTTCCTGAAGAAGTGCGGGTATTGTGAGAGAAGCTCCTCTTCGCCGGGAAACAGATGGGCTCCAAGAGGCGGCACGTTCGATACTGACGTCTTCTCCGGCTTTACCGCTGGATAGAATACAAAGGTGAACGCTCCAACCGCGGCCAGTACTCTGCCCAAGGCCGCCGCGGAGAAAGCAAAGTTTGAATACCAGCCTATCTGCCTTCCAATGGGATAGGTAAGGTTGAGGAGACCGACTATTGAGATGCCCACAGGGAACAGTCTGTCCCAAAGCCTCCCCCCAATTATGTACTTCCAGAGGATGTAAGATAGGAGAAGCAAACTTCCGCCAAAGACAAACGATGGAAAACTGTTTTTGAGTAAGAAACTGTCCCCGAAGATATTTGCCGCCACAGCAAACAGCCATAGATACGAGGTTACAAGAAGTATCGACACGAGGAGGGCGTGTTTAAACCCGATTTTTCCATTCTCAAGGCAGAGGAAGCCCCAAACAACTGAGACACCTATCAAAAAACTCGGCACTAACGATGCAACATCGTAGGCCTCATCCGGTATCCTGATTCCGAGGGGGTCCAGGATGTACGCTTCGATGTCAAGGGCATTAATTAAAAAAGCCGCTGAAAGCAGTGCCCACCCCTGGTTCTTTGTTTGGTAAGCCTTGTAAGCTATGGCCCCAAAAAGAATCCACCTCGAAAGAAAGTTGACGAGCGCGATCCATTCCATTTAACCCACCTTCCTTAGTATTTTCTCTTGTTTCAGCAACACCATAGCCCCTGGAGGAACGTTCTCGTCCACTACGACGCCAGGCCCTATCAGAGAGTTGCTCCCAATCTTTCTGCCGGGATAGATGCTGACGTTAATCCCAGTTTTGACATTGTGGCCGATTATGGCGCCGAGTTTATGCCGCCCGCTGTCTTCGAGCTTTCCTTTGATTTCGACTTTGATGCTGCCCCTGTCGTGTCTAAGGTTAGCTGTTATAGTTCCCGCGCCGAGGTTTACGTTCTCACCTATTATGGAATCCCCGACATAGTTCAGATGGGGTGCATTGGAGTTGTCCATTATTATGGAGTTCTTGACCTCAACAGCGTTTCCAATGTGGCAGTTGTCGCCTATGCTCGTGCTGGGCCTTATAAAGCAGTTCGGGCCTATCACTGAGTTTCTCCCTATTTTTACCGGCCCTATTATGTAAGAGCCGCTCCTTACCACGGTTCCCTCTCCTATCTCAACAGGAGGTATTACTACGGCGCCTTCCTCGACTTTTCCTCTTATCTCATGCTTCAGCTTTGTTTTGAGCAGGTATTCGTTGAGCTCGAGGAGGTTCCATGGCCTGCCGATATCATTCCAGTAACCATCGTAAACTGCATAAACGACGTTTTTTCCGGCATTTATCATGAGGTTGATGGTGTCCGTTATCTCGTACTCTCCTCTCTCGCTCGGCGGTGTGGACTTGATGAAGCTAAAGACTTCAGGAGTGAATACGTAGAGGCCGAGGTTCGCATAACCCGGAATTTTCCCCGGCTTCTCGGTTATTTTTTCGACTTTGAGTCCATTAACGTCAACTTTCCCGAAGTGACTCAGGTCGTCGAAATTTTTTACCAGAATGGCCGCATCGGCATTGTGCTTTCTGAAAGTGGACACGAGTTCCCTGACTCCGTCTTTTTCAAGATATATGTCCCCGTTTGCCACTATGAATTCCTCGCCCGTAACGTATTTCTCAGCGCTTTCTATGGCTTTGGCAGTTCCATTCCCCGGAAGCTGTTCGACGTAAGTTACTGGCTTCCCGTGAAACTCGTCACTGATGACTTCAATCAGCTTCTCCTTTTTGTACCTTACAATGATCACAAAGTCATCAACGAACGGGTCAAGATTCTCCATTATGTACTCTATTAGGGGCTTGTTAGCCACTTTCAGAGTTACCTTGGGTCTGTCGTCGGTTAGGGGTTGGAGCCTTTCTCCTTTCCCTGCCGCTAAGATAACGCCTTTCATGGGCTCACCTCCAGAGTATTGAGATTAGGGATATTAGAGCATAACCCATGAGGAACTTTCTCCCGTATGCTGCGAGCTTCATGAGAAAATGTATAATTATCAAAGAGAGAAAGAACGATACTGAGGATAGGATTATTCCGTCGATCCCCACGAGACCGGACTCTTTGAGTAGCATAGCCCTGAGAGCAAAGTATGCAGGAGAGGCTAAGAGAGTGGCCCTAACGGCATCCCTTACATCACTTTCTATCATTGAAGCCGCTATTAGGGAAGTCAGGGCCCTCGAGGGGCCGGGCGATGAAAGCCCCTGGGCAGTTCCTACCAGAAAAGACAGAAAAAAATCTTTGATGTCCCCCGGTAAATTAAAGGGCACCCTTTCAAGAGTGCCCAGAATTAAAAGTACAACACCCAGGGCAACGTCCAAGATGAGAAGGGTTTGGATGCCAAGAGTTCCCAGGGTTTTCCCGAGGGGGTAGCCTATTATGAGTGTGAAAAGTGATGAGTACAGAAAGACCTTGGACCAGCTTCTCCCATTTTGAGTCATTAAATCCCTTGGAAGCAGGCATATTTCCTTCTGGAAATAGAAGATACCCGCAAAGGTCATCCCCACATATATGGGGAAAAGGTAAGCCTTTTCAAGCGCGAGCTCAGGGCTAGTCGGGAGCCATGCCAGAATCGTTCCAAGTATCGCTTTGAGTACCAGCTGGGGGTAGCTCAATCCTATACCACCCTAAACTATCTCCCCATAGAAAAAATAAAGTTTTCGAAGCATTTCTCCTCCTGTGGTCTCCCTGCCGTTGGAGAGCGGGCTTCATTAGCCAGCTGAGTGCTGGCAAGATACTGACCCGATACTGCCGTTTTTGCCTTTCTTGCTATGTGGTTTGGCTGCAGGGTTGCTAAAGACTTAAGTTGGTGATTTTTCCTTTTCCTTCAGGCATATTTTTAAACTCGCGGGCAAACTCTTCTCGTGTGAGAGAAAAGGAGGGTGATTTATATGAAGAACCCTTTTGAGAAAATGCCGACGGTGCTTACCGCTGATGAACTCATAGACAAAGCCTTCAGACGGGCTGAGAAAGCCGCTTCCGCCGTTACACCCCAGGGCGGAAAAGTGGCAAAGGCGAGACAGAGGGAGGAACTGAGGATAAGGACTGTTTCCAACGTCGTTAGAGACAACCTGAAGAAGATACTCGAGGGAACCCCCGGGGTTTCTACCCTGCCGAAGTTCTATCAGGAGCTCGTGGACACATTGGTTGACAGGGACCAGTTCCACCGTTCGCTGGCGAGGGTTGATTGGGCGATAAAGACAATCCGAAACCTTGAACAGAGGTACGTGGAAAAGCTTCGCTTTGAGAGGGACCCCATGGAGATAGCAAAGTTGAGGAGGCAGTTTTATGGCAGGGTGGCGGATATACTGCAGAGCATCAACGACGACCTTGAATACCTGAACAGGGCCAGAAACGTGCTAAAGGAACTCCCGGTGGTTGATCTTGAGCTGCCAACCGTAGTGATAGCGGGTCATCCCAACGTTGGGAAGAGCACTCTCCTGCGAGTCCTAACCAACGCAAAGCCTGAAGTGGCCAGCTATCCCTTTACCACCAAAGGCATCAACGTTGGCGAGTTTGAGGAGCACTACCTCAGATACCAGGTGATAGACACCCCGGGTCTCCTTGACAGGCCCCTCAGCGAGAGAAACGAAGTGGAGAAGCAGGCGATATTGGCACTGAAGCACCTCGGGGATGTTATAGTCTACATCTTTGATCCAAGTGAGCACTGTGGCTTTCCGATAGAAGAGCAGATGCACCTGTTTGAGGAGATCCATTCGGAGTTTGGCGAGTTTCCCTTTGTGGTGGTTCTCAACAAGACGGACATAGCGGAGGAGGAAAAGATTCGACAGATTGAAGAGTTCGTCAGAAAGAAAGGCCTCAGGCCCATCAGGATATCAGCTTTAACTGGGACCGGCCTGGATGAGCTAAAGAAGACCGTGATTGAACTGGTCAGGCCAAAGGCTGAAGGGCTCGCCAGGAAGATAATGGAAAAGGAACTGGAAAAATTCCGGGAGGGAAGCAATTTTGTGTGAGTTTCTCAGAGACCGAAGGCTCCCCTTATCCCGTTTATTATCATCTGCATGGCCATTGAGGCGAGTATCAGACCCATCATCCTCGTCATCACCTTGATGCCTAGTCTTCCGAGCCTCTCCTGTATCTTGCTCGAGAAGTAAAGGATGAGCCAGGATGTCAGCCCTACCGCCACGATGCTGGCTACAATGAGGGCCTTCTCGAAGATTTGGTGGCTCCTGGCAGTGTAGAGCATAACCGTTGTTATCGCGCCCGGGCCTGAGAGAAGGGGAATCGCAAGTGGAATTATAGCGACCTCCTCGAGTGTAACGGCCTCACCGCTGAACTCCTCGGTCTCCTCCCTGCTTATCTTCACAGTGGAGATATTTCCCGAGAGCATCTCCATTGCCATCCTGAAGAGAAGTATACCTCCGGCTATTGCAAAGGCGTCGATGCTTGAGCCGAAGAATTTGAATATCCACTGGCCGATGAGGGCGAAGACAAGGAGCGTTATCACGACGGTTATGGCAGTCTTCGTCGCTATCTCGCGCCTCTCTTTCCAGCCGAGGTCGCGGGTGACGCTCAGAAAAACGGGGACGGCTCCAATCGGGTTCGTTATCGCGAAAAGGCCTCCGTAAATGAGAATGAAATACTTCAGGTACTCGATCATGGGATCACCGTGTCGAGCGGGTACAAGGAGTTAAAAAGCTAATCTTCCCTCACCACTTCAAAGGAATAAGTCACCTCTGTCCCGCTCAGCTTCATGTGGGCGCTGGCGGAGCAGTACTTGTCCTGGCTCAGTTCTATGGCCCTTTTGGCCTTCTCCTCCTCCACGTTGCCGTATATTCTGTAGTGGATGTGGATCCTGCTGTAGATCCTCGGGTGCTCCTCGCGCCTTTCGCCGCTTATCTCGACCTCCAGACCCTTTAGGGGTTCGCGCATCTTCTGGAGTATCATCACCACGTCGTAGGCTGTACAGCCGGCGATACTCAAAAGCAGAAGCTTCATGGGGCTTATGCCGCCTTCCCCGAGTATGACTGAACAGCTCTCCCCCTCAATGTGTCCAACGAACTGATAATCCTTGAACCACTCAACCTTTCCCCTGACCGGGTCTGACATTGCCACCACTGGCTTCATTCCCAAAATGCCTTTAAAGAGGTTTCCCAAACTTTGGCGATGTACGTGAGACCCTTTGATCCATGGAAAGCGAAACTCTGCACCTGCCCCTTCAAGTACACGCTGAACGTCTACACCGGCTGCGACCACGCCTGCGTCTACTGCTACATAACGAGCTACATCCCCAACGCCTTTCGGGTGAGAACCAAGGAGAACCTCCTGCCAAGGCTGGAAAAAGAGCTAAGAGTGTTGGATAAAAGCCACATCATAGCGCTCTCCTACTCCTCCGACCCGTATCCAAAAATTGAGGAAAAGCTGGAAATAACGAGAAGAGTGCTGGAGCTTTTCAAGAGATACAACGTCCGCTGTCTGCTCCTCACGAAGTCCAACATCTTCGAGCGCGACATCGATATTCTAAGCGAGCTGAAGTGCGCCGTCGGAATAACAGTGACGACTGTGGATGAGAAGAAGGCGAAACTCCTCGAGCCGAACGCGCCAGCCCCGAGGGCCAGAATCCGGGCGCTGAAGAAGGCAAAGGAAGCGGGAATTCCTGTTTACGCCCGCATTGACCCGATAATCCCGTTTTACACGTGGGAGGACTTCGATGAGACCCTCGATGCCCTTAGCTTCGTGAGCCACGTAACGGTTTCAACCCTCAAACTCCGCCCCGATTCAAAGAAGAGGATGTTCGCCAAGTTCCCGGAGCTGATGGAGAAACTGTGGCCGCTCTACGAGAAGGGTGAGCAAATAGGCGGCTACTACTATCTTCCGCAGGAGCTTCGTTTTGAAATCCTGCAAAAAGCCGAGGAAGAGATCGTGAAGAGGGGTATCACCTTTGGTTCCTGCAGGGAAGGCTACCGCTCTTTCCCCACCTGCGACGGCTCACACCTCGTTCCCGGATGAGGGCTTCTCCTGCATTTCTATATTTTCTCTCTCAATCCTGCGGTGGTGGTTCTCTCTGGCGGCATTGATTAGGGCTTTGTAGAGCCCGATCATCTCCGGAAGGTATTCGGGTCTCCACTGAACGCCAACGTAAAATCCCTCTTCCCTTTCGATGGCCTCTGTTATACCGTCTATTGAGAACGCTATGGGCTTGAACCCTTCCCCAACCTTCTTAATTGCCTGATGGTGGAAACTGTTGACATGGATAAAGACCTCGTTGGTGCTTGAGACCTCCAGGTAATCCTTTATTGCCTCGTAAACCTTTGAGGCTGTCTTGAGTCTCATCCCGTGAAGACGCTGATGCGGGTTAGTCTGTCTTATGTCCCAGTCATGTTTTATCGCCTTCGGGATCTCTGAGGCTATATCCTGGTAGAGGGTCCCGTCCATGGCCACGTTCATTATTTGCATCCCTCTACTTATCCCCAAAACTGGGATTTCCATTTTAAGGGCCAGCCTGAACAGTTCTATCTCAAATTTGTCCCTGTCATAATCAACGCTCCTGATGTAAGGTAATGGGTCATCCCCGTAGAAGTAGGGATGGACATCGGGTCCATCGGTCAGCACTATGCCATCGGCGATGTTCACTATGTCCCCGGGATCACCTTCGGGCAGAAAAACCCCGGGTATCCCTCCAGCATTCTTTATAACCCGGAATTGCTGTTTGATGGAAGCCCAATCCGATTCTTCGGTTCCCACAATTATAGCTATGAGCGGCTTCATAGGCACCCCCGGATAAACTGAGGCAACCTCTATAAAAACGTGTTGATCAAGGGAGTAAAAAGGAAAACCCTGTCTTCTCAAAGTTTTTTGAGCTCCTCCTTAACGGTCTCCGCCAGCCTCTTCACACCCTCCCTGATCTTCTCCTCTGGCACGTAGGTAAAGTTGAGCCTCATGGTGTTCTTTTTGTCCCTGTGGACGAAGAAGGCCTCGCCGGGAACGTAAGCAACTCCCTTTGAAACGGCTTTTTCCAGCATGAACTTCGTGTCTATGCCCTCTGGGAGGGTCACCCACACGAACATTCCACCCTCGGGCTTTGTCCAGGTAACACCTTCGGGCATGTACTCCTCGAGAGCCTCAAGCATGACGTCTCTCCTTGGTTTGTAAAACTCAACGATCTTGGGTATGTGCCCATCCAGGTGGCCGTCTTCCACGTACTTCCAGGCTATGGCCTGTCCCAGAGTGTTGGTGCAGAGGTCTATGCTCTGCTTGGCTATCTCCATCTTCCTTATGAGGTGCGGATGAGCAGCCACCCACCCGATCCTGAGTCCCGGAGCGAGTATCTTCGAGAAGGTTCCGAGGTATATGACGCGGCCGTTCTCATCGAAGTGCTTTATTGGGGGTATAGGCTCCCCGGAGTAGCGGAGCTCGCTGTAGGGGCCATCTTCAACAATAAGGAAGTCGTACTCCTCCGCGAGCTCGACGAGCCTCTTCCTCCTCTCAAGGCTCATTGTGACCCCTGCCGGGTTCTGGAACGTTGAGACCGTGTAAACCATTTTCACTCTTTTTCCTTGCTTTTTGAGCTCCTCCAGCTTCTCCTCGAGGAGGTCAATCCTCATGCCTTCGTCGTCCATGGGGATCGATACAAACTCTGGATCGTAGTACTCGAACGCTTGTATCGCGGCTAAATAAGTGGGGGCCTCCACAACTATAACGTCGCCCGGGTTTATGATGACCCTGCCTATGAGATCAAGGGCCTGCTGGGATCCGGCAACCGTCAGTATCTCGACCTTGCTCATGGGAATCCCATACCTCTTTTCCATCCACCTCGCCAGCGCAAGCCTTAGGGGGGTGAATCCCTTGGTTGTTCCATACTGCAGGGCCTTATCGGCGTGTTCTTCGAGAATTTCGGCAGTTATCTTCTTTATTGTCTCAACGGGGAAAGTCTCAGGCGCGGGCAGGCCTCCGGCCAGGCTTATAACATCGCTTGTCTCAACGAGCTTCAGGAGCTCCCTAACCTCGGAAGCCTTCATCCTAAGCGCCTTCTGGGAGAAGAACGAGTCAAAGTCCACGGGCCCCGCGGCGAGCTTCTTTTCGAGTTTCTTCATCTTTTCCTCCACGTCCCTCCCTCCCGATGATCAACTTAATCCATCAGCACGGAACTGTACATAGACTTCTGGGGCTAATCGGTTATAAACTTTTCTCTAAACCTGCACTCCGGTTTTTCTATTTGTAAAGGAGCGGCCCGTAAGATCTCCACCTCTTCCGGCGGGTTATTCGGTGTTTCAGTGCACTAAAAGAGGCTTTAATGCCGATATTTTAGTACAGAAGCAGTTTTAACCAATTGCCCATCCCCCATCATGGCTCCCGGGTTTGGTTAACAGATGAACTTAACTGTGCATCTTATGTAAACGCTTCCTTTTGCGAAGGCCTTATATCCCTCGAGCCGAAAATCCTTCGAGGTGATTACCTCATGGCAATGAAAGGCTGGTGGGGAAGAATCCTCAGGGTTGACCTGACCAACAACAGGGTGTGGGTGCAGGAGTACCCCGAAGAGGTCGCTAAGAAGTTCATAGGCGGTAGAGGCCTGGCCGCGTGGATTCTCTGGAACGAGGCCAAGAACGTTGACCCACTTGGGCCTGATAACAAGCTCGTTTTCGCTTCTGGCCCGTTCAACGGTCTTCCAACCCCAAGCGGCGGAAAGATGGTGGTAGCGGCTAAAAGCCCACTCACCGGTGGCTACGGCGATGGCAACCTCGGAACCATGGCTACCGTTCACCTGAGGAAGGCCGGCTATGACGCTATAGTCGTCGAAGGTAGAGCCAAGAAGCCGGTGTACCTCTATATTGAGGACGACAACGTGAGCATACTCAGCGCCGAGGGACTCTGGGGCAAAGGCACCTTCGAGACCGAGAGGGAGCTCAAGAATATACACGGCAAGAACGTTGGGGTTCTCAGCATAGGCCCGGCCGGAGAGAACCTCGTCCGCTACGCAGTCGTGATGTCCCAGGAGGGCAGGGCAGCGGGAAGGCCTGGCATGGGTGCCGTCATGGGGAGCAAAAAGCTCAAAGCAGTAGTCATAAAGGGCACCAAGGAGATACCCGTTGCAGATAAGGAGAAGCTCAGGGAGCTTTCCCAGGAAGCCTACAACGCCATCCTCAACTCACCCGGTTATCCCTTCTGGCACAGGCAGGGAACGATGGCGACCGTTGAATGGACCAACGAAAACTCCGCCCTGCCGACAAGGAACTTCCAGGACGGTTCTTTCGAGTTCGCCCGCTCAATAGACGGTTACACCATGGAGGGCATGAAGGTCAAGCAGCGCGGCTGTCCCTACTGCAACATGCCCTGTGGAAACGTAGTTCTGGACGCCGAAGGCCAGGAGAGCGAGCTTGACTACGAGAACGTGGCATTACTCGGCTCAAACCTCGGAATCGGAAAGCTCAACGAGGTTTCTGTCCTCAACAGGATTGCAGACGACATGGGTATGGACACGATAAGCCTCGGTGGTGCAATAGCTTTCATAATGGAGGCCAAGGAGAGGGGCCTGATTAAGGACGACGCCGCTCCGGAGTTCGGTGATTTCAAGAAGGCCAAACAGCTCGCCCTCGATATCGCCTACCGCAGGGGAGAGCTCGGCAACCTCGCGGCGGAGGGCGTCATGAGGATGGCGGAGAAGCTCAACGCAGAGGACTTCGCCATGCACGTCAAGGGCCTTGAGGTCAGCGGATACAACTGTTACATCTACCCGGCGATGGCCCTTGCCTACGCTACCAGCTCGATCGGCGCCCACCACAAGGAAGCCTGGGTCATCGCCTGGGAGATCGGCACGGCTCCGATAGAGGGTGAGAAGGCCAAGAAGGTCGAGTACAACATAACCTATGACCCAGTGAAGGCCGCCAAGGTCGTAGAGCTCCAGCGCCTCAGGGGCGGTCTCTTCGAGATGCTCACCGCGTGCAGGCTCCCATGGGTCGAGGTCGGCCTGAGCCTCGACTACTATCCGAAGCTCCTCGAGGCCATCACGGGCGTCAGGTACACGTGGGACGACCTCTATAACGCGGCCGACAGGGTCTACGCCCTCATAAGGGCTTACTGGGTCAGGGAGCTCGGTGGGAAGTGGGGCAGGCACATGGACTACCCGCCGAAGAGGTGGTTCACCGAGGGCCTCAAGAGCGGACCTTACAGAGGCCAGCACCTCGACAGGGAGAAGTACGACGGTCTGCTCAGCGAGTACTACAGGATAAGGGGCTGGGACGAGCGCGGAATCCCGAAGAAAGAAACCCTCAGGAAGCTCGGCCTCGAAGAGGTCATCCCGGAGCTCGAGAAGGTCACGAAGCTCGAGTGATTTCCTTTTTCTCTTTTACGCTTGAGGAATCCCTGCGGTGGTGTGAGATGGTCAGGATAAAGCTCATGGGGGCTTTTGCCCATTTAGCTGGGGCGAGGGAGCTCAATGTTAAGCTTGAGGGTAGGAAAACCGTCGACGAGCTCCTCCGCGGGGTCATACCCAGGTACGACGAGTTCCATGACAAGGTCATCATGATAAACGGCCACCCCGCGAGGGGCGATGCTGAAGTTGAAGAGACCGACGAGATCAAGGTGATGCCCGTTCTGAGCGGGGGTTAAGGCTTTTCGTTTCTTTGCTGTGGTTTCTATTTCTGAGTAGGCTTCGGGAGTTTGAGAATACAGGAAGCTTTAGAAAAAGCTTCACCAAAAGAGCACCCTTCCTCATAAAACAGATGGGAAAGGTTAGCGTGCACTCTAAAACTCGCATTCTGGCGTCCTAATGAAGCCTTGTGGAGCGCTATAAACAGCCTCTAAAAACAAGTAACTTGAACTTGCACGCCAACTTTGATCAAACTTTGCGCAAGCAAAGTTTGTATGGCGCCGGGGCAGGGATTTGAACCCTGGCGGGCTAACGCCCACTGGCTCTCCAGGCCAGCGCCTTCCCAGGCTAGGCTACCCCGGCGCATAAATGAGAGGAATCAGGAGACGAGCTCGATCTCAATGGTAACATCCTCGGGAACACGGATGCGCATGATCTGGCGCATGGCCCTCTCATCGGCCTCAATATCGACGAGCCTCTTGTGAACGCGGAGCTCGAACCTGTCAAAGGTCGCAGATCCTTCCCCGTCGGGGCTCTTCCTCGTGGTGATCCTGATCCTCCTGGTCGGGAGCGGTATTGGACCGCTCATCCTGACGCCGGTTCTCTCCGCGATCTGCTTGATCTGGTCGGTGACCTCGTTGAGGGCCCTGATGTTCGTACTGGCGAGCTTAATCCTTGCCTTCTGCATCTCCGTCCCTCCTGAGGTTAAGGAAGGAAAGGAAAGTCAGAGAAGGGCGTCACTCCTCGCCCCTCTGGATGGATATGACCATACCGGCGGCGACGGTCTGGCCCATGTCACGGATGGCGAACCTGCCCATCTGCGGGATCTCCTTGACCGGCTCGATGACCATTGCCTTGGTCGGCCTGAGGAGGACGATGGCTGAGTCACCGGTCTTGATGAACTGCGGGTTCTCCTCAACGATGTTACCGGTCCTCGGGTCGAGCTTGGCAAGGAGCTGCTCGAACTTGACTGCCACCTGGGTGGTGTGGGCGTGGAGCACCGGGGTGTAGCCGACGGTGATAGCGGTCGGGTGGTTGAGGACGATGATCTGGGCCTTGAAGGTGTCCTTCGGCCTGACGACGGTCGGCGGGTTGGTGGTGTGTCCGGCAACGTCACCGCGCTTTATGTCATCCTTACCAACGCCACGGACGTTGAAACCGATGTTGTCACCCGGGTAAGCTTCCTGGAGTGGCTCGTGGTGCATCTCGATGGACTTGACTTCACCCTGGATCGGCTTGTGGAAGATCGTGCTGGCCGGCTCAAAGATGACGATGTCACCGACGCGGAGGATACCGGTCTCGACACGGCCGACCGGGACGGTACCGACACCCTTAATTGAGTAGACGTCCTGGATCGGGATGCGGAGCGGCTTGTCGGTCGGCTTCGGCGGCTCCGGGATCTGGTCGAGGGCCTCAAAGAGGGTCGGACCCTTGTACCAGGGCATCTTGTCGCTCCTGTGGACGACGTTGTCACCTACCCAGGCGCTGGTCGGGATAATCGGGAAGTCCTTGTAGCCAAGCATCATGAGGAGCTTCTTGACCTGCTCGGCAACCTCCTTGAACTTCTTCTCGTCGTAGTTGACCGCGTCCATCTTGTTGATGCTGACGATTATGTAGTTGATACCGAGGGTCCTGGCGAGGAAGGCGTGCTCCTTGGTCTGGGGCATGACACCGTCGGTGGCGGCTACAACGAGAACAGCGGCGTCAGCCTGGCTGGCACCGGTGATCATGTTCTTAACGAAGTCCCTGTGGCCTGGAGCGTCAATGATGGTGATGTACCTGTGCGGGGTCTCGAACTTGCTGTGGGCAACGTCAATGGTGATACCCCTCTCCCTCTCTTCCTTGAGCCTGTCCATGACCCAGGCAAACTTGAAGGACTTACCCTTCTCACCCATCTCCTCGAACTTCTTGATGACGGTCTCCGGTACGTTGCCGGTGTCGAAGAGCAGCCTTCCAACGGTGGTGCTCTTACCGTGGTCGACGTGTCCAATAAAGACGATGTTAATGTGGGGCTTTTCCTTGGGCATTTCCAAACACCTCCATATTTTGGTCTACTCCGGCTGAGTAGGATGGCTTTTTAAATCTTTCGAACCTCGGCCCCCTCGGGCGGGAAACCCACCTTTTTCGAGGGGACCTCACGAGTTCCGTGGGTCAACTCGGGTGAGAGGTTTAAAAAGTTAACTAGTGAGGTTTTTGTCCGTGCTAATCCCTCTTCCAAACTTCGAGAACCATGAACTTTCTAACAAGCGGGTTCGGGTAAAGTTCCCATTCTATGCCCTCGGTGTTGGTAAATAGCCTACCGAAGAGTCCCCCCTCCCTCGGGTCAAGGCTTGCTCCGGCAATCTCCCCCTCAAGGATTTCGACTTCCATATACCTTGGCAGTCCCACGGCTACCTCGCCATTTTTCCTGGCATACTCTATGGCCCACCTGGCGGTATAGAGGCCGGAGTATATCTCCGCTATCCTGACGGGAACGCTGGACTTTCCAATGGCTATTATCTCTATCCCCGTCTCCTCCCAGAACTTTCTCGCCAGAGGCTGGAGATCCCTTGCGAGGTCTTTCCACACTTCTTTTCCTCGGTCGGTTATGCTCAAAGCCTCTATCGTTGGTTCGTCAAGCTTCCTGACTTCTATCCCCCCAATGGTGGAATCCAGGTGGACAACATCGGGCTTTACTTCTCTTGCCAGCTCAACTGCCAGAACTGCCTCATCCCTTATGGCCTGCCTGCCGCTCATGTCATAATTAAAAGGATCCGCGTACCTGACTCTGCTCACCGTTGCAGTCCTGTAGGGTTTTTCAACTAAAACCGCGGCCGTTGCTATGAGCCCAACAGGGTTGTACCCCTCGTCGAGAAGCGCCCCTCCGGTGTCAGCGGCAACTATTCTCATGTTTTCACCTCCATGAAGGTCAGAACCTTTTGGTCATCACCCCTCAGTACTCGGCAAACTCATCATCCCCCCATGGCCTCAAAAGCTGTTCGGGATTTTCAGTGATCACCCCACAGGTAGAGGGGCTCACTGGTCAGGTTTATGTTTCCACCGGAGTTACTCTTATAACGTCGGGCGATTAAAACCTTTCCGGTGGGGATATGACAACCAGGAGAGAGTGGCCGTTGTTTTTGCTCGCCATTGTCCTGGTCATTCTGGTCATCTCGTGGAAGACCGTAAGCCCGCTTGTGACTCCGGTGTTCTTTGCCTTCACTCTGGCGTATATTGTGTATCCCGTTCACCAAAGGCTTGAAGCGAAAGTTGGCCCACTGAAATCTGCCCTCCTCATGACCCTACTTATGATCGTTCTGGGCCTTTTGATCTTCGCTGTTCTGGCAACGGTGGCCATAAACCTTCTCCGGACATTTTACAGAAACGTCGGCGATGTATTTAACTGGCTTTTGTCCGTTAATTTGCCTCCTTCGGTCTCCAGTTTTGTCCTGAACCTCAGGGCAAACTTGATGCCCATGCTGGCCGATTACGTTTCGTCATTTACCTTTTCTGTTCCGGGTTACATCCTCCAGTTCTTTGTCTTTTTGCTCACGTTTTACTATACATTGGCCTATGCCCGTGACATGATCCCGTTCATCCTCAAACTGGTTCCAGAAGAGCAGAAGGACTTTGTTTTTGAGCTTCTTGAGAACCTGGATAAAACGATGAACGCCCTCGTCAGGGCGTGGTTGCTTCTCAACGTCGCGAAGGGTATCCTGATGACCCTGGGGTACATTATCTTTGGGGTCTCGGATCTATACACTGCCCTGGTTGCGGGCTTTTTGACGTTCCTTTTCAGCTTCGTCCCCCTGCTTGAGGGGTGGATGCTGTGGGCTGTTGGGGCTGTATACCTTTACCTTTCCGGATCTCCCCTCCTGGCCATTGGGATTTCCATCTACGGCGCGGCCCTGGTTTCCCCTCTCCCCGACTACACTATACGCCCAAAGCTGGTCGCCAGGGGTGCTGATCTTGACGAGACGATAGTCTTCATAGGCATGGTTGGAGGTACCTGGGCTTTTGGTCTCAAGGGGATTCTTCTGGGTCCGATAATCCTGAGCCTGGCCCTGGTGGTTTTAAAGGAGTGGAAAAACAGGCAGAGAGTGGCTAAAGCTTCTCGCACTCAACCAGCTTAGCCCCGGCCTTCTGGAGCTCTTCCAGGGCTCTTTTTTCTCCCTCTGGATTTATCCCCCTGATGGCGTCCACTATTATGCAGGTTTCGTAGCCAAGCTTGAGAGCATCCATGGCCGTTGCCTTCACGCAGTACTCCGTCGCAACACCACAGACGTAAACCCGCTCAACCCCGTTTTTCTGCAGGATTTCGTTGAGTTCCGTATCCTCGAAACCGGAATATGCCTCCTTATCTGGCTCCGTTGCCTTTGATATTACAGCGGCATTCTCCGGAATCTCGACAACGAACTCTGCCCCCGGGGTGTTCTGAACGCAGTGCTTTGGCCATGGACCTCCCCGCTCCTTAAAGCTGATGTGGTTCTCAGGATGCCAGTCCCTCGTGGCAACTACCAGCGCGCCCCGCTCCTGGAACTTTTTGATGCATTGGTTGACCTTTGTGATTATTTTGTCCCCCTCCGGAACCGGAAGGGCTCCCCCGGGCATGAAATCCCTCTGCATATCGACTACAATAAGGGCTTCCCGGGACATGTTCATCACCGTAGAATGTTGGGCAGTGGCTAAATTAGGTTTTCGTTATTCAAGGCTGAGCCTGTCCCTGAACTTTGACATGTCCAGCCCTCTATCCAGCCCGAAGAGATACAGAACGAGCTTCCTGTCGAGGTTGCCGTACCTTTTTGAGAACTCCTCAAGCTCAGTCATGAGTTCATCCCGCCCAAGCCCCAGAGAAGAGGAGACAAATTGAGCCATTTCCTCAAAGAGGTCTTCACCCTTAATGCTCTCGTCCAGGGCTTCCTCCTTCACCAGAAGGACGCCTTCTCTCTCCTCGATGAGGCCCCGCTTTATCCACTCATCAACGGACTCCTTGGCCTCCTTAACACTCATTATCCTGAGCGTAAAGGCAAGCAGGCCAACGAGCTCGTTTCGGGAAAACTCCTTAGATCCTTTAACGCTTATCGCCTTCCTAAGCGGGTGCACAGGATCACCGGGGTTAAATATGCCCTGGAGATATAAAAACCTGCCGGAGAAGGAATATGGAGCCGGGACCGGGATTTGAACCCGGGACCTGCGGATTACGAGTCCGCCGCCCTACCGAGCTAGGCTACCCCGGCACCCGTTTGAAAGGGGGTGAGGGGGTTTATAAGTTTTTCCCGTCATGGCTTTGGAAGTGCTATGGCTATCAGAAGAAGGGAACCACCCAGGGCAAAACCGGCCAGGGTAATTGCCTGCATACGGGCCGGGTCGACCCTGTGCAGTATCTCCGGAAGTTCTATCCTGTGACCCTCGGTGGCTTTTCCAATTACTGAGGCGAGCATGAAACCGGAAATTGCATCGTAGATCCAGTGGTGGGCCAGAAAAATTGTAGAAAACGGGACGAGGGAGTTCAGGGCGATTAGAACCTTGCCCCATATTTTTTCTCTGTGATTCCAGAGGGTTATTACGTTGACTGCCGCTATGGTGTTGTGAAGTGACGGGAGAACGAACTCGGCCTGGGTTAAATAAGTGGCGCTCGGTGAAACTACGTCCAGCTTATAGACGTCGTGGGGCGCGTGTACGTGGACGAAAACATAAGTGATTCCACAGAGCAGATAGGAGAGGAAATATCTAGCCATGAGTTCATCGGCCGAGGACAGGTCTTTCCAGTAGATGAGGACGAAGAAAACAGTCAGTGCTATTGAGCTCGAGAACCCCATGAAGTACACGGCCTTCATCAGGTAGTAGAAGGGCAAAATGCTCTTTGCGAGTTCGAGGGTTGAAACGACGAAATGGCGAGAAGTGAAGGGGAGTCTCAGCAGGTAGCTGGTGACGTCCCGACTTTCATTTATAAACGGGTACAGAAATGTGAAGAGTAGCCATCCGAAGTACAGTATCAGGAATCCGTCAAGCCTCACCAGGACGTTATTATCTCTGAGGGACTCCGCCACTGAATTGAGGCCACCTTTCAGTCCCGCGCCCTTCATTTTCCTCGACCATGGTTGGGGGAGGAGTATTTAAACTTTTCACCAATAACCCCAAAACTCTGCGGAGTTGTGCACCCGAACTCCCGGAATCCTTTTATAAAACTCACGCCATTGGATGCCGGTGATTAAAATGAACATCGAAGTACCCGGCTACCGTAAACTGGAGTTTAGCTCAGTCCTCTTCGACCTCAACGGAACCCTCGGCCAGAGCGGGAGAATCGAGGAGGAGGTAAAGCACCTCCTTGAGAGGCTCGCTGATAAGTACACGGTGGTGGTTCTCAGCGCGGACACCTTTGGCACGCTCGAGGAAGAACTCAGGGGCCTTCCCGTGAGGGTTGAGAGGGTATCAAACGGGGCAGAGAAAGCGGAGGTTGCGAAGGGCTACGCCCCTTACGCGGCGGTTGGCAACGGCAACAACGACGTGGCGATGCTGGAAGGGGCCGAGCTGGCTTTCTGCGTCATCGGGCCCGAGGGGACGACCGTTGATGCACTACTCGCGAGCGACATAGCTGTGAAGGACGTGAGAGACGCCATAGCGATGCTCCTCGATGAGAGAAAGCTCATAGCGACGCTGAGGGGATGAGGGGAGAGATGTGAATTACAGAACGCTGAAGGGCCCCGGAACGGCCCGGCTCATCGTCAAGAAGTCGGTCTTCATAGGCTACGCCTCCCCTGCGAACATGGAAGAGGAAGCCAGGGCCTTCATAGCAAAGATAAAGGCCCACCACGGTGACGCGACCCACAACGTTTCCGCTTACCTAATCAACGACGGGAAGAACTTCGCGGTTCGCTATGACGATGACGGTGAACCAAAGGGCTCCGCCGGAAAGCCCGTCCTAAAGGTCATACAGAACAGGGGCCTGAGCAACGTAGTTGTCGTGGTTACGCGCTACTTCGGTGGCATAAAGCTCGGCTACGGCGGGCTGGTTAAAGCGTACAGCGACGCGGCGAGTTTAGCCATAGAGAACGCGGGAACCGTTGAGGTTTACGAGACGGAGCGCTTTGAGGTGGTCTTCCCTTACAGCCTCTTTCACACGGTTAGGGAGGCCGTTGAGAAGGCCGGGGGAAAGGTGGTAAGCGAGGAGTACGGGGAGCTTGTGAAGTTCACCGTGGAGATCAGAAAGGGCGAAGCCGGGCCCCTCATGGAGCTTTTGACCGAGAAAACGCGGGGCAGGGCAAGGTTGAGGCCGCTTTTTATGCTGGAATTGTAAGAAAGGCTTTTGTTTGTGCACCATCTGACTCGCCCTCAGTTCTTCCCAAAAATCCTCTCCCAGGCCCTTATGGCGCCCCATTTGTCGAGGAACTCGTTGAAGGTGCCGCACCTGGGAGAGAGGACGCAGACCGGACAGCCGTCTTTGCAGGAGCAGCCCTTCAAGTGCTCGAGGCTCTTCTCCATGAGCCTCTCGGCGTTTTCGTAGAGGACTTCGGCGAGGCCTGCTCCCCCTTCGTTGCCGTCGTAGATGAAAACCACCGGCATCCCAGCGTAGGGTTTTCCCGGAAAGGCCGCGTAGCTGTAGCCCCCGAGCTCCCTCGAATCAACGTAAGTGAATATCGGCGCTATCTTGATGAGGTTGTGCTCTATCGCGTGGAGCGCGGAGCCAACCCCGTCTTTGCTGTCAACCATCTTCTTTATCGCGAAGACCAGCTCCTCGTCGTTTATGCCCGCCCTCTGGAGGGCGTCGCCTATCGTTTTTCTTATTATAAAGCTCGTGCTCCCGAGGTAGAGCGGGAAGAGCTTTCTCCTGTCGAGGCTCCAGTAGAGGTGGAGCGCGATGTCTTCGGCTTTCTCACCAGCTTTCCCGAGGAACTCCCGGAACTCTTCGGCGGGGACGTCCCTTATCGACTCGGGGAAGACGAGCCATATTCCTTCTGTCTCGAACTCCCTCACGTGGGGTTCCTCAAACTCAACCCTCGCGAACTTCTCCCAGTTGAGTACCGGGTCTTCCCTCCCCTCTCCGCTCGCCGGAGAGAAGATCTCGCCCTTTAAAATTCCCATCTCCTTCAGCTTCGCCAGCTCGGCCACGTAGTTTCCTGTATCGAGGCCCTTAACGGCGTAGCCTGTGTAGACATGCCTCACCCTGAGCCTCCCGAGGCCTACCGTTACTCCCCCGTATGACTTCTCTCGCTTAACCTCGAGGATTTCAACGTCCTCGCGCTTGCTAACCAAGGTCTCGACGTCCCAGAGACGGTTTAACTGCCTCGCGAAGATGAAGTGGAAGTTGCCCGTGCTCAACCTGTCCGCCGCCATGTAGAGCTCTCCCCTGGAGAAGTAGGCCATCCCGGGCAAAAGCGAGCGGTGGTATTCATCGGTGTCGACCTCCTCTATGATGTAGCCCCTCATCCTTAGCCAGTCGATGAAGTTGATTAGCTCGCGCGTTGATGCCTTTTCCATCAGCTCGCCCCTTATCCATGGCTCGTCCTTCACGAGGAAGAAGCTCTCGTCGCTGGCTGTCCTGAGAGAGGAGTAGTTGAGGGCCGGCCTCCTAAGGCGGAGCTCCAGCTTCCCAGTTATCGGGTTCTTCCCCAGGTCTGCTTTACGCTCGGTGACGAGCTTTTCGGCTATTCTCCTCTCGAACCCGTCCAGCTCGTCCCAGTCGAGGATCCCGAGCTCGGTGAGCAGGTAATGGAGGTGCTTTTCCGCTATGCGCTCGCTGTCAACCTTAACGGGCGTATACTCTATGGCGCCCTTCTCAAGCCTTTCGACGAGCTCATCGAAGTGCTCGCGGTAATAGTAATCGAGGCCGTCCTTCCTCAGGACGATGCCGTTCAATGCCTCGCGGTCGGCCTTTCTTCCAGCCCTGCCGAAGCGCTGGATCAGGGAGAAGAGGCCATCCGGCGGGATGCCGTAGTTTATCACAGCGTCTAAGTCCCCTACGTCTATCCCCAGCTCGAGGGCGTTGGTGGTGAGCAGGACTGAAAGCCTGCCCTCCCTGAAGTCCCTCTCTATCCCCCAGCGGACGCTCTTTGGGAGTGTCCCCTTGTAGGTGCTCGCCCTCGAAAAGGCCGGCGAGCTCAGGAGAAAGCGGAGGAGCTTTTCGGTCCCCTTTCTGCTGTCGAAGAAGACGAGGGTCTTGATGCCCTCCTCGCTGAGCCTCTCGACGATGGCCTTCAGAAGCCCTCTCTCCTCGAGGTTTTCTGGCTCGAAGAGCACCAAATACCTCCTCGGGAAGGGGTTGGTCGCCTCAGTTATTGCCTCAAACTTGGCCCTGAAGAGTTTTTCCGCGAACTCCTCCGGGTTCCTCAACGTTGCGGAGAGGGCTATTATCTGGGGCCTGACCCCGAGGCGCTTTAACCTGAAGAGCAGGCGCCTGAAAAGCCACGCCGCGTTGCTCCCGAAGATTCCTCTGTAAACGTGGAGCTCGTCAACGACGAGGTAGCGCAGGTTCCTCAGAAGCCATTCGTAGTCCCTCCAGCGGCGCAGAACATTGTAGTGGAGCATGTCTGGAGTTGTGAAGACGACCCTCGGTTCCTCCCGGATCAGCTCCCTCCGCTCGCTCCAGGGGACGTCACCGGTGAGGATCCTCGCGCTCACGCTTTTTCCAGTTACTCGGTAGAGGGCTAAATTCTGGAGGGAGAACTTCTCGAACTGGTTGTTTATCAAAGCTCTGGTGGGGTAAACGAGGAGGTAAGTCCGCCCCGGGTCAGAGAGGTAGGAGTCGAAGATGGCCAGCCTGAAAATCTCGCTCTTCCCGCTCGCCGTGGGGGTTGTTACAACGATGTTTTTGCCGGAATAGAGCTTTTCGAGGGCCTCAACCTGGTGCCTGTAGAGGGTGAAGCCGAGCTCCCCGAGGAGGGCGTTTATTTCTGGGTTCCTGAACCTGAACTCCCCGAACTCGCCCTCGCTGGGTGAGAAAACGTGGACTTTAGCTATTTCTGACTTCAGCGGCTTGAGGGCTTCGAAGAGTGACATGGCCTTTCTTTCTTTAGAACCCTCAAAAAGCTGGCGGTGGTTGTTTGCTACGGGAGCTGACGAGGAAGTACTGGGCAATCCTTGAGGTCATAGCCGACGGAAAACTCAGCTCGGAGGAAATTACCGGGGAGCTTTTCTCAAAGGGGTTGATAGAGAGCGCATCTCCCGGGGCGGTCGCTCCGTACTTAGAAACCCTCGTTGGGATGGGGTTGCTCGAGAGGATCAGCGTTTTTGGGAAGAAGCGGAAAATTTACCGCTACCGCCACGTCTCCCCCCTGGTTGATTTTGCCTACTACCTGAACGCAAAGTACGGCTTTTTCGAGGCAGGTTTGCCCCCGAATAAGGTGGAGGAGCTTTTAAGGGAGAGGCTCCCGCACTACGTTGAGGTCTTCTTTGAGAGGCCCCTCTCCCAGCACTACGGACTCCAGCCGGTCCGGGTGGAGGGGCCCGAACTTGAGATTGACGTTGCCCTCGTGGAGAACAAGAGGCTCAGGCTCGTTGCCGAAGTGAAGTGGAAGAACAAAATCAAGAAGCAGGACATCAGAAAGGCCGAGGACAAGTTTGATAAAGCGGGGGCGGAAACCAACCTCCTCATAGTCCCTGACAAGGGCATTCTCCCGGAAAAGACCGAGAACGCGAAGGCCTTCGACTGGAGGGACGCCCTGGCGTTAGCCGGGGTAGCAAAAGTTCCCGTATAGCTCCCCCGAGGGTGCCTCACCTGCCGGGAAAAAAGAAAAATCAGCGGAGGTTTTCGGCCTCCGCGTAAAGTTCTGCCTTCTCGACGAGAACCTTGAGGAGCTCGAGGAGCTCGCGGGCGTTCTTCTCCGAGTAGGGAAGGAGAAAGTTTATGACCCCGCTGAAGCGGGCGTGATCCTCGAGGAGCGTGAGTGACAGGTCGACCTCTCTCACAGACCTCCCGAAGATGCCGCTGTAGGTGCTCCTCAGATAGACCTCATAACGCTTGCAGGCCTTCATGAGACCACACCTCCCGTGCAGGCCCCAAAGGGGGCAAAAAAGAAAAGGTCACCGGAGCAGGGCCCTTATCTCTTCCTCGCCGAGGACCCGCCCGATGTATTTGGAGAGGATGTAGGCGAGCAGGAAGACGTTCTCAGGAGTCAGGTCGATGAGCTCATAGATGTAGCGGTCGTAGCCGCTGGCGATAACGAAGCGGAAACCACCCGCCTCGAACTGCACCTCGACCCTGAGGGGCCCGTCCACGCTCTCTAACTCCAGGATGTAGTAATCAAAATCCATTGCGTACACCGCGACCACCGCGCAGAAGAGTGCAGGCGCCCTCAGGCGGTGTAACTCGGGCCTCGGGGTTTATAAATTTTTTGGCCCCGGGTTAAAAGGAAAGGGTCACCGGCCGGCCGTGCGCTTCTGCTCCTCCGCGATGAGCTTCGCCTGCTCTTCCAGGAGCCTGCAATGCTCCTGCTTTCTGCGTATGGACAACACGTGGTAGTAAAGCAGTATCAGGCCGAGCCCAAACACTGGAATCAGGGCGGCTTCCAGGACAAAGAGGACCGCGTGGCCAACCTTCTGGGCGGTTGTGAAGCACCTTATCCCCATGGGCATCACCAACACTGCATGTTTCCAATTGCTTTACTAGCCCTGAAACTCGTGGGGAGGGTTGAGTCCCTCCCCACGGACGGCCCCCTCCCGTTTCCAAAACTGCAAGCTGGTTCTGAAACATGAGTTCAGAAATGTCGTTAGAGAGGCTCTGAAGTTCGCTAAGTTGGTGTTTCCAAAACTGCAAGCTGGTTCTGAAACTCGTGGTAATAAACGAGGAACTGTCGACGGAGCTGGCGGTAGTTTCCAAAACTGCAAGCTGGTTCTGAAACCACGTAGACGAGCATGGCAGAGTACCGGGGTCGATAATAAAATACGTTTCCAAAACTGCAAGCTGGTTCTGAAACATGTTTGTAAACGGTTTGCTTTCTACACTATCGCCCACAGTTCGCCGGTTTCCAAAACTGCAAGCTGGTTCTGAAACGTTGTGGGACGGCATAAATTCTCTCAACTTCAGGTCCGGTTTCCAAAACTGCAAGCTGGTTCTGAAACTGGAGGTGGTGAAAATGAAAGCCATTATTGTGGGAAGGCATGAGATGTTTCCAAAACTGCAAGCTGGTTCTGAAACTTATATCTTCAAGACTGAGGCTATGGGTCTCTTCCCCGCTCGGGAAGAGTTTCCAAAACTGCAAGCTGGTTCTGAAACTTATATCTTCAAGACTGAGGCTATGGGTCTCTTCCCCGCTCGGGAAGAGTTTCCAAAACTGCAAGCTGGTTCTGAAACGAAAACTTGGTTGATGTGTATAAGATGTTAGAAGGTTTCCAAAACTGCAAGCTGGTTCTGAAACCTCTGGCAGCAGGGGGATGGAGTACTTGTACAAGGCCTCCCGTTTCCAAAACTGCAAGCTGGTTCTGAAACTATTCAGGGCCTCCCGATAAACCTTTTAGCCACTCTCCTCCAGGAAGTTTCCAAAACTGCAAGCTGGTTCTGAAACCATAGACTTTTTCGCCCCTTCTGACGAATAAAGTAGAGACAAACCCCTATATAAGCTTTTCGCTCCTCCAAAGCCGTAAAAAATCAGCCCTTAAAACGCTCCACTCAAACTAACACCAGTTGGAAAACACCAGACAGAGACCTCCCACGGCTCCCCCGGCCGTTGAAAGGGTTACAAAGCAGCCGTTTTTATCAGAGCGACTTATAAAAGCCTAAAAAGCTGAGACGACAGGTATTCTCTGAGTTTGCTCCACCTATCTCCGGGGAAAATCCTGCTTTTGCCTGAAAAGCCAGCAAAAATGCCCCGTTTTGCTGAGCATTAAATACCTTTCCGCTTTTCTTCTCCCGGCAAACAAAAGCCTTTCCAGCCGTTTCTGGCCGTTTGGGGCTGTTTCCCCCTTTCTCTTTGCAAAAACGCGCACCTGGTTACTCTTATGTAGCGTAAAAATGGGAAAACCGTCCTGCGGCCCCGTTTTCAGTTTTTGAGCAACCAAAAGCGAAATCGCTCCACCTATCGCCGAGGTTTCGCCCGCAGTTGCCCAGAAAAGCCACCAAACTCCCGTCCCTCCGGTGCACACTTTTTAAAATCCGGACTTTTTGGGCCTCTTCCCGTCAAAAACAGCCCTATCGGCCACTCTGGGGCCAAAAACCGCTGGCACACCTGGGTAGCCAGCAAAGGAAAGCTCCCGGGGGTAACGTGCACTGTCGCACGTATCCAACCGAAAGGTTTTTCTTTTCCTCAGCCTCCTTCAACCCATGAGGATAAAGCTCGACCTCAGGTCCGAGGAAAGCTTCCCAGAGTGGGCCTTTGGTAAGCACGCGATACAGGCCATGATATACACCCACCTCGACTCCACCGAATACGGGAAGCTCCACGATTCCAGGGGGTTCAAGTTCTTCACATTCTCCGACCTCTACCCGAGCGGGCACTTCAGGCCGGGGACGGTGAAGAGCCTCATCATAAGCTCGCCCGACGAGGGGTTTATAGAGACCCTCTACGAGAAGCTCCTCCCGGACGAAAGGTTATACTTCGGGGAGCACTCCCTGGAGGTAGTCTCCATCAAGAAGTTCAGGCTGAGGCCCGGGAGGGCTTTCATAACGGGCTCGCCGGTAGTTGTCGCGGCCAGGCCAGGGGCGGGGAGGTTCTTCACCTTCCACCACGACGGCAGTCTGGACTACTTCATAAGCGCAATAACACGAAACGCGGTGGAAAAATACTCCTCCTTCACCGGCGAATACTTCGGGCTCGACGGTCCCCTCTTCACGAGGATGGTGCCGAGGGTCAGGAAGAACGGATGGGTGGACGTTTACGTGAGGGTAAACATAAGGGGGGGATACTTCGACGTGCCGGGCTCCACCTGGAAGCTCTTAGAGGCGGAGGTAACTCCAGACAACAGGGACTTCTACGCCTTTATAATGGACGCCGGCGTTGGGATCCTCAACTCCCTTGGCTTCGGCTTCATGAATCCCATCAGGTCCACCAGGGGCTGAAGGCCCTGTAGGTGGCCTCTCCGAGGAGGTGCCTTTTCAGTTTTCTCGCCTCATAGTCCATCATGGAGCGGTAGCTCATGTTCCTCTTCCAGGGTTTGTAATAGACAGTCCTCCTCAGCGTGTCAGTTAGGGCCGCCAGGAGCTTCTTTTTGCCTTCGCGGGACAGGTAGACGGCGTTTCCTTTCCGCGAGAAGTCCTTCTTTGAGAAGAGGCCGCTGTCTAGGGCTGCCTTTACCGTTGAGAAGACATAGAGGGGCTTGAAAATGTCCGCCAGGTCTAGGGGAAGGGAGTGCCTCCTGTCGTTTACAGCGTGCAGGAAGCCTATCGACGGGTCGAGGCCGGCCTTAACAGAGGAGGAGAACGCCAGGCCATAGGTTATTGCGTTGGCGTAGCTTATCAGCGCGTTGACCTCATCCTCCGGAGGTCTCCTTGTCCTTTTAAAGTCCTCCGCACCTATCGCCTCGCCGAAGTAGCTGTAGTAGTGGTTCCAGAGCTCCGCTTCCCTGCCCATGACCTCCTCAACGCTCTCCCCGTCGACCCTGACCGAGTTTATCCTGACCGGGTTGATACCCCACCGCCCCAGTGTAAAGGCCATGTTGTTCTGGATGCCCTTCACGATTTCCCGGGCTATGTAAAGCCTCTTCTCAGGGTCTAAGTGGTGCTCGGCCTGGCCCAGGTGGAGCTTCCCCCTCGATGAGGCGTCGTTGATGAAGGAGCCCTTGTAGTCGCCCCCGGTGGTATAGAAGTGCACCGGGATTCCCCTCTCGCTCAGCAGGTCTATGGCCCCGCTGGTCAGCGAGACCCTTGCCATACAGTGGATTTCGGCAATCTGGGCCAGGGGGAGGGCCTTCTTAATGAGTTCGCCCACGAAGAAGAGCGAGTTGCCCTCCCTCTCGAGTTTGCCGTGCTGGGTGATGAAGAGGGGGTACTTCACCATGCGACACCGGAACCCAATAACCCCCGGGATTAAAAAGGTTGCGGCCCCTGTCCTTTCAAACAGCCCTACCGCGACTCTGAAACCACCAATGGGGACGGCCGGCACGCGCCCCTAAAGTTGCTTCGCTGGTTCTGAAACGGGGGGCCGTTCTTGTTTTGGGTCTCCCCTCAGTATCCTCGCCTCCTCGTCACTGGAGGCGGGGAGGTTCTCAAAACTGCAAGCTGGTTCTGAAACCATATGCTTTCTCGCCCTGCCGGGCGAATGAGGTTAAGACAAACCCCCACATAAGCTTTTCGCTCCTCCCAAACTAACGCCCGTTTGAAAACACCGGACAGGGGCCTCCGGGGGCACCTTCTGGCGTAAGAAGGCGGTTTTAGTGGCTGCTCACCCGGATTTAGCCCTTGAGGGTTGGGCATCCAAAATTCCAGGGGCCCTCTGGATCTACTCCACCTATCCCGAAAGAAAACTCCGGTTTTTGCCGGAGAAACTACCAAAACGCCCCGTTTTTGGCCCGTGGCTGGCCTTCGTCGTTCTTATCCCATTCGCCCCACCTATCGTCCGTGGTTTCCCCCGTTCTCGGCTAAAGAGCTTAAAATGCCTCCTTTGTCAATGCATAGTTTTGGAAACAGGGCCCTTTCAGCTGAATTGGAACAAAAATAAGGGACCAAAAAGCAATTTTAGTCAAAAGGTGGCGGCGCACCTTGTTAAATCAAAAGCCGCCGTTTTTCTGGCTTTTCATATTACGTTGTCGAACTCGTCCGGTGGCCGTCCGAGGTGGAAGCTCCTGACCACCCTGTCGCTGGGCAGGGAGTAGAAGAGCACCGAGTCCTCCTCCTCGTTTATCACGGAGTTCAGCTTCCTCTTCAGCTCCTTCACTTCGTTTCCCTCCAGATAGCCCTCGAAGACACTCCTCTGTCTCCACTGGAGGTAGGCCCTGAGTATCCTGTGAACCCTGGCAACCCTCTCCTCGTTGACGTCGTAGACGACTATATAGTAGCGCGCCATAGGCACCACAAAGGGAAAAATCATTTGAAGCAGCCGTAGCCGAGGCTCGTTTTTGCACCGACGCCGTGTTCTTTGAGGGCCTCCTCCAGGATGGCCTTTGCCTTCTCCGCCAGCTCCCCTCTTCCGAGCGGTGCGACCGCGAAGAGGAACTCGACGCCAGGTTTGACCGTAAGGTAGATAACCGGCACAGGGTCATGCCAGTCGCCCGGTGCTTCGTCCTCCTGGTAGTACGGCCCGTAGTGGGGGTTCATTATGTCAAACTCGAGGGGGGCTTTTAGGCTGTCAGAGGGAACAGGGAGCGCGTCGAAGAAGATGACCTCCCCGCTCTTCTTAGTCGTGCCAAAGATTTCCACGAGCTCTTCGAAGGGGACCCTGACCTTGCTGTTTTCCCCGAAGGTCGCTTGCAGTTGGGTCTCGCTGTTTTCCTCGGAGTCCAATTTCAGTTTTCCACTGGATAGCACCCTTTCGAGCTCCCCGACGATTTCGTAGAAATTATCCTTGTTGAGTTTGTCTTTTAGCGTGTCAAAGTTCTCATCGGCGAACTTCTCGAGTGCGTAGGCCCTTGCGATGCCCTTGAGCGCAGTCCCCGGGATGTAGGGGACACCGTAGTTCCGGAGCAACCTTATGCTGGTCTCATAGACGCTCTCATCGCCGAGGCCGACGACGAGACGGGAGGCCGTTTTTAGGCGGAAGACGTTGTTTTTGGCCAGCGTCTCAGCCATTTCCTTATAGAGGTTGAAGAATTTCTTGTAAGCCTGCAGGGCTTCTTCCCCTATTTCAAGCCCCTTTTCGCCCACCCACTCCTTGAGCACGCTCCCGGAGACCTTGGTGGGCACTCCTTTATCATCATCTCCCCCGGCGTCGTTGTTCGCTATCTTGCCCTGACTGTTACCATTGGTGGGCACTTCTTTCCATTCGTAGGGGGCGAACTTCTCGAGCTTTAAGCTGAGGTTGTCTATCCCCTTCCAGGGGTCGACGCCTTTGAAGGCTTTTAGGGTCTCGGCCGGGACGATGTACTTTACCTTTTTCCCACTCTTATCCCGATTGTTCTGCTCGTGGTGACTTTTTCCGGGGTTGTTTCTGTATTTCTCCGGACCTTTTCCCCTCTTGTGGGGGTTGTTTTGGTTATTACCCCCTCCCCAGTGGCGGCCCTTTTGGGGCTTTCCCCCGTAAAACCCCATATTACTCACCGTTCTCCTCCTTCTCCAGCATCGCCTCGGCGAAGCGTTTGAGCCAGTTCAGGAGCGCTATGGCTTCATCTGTGAGAATCATGGCCTCAATCCCGTTTGATTTCATGTAATATCTTAGCGGATCATTCCCCTTAGTGAGATTTCTCTTTTCTGCCAGCCACTCGGCTATGTGCTTATAGAGATAAGCGTAAGCCTTCTTCTCAGCTTTCTCAAAGCCCTTTGGTGAGATTGAACGGTAGTCCACATCCTTCAGGTTTTCCAGCCTTGAGAGGTAAAACGCCAGCGCCTGGCCGAGGCCGTTGGTGAGGATGAGCACGGGGGCGCTCCTGACGTAGGAGCTGTATTTCTTTTGAACATCTGAGCTTTCTCCCTTCACCTCGGAGATTTTCCCGTAGGCGAACTCCGCCCTCTCCTGCTCGAGGCTTTTTAAGTCCATGCTATCACCCCTGGTTTGGCTCCTTGCCGTTGCCGTTTACGGCAGCTAACTTCACCCTGACGAAGCCCTTTCCAACGGTCTCATCGCCGCCGACCTGGAGGTAGGGGTTTTTTTTGAAGAACTCTGTGAGCTCCCCCTCGACACCCTCAACCGAATTAAGATCTCCTCCCTTCGGCTTCCCCACGGCTATCACCGAGTAGAGCACGGTGTCACTCGGCAGGAACTCCTCGTACCAGAGGCCGCCTTTTCTTACGGTTCCCTTTGCGGGGTCTATGGCGATCCTCGCCACTATCTCCGTGTTCATCCTGACAAAGGCACTGAAGACGTCGTCCGGGACTATGGCGAGCCTTTCCTTCACTGAGACGCCTCCCGGCAGAACATCCGAGAGGGCTTTTTCGAGGGAGGAGAGGTCTTCTTTCTTGGCCTCAAGGACAACCTCCTCAAGGATAACATTACCATCAACGGTCAGGCGCGAGCTGTTGTCCACTATCGCCCCGTCACCGGGATTCGGTACCACAAAGTCCACCTTTTTCCCTGCGAGCTCCATGTCCCTCTTGAACCTCTCCAGCACGAGGGGGCTCGTAACGTAGGCAAAAACTCCCCTGGCGCTCCTGACGGGGAAGAGGAGTATTTTTGCATCGCCGACGCTTATGGCCCCTGCATGATCGTCTGCCCTTTCCGTGGGCGGGCCGAAGATTGAGTGCACGGCCCCTTTCTTAACCCCCTTCTCCTCGAAGGCGTGCCTTAAAACGCCCTTGAGGCTCTGGCCCCATATCACAGGAAAGCCTGTGTGCTTCTCCCTCTGTATCGGCAGGTCTATGACGCTGCTTTCGGAGCCGCTGCCCGCGTGCACGGGCGATATCGTGTAGATTCCCAAAACGAGTTTTTTCGAGTACATCAGACCACCTCCTTTCCATCTTCAGGGAGCCTCATTTTCAGGGCTTCAATCGAAAACTCTATGACTTTTTCTTTATCCGGGTAAAACCATACCAGTTTGCCATTTTCATACCTGACCCATACAAGGTTGTACTCGAAGCCCGAGTGAGCTATGAAGTTCCTGACTCCTGGCTCGGGGTTGAGACTGTCGCCTGAGGAAGAACCCAGCTTTATGGTTTTTCTCAGTTCACCATAGGAGAGCCCCTTCCTCTTTTTGAGGTCGTTTAACTTTTTGTCCTTGTCTATTTTGTCGAGGATGCCCGGAATACGTCTCGAAGTACCATCTTCGTAAACCCCCTTGCCTTCCTCAAGCTCAGAAAGTTCGGAAACCTGCTTCTCGACGACTACTCCTATCCTGGGCATCTTTACAAAGAGTTTTTTCGTTATATCACTTAGCTCCTTGGTAGTCACGCCTTCCTTGGGGTACTTCCCTCCGAACTCTCCCTGAAGAACTCTGAGGAGATAGTACAGCTTCACCGCAGTTTTGAAGTCCCTGTTGAACCCTCTTTTCCTCACCACATGGACTTTTGTCTTGCCCACTATGTCCGGCTTCATCGAGACCTCTATCGAGTCATCGAACTCCTTAAGGCTGGCCTCTATGATGCCCATAACAGAATTAATCTTCGGATAGAACGTCGCAAAGACCAGCGGGAAGCCGTTGGCTACGGAGCTTATGAAGGCGGACCATTCCCTCTTTTTCTTGTCGTTACGATCCCTGAAAATCGAGTACATCGGCCTGGGTCCTAGCTCCTCGCTCTCGATTAAGTGGATGTTTAAGACCTTGGATTTTACTATCTCCTCTTTCCACGGCTTTTCTCCCGAGGGAATAGGCTCGGAGTTCATGACATGAAGCCTCACCGTGCGGAGGTAAGCTAAAAGACCAAGCAGGTTCTTGAGGGCCCTGTACGTCAGGACGGGCATAAAGTTTATGCCATGGGTCAGGTCAAGGAAGACTTCAGTATCTTCCGTTGGTAACTCCTCGGCGAGGGTTTTGAGGACGAAGTAGTAGAAGTCGAGGACGTCTCCTTCGACGCTCGCGTTGTCGAACTCTCCTATACCAGGAGCGACTACTATCTTGGCTTCTTTAAGGAGTTCCCGGGTTTTCCCGTCCTCCACCAGGGGAAGAACCTTGTTGTCGATGAACCAGCGGACTCTTTCCTCAACGTCCTTTTTAACCATCTCGTAGGATCCGAGCTCCTTCTTCGGAACATCATTACGAAGTGTCAGGTTGGCCAGCGTGTCGAGAACTAAGATGATAGTTTTCTCCGGATTAAGGGCTTTCAGGAGCACCGGTAGAGTGCTGACGTTCTTCATCTCAACGTCGTTGCACCCTTCAATCCTCCAATCCTTACAGTTCACCCTGTATCCTATTTCCTCCCACGGGAAGGGGTTGCCCCAGGTTGCCACGAGAACCCTCCTCATCCCATCCACTTCCTATTAACACCAGCCCGTAACCTGCCCACGTCATCTTCCCGAGCCTGGGCCGGACGGTGAGGTCTTTTTCGGCCTTAAGCCAGAAGACCGTCCCGGCCGGGATAGCGTAATAGGTCGGCTTTGGTCTCTTCTCCACCTCGTCCCACCCGGTTATCCGGATGAGCCTGTCGGTGAAGACCTTGACGACGCAGGCGTTGAGTTCTTTCTTAATAAAGGTCTCCACCCTTTCGCCTTCGAGTATAACGGGCGTTGCGACGTAGAGCCTGAACTTCTGGCCGGCTTTAACCTCCCCTTCGGTAACCAGAGGGAACTTCCCGGCCTCGAATTCAAAGTCAGCGAACCTCGACTCCCCGCCGAGCTTTAAAGTGCCCCTTTCCCCGATTACGCTCCTTACGGCCTCCTCGTTCGGGTCAAAATAAACCATAATGCTGGCATCTTTCGAGAACCTGAGGGCCGAGACCCTGTAGAGGAGCCCCTCCTCGGTGGTTTTCCTGTCGTTGAGCCCAATGCCTATTCTCGTCTCCCTCTGGTAGACGCTTCTGGTGTCCACTATAGCGTCCTCCGGGATTTCCCCTTTGGCGAACTCCCCGGAAAGGTATCCTCTCAAGTGTTCCGCCCTTAGAAAGCCCGCTATCGGGTCGAAGTGAAGGCTCTTCTTTTCCCCGGATTCCACAACAACGACCTTCCTGCCGTTCGGGAGCAAATGTGCCCTGGGAAGAACTGGTTTGCCGTCAATCTCAACGATGTCCATCGGCAGTGGGAAGAGGGGTTCCCCTTTGAGCCCGAGGAAAGTCCCGAGGAGCGAGAAGCCTGGCTCCCAGCTTTCGGGATCAGGGATTTTCTCAAGTTTGTTGCCATTTCTCCTCAGCTTCAAAAGGTCGAGCCTGTCCCTTTCGTAAATGGCCCCCATTATTGCCCCCGCTATCGTATGCGGCAGGGGCTCGGTGCTCTCTGCAACGTG
Organism: Thermococcus waiotapuensis; assembly: GCF_055384795.1. Classification (NCBI taxonomy): domain Archaea; kingdom Methanobacteriati; phylum Methanobacteriota; class Thermococci; order Thermococcales; family Thermococcaceae; genus Thermococcus; species Thermococcus waiotapuensis. The sequence continues at coordinate 939,155 of NZ_AP042429.1, read as the reverse complement.
GTTCTCCCCGGCTGAAAAGTCCCTGCTTTCCCTGAAAAAGAGGATGTCGTGGGGGAAAATCCGCATCACGCTCCCACCCCCATCTCGAGGAGCACCTTCAAGAGATGCGCCGCGCCCCTCAGCTGCTTCCTGAGGACGAGACCGGCTATTTCAGAGGCCTTGTTTTCGCTTACCATTGAAGAGAGCTTCGCCGTGAGGCGCTTAAACCACAGCCCCTCGCCATTTCCATCATTCATGAAGTTTGCCAGCTCCCTCTCCAGGTCACCAAACCTCTCGTCGGGTTCGCCTCTCTCCGGATCGTCCACGATGATATCCTCTATTGCCTTGTTGATCTCTGTAGCGGTCTCCCTGTCGTCCTTCAGGCCGAGCTTCCTGAGGTCCTCTCCGCTCACCCTTACCCTCACGTGCCTCGCGACCCAGAGGAACTCGGTCAGCCTTCTGAAGACCTGCTCGTCCTCTTTTTCTTTATAGTTCGAGTGTCTCGACAGCTCGTACTTGAGGAGGTTGACGACGGCGTCGGGGTCGTTGGGCCATGTATCCACCCCATCGGCTATCTCGTAGATTACCTTGTTGCTCAGTCCCTGTTCATCCCTCTGTAACTCCATCAGGAGGGACTGGAGCGGAGAGCTCTCTTGCCCCTCAAAGAGCCTCCAGTTCACGGCAATCCTGTAGTAGCTACCGCTGTGCTTGAGGTAGCCTATCGCCAGGGCGTTCTTTCCGCTCTCCTTGGCGAGGTGCTCCAGCTCGTTGACCCTCCTGACGGCGCTGTAGAGGGGTTCCTTATAGTAGACCACTAGAAGGCCCGCGCTCATGCTCGTCGTGCGGCCCTGGAGGGACTCAAACCCGTCCCAGTCAGTCCTGAAGTGTTCTTGAAGGTTGTAAGCCAGCCAGACACTCTTATCCGTCGGAATGAGGGCGAAAACGTCATCTCCACCTGCGTAGAGCAGTTCTGTCTTCTTCCTCTTGCTCTCGGCGGGCACCTTGTCCACCGCGAACCTGCTGAGGGAGCGGGTTATGGCTATGTTTATCGGCGGCGTAACCGGTCTTGAGAGGTTAGGGGCGTCTCCGAGGGCGTACTCTCTGAGTGTCTTCACCGCTCTATCACCGCTTATTATCTTGCCCATGTTGTCGCCGTCCATCTTCAGTATGGCGTAGTACTTGGGCGGCTCGCCTATTAACTCGGCCAGTCCTTTCACGGCGTCTCTTATGTCCTCTAAATTGACCCCTCTAAGGGACGGGTCGTTCTCGTCCGTGCCGTAAATCTTGGCGAGGGCTTTTATGTCCCGGATGTTTTCAACGTAGAAGACCTCACTGTTGGGTGCCAGTTTCTTGAAGAGTGGACTCAAAGAACTCAAAAGGGAACCGAGCCGACTATGTAGGTCGGCCGCACGCGACCCGCCGAATTTTGGAGACTCCGAGTTCTCAATCCCCAGGTTGTGCAGAACCCACCCGTACACATCGGCCCACGTCACCGGCCTTCTTTCGCCGTTTTCCTCGACGTAAAGCTCCTCTTTTTTGTCCTTCTCGATGGCCTCTCTGGTTGGTCTTCTCATGGCAACTTCGCTTACCGAGTCGAAGGTCATCCCCTGAAGAGCCCTGGCCCTGAAGATGTTCCTGCCAATTCTTCCAATCTCTTCTCCCGTTAGTGTAACGACTTCAAAGTTGTTCTCCCACAGCGGGTAGTACCTCCTGTAGAACCTCTTGACGATGCAGAGCGGACAGAGGCGCTCGCCGACCTTTATGTCGTAGATTCCTCTGTTGTGCAGGTTGTCAACGAACTTCTTCCACCTTTCTTTAACCGTCGTGTAGTCGGCGTCCCCCTCGATAGCAAGGTGCTCGCCGCACAGGGTGCACTTGAAGCCGGCCTTCTGTTCGGGCCTCACGTGCCCCCTGGACTTGAATTCCGTCAGCTGGTCGAGGAAGAGGAAAAGCTCTGAATAGGAGTGGATTTCACTCTCTTCCCCGTCGGGAATCTCTTTGAGATACTCGGCCAGCTTTTTGGAGATAACGTTCTCAGGTTTAAGCTTTTCGAGGGGGATCTCCTCGAGGGTAATCGAGAAATATCCCCTTAAGGCGTTTTCGTAGTCTCCGCTCCACTTAAAGTAGGTTCCCATCCCATAGAACTCCCAGGCCGCTTCGAAGAGGTGCTCTAAAAAAGACGCTATTCCTTCCCGTATGTCTTTTTCAAGGGCCTCCAAGTTGGCATCGGCCGGGACAACCGCGAGCACCTTGTTGGGTATGTTACTTATCAGGAGCTTCCGCTTATCCACGTGCTCCCCGAGCTCGTGCTCGAAGAAGGGCTGTCCCCTCAAGTGGGGAAATATAATCGAGTGAGGGCCGTAGTTACGCCAGATTTTGGAAATGGCGAGGTAAGTTAAGAGGCTGAGTATGTGACTGCCGGCCCACAAGTCCCTCTCGGGCCTCGCGTTTGCAATGAAGCCTTGGATTGGGGAAAGCTTGAAGCGGAGGAGCTTCACTTTTCCTGCCCGGAGGGAGGCGTAAACGTCGAGCCTGCTGAGCCAGTCCTGATCCGGGATCATGGGGTCCGCCGGGAAGTTGATGAGCTCTTCGGCGATTGCGGGGCTGAAACCGTTCTCTTTAAGGACATTTTCGTACTTCTCCCTAAGCTCCGCGGGGAGCTTGTCCCAGAGCCTCGCGAACTCTTCAATTGAGCCGGCCTTTTCAAGCTCCTCCGCCACGGTTTCCTCCGCTTTCCTCAGAGCATCGAGGAACCTCTTTTTTTCTTCATCGTTCGCCGAAAACCAGAACCCGTTGAGGTTCTTGAGCTCCTTCTCCCTGGCGTTTATTGGATGTTTGAGAACGAATTTGCCGGGTTTCCCACGGATGGGATAGCTGGAGAGGCGCCTCCATTCGGGGGGAAGTCCGTCTTTTCCGTCGATGAGGGAGGCGAGAATCCTCGAAGGGGCGACTTCGAGAAGGGCCCGGGCGTAGGTCTGGGGTATCATGGATACACCTCCTCAAATCCTCTTCCCTTAAACCCGTTAACGACGTGAGTGGTAACCCACTCCACAAAATCCTCGTTGGTGAAGGCAGTCCCCTGGGGAGTGAGAACCTCGATTTCGACCGTAGTGTTACCCTTCCTGGCCCGGAACTTACCCCTGTGCCCGGGGAGATACTGGTAGGGGACTATGACGACCACGGGGTAATAGCTTCCTTTGATCTTCTTGACGGTGAGAATGAGTGACGACGCCCTGCGCGAGAACTCTTTCTCCCCACCGAGTCCCCTAACTTCAACCTTCCAGTTCGCGTATACGACCGGAGTTCCGAAGTAGTACCGGTATTCTTCTTTCGTTTTTCCCCCAAGGAGATTTCCAATGGCTTCGGAGGAAAATTCCCTGTGCGCAAACCCAAACCTTACCCCGCCGGTGTATGCCCTTTTATAGGAATTATACCTGCCGGCATAAGCTTCCTGAAGGGATTTGAGCGCATCCATAGGCCCCTGGTAAGATTTCCTTGAGACCAGGACTATGATTTTGGCCAGGTTGGGGAATGATGGCATCTGTAGAGGCTGCCTGGAGTTCTTTCTAAACACCCTGCCGGCGGACTCTCTGAGGGTTTCGTCGAGTATTTTTTTGAGGTCGTACAGGGTCGCAGTTTCAATGGTTTTTAGAAACTTCCTTATCTCCTCGTCGGTCTTCTCATTGCTGAAGGAGACTTTCGTTATCCCCAAACTTCCCGCCCCTCTTCTTGCCCTGAACCCAAAGCCACCCAGTGTTGTCGCAAGCCACAGGGAGGCGGAGGCCAGCACGAAAGCGTCCCTGTCGGGGGAGCTTATTGTGACCTGGAATTTTGAGCCAGCGGGGTAGTGTGTGGGAACATTTGAAAATTTGTTAAGGCCCATCTTGACCGAGAAGAACAGGTAACTGGTCTCATTGTACAGAAATCCTTTCGCACTGGGATTAACACTAAGGGGCGTTGGTTCGCTGAGGGCCTTCGCGGAAACAGTTACGAGGCTTCTTCTGCTCCTGCCGCTCCCGGCGGACCCAAAAATCCTTCCTTCAATTTCCCTCAGCGTTTTAACATCGTTTCCGAGGTAAGCCCCGGCAAGGGCCCTGAACCACCAGCGCATCACTCCCTTGACGCTTGCGGCACGGAACTCGGCCCTTCCCTGGTCGGCGCCCCTCATGAAGACCGGCGTTATGGCTTCGAGCTCAAAAGTGGCCCTATACATTAACCCACCTCCAGGGTATAGAACAGCTTCCCTGTCCTGCATCAGGAACGGGGTTAAAGCCAGACATCGCCCACATTTAATGCACTTACGTATAAAAATGTTTTGGTATGGCCATAATCTACCGCCCCTGCCACCGTGCCGCCACCAGGTTTCTCACCGCATGGTAGTACAGGAAAATTTACGACACGAAAAAAGCCCTGTGCTTCCAAAAGCTCGTCGTGCAGGGCCCGGGCGGTGCCGCCGTCGACGATTATGAAAAACGCCGGTTGGCCCTTTTCCTCGAAGGGGGATACCACGTAAGCGTTTTTGCCGAGCTTTATTTTTGCCTTCTTGAAGACCTTCCGTACCACTTTTGACACCTGGTTGAGGTACCCGGCCCCGTAATCAATACCGGCGAAGGATTTCATCAGGAAGACTTTCTCGGGTCTGCTAAGACCATATCTGAAACTTTGGAAACGGCCGAACGCACAAAGTTTGAGTGATGTCGCCGGGGTTTTCAGGTCCGCTAAGACGGGCCTAAAACTGGAATTCGACTTCGAAGACAAACCGGGGCCCAAACGGGCTGTTGCTGGCCCCCAGGCCCGCTTAAGGCGATTCTGAAACGAAAGAGAGTTTTTCATTTTCCGCACGGAGCTGCTCGGCCTCTTCCCGTTTCCAAAACTGCAAGCTGGTTCTGAAACGACTCCGGAATTCGTAGACGGATTGTCAGCGAACAGGGAAAGAGAATGTTTCCAAAACTGCAAGCTGGTTCTGAAACCGGTCGTTGTTGGACGGCATGACCTGACTGCCCCGCAGACCCGGTTTCCAAAACTGCAAGCTGGTTCTGAAACTTGATCTCGAAAAACTTGTTCAGAAATACAATGAAATCTTATCACCGAGTTTCCAAAACTGCAAGCTGGTTCTGAAACGTGAAAAACGTATGGAGGTGAGGGATGTGAGGACGGTGGTCGTAGGAGTTTCCAAAACTGCAAGCTGGTTCTGAAACCCGCAGCATTCGTATACACTGTCGTCGTAAGACTGTAGTTTACACGTGTTATGCCACCCGGTTTCCAAAACTGCAAGCTGGTTCTGAAACGGCCGAGAAGGCGGCGGGGGACATTCTTATCCCTGCCGCGTTTCCAAAACTGCAAGCTGGTTCTGAAACGCTGAGCCTTCTGGCTCTCCTCCTACAGGAGGCCAAGAGAAGAGGGAAAGAGGTCTATGGCTTCGTTTCCAAAACTGCAAGCTGGTTCTGAAACTCAGCGAGAATGGTACTTTCTACGTGGGAAACATGAAGGTACCGCCGTCGCAGTGTTTCCAAAACTGCAAGCTGGTTCTGAAACGTATGTTATGATAGGACGGCATAAGCTCTCAGACCTCCAGGCCCGCCGTTTCCAAAACTGCAAGCTGGTTCTGAAACGAGGGTTGAAACCCTCCCGAGCGGTCCCCTGCCGGAGTCCCTCTGGCAGGAGTTTCCAAAACTGCAAGCTGGTTCTGAAACAAAAAAGGTCTATGGCTTCAGTCTTGAAGCCATAGGCCTCTTTCCGTTTCCAAAACTGCAAGCTGGTTCTGAAACGGAAACGTGGGAAAGAGGTCTACACCTTTAGGTCAGATTCTCTTGGCCTCTTGTTTCCAAAACTGCAAGCTGGTTCTGAAACCTTTGCATCAAAATAAAAGAAGAGTTTTCGTACATTCTGATTGATGGTTTCCAAAACTGCAAGCTGGTTCTGAAACCCAGGCGGCCGGGGCAGATATTGTTCTCCCGGCCGCCGAAGGGTTTCCAAAACTGCAAGTTGGTTCTGAAACCATAGACTTTTTCGCCCCTTCTGACAAATAAAGTAGAGACAAACCCCTATATAAGCTTTTCGCTCCTCCAAAGCCGTAAAAAATCAGCCCTTAAAACGCTCCACTCAAACTAACACCAGTTGGAAAACACCAGACAGGGGCCTCCCACGGCTCCCCCGGCCGTTAAAAGGGTTACAAAGCAGCCGTTTTTATTCCACCAGTTTTTGCAGGCCTAAAAAGCTGAGAAGACAGGTTTCCTCTGATTTTGCTCCACCTATCTCCGGGAAAAATCCTGCTTTTGCCCAAAAAGCCAGCAAAAATGCCCCGTCTTGTCGCGCATTAAAGACCTTTCCGCTTTTCTTCTCCCGGCAAACAAAAGCCTTTCCAGCCGTTTCTGGCCGTTTGGGGCTGTTTCTCGCCTCTGTTTGCAAAAACGCGCACCTGGTTACTCTTATGTAGCGTAAAAATGGGAAAACCGTCCTGCGGCCCCGTTTTCAGTTTTTGAGCAACCAAAAGCGAAATCGCTCCACCTATCTTGCCTGGGCTTCCTCCAAAACTCTGAAAACACCTTCGTCTGCCTCTTTTTTCAATGCACAGGTCTGGAAATGGGGCGGGCCTGTGCTTTTAATACTCTAAAAAAGCTCTAAAATGCCTTTTCTGCCAGGGAGCCGCTGGCTCACCGGTGCAAACGAAAAACGGGAAACGCAAAGAAAGAAACGCACCCTACTCGAGGACCTTAAGCACCCTCCCGTACTCGAAACCGCTCAGGTAGACCAGCTCTCTGATCCAGTCGCTGGAACCCTTGCCCTTCCATACCCCGGTCAGCCTGTACCTCCCGAGCCAGACCTCTCCGAGGACGACCGTGAGGGTGTAGAGCGTGTCCCTCAGCGCTTCCCAGCTCCCCGGGTATGCCTTCCCCGGTTCGACCCTCGCCTCGAGCTTGAAGGGTACCAGGCCGCTTCCCTTCATGGCGTCCATCTGTGAGTATGCCCTGTCGTCCGCCGTCAGAACCACGACGTTCGCTTTCTTCTCCTCGGCGAAGGCCTTGTAGTCGAGGGCTATCTTCGTGTCGCCGTGGAAGGTCTCCCTCGAGCCCGCCCTCTCGGCGCCAAGTTTCCTCATGCCCTCCAGCTCGACCTTCGCCAGCTCCGCGAGTCTGGCCCTCGGCGTCGGCTGGTTGGAGAATTCGCCGAGTTCCTGGGCGTAGGGGAGCTTGTGGTTTGCTATTTGACCGACCTCAAAGGCCACCTCGTCCGAGTAAACGAAGTCAACTATCAGGTTCCCCCTCTCCTTCAGCCCCTCCTCGGCGAGAACCCTCGAGAAGGCCCTCTGCATGAGCGCGTTGGTGTCGAAGCCTATGTAGACGGGCCTCCCGTCGGCCTTGAGGGTTTTGATGAAGGAGACCAGCCCGCCCCAGTTCTCGAAGGGGACAATCCCCCCGGCTATGAGAGCCTGCCTGAAGACCCCGAAGTCGCCGTGGAGCTCATCGTTGAGGTTCACGAGGGCCGGCACCCTGTAGAGCGCCTCTTTATCGAGGCGGACGGTGCCGAGGATTACCTCGTTCCTCCCGGAATCCGGGGACTCGGTTTGGTCTGCCATGGAGGGGGCCGCCCTGGTCTTTACGGTCAGGGATGTTTCCCCGTCGAGGTAGAGGGAATCGAGGAGCGCCATCAGGTGCTCTCTCCTCACCGGGAGCTTTTCCGGTGACCCCTTTTTTCTCCCGCCGAAGCTGGCAGTCCCCTTCTTCCCGGTCAGCTCCTCCGTGAAGAAAAGCCTCTGCTTTACCATCGGGACCTCAAAGAGTAGCTTCCCAATGTATCTCGTCCAGTCCTCGAGGTGGAGGTAAGTAACCTCGTCCGCCCCGCCGGCTAAGGCCGCCCCGAGGAGGAGGGCACTCATGAACTTCCTGCCCGGAGTTATGTCCACGACCACCTCGTAGCCGAGTGACTTGAGGGACTTGATTGTGCTGAGAACCTTGTCCCTGAACTCGACCGGGTCTTCCTCCGTGAAGAGCTTCTCTTCGTCGGCTATGACCTTGATCTCCACGCCGTACGCTTTCCCGAGCTTTTCCAAAAGCCGCTCAGTCTTCTTGAGCTGTTCTTTAACCTTTTCGTTCCAGAGCAGGTGCACCTCGTCGGGGACCCAGTCCCTTAACTCCATGAGGTACCAGAGGGGGTTGAAAACGGCCTCCGGCGATGTCCCAACGGTGGTCACGTAGGCCCTCATTGTATCACCCGTGTGGTTTAGTGCTCAGGGTATAAAGTCCTTTCCGCGGAAAGGTTATAAGTACCTTTTGTTTAACCATGCGGGGGATACCCATGGGTGCGCCTGGAAACGGTAAAAGGAAGGTCGTTGCATCCACCTTGCTGATCGCTGTTCCCGCGCTGATGTTCGTCCGCAGGCCCGTTCCGCTCCTCCAGTGGGGTTTCTTCCAGGACCAGGAGTTCGCGGTTTTCACGATAGCGGCTTTCGTCTTTCTGGTAATCTCTGCTATCCTGGCCTTCGCTCACGCCGGGTGGGGAATAAGGGAACCTGGAATAACGGTATGGGACTTCGTGCGGCTTTTCCTGTCGAGGTACTTCGTCGGCGAGATGACCACTTCCCTCTACGGGCTGCTCCTCTTTGTGATCTTTGCGGTCATACTCACCGCGTGGCTCCCGGAGAGCATTATGAATGGGGATCCCCTTTTAACCGCGGGGTTCATCGCTTACTTCATAGGGACCATACTGATAACGGCCTGGGTCTTCCCACGGAAGATCGAGAACGAGCCCGACGATGACAGGCCGGCGCCCGTCGACTACCTTGTTTACGCACTCAGCAGTCCAGGAAACTGGAGCGGGGTCAGGGAGATTGAATGCGAGAATCTAAAGAAAAACCCGAAGCCCATAAACATACTCCCCCTGTATGTTTCAATGTACTACCACCTCAACCCACATAGAAAGCTCAGGGGTGTTTACCTCCTCACCACGAAGATACACACGGAAAACACCGGGGAAACCGGTAAGGATCAAACCAGCCCCCGCCCGCTGAAAAAGGAAGTTAGAGAAGAGCTCAGGAGTTTTCTTGAAAAGGCCTCGGAATGCCTCGGTGTTAGGTTTATAGTCCACTGGCCCTTAGATAGACCGGAATCGATCGGGAACGGTGAAAGGGAGGTTTTCATCAAGTTCGTCCACGTGGGGAACGGGAACATCGTCAAAGAAGTCTACCAGAGCATAGCCAGCTCGGAGATAGAGGAAAGGATAAAAGAAAGCCTCGAGGGAAAGGGGGAGGTTTCATTCAACATCACAGGGGGTACCGCGGTCATGAGCTCGGCCATGATGCTCCATGCCATCAGGGGGTCTGTCCACGCCGAGTACCTGAAGCAAGGCGTCTTCGACGTGGAACCGACCGAGCTCCTCCAGAAGATAGACCTCAACATCTTCGACGTTGATACACTGGTCAGGGAGATCAGGGACTACTTTGAGAGGCAGTACCAGAGGGAGCTCACAAAACGGAAGCGTGGTGGTGCCTGAAGCTGATAAAAATCTGGAGGGGTGATCATGGGGAAAGTCCTGGGTGATATCCTGGGCTTCATACTCCTCGCCTCGGCCAGCTGGTGGTTTTGGGTCGGCACCGGTTATAGAGGTTATATAAACTTCGCCATTGTCATAGGTTACGTTCTCCTCCTCTACGCGTGGACCGATTACATCCAGTTAATCATTCACAACCCATTCGGCTTTGCGGCTATGCTGGGCTTTTTCCTCGGCAACATCGAGGGTATCTTCTATGCCGTCCCCATTGAACTTGTTTTTCTGCTCTTTGCCTCCCTGATGAGGCTCAACCGCGAGAAGGCCGCCACGCTGACCTTTGTCGCATCCCTGCCCGTTGCACTGGTGAATTCCTATTATTACCCGATTGCAAGCCCCATGGCCTGGGCGCTCGTGGGTCTTATGGCTGCGGTAATAGAACACGCGGCCATCGAAGAAATGGCAGAGGGCGACGTCTTCATTATTCCGCTCTACTTCATGGCCCTGGGCCCGATTGCGTTCATCCCCCTCGCCTTCCAGAGCTTCACGGGGACGGGACTTTACTTAAGGGAGGATGAGGACAATCACATAGAGTACTACCCCGTCGGTCCGGCGATGTTCGTGGTTTCGGTTCCTCTCTTCCTTATGCTCGGCAACCTCGTAGAGTCCCAAAGTTTACCGGAATGGCTCTTTTATGCGCACTTCCACGGGATCAAACACCCCACTCTCGGCCTCATTGGTGCCTTAGCTGGGTCGTACCTTATGCCAAAGGTGATTTATGAGATGTACCAGCTGGAAAAAGATGAAAAAGATAGTTCAACCAGCCGGTTCACATCGGCGGGGGCGGTTATGGGACTTGCCGTGGGGGTCATCGCGGGGCTGCTCTCGATGGTCGTCCTGGCACTCATAGGGGTTTACTTCCAAAATCACGGATACATTTACCTCGCATACTTATTTGTATTCATGGCCTTTGGCGCGCTGTTCATCGGAGGTTTTGCAGTGTTCTTCCTGTTTTCCGAGCTGCACTACGAGGGCAAAAGTTCGATAAACCAGGCATTGTGGCTCTGGGGACTGACACTGGTGGCGATTCTCCAGTCGCTCTTCCTCTTGCCAGCGGCATGGAGGGCTTTTCCCGACGGAAGAGCTCCCGCCATCCTAACCGGCCTCGCTGTGGTGTCCCTTTTCTACCTGCAAGCAGGGAAATGGGAAAACCCGACCCTTATCGAGTGGCTGTGGATAGCAACGCTCCTGGTCTCGGCTTTCCTCGCCGGCGTCTGGGCTGGCTTCAGCCTCTGGTGGATACTCTACAGAGCCACCTGAGAAGGCTTTTATTTTTTACACGGGAAGACAGGCCATGGCTGAGGAACATCGGCTTCCGCGGCCTTCTCCGGGAGAATGGATACCTGTTCGGTGGTTATTTTAACCTCAGGCAACGAAGGCCTTCTCCACGCTCGGACCTGGGAAGGCTTTTTAAATCCATCCCCAAAGCAGGGCCGATGAGGACTCAGACCATAAAGCCGAGGATAAGGGAAATCCTCTCGGGGGAGCTTCCTCCGGAGCTGGTCGAACTCCTCCCAAAACACTGGGTCAGGATAGGCGACGTCATAATCCTGCCCCTCAGGAGGGAGCTTGAGCCCTACAGGGAGAGGATAGCCGAAGTTTACGCCGAAGTCCTCGGAGCTAAAGCTGTCCTCAGGAAGGGCCACATCCACGGGGAGACGAGAAACCCCGACTACGAGCTCCTCTATGGGACGGACACCATAACGGTTCACGTGGAGAACGGTGTCAAGTACAAGCTCGACGTGGCTAAAATAATGTTCTCCCCCGCAAACGTCAAGGAGCGCGTGAGGATGGGCAAAGTTGCAAAACCTGGTGAGCTGGTCGTGGACATGTTCGCCGGGATCGGCCACCTAAGCCTGCCGATGGCAGTCCACGGGAAGGCGAGAGTAATAGCGATAGAAAAGAGCCCCTACACATTCCGCTTTCTGGTTGAGAACATCGAGCTTAATAATGTCCAGGACAGGGTGACGGCCTACAACATTGACAACCGCGACTTTCCGGGGGAAAACATTGCCGATAGGGTCCTCATGGGCTACGTATCAACGACACACGAGTTCATACCGAAAGCCTTGAGCATAGCCAGGGATGAGGCAATAATCCACTACCACAACACCGTTCCGGAGAGACTCATGCCTAAAGAGCCCTTCGCAACCTTCCTAAGGATAGCGAGGGAGCACGGTTATGAGGCGGAAAAGCTCAACGAGCTGGTGATAAAGCGCTACGCTCCCGGCGTCTGGCACGTGGTGGTCGATGTCAGGGTTTACAGGAGGTAGGGAGAGCAAAGCTTATAAAACCCCTTCCCATACCAGAGCCGGGATGGGCCGGTAGCTCAGCCTGGTTAGAGCGCGGGGCTTTTAACCCCGTGGCCGCGGGTTCGAATCCCGTCCGGCCCGCCAGGGTCTTCTTCACTTCTGTCGGGGCGAGTCCTCGTTCGATAATTCTCTCCATTTATCGCGCCGTGTGTACTCAAACGGGTTTGAGCCTTCTCCTGCAGATGCCGGGTTCTTTCTATGCTCAATTCGGGGTTCCGCTGGTAAATTAGACCACCCCATGGCACCAAGCGAAACATTTATAACCTAAGATTGGAACAGATTTTATTGGGCCCTTCCCAATAAATACCTTGAGTTGATGGGTAATGAGGCTTAAAATCTCCTTGGAGCCCCTGAACAGGAACTTTGAGAGGCCCAATAAGCACGCCGTTCAGGGGTTTATCTATAACATGCTTAAGGACTCGGAGTACGGGGAGAGGCACGATGAACCAAAGTTTAAGTTCTTCACGTTCTCCGACTTCTTTACCGACTCCTCCGGGAGGCCGACGCTCCTGATGTCTTCACCTGAAAGAGGTTTCATTAATACCCTCCACAGCACTATCCGGGAGAGGGAAACCGTCCACATCGGCCAGCAGGAGCTGAGGGTTGTCGAGCTCAAGAAGTTCAGGCTCCCCCTGAGAAAGGCCTTCCAGACGGGCTCCCCGATAGTCCTGTATAGGAACGCCGAGGAAAACGAGTACTTCAAGCTCCACCAGCACAGGGATCTGCGCTTCTTCCTCGATAGACTCAAGGAGAACGCGGAGAAGAAGTACAGCGCGTTTTACGGAGACGAGTTCACCCTTGAGGGGCCCATCTTCGACAGGCTTATCCCGAAGCTCAGGAACAACGGGAAACTGGACGTTTACGTAAAGGTCGTCAAGAACGGCGTCCCCTTCCCGGTCATAGGCTCGAACTGGGAGCTCCTTGAGAAGGAGCGCATAAATCCGGAGGAAAGGCGCTTCTACCGCTTTATAATGGACGCCGGCCTCAGGGAGAAGAACAGCCTCGCCTTTGGGTTTTTGAACCCTGTCAGGAGGTGAAAAATTGGAGTTGAGGGAGCTGGTTAGCCTCGGCGGGCTCCTCCACGACATTGGAAAGCCCGTCCAGAGGGCAGGCTTTTATTCGGGTGATCATCCGAAACAGGGGGCGGAGTTCCTCAGGGAACTCGCGAGGAGTACCGGCAGGGAGGAATACAAACTTCTGGCCCTGTTCTCAGAGTTCCACCACCGGGACTACATGGACGAAACGGAGATGAGAAAAAAGATCCGCGAAGTCCGCCCTGAACGCTTTGGGCTCGGTGATGAGGACGTCCTCAGGGCGCTGTGGATCGTCTATGAGGCGGACAACCTTTCCTCCGCCGAGAGGGAGGAAGGAAAGCCGGAGCAGATAAGGCCGCTCCACTCAATATTCAACAGGGAAAAGGGTTATCCCCCAGTTACCCTCGAATTCGGCAGGGAGTTGCCGGTTCCAGGTGACATCGAGAGCTTAACAAAATTGAACTACGAGCGCGTGGTGAACGGCCTCAGGGAAGACTTCAAAAAGGCCGAGCTCAGGGTTGACAGGATTCTCCCGGTTCTTGAGAAACATCTCACCTTTGTAAGCTCCGTAACAGCTAAGGGAAACGTCATCTCGCTCTACGACCACATGAGGATGACCTCCGCTATAGCACTGGCGATGCTGAAGGCCGGCTGCACAGCTGAAGACGTGGCAACTGGAAGGTGCAAAAGGGAGAAGAGGTTCCTCCTGATCGAGGGAGACTTTTCCGGCATACAGGACTTCATTTATGAAGTCAGCGGAAAGGGAACCCTCAAGTACCTCCGCGCGAGGAGCGCCTACCTCGAGCTTATTTCATGGGACATCATCTTAGAAATCCTCAACAGGCTTGGCCTGACGAGGGCCAACGTCATCTTCAACGCCGGCGGCCACTTCCTCCTACTCGGCCAGAACACGGAAGGTGCCATAAAGGAACTCGAAAGCATCAGAAAGCACGTTGTGGAGTGGCTCTACCGCGAATTTGATGGGAAGCTTTACCTTGCTTTAGACTGGGAGGCAGTGAGCGGTGAAGAGCTCGGACGGAAGGGTGAGACAAACCTCTTCGCCGGGGCAAGGAAGAGGCTGAAGGAAAAGCTGAACATCAGGAAGCTGAGGCGCTTCTGTGAAGTTGAAGACCCCTTCAGAGGGCCAGAAGCAAGTGAAAGGCTCGAAGAGTGCGCCGTCTGCGGAAAGGAAGCGCCCGAGGGTGAACTTGATTCCTTCAGGCTGGGCGATGACCCAAGTGTGAAGGTCTGCAGGACGTGCAACGAACTCGTGGAACTTGGTAAAGAACTGCCCAAGGTTAAGGGGTTTATACTCGACAGAAAGGCCCACGAAGGCAAGGGAATAACGAAAGGCCCCTTCAGGCATTTCATACCTTACGTCGGGGAACAGATGCCGATGGGAGAAATTCTCCTCCTTAAGAACACCCTCGACGTTCCCGGGAACCTTCCGGGGGGCATTGAGTTCGTGCCCTACCTTGTGGCTGACTACTTTAAGCCGAGCGCTGAGGATAAGTACGCGGTTGCAGACTTCGAGGAACTGGCGGAAAACTCCACAGGAACGAAGAGGCTCGGCGTCCTCAAGGGCGACGTGGACAACCTCGGGCTGTTCTTCATGGACATGGACAGCCCCTCAAAGCTTGCCACGGCCTCGCGCTTCATGGACTACTTCTTCAAGGCCTACCTGAACGAGATCATTAACGGCAAGTTTGAATATTTGATGGGAGAAATTCCTTCACTCGGGAACTGGCCAAAAGAGCCTGATATCGTAGTTGTTTACGCCGGCGGAGACGACTTCTTCATTGTTGGCGCCTGGGACCAGGTCTTTGAGCTGGCCTTTAGGATTAGGGAAGCCTTCAGAGCCTACACGGGAAACGGGAGAACCCTATCGGCCGCCCTGGGTTATTTCCACCCCAAGACCCCAATCTACAGGATGGCTGATGCCGTGTCCGAGAGGCTTGAGAAGGCAAAAAGGGAGGGGAGCGATAAGGACAGGGTCTTCGTGATAGAGAGGACAGCTCCCCAAGGATTTCCGGTCGCTTACCGCTGGGAGCAGTACGAGGAACTCTGGAAGGCCTACAAACCGAGGGTTTACGCCGGAAACGGCAAACTGGCGAAGGAACTTGAGTCAAAGAAAGGCCTGCTCTGGCGCATTCTTGAGCTCAGGGAGCTCTACGTTAGAGACCCGAAGGGCGTGAAGTGGGCCTATCTGATAGCCTACCTCCTCGGCAGGCACAAGCTTTCCAGTCTCTTCCCTGAGCTCGTCGGGATAGATGCCGGGGCCGCCCTGAAGGGTGAGCCCCAGCCGATTTACTGGGTTGATGGCGTATTGAAGGTTGTCTTGATGGCCGTTAGGGGGTGATTCGATGAGTTATGGAGGGAACAGGAACGTTGGTGATAAAAACCGCCACCAACACACGGCTCCGTCTGAGGAGGAAGTCTTCAGAAAATTTGACAACCTGCAGTTCTGGGAGCTTCAGTCTGTAATTAAAAACAACGAAGCTATTAACAGAGCCTATTGGAAAATCAGGGATAGATTTTCCAAGTTCCCTGAATGGGATGAGAAAGAAATGCTTAGGAACGCGGCAATAGTGGCAGCAAAGGCCGTCGTGGACAAAATTCATACAACCCAAGTTAGAAAGATCATCGAAATGGCTAAGGATGTACACGTAAAGGTCAGCATAATCCAAGAAGAAAAAGCGGATCTTAGTAACGAGATCCAAGCAAATGCCCGGAAAATGATGATGTTGCTGGCTTATACTGCTGGAAAAAATCCCAACGTTTCAAGCCTTGCTAACAGTCTTCAACCAATTCTGGCGTGGCTCCTCGAAAACCCGAGTAAGGAAAACTTCAACCGCGTTTACGAGTTTTTTGAGGCCATAATCTCATACCACAGGTATTTCGGAGGGAAGGAATGATGGAGAAGGATAGAAAGTTCTACGGGAAATTCATTATTAAGGGGAAGATCAGAGCCGAAACCGGCCTCAAGATAGGTGCCGGAAGGAACGTTGCCGAGATAGGGGGCGTTGATTCACCTGTGATAAGGGATCCGATATCGGGCTATCCATACATTCCAGGTTCCTCCCTGAAGGGCAAGCTCAGGAGCCTCTTTGAGCTACACGTCCACACCCATCCAAAAGAGTTCAACTTGGAGTCGCTTGGGTTCAATAGGAACATAGGTACAGAGCAAAATAAGATTTTGATCCACGTCTGTGAAACCTACGAACAAGCCTCTAAGTGTCCGGTCTGCAGGGTTTTTGGTGCGAGTGGAGATGAAAGCAACTTCCCCTCAAGGATTATCGTGAGGGATGCACACTTAACGGAGAAATGGAAGAGTAAACCTCTCGAACTTATTACTGAGGCAAAACCTGAGGTTTCAATAGACAGGATTACATCAAAGACCAACCTCCGCCATTTCGAGCGCGTCGTCGCTGGGGCCGAGTTCGACTTCGAGATAATCTACAACGTTGAAGAGCTAAGCCAGTGGAAGGACGACATAAAGAACCTCCTAACGGCTATGGCCCTCCTTGAGGACAGCTACCTCGGCGGTTCCGGTTCCAGGGGTTACGGCAAGGTGAAGTTCGTCTTCGATACCTTCGAGTTCAGAAGTGCTGACTACTACCGCACCGGCAATGAAAGGGAGAAGGTATCCATACCAGTTGGAGAGAAGCCGGTCGTTGACATCCTCAAGGACTTCGACGGGCTGTTCTCGGGGGTGAAAGGGAAGCTGGAGGGGATGTAATGCCCCTACTTAAGTTCAAAGCAGTTAAGCTGATTCCCAGAGGGCCGGTAAGGGGGCTCCCCAGGGCCGACACGATATTCGGCGCTATCGGTAATGCCATAGCCACGCTCTTTGGCGCCAGGGCAGTTGACGAGCTGGTTGAGGGGTTCGAGAGGGGGGCAAGGATCAGCTCGGCCTTTCCCTTTGAGGGGGACACCTATTACTTCCCCAAGCCACTGAGCGCCGGTGTTCTCGACCTCGAGGAGCTTTTGAAAGACCTTTCCAGGGAGGAACGCTACGCCCTGGGGAAGGCCATGAAAAAAGTGACTTACCTCAACCTTGAGAACTTCGAGAAAGCCCTTAGGCTTGAGCCCTTTGGCTTTCCCACTGTCTTGCCCTTCAGGAGGGTGAACGTCCCCAGGGTGGCCCTCGACAGGGTAACCAGCGACTCCAGCCTGTATTTCTGGGACGAGGTGAGGTTCAAAGAGAACTCCGGCCTCTATTTCCTCTACTCTGGAGACGAGGACATTTTCAATGACTACATCCTCCCGGCGCTCCGCTATCTTTCCGACACAGGAATCGGCGGAAAGGCGACCTGGGGCTTTGGCCTCTTCGACTTTCAGGTTGGCGAGCTTGAGATAAACGCCCCTGAAAGCCCTTACAGTGCAACGCTTTCAAACGCCCTTCCGACGAAAACTCCCGTGCTCTGGAACGTCCTGAGGAAAGGTGGCTGGAGCTTTGGAAAAAGAAAGCCTAAGGTGAACTTCATCGCCGAGGGCTCCATCGTGGCGGACGACCCGGGGAGGATAATCCCCCTCGACCTCGGACTGCAGTGTAAGGTTCACGTCTACGGCTTAGTCTTCCCGGTCCCGGCCAGGGTTCCGGAAGAGGCTCTGAGAGGGGGGAACTGCCCATGAGGCTGGAGGTTCTCTCCCCGCTCCACATAGGGAACGGGAACAGGCTAACTCCAGTTGACATCTACCCAAGCGAGGACAGGGTCTACGTCCTCGATGTGGAAAAGCTTTTCAACGACCTCCAAAAGCTGGGCGTTGATATTGAGGAAATCCTCACGCTCCTGAAAAGCCCTCCTGGAGAGCACTACGTGTGGAAAGGCTACATCGAGGAATACAGCCTTAACCCATCCGACTACGCCCTCTACTCCCTCCCGGTGTTTGGTGAGCCCGGAAAAACCAGCATGCAGATAAACGAGTTCATAAAGTCCAGCGGGAGGCCCTACATCCCCGGCTCCTCCATCAAGGGAGCAATACGGACGGCCGTGTTCTATAAAGCGCTTAAGGATTGCGGCGATTCTGGAACGGCGATGAACCTCGTTGCGAACTTCTCACCAAACCTCGCGAGAGAAATAGGCTACAGTGAAAGTCTGATTGACTATTACGTTGATTACCTCAACAGAGAAACAGCTGAAAAGAGAAAGTTCGACGATAGAAGGGCCGACGACCTGCTTGAGGCCATAGTTTTCGGAATGGAGGGGAGTAAAGTTCATTACGAGCCCAAGCGCGACCCGATGAGGGCTTTAATCATAAGGGATAGCCCGGCCATAGGCAGGAAGCACCTTGCCGTTTACCGCGTCGAAGCCGTGGGGAACCCTTCACCGATACCAGTGTGGGTGGAGGCGCTCCAGCCGGGGACGGAGATTGAAGTTGAACTCAGCTTTGATGAAGAGCTCCTCAGGGTGAACTCCAGCTATTTCAACGGCCTCCTCTGGGAGTGCCTGAAGGACAGGGGAAAGCCCTGGGAAGTTTTTGAGGACTTCGTCTGGGAGGCCGTCAAGGAGTTCTACAACTCCATAGTAGAGCACGAGCTCAGGAGCCTTTCAAAGTTCGGAAGTCGGAGGGAGTCAGTCCGCTCGTTCTACGGAAGCATTAAGGGGAAAGAAAAAATCCTGAGGCTAGGCTGGGGGAGCGGGTGGATAAGCACCACAATCGGCCTCCTTCTGGTCGAAAGGGGCGGGAAGTGGGAACATGTCAGGAGAAAACTCGGGCTGGGCAGGAACCCATCGGGGAGGGGTTTCTCGAAGGACTTCCCGAAGACGAGGCGTTTAGCCGAGGGCAAACCAATGGGCTGGGTGGTGCTGAAATGAAGCTCCTCATAGCCTCGTGGGGGGACTTTGAGAACTGGAGGGAAGTCAAATACCACTTTGGGGGCGAGGTCAGCGTCGGCCCCTCAACCCTCCCCATCCTCCAGAAGGCCATAAAACCCGACTGGACGGTAATAGTCCTCTCTGAGACCCTCGGGAAGGACTTTTCCTCGCTGGAAGCCCTGAGGGAAGAGTTGAGGAGCAGGGTCCAGGAGTTCCTTGAAAGGATAGGTGCCGGCAGGGAGGTGGACGTCCTCATAGTCCCTGGCATAGGGAAGTTCGGGCACGGAACCTTCGAGGGGAGCGCGATGGACGTCTATTACTATGCGCTTCACGGCCTCTCCCAGGTGATTCCCCTCGAGGGAGAGCTCGAGGTGCACTTCGATATAACCCACGGGCTGAACTACATAACCTTTCTCGTCCACAGGGCCCTCAGGGAACTCCTTGGGATAAGGGCGCTCCTCAGCGAGACCCGCTTCAGGGCCTACAACTCGGACCCCTTCGTCCCAAAGCTCAGCTCCGAACTCGGCATAAACGTTATCGAGGACATCAAAGTAGAGCCCCACCCCTTAACCGGGAGGCTCCCAGGCCTTGATGGGTACATAATCCCTTACCTCACCGAGAAGAAGGTTCTGGGGGAACTCAAAAGGTTAAGGGCCTTCGAACTGATAAGGTCAGAGAAGAGGAAGCTTGAGGCTTGGGTAGGGTCGGTCGTCTTAGGCTTACCACTCCTCTTCGCCGAGGACTTCCCCGAGGTGGAGCCAATAGAGGGAGCCGTTGATGAGCTGATGGATACATGGGAAAGCCACGTCGAGGTCTCCGAGAAATCCGTCAGGAGGAAACTGGCCTTCGGGGAGGGCTTTGGTGCTCTGGTGAAGCTGGCCTTTCAGGTTAAAGCCCTGGGGAAGTTCAAGCTCACCCTCCCCCGAGCATCGACGACCTCTACAGAATCTCCCGGGAAGTCTTCAGGGGTGCTAACAGGGAGAGGGCAAACGTTGAGCTGGGAAAGATAGAGGACAAGGCAATAGCCTACGCTTCATCGTGCGTTTTCCCGGACTGGATGCCCCTGAAGGACTTTTTGGGCTTTGAGAAAGCCAGCAAAGAGATATCGCCCCGCAACTTCTTAGCGCACGCCGGCCTTGAGGCCAACGTGACCGAGGTTAAGATGGACCGCTGGGAAGCTGGGGATGTCAGGAGGGAGGCGAGAGAGCACACCTTCCTCCGGTATTCTCAGGAAGCCAGGAGACGCGTTGAGGAGATGACGGCAAATGCCCTCGGGGGTGTCTGAATGCTCGACGCTTACCTGAAGAACGGTGAGCTCTTTCTAAGGGACAGGGGAATAACGGAGATCACGGAAGAGACGATAAAGCAGGCCTACCTGTGGCCGGTCGAGGAGATGAGCGGGCTGAGCTTGGAGAGCGAGGAGGAAGCGGTTGCTATACTCAGAAAGTTCGGCTTCGAGCTGTCGGGCAAGACCTCCGAGTTGCTCCCCTCCTTCACGAAGACCTCCAAGGGAACCTGCTCCGTCTGCGGCAAGGCCGGCGAGTGGTGAGCAACAGGGCCTTCATCTACATAGACGACGACCTCTTTGGCTACATGATAGCGAAGAAGGTCGATGGAAAGAACGCCACCCTCAGGAGAACCGCAGTTGTGAGAACCAACGGCATGATATCGCTCTTCCCGTACCAGGAGGACAGGGATTTCGGGGTTAGATACGACCCGAGCGGGGACGACCACAACATATATGAGACAGAGATAGCCACCAACGTCATGAGGGGCAACTTCTTCATCGAGTTCGACCGCCTTGGGGTCTTCAAGGAGGGCCTTGAGGTTCCGAAGCTTGAGGGGCTTGAGGTCAGGAAAGTAAAGGACGCCACCGGAAAGAAGGTCACCCTCTACGTTTTGCCGGAGGAGGAGCGCGAGAAGAGGCTCAGGGCAATCTTGGAGGCGATAATGCAGTACCACGGCGGAGCGAAGCTGAGCAACTTCTTCACGAAGGTCTATCCCGAGGTCATGGTGGTGGCATTACTAAAGCGCAAGATACCAGTTATAGGGGATGCACTCAGGGTCAAGCAGGGCTACGTTGACGGGAAGCTCGTCCTCGACGTTGCCAGACTGAAGGAAACCGTGGAGACCTTCGGCGACAGCATAGAAAAGCTCTACATCGGCCTCTTCGAGAGCCGCTTCGCCAACGTGGACGAGCTGAGGGAAGCTTTCAGGGGCGTGGAGAACGTCGAGGTACTGGGCATGAAGGAGCTCAGGGAGAAGATAGCGGGGCTCGGTGAGTGACGTGCTCGGGCTTGTGGTGGAGGTAAAGCCTATACAGGCCCACTTCAGGATCCCCTACAATTCCCTCCTCATGGACAGCTACCCGTTCCCACCGAAGACAACGGCGATAGGCATGCTCGCCGGGGCGATGGGGTTACCGGAGGAAGGCCTCAGGGGACTGCTCAACGAGCTTCGCTATGGGGTAATCATTGAAGAGGCCGGCTCAAGGGTGGAAGAGACCGCGATAATCTTCAAGAAGGAGAACTCCCCGATATACCCCATAACTAAAGTCCTGTACCACAAGCCCCACTGCAGGCTCTTCTTCGCCGGGGAGGATAAGCTAATCGAGAGGGCCTACGAGGCTTTACTGGATCCAGCCTTTACGCCCTACCTCGGCGACAGCGAGAGCCTCCTTTACCCGGCGAGGAAGGACTACGTCAGGCTCGTTGGGGTGGAGGAAGGCAGAGAAACGACGCTCAGGAGCGTCATCCCGGAGGAGGCCTACTCATCCGGCGCGAGGTTCTTCGTCCTCAGGAGGAGCAACTTGACACTGAGGGACTACAGGATGCCGGTCGGCTTCACTTACAGCGGGAAGAAGAGGAGGGCGGTCTTCAGGAGGGTGGTGGCTTTTGCAGGTGGCTACGTCGAGCTGGCGAACCCCGTTGAAGTTTCCCTCTTCGACGGCGAGCCGGTCTTCACCTTTTGAGTGACACGGGCCTTTGAGTTTTCCCAGTTTTTGCTTTCTTCTTCCATGAAAGCTTGAAACAACGTCTGGATTCCAGTAAACAGCTGTGAAATCCCTCCAAAGGGGCAAAGAACCATCAGGCGGTCGTCCAAGGCATGCGTGAGGAACCCATCGAAAGGTTTTATGGATGCGAAATAGGACTGCCATCCAAGGAAGAGGAAGGCCTTAAATCCAAAGAGAACGTTAGAACTGGGAGTTCGAAGGGTCAAGAAAGGTGGACAAAACATTAAAGCAAATTTCAACCTGAAATGACAGAAAGTTTTTTGTAGACGGCCTTTCGATTTTCCAGTTTTTTGTGGAAGGCCTTAAAATTTCTCGGTAAAGCCAGAAAAGGCTCCGAAGAGGGCCTTATTTTTTGTGCCGGATTTATAAATGGCGTGCAGTGCTACGGGTTTCCACGGTAAAGCTTAAATAGGGGGTATAACATATCTTATTTTTGGGAAAGATGGAAATTTCCCGAAGGTTTCCGTAGGACAGAATTGTGTGGAAACAATCCCAGCGGGCAGAGCACGGGCCGGTTTCTGAGATAGTTTCCGTAGAACAGGATTGTGTGGAAACTGGGATATACGCCACCCTGCTCAAGTACTTCGAGTTCGACGAGAGGAACGTCTCCGTACGCTACCTCCTCCGGCTGGAAGGCTACTCCCTCGTCAGGCACTTTCTCGGGGATAAAGAGTACCAGTCTCTTAGGGCGTGGTGGTGATGTTTGTAATAGTGGTCTATGATGTAGACGTCAAGCGCGTCGCTAAGGTTCACCGCTTTTTAAGGACCCACCTCCACTGGAGGCAGAACAGCGTCTTCGAGGGAGAAGTCAGCAGGGCCCAGCTCTACGAGATAAAGAGAACCCTCGAAAGCCTTTTAGAGGGGGATGACTCGGTTCTGATATACGAGTTCCCGCGCGGGGACTTCACGCTCCACGTCGTAGGCACCGACAAGAGCCCAGCTGGGGAGGTAATCTGATGGGGATCACCGGGGTTATGGTCCAGTACTACTTCACCTGCAGGCGGGAGCTCTGGTTCTTCTCGCGAAACCTCAACTTCGACTTCGAGAACGATGACATGCTGATAGGCAGGCTGATACACGAGGAGGGCTACGAGAGGGACTGGAAGGAGGTCTTTCTGGGCGATGCAAAGCTTGACGTGGTGAAAGGAAGGGGGAGGGTGAAGGTCATCGAGGTGAAGAAGAGCTCCAGGCTCGAGGAGCCCGCGAAGTGGCAGCTCAAGTACTACCTCTACCTCCTGAGGAAGGCCGGCGTTGAGGCGGAGGGTGTAATCGCCTATCCCAAGGAAGGGAGGAGCGAGAAGGTAGGGCTGAACGGCGAGGACATCGAGACACTGGAGAGGGCTTTTGAGGACATCGAAAGGGTTATCTCCCTGGACAGACCACCCAAAGCCGAGAAAAAGCCATACTGCAGGAGATGTGCCTACAGAGACTTCTGCTGGGTGTAAGGGATGGAGTGGGATGAACTGGTCTGCCTGATGAAGGAAAGGAAGGCCAAGCCAGACAAAAGCCTTTACGAGCACTCGCTGGGGGCTAAAAAACGGGCCGAAGCCCTCTTGAGAAGGATTCCCCATCCGAAAGAGCTTGAAGACTGCCTCCTGCTCCACGTTTTCCTCCACGACTTAGGCAAGCTCGACGACAGGTTCCAGGAAAAGCTCAAAGGGGAGAGAAAGAAGGCCCCGCCGCACGCTTTTCTTGGGGTTGAGCTGGCTTTCCGTTTCCTCCCCTGCGGGGAACCATACAAAAAGATAGCCCTGCTCTCCATACTGACCCACCACACCGACCTGCACGAGGGCCTCTACCAGGGAGAGATAGACAGGGAAGAAAAGCTCATCGTTGGTGGAAAAGCCCTTTCCTCACCGGCAGAGCTTGTTTTTGACCTTCGGGAGGACGCAATTGTTAGCTTTGAAGATTGTGGCTTAAGCCCCTTCAAGGTCAGGGCCCTCTACACCCTCTTCAACGGCCTCCTCCGCGTTTCGGACTGGTTTGAGAGCGCGAACCTTCCGGCTGAGACGTATTACCTCGACTCGGGCAAAAGCGTCAGGGAAGCCGTTTTGGGCTACCTCTTGGGGAAGGGCTTTAAGCCGAGGGACTACCAGCTCCGCGTCCTCGGCAGAGGCGGCGGCTACTTCCGCCTCCCGACAGGGGACGGAAAGACGGAGACGAGCCTCTTAGCTACCCCCGACGGTGCCTCCAAGGTGGTTTACTCCCTCCCGACGATAACCACGACAGAGGCCATGAGGAAGCGCTTCGAGGGGATTTTTGGGAGTGAGAATGTCTCCTTCGCCCACAGCCTCCTCTTCCTGAGCCTCTACCGCAGGGGCGAGCTGGACTCAAAGCTCCTCCACCGCTACGCCATGAAACCGGTCTTCGTCTCTACCGTCGACCAGATTCTCCTGGCCTTTCTCAACTACCCGCGCTTTCCCGTGAGGGAGTTTGCACTGCGCGGAGCGCACTGGATAATAGACGAAATCCACGCCTACACCCCCTACACCCTCTCCCTCATACTGCAGGGAATCGGCTATGCAAAGGAACACCTCGGGACTGAAGTGACAGTTATGTCCGCAACGCTGCCGGGCCCTCTGGCTCGAGAACTGGAAAGGCTTGGCCTTGGTGAGCTCCTGCCCTTCTCTGAAGTCAGGGAACGCTACTCTTCCAGGAGGAGAGTGACAGTAAAGGTCAGGGACGAGGGCCTTTTGAACGCCCTCGACGAGATCTCCGGCGAGAAAGGGAAGGTCCTGGTGGTCACCAACACCGTCTCAAGGGCGAGGGAAATCTACGAGGCGCTGAGGGAGAAAAGGGCCGACGTTTACCTCTTCCACTCCCGCTTCATACATAAGGACAGGGAAAGGAAGATGGAGCTCGTTGAGGGCATCGAGAGGGGCATCCTCGTGGCTACCCAGGTCGTGGAGGTCTCTCTCGACATAGATTACGACGTCCTCTACACCGAGGCCGCCCCGGTGGACGCCCTCATCCAGCGCTTAGGCAGGGTGAACAGGAGGGGGCTTAAGGACGGTAAGGCATACATCTTTCAGCCCGAGGGGAAGAGGCCGTATTTACCATACGACAAAAGGGCCTACAGTGAGGCCAGTTCCCTCCTCGGCGAGCTTGAAGGGGCCGGGAGCGAGCTGGATTTGCTTAGGGTAAACGACGGGTTCTATGAGAGAATATGGGGCAGGTACGAGGCAGAGATAAGGAAGCCGAAGCTCGAGAAGGGCCTCATGATGTGGAAGAAAGCGGAAAAAGTCCTAAAGACCAGAGACACCTTCATGAGCCTCCCATCCATACCGGAGCCGTTCCTTGATAAAGCCATAGAGCTCGCGGCCGGCTGGGAAGAGCTGGGCGAAGAGGAAAAGCTGAGGGCGACCGTCTTCGTCATCGAGCACACGGTTAACGTCCCGATATGGACGCTGGAGGAGTACAAACACTTCAACGAAGACCTCTACGAGCGCTTTGGCGTTTTTGGGGTAGAGCTGGAATACGACAGCGAGGTAGGGCTGAGGGAGTAGCACTGGGAAGTGGGTTTGAAGGGAAAACAGTCTTTTTCGCTATTTTTGAGCAGGTTTCACCCGGTTTTCAGATTCTGCCCATGCATGTTTGTTTTCCATCCGTAAAAGCCTCTCTGGAGGTTTTTTCTTTTCTGTCTAAAAACCCATTGAAACGTTTTATGGCCATAAAATTCTTATCCGGTTCAGAGGCTCCGGGGCACTGAAACCCGAAAAGGGGCGGAGTTTTCGGAGTTTGACCGGTCAACCGGCTTTCAAAGAGTCTGGCTTCCGTTTTCAATCTGGGGTTAACGGCCAAAGCAGAAAAGGTGATTTTCGATTGCTTAATGACTGCATAGCAGCGGCCATAAGGTCAGAAAAAGGATATTATGGCCCATGGTGGCCTTTCAAAACCCGTGTCGGATTTATAAATGGCCCGCAGTGCCACAGGTTTCCATGATAAAGCTTAAATAGGAGTTATGATACCCCTTATTTTCGGGAAAGGCGGAAGTTTCCCGAAGGTTTCCGTAGAACAGGATTGTGTGGAAACAACCCCGGAATACTCTTTGCAACACTAACATCATCAAGTTTCCGTAGAACAGGATTGTGTGGAAACAGAAGTAGTCAATCGCCTTGTCCCTCGCTTGTAAGGCGGTTTCCGTAGAACAGGATTGTGTGGAAACACTTCCCAGTCCTGTGGGTAGTGTAACGTCCACTTCGTTGTTTCCGTAGAACAGGATTGTGTGGAAACGGGAGTTTGGAAAGGAGATGGGTGATGAGTTATGGAAGGAGATAATGAGAAGGTTCATGCTAAGAAGTTTAGTGTGATGGACATACCGAATATTGTATATAAGATGCTTGCTCCGTATGTTGGTAGGTTTGATTTTTATCATTATATTAGTTTGGAGCCGCTGTTAGAGGAGGATTATGTTCCGGAGGATGTTAAGAATTTGGTGAGGTATTTGTGGGAAGTTTATTTGGGGTTTTTTGTTTCTGGTGGTGATGACCAGGGAGAAATGGAGAAGCAAGCGCCGACGAAATTGATTCCTCCGGAGTATCGTTGGTATATTAAGGATGATATGATAAGGAAGTTGCCTAAGGGTGTTCATGTATATAAGGGGCCGAGAGGGGGGATATTTGTTGATTTGAGGGAGTTGAAGGATGTTAGGAATACGTATGATGTGAATGTGGAGAGCAAAAATAAGAGTGTGTATACTCCGAATTGGATTGAGTTTGCGTTTAAGAGTAAGAGCGAAGTTAGTGAGGAGGAGAAGAAGATTTGGAAGTATTTGGTTGAATTTTCGTCATATAAGAAAGCGTTAAATATGTTGTTTAATATTTCAGATATTGAGGTGGAAGTTGTTGAAGAGGAGGGTGAAGGGGATAAGTGGAAGGTTGCGTATATTGAGGGCAAGATTAAGTTTTTTGGAAAGAATATTACTGAGGAGGAGAGAGTTAAGCAGTCAGATACTGCATTGTTGTTATATTACGGGGAGCTGAATAAGGCAATTAGAACAATTGGCTGGTATTATTATCATGCTGTTGGTCATTTGATGTTTAGGGAATATGGGTTTGATGAAGAGATGCTTGGCAAGTTGAGAGAGTGGGTGGGGAAGGTTAAGATTTCTGATTATGGTAATTTGGATTTGGAGGAGTTTTGGTGTGAGGCTTTTGCTTTGCATTCGTTAACTGGTGGTCGGCCGAGTAAGTATGGCTATGTTCCTAAGGAGTTTGAGAGGTTGATAAGTGATATTATTGGTAAGTTGTTTGATAAGGGGTATGCTGGTAAGGAGAGGATTGGTGGTTATGTTTATGATAGTTTTGATACGGAAGTTGGTGTTAAGAAGAGTGAGCCTGAGGGGTTGAATATCAAGGTTGATAGGGAGGATGCGGAGGCGGAGAAAGGGGTTTGATGTTTCTATGCTTATTGATGATGGTTTGTGGTTTACGACAGTTGTTGATGACGAGGATGAGGAGATTGTTAAGGAGTTTTTGCATAAGGCCGTGCAGAATTATGGTAGGTATACTACTGAGGCTTTGGGTCAGATGGAGTTTTGGAAGAAGTATGCAGGATTGAGTGTGGAGCAGTCTGAAAAGTTGAATGGGATGTTGAAGTGGATAGTTGAGAAGCGTTATTGGAAGTATAAGGGTTATGTTGTTAGGAAGATTGCGAGGGAGTTGGGTATAGATGAGAAGAGAGCGGAGCTTATTGCTGTTACTGAGTTAGCGAATTTGGCGAATTATGCGAGGTATTTGGCGTATCAGGGCGAGACTAATGTTGAGAAATTTGTTTGGGTGACAGAGAAGGATGGTAAGGTTTGTGATAAGTGTAAGAGGATGGCCGAGTTGACAAAGGATGGTGTAACTCTTGATGAGATGAAGGTGCTGATTAAGGAGGTTTGTGGTGATACTGCGAGGGAGTTTATTTGTCATCCGAGGTGTAGGTGCAGTTTTATTAGAAAGTATAAAAAGGTAAAGCATATGTTATCTTTTGAGTTTCCGTAGGACAGGATTGTGTGGAAACCTCCCCAAAATCAAAAACTTCCTCTCTTCCGGGGTTCCTGCAGAACGGTTTTGGGGAGACATTACAGAGGCGTGGGACAGTGCTGCGTAGAAGCACCAGCTCCCCTTCGGGGTTTCCCCAGTTTTTGCCTCGGTTTTCGTGAAAAGGTGCCGGCGGTTGGCTCCCACAACCTCCAGATCGAAAGGCTTATAAGTGATATGTCGTTCGATATATTGGTGGTATCATGGAGCGCTCTGACTTCAGGGGGTGCCTCAAACTGCTCGTGCTGAAGATTCTTGCGGAGAGGCCCATGCACGGCTACGGCATAATGGTCGAGCTTGAGAGAACCTACGGTATTCCGCACCCCAGCCCGGGGACGGTTTACCCGATGCTGAACTCCCTGAGGAGGGCCGGACTCATCGAGTTTGCCGGCGAGGGTAAGAGGGACAAGAGGCTTTACAGGGCCACGGAAAAGGGGAAGGAATACCTCAGGGAGCATGAAGCAGAGCTTAAAAGGGCGGAGGAGCTCACCTACAGGTTCAGGGAGTTCGCGAGGCTTGGGGGCAGGGAACCGCTTGAAGTGATGAAGGAGGTCTTCAACTCCCTTGACACCCTAACGGAGGAGCAGAAGGAAGCCCTCGCGGGGGAGTTCGGGGAGTTCACCAGAAGGGTGAGGTTAATCCTTCTCGGCAGGGTTGAGAGGGGTGAGGGAAGTGAGTGAACACGCGATAGAGGTTGAAAACCTCGTGAAGAAATATGGTGATTTCGAGGCCGTTAAGGGCATCTCGTTCAAGGTCAGGAAAGGAGAGATATTCGCTTTTCTCGGGCCGAACGGGGCCGGAAAAACCACGACGGTGCACGTGCTCACCACACTCCTGAAGCCGACCTCTGGGAAGGCCTTTGTGGCAGGTCACGACATCGTGGCGGAGCCCAACGAGGTGAGGAAGAAGATAGGGATAGTCTTCCAGGACCCGAGCTTCGACAGGGAGCTTACCGCATACGAGAACATGTACATCCACGGCAGGATATACGGCCTGGGTGGGGGCGAGCTGAGGGAGAAGATCGAGAAACTCCTGAAGTTCGTTGAGCTCTGGGACTTCAGGGACAGGCCGCTCAAATACTTCTCCGGCGGGATGCAGCGCAGGCTTGAGATAGCGCGCTCCCTCCTCCACGAGCCCGAGATACTGTTCCTCGACGAGCCGACCATAGGTCTCGACCCCCAGACGAGGGCCCACATATGGGACTATATAAGGGCCATGAAGGAGGAGCACAACATGACGATCTTCCTGACCACCCACTACATGGACGAGGCCGAGGTGCTGGCTGACAGGATAGCGATTATGGACCACGGGAAGATAATAGCGGAGGGAACCGCCGAGGAGCTCAAGAAGCTGGTGGGCAACGACGTGGTTTACCTCAAGCTCGAGGCTCCCGAGGAGATCAAATGCCTCAAGGCGGACTTCATAAGGGGGTGCAAGCTCCTCCCCGATGGTAGGATTGCGCTGGACGTTGAGAACGCCGCCGAGGCCCTCCCGAGGCTCTTTGAGCTCGCGAAGGAGAGGGGAGTGAAGATACTCGAGGCTACATACCACAGGCCAACGCTCAACGACGTCTTCCTGCACCTGACGGGGAGGGAGATAAGGGACGAAGGTGGAGAGCAGAGGTTCCCGATGAGGTTTAGGAGGAGGTGAGATAATGAGGACGTTCACCACGATGATATACCGCGAGCTGAAGCGCTTTTCCCGTTCCCGTGCAAGGGTAGCCGGGAGCCTGATAAATCCGCTCATCTGGCTCGTATTCTTTGGAATGGGCTGGAGCGGGGTGTTCAACAACCCGATGGCGAAGGGGGTCTTCGGTGGCGTTGACTACCTCACCTACCTCGTCCCGGGTGTCTTCGCCATGACTGTCTTCAACATGAGCTTCATGCAGGGAGTTACGATAATATGGGACAAGCAGTTCGGCTTCCTCAAGGAGATACTCGTTGCCCCGGCGAGCAGGGCTGAGGCGATACTCGGCAGGATAACCGGAGGCTCCCTGATGGCCCTGATACAGGGAATAATCCTGCTGACCCTCAGCTTCGCGCTTGCAGACCTCAAATTGAGTGGCGTTCTCCCCGCCCTGGGGCTCGGCTTCCTCGTCGGGGTTGCCATAGCGGGCATGGGAGTGGCCATAGCACTCAAAATGACCAGCATGGAAGGCTTCCAGATGGTGGTCACGATGATAATGATGCCCATGACCTTCCTGAGCGGCGCGATATACCCAATAGACGCCATGCCCGGCTGGATGAAGGCGCTTGCCTACGTTAATCCCCTCACCTACGCCGTTGACGGGACGAGGCGCTACCTCGTGGGCGGTGCCATAGCGAAGTTTTCACCAGCTGTGGAATGGGGCCTGCTGGCGCTCCTGGCGCTTGCTTTCTCGGCCATTGCAGTGCTCGAGTTTGAGAAGGCCACCATCGACTGACACGGGCCCCCTCGGCCTGGGTTCTATTTCTTTTACCTTCCCCCCGCGAAAGAGCCTGAAAAGAGGGCAAAAACAGAAAGGGGAATCATCCCCTGAGTGGTAGTCCGTGGTCGAAGGAGTAGTAGACTTTCTGGAACTCGGCGCGGAAGCCGTAGACGTCCCTCTTGACCTTCTTCGGGTCTTCCCTGTCGAGGAGGACGCGCCTCATGAAGCGGGCAATCTCCCTCATCTCGTCCTCCATCATGCCAACCCTAGTCATCTCCTGGACACCTATCCTGAGGCCGCTGGGCTCGTTGACCTTCTCGAGCGGGTCCCACGGCAGGAGGTTCTTGTTGAGGATTATGCCGGCTTCCTCCAAAAGCGGGGCCGCCCAGCCGCCCGCTGCCGGGTGGAGGTCTGAGACGTCCACAATAACCTGGTGGCTCTCGGTGTAGCCTTTGTCCTCACCGATGACCTTGAAGCCCTCCTCCGCCAGAGCCCCGGCGAGGGCCTTCGCGTTCCTGACTATCTGGGCGGCGTACTTTTCACCGTACTCGAGCATCTCCGCCGCGGTGATGGTCTTACCCGCCATGTGGTGGAGGTGGTGGTTGCTAAGCACACCCGGGAAGATGGCCCACTGGAGCCTGGCTATCTCCTCGGTTTCACCGAAGCGCTTGTAGATTATCACTCCACCCTGCGGCCCCGGGAAGGTCTTGTGGGTCGAGGCGGTGATTATGTCTGCCCCTTCCCTGAGCGGGTCCTGGAACTTCTTTCCTGCTATGAGGCCAAGGACGTGGGCACCGTCGTACATGACGTAGGCTCCGACTTCCTTTGCAACGGGCGCGAGCTCCTTGACCGGGTGCGGGAACGGGAAGAGCGAGCCGCCGAATACCACTATCTTTGGCTTAAGCTCGCGGATGAGCTTTTCGGCCTTGTCAACGTCTATGTTGAACTCCTCGTTGTCGAAGGGCCAGGTGTGGACTTCAAGGCCGCGCATTCCGGCGGCACCGAAGGGCATGTGGCTTATGTGGCCTCCATGGCTGGTGTGGAGGACTATGGCTTTGTCTCCGGGCTGGGTTAGTCCAAAGAAGACGGCCTGGTTGGCGTTGGTTCCTGAGACGGGCCTTAAGTCGGCGAAGTCGCTCTGGAAGAGCTTCGTGAAGAGTTCCACTCCAATGAGTTCAACCTCGTCAACGTATTTGCACCCCTGGTAGTAGCGCTGCTTCGGCCAGCCTTCGGCGTACTTGTGCATGAAGCCGCTGGCGACTGCCCTCGTAACGCTCGGAGAAGTCACGTTTTCGCTTGCTATGAGGTTTATCGTGTGGCTCCTCCAGTTCTCGTGGTCCTCGATGAAGTTCAAAACCCTGTCGCGGTATTCCCTGTATCCGGCCATCCCAAACACCTCGGTGGGAGTTGGGCGGGGGGAATATAAATCTTACCGAAGGTGTGCACGTGCACAGAAATGCACACTGCAGTATGGGAAAAGGGGGTAAGGTGTCACTTCCGAAGCTTCGTCGCAAGCCACATGAGCAGGGGAAGCACAATGAAGGCCATCATGTCTCCGGTGTCGCCGGCGAAGGCGAGCACGTCGGCAAAGTTCCTGATGCCAGCAAGGTAAGCAAGCACCGGGGGAACCACCGTGAGGGCCCAGGCCACGGGCCTCCTGAGCTTTATGAACTCCTCGCTGTTGCTCTGCTGTGCCAGGGCTATGCCTATGTAGGCCGTCGTTATGGTGAAGAGCGGAATGAGGTTGCCCACGAGCCAGCCGGTCCTGCCGTAGAGGGACTCAAGGCCCTGCGTGGCCACCTGGGGGGTTTCCCTGCCGAAGACGAGGAGGAACGAAGCCATGAACGCCGCGTAGATGGCGGTAGGTATGAGGAAAGCTAACACGACCAGTTTCTTCGTTTTTTCGTAGCTCCCGAGCCCCTTGTAAATGTCTGGAATGATGGTGTGGCCGCCGAGGGCGAATATGGCAACGCCCGTTATGCTCAGGATTCCAGATATGTCGACGTAGAGCCCGTTCTCCAGCTTCGCGTGGGGAGCGAGCATGAAGATGACGGCAACAAAGAGGGTGAGCACGATGTAGCTTATTACAAGCTCCGTCTTTCCGCTCACTTCGAGGCCTTTGTAGACGACCAGCGACGCCAGGGCCCAGAATATTAAACTACCAGCGGTCTCGCCGGTGCCGAAGAGGCTCGCGAATACCTTTCCCATCCCGGCAGTGTAGGCCAGCAGAGCCCCAAAGCTCATCAGCGTTACACTGAGGTACATGAGCCAGCCGCCGGCTTTACCGAGGGTTTTGCCCGCTATGGTGCTCATCTGGGCACCGCCCATCTCGGCCGAGAGCTTCAGAACTACGAGGGCCGTTCCGAGGAGGAGAAGCATTACCCCGGTGAGGATTCCCAAGGCCGGGATAAGGCCGACCTTGCTGGCCGCGTAGGGCAGGCCAAGGACCCCAGCCCCGATCTGGGTTCCAATGAGAACGGCCAGAGCCTCCCTCTCGCTTATTCTTGCTTTGATAGTTATCGGGCTCGTCCTGATGCCCCTCACTCCTTTCCTTGTCCTGATGTTCTGGATGACTACGAGCTTTTTCCTCCTCTGTGCCGCTATTCTCGCCGAATAATACCTTCCGTGTGATGTGGCGACCTTTTTTCTCTCAATCTTGCCTGAAACAGGCATTTCTCTCACCGGCCCAATACTCAAATGAGCACATTTAAACTCTTCTACGGAAGTGTGAAGCGCCTTTCAAAAAAATATTCAGGGGTGCCGGGGATTGGCCTAAAGGGAGGGGCACGGTTTTTAAAGCTCGACGAGTAGGGGATACCATGATCGAGGAAGCCGCTAAACTGCTGGCGCGCTCAAGGTTTGCGATTGCTTTTACCGGTGCAGGGATAAGCGCCGAGAGCGGAGTGCCGACCTTCAGGGGAAAGGACGGCCTCTGGAGGCATTATAAGCCTGAGGAGCTGGCGACTCAGGAGGCCTTTGAGAGAAATCCGGCGTTGGTCTGGGATTTTTATCGGTGGAGAACGCGAAAAATTCTTGGGGCAAAGCCTAATCCAGCTCATTATGCCCTCGCAGAGCTTGAAAGGCTCGGAATCCTCAAGGCGGTGATAACGCAAAACGTCGATGACCTTCACCGCGAAGCCGGAAGCGGGAACGTTGTCGAACTCCACGGGAACATATTCCGGGTCAGGTGCGCCTCATGCTCCTATAGGGAGAACCTGAAGGAGAACGGCAGGGTCAGGGAGTTCGTTAACTCAAAGGATCTTCCGAGATGCCCGCAGTGCGGCTCTCTCCTCAGGCCGGACGTGGTCTGGTTCGGGGAGGCACTGCCGAGGGCTACACTCGAGAGGGCCTTTAAGCTGGCCGAAAAAAGCGACGTTGTTCTCGTCATAGGGACGAGCGGGCTGGTTTATCCGGCCGCGTACATCCCATACATCGTTAAGGAACACGGGGGAAAAGTTATAGAGGTGAACGTTGGGAGTAG
Source organism: Thermococcus waiotapuensis (assembly GCF_055384795.1). Classification (NCBI taxonomy): domain Archaea; kingdom Methanobacteriati; phylum Methanobacteriota; class Thermococci; order Thermococcales; family Thermococcaceae; genus Thermococcus; species Thermococcus waiotapuensis. The sequence continues at coordinate 905,541 of NZ_AP042429.1, read as the reverse complement.
CGGGATAACGCCGATAGCTGACATCTTCCTGCGGGGAAAGGCAGGCGAGGTAATGGCTAAAATACTCGACGGAGTCAGGAGGGAAGTTAAAGGCCCCTAAAAACGTTTGGTGCCGGGGCGGGGCTTTGAACCCCGGACCTCTCGGTTTCTCAGGCTCCCCTAAGGGAGCGGCCCTATGAGCCGAGCGCTCTGACCAGGCTGAGCTACCCCGGCACTGCCCGAGCGCCCGACCTATACCTCCAGCGGGGTATTTTTAAATCTTTCGATAGAGAACGCTAAATGAGCCCGAGGACCCAGAGGCCAATCGCAACCAGGAGGACTCCGGCAACAACGGAGAGCTCGGCTGAGTGCCTCACCATCGCCCTTGAGAACTCCTTGCTGTCCCTTAAACCGCCCATGGCAAACAGGATGACCAGCAGGGGGAGGACGAATATTACGTTGTAGAGGGCCAGCAGGAGGAACACCAGAACCATGGAGGAGCGGGCTATGATTGCCGCATAGACAACGTACGGCCCCGCAGAGCACGGCAGGAGCGTCGTTGAGACGCTTATACCGAGGATCAGAGCACCTATGACAGTCGTGTCGGCCGAGAACATCTTTTCCTCAGGGCCTTCTTATCCCCTGTCCTTGAGCGCTCCGCTATTCCCGTTGCTACGGTGTAAACTCCAAAGGCTATGGCAAAATAGCCGGCCCACTCGAGGGGGATTCTCCCGGCTATGAAAGTCAGACCCAGGCCGAGCGTGTAGTAGGAAACGTATACGGCCCCCACAAAGGAGAGACCAACGATGTAAAGTCCCTTCTTGTCAACACCCCTGGCGGAGAGCGCTATAAGGAAGAGGGTGTAAACCGCGAATGTGCAGGGATTTACCGAGTCCGCCATGGCCAGCATGAAGAACTGGGGGATGAAGCTAGACATGCCCAGCAGGGAGAGCACCGCGGCGCTCATTCCAAAGGACAGGAGGACTATGAGAAGCAAGTACCTGAATTCCCTGCTCTCCAGGAGTTTTCTGGCCCTCATGTGGCGAACTTGACGCTGGCGGGATATTAGGTTTTCCTAAACCTTCGGTTATAAACCTTCGGGGAGTTCGGAATGCTGGGGAAACCTATAAATTCTCCGGGGGAAAGTTTCTCCGGGTGAGAGGTGATGATGATAGCAAAGCCCTGCACGACCATGAAGGGTATAGTGATCAGTGCCTACTCCTGGGAGAGGCCGGTAAAGATAGACCTGACGAAGACTGCGCAATGCCTCAAGGAGAGGGGCTACACCGTCAAGAAGCTCCTTCCGGAGATGATGCTCATCCTTGAGATGGAGGGCTATGAGGTTTAGCGTCTACCCGAGCGGGAAGATAATAATCAAGCTCCTCGAAGATGCAAGCAAGGGCAGGGAGATGGCGACCGTTGTTTACGACTGCGCCGGGGTTCTGGAGGTGGTATCATGAAGATCCCGGACGATGTAAGGAAGGACATCCCGCTGACAAGTGAGGTCATCTACTTCGACAGCACTGCCACCTCGCTAACTCCAAAGCCGGTCGTAGAGGCCATGGAAGAGTATTACCTGAGATACCGCGCCAACGTCCACCGCGGTGTTCACAGGCTCTCCCAGATCGCGACGCACAGGTATGAGGAGAGCAGGAAGGTAGTTGCAGAGTTCATCAACGCAAAGTTCGAGGAGATAGTTTTCACCAGGAACACGAGCGAGAGCCTCAACTTGGTTGCCCTGGGACTGGAGCACATCTTCAGGCCGGGGGATAAGATAGTCACGACGCCCTACGAGCACCACTCGGATTTGCTCCCCTGGCAGAGGCTTGCGAAGAGGAAGGGCCTGAAGCTGGAGTTTATAGAGGGAGATGACGAGGGCAACCTCGATCTGGGCGATGCAGAGAGGAAGATAAGGGGGGCCAGGCTCGTCGCAGTTCAGCATGTCTCAAACGCTCTCGGCGTTATCCACGAGGTTGAAGAGCTCGGAAAGCTCGCTGAGGAGGAAGGGGCCATATTCGTCGTTGACGCGGCTCAAAGCGCCGGCCACATGGAGGTCGACGTTAAAAAGCTCCACGCCGACTTTTTGGCCTTCTCCGGCCACAAGGGGCCGATGGGGCCGACCGGAATAGGCGTTCTCTACATCAGTGAGGAGTTCTTTGAGGCCTTCGAGCCGCCGCTCATAGGGGGCGGGACGATCGAGGATGTCAGCCTCGACGATTACAAACTGACGGAGCCGCCCGAGCGCTTTGAAGCCGGGACGCCGAACATAGGCGGAGCAATAGGCCTGGCCGCCGGAATACGCTACATCCAGAGGATTGGGTTAGACAAAATCGAGGAGCAAGAGCACAAGCTCGTGAAGCGCATCACTGAAGGCTTAGACGAGCTTGAGATTCCGTGGTACGGGCCGAGGGACCTGAAGAAGCACGCAGGGGTTGTAAGCTTCAACGTTCCGCCGCTCCACCCGCATGACGTTGCAGCGATACTCGATGAGCACAACATCATGGTTCGCTCCGGCCACCACTGCGCCCTGCCGGTCATGAAGAAGCTCGGGATAAACGGCACGGTCAGGGCCTCCTTCCATGTCTACAACAGCGTTGAGGAGGTTGAGACATTCTTAGGGGTTATGGAGGAGCTCGTGAAAAGTTTGAGGGGTTAGAGGGGAATCTCCCCCCATTTAACCTCCATGGTCTCGGGCGTGCGGTAGATGAAGGCCCCCTGGCCCTTGCAGACGTGCTTCCTCATCGGGCCGGGTGGAACTCCACTCGCTTCGTAGATTAAGCTCTGCACATCCGGGTCGTGGTAGAGGAGCAGAACCGGGCCTGCCATGTTCAGCAGGGAATCCAGGGCGTACTCGCTGGCGACCACCGTTACCCTCTTCAGGGCCGGATTTGTCAGGAGGGGAAGTCCTGCGCTTCCAGCACTGGTATAGGTTAGAACAGCCGCATCGTTGAGGCCTATCATCACCTTTCTCCTCTTCTCGACGGCCGCGGCTAAGATGAGGAAAGCGTTCCCGACGAGGGTTATGCTATGGGCATCCCCAAAGTTCACGAGGATGCTTTGCCCGAGTTCCGGCACTTCACCCGAGTAGAGAAGCTGGTCCAGGGCAGTGTAACTCTCCGCGATTACCTCCGAATATTTTTGCCCGGCCTTTAGCGCCTTCGGAACACTCCCAACTTTTCCTGCCAGTATATCCGAGTAGAGCATCTCCGTTAGCGTCCTGTCAAGGCCATAAATCGTCTGGACTATCGTGGCGGCGGTGTAGAAGTCGAAGTGGCCTTCACCAGCGAGCTTTATGGGGTCCAGGCCGCCGGGCTTCGTGTCCTGAATTCTGAGAACTGTATCAAAGCCCTCTTCACCGAAACTTCCCTTCGTGTCGAAGATGATCCTGGAGTAGTCTTTCTCCGCGTATTTCCCCGCTAAATGTCTCAGGGCCTTGCCCGGCCACTCGTCCATGCCGAAGACCTTCAGCGTCCTGCCGTGGTAGGCCGGGTCGTAGAAGACTTCCTCGCCTTCCCTTTCAAAAAGTTTGACGGCTATGCCGCTATATTTCACGGCTCTCACCATTAAGAATGGGAGGTGGAGGTATAAACGGGTTCCGCTCAGACAACCTTCACCAGCCTCTCCATCCAGGGGCTCACCCTGACCTTTATGTATCCCCTGAGCTTTTCGTCCACACCTCTGTCGCCGGTGTAGACCCTGATGGAGCCATTCTGAACTTTTGAGGGCGTGGCGACGACTGTTATGTTCTCCTTCGGGATGTGCCTCAGCACTTCAGCCGAGAACTGCTGGTTTCCCCTGCCGAAGAGGAAGTTGAGGCCGCCGATGACGGTAACGACGATTTTCGGGTTCCGGTCAACGAACCTGAGAAGGTCTTTCTCCGTCGCGTCCTTTACGAGGAGCCTGGCCCTTCCATCCTTAACCTCAACGACGTCTACACCGAGCAGGGTTCCATCTATTCCAAGCGCGTCCTTTATTCTCTTTATCGTTGAGCCGGAGCCGAGGAAGTAAACCCCGTCGCTCCCGAGTATCTCCTCCGCAAGGGCCCCGGCTATAGCTTCAAGCTCTTCCTCCTCGTCGAGGGGAACCCCCTCCTTGCTCCCCTGAACGAGGGTCTCAACGACCGGGACGAGGGCCTTCCCGTAGGTTCTGGCCTTAACCTCGTTCTTCCTGTAGGCTTCCTCGTCTATGTCCCTGACCTCCCTCTCCTCAAGCCCTGCCCTCCCCCGGATGAACTCCACTAAAACCCTCGCCGCGTCCTCCGGAGATGCGGCAAAGACTCCAGAATACATCTTGACGCCCGTTGGTATTCCCAGGATGGGAACTTTCTTATCCACTACTTCAACAACATCCCTGGCAGTTCCGTCGCCGCCTGCGAAGAGAAGCAGCTCAACCTTTTCAGCCATGCCTCTCGCGAGCTCTTTTGTGTCCTTGGAAGTTGTGTCCGGGATTTTTACGCCTTCAACAAGGCGATAGCTTATCTCCCTGTGTCTGATAACTTCGTGGGGAAAACCGAACTCCTCGAAAACATCCTCCCCGAGCGGCCCCGGACCGGTCAGGAACTCAATTTTTCGGGCCTCCCCATAGTGGGACAATTCACCGAGAAACAGTCTCACGAGGTCAGCGGCTATTGGCTTAGCCCCTCGTTTTATGGCCTCCTCCACAACTCCATCTGTGCCCTTGAGGGCAACTTTTCCTCCCATTCCTGCTATCGGGTTGATTATGAGTCCAACGCGCATGTTTTCACCCCATGTACTTCCTCGCGAAGACCGTCAGGAAGACTGCCCACATGAACATTCCGAACTTCCCGTAACTTCCCTGTCTCGCCGTAGGCTTTCTCCTCACCTTCGCACATGGGTTAATCTCCCGAGAGCTTTTCATATATCAGAACGTCCACAAAGCCCTCCTCCGGGATGAACTGATGTTTTCTTAACCTCCCCGCGAGCTTAAAACCGTTCTTTTCCAGTACTCTTATCGAAGCCACGTTGGGCTCGAAAACCCTCGCGTAGACTTTGATGAGGTTGAGCCAGTTGAAGGCGTACTCCAGGATTAGCTTAACTGCTTCGCTTGCGTAACCCCTCCCCCAGTGTTCTGGGCCAATAATGTAGCCGACCTCCGCATTTCTGTTCATGAAGTCTATCCCGTGAAGGCCGATTACTCCAGCCAGTCTCCACTCGCCGCTCGTTATGATCGCAAAAACCTTTTCTTTCTCCCGGTTTCGTCTGATGGTCTCATACCATTCCAGCTCGTTTTCATAGAAGAAGACCTCGTGGGGCTTTGAGAGGTACCGCCTGACGTTTCTGTCGTTGTACCACTTCCATAGGGTGGGCAAATCGTCCCGAAGAAGGACTCCGAGTGACACTCTGTGGCCCTCCATGACTACAGGTCTCATTGCCTCACCGTAAGTTTAAAAGCACGCACACATATTTAACTTTGATGGAGAGGGAAAAACTCATCAAAACGGTCTCGGCTATATTCCGTGCGGCCGGCTTTAAGACCGCCCACATCGAGCTCAGAGAGAGTTGCTTTGACATAGTCGCGGGTAGGCTGTTCTTTCTTCTATTCGTAAAGGTCGTGGGAAACATTGATACCGTTAGCGAGGAGCAGGCCAGCGACTTGAAGAGGCTTTCCAAGGTATTTGGAGCGTCCCCCCTGATAGTGGGTCTGAGAACGAAGGGAGGGGAACTTGAAGAGGGTGTTGTTTACGAGAGGTTCGGGATAAACGCCCTCAGGCCCGAAACTCTCTATCAGGTTCTCCTTGAGGGAGAACTGCCGGTAATTTTCGCTGAGAGAGGCGGGTTTTACGTCAGGATCAATGGGGAGCTTTTGAGGGCTTTAAGGGAGAAGCATGGCTATTCCATAAATGAACTCGCCCAACTCCTTGGAATTTCGAGAAAAAGCCTCCAGAACTATGAAAAGGGGGAGCAGGCCGCTTCCCTCGACGTTGCCATCAGGATGGAGGAAATCTTCGACGAGGCGATAGCAGAGCCCATAGACATCCTGCGGGCCAGGGTGGAGGCCAATCTCTCCTCGGAGCCTGAAACACCCCTCGAAAGGGAAATATTTGAAAAGCTGAAGAAGCTTGGCATGGGGGTCGTCAAGATAAAGCGGGCCCCCTTCAACGCGCTTTCCAGAGAGGAGGAGTTCACGATTCTAACCGGGATAGACGAGAGAAAAACCAAGTCCACCGTGAAGAGGGCAGAAATGGTGGCGGAGGTCGGTAAGGTGATAGACAGCGAAAGTTTCTTCGTTCTGGAGCGGGCCAGGGCGGAGGTCGTCTCCGAAGTGCCGCTGATACCAAAGGAGAGCCTAAACACCATCAGGGATGTCGATGAGCTGATAGGCATGATTGAAGAACTGAAAAAAAGCCTGAAGCAGGCAGTTGCCAGGGATCTCAGCCGAAGATAACCTTCTTCCAGACCCCTCTCAGGTCGCTGACGTATTTGGCAGGCGAGGCTATCATAACCGCCCACCTCGGTGTCTGGCGCCTCTTAAGGGCGTTGGCCAGAGGTGTAACCTTCGCCAGCGGCTGGACATCGCCGTTCTCAAGGAGAACCCCTATTTCAGTCGCCTTAAGCCTTGGTTCGCTCAGCATCAGGTCGGACACACTGAACTCAAGGATAACCTCCCCTTCTTTAGCCCCAACGGCATCTGCCAGAGCTCTTTCCATTTCCTGGCGCTTCTTAACGTCTCTATAGGCCGACAGCAGGGTTCTCTTTTCTTCCTGATCGAGGGAATCCGCACTCTCAAGAACGGCTGCTTTGTAGAGGTCGCGGTATTTTATCCTCTTTACAATCTCCGAAGGGAATCCTTCGAGGTCCTCCAGCTCTACCAGGACTCTGCAGTCTGTCATCTTCCAGAAGTCCCAGAGGTTGCCCTCTTCAAGGGCAAACTCCAGAGCCCTGATCAGCATTCCCTCGGCTATCTTCACCGTGTGGTGGAAGTAGACGCGGGAATACATAAGGGAACGCGCCACCATCATTCCCTCAACGGCCTCAAGGCCTTTCTCTTCAACCACGAGTTCTCCGTTATGAACCGTCAGAACCTTGAGGAGTCTCTCCATGTCAATTATCCCGTGGGCAACACCTGTGTAGTGGGCATCGCGGATGAGATAATCTATCTGGTCGACATCGACGTCGCCGTGGAGGGCCTGGCCGAGATATCTCTTTAGATGCTTTCCGAGTATCAGGCTGGAAACCTCCTCCGGTGAGATTCCGTTTTCTTCGAGGATCCCGGGTATCCTCCCGCCGCCATTTCCATCGGTTATGTCGATTTTGCCAAGGATTATGTCCTGGCCCAGGTGCATGTGGTCGTGCTCCTTTACGTAGTGCTGGTAGATGCTCTCAAAGGTGTGGCTGAATGGCCCGTGCCCGATGTCGTGGAGGAGGGCGGCTATCTCAAGGATCAGTCCTTCGTCCTTCTCCAGGTTCAGCTCACCACTTAGCCTTTTAGCAACGTTCCAGGCTCCGAGGGAGTGCTCGAAACGGGTGTGGTTTGCCCCGGGGTAAACCAGATAGGCAAGGCCAAGCTGTTTTATGTTTCTCAGCCTCTGGAACTCAGGCGTTTTAACGAGATCAAGGATGACGCCCGAGATCTTCATACTCCCGTGAATCCCATCATGGACTATTTTTCCTTCCATCCCACCCACCTGGAAAAGCTTGGAAAGGGGATTTAATTTATTTTCGGTCATTTGTACTTCCCTTCAAGCTGCATCTGCTTTATCCTGGCCGTCAGTCCTTTCTTGGGCACTCTGTCCTCTTCTAAGATTTCTCCGGTTTTTGTGTCCAGCCTGGCGTAGTAGATGTACTCACCGCCGGATACCTTTATGTTCATGTAACCCCTGTCCTTGTAGTGGGTTATTCTTTCCGTGTTCAGGTTATCCTCACCGTACTTTCCCCGGAGATGCCTGTGGTACAGATCCTCAAGGGCCCTCTCCGTGAACCTGGCCTCTACCTTTAAAACCTGCCCAGTGCTCCTCTCGAGGGTCAGCGTTCCAACCTTCGTCACCCCGGTGAACTCTGCCGTCCAATTATCCGAGAGCACGAGGGGTTCCACCTTGGCCTCCGGGTCGATTTTCTTGGCTTCTTCCTCCGCTATTTTTTCGGCGAGTTCTCTCTTCAGAACTCTGTCCTTTTCCTTCAGCATCTTACCATCCTTACTTATGAACACTTTAACCTCTCTCTCGTTGTCTTCTATTTCCACAACGTAGTTGTCGTTTTCCTCGGAAATGTTCTTTATAGTGTATCCGGGATACCTCTCGAGAACGAGCTCCCCGGCTCTCCCGGGGGATACCACAACGTAGTAGTCAAGAACATCTCCGGTTGCGCCGTCTATTTTAACCTTTGCAACCCCAGATTCTCCCGCAAGGGTTATCTCCAGGCATTTGTGCTCGATAACCCTGTATTCCCTGGGTTCAAGGCCTGAAACCGGAAAGTTGCCCTCCACAAACTTCTTGGCTCTTTCAAAGGCTTCAGCGGGTGATGGAAGGCTCCTGACTTCCCTGGCCTCCCCGTTCCTCAGATTTACCCCGACGACAACTATTCCCCCCTCTACGAGTAAATCTGCAACGGCTTCTTTTTTGGTTTTTTCAAGGGACAGAACTTTTCCGGATGGATAAAGAGACTTTAGAAGCTCTTCCAGGGCCTCATCGCTCATTAAAGTTTCAAGTCCAACCAGCTTTCCTGTGTAAGGGTTGAAAATAACCTCAAACGAAAAGCGTCTCGTCCTGCCCAGGACTTTAAGTTTTTTCTCGCCAGTTTTGACGTTGATCTCTTCAGGCTTTTCTCCGGTTTCTTTCTCAACGATATCCCTCGCCTTTTCCAGAAAGTATTCTTGAGGTAGCGGTTCCAGTGAAACGTCTATCCCGCCGGTTCTGAGGTTCACCCTGACCTCTCCCCTGTTTTCTCCGATCCTGAGCTCCATAAGGGCCATTACCGGCAGATAAACCTTCCTTCTGTCGGTTATTGATACGTGATTTTCTGAAACTCCCCTCTTTTCGGCCACGAGGCCTTTCAGGATCAGGGCAACTTCGCCGGGACTTACCGGGTTCTGTATCCGTCTCTCGGTGGCTCTTATTACCGCTCTCCCGTCGAGAAGGGCTTTTTTCAGCGGTGTGGAAAGTTCCCTGTCTTCCTCGGCGTTCAGCACGACATCGTCCTTTGAGAAGATTATGGCCTTTCCACTCTCTTTTTCCGCCCCCGTGAGCTCCCAGGAGACAATGTAAGCGGTGGAAAGTTCCAGCGAAAGGGAAACGAGTTCTATCTCATCCGGTGAAACCGGATAATTCCTGGTCAGATGCTCTGAAACTCTCTTCATGAGTTCTGCATGTGAGAAATCATAGAGCAGGGGCGCATCAAGTTCGAATTCCTCCAGTGTCTCCTCCTTCTCTTCCTTCTCCGGAGTAAAAAACTTTTCAGCCCCCTCAGGGACGTTAACACTGTAATTGTTCAGCAGGGATGCAAGTTTTTCTCCATCCCAGGGAATGATCCTGCCGAGGTAGTCCTGTGATATCAAGAGTTTAGCGTCCTTGGTGAACCCCGCGGGCGAAACCAGGACTCCTTTGTGGGCCTTGTGTCTCTCGATGCTCTGAGCGAAAACGTTAACATCTTTGGAGCTTGCGAGTCCCCTGTCATGCACCAGGAGGATAAGCTTTTCTGTTCCCGCTATTGGGTCTTCCCTGATGGCCACTATGTCTGCGCCCCACTCACTTTCATTTGAGACCTTCTCGTAGTTCTTAAACCCCATTCTCCCCAGAAGCTCCGAAATGGAGTTTAGCAGGAGGTCTTTTGGGAGTCTCACGATGAGATCCGCGCTCCACGGCATCGTCCTCACCAGACACTAATAAATCGGCACAGTATTATAAATCCCTTTCCGTTCAGCCCGTTATCACCCTCGGTGTTTAGAATACTTTTTAACATGAACGAGTGCATTGAATGTTGACAGGGTTACACCGGTGAGCGGGATGTTCAGGATAGGTGATCTCTTTCATGGGGAACGAACCGTGTTTCTGAGGGTCGATCTGAACTCACCAGTCGAAGGTGGAAAGATAACCAGTGATGCCCGCTTCCGTGAAGTTATTCCGACGATTAAACACCTCCTGAATGAGGGAGCAAAGCTTGTCATAGCCACCCACCAGGGCAGGCCCTATGACGGAGATTACACGACGACGGAAGAGCACGCCAAAATACTGGGCAAGCTTCTGGGAGAGGAGGTGGAATACGTTGAGGACATCTTTGGAAGATACGCCCGCGAGCGTATAAGCTCACTGAAGGCGGGAGAAGCGCTTATGCTCGAAAACCTTAGGTTCGCCGCGGAGGAGGCCTTCTACAAGCCGCTCGAAGAGTGCGAGAGAACGTTCTTTGTAAGAAAACTGGCCCCACTGATTGACAACGTGGTAAACGATGCCTTCGCCTCCGCCCACAGGAGTCAGCCCTCCCTGGTGGGTTTTGCCCGGCTAAAGCCAATGGCCATGGGGCTTTTGATGGAAAGGGAAGTAACGGCCCTCGGGAAAGCCTACGAAACGGGGGAAAGGCCAAGGGTGTACGTCCTCGGAGGGGCTAAGGTTGACGATTCGCTTAAGGTTGCGGAAAACGTTCTCAGGAGTGGAAGGGCCGACCTTATTTTGACCGGAGGGCTTGTGGGCCAGGTCTTCACTCTGGCAAAGGGCTTCAATCTCGGCAACGCGAACATTGAGTTCCTGGCAAAGAAGGGCCTTCTCGAGCTCGTTGATTGGGCCGAGAGAATACTCAATGAGTTTTACCCCCTGATAAGAACCCCGGTCGATTTTGCAATTGACCATAAGGGGGAGAGACTTGAAGTCGACCTGCTGAGCGAGGAAATGAGACTGCTTGATCACTACCCCATCATGGACATCGGCTCCAGGACCGTTGAGAAGTACAGGGAGATACTGCTTAACGCAGGAACCATCGTGGCAAACGGGCCCATGGGAGTGTTTGAGAGGGAGGAATTTGCCGTGGGAACCGTCGGAGTTTTCCGTTCCATTGGAGAGAGCAGGGCCTTCAGTGTCGTGGGAGGCGGCCACAGCATAACCGGAATTCAAAAGTACGGAATAGAGGGGATAAGCCATATCTCGACGGGAGGGGGTGCGATGCTAAGCTTCTTTGCGGGGGAAAAACTCCCGGTTCTGGAAGCGTTGAGAATAAGCTACGACAAGTTCAGGGAAAAAGGTCATTAGTTTCGCCTGTTCATCACTTCCCTTTAATTTCCAAGAGAATCGACTTCCCCATATGAGCCTTTCCATGGGCAGGTTTCCGGAAAGTTGAAAGCCTTCTGCTGTTATGCGAAGGTGGTGAAGGAAATGAAGGTTGTGTTGAGGCCGCTCTTTAATGTCGAGCTCCCGGCCGGCTTCGAAGAAATACTCCGGTCAAAGCTCATGAGGAGAGAACTCAGAACCGGGGAAACCGTTGAGGTTGACCTGCTTGGAAAGCCACTTCAGTTCAAGGTTCTCCTGGCCGAACCATCCCCGTTAAGAGTTGACAGCTCGACGAGAATCGAGATCTCGACGGGTGAGATAAGTGAGATAACGCTGGATTTGGGAGTTGATGTTCAGGACGCGATTCCATTTGAAGGCGGCATTGTGGTCGTCCTCCGCAATGAAGTTCGAATATTGAACTGGAAAGGGCAAAAAGTTTATAGCAGGGAGTTTGAGAACTTGAAGAAAGTTAGGGTGGCCGAAGGAAAGGTGGTGGTAGTTCATGGTGACAGAATCACGATCGTTGAGCCTTGAGGGCTTCACATTCGATGAAACCTGGGAGGAGAAGAGGGAGCGGGCGAAGAGGATAGTTGAGATCCTCATGGAGGTCCACCCCCGGGAGAAGCTCCTCATAGGCGACCCCTACAGGACTCTAATCCACTGCATCATTTCCCAGCGCATGCGCGATGAAGTGACGTATAAGGTCTGGGAGGAACTCTTCAGGAAATACGGGGACATAGAGACGACAGCGGCAACCCCAATCGAAGAAATGCAGGAGTTCCTCCGAAAGCAGGGGGTTGGCCTCTGGAAGACGAAGGGCGAGTGGATTGTCAGAGCTTCCCAAATGCTCCTCGAGAAATACAACGGTAAGGTTCCGGAGGATATAAACGAGCTCATGAAGCTTCCGGGGATAGGGAGAAAGTGCGCCAACATCGTCCTCGCTTACGGGTTTGGAAAGCAGGCAATACCGGTTGATACCCACGTCAACAGGATAAGCAAGCGCCTCGGCCTGGCCCCTCCAAGGGTCGCTCCCGAGAAGGTTGAGGAGTATCTCGCCGGGCTTATCCCGGAGGATAAGTGGATTTACGTTAACCACGCAATGGTAGACCACGGGAGAAGTATCTGCAGGCCAATAAAGCCAAAATGCGACGAATGCCAGCTGAGAGAACTGTGCCCCTATGCAAAAGGCCTAATAACGGACGGGGACATAAAAGGAGAGAACCGCTCCCGGTGGGCTGAACGGGCATTTTAACGGCCTTACTGGATGACCTCAAAAAACGACTCAATTGTTTTTTGAGACAAACCGGCAACGTATCCCGGAAGGTCGAAAACATGGTCAACTCTGGAGATTATTCCCACGTCTGCCGTTGCCACAGCTTCAAAGCCCTTCAGCTCGAAGTCCGGGCTCTTCACGAGGTGAACCTCCCCAGGGAGACCCGATTTTTTCAAAGCCTCCTCGGTGAGGGCTTTCACGATGCCGCTCTTCGGAACGTTCTTTCCGTAGAAGAAGACGGCCTTCGCGACTCCGAGCTTTTTCAGGGCTCCCGTTATTTCGGTTAGAAGTTTCTCCGTACTCTCGTTGAGCCTGTACCTCCCCTGGTACTTCAGGTCCCTAACCAGGCCGTCCTCGCAGAGTATCGCCTTCCCCTCCACGATGGACTCTAAGGTTATTAGGACGTTGAAGCCATCTATTGCGAGGACTCTGCCGGCGAGCTCCCCCGGTTTTAGAAGCTTTCTCCTGACTTCTTCGATCCAGGGGTCGGGGAAGACGCACCTCGCGAGAAGGTGCCTCTCTTCTATGGTGAGACGGTGATGGTCGGCGACGAACTTCAGGGCGCTCTTCTTCCTGTAGCCCCTGTTGAGGAGGTACTTGAGGTCTTGATACGCCTCGCAGAGGGACATGGAAGAGGGTGGGAAGAACCCGTTAAAAGGGTTTAGACCACCTTTTCTACCACTTCTTCGTCAGTGCCCGTGTGTATCCTCAGCCTGACCTTTCCGCTGAGGAGCGAGCTCTTGACTTTCTTCGTCAGTATCTCGTCAACCTGGAAGATTCCCGCGGGATGTTTCATCCATATCTCGATGAGTATCGGTTGTTCCTCGTCCCCTTCCCTTATCTCGACCTTCTCCACTGCCAGGGCCGAAACCGCGTGGATGTCCACCTTGTCCTTCCTGTGGACGAGCCTGCTCCTCCCAGCTTCCATGTCGCAGCCGTCCGCTATGGTGACCAAAGAGCCCTCGATGGTGGTGCACGGGACCGCTTCGTCGTGGGTGTAGATGGCGTTTAAGGTGAGGGCCTTGAGGAGAGCTGGATCGTCGGTTCCGAACTCTGAAACCAGCTTTTCAATTATCGGCTCGGCCAGGAAGACGCTGAACATGTAGTGGTTTATCCTGTGTATCATGTTGCCGATGTCGTGGAAGAGGGCTCCAAAGGCGACGATGAACTTGCTCCAGCGGAGGGGCTTTCCGAGCTTTTCGGCGGTTGTCTGCATGCCGAACTTTTCAATGATCCGGACCAGTTCCAAGGCCCTCCTCGTCGTCAGGAGAACATGCACGGGCCCGTGGTCGTTGAAGTTGTAAACGTTGAGGGCTATGGAGTTAGTGACATCGAAGTAGTGGTGGTACTCCCTGAAGGTTCTCTCGTACATTTTGAAGAGCTCCTCATCGCTCATCAGCTCCCTTATCTGCTCAAGCAGTCCTTCCTCAGTGTACATTCTCTCACCCAGCGGCCAAACGGTGGGGAGAATTTAAGGGTTTTGAACTGAAAACGGTAAAAAGAGCCGGTCTTTACAAGGCATTTTTGACGCTTCAAAAGCTTCTATTCCAGCATTCCCTCGAGCTCGAGGATCTTCTTAGAGCGGAGGTAGACCACGGGGACACCCTTTTCCCTGAGCCTCTTCTTGAGCCCCTTATCGTTGGTGCAGACTATGACGCATTCGTTTTTCACGGCGAACTCAAAGATCTGGTCATCTATGGGCCCTTTCCCGAACTCTCCAATATCGATCTTCTCGAAGCGTTCCGCCAGCTTCTTCGCCATCCTCACGGCCAGGAGGTCTCTCCCCCTCGATTTTCTCTCTATGACCTCCAGCTCCTGGAGGACGACGTTCGGGATGAGGAGTCTGAAGCGGACGTCGAGAATCCTGTTGAGCTCACTTACTATGTCCACCTCAAACTGCCCCGGAACGAGGAGAAAGTTGGTGTCCGGAATGACCAGCCACTCCTTCTTTTCCATGGGAACCACCAACGGAAGAAAAGGGGAAGGGGCTCACTCCCGTATGAAGCCGTAGCCTATGAGGCGCCACCTGCTTCCCACCTGCCTGCTTATGGCGACGCGGTCCCCCGGCTCAGCACAGACGGGTATCTGGAGCTTTACCTCGACCGTGTCCTTTCCGAGGCCTGTGACGAGGCCCATCGTTCTGGCTGTTCCAACGTTGAGCATGAGAACCTCCTTCCTCTTTATTGGCTCCACTTTGAGCTCCTCCTCTGTTCCGACGACCCTTTCAAGGAGGTGAACTTCCAGGGTTAGGTTCTCCCACACGGGTGGGAGTTTGCCCGGCTTCCCGACGACGTTTCCCACCATGAGGTCTCCCTTGGTCAGATAGGGGTCAAGTTTGGTCCCAACTCCAACGAGACCCCCCGGATGGGCCTCCTCGACGAAGTTCCCCCCTGCCTGGAGGGACACTATCTCGGTCGTAATCGGTTCGTACTTTATCCTTCCGTGCTCCTCGTAGGGAACGCCAGGCCTGATTTCTATCTCATCGCCCACTTTCAGCTTACCCTGGACTATGGAACCGCCCAAGACCCCCCCAACGAGCTTCTCGGGAGGAGTCCCTGGTTTGTTCACGTCGAAGCTCCTCAGGACGAGCATCCTGGGTGGCTTCCTGAGGTCGTGCTTTGGAGTGGGTATGAACTCCTCCAGGGCCGCCAGCAATACATCAACGTTAGCCCCGTGGAGCGCCGAAATCGGGATTATCGGAGCGTTCTCGGCGACGGTGCCCCTGACGAACTCCTTTACCTCTTCGTAGCGCTTCATTACAGTCTCCCTGTCGACGAGCTCTATCTTGTTGAGGGCTATGACGATGCTCCTGTTTCCGATTATGTGGAGGGCCATCAGGTGCTCCCTCGTCTGGGGCATGATGCCTTCGTTGGCCGCTATGACGAGGATTGCCCCGTCCATGAGGGAAGCGCCGGCGAGCATCGTGGTCATCAGCGCCTCGTGGCCGGGGGAGTCTATGAAGGAAACCCTCCTCTCGAATTTGGTTTCATGGCCACAGTAGGGACACACCGGTGAGGTGGAGTACCTGCCGCAGTTCGGGCACACCCTTATCTCGGCGTCGGCGAAGCCTATCTTTAGGGTAATTCCCCTCCTCAGCTCCTCGCTGTGCGTATCAGTCCAGATTCCGGTTAAAGCCTTCGTGAGTGTTGTTTTGCCGTGATCAACGTGACCTGCCGTGCCAATGTTAACCTCGGCCTGCTTAAACTCCTTCTTCTTTGCCATCTCTCTCACCCTTAACCATAGAAAGCGGGGCCGTTTATTAAGGTTTCTTCATCACGCTCTCTTGCGATTTTGGGTTGAGTGTGTCTCGGATTATCCCTAATGGAGATGGAGTAAACAACGGATGACTCACGGGGCATTATGCTCCATAGTGGCTCTAAGGAGATTTGTCTTTTCCTCCTTGCTAAGGGGATATTCCGCATCTGTAAGGAGTTTGGCCGCTATCAGTGCAAATAGTAACCCCAGCAGCCCTAAGATGGCAAGGTTGCCATCCGACCAGCGTCCCAAAAGGGAAGCAGCCATCGGTATAATCCCTATTATGTAGCGGGAAACTAAGAGGTTGTTAGCCACCCTGTCGGCTTTCTCTTTGGAGTACACCTTTGATAACGTTTTCCACTCTTCTCGGTAAATGCGGAGGATTATTGGGGTCATTGCGATTAGCCAGAGTATGCCAAACGTTACACCAACCTCCACCCCATACTTCCCGAAAATAACGACCAGGACCTCAGCCGCAACCAGGCGCGTGAGGAAATTATATACGAACTTTTTTCGATCATTGATTCCGGTTAAAGCCTTCGTGAGTGTTGTTTTGCCGTGATCAACGTGACCTGCCGTGCCAATGTTAACCTCGGCCTGCTTAAACTCCTTCTTCTTTTTCTTTGTCATCTTTCTCACCCCTAACCATAGAAAGCAGGGCCGTTTATTAAGGTTATCACCGGAAGAGGAGACAAAAAGAAGAGGGCGACATCACCAGGTCACTTCGTACTCAAACGTTACGGCCCTGGATTCCCCGGCCTGGACGTTAAGAACAAACTCCACGTAGTTGCTCGTCTCGTCGCTCGGGCTGACGCTCGAGCTTAGGATCTTCCCGCTGTACTTGTAGTGGCGCACTATTACGCTCTTAGCGTCGTTCCCAAAGTTCTCGATCTTTATCTGAACCCTGTATTTCGCCCAGCGGTCACCGTAGTTCGAACTAAGGATCTTTGTGCTTCCCTTCAGGTCGTAGTCCTTTCCGACCCCTATCCTAACCACGTCGCCCTTAGGGGTGTGCTCTATGTGGCTCTCACCTATGAGTACAGTCCCGTCTCCGCTCTCGCGGTAGATCTCGACGACCCCAGCCGGGAGGATCTTATCTGTCCTGAAGGAAATCGACTCGTAAGCGTCGCCTTCCATGTCATAGGCCCAGCTCTCGTAGAGGTACTCCCTCTTCACGTCGAGTTCCGTGGAGACGTACGGGATCATCATTATGCTGGCTGGCTCTATGTCTATGGCCCCCAGAGGGTAGACGTAAAAGGCCTCCAGCTTGACCGGTCCCTGCGGGGCAACACCATTCCCTGCCGCTTTTCCCTCGGCGACAGCGTATACATACCTCGGGGAGACCTCCTGATAGAGCTGGACATCCCCCGAAACCAAAACGACTTTGGCGTTGTCGTACTTCCGTGTGTACCTACTTCCCCAGCTCATGCCGGAAACGCGATAGGTTACTTCAACGGAGTATTTTCCGTCCTTCTCTGCCAGAAAACTGGCGTAAACGCCGCCCTTCTTCTCTATCCGTGAGGCCTTGAAGTAAACCAGCTCACCCGGGTTCACAGCGTACAGGCCGTCCCCGCTCTGGATCACGAGCTTTCCGCCCTCCAGGCCCAGGAACTTCCCTTTGATAATATCCCCGTTCCTCGTCTTGACCTCAACGTCGCTGCCAATGGAATCGATATGTCTTCGCTCGACTGGGCGCTGTAAAGCCCCAAAAACTGGACGCTCGAGTTCAGTGGTCTGACTGTTATTTCCTCGACGTCAAGCCCGGCCAGTTCTTCCAGCGGGATCCTGTTTAGTCCCTTTTCAAGGCTCAGGTTGAGAACCCTGCTCACAACACCCAGGTTCGCGGAGTCGTAGAGAGCAACCTTAGTATCCGCCCGGGCCGCTCTCGTTCGCTCCGTCCCCGAAAAAAGTATCACGACCGCCCCCGCGGCCACCTTCCACAGCTTTTTCATCTGGATCACCGTATTTGATATATCGCCCCCTACTTATAACCCCACCATGGCTTTGAACCTGGTTGAAGTGATGGGTTGGCAAATGGAAACCCTTTTAACTGCCTGAGGGGATTGAGCACTGTCAATCTGATGAGGTGGTTGGCATGGACAGGATTGAAAAGGCGAAGGCAATCATCGAGAAGGCCAAGGCCGAGAACAGGCCGCTCGTTGAACCCGAGGCCAAGGAGATACTCAGGCTCTACGGCGTTCCGGTTCCGGAGTTTAAGGTTGCCACCAACGAGGAGGAAGCCGTTCAGTTCGCCCGGGAGCTCGGTTACCCTGTCGTTATGAAGATCGTTTCCCCGCAGATCATCCACAAGAGCGACGCCGGTGGAGTCAAGGTCAACATAAAGAGCGATGAAGATGCAAGAAAGGCCTTCAAAACCATCATGGAGAACGCGAAGAACTATAAGCCGGACGCAGACCTCTGGGGAGTTATCATCTACCGCATGCTCCCGCTCGGAAAGGAGGTCATAGTCGGCATGATCCGCGACCCGCAGTTCGGTCCAGCTGTAATGTTCGGTCTCGGTGGAATCTTCGTCGAGATCCTCAAGGACGTTTCCTTCCGTGTCGCCCCGATAAGCAAAGACGAGGCCATCGACATGATCAAGGAGATCAAGGCCTACCCGATTTTGGCTGGAGCACGTGGCGAGAAACCCGTTGACATAAACGCCTTAGCTGACATAATCGTCAAGGTCGGCGAGCTCGCCCTCGAGCTTCCAGAGATCAGGGAGCTCGACATCAACCCGATCTTCGCCTACGAGGATTCAGCCGTTGCCGTTGACGCGAGAATGCTTCTCTGAGCTTTATTTCTTTCCTCATTTCTGAGCTCCGATGGACATTGTCCTTTGTTGGTGTTCACTTTTTCTTCCAGGTAACGTTATAAACATCGGGGAGAACCCGTTACGGTGATACCCGTGGCGCTGAGTGACAGGCTCGAGATGGTCAACCCTTCTGAGATTAGAAAGCTCTTCGATCTGGCCGCCGGGATGAAGGATGTTATCTCACTCGGAATCGGTGAGCCGGATTTTGACACTCCGTCTCACATCAAGGAGTACGCGAAGGAGGCCCTTGATAAGGGCTATACCCATTACGGGCCAAACGCCGGCCTGCCGATGCTCCGCGAGGCCGTTGCCAGAAAGCTCAAAAATCAAAACGGCATAGAAGCGGATCCAAAAACCGAGGTCATGATACTGACCGGTGCAAACCAGGCCTTTCTCATGGGGCTCTCCGCCTTCCTCAGGGACGGCGAAGAGGTTTTAATTCCATCCCCGATGTTTGTGAGCTACGCTCCGGCCGTTGTTCTCGCAGGCGGAAAGCCCGTCGAAGTGCCGACCTACGAGGAGAACGAGTTCCGCCTCTCCGTTGATGACCTTGAGAAGCACGTTACCGAGAAGACCCGCGCGCTCATCATAAACACACCCAACAACCCGACTGGCTCCGTTCTCACGAAGAAGGACCTCGAGGAGATCGCAGACTTTGCGGTGGAGCATGACCTCATAGTTTTCAGCGACGAAGTTTACGAGCACTTCGTCTACGACGGCGTCAAGAACCACAGCATAGCCTCGCTCGACGGGATGTTCGAGAGAACTATCACGGTCAACGGCTTCTCCAAGACCTTCGCAATGACCGGGTGGAGGTTAGGCTTCGTGGCGGCACCGGCTTGGGTCATCGAGAAGATGGTCCGCTTCCAGATGTACAACTCGACCTGCCCCACAACCTTCGCCCAGTACGCAGCAGCCAAAGCCCTCGATGACCCAAGGAGCTGGGAGGCCGTTGAAGAGATGAGGAAGGAGTACGAAAGGAGGAGGAACCTCGTCTGGAAGAGGCTCAACGAGATGGGCCTCCCAGCGGTTAAACCAAAGGGCGCCTTCTACATCTTCCCGCGCATCAGAGACACGGGCCTCACCGACAGGGAGTTCAGCGAGCTGATGCTGAAGGAGGCGAGGGTCGCCGTTGTTCCGGGCTCAGCCTTTGGAAAGGCCGGCGAGGGCTACATAAGGATAAGCTACGCAACAGCGTACGAGAAGCTTGAGGAAGCCATGGACAGGATGGAAAAGGTGCTGAAGGAGAGGAAACTCGTCTGATCCCTTTTCTCATTTTTCCAGGACGTGCCTCTCAAGCACGTAGCAGTGGAAAGTCCCCTCGAGGACCTTCTCGCCTTTCCCGTCGAACACCTCCGCCCTGACGATTTTCTTTCTCCCGAGGTCCTCCTCCACTTTTGCCTCCGCTTTCAGTCTCTCACCGGCTTTCACAGGCTTGAGGAACCTGACTTCAGCCTTTCCGAGGACGACGGTGGGCTCGTTGACGGCAAGCATGGCCGCATAATCTGCTAAGCCAAAGGTGAAGCCGCCGTGGACGAGGCTGTACTCGTCAACGGCCATCTCCCCGGTGGTAACGAGCTCGACTTCGGCCCTTCCCGGTTCAATCTTTAGCGGCTTTCCAACCAGCCTTTCCGAGGTCAGTCCATGGGTTCTCTGCTCCATCTCGCTCACCCCTCACTCCTCTATGAGATCCTTTAAAACCCCTCTCACCTCCGGGTCAACCATTTCGAGGAATGTCTCCCTGGAGAGCGGCCTTTTTGCCAGTATTTTAACGGCCCTCTTCTTCCCTATCCCCGGAATCAGCTGGAGAACCCTGGGACTCTCGCGGTTTACGTTTATGGGAACCGGGATTCCGGTTATGCTCCTGAAGCCGTGGTCCACTATCAAAACGTCGTAGAAGCGGTTCAGGGGGACTTCCTTGGGGATGCCGACGATGAGGGGGTAGCTCCCCATCTGCCTCCCGTAGATGAGGCCATTGTCAAAGACCTCCGCGCGGACGTCCCTTAGAACCGTCCCCACCGGGATCAGGCGCCTGAGCATCGGCAGATCAATTTCGTGCCTTATCTTGTACTTGTAGTGCTGGATCAGGCGCTTGTGCTTCTCGGTCTTGACTTTGTCCCTCATGTGCCAGAGGGGTGTTCCGGGAAAGACGACCACCTGGCGGATGTTTATGCGCCTGACCATCAGGCCATCGTCGAGGAGCCTTTTGAGGAACTGGAAGGTCAGCTCGTAGCTTTCCTTCGTCTCGCCCGGGAGGCCAAAGACGATGTTTATCCCCGGCAAAAGCCAGGGCATGCCGTTGTAGCCCCTCCTTCCCCCAACCTCGTTGAGGATTTTAACGGCCTCGTAGGTTTCCTCGGCAGTGGCGTTCAGGTTGTTGAGCCTGGCAACCTTTGGGTCAGCGTTCTCAAGGCCGAAGGCGACAACGTTTCCGGGCGTTCCGTACTTGATTAAGGCCTTTGCAATCCTGACGCTCTCCTCGGGGTAGTTCGCTATTACAGCTGGATTCGCGTTGTCCACGTGAAGGGTTTTAACGTCCGGTGCAACCGAGCGTATCCCCGCGAAGAGCCTTTCTACTGCCTCCGGATTTGGAACCGGAACCCTGCCGTTCGGCTTCGCCATATATGAAAAGATGCAGCTCTGCCTCCCGACCCTGAAGTGCCTTACTCCCAGATCGTAGAGGGCCTTTACTTCGACTACAACGTCTTCAACGGGCCTGTCCTCAACAGTTTTATACCGCGCGGGCTCAGTGCAGAAGGAGCAACCGCCTATACCCATTGCCTTGGGACAGCCGCGCTGGGTCTCAATCTCGACTATTACAAAGTCCGGAAAGTCCGGGAACTGCTTAACCACTTCCGCCCCAATAACCGCGTAATCCCTTAATTCGTTATAGCTCCTGGAGCGGAAGGGGTCGGCATCCTTAGGATTGGTGAGAAAATCGAAGAGGAACGCCTCCAGGTCACCGTAAACAACGTGGTCAAAAACGGAGCGAGCCAGCGAAAGCTCATGCGAGGTTATCTTTGTCCCACCGGCGTGGGCAGAGCCCATGAAGGCTGGCCCACCAAGGATTCTGACGCCTTTGAATGGCTTGATGAACCTGGCCACTTCCTCGATCTGGGATGGAACCGCGGAGAGGTACTTGCCCGGCGTGTGGAGGCCGCCGATGTAAACAATTACGTCGGCCTTTTCCAGTATCTCCCGGGTCTTCGGGAAGTTTGGGGTTTTGTTCTTCGTGGCGATTCCATTCTCGCCCTCAAAGGTGGCCCTCAGGTCGTCTATGGTGAGGTAAAAAACGCTTGCCTCTTTCCGAGCCTTCTTTATCGCCCCGTAGGCGTATCGCGGGTAAATTCCGAGGTAAGGCGGAACGCCGAGCCCCGCCGGCTCATCGGTATAGCCGTCTATGATGGCAACTATCATGTGTCTGGCTTGGAGAGTGGGCTTAAAAAATTGAGGGGGCAAAGGTGTGAGTTAGCGGGGAGCTAAGCCGAACCTAAGCTCATTTTTCGAACACGTAGAAGTACCG
Source organism: Thermococcus waiotapuensis (assembly GCF_055384795.1). Taxonomy (NCBI): domain Archaea; kingdom Methanobacteriati; phylum Methanobacteriota; class Thermococci; order Thermococcales; family Thermococcaceae; genus Thermococcus; species Thermococcus waiotapuensis. The sequence continues at coordinate 883,487 of NZ_AP042429.1, read as the reverse complement.
CTCAAGGCTTTTGTGCACCCTCTGGTAGTACTTGCCCAAGAGCCTGAGGCCTGCCCTCTCGCCTTCGGTCTCCCCGTCGAAATCGGCTGGAAACGCTATGGCAAGCCTTCCTCCCTCTTTGAGCACGTTATACATGCTCTCCAGGGCTTTTCTGTAAAGCTCGTCCCTCTTTCTACCGGCAAGCGTTGCTGAAGTGCCGTAGGGAGGATCCGTGGCTATGGCTTCGAACTTCTTATCCGGGAAAAGCTCTTCCAGCCGGGTAGCATCGCCCAGCCTGAGCTCGTAGTTATTTATACCGTAGTGCCTGAGGTTTATCTCCGCCCCCCTGACCATCTCCGGCTTTATGTCCACCCCGTAGACCTTCAGACCCATTAAGCCGGCCTCGATTAGAATACCTCCTGCGCCCATGAAGGGGTCGAGGATTTCCGCCTTTGCCCTGGTGAGGTTCACCAGCGCCCTGGAGAGCCTGGGGGGGAGTGAGATGGGCCTGAAGAAGGGTCTGCGGTGGGCTTTCTTTTTTTCAAAGTCTTTGGGGTCGAAGAAGTGGAGTCTTATCCCTGCGTAGAGCCTCTCGCCGCAGTAGACCCTGACCAGTGTCTCCGGCTTTGAGAGGTTTACTTTGAACCCCTTCGCATATATAACTGCCCCGAGCTTCCGCGGGAGATCTAAAACGTCAAAGCGGCAGTTGGCCATGGTCTCGGTTTCGACCTTGAAGGTTCCCCTGATCGGCCACTCCTCCTTTCCGGCCTTTTCAAGAAGTTCTTCGACGGAATCCGCCTCAACGATAAGCTCTCCGTACTCATGTGCCAGGCCCAGCCTGTTGAGGTAAGGGAAGGCTTTTTCATCAGCGTCTATCTTCAGAAACAGGTAGTCCTGGCCAGTTATCTTTCCACCTGCCAGCTCAAGCATGGCCCTGACTTCGTCCCTGGCCATCTCCGGTATGTTCCCGAGGATTTCGACGTAGAGCACCCGACCACCTCACAGCACGTTCAGGTATTTATGAACCTGGAAGCTCAGGCCCACGTTCTTTCTGCCCATTATTTTGGCGGCCTCGCGGTAGAGCTCCATCAGCTGTCTTTGGGATATCTCAATCGGCTCCATCGGCTGTATAACGAGGGGGGCCAGGCCCTTCAGCAGTTCAGCGTACCAGCGGACGTTTTCGGGCTTCGTTTCGGAAGTGACGACGAGCTTTACGTATGTCTTCGCGCCGGCCTCCTTCAGAATCCTCGTGCTCTCAACTTCTCTAAGCACCAGGCTTTTCCATTCCTCCGTTGCCCTGGCTGTCTCGTCTTTTATGTCAACGCTCGCGTAATCTGTGAGGTGGGCCACCTCTTTGATGAGCTCCGGAAGGCCGCCGTGGGTTTCGAGGAAGTTGTCAAAGCCGAGCTCCTTCATGCGCCCCATCATGGCCTTCAGCGGCTTCACCTGAAGCGTCGGCTCGCCGCCGGTGTAGCTTATCGAGTGTATATCACCGGTGTCAAGCCTTAGGACGGCATCGATGACTTCATCGAGCGAAGCTGGATTCTGCCTGTACTCAAACTTCCAGGTGAAGGGTTCTACCTCATAGCGCCAGCGCGAAACGCGGGAGGCATCTATGTATTCCTTTGAGTCGCACCATACGCAGCGAAGGTCGCAGCCGGCGAATCTGACAAAAATCTGCCTCCTGCCGAAGGCACTTCCCTCCACGCTCCCTCCCTCACCCTGCCAGCTACTGAAGACCTCTGCCATTATCACCTTCATCCGACCACCTCACAGCTCTTCTACGTTAAGCCCTTTTATCCTGTCGCTCACGAACCCTTCGAGTATTTCAATCCTGATGTTCCTATTCTCGCCGGTCATGTCCGCCATGAGCTGAACCGCCCTCGCGTAGTCCCAGAGCCTCCTCTTCGCCCCATCGGTAACTTCCTCGGCCATGACTATCAGCTCCCTCTCCTCCGGGTGGGAACCCATCCACTCCACGACTTTCCTCGCGTCTTCCTCGGTGAAGGTGCCCTTCTTCCTGAAGAGCACTTTTCCACCCCCGCTTAAATGTGCCGGAGAAGCAATTCAACGCTCCTCTCGAAGACCTCCCGATCCTCCCCCTCGAGGATACCGTCAAGGTACTGGAGGTTTACGAGGTTAAGGACGATGTAAGCTGTATTCCTGTCCAGGCCAAGGTCGTAGGCGTCGTAAACAACGATCTCCTTCCCAAGGGCGTCGTTTATTAGGTCAACGAAGTGGGCTATGTCCTCAACGCTCAGCTCGTCCCACTTGCTTTCCATTTCATCAAAATACTCCTCAAGAACGCGGATCGTCTCCAGGTCAAGCTCCAGCGTGCCTTCAACAAAGGGAAACTCCCCAATGCGGAACACTTTCAGCCCCACATTATCCCTGATCCCTATCTGATCCCAGAGCACGATCCCCTCAACGGGGTTGTGGCCGTATCTGCTCGCAAGGTATGAAAAGCCCTCGAGGGCGGAATCGATTACCTCAATGAACTCCTCCTCATCCTGAAAGCGGATTATCTTGCTCACTGTTCCTGTCATCCTTTGCACCGTTAAAGGTTGGGCCAAGGGTTATAAGGCTTTGCGGGAAATCATCAACGCCCGACGAGTAGCGGGTTGCGATGACGTCGGGACCCCCAGGGGGCCGACATTCCCAAAGGCCCCCAAACTTTGATAAAACAAAGTCCTCCCGCAGGATTTTTATAACCTCCCCCCTAATCGCTCAAGGTGCCACCATGGTAACGCTCATCATCGCCGAGAAGCCCAACGTTGCCAGAACGATCGCCCACGCCTTAGCAGAAGGCAAACCCGTGAGAAAGACGATTGGAAAGGTGAGCTATTACGAGTTCACCCGCGACGGGAAGAGGATCATCGTTGCTCCTGCAGTTGGACATCTCTTCTCCCTTGCACCCAAAGATAAAACCTACGGTTACCCGGTCTTTGACATCGAGTGGGTGCCCGTTTACGTCGCCGAGAAGGGAAAGGGCTATGCGAAGGACTACATCAGGGCCCTCGCGACCCTAGCGAGGCAGGCTGACGAGTTCATCGTTGCGTGTGACTACGACACGGAGGGAGAGGTGATAGGTTACACCGCCCTCAAATACGCCTGCGGCGTCGACCCTTCAAAGGCAAAGCGAATGAAGTTCTCTGCTCTGACAAAGAAGGACATCCTCAACGCCTGGTACAACCTCGAACCAACGATAAACTTCGGCATGGCCGATGCGGGAATAGCGCGCCACGTTCTTGACTGGTACTGGGGCGTCAACCTTTCGAGGGCTTTAAGCTCGGCCATAAAACGCGCCAGCGGCAAGTGGATGGTTCTCTCGACGGGAAGGGTCCAGGGGCCGACGCTGAAGTTTCTTGTTGAGAGGGAGAAGGAGATTCAGAGCTTCACGCCGACCCCCTACTGGGTCATCAAAATGCTCCTCGAGAAGAACGGGGAACAGCACACCGCGACCTACGAGAAGGAGCGCATCCTTGACGAGGAGGAAGCCAAAAAAATCGTCGAGGAGGCAAAGAAGGGGCCTGCGTTCGTTGAGAAGGTTGAAGTGAAGCAGCAGCAGAGAAACCCTCCGGTCCCCTTTGACCTCGGAACCCTGCAGAGGGAGGCCTACTCGGCGTTCGGCTATTCCCCAAAGAAGACTCTGGACATTGCGCAGAAGCTGTATGAGAAGGGATACTGTCTCCACCCTGATTCTCTCATACCTACTCCTGAGGGGATAAAGAGAATCAAAGAGCTACCAAAGGAAGGCGAGGTATTTGCCCTTGACTTTGACCTCAAACTGTCGAGGGCGAGGTACAGGCTCCTTGAGAGGGACGCGGACGAGCCTATGTATAAGGTTGTCCTTGGCGATAGAACTGAGCTCTACCTCACCGGGGATCATCCGGTTCTGGTTTATCGGGATGATCGGCTGATATTCGTGCCCGCCGGGGAGCTCAGAGATGATGACCAGGTGGTGTTTTTCATAAACCGTGGGGAGTTTCGGAGCCCACTTAAAGCTCCACGGCTCTTTGAGTTCATCCTCAGAAACGCCACGTCAATGAAAGACTACATTCTTTACGAACCCTCTTTTGGCGGCATTTTGAGGGAAAGAATCAAGCAAGCCGGGTTAAAGGTGGAAATACTGTGGAGGTTCAAAATCAAGGAGCCAACTTACTACAAATACCTCAGGGGCAAAATGCCAGTTCCGATAGTGAAGTTCCTCGTTGAGAGAGGCATTATCTCCATGGAAGAGCTGAATGGTATCTTCCTTGGGTTTTCCTATGGCACCTCTTTGTCATCAGTAAAATTCGAATTTGGCGAGGAGTTTTGGTACCTATATGGGTTCGTCCTTGGAGATGGCCACTTGGAGAAAAAGGGCACCATAACGATATCCGCAAAAGAACGGGAGGAGGAAACTCTAAGGGCAATCCGAGAAGTTGCCAATGCACTTGGTGTTCCCATCTCATACGATAGGAAATATCGGGTAATAACCCTTCGCAGTAAGTCCTTAACCCGGCTCTTCGAGCTCCTTGGATGTCCCTATGGCAATAAGACTGAGGTTTTCAGAGTTCATGGTTTAGTGATGTCAAAACCCGAGTGGATGGCCTCGTTCCTTGCCGGTTACTACGACGCCGATGCCCATATTGGCGCAAAACCGACTGGAAGTAAGAAGTCAATGTCCCCACAGATTGTCCTGACGTCCAAGAACCGGCAGGCGATATATTCTGTCAAACTCATGTGGCAACTCCTTGGAGTCGGTACATACCTCTGGGAGAAAAAGGAGGGGCAGAGCAATTTTGTGGCCTACGAGCTGAAGGTCTACTCCCGCGACGCGCTCCGGTTTTATGAGATTATGCGGAAATACCTGAGAGTAAAGAGGCAGGACCTTGAGAATGTTCGGGAGGTTGCAATCAGAAAAAGGAAGTCCTACTCTCCCCATTACAGCGTTCTCAGGGTTAGAAACTGGAGAGGGAAGTTGAAGACCGATATGGCTTTCTTGAAAAAGTTCGACATGTCCAATCAGACGGCCCATGGGAGCGGGATAAGTCTCGACAAGCTGGAGCGGATTAGGGACTACCTGATCAACGAAGACCTCCGCAGGATTGCGACTGGGGACGTATACATCCTTCCAATAAAGGAAATCAAAAAGTTCCACTATCGCGGTAAAGTCTACGACCTTGTCGTCGATGAGTATCACAACTTCATAGCTAATGGCGTCGTTGTCCATAACTGTTCCTATCCGAGAACTTCATCCCAGAAGCTCCCGAAGAACCTCAACTTTAGGGGCATAATCCAGAACCTCGCGAAGCTTCCCGAGTACAAGCCCTTTGCCCACGAGCTTTTGGGCAGGGGGGAACTCAAGCCCATCGAGGGCAAAAAGGAAGACCCCGCGCATCCTGCCATCTACCCGACGGGCGAGCTTCCCAAGCCAGAAGAGCTGACGAAGGACGAGCAAAACCTGTATGATCTGATAGTAAGGCGCTTCCTCGCCCTCTTCATGGAGCCAGCGGTGAGAGAGACGATGAAAGTTGTCATAAACTCCAACTCCCACCGCTTCATCCTGAGCGGGGCGAGGACGCTAAAGGAGGGCTGGCTGAGGGTTTACGGGAAATACGTAGAGTTCGAGGAGGTTGTTCTTCCTCCCTTCAAAGAGGGCGAGCCCGTAAACGTTCTCCAGATAAAGCGCGAGAAGAAAATGACGAAGCCTCCAGCGCGCTATTCTCCAGCGGCGGTGATAAAGAAGATGGAAGATTTAGGCATAGGTACGAAAGCAACGCGCGCCCAGATACTTGAGACGCTCTACCAGAGGGGCTACATCGAGGGCAAAAGGAAGATAAAGGTGACTCCCCTGGGAATGCGCGTTGTGGAGGCCCTCGAAAAGAACGTGCCAGACATAGTCAGCGTGGAACTCACCAAAGCCTTCGAGGAGAAGATGGAAGACATAATGGCCGGAAAGGCGAAAAGGGATGAGGTCATCGAGGAGAGCAAGGAAGAGCTGGTAAGGATTCTCAGGGTCTTCAAGGAGAAGGAGCTCGACATTGGGAGGATGCTCCTTGAGAGCACCGGGACCGGTGTTACCCCATCCAAATCTTCAGCGGAGAAGGCAGGCGCGGTCAAAGAGAGCGAGGAAGAAAAGATGGAGGCCGCTCCCGGGGAAGCCAGCTCCGGGAACGCGGAGGGCAAAGAACCCGAGAAAAAGCCCCTCGTCATCGGAAAATGCCCCAAATGCGGTGGCGATCTGGTGGTTCGCTACAACCGGAAAACTGGAAAGCGCTTCGCTGGCTGTTCAAACTGGCCCAGGTGCGACGTGACCTATCCCCTCCTCCAGCGCGGGGAGATAATCCCCACAGATAAGACCTGCTGCAACGGTGTCCCCGTCGTCAAAGTCCGCGAAGGAAAGAAGGAGTATGAGGTATGCCTCGACATGAACTGCAAAGAGCGAGAAAATAGCTAAAGGGCCGCCATAAGGGAGAGGCCAACGATCGCAGCCAAAATGAGGGCTGTGATGATCACCACCACGATGGTCATTAGCCAGGCCAGGAAGGCCTTCAGCCAGTCTGTGTTGAAGACGGCCTTTATTACCCATACGTAGCCTATTATGCCGAGCAACCATCCTATCACCGGAATAATCGACAATACCCTTGCCAGTATGCCGCCGCCAAGGACGGCTATCATGGCCTTACCGATGGTTGCATCTTTAATGCCAACCAGCCTGGCTCCGAAGTATAGGAAGAGCCCTGCGATAAACAGTGCTATCAGCAAGACGAGTGCTCCAAGGGCTCCGATGGCTCCGAGAACTCCAGGCCTCAAAACACCCATCCCTACACCAGCGGGCATCGAGACACCTCCAATCTTTCTTGGCGCCAATGCTTATTAAACTTCTGAAAAGAAAAGAGGAATCCCAGTCTCAGAGGAGCTCCTTGAGGAGGCTCAGCCTTCTCCTGCTCATGAGAACCTTCGGGTGCGTGAGGAGGGCCTTTATAACCTCGACGTAGTCTCCGCCGGCTATCTTCTCCGCGTCCGCACCGCTGAGGATCTGAATGAAAAGATCCAGGTCTTCGTCAGTGAATTTCTCCGTGACCCTTCTGACCCTGAGAACCCTCTCAAGCCTCTTTCCGTCCTTCTCCCACCACTCCGTAGTGTAGTTCTGGAGCAGTGAGAGGTTCTCCTCCTCGAGGGCCTTCACAATCCACTTGCTCGCTATCGTTCCAGCCTCCATCGCCTCGGCCATTCCTCCACCGTGCATCGGGTTGACCTGCCTTGCCGCGTCGCCGACAACCAGCACGTTTTCCTTCGCCAGCTCCTTCACGAAGCCGCCGACAGGGACGAGCCCGACGTTGACCTCGAGGATTTTCTTCATTGGGATGTTGTTCTCCTTCAGCCACTTGTCGAGGTAGTACTTGGCCGTTTGCTGGTGATCCGAGGCGATACCTATTCCCACGTTGGCCCTGTCCTCGTCCTTCGGGAAGACCCAGACGTAGCCCCTTGGGGCAACCTCGTTGCCGAACCAGAGGTGTATGAGATCAGGATCAAAGCCCTCGATGAGCATTTCGTACTCGTAGCTTGAATCAAACTCGTGGGGAGGGGCGTAGGTGTTTATTCCGGCTTTTCTCGCGACGGTGCTCTCAACTCCATCCGCGGCAACTATGATTTCTGCGTAAATCTCGACCGGCTCATCCTCGTGCTTGGCCTTTATGCCAGCTATTTTTCCGTCCTTCCTTATGACGTCGAGGGCCTCAGTTCTCGCAAGAACATCCGCACCCGCTTTGGCCGCGTAGTAAGCCAGCATCTTGTCGAAGACCTTCCTCTCGAGGATCACGCCGCTCACTTCATTATAGCGCAGCTCAAGTTCGTAGCCGCCCGGGGAGTAGATCTTGGCACCGTAGATTTCTCTGTTGATATAGCGCCTGTCGTAGGGGATGTCGTACTTGTCGAAGACCTTTATGCTTATTCCTTCAGCGCACTGCTTCGGGCTTCCGATGGCGGGCTTCTTGTCAATGAGCAGAACCGAGTAACCGGCCTTGGCAACGTTTCTGGCCACAATCGGGCCCGCGATTCCGGCACCGACGACGACAACGTCGTACTTCATCTCGCTCATTCTTTCACCCCCAGCGGCTCAGCGCTGAGCGCCCCAACGGGGCAGGCGTTGATGCATATCCTGCAGCCTATGCACCTGTCCTGGAAGAACTCCCAGTCGCTCGCGTGGACCTCTATAGCGAGGGTAGGACAGACGCCGGCGCAACCACCGCAGAGGTAGCAACGGTCTTCGTTAACGATGACCCTAATCTTCTCCGGCATCGTTTTCACCGCCGATCCTTTGTTTCAGCCTTTCTTCGTCAATCTTGATGACCCCTTCTTTTATCCTTAACGGTATAAACCTGTCCAGTTCCTGCGCCTTTACGAGGACTTCCCTCTCCTTGAGGTTGAGCCTGTCGCTGAGCTCATCCACCGTCACTTCCCCGTTGAGGAGGACGTAGTGGAGTATAGCCAGCTGGGTCATGTCGCCTATCTCCCTGAGGTAGGTCTCTTTAATCCGGGCCATGAGCCTGTCCCTCTTGTGCTCTACAGCCTGGAGAAAGGAGAGGATTTTATTGAGCTCCTTGCTCAGCTGGAGAAAGCCCTCTACCTGGGCGTAGAGGTCGCCGCTCTCTGTGTTCACGCCCGATAAGTCGATGGTGGCCTTTTCCGTGGGGGCCCCATTGAGGTCAAGCCCCCTGTACCAGAATATGTGGGGGGTTACGGTCGTCACGAAGGTCTTTGAGATGTTGATCTCGTAGTACTTCCTTGAAGGCCCGATGAAGGGTCCCTCCTTCTCGTATGAGCGGAGAATGCCTTCCCTCTCCATGATTTTGAGGTGCTTGGCAACGGCGGTTGAAGAAACGTTGACTCTACTGCTTAGAAAACTGAAATAGCACTCGCTACAGGTCAGATGGCTAAGCAGATCCCTCCTCACCTTGTTCCCCAGGATATAGAACACATCCAGCTCGGTCCCACCCATGACCCTCACCACCCAAATCTGTAACGCAAAGCTTATATAGTGAACATTCAACCTTAGGTTGCAAACCGGAGATTTAATTCCAGGTTAGAGTGTGTTCAGAGCGTTATAAACCTTTGGATAAGGAGGTGTTGAGAAATGGGACTGATTAGCGATGCCGACAAGAAGGTAATAAGGGAGGAGTTCTTCTCCAAAATGACGAACCCCGTCAAGCTCATGGTTTTCACAGGCAAGAGCCACTGCCAGTACTGCACCCAGCTCAAGCAACTCGTTCAGGAGCTCAGCGAGCTCACGGACAAGCTCAGCTACGAGGTCATTGACTTCGACACGCCAGAGGGCAAGGAGATCGCCAGGAAATACAGGATAGACCGCGCCCCTGCCACGAGCATAACCCAGGACGGAAAGGACATGGGGGTCCGCTACTTTGGCCTTCCAGCCGGCCACGAGTTCGGTGCCTTCCTTGAGGACATAGTAGATGTCAGCAACGGCACCACCGACCTCATGCCCGAGAGCAGGAATGCCCTTCACGGAATTGACAGAGACGTCAGGATACTCGTCTTCGTTACCCCAACCTGCCCCTACTGCCCGCTGGCGGTTAGGATGGCCCACAAGTTCGCCATAGAGAACACCATTGCCGGAAAGGGCAGGATTCTCGGAGACATGGTCGAGGCGATTGAGTATCCGGAGTGGGCCGACGAGTACAGCGTTATGGCCGTTCCAAAGATAGTCATACAGGTCGACGGCGAGGACAGGGTTGAGTTCGAAGGTGCCTATCCGGAGAAGATGTTCCTCGAGAAGCTTTTGGCAGCCCTCGAGTGATTTTTCTCTTTTACTCAGTAAACGTTAAAAACCAGCTTACCATGTTTCCATGGGAGGGGCCATGGTTCTGAGCGTTGCAGGGGTCAACGTAAAGTTCACCGGCTTTTTGGACGACGGGTTCAGGGAGGTTTTTCTCGGAACGTTTGCGAGGCGCTACCTTCCCGACGTGTTCCCTTCAGAAGATGCTTCAGACATAATTCTGGAGCGCTTTAAAGGGGACAGCTTTCGGGTTTTCAGCGCAATCTACGACCACAATGGGGTCGATTCTTACAAGATTGAATCCCCGGTTCCATCCGCCTACGGGAACGAGGCTCCTGTGTTCTTTCTTCTCCAAGCGGTCGCCAGGGCCGGCGCAAAGAAGGGTCGCTTTATCATTACTGATTCCGTTAGCGTGGTTCTCCCCTCGGGGAAGGCAGTCCTTTTCGTTGGCTACCCGCATACGGGGAAGAGCACGATCTCTGCCATAGCACTGGGCGGCGATCTGCCCGTTTTGAGCACCGAGAATACCGTACTCGAGCTGAGGCAGGAAAAACTTTTCGTCGTTGGGGGCACCGACGTTCTGGTCTACGATCCAGGAGTAGAAGGGATTTACGGGATAAAGATCCCCTACGACGATGTAACCAAAAGCGGGTACAGGATAGCTGACCTTAGAGGGGATTCAACGCGGAGGGCCCTCCTGCGCGGGGGCGTTGAAGTTGAAACGATTGTGGTCCTCCACGCCGCCTTTAACTGCAGTCAGGCCAGTTTCGCAACCATCAGGGGAAGAAAGATCAAGAAAACACTCTGGTATTTTGCAACGGCCCTTTTGAAGGGCCTCGACTACTATGAACCCCTGCCGCTCCACATGCCCATGAGTGAAGAGATATCGGACAATCTCCGAGAGTTTCTCAAGGTGGCATCCGAATCCTACTCCGGGAGGATGTACGAAGCGTTTGGCAATCACCGGGCCATCTTTGAGAGTGTTGTCGAGGGATCTCTCCAGAAAGAGGAAAACACCGAAAATCAAAGCCCGAACTTCTCCTCGATGTAGGCCCTTATCAGCTCCTTCGTTGCCAGCAGGCCTTTAACGTGCGTCCTCTCCATGCCGTGGCTCGCGTGAACCCCCGGGCCAATGAGGGCAACGCGGAAGTCCCAGCCGGCCCTCAAGGCGGCGGAACCATCGGAGCCGTAGTAGGGGAAGACGTCAACGACGTGTTTTATTTTTCTCTTCTCGGCGAGCTCTATGAGCTTGCTCGTCATCTCGTAATCGTAGGGACCGGTTGAGTCCTTCGCCGCTATGGAAACGGCCGTCTCCATTCCAGAGACGCCTTCACCGACGACACCCATGTCAACTACGAGGAGCTCTTTGGTGCCTGGTGGATAGCCTGCCGAGCCGCCGTGGCCGACCTCCTCGTAGGGCGAGAAAAAGAACGCAACCGGAAGCTTCTCCAGCTTCTCCGCCCCGAGTTCCAAAAGCAGATCAATCATAACCGCAACACTCGCCTTGTCGTCTAAAAAGTGGGCCTTGACGAAGCCGTTCACGTACTCGAACTTCGGATCAAAGGCCACGAAGTCGCCGGGCCTTATTCCGAGCTTCTCCGTGTCTTCTCTCTTCTCGACTTCCTCGTCAAGCCTCAGGTACATGTTCTCCTCGGTTCTCTCCTTCTTTCCGGCGTCTTTGTTCACGTGGGCACTCGGGTTCCTGAGGAGGAGCGTCCCCCTGAACCTCTTTCCGGAGCGGGTGATTATCGTGCAGTATTCGCCCTCAAAGGTCGGCAGGAGCAGGCCTCCGATCGGGGTGAAAGAGAGGTGCCCGTCCGGGAGAATCCCCCTGACCATCGCTCCGAGGGTATCGACGTGGCCCGCTATCACCAGCTCCGGCTTTGGATGGTTGCCCGCTATCAAAGCCCCTTTGTTGGTGTAGTAAGTCTTAATGCCCACTTTGCTGAGTCTCCTCTCGATGTGAGCTAAAACCTCCTTCGTGTAGCCCGTGGGAGAGGGCACCTCAAGTATCTCCCTCAGGATCTCGACGACTCGCTCCATGTTATCACCTTTTGAAAATTCCTCGGGGAGCTAAAAAGGCATCGGTCAGAGTAGGGCCTTCAGCGATATGAAAAGCGCGATGACTAGGAGAGTGAGCACGAAAGTGGCGCTTATCGCTTCCTCGGCCTTCAGTTTGTATTGGGCTAAAATGGCGTTGGCCGCTATGGCAGGCGGCATGCTGGCCTCCACCAAAACCGAGTAGAATACCTCCCTGCTTGCCCAGCGGAGGGTCAGGAAGACGAAGATGAAAGGAATCGCAATCCTGAAGGTTCCGACCTCGAGGAGCTTTCTCCACTCGAGCCTGCTGAGGCTTATCCGCGAGCCGAAGTAAACCAGGAGAAGCGGGATGCTCCACCAGCCGAGGGTTCCAACAGGTCCAATGAACCAGCCTGGCAGTTTGATTCCCAAAATGACGAGGCCAAGCGCGAGGAGGTTTGCAAGCGTCGGCGGGAACTTTAAAGCCCTGAGAAAGCTCTCCCTAACGCTCGCGCCGCCGCTCGAGTAGTGGGCCGCTATGAACGTCACTATGGGGATTACGATCATCGAGTTCGTGGTTGAGTAGAGGATAGCAGGCGTTATGTCGCTCAAGAAGAGGCCCGCTATGGGAAAGCCAAGCGCCGCGGTGTTCGGGTAAACCGAGAGAACCATTAAAGCCCCGGCCCAGGGGTTGTTTTTGAGGACAAACCTCCCGTAGAGGTAGGAGAAGCCCAGGCTTATGGCGATTATGATGAAGACGTAGAGGAAAACGGTCTTTATGCTGAGCAGGTAAGCCAGATCCTTGCTCGCCACGTTGCCAAAGACGAAGAAAGCCAAAAGAATGTCATTGGTGATAAAGCGCAGCCAGTTGAAGGGCCTTTCGTCCTTTAGGGTGAGCCTTAGAATGTAGCCGAGCGCTATGAGGGCGAGCATCTCGACGATGTTCATGGTTTAACCAACGGTCTCACCGTTTAAAAGGGTGTCGAGTGGGTTCAGTCAGCCAATGCATCGGAGTGGTTAGAGGTTTTTCCCTGTGAGCCCCCTGATGCCAAGCCGATAAACTTATATATACCCACAGCCCAAGTTTAGTACAGAAAAATGTACTATAAAAATCTGTACCTGGTGGTAGCATGGAGGACCTCAAAGCTCAGCTCGAGGAGCTGAAGAAGAGGCTGGAGGTGCTCGAGGAGAACATAGATCCAGTAGACGAGGTCATGCTCTCCATAAAGGCCCGCCTGCGGAGGAAGCTTGAGGGGGGAAAGCTCCCGGAACTCGACGAGGAGAAAGCCGCAAAGACCCTCAAGGCCCTCGCAAACCATGACAGGATAAGGATACTCAAGATGCTCTCCGAAAATCCAATGGGCTTCAAGGAGATAAAGGAAGCCCTCGGCGTCGAAAGCCCGACGGTTTCCCACCACCTGAAGCTCCTCACGAAGACAGGGATGGTGAAAAGGGGTAAAGGGTACGAGATCTCGCCCAACGGGCGTTTGTTTTTGCGCCTGCTTGAGATAATCACTGCCCTTGAGGAGGTGGAAGAATGAGCAACCCGTGGGTTTATGGTTATCCCGAGGAAGGTCTGAGGTTTAGGGTGGCCGATTTCCTGAAAAAGGTGACTGCCCTCCTGATACTCTTCTGGATATTCAGGGGGCCTCTCAGGCTTGAGGCCTATCTGGAGTACATAGTCTGGGCCATAATAGGCCTTATCTTCGCCTGCGAACTTCTAAGTGTCGGGAAGTGGCTCGGAGTTAGCTTGTCTGGAGTTATCTTCGCCTTAGCCAAGGCTTTCCTCTGGGTCTCGGTCCTGCTCTTCGTCGGGAGCAGGTGGATAGGACTGCCGGAGAGCCTGAGCGGTGAGAAAGCTTTCCTCACTGCGGGGACTGCCTTTGCTTATTTCATCGTGCTCTCAATAGCTGGCCTTCTCGTGGGGAGCACCCCGTTCAGGAGCTCTAGCTCGAAGTGGTTCACCGTTGAAAAGAAAGCCTATTCATTCAGCGGGGCCGACTTTGGAGACGTCAGGCTGAGCGGGAGCGGGAAGGCCTACCCCGTCAGGGCTGGAAGAAAGACAGTCGGCTGGGTGATTGACAGAGAAGTCGAGGTTGAAGCCGGGACACCGCTGGGCAAGGTCAGGAAGCTTCTCTCTCCCCCTGTTGTAGTCTGGACATCAAGGAAGCTCGGCGGTGCAAAGGAGGAGGCAGACCATGCCTTCGTCGAGAGGGTTCAGGCCATGCTCGACCCCGACAGGCTCTACAGGGGCAAGGAACGCGCAAAGATTGTAGACCTCGGCGTTATCAAGGTCTACGAGGGGGACGGCTTCCAGTACGTCAAGCTGCCCTTCATCGAGGTCGTTGAGACACCCCACGGCGAGAGGGTGAAGGTCGGCCCGGTAAGTGTTCACGAGGGCAAACCTGTGAGCCCTCCCGAGGACATGGTGACGATAAGAGAGCTTGGAAACGGCTTCCAGCTCACCAAGGCCGGCGACAGGCTTGCTATAGAGACGGAAGAATACAGCATCGAGGTGGTTGGGGAGTCGGTCACTTACAGGAGCGGGGAAGAGGCGCTGAGGCTTTCGGGTGACTACGTCTCCCTAAAAGCGGGTGAGCTCTCGATAACGGTTGGGAAGAAGGGGGCAAAGCTCAGGATAGAGGACACGGTTATCACAGCCTCGGACGGGAAGGTCAAGATAAGGGTCGGCGGCAAGAGCTACACGATAGAGAGCCAGGAGGCCTGCCAGAGGGTCATGGAGCGGGCGAAGGAGATAGTTGAGGAGCAGAGCGCCGAACTAATCGAGGGCTTCGGCGTGGACAGGGCTGCTCTCAACGCGCGCGTTAAGGAGCTGATTGAGCAGCTGATGGCATACCTCGGGTGATGGAGATGATCTTTGAAAACGTGAAGGAAATCGAGATAAAGGCCGTGAACGAAAGGCTGAGCATCGAGGGCTGGGCGGAGAAGTGGAAGTTGGCTATACCAGGCACGGCGAGGTTGAAGTGGAGATCGAGCAGAGCGGGGAGAGGCTAATCATCGAGGAAAAGCCCAAAGCCAGGAAGGTTCTCGGGGTATTCTCCAAATCCCCGGAGGGATGGGCAGAGATAAACCTGAAGGTGCCCAACGTTGCTATTGTAAGCGCCAAGAACGTGAACGGCGAGATTATAGCCAAAGGCGTGCGCTTTGGGGAAGTAACGACGGTTAACGGACGGGTCAGCCTTGAGAACTGCGGGGCGGAGAAGCTCTCCAGCGTGAACGGCAGGATAAGGGCCCACCTGAAGGTCGCAGGCCCCCTCAAAGCCTCAACCGTCAACGGGAAGGTTGAGATAACGCTGGACGACCTTGAGGGTGAGGTCGAGGTCAGCACCGTCAACGGGGGCGTAACACTCCGCCTTACAGACTTCTGCGATGCGAGAATAGCGGCAAAGGCTGTAAACGGCGGAGTTCACTTCGCCGGCATCGACCCGGAGAACCCCGTTATCGGAACCGGTAACTATGAGGTCAGAGTCAGTACTGTCAATGGGAGCGTGAGGGTAGAACTTGTCTGAGTTTTTCAATTTTTGCATAATTATGTGATTATTGAATTAGCTAACCGCATAAACGCGGGGGAGAACATGGGCCTCAACAGAAACTTCTGGCTCTTCGAGGTGGGCCGCTTTGTGTCACAGCTCGGCTGGGCGGTGCAGGACGTTGCTTTGCCCCTCTACGTGCTCGACCAGACAAAGAGCGGCTCCATAATGAGCCTTTTCATCATAGCCGAGATACTGCCAAGGGCACTGCTCTCGCCGATAGCGGGTGTAATAGGCGACCGCTACAACAGGAAGAACCTCATGGTGTGGCTGGACATAGCCAGGGGAGTTCTCCTCTTCGCGGTCATTGCCTTTGACCTGCTCAGCATCGGTGAGCTCCTCGTCGTCCAGGTTGCCACGAGCATCATGGGGACTTTCTTTGGCGCGGCTACAGAAGCCATGTACCCTGACCTCGTGAAGGAAGAAGAGCTCACCATCGCGAACTCACTCCTCCAGAGCTTTGATGTGATAGCGAGGATAGTCGGCCCTGCCCTCGGTGGAATCATCTACGCCTTTGGCGGAGTAAAGCTCGCGATACTCATAAACGCGGTCAGCTTCTTTGGCTCGGGCCTGTTCGAGGTTCTCATCCACTACGAGTGGACTTCCAGGAAAATAGAGTCCCCCGGAGAGGTTATCGGCGACATAAAAGAGGGCATCGCCTTCCTCCGCTCGAGCAAATACCTGGCCGTTATACTCAGCTACGCCCTCTTCATAAACTTCCTCTTCAACCCGGTTTTCGCCGTGGCCCTCCCCTACGTTTACAGGGTGGAGCTGGCCTTTTCGAGCCAGTGGTTCGGCTTCCTCCAGACGGCGTTCATGGCGGGCATGCTCCTGGGGAACGTCGCGATAATGGCGAGACTCGGCAGTAGGGCTGAGAGCATGCTCTTCCGCGCGCTTTTTGTGCAGTTAGGCACCGTCCTCATGTTGGCCATCCTCATATCGCCCCTCCTCAGCATGAGTGCCTTCACACTCTTCGTCATCTTCATGGGCCTCAACGCCGTCGACGGCTTCTTCAACGCCCTGGTGAACGTCCCGATAGTTACAAAGCTCCAGAGGGCAATACCCAGCGAGCTGAGAGGGAGGATTTTCTCCGTCTTCGACCTCACAATGGGCATGACGATCCCGCTAAGCATGGCACTCGTCGGCTCTGCCCTTGACTACGTCCCGACATGGGCTCTTTTTGCCGTTTCTGGATTCCTGGGATTGCTGTTACCGCCTACTACTACTTCTGCTACGGCGGCCTCCTTGAGGGGCACATAGAGGCTGAGGCAATCGGATTAGAGCAGGGGATTGCCTGAAGCGCGGGATTAAAAGGTCACCTGACCTCTTTCAGCTTTCCCTCCCTCTTCTCTATTACTCTAGCCATTATGAAGAGCAGGTCGCTGAGCCTGTTGAGGTAAACGAGGGCGTTGCTTCCGAGGCCGTAGTCGAGGAGGAGCTTTGCAACTTTTCTCTCGGCCCTCCGCGCTATGGTCCTGCACACGTCAAGCTTTGCGCTCGCCATCGTTGAGCCAGGCAGAACGAACCCCTTCAGCTGAACCTCCCCTTCGTACTTATCGATAAGCCCTTCGAGCCACCTGACTTCTTCCTCCCCGACCTTCGCGTACTTCCCCTTGCTGGCGAGCTCCGCCATAATGTCATAGAGCTGAACCTGTATCCTCTCCAGTATCTCTGCCATCTCCCCTGGCAGATAGTGCTTGGCCTCCCCTAAAAAGCTGTCGAGCTCGTCTATCGTCCCGTTGGCTTCCATTATCGGCGAGTACTTCACGACGCGGTCGCCGGTGAAAAGGCCGGTCAAGCCCCTGTCCCCGGTTTTCGTGGTGATGGACATTTTGATCACCCCCATGTTTCCTCCTCCGGCCTTTATTGGCTTTTGGGAATGGGTTTTTATACTCGGCGATCCTCTCTTAGGCCGGTGAGGAGGGTGGAAATAAAGGAGTTCCAGAAAATGATCAAAGAGATTTACCTCCACAAGGACTCCAGGCGGGGTGTTGAGAAGACCTTCCTCTGGTTCGTTGAGGAGGTCGGGGAACTGAGCGAGGCGATAAGGAAGCGCGATAGAGAAGCCATGGAGGAGGAATTTGCAGACGTCTTAGCCTGGCTTGCCAGCCTGGCGAATCTCCTTGGGATAAACCTGGAGGAGGCGGCGAAGAAGAAGTACCCGGGAGTCTGCCCCTACTGCGGGAAGAACCCCTGCGAATGTGAGGAGAAGTTTTAGAACCAAGAATTTACCTCAAAGCCCGAGCTCTTCCTTGCCCTCTTCCCGGGCGTTCTATCCTTATGAAGTCTTCAAGCTCTCTCCTATCTTGTCCATTTTTTGCATAAACGGGTTATTCTTAAGCAAAGAGGGTAATCTCTTCCATTCAATCATCCAAACTGAAAGAGGTTTCAACCAGTTGACAATCTCGTGTACAAAAAACTATTTAAACTAGGAAGTCTAAATAATTTTGCCCCGTATACTGGGGCAACGAGTAGGGGGAATGTAGATGCGAAAGTTAGAAACCCTATTCGTGACTTTGTTCCTCCTCTCTGGAATGATAGAGACAGTGAGTGCAAGTGGAGAAAACTGGGTAATGCAGGACAGATACTGGAACACCTATACATACAATGGCCATACCCTCGGAAAGTTCTATGCCGTTCAGGGTTCTCCAGATGCAGAGGGATACTTTGGAGATATCGTTTTCAAGGTACAGAAGACCGCACCATGGAACCCGTACACTTGGAGGGTTTCATCATTTAAGAAAGAGGACGGAGACTCTTGGCAATCCTGTTGGTGGATTTTCTGCACCTATTACTGGGGAGAGGTTCAGGTGAAGACTTATGAAGATTACTATTCCGGAAGTGCAGATCCACAGTGGTTTATCTCCTACGCAGTTGCATACAGATACTTAAGTGGTTCTAACGTACCATACGATGCCCTTGACAGTATGCTCAAAGCTGCATTCGATGCCGTTTTATCATTAGCCGGTTCTCCCATCGGAGGTTCTTGGATCTTTGACGTAATAGGCCCTAACTCAGATGTTATCAGTGGACTTGGTACCAACAAATTAACAGTGAATCTAAGAACGGGAAAAATACTCTGGAATGAGTATTATGATGCAAAATACGGGATTATTAAGGATCAGCTAACTTTAACTGGAGCTCTGAACTGGGCAAACTCCCACGACACTGGCTACAGTGATTGGATAAACTTTGATGCTAAGTATACAGTGGAAGCGGGCTACATTTATTATAGCCCCGGTATGGACACTCCAGTGTACGTACCCGTTACAACAGACAATGCAATAATGCTCCCAATAGTAAATGTTAGGGTTGAGCTAGTACCATTGTTGAGCTAGTACCATAAGGAGGGGTCATGGTGGATGCAAAGAAAGGTGCTTCCCTCTTTATCCTCTTCCTTTTAGCTTTAGCTGTAGGTTACATAGCCTTCAACGTGATTAAACCTGAACCGGATCACCAGGTTAGCCAATCACCTCCCGACTTTTACCAATCCCCCAGTCCTTCCAAATACGCAGAGCTGTTTGGCGATATAATCAGAAATTACTCAACCTATTACTTGATGGAAAGTGCCCTCTACGGGGAGTACCTCTGGGACGGGTTGAATCAGGAGACATACAACTGCACCTTAACTAAGAATGCCACCCTCTTAAAGGAAAAGGTTAATAACCTCGTCTCCATGTATAAAAACCTCTCAAAGCGTGAGGTCTCAGAGAGAAGCGTAGTGGGGGTTCTTCTCCTGGGGGACCTTGGATTTGGTATTTCCTCCCTCTCCTCAGAGGGGGAGGAGCAGTTGCGGCGGGACTTGGGTGAGATATGCATACTCGAGGGTAGGTTAACGAACTTTGATTCTTTTAAGAAGAGGGCAGTGGAGGTTTACGGTGAGCCCTCCTTCTCCTATGAAAAGCTTTCAAACCTCAGCTCGCACCTTGAGAGGGAGGTAAGCAGGACTTATGGGATACCCTTTAGCGGTGAATGGCCCGTGGAAACCCGCTTCGCACTCCAGCATTTTGTTTACATATTGTCCCAAAACAGCACTCTTTTGGATTCATTCCTGAACGGTTACGACCCAGAAAAAAGCTACAACCTGCTGAAGACGCTCCTCGGAGAACTGGACGAGAACCCGTACGCTAAGGCGCTGTTTAGGCCATCTATAGTCTATCTTTCCGAGTTATGGCGTGAGGAATACGTTTTGTCACAGAACAAGGCCGCTGTTGATGACCACTACCTCAGGGTTTTCTGGGCCTGGTATCAGCTCGTAAAGCCCGAGCAGTTCATTGGGTGATAGCGATGGACAGATGGATAAAGCTACTGTTCCTGGTCTTCTTTCTCCTGGTTTTAATAGGGGACTTAATATCCCTCATAGGCTTTTACCTTATGGGACCGGCCCAGAGGAAGCTTATTTTGAACGTCCTGTCCCCAGTGTACTGGGGTCTTAAAGCCCTTGAAATTCTGGTTTTGGGTCTTTACATCTTTGGTATCATAAATAGCTTCAACAGGAAGAGCATGGCTGGTTTGGCCTTTATATTCACACTCCTTAGACTGCTTTCGGTTGGAGTCTTAAGCGGCGTTGAGACGGTTATAACGTGGAGGCTCCTGGTTCAGCACTCCGTTTTCTACGTGGCAGGTATCATAACAGCGTACCACCTGAAGGATGGGATGTAAATGCTGGAGCACTTGATCAAAATCATGGTCAGGAGGATGAGCTTCTTCCTTCTCATATTGATGTCCTTTACGGTCTCCCTCATGATCTTCGGCATCGTGGGGCAAGTGGGTCAACTCGTTGATGAGAACGTGGAGTACGCGTTTACCCACTACCGCCCGCAGGCCGTTTACTCATTGGGCTTTGATTTTGAGAGGAACCTCACTCCCTCCGCTGTGCATTTTGAGGCCGTGAATGTTATGGAAGCACTCGAAAAAGAACTCACAAAGGAGAACCTGAGCACCGGTTTTCTCGTGGCCCTTCCCGTTGCTTACATAAAACCCCTCCAGATTAAAGGCCATACTGTGTACTTCCAGGCATATTTCTTCAGGGATATCGGGGACGTTGAAGAGTTTGGATTCAGATTTGACCCGCCGGGAAATAACTTTATCCTCCTGAGCTACAACCTGTCAGAGGATTTAACTCCAGAGGCTGTCTCAGCATATTTCTTTAGTGAGAACGCCTCCCTTGTTAAAGCATATGGGGTTTTTATGGAATACCCCCTCGACCACTTATCCAACGTTGAGTACGTTCAAGTCGCGGCACCTCTTACAAATAAAACGCTTGCCGAATACTTCAGATGGTTAAACCGTGATCTCTTGGACTCGTCCGGGCTTAAGGTGAACCTGTACGTGGCACTCAATATCAAAAACCCCGTCAGAGACCCCTACGTAATCGAGAGCTTCGTAACCTCAAAACTGCCCCGGAGTATGGTTGCAGGTGTCACCAATTTCTATACTATGAAATACGGAAACGAGGGGGTTAAATTTTACATCATGAACAGCATCAACGGTTCCCATTTGGTGTACTTCAACGGAACCTGGATCGACCCAAAACGTGACGAGGAATACCTGATAAGGGTAATCAACCGGAACCAGGGCATTAGATTGGTTTCGTTTGGCGTCTCCCTAAGCCAGGCCGACATAGTTGACCTGGTAAAGGACGCAGGAACGCAAACTGTAAGGTTCTTTGGGAAGTACGCAGGGCTTCTTGTTGTTATCTACCTCCCCCTCTTCCTCTTAGTTTTGTACTCCTCCTCTACGGTGTTCAGAGACCTGCGCAATGACCTTGAGGTTCTTGAGCTTAGAGGGATACAGAGGAACGTGAAAGTTTTTCAGGAGTTCTTTATTTTCCTGATGGCCGGATTGGCCTCAACCGCTGCCTACACTTTTCTCATCGTACTTTCAGACTACTCCTTATCCCCTATCACATTCGTTGGCGTTGTCGGGCTCGTCTATCTGGCCATGCTGGTAGGCAGAAAGGGAGACACCTGGAGATTGGGCAGGGGCTCCATGCTTTCTTTAGCTGCATTCCTTGCGGCCTTTCTTATACTCGGTTACATGAGGGTGAACGGACTGGTTCTCCTCAGCAGGGGATACGAGGCTTTAATGTTGCTTTTCTCCCTCCTCATGGCCTTAATCCCAATCCTGGGGATTTTCGTAGGCTACCTCTTTCACAGGGCATGCGGCAATCTGATACGGCTTTTGGAACGGATTTTCGACGTGAGGTACTACCTGAGGGCTCTGGAGGGATATTCGTACGTTCTAACTTTCTCGGTTTATTCCTTGGGCCTGTACCTACTTCCTAAGATTGTATCCATCGACAGGGTAGTTAACGCCATCCTCAAGAATAATGACTACAGTGCCGTAGTTGGGTACAGTGACGTAACCTCACTCGGTCTTTTGGCTGCCTACCTGGACAAGTTAAGCCGGGGCTTTGGTGTCATGGGATTACTCGCAATCTCCCTGATTTTCATCGTCGCTTTGAGGAAATACCAGTCCGTAAGGGGATACTCGGCCCTCAGGGGAGGCGACTTAACTGCTGTCCGGAGAAGCTTTCTCAAGTTCCTGTTTTTAAAAATCGGCCTGGTAACGGTTATGTCTATAGCGGTAGCACTGTTCCTGGCGGTTTTCCTCGATGCATACATCGGCCTCACGTACACTTCAGGAAAACTCCTGGTTGAAAGTGGAAAGCTCACCCTTAAATTCCTCTTTAAACCACCTCACGTGCTCATATGGGGGTGATCAAAGTGGGTGTCGTCGAGTTTGAGGATGTCTTTGTGAAGTACGAAACCTACACGGGAAGCGTTTTGGCTTTAAGGGGAATAACTTTCTCCCTCGGGGAGGGGGAGACGATCCTTGTAGTGGGCCCATCTGGAAGCGGCAAAACCACGCTTCTCAGGGTTATCCTCGGCCTCGTTCAACCCATGCACGGAACTGTTAGAGTTTTCGGAATGGAGCCGCGGGACGGGAAGACAGGACTCGAAATCAGAAGGCGGATAGGTTATCTGACCCAGGAGGGGAAGATGATACCCGAACTCACGGTGTGGGAGAACATAATATTCTACGCAAAGGGAAGGGGCAGGAAGGTAGACGAGAACAGGGTCAGGGAGCTCGCGAGGGAGTTAAACGTTGAAGCCGTGCTCAACAAGCATCCCAACCAGCTCAGCGGAGGGGAGCTCAAAAGAGCTGAGCTTCTGATGGTTTTATCGGATGAACCCGAGCTCCTCCTCCTTGACGAGCCGACGTCGATGCTTGATGCCGAGAACTCCAAGGTGGTCATAGACCTCCTTTCCACATTCAAAGGCAGTGTCCCCATGATAGTGACATCCCACGACCCGAGGCTGGTTGAAGTCAGCAATAGGATTTTGGAGGTTACCGGTGGGGTGGTAAGAAAACCTGAAGGGACTGCCCCGCTATCTTTGAAGGATGGTCGTCCCAAAGAAGACGACGCCTAGGTTCTTCTCCCTTATCATCCCCACGTAACGCTTCTGCTGAAGAGAAAGCGGACGATAAAGGACGCACCTATGCCAATAAGATTTGCCACGAGATAGTTTATGCGGAGGTAAACGAGCGGGGCGTAAATGAGCCATTGAACTACCGCACCCATCAGTGATGCAATGTGAAAGGTAAAGAGCCTCTTCCAGAGGGGGGCGGTTCTCAAGTCCCTGAATGTCCAGAGGTCGTTGAGGAAGAAGTTGTTGAGGATTGCGAGCTCCGTGGCTGGGATATTGGCAACATACTCGTTCATCCCCAGCCCGGAGACGAAGACCCACAGAAAGCCCTCGTTGACGGCAATACCCACGGTTCCTACAATGCTGAACTTCACAATCCTGTCTATCTCGCCTTCCCACTTCATGAGCCTGTAAACGTGCTTGAGGTAGTTTATTATGGTTTTTCCGCTCAGCTTGCTCTCGCCGGCTTTTCTAAGGCCGAATGTGAAGGGGACTTCGACGACCCTGCTGTAGCGCCCCTTTATGAGGATCTCCATCAGGATTTTGAAGCCTACCGGGTTTAGCTCGGCCCCTTCCACGACCTCTCTCCGTAGGGCAAAGAAGCCGCTTACCGGGTCCTTGACGTGCCTTATCTTGGGGAGGGCAACGCGGCCTATCATTATGGCTCCCCTGGATATGAGCTTTCTGTACCAGTACCAGTTCTCAACAGCCCCCCCAGGAACATAGCGGCTCGCTATCGCTATGTCGGCGCCTTTCTCAATTTCCCTCACCAGTTCGGGGATCTTCTCCGGGGGATGCTGAAGGTCGGCGTCCATCACCACGAAAACGTCTCCTTCTGCCTCTTTAAAGCCCCTGATGACGGCAGAGGACAGGCCCTTCTCATCCGTCCTCCTGACCACCTTAACAGGATAACCCCGTGTTCTGCCGAGCTCTTCGGCGTGTTCCCATGTTCTATCCGGTGAATCGTCATCGACGATTATGATTTCGTAATCATAGCCTGCTTTCTCCATGGTGTTTGAAATACGCTCGAAGAGTTCCTCAAGATTTTCCCTTTCGTTATAGGTTGGGATTATTATTGAAACTTTCGGCTTGTTTGATCCGTCGCTGTCCATTTTGAACCCTCCCGACAACGTAGCAGAATCCCCGCAAAGTTTATAAGCTTTACACAGTCCCTAAACGCGGGCGCGGGGCCGTGGGGTAGCTTGGCCCATCCTGCGGGCTTTGGGAGCCCGTGACCCGGGTTCAAATCCCGGCGGCCCCACCAGCTTCTGGGTGGGACTATGGGAAAGCTGGCCCTCAGGATAGCCTACGATGGCACCGCTTTTTACGGGTTTCAAAGACAGCCGGAGGTTAGAACTGTCGAGGAGGAGGTCATTCGCGTTCTTCAAAAGCTCGGAATAATTCGTGATCCCGTTACTTCTGAGTTCAAAGGGGCCTCAAGAACCGATAGTGGAGTTTCGGCATTTTTCAACGTTGTTTCCTTTGTCCCGGTTCCGGAAAAGGCCCATCTGGCAACCCCCAGGGTTCTCAACCATCACCTAAAAGACGTCTGGGTCGTCGGGTTTTCTGAAGTTCCAGCCGAGTTCCACCCCCGGTTCTGGGCCAAGGAAAAAACTTACAGGTACTACCTGATCGATATGGGCCATGACTTTGAGGAAATGGTCAAATGTGCTAGATCATTCATTGGAACCCACGACTTTTCGGCCTTTGCCCGACCTGAACCGGGGCGGGATCCCGTGAGAGAAGTGAGGTCAATTGAAGTGATCCCGAGGCAGGGTTATTACATCGTTGAAGTTTCGGGCAAGTCTTTCCTCTGGGAGATGGTCAGGAGGATCGTCAACGCCATCTCTTACTGCGGCCTTGGGCTTCTTTCGAGAGAGGACGTTGAAAGAATGCTCTCCGGTGAAGTTGATAAAAAAATCCCTCCGGCCCCCCCGGAGAACCTCGTTCTGTGGAGAATTGAGTACGAGGGCATAACCTTTGAGACCGATGAAGAGGGCCTAAAAAAGGCCAGAAATGAGATTTTTTCCCGTTACTCCTCCGCCCTTGTCCGAGCGGCCCTCTTCGGCGACTGGCTTATTTCCCTGTAAACGCGTTCTAACTCTTTGTCGTAATATTCCCCATAGTATTGCTTGAGGGCCTTCTGCCTCTCTATGAAGTGCGTGAAGAGAAGGGGGTCATCGTCCTCTACATCAACTATAACAGCCTTCATGCCCTTCTTTGGCCTCAGCGCCCTTCCTATTGTTTGTATAGTCATGATGTCACTTTTACCACCGCCGGCGAGGATTATGGCGGATATCTCCGGTATATCAACGCCCTCCTTCAGGAGTGTCGAGGCCAGAACCGGGATCTTGCCCTCTTTAAAAGCCTCCAGGATTTCCCACCGGTTGGGGCTCTGCGAACTTAGAAACTCCGCCGGTACCCCCTCTTTTTCCAGCATTTCCTTGAGTATTTTCCCGTGTTCGAGCCTTTTAACGTCTATTAAAACCCTGTGGCCCTTCTTCACCAGCTCGAGAGCTTTCTTAACTATCGCCTCGTTTCTGGCGGGGTTGTTCATTACCATGTCCTCGTAAAGCTCCTTATACCCCTCGCTGAAAGATGGCATTGAGGACTCGTATCTTATCACCTCGAAGCGGGGCTTTGCGAGAAAGCCCTCCCTGATTAGATCCTCGGCCTTAACTTCGCAGATTGTCGGTCCGGCAACGGCCTCTATCTTTATCTCCTCGCCCCTAACACGTCTCCAGGGAGTTGCCGAAAGACCAAAGCGGTAAACCTGGGGCAGCTTAAGCCCGAGCTCGTAGAATTTTTCAGCTGCAGAAGTCCTGTGGCACTCGTCGAATAGGACTGCGCCATAATCTTTCTGGAGATTTTCCGGGCCCCTGGAGAGCAGGGTCTGGATCATCGCCACCGTGATTTTTCCCTCTTTCCAGTTGTTATCCCCAACAATGCCAGCCTCAATCCCGAGGACGTCATTCACCTTTTCGGCCCACTGGTAAAGGAGTTCTTTGGTGTGGACAACGATGAGGGCCGACAGGTTAAGACGGTGTATTATTGCCAGCCCAACCACGGTCTTACCACTCCCCACCGGAAGGGCCAGAACTCCCATCCTCTCCCTAACGGCCTTCCTCACGGCCCTTTCCTGGTATTTTCTGAGGACGTATTTTTCATTCCAGCTGGAGTTAAGAGTTTCCCCCCTTATCTCCCGCTCGTCCCTGACGCGAACGCCGTATCCTTTTTCCTTCAGGAAACCCCTCACCCTGGGCAACAGGCCGACCGGAAAGCTGTTGGTGTATGGATCGTAGAGGCTCTCCGGCTTCTCCCACTTCCCAAAATCTCTCTTGTAGGTGAGCAGGTTGTATATCTGGAAATATACCCTGGGCTCCCCCTTCTGAACGTACACCTTCGTTGAGCCATCTGGAATCTTGAGCGTGACCGCGGGCATGTTTATCAAACTGGAGATTTTGAGAAAACAATTTATAGGCTTTTTGGAAATCTGGGCAGGTGGTAGGATGCTCGAGGGGATACTGAAGCTGTTTGAAGATGAGCTCGTTGTGGTCAAGGAACCCGTTAGCAAGGAGCTTGAGATAACCAGGTACCTCCTCAAGTACAGGGACAGGCCGGTTCTATTCGAAGACGTTGAGGGCTGGAGGGTCGTTGGAAACCTCTGGAGCACCAGGGAGAGGATAGCCCGCTACCTGGGGATCAAAAAGGAGGAAATGCTCCACTTCATGGCCGATGCCATGGAGAACCCGTCCCCCTGCA
The DNA here is from genome assembly GCF_055384795.1 of Thermococcus waiotapuensis. NCBI lineage: Archaea > Methanobacteriati > Methanobacteriota > Thermococci > Thermococcales > Thermococcaceae > Thermococcus > Thermococcus waiotapuensis. Next base: position 856,962 of record NZ_AP042429.1, on the reverse strand, counting down.
GAACAGTCGAGAGGGCCCCCTTCATGGAGAACTCCACCACAGACTTCTCGCTAAGGGAGCTACCGGTTCCAAAGTACTACCCCAGGGACGGCGGCCAGTACTTCACCTCAGCCATGGTTATAGCCAGGGATGAGAGGGGCTTCGTTAACGTCTCATTCCATAGGATGATGGTGCGCGACGATAAAACGGCCGCGATAAGGCTCGTCCCGAGGCACCTCTACTCCATGTGGAAGGACAGGGCAGACCACGGGGAGGAGCTCGACGTTAGAATAGTGGTCGGGAACCCGGTTCACCTGCTCCTGGCCGGGGCAACGAGCACAGCTTACGACATCAGCGAGCTCGAAATAGCAAGCAGGATGAGCGAGAAGGCCTTTGGAAAGCCCGTTGATGTGGTCAACGTTGGAGGCATCCCCGTTCCCGTTGAGACGGAGTTCGTGTTCGAGGCAAAAATAACGCCCGAGCTGGTTGATGAAGGGCCCTTCGTGGACATAACCGGAACCTATGACGACGTCAGGAAGCAGCCGCTGGTGGTCTTTGAAAGGATGTACCACGTTGATGAGCCGATATTCCACGCCCTCCTCTCGGGTGGCTACGAGCACTACATGCTCATGGGTCTTCCGAAGGAGCCGCAGATATACGCGAGCGTCAAGCGCGTCGTTCCAAAGGTTCACGGCGTAAGGCTAACCGAGGGCGGTGCCATGTGGTTCCACGCGGTAGTTTCGATAACAAAACAGCACGACGGTGATGGAAAGAACGCTATTTTGGCCGCGTTTACCGGCCACCCCAGTTTGAAGCACGTCGTCGTGGTTGATGAGGACATCAACATCTACGACGATAGAGAGGTGGAGTGGGCGATAGCGACTCGCTTCCAGCCGGATAAAGATCTGGTCGTAGTGTCCAACGCCCGCGGTAGCACCCTTGACCCCTCGGCTGAGGACGGTTTGACCGCGAAGTGGGGGATAGACGCGACAAAGCCCCTAAAAAGAAAGGAAGAGTTCGAGAGGGCGAAGGTTTAGCCTTTATTTTTTTCCACAAGCTCTAAGAAGACCTCTTCGAGGCTCGGAACGCGGACCATCAGCTGGAGTATCTTTGCCCCCTGGTTCCAGACTATTTCGTTTATCTCGGGCCTTATGTCACTTGGAGCCGTTATTTTGTACTTTGTCTCGCTGACCTTCTCAATCTTCCAGTCAGTCCCGTCAAAGCTCACCGGCTTGTCCGTCTCGAGGAGGATGAGGTAACCGACCTTCTTCAGGAAGCTCATCTTTATGTTGTCTATGCTGTCCTCGGCGCGGAGTTTTCCCCTGACAATGACCCCAACCGTATCGCAGACCTCTTCGACGTGGGCCAATATGTGGCTGGAGAAGAAAACCGTCTTTCCTTCCTTCTTCTGCCGCAGTATTATGTTCTTGAACTCTGCTATCCCCGTTGGGTCAAGGCCCGTCATCGGCTCGTCGAGTATGAGAAGGTCGGGGTCGTTTATGAGGGCCTGAGCCAGGAGGAGCCTCTGCTTCATTCCCTTGGAGAACTTTCCGACTTTCTTGTCCCTCGCTTCCCAGAGGTCGACGAGCTCTAAGAGTTCCCTGGCGCGCTTTGCCCTCTCTTCCCTTGAAAGCCCGAAGGACTCCCCGATTATGTCCAGGGTCTGCATGGGTGTAAGGAATTCCCAGAGGGTGGCGTTCTCGGGCATGTAGCCTATCCTCGCCTTTGCCTTGATGAGCTGTTTCTCGTTGTACTTTCCGTCCCTGAACACCTCCTCCTCAAAGAGCCTTATCCTCCCCTTCTGGGGGTAGATGAGGCCGAGGGTGCTGAGTATGGCTGTACTCTTACCGGCGCCGTTGGGCCCTAAGAAGCCGTAGATCTGCCCCTTCTTCACGGTGAGCGTGAGCCCGTCAAGTGCCATTACGTCCCCGTACCTCTTCACGAGGTTCTCAATTTCGATCATTTCCATCACCTCAGGTCCATGCGGAGGAAGCGCAGTATGGCTGCACCCGTGTAGAAGACGGCCAGCCCGACCATTATCAGGAAGTTTTTCATGTTCTTGCTCACAGAGTGGGTTACCCCAACGTAGGTCGAGTTACAGCTACACTCGTAAAGTGTGTCTCCGGGTAACACATAGCTACAGCTGTCGGTCTTTGTCCTGTTGATAACCGTCGTTTCCCCCGTTTGGGGATCGTACTTCTTGGCTGTAAGATAGCACTCGTGATCCTCAACGTCAGAGAGAGTCAGCTTCAGCTGGGTCGTCGGTTCGAAGAAGAGGTACTTGGTAGCGTAGTCCCTGTAAACGCTTTCATAGCTCTTTCCAGGCTCCTCAGAGGCCGTAAAGGCCATGTATCCCACTATCGCAGGAACTATGAGGGCCATGACGAAGAAGAGGGCCAGCGCCAGGCCGAGTGCGTTCGTAGATGACTTTACAACCGTCGAGATGAGGTATCCCAGGAGCAGGAGCTGGCTGAGCCCAACCACGAGCAGGAGGTTCAGGAGGATGACTTCCCTGACTATCGTTGAGTCCATGGGTGCCCCTATCGCCAGGAAGCCCAGGACGGCCACGAGTGCCGAGAGCAAGAGGGCGACGAAGATCACCGTTATCTGGGCCAGCATCTTTCCGCCGATGTAGCCCACCCTTGAGAGGGGCTTGCTCACGGCCACCCTCAGTGTTCCTTTCTCTATCTCCGAGTTTATCGCGGTTGCGCCCATGAGGAGAGCCAGGATTGCTACGAAGAACGTCGCCATTCCTCCGAGGAACTGTATAAGGCTATTCATGAACTCGCTGGTGCTCATGCTGGCGAGATCCTCGTTCTGCTTCAGGATGTAGAAAAACGGGACGTAGAGTAGCATCATTATGGCAATCGTCGCTATGAATTTCTTGCTCCTGAGGCTCTGTTTGAACTCCAGCTTGAAACCCCACATCAAAGTCCACACCTCCCGTTATTTCATCCAGAACTATTATCTGTAGTATAAAAATCTTTGCCCCACAGGTGGTTGTTTGAAATCAGCACCGTGAATTAAAAGAGACGAAGGGCTAACACAAAAAGATGTAGCCCTCAGAGATCCCTCAGCATTAGTACTTTCTCAGCCTTTTCTCCGCAGTGCTTTTTCAGCCTCTCAACAACTTCCCTCTTCCCACCTAAAACTGGCCAGAGAATCGAGTCTATGTGGAGGGGAGGGATCCCGGTTTTCTCCGCTATTTTATTCCAGAAGTTTACCGGGGGCCCGCTTGTGAACCGCTTTGTGTAGGCCTTTATTCTGACGTCTTCGGGTATTTCAATGGACATTGGGTAGGGAACGAACTCACCAAAGGTGATCCTACCAGCGTATCCGAACATCTTGACGGCGAAAACTATCGTTTTGGCGTCCCTCCCTGCGTTCATGGCCTTGGCCAGGTCATCCCTGAGCCTTTCCATTCCATTGAAGTAGTAGTACTGGAGGTCTTCTAAGGTTAGCTGAGCTAAGAAGGGTTCGAGCTTCTGGAGCCTCTTCACCTTCCCGGCGGTGAGCCTCCTGTTGGTCCGGGAGTTGGGAAGAAAACGGGCATAAGCTCTGGCTATGCCTTCCCCGGAAGGATTCTCCGAGAAGTAAGCCGAGAACTCCCACCACCAGTCTTCGCCCTTTCCGCTCAGCTGGTAGCTCACTACCGAGTTCGCCACGACGAGCTTCAAAAAGAGCTCATTATCCCCAAGGTTCTCCCGGAGGTTTTTCAGGGCATCGAACTGGAGGTCAACGCGCTCCTCTATCGTTTTAGCACATTCTATCCCAAGCCCGGAGAGCGTTTCGATTAGCCGGGAGACCTTCGCTTCCTCCTCCTTAGGGGTGAATTTGATGAAATTATCCAAGGTCAAGTGGATCACCCCGAGGAGACCGACTTTATCAGCCTTTCGAGGAAGACGTTCTGGTTCACAACCTCGGCCCCGCTGTTCCTGGGAACCCCGAGCTCGACCCTTCCCCTCAGCCCGTGTTCCCTCAGGTAGTCCTCGGCCTCACCAATGAGCCTCTCGCCCTCTTCCCGGGGGATTAGCCCGTAGACTGTAGGTCCCCAGCTGCTTTGGCCATAGCCGTAGGTTTTTTCTGCCAGAAAATCGATTATAGGTTTTAGATCTTCCCTGAACTCGCCCCCCTGCTGGCTCCCGAAGTGCCTCCCGACCAGCCTCTGTATCTCCGTGAGGTGCCTCCCGAAGGCCTCTATGTTTTTCTCTACGAGGGCTGGTAAAAGGCCGAGGAGCAGGATGTGGCTTATCTCCCTCGCAACTCCCGGATCCCCCTGAGCGGACTTCATCACGGGCTCCTCTTCCCTCTCATCGAAACCGGGTTTAAGGTCTGGAATTATCAGGAGGAACGCCCAGCTCTCCGGGAACTCGTGCCTGACCACGAGCGGGGGGACGTCGTCTTTAACGCCCCCGTCCACCACCAGACCTCCGAGCTTGAAGGTGTAGATCCCGGCGCCGCTGTTCTTTCCCCTCCCGAGGGCCCTTGCCAGCTCTTCTACACTGATGTTTAGGCCGTTCAGTTTCGCTATAGCCATTCCAACCGCGAGGCTCAGCTGAGTTGTTGAGCCCAGGCCTACATGCCTGGGAATGGCCTTCACGACCTCGATGGAGTAGCCTGTGCCCGTTCCGAAAGAGTGGTTCATGCGGGCGACGGCTTCCCTTATTGTATCTTCGTCCTTACCGGAGGCGTTTATCTTTAACCCATCGCCAGGGGAGACCTTTATCTCGTAGCCGCCTTCAAGGGCGACTCCGATGGCGCCAAAGCGTCTCCCCAGCCCCCCGGAGGGGTCTATTAAACCGAGGTGGAGCCTCTTCGGCGTGCGGATTATCATGATGATCACCGCCTTTCTTTAACGAAAGACCTTTTTATAACCAACGCCAGCACCACACGGTGGTGGTATGAAGTTTGCTGGAGTTGACCTCAGCGAGCCAAGAATAATGGGCGTTATCAACGTTTCGCCGGAGAGCTTCTACAAGGGTAGCGTTAGAAACGACGAGAAGAAGCTCGTGGAGACGGCGGTTAAGATGGTCGAAGAAGGCGCCTCCTTCATCGACATCGGCGCCAAGTCCACCGCCCCCTACCTTGAGACCCGGATCCCCGTTGAAGAGGAAGTAAGGAGAGCAGTCTGGGCTGTAAAGGCCGTGCGCGACAGCCTGGACGTCCCGATAAGCATCGACACCACCAGCGCGAGGGTCGCCGAAGAGGCCCTCAAAGCGGGAGCGGACGTAATAAACGATGTTACCGGGCTGAAGGAAGACCCCAGCATGGCGGATGTCGCGGCTGAGCATGGGGCCCCTGTTGTCCTCTGCGCCCACGGAAGGGTGCGGGACTTCAGCAATCCCCTTCACACGGTCATCGACTTTCTCCAGGAGAGCCTCGTTATAGCGAGAGAGCACGGGATCGGGGATATCGCAGTAGACCCGGCAATCGGCTTTCTCCGCCCGGAAGTTCCAAAATGGTACGAGTGGGACTCAAAGGTTCTGGCGAACCTCAACGCCCTCAAAATCCTCGGGAGGCCGGTACTCGTAGGTCTCTCAAGAAAGTCATTCATCGGCGCGATAACGGGGAGAAAGGATCCTGCCGAGAGGTTGCCCGGGAGCCTCTCGGCTACCGCAATAGCGGTCTTCAACGGTGCTCAAATTATCAGAACCCATGACGTGAGAGAGACCCTCGATGCTGTGAAGATGGCCGCCTTCATTAAGAGGTTCCGGCCATGATTTCACTTCACAGCGTTCTTCCACTCCTCGATTACCGTAGTGAGGAGGCCCAGGGAGACTGGCCCTATGATTATCCCGACGAGGCCGAAGGCCCAAAGTCCACCAAATATTCCGAGGAGGGAGATCAGGGCGTTTAACCCCCTCCTCCTGAGGGTCATCCTTGGGGCCAGGAAGAAGTCGGGGAGCGGTGAGATGAAGGTTGCAGAGTATATTGCGAAGAGAAGTGCCGTTCCCCATTGGGAACTGTGGGCGAGGTATATTGCCCCGGGAATCCACACCGTCCAGCCGCCGAGGAACGGGAGAAGCTCCAGGAGAACGGCAAGGATTCCTAAGGCGATGGCACCGCTCACCGGAGCTATCCCAAACCCCCAGAAGCCCAGAACTGTGAGGGAACCTTTGATGACGCTGAGGGTGAGCCAGCTTTTAAGGAGTGTGTCCAGGGTGTTTTTTGCCTCATCTATGAGGCGCATTACGAACCCTTCGTTCTCAGGGGGAATAAGAGAGTATATGCCCTCTGCTATAGCGTGGGCGTTTATTAGACCGCCGTAGTAGACAAATATGAGGACGAACACCTCGAGAGAAAGCTTTGGAATTGAGTAGGTGTAGCTGGCAACGTAAGTCCCCAGTCTGGCCTCAATGCCCTTCGTTATTTCGGTCAGGGCCTCGTTCACCGTTGGGGACGATACGGTCACGGACTGAAGCCAGTTGAAAAACATCCCCAGGTAGTTTACGAGCTGTTTTTTAACGTCTGACACCCACAGGACAAAGCCAAAAATGAAGAGAAAGGACAGCACAGCTAAAAGTCCCGTTAAGATCATGGCGGATTTTTTCTCCCCGATTTTTCCGGACATTCTGCTGTGGAGAGGATAGGTAACGTAAACCAGGGCCAGGGCTATTACTATCGGCGAAACGAGGGGCTGGACTACTTTCCAGACAAGATAGAGGATCACTATCGAAATACCTGCCCAAACAGCCGCTTCAGTCCTCATCGAGCATCCCCAGGTATTTTAGTATCAGCCCCTTGGCCGAAGGCTTGTTAAAGACGAACAGGACTTTTCTGCTCTCGTCGAGCACAAAATTCTTCCCAAGTGCAAGCAGGCCAGTTTTGAGCCTGTGGACTTCAGCTTCATCAAGTTTGATCTCCACCGGCGCCCCGATGTCATTCAAGGCTTTTTCCAGCCTGTCCGCTATGCTCTGTGTTATGAACTTGACCGGACTCGGTTTAAACTCGTCCTCCGTGATGTCCCCGGGTTCGAGCGGGATTCCCCAGAACTCTTTGGCACACTCGAATGGATAGACGTATTCCGGACCATACTCCGGGAGGTAGAGCTCCCTGATCATTGCCAGGAGAACCTTCCTCGCGTCCCTCCCGTAGAACTCCACCCTGAGGTTGAACTTCCCGTCCTCGAAGCCGTTTTCGAACACCTCAAGTTTTTCCTCGCACAGCATACCCATCACCCAAGTATGGGCTTTAGGTAGCGGGGATCAAGGTAAAGGGAGGTACTCCCGATGGGGCCGAGGGAGTAGCTTCCCGTGGGTGAGTCGTACACTCTTATTTCTGCTCCTCTGACTCCCATAAGCTTTTCGAGTTTTTCAACGGCTGTCTGAAAGTTTCCGGTTGAATCGACGAGGCTTCCCGTGACGTTGATGGCAAACCACGTTCTTCCGCTGGCGAAGTTTTTAACTTCTTCCTCCGTCATGTTCCTTCCGAGGCTCACAACGTCCAGGAAGCTTCTGAAGTAGGACTGAATCTGGTCCCATATCAGTTCCTTTTCCTCGGGTGTTAGGCCTCTCCACTCCCCGCCCATGTCCTTGTAGGGGCCGGTTTTGAAGACCTCAACGTTAATCCCTGTCTGGGCGTAGTTCTTCTCCATATTGTAGTGGACGTATATGACCCCTATGCTGCCAACCTCCGCCAGGGGATCCGCTATGATTTCATCGCTGGCCACGGCTATATAGTACCCTCCCGACGCCGCTATTCCGCCGGTGTAGGCTACAACGGGTTTTCTTGCCCTTAGGACGAGGACTTCTTTGTATATCTCCCTTACCGCCCCCACGGCTCCGCCAGGGCTCTCTATCCACAGGAGAACCCCGCCTATTGAGTCGTCTTTGGCCAGCTTTTCAAGCGTTGGGACGACGTATAGGGCAGTTTCTTCAGTAATGATTCCAAATATGGGAACAACCGCTATGCTGACGTTCCCGCCTGTAACGTTTCTCCCGAGCTCGATTGCCCTCAGCTGCGCCTCAAGTTCCGCTATCCTGGCCCTGTACCATTCCTCCTGTGTCTGGTTTACGGTCGTGACCGTGCAGTTGCACTGGGGAGGAGTGTAACTTCCGATGCTCTGGTTTTGGAGGTAAAGAAGGGCAGTGGAAGTTACGAAAACACCGAGGATCAGGACGAGCATCAGGCTGATGTACTTCCACACTTCACTCTTCATCCCCCAACACCGGCTCAAGTTGACCTTCGGGCTTTTAATCCTTCGGGCAGTCCAACCGGGAAGTTTAAATTGAGTTCCACCCAATATTCTCGGGGATCAACATGCAAGTCTGGTACCGCTCCCGCGCCCTTTATGATGCCGTGATGAAGCTTATCTCTTCTGGAAAGTATGGGGACGCAATGAAAATAGCTGGGGAAATACCCGACGATAAAGTCAGGACGATGGCCTATGCCAGAATAGCCCTTAAACTCGCTGAAAACGATGGGGACTACCGGGAAGCCCTTGAAAAGGCCATCAACTCGGCAGCTGATCTTCCAGGGGATGACTCCACCAAGGTTCTGATGGGGATGGCCTTTGACTTCCTCAACATCGGGAAAGTCGAAGAATCCCTCAGGATAGCCAGGTACATAACGGATTTAGCGGGCAGGTCAAAGATACAGGCCGAGGTGGCGCTTAAGCTGGCCAGGGAAGGGAGGATAAGCGAGGCAATGGAGATAATAAACGACATCCTGGACGAGGATGTTAAAACATGGGCTATGTCCAGAATTGCCGGCGTGCTCCGGTGACTGGCCAGAGTAGAGATAGAGTTAAAAAGACTTAAAATGAACTTAGCTCGGGTGAGAGCATGGGAAGTCTTGACGAGGTGAAGGGCGAGGAAGTTAATTACGATGACTACGTCACTTTCCTCAAGAGGAGAATTAGACAGCTTGAACTCCAGGTGAGAACCCTCGAGGCGGACAAGGAGAGGCTGGAGAGAGAGCTTTCAAGGCTTAGGATGGAGATGTCGAGGCTAAGACAGCCACCGGCTTTTGCGGGCAACGTGATAGAGCTTCTCGACGACGACAGGGCAATAGTGCAGAACTACAACGGCCCGCGCTTCGTGGTGAGAATAGCCCCCTGGATAGAGCGCGACAAACTCAAACCCGGCTCAAGGGTTGCCCTCGACCAGAGGACGATGGCGGTCGTTGAGCTCCTCCCGAGCGAAAAGGACCCGAGCGTTCTCGGCTTCGAGGTCATAGAGAGGCCAAACGTTACCTACAATGACATAGGTGGCCTGGAAAAACAGCTCCAGGAGCTTAGGGAGGCGGTGGAACTGCCGCTTAAACACCCGGACCTCTTCGAGAAAGTCGGCATAGAGCCACCGAAGGGCGTTCTCCTCTACGGCCCACCGGGTTGCGGAAAGACCCTGATGGCTAAGGCAGTGGCAAACCAGGTCAACGCAACTTTCATACGCGTCGTCGGTAGCGAGCTCGTCAGAAAGTTCATAGGAGAGGGCGCTCGCCTGGTCCACGAGCTCTTTGAACTTGCCAAGGAGAAGGCTCCGACGATAATCTTCATAGACGAGATTGACGCGATAGGCGCGAAGAGGCTGGACGAAACCACCGGCGGCGAGAGGGAAGTAAACAGGACGCTGATGCAACTCCTTGCTGAGATGGATGGCTTTGACCCGCGCGGAAACGTCAAGGTCATAGCGGCAACCAACAGGCCAGACATACTCGACCCGGCTTTACTGAGGCCAGGAAGGTTCGACAGGCTGATTGAAGTTCCGCTTCCAGACTTCCACGGAAGGCTTGAGATACTGAAGGTCCAGACGAAGAGGATGAACCTCAAGAACGTTGACCTGGCCGTTATAGCGGAGCTTACCGAAGGCGCCAGCGGAGCCGACCTTAAGGCCATTGCGACGGAAGCGGGAATGTTCGCCATAAGGGACAGGAGGACGTACGTAACCCAGGAGGACTTCCTTAAGGCCGTTGATAAAGTACTCGGCTCGGAGAAGAGGCTCGCACAGGCGATAGCGATGCACGAGGTCATGTACGGCTGATTGGCCGTGTTCAACATGAGGTGGAGGACTCTCCTTTTAATTGCCCTCATATTGTTCCTCATATCCCTCGCCTTTTACACGTTAGTCACCACTGACTTGGAGGCAACCTATTCAAGCTCGGGTATCCTGAACGGAGTCTCAGTACTGTCCGGTGAAGGAGAAGCCAGGGTGGATTTCGGGGACATGCTGTCCTTCAACGTCAGGAGAAATGGAAACCTGGTGACTGCCTCCGTTCTGCCATCCGAACTTTCTCCAGGCTTTATTAAGCTCACCCTTCAGCCTCCCCATGGAGGTTCCATCTACTGGAGGGTCGAGCCACCCTGCGAAGTCCCTGTAAAGGTTTACTCAAAGGACGGGAGTTATGTACTTGAGGCGGACGGGCTCGGTGACTGTGGATCCGGGGAAGTTTCCATGGGCTTTCTTGCCACGGATTTTCCTCTGAGGCTGAGTCTTGAGACAACGGGGAGGAAGGGTCTTCGGGTATACCGGGCGAGATGGACGTTTCTGGTTGGGGAGTGAGTGAAACAGGTTTATAACGGGGTTTGCTAAGGCGCTCGGGAGAGAAATGGTCAGCAAAATAGCGATGCACGAGTCATTTACGGCTGACGTCGCTCGCTCTTCTTCCTTACATTGATTCTTCCAGCTTTGTCAGGGCCCACGCCAGCAAGTACATAGCTGGGATGGAAAGGAACGCCTTCTTATAACCCACGCCATCGATAAGTAAGCCGAGGAGGTACGGCCCCACCGTCGCGCCGAAGAAGCCCACCATGTTGACGAAGCCCATCACGGGGCCAAGGTTCTCCGGGGTGGCCTTCTCTGAGGTGTACGCGGTCACTATGGCGCCTACGGAGTAGAACGTCAGGCCCAGGGGAATAACAACCCACGGAGAAGCAGTTACAGCGAGGAGGAACGTGAGAACGGCGTTGAGGCCGAAGATCACCGGGATGCTCCCTTTCCCCATCCTGTCGTAGAGACCGCCGCCGAGCAGGGAGCCAGCTATTCCCACAGCCGAGAGCAGGGAGAAGAGGACGGAGGCACTCTCGATCGAGACGCCGGAATCCACGAGGAATGACACCAGGAACGTCAGCAGACCGAAGAAAGCGGCAAGAACAACGAAGTTCGCCGCGCTGAGAAGGAAAACGTTCCCGGGTATTGAGAAGGAAGCCCTCTGCGGCTTTGAGACCTCCCCGCGCACGGTAACGATTAGAGCAAGGCCGACGAGAAGGCTCATTGCGGAGAGAGCCGCGAAGGCGTAACCCCACTGGAGGGTGAGGGCCAGTGGAACGACGATGAGGGGCGCTATTCCGGTTCCAGCCGGGGAACCAATCATGAAGACCCCGAGGGCGGAGCCCTTCCTCTCGCGGTAGACCTCGCTTATTAAGGCTGTTGCAGGGGCGTAGTAGAGGCCGGAGAAGACCCCGTAGAGGGCCCTGACGGCGAGGAGCTCCCAGTACTGTCTCGCAAACACGATGAGTGCCGAAGAAAGTGAGTAGCCTATTATGCTTATCACGAGGAGGCGCTTCCTTCCCAGCCTGTCGCCTAAATAACCGGCCGGGACCTGGACGAGGGCATAGGGCAGGAGGAGCGCTGTCATCAGCAGGCCGGCTTCTGCGTTGTTTATTCCGAGCTCTGCCTTTATTATGGGTATCAGCGGGGGAACAGCCATCCTGTGGGCGTAGTTGAATATCCAGCCCAGGCTCAGCAGTGCGAGGAGCCCCTTCCGCATGGCTTCGATTGATAACTGAGCGTTTAAAAACCTGTCGCAAGGTAACTACATTTATAAATCCCGGGGAATATGAAACCCCGGGAGAGAAATGGTCAGCAAACTGTTGGCCCTCGACGCTTATCCGAATCTCCGCGACGTCGACTTCAAGATACTGAGGGGAGTAGAGCTCAGCATGCGCCGCTATAAATGGGTGCCCTTAGAGGAGATAGCGCGCCTCGCCAAGGTTGACGTTGAGACGGCATCGTTCCGCCTTGGGAGGCTCGACAACTGGGGCCTCGTTGTAAGGAGGAGCGATATAGGCTATATCGGCTATCAGCTCACGATTCACGGCTACGATGCCCTGGCAATAAGGGCCCTGGCGAAGAAAGGGGTTATAGAGGCCATAAGCACAGCTCAAATCGGGGTCGGGAAGGATGCGGACGTTTACGTCGGGGTGACCCCTTCGGGGGAGAAGGTCGCGATCAAGTTCAACCGCATCGGGGGCAGGACGGCCTCCAGAAAGGCAACATACCACGGGCACGTGTTTCAAGATAAACACCACACGAGCTGGCTCTACGTCTCGAGGCTTATAGCGAAGAAGGAGCACGAGGCTTTGACGCTCCTCAGCCCGATAGCCAGAGTCCCCAGGCCAATAGCGTGGAACAGGCATGTCGTTGTTATGGAGTTCATCGAAGGGAGAGAACTTGCAGAGCTTGGGGATACGGACCTAACAAAGGAAGAGGCGGCGGAAATATTGGACAAAGTGCTTGATGAGTACCTCAAGATAGTCCGCTTCGGGATAGTCCACTCGGACATGAGCGAGTTCAACGTAGTCCTGACCACGGAAGGGGACATCCTCATAATTGACTGGGCCCAGTACATGACAACAGTCAACCCCGAGAGCTATGAGCTGTTGAAAAGGGACATAGCCGTTCTGCTGAATGCGTTCGGGAGAAGGTGGGGCGTTAGAAGGGAATTCGATGAGGTGTGGCCCAGGTTTGAATCGGCCTGGAGGGAAAGCAGGGGGGAGGGGGATGGTAATTAAATACGAACCCCTTAACAGGAAGGAGAGGATAGCAAAGCTATTCCGCGAGGCCATCGAAGCGGAGAACCGGAAGGACCTGGAGAAGGCGAAGGAGAAGCTTGATGAGATCCTCCACGAGAGCATGGAAGAAGAGCCGGAGCTCTACTTTGAGGCCTGCTTCAGGCTGGCTGAGATATTTCTTCAGGAAGATAACTACAGGGGAGCCGTTAAGTGCGCCCTCCGCGCGATAGCCAGGGCTCCCAACGAGAACCTGTTCAGGCTGGGGTTCAAGAGACTGGGGGACATACTGACGATAATAAGAGAGTCCGGGAAGCTGGAAGAGCTGGGCCGCGATGGGGAGAGCTTTTTCCACCATGTTGGGGAAGACGAGGGCCTCAGGGACTTCGTTGAGGCCATGATCAGACTGGCGAGGGGGGAGAAAGTCGAAAAAGAGTTCCCGCTCAGGGAGATGAACGAGGCCCTATCCGTTCTCAGAGGATAGCTTCTATGATCCTACCCACGTACTCTTTTTCGGGCTTTAAGGGGAAGTTGTAGGGCTCCCTTTTCGGCCTCTCGTTGTAGTAGGGCCTGTTGCAGCCCGGACAGCCGTGGGTGGCGAAAACCTCCGGCGGGATCAGCTCTGTTAGCTCTTCCTTTGGAATTCCAAAGCCCGTGAGGTTGCCGTTTTCATCGAATTCAAATTCCTTAGGGGAAGAAAGTCCCTTTTCAAGGAGGTATCTCGCCAGCTGTATCCTGCGGTAGCGCTCCAGGGACGGAGGTTTGGCGTTCTCAAGGCGCGTTCCCTTAATGGGGGTGAAAGCGAAGAGAGAAACCTCGGCCTTCATGCGATAAGCCCGCGCCATGGCCTCTACCATCTCCCTATCCGTCTCCCCGAGGCCAGCTATGAGGTGAACGAAGGCACTTCCCGGGCCGAAGACATCGACGATGTCCCGGGTAAATTTCCACATATCATCCCAGGAGTAGAGGGAGTCCTTCACCTCCCTGTAGACCCGCTCGCTTGCCGCGTCAAGCCCAACACCGACGTAGTCAACTCTTCTCCCTTTGAACTCCCTCAGAAGTTCTTTTTCAACGGGCGTTATGGAGACCGAAACCGGGAGGTTTAGGGGCGCGAAGGCCTCGAGGAGCTCCAGGACATCTTCCACCATCCCGGGGTAGTCTATCGTCTGGAGGCAGATCCGGGAGAAGTTCCCCTTTGGCAGAGCATCCAAAACTTCTTCCAGCTCGAAGGCCGGCCAGGTGACGCGGGAAAGCTTCTCAAGGTCAGCTTTGCTCTCCCTGGCCTGGACGCAGAAGGCACAGTTGTTCCTGCAGTGGCCCGGCCAGTAGGTCATGAGGTAAGCGGTAGTCGGCTTAGCAAGCGTTTTTCCACTTCTGAGGCCCATCGTAACGGCCGTTCCGTAGGAGACCCTTATGAGTTCAACCATTTTCATCCCCCGCGAAGTATGCAAAGGCCAGCATTAAAAGGGCTATCCCTGCCAGGGCAGGTAGAAACTTCAGAATTCCAGCATAGCCGAGGCTTTCCGCGGCGTAGCCGAGGGCGAACTGGCCGCCCATTGTTCCGAGGTCGAAGAACATCGTGTAGACGCTTGAGCCCATCGTCCTTATCCTCCCGGGCAGGTTTCCGAGGGCCATGAGCTGCATCGCAGGAACTGCCAGACCAAAGCCAGCACCTATGAAAACGGCGCTCGCGTAGGAAGCCGGGGGGGAGAGTGGCCTGGGTGAGGAGCAGGTAACCGGTTATAACCGTGAGGAGGCCCGCCGCGGAGACCGGTATCGGCCCCATCCTGTCGGCGTTTTTGCCTCCAATCAACCTGGTGGCGAAGCTCGCTACCCCTACAATCATCATGTACCTCCCGAAGACCCTCTGGGGGTAGGAGAGCTCCTTGTAGAGGGCAGGGAGGAAGGTGGTCACGCCAGAATAGGAGGCAGAGAAGAAGAGGAGCGCTACTGACACCGCCACGAAGTGAAGCCTGAGGAGTTCTGAATAGTCTGCCTTCTCCCTCTTTTTCCCTGACACGGCGATTTTTCCAACGTCCCTTCTAACGGGAACCACAAAGAGCGCCCCAATTGCTGAGAAGAGCACCACGAGGAAGAAAGCACCGGCGAAGCCGAAGTAGTCCGAGGCGTAGCCCCCGAGGGCTGGACCGATTATGTTGCCGAGGGAGAACATCATGCCGCGCCAACCGAGGGTCTCCCCGACCCTTCCTGGTGGAGCTAAGTCAACTGCCGTCGAGAGGCTTGAAGGGTAGAATATCCCCATCGAGAAGCCATGCAGGGCCCTCGTAAAGGCGAAGAGCCAGATATTGCTAACTAAAGCCGAAACAACGTAGAGGACACCGGAAACGAGGCTGAGGATGTTTCCGAGGATCATGGCCTCAAGGCGATAACCCCTGTCGCCGATTATACCCCCTATAGGCTTTGAGGCCAGCGAGACCACCGAGGTTATCCCCGCGAGAACACCGACAATGAAGGGGCTCGCATTGAAAGTCATCGAGAAGGGGGACACTATGGGGTTAAGTGAGCTTGCGCCAAGGAAGAAAAAGAAGGTCGAGAGGTTGAGGAGCCAGATGTTTCTGCTGCTGTTCACTAGATCCCAGCCTCCGGTTCGTCCATGCCGTCCTTCATGAAGGCGTAGCTCATATGCTTCGTGTTCTTGGCGAAGCCAACGTTGCCCTTTGAGTCAACCATTATTATTCCCATCGTGTCCGGGCCGAAGTATCTTGTGGCGAGGCTTATTGCCGCCTCGCTGGCCGCCTGAGCGTCCATGCCGAGCCTTACAAAATCTGTAGCACTTTTGGCCAAGGCGAGCTTTATTGCCACCTCCCCGAGGCCCGTGCAGGAGGCCCCTGCCACTTCGTTGGCGTAGGTTCCGCCGCCGATTATCGGCGTGTCCCCAACGCGGCCGAACATCTTGAGAAAAACTCCGCCCGTTGAAGTGCCTGCAACGACCTCTTCACCGTCGAAGGCAACCGCACCGACCGTGCTCCTCAGAACCTCGGGGTACTCCTTTATCAGCTCATTCAGCTTCTTCCAGGTCGTTTCCCCGCTCTCGATGAGCTTCTTTCTGAGTTCCTCCCACTGCTTTAGCCTCTCCTCCGTTACCGGGTTGTATTCCTCGAAGCCCAAAAGGCGGGCGAACTTAACTGCCCCCTCCCCCGCGAGGAGGACGTGGTCGGTCTTCTCCATAACCTTCCTGGCGACGCTTATCGGGTTCTTAACCCCCCAGATTCCGGCAACGGCACCGGCTTCCAAGGTTTTCCCGCGCATTATGGCCGCGTCCATCTCGACCCTTCCGTCGAGAGTTAAAACGCTCCCCGTTCCTGCGTTGAAGAGGGGATTATCCTCGAGGACTTTAACGGCTTCCTCCACGGCATCCAACGCAGAACCGCGCTTCAGCTCGCGCCAGCCGGTTAAGACGGCTTCCCTAACACCTTCAAGAACCTTCGGGATGCGCTCCTCGTTTTTTATCGTCCCGGCGCCACCGTGGACTATGATAGCGACCATGGGGATCACCGCTGGAAAAAGTGCTCGAAAGGTTAAAAGGGTTATGGAAACGGGTCACCCCATTGAGACGAGGAGTATGCCGAGGATTGCAAGCGCAAGCCCTTCGAGTATCTTCCTGTTCGGCGTCTCCTTAAGGAAAACCACCGCCATAAGGGAGGCTATGAGCGGGTTTATGGATGAGACCGGGGCCGAGACCTGGGAGCCAACGGCCTGTGTCGAGTAGACGAAGAAAAACTGGCCGAGGAGGAGACCGCTGAAGGCCGCTCCAGAGAGCAAGGCAAGCTCTCTCAGGTTTGTGCTGAGGAGCTCGTCCCTGTAAGCGGGGAGAAAAACCGAAACACCTATGGCCGCAGAGAACATCCTGAGGCCGGCCAGCGTCAGGGGGTTGAAGTGCCCGGTGAGCCAGTCCATCATGGCTATGCCTATGCTCCAGGAGACGGGGGTTAGTAAAGCGTATACGAAGCCCCTGGGATCTGCGTGTTCTTCTTCCTCCGCCCTGCGGACGATTATGATGGCTAAAACTATCAGCAGAGCCCCCAGGTAAACTCTAAGGCTTACCCTCCTCCCGAGGAAGAGCGACGCCCAGAGGACTGTCCACAGGGGATAGGTGGATGTGATGGGGACGGTTCTTGAAACGCCCATCCTGTGGAGGGTATGGAAGTAGAAGTAATCGCCTATGACAAAGCCAAATTGGGCCGAGACGAAGGCAACGGCAAGATAGAGGGAGCTCGAGCTGAGTATCTCCTCTATCCCGCCCGTTGGGATCAGGACGGCAAGGTACATCAGAGAAACAGCGTAGAGGCGGATCATGTTAACTGCCACGGGGCTCCTGGACCTCATCCCGGCCTTTACCAGGATTGTGGCCGTTGCCCAGCAGAGTGCAGAGGCCAGGGCGGCAATCACTCCGAGCGCTGTTCCGTTCATGGAGGGAAAAGGAGTGGTTTAGTTTAAAAGTTTAACGTTTCGATGAGCCTCAAAAAAGAAAATTTAAGCCTTCACCGCGAGCAAGGATTGTATGATGAGCTCGGCGATGCTGACGAAAGGATGATGACGATCTTGAGTGCTGAATCACGTAGGAAAGGCTACGGGCAATTGGGGGCCCCGCTGGGGGTTTGACAGCCAGGGAACCTCCTGCACTTATCCGAGCGGCCTTCTCTGAATCCAATAAGACCCCAGAGTGGCGACCCATCGATACCCTTTTAGCCTTTCCACTCAAACTTCCACGGTGGTAACATGGCACTTGGAAAATTTGGTGATTCTGCGTACCTCTACCCGGGGAGCCCTTCTACGCTAATCCGGGTTTTTGATGGAGGGGCAGTCCTGATCGACCCAGGCCACGGGAGCGGACGGCACAAAGATTTGAAAAGGGAAATCAGAAAGCTGGGACTTGATGTCAGGGCCCAGCTGGCGACCCACGGGCATGCAGACCACATAGCCGTTGCCCCGGAGATAGGCGCGCCGCTTTTCATCCACCGCTTCGAGTTCTCGATAGCTGAAAGCCCCCTCAACAGGGAGCTTTTAACATTCGGCTCAAAGGCACCGGAAGGCTTCCTCGTCTTCCAGTTCCCGGAAGGAGTAAAGGTTAATGCGGTCTTCGAGTGGGGCGATGAGCTTTTTGGAACAAAGGCGATAGGGCTCAGCGGCCACTCGCCGGGGATGACGGGCTTCCTGGACGATGAAAACGGGCTAATCTACGCCGGAGACTCCTTCTTCGGTGAAAAGCTCATCCAGTCCGTCGGGGTGCCGTACCTCATCGACCCAGAATTATTCAAGACTTCAATCAAAGAATTACATAATTATGTAGACAAAGGCTACCTGCTCATCCCCTCGCACGGGAAGCCTGTTGGAGGAGAAGAAGCGGCGGAGCTGCTTGAGTTCAACCTTAAACGGGTGGATGAAACCGAGTCCCTGATTTTAGATCTCCTGCGAGACCCGATGTCTGTTGACGAGCTGGCCTTCAGGATAATGGAGCACTACGGCGTAGTCATAACCCCTCAGAAGCTCGCCCTCAACCTCGTCCCTGTGAGAGCTTTCATAGCCGAGCTGTACAACAGGGGGGAGATAGACGTCTTTGTGGATGGGGGACTTAAGTGGAGGGCGAAGACCCGCTGAAGCCATAAACAAATCCCGGGGCACCTCCCCTGACCCAGCGAATCTAAGAATGGCCGGTCTCTTTCCATTTAGGGGATAAACGAAAGCCGTTATGAAAACGGGGCTTAAAGGAAGAGCGTGCCGAAAATGACGGGCAAATTACAAAGGGGTCAGCCGAAGAGCCACAGAACCGCTCCCGGGAACCTTTTGCCCCAGTAGTATTCGTTGTGATCACCGCCTTCATCGATGACTACCCTGATGTTCACCCCTTCCGTGTAGCCCCTGTTCTCAAGTATTTCGACCATTTTCTCGGCACCGCTGATTATGTCCTGCGATTCGGCCGTCCCCCAGTCGATGTATATCTTTTTCGGCCCCCCGCTGGCGTTCTTGACGAAGTCGTAAATCTCCGGATTGAACCAGAACGCAGGACTCATGACCCCCACGTACTGGAAGACGTCGGGATAAAGAAAACCGGCATAGAGTGCCATCAGTCCGCCCAGAGAGGAGCCCATGATGCCCGTCTTTTCTGGATCGGTTCTGTACTGCGTGTCTATGAACGACTTGAGGTTTTTCACTATGAATTCAAGCGTGGCATTCCCAAGACCGCCCCGCCCGTACTTTTCGTTCACCCACGGAGCGTACTCGTCGATTCTCCTATCGCCTCCGTTGTCTATCCCGACCACGATTATTGAGAAGTTTTTCTCCCCATAGAGCTTTTCGAGGGCTTCGTCGACACCCCACTCACTCAAAAAAGCCGTTGCGTTGTCGAAGAGGTTCTGGCCATCGAACATGTAGAGTACTGGATACCTCTTTCTCGACGAGTTATAATCCGGGGGAAGGTAAACCCATATCCTTCTCGTGTCGTTCAGCTGCGGGATGAACATCTTGAAAGTCCTGACGTTGCCCGTTACCGTGTGCTCCTTGCTGGACTCGACGTAGTCGCGCCAGTTGTAGACGGTAAACTCGTAGGTATCTGCCTTTGTGAAAACGAAGCGCCTGTTCGAAATCTCCTCCCCGTTGGGCCCTTTTTCAACAGTTTCCCACGAGCCCCTCGTGAACTTAAACTCTATCACCGTCCCGTAGGGAAAGGTCAGGTCTATTGCCCACCTACCGTCCGGGAGTCTCTTCAGTCTGTAACGCTCGTCTCCTGGGTTCCAGCCATTGAAATCCCCGGCAATATAGACATAATCTCCCTCCGGCGTGTACTCGGGCACCGAGACTACGAAGGTCACGGTTATTTCGTTGAGGGTGGTGGAGGCTGTTGTCGTGGTCGTTGTAGTTGCGGTTGACCTGCCTGTGGTTGTGGTAAGTGGAAGTGTAGTTCTGGTTCCGCTGGTGGTGGATGTAGTTGTGCCTGGGATTACATAGCCACTGGTTGTGGTGGTTTGGGGAGTGGTAGTCCAGGTCGTTTTGGTGGCAGCGTTGTCCGGACTGGATGTTGTCCCCGAAGTGTCCCCGCTCTGAACGCCGGATCCATGATTAACACCAAAGTAAAGGCCGGAAAGGGCAAGTATAATGAGCATCAGCGCACCGATCAATCTTACGTCCATGTTGCCACCGGGTAAACTTAGTCTGAGGGGCTTTTAGCCTTTTCCGCAACCGTTTTTAGGGAAGTCTCAAAATTTCCATGGTGGTCTCGATGAGAGAGCTGACCCATGTGGACGAAAGGGGAGTGAAGATGGTAGAAATCGGGCACAAGGATATGGTTTTCAGGAGGGCAGTTGCGAAAGGGAGGATAAGGCTGAAACCGGAGACCATTCGCCTGATTCTTGAGGGAAAAACCAAGAAGGGAAACGTCATAGCCACGGCCCAGATAGCCGGAATTCTGGCGGTGAAAAAGACCTCCGAGCTGATCCCGCTCTGCCATCCGATACCGCTCACGGGCGTTGATATATCCTTTGAGTTCGGAGAGGACTACGTGGAGGCTGTCTGCGAGGTCAGGGCCTACTACAAGACCGGCGTTGAAATGGAAGCGCTGACGGGTGTTACGGTTGCTCTGCTTACGATCTGGGACATGGTCAAGGCCGTTGAAAAGGATGAGCGGGGGCAGTATCCGAACACGAGGATCGAGGGAATAGAGGTAATAGTAAAGGAGAAGGGGGAAGACATCCCATAGAGTTTCGTTCGACGTGACCCTTTTGGGACATCAGTGATCAAAACCCCTTTTAATTCCCTACGGTGAGAACTGGAAGAAATTGAAAGGACATTGGTGGCGTTTCCGCAACATTTATTTATCCGCTTTCCCACTAAACATCGAACTCCTGCTGAGGTGATATGCATGAAATCGAAAAAGGCCGCATTAGTCCTTTTGCTGTTGGGGGCCCTTCTGTTATTTGCCTCCGGAGCAAGCGCTCAGGAAAGCCCTTACTACTACGTCAAAACTTACGGTGGTTCTGGATGGGACAGCGGTAATGCCATGGCCATAGCCCCAAACGGCGACGTTATAGTCGCGGGCTACACGGAGAGCTTTGGCTCGAGCAAAAGTGATGCCCTGATAATGAGGCTTGACCGCCAGGGGCAGGTAAAGTGGGCGAAAACCTACGGCGGAAGCGGTTACGATTGGATTAACTCGATAGCTGTGGACCCCAGAGGAAACATAGTGGCGGTTGGCTACACGACGAGCTTTGGAAATGGTTCAGAGGATCTCTGGATTCTCTATCTGGACGAAAACGGAAGCGTTAAGTGGCAGAAGGCAGTGGGCGGCAGTAATACCGACGTTGGAAACGCGGTTACCATAGCACCCAATGGAGATATAATAGCGGTCGGGCAGACTGAAAGCTTTGGTGCGGGCTGGAGTGACCTCTGGGTTCTTCGCTTTGGTGCCGATGGAACCCTCAAGTGGCAGAAGACCTACGGTGGAAACGATGACGATGCTGGCACTTCGGTTGTCGTTGCTCCCAACGGGGACATAATCGTTGCCGGCTACACCCTGAGCTTTGGAACTGGCTTCCAGGAAGTCTGGGTTCTTCGTCTGGACGGAAACGGAAACATCCTGTGGGAGAAAAGCTACGACCTGAACTCCAACGAAGATGCCGCAAACTCCGTCTTAGTAACTTCCGGCGGCCAGATAATCGTTGCAGGCTACACCTCGGATATTAACGACAAGAATGCCCTTCTAATGAAGCTTGACGGAAACGGAAACCTCTTGTGGGCCCGCACTTACGGCGGAAACAGGGACGATGAAATTAATTCCATAGCCATTACCCCCGCCGGCGACATATTGGCCGTAGGAGGTACCTACAGCTTTGGTCTGGGTGGAGAAGATTCCTGGGTTATGATGCTCGACGGAAATGGCTACCTCAAATGGTCAAGAACATACGGTGGAGTTTCGGACGAATACTTCTCCAGCATGGCTCTAGAAAACGATTCCACCGCAATTCGTCTCGCTGGAACCACCTGGAGCTTCGGTGCATCCGGCGACGTCATGGTCCTCACCATACCCTTTGATGGGAACCTTCCGAACTGCGGCTGCGGACTTTCACAGAACCCGCTGCTGGCCAGTGTCCAGCCGAGCCTTGCAACCACGAGCGCTCAGGTTTCAGTGCCACCGGTGAGTCCCCAGCCAACGGCGGTGGCTCCAAAAGATGTCACCGGGAACATTGTAGTAAACAACCTCTACTCTTCCGCGACGCTCTCAGTTGAATCCACTCCCCCGGGGGCAACCGTTTACGTAAACGGAACCAAGATCGGGACAACACCCCTGCAGACGTTCCTCCTCCCGGGAACTTATGAAGTAAGGCTTAGTATGCCCGAGTACGAGGACTACGTAACCACTGTAACACTCTCTCCCGGTGAGAGCAAGACTCTGAGCGTCACCCTAACACCGACCTTTGGCTTCCTGACGGTTTATTCCAACCCTGACGGGGCCAAGGTTTTCATCGATGACTCCTACATTGGGGACACTCCGATTGAGAATTACAAGCTCTCAGTCGGACAACACTCCCTGAAAGTGACAAAAGAGGGCTATTATGATTACACGACGACTGTAACGATAAATCCGGGGCAAACTACAACGATCAACGCCCAGCTCAACCCCCGGCCGGCAAGCTTAACGATAGACTCAAACCCCTCGGGAGCTGAAGTCTATCTCAACGGAACTTACATGGGGACAACACCGCTCAGCATTAATGTCACCCCCGGAACTTATGAAGTAAGGCTTAGTATGCCCGAGTACGAGGACTACGTAACCACTGTAACACTCTCTCCTGGTGAAAGCAAGACTCTGAGCGTCACCCTAACACCGACCTTTGGCTTCCTGACGGTTTACTCCAACCCCGCTGGTGCTGAAGTTTACCTCAACGGCACGCTAATCGGAACAACCCCAGTTGAAAACTACAAAGTCCACGTTGGAACTTACGTGCTCAAAGTTGCTAAGGACGGATACGAGACTTATTACGCGTTTGTAACAATCGAGCCTGGAAAGACTGCAATCGAGAACATAACCCTCAGGCCGGTGGGGACCACTACAACGACCACAACTCACACGACCACTACTACAACCACAACGACCACATCTCCAGTTACCACAACCACTACTGCAACAACTACGACAACCATTACCACCAAGCCAACCACGACTACTACGACCACCACAACCACTACGACAAGCAAGGGAGAGGGTGGAGCTGGAACAGCGGCGATAATAGCTGTGGTAGTCATAATTGGCCTGGCTGCGGCACTGTTCCTCCTGCGGAGGAAGTGAACCTTTCCCTCCTTTTCTCCCATTTAGGGTAACATTTAAGAGGGCAAAACCTTGTAATACGGACGGCCTGTTTTAAAGGGTGCCAAGGGTGATAGTGTGTTCAACGTACTCGTGGTCAGATACGGGGAAATCGGAACGAAGTCGAGGCAGACGAGGAGATGGTTCGAGAGCCTGCTCATGAACAACATCCGCGAGGCCCTGGTTAGCGAGGGGATTGACTTCAAGAAGGTCGAAGCCAAGCACGGCCGCGTTCTGGTGAGGACGAACAGGGCAGAAGAAGCCGTTGAGGTTCTCACAAGGGTTTTTGGTATCGTCTCGCTCTCGCCGGCAATGGAAGTTGACGCTGAGATGGAGAAGATAAACAAAACGGCCCTCAAGCTTTTCAGGAAGAAGAAGCGCGAGCTCGGGCTTGAAAAGCCTAAATTCAGGGTCACCGCGAGGAGGATAACCAAGGAGTTCCCACTCGAGAGTCCGGAGGTTCAGGCGAAAGTCGGTGAGTACCTCCTCGAGAACGAGGAGGGCGAGGTTGACCTGCACAACTATGACATCGAGATTGGAGTGGAGCTGATGGAGGGCAGGGCCTATATCTACGTCGACAAAATCCGGGCCTGGGGCGGCCTGCCGATAGGGACACAGGGTAAGGTCGTGGCTCTTCTGAGCGGAGGCATAGATTCTCCTGTCGCCGCTTTCCTCATGATGAAGCGCGGCGTCGAGGTGATTCCGGTCCACATTTACATGGGCGAGAAAACCCTCGAAAAGGTCAGAAAGATATGGAACCAGCTGAAGAAGTACCACTACGGGGGAAAGAGCGAGCTCATCGTTGTAAAACCAAAAGAACGCGAAGAAATCATCCAGAAGCTCAGGGAGATGAAAAAGGAGAATTACACCTGCGTCTTCTGCAAGTTCATGATGGTGAGGAACGCGGCCAAGATAGCGAAGGAATTCGGCGCCAAAGGCATAGTCATGGGCGACTCCCTCGGTCAAGTGGCCAGCCAGACGCTCGAGAACATGTACATCGTCAGCCAGGCGAGCGACCTGCCTGTATACCGCCCGCTCGTAGGGATGGACAAGGAGGAGATAGTCGAAATAGCCAGGAAAATCGGCACCTTCGAGCTCTCCACCCTTCCCGAGGATGAGATACCATTCATACCGGAGCACCCGGTCATAAGGGGCTCGTGGGAGGAGTTTAAGGAGCTCTACAAAGCGATATTCGGAGAGGAGCCAAAGAAAAGGGAGTGCTGAGGTGGTAAGATGAACTTCGAAAAGCTGTCCGCTTATATCTCGGTCTTTCTTCCCGTGATATTCCTGGCCGGCCTCACGGTCGTGCTGGGCAAAAACCCGTGGTTCTCCTTTACCAATAACGCCCTCAGCGACATGGGTTCGCTCAAAAATCCTGAGAGGTGGTACTTCAACGGCTTTCTGATGGCCTTCGCAGTTATAACCCTAATCGCGGCCGTTGGGGCATTCAGAAGCGGCCTCAGCTACTTGATGATTTTTGCATCGGTTTCTCTCTTCCTCGTGGGCGTTTTCCCGGAGGAGTTGCCCTATCATTCCCCAGCCGCGGTTCTCTTTTACCTCATCGCGCTGGCGGATATAGCCATAACAGGGATTAAGCTCGGCCGCTCCGGGGTTTCACCCGGCTACCTGTGGTCAGTTCTGGCAATCTTCACCTTCATTCTGATGCTTTATCTGATAAAAGCCCACGTCTTCAGGGGTTTGGCCATTCCGGAGATGGTCGGCGCAATAACGATACTCGCGTGGTTCGTCTACATCGGTCTGCTCAGGCTGTGTTCTCAACTATAGGAAAAACTTCATATATCCCCCTTTCCCACCCCGGACCATGAAGGCGGTCGCACTCCTAAGCTCGGGCATAGACTCCCCGGTCGCTATTTACCTCATGCTCCGAAAAGGGCTGGAGATAACGCCCCTCAACTTCAGGCAGAGCCCTAAAAAGGAGTCCAAGGTGATGGAGCTATACGAAATCCTCAGGCGCTACGGAAAGCTCAACGAGCCCATATTCGTTGACGCCTACGAGGAGCAGGGGCCCGTTTTTTCAAAGCTCGCCGAGCTGGGAAAGGTCAAGTGGACGTGCCTCTTCTGCAAGTGGACGATGGTGAGAAAGGCCTGCGAGATAGGGCACCAGATTGGGGCAAAGGCAATAGTGACTGGAGATTCCCTTGGCCAGGTCGCTTCCCAGACCCTCGACAACCTGGCCATAATAAGTTCCGCCAGCGATCTGCCGATACTGAGGCCCCTCATTGGAATGGACAAGGAGGAGACAGTCCGGATAGCCAAGGAAATAGGAACGTTTGAGGTCAGCATAAAGCCTGAAGAGCCGTGCCCCTTCGTGCCTAAGTATCCCATCGTGAGGGGCTCCCTTGGGGAGTTCCTCAAAATAAAGGAAGGGCTCGTGAGGGAAGGCGTTCTCCGATAAAACCACAAGCTTTTATACCTCTCCACCAACCTACAATGCCCCTGCGCGAGGACCCCGGGGAGAATGAACCGGGGGGCGATGCGGGGGCTACAGCCCGGTCTCAGCGAGGTCCTCGCGGGAGGGCCTTCCGCGTTACGGAGCACGATGACCGCGGGAAACCCAGACCGGGCACAGTTCTGGCCCGCCTGGGTTAACCCGTCCGATTCTGCCGTCTGGCTTGGATGAAGGCGGGGGTTACGGGCGGGCCACACTAATCCAAGAGAAAGAAAGAAGAGGGTCACTCGAGAACTTCTAATACCTTAGCCTTGACTGTTCCCTTTCCGCCGGTTGGTTCGACGAGGGTGGCTCCACAAACCAGGCACCTAACCTGTATCGCCGGGTTGCTGAAGACTATCTGCTCGTTTCCGCAGTCAATGCACTTGACGCGGAGGAACTTACTCCTGGGCATGGGTATAAGGTTCTGCGGGAGAGCCATAGCTCATTCCTCCGTCATCTCAAACTTCTTAACGCGGAAGCCCTTTCCTCTCGTGTGGGCCTTACCGCAGACGGTGCAGACGAACCTGAGGTCGAGCTTTTTGACTGGCTTTTCTCTTCCCGTCGGGTTCGGCCTTGGGAAGCCGCGGTAACCCTTCAGGATCCTGCGGAACCTCCTCTGACCCTGGCTGAGCTCGCTCCTTGGTCTCTTCTTGACCTTCTCGACCTTGTGGATCGTGTGCTTCCTACAAAACGGGCAGTAGGTCCTCATCTGCTTTGGGTACTTCATGCTTACACCTCCAGCAGGGGCCCGGTGGGTTCCTACCTGCTTGCTTCGGACACCCCCGAGCCATGAGGCATGATAGCGCCTGCAAACCCCGATTGCTTGGAGGCTTTAAAAAGTTTTGCGGATGGGGAATTCAACGGTTTCCCTTCATCTTCCTGTCCCACTCCTCCAGCATTGTGTCAAGCGCCAGAAGGCTGTTGAGTCTCAGCCTCACCCTGCCGCTTTCCCAGTCTATCGAGCCTTTGAACTCGTTAAGCAGCTCGAAGACCTTTTCGGCTTCTTTCTCAGGGAGGTTTTTGCCATAGAACTCCTCGCCGCAGTTGGGACACTTGAAAGCGAACTCGCGGAGTTCGTTGAGGAATCTCCCCCTGTCCGACAGGATTTCCTTCATTTCGTTACCCCTTTTCGCCAGCATCTCCTCAATTAATTCCCCCCAGTCAAGGGGCGAGCCGCAAAGCGGGCACCTGGCCAATTCAATCCACCCCCTTCAAAAACCCCTCGATCTCCTTCAGGATGAGCTTAATGGCCTCATCGAGGTTTTTCTTTCCGTTCGCCCCGGCGGCCCCGGCGTGTCCGCCACCGGAGCCCTCTATAAGGGGCCCCACTTTCTCCATGACTCTGCCGAGGTGGAGGCCCTTCTTTACGAGCCCTTCCCTGGCCCTCGCCGAGATTCTGACGTCCTTTTTCTCGCTCCCCACTATCGCTATATCCGCTCCAAGGCTCAGAAACGTCTTGCAGGCGAGAGACTCGTAGGCGGAAACCTTTGAGACCGCTATGATGTACCTGCGGAACTTCTTTATCTCCAGCCTCTGGCAGGCCTTCAGGATAGCCATTCTCTTCGCCTGATCCATGTTCTCATCGCTTACTGGCGCTACTAACTGGAATATCTCCCCCATCTGGAACGGGAAGCGCTCAAGCATCTCCGAAACTGCCTCGAAGGTCTTCGCGTTGGCAAAGCGGAAGTTTGCAGTATCCGTGACGATTCCGGCGAGCAGGGCCTGGACGGCGGTCTCGTTGTAGAAACCGAGGTATTTGAAGAGTTCCCAGACGACCTCGGCCGTTGAAGTTCTCGAGGAGTCCACCACCGTTATATCTGCCCTTATCGGACTGTCCTTCTCAACGTGGTGGTCGATGACTATTACAGTCTTCCCCTCTGGAATTTTGATGGGCTCGAGCTGTTCTAAAGACGACGTGTCGAAAATAAGGACGACGTCCTCCTCAACGGAGGGATTTTTCTCAACCGGAACCGGGGAGAAGGTGAGAAGCCTCTTGGCGTAGGAGGATACGCTCTGGGCGACGCCTATCCTGACTTTCTCAACGCCTGCTGATTTTAAGTAGTGGGCGAAAGCTATGGCTGAACCCAAGGAATCAGGGTCGGCGTTGTGGTGGCAGAGGAGGAGGAATGATTTATCCTTTGAGCTTTCAAGAAAGCGCCTGAGCTTTATTTTGCCTTTCATCCCGGTTCCTCCAAGATTTCTTCAATCCTCAACAGAGAGCCTAGCTACCTCGCCCCATGATCCGGGCCCCGATCTAACCTTTGGCGGCCAGCGCCTTCAGCTTCTTCTCCACGCTCTCGTAGGCTCTTTCAAGGGCTTCGCTGATCAGGGAATCAACGTCCACCCTGACGAAGACGGGAACCTCGAGATAAACCTCGATTTCAAGGTCAAGGGTTTCATCCCGATTTATCCTCGTGGTCACCTCTATGTCTTTGACGTCGCTCCTGCTCAGGACATCGAAGATATGCTCTATAATGACCTTTTGCGCCAGTTCGCCGATTTCAATCAGCTCCTCCTCGCCCAGCTCTGGAAGGCCGATGTGGATAACTTTCCTCTCGCCGCTGTTCATGACCACCACCAAAAGAAAAGAGAAATCAACCGGCGGTTGGCGGCCTTAGGGCGGACTGTATCTGCGCGGTGAGCTCCTTGAGCTTCTCGTTGAGCTTTTTCTCCTGCCTCTCCAGGGCGTTGAGGCGGACTTCGAGGGTCTCTACCTTTCCCTTTAGTTCTTCAACTGCTTTAGCCTTCTCGGTTTTAACTATGAGCGTCCCCACCGTCTTGTAGATGACCGCATCCTCAGGCAGCTTTTCTATCTCCTCAAGGGCCTTCTTAGCTTCGGTTAGTTCGGCCTGAACACTCTGCTTCTGCTGAACGACGAGCTGAAGCTGCTGCTGATAGCTCTCAAGCTGACCCAACATGGCCTGAACCTGGGGCGGAATGTTCTGCATCCCAAACACCTCCGTAATCGTAATTCCAGCTAGAATAAGGGGAGGCCTTTAAATAGTTTGGGTATGGGGAAGTCAGAAACCGGGCGCAGTCAGCTGTCCAAAACCCTTTTGAATATAGTTTATCCGGAACTATATGCTTATTTGTAGGGCTCTATATTCTACTGCGACAATCTTTATATTTCTTCCCAATCAGGAAATAGCGGTGAACACCATGGGGAAAGTAGCCGCGGTATTGTTGGTATTTCTGCTGGCGATCTCAGTGGCCGTGAGCGGATGCATAACCTCCAAAAGCGATTCCCAGAACACTACAGGTTCCGCAAAAAGCGTAACCATCCGCACCACGGGAGCGACCTTCCCGCAGTACCAGGTACAGAAGTGGATTCAGATATACATGGAGTCCAATCCCAGCGTTACTATCGAGTACGAGGGCGGCGGAAGCGGACAGGGGCAGGATGCCTTCCTCAAGGGATTAACTGATATAGGCAGGACAGATTCACCGGTCACGGAGTCAACTTGGAAAGAGTTCCTCAAGACAGGAGATCAACCCCTCCAGTTCCCGATAGTGGTTGGTGCCGCTGTCGTTGTCTACAACATCCCTGGCGTTGATGAACTCAAGCTCGACGGCGAAACCCTCGCAAAGATATTCCTGGGTGAAATAGAGTACTGGGATGACCCGGCAATCAAGGCACTCAATCCCAATGCGAACCTGCCCCACGAAAAGATAATAGTCATACACAGGAGCGACTCGAGCGGGACGACGGCGATATTCACCACTTACCTCAGCCTCGTGAGCAGGGAGTGGGCCGAGAAGGTCGGGGCCGGGAAGGCCGTTGACTGGCCTGCGGACAAGCTCGGGAGGGGTATCGGTGGAAACGGCAACCCTGGGGTTGTCCAGGCCCTCAAACAGACTGAATACAGCATAGCTTATACCGAGCTGTCCTTTGTCATAGAGGAGAACCTGAAGGTGGTTGCGCTCAAGAACAGGGACGGCTACTACGTCAAGCCAGATGAGGAGAGCATCAAAGCTGCCGTGGCGGCGCTAAAGGCCTACATACCAGACCCTACCGAAGGCTACAAGGAGGACCTGACACAGCTCCTCAACGCCCCTGGAAAGGATTCCTACCCAATAGTGGCCTTCACACACTTCCTCGTGTGGCAGAACAAGGAAGGAAAACACTACAGCCCGGAAAAGGCGAAGGCCATAAAGGACTTCCTGAGGTGGGTTTTAACTGAGGGGCAGAAATCTGAGAACATCGCGCCTGGCTACGTCGGCCTTCCGCCAGAAGTGGCCCAGATCGGTCTGAAGGCAGTTGATATGATTCAGACCGGCTGATTCTTCTTCAATTTATTTTGGTGGTCTCTATGGGGTTTGGAGTGAACTCATTCATAGTGAAGGAGATAACCGGAAGGGGCTTTTCCCTCGAAGAACTCGGCGTGGATTTTGTTGAGCTTAGCTTCGATGACGTGAAAGTGCTCACTGAGGAGGGTATAAACTGGGAGACCCTCGGGAACCTTGAGGGACTCGGCTTTGATTTTACTCTCCATGCTCCGACCTCGGACGGGAGGAACGTGAGCCTCAACCTCGGCGTTTACACCAGGACGAACATCAGTGTTATGGAGAACGTCTTCAGGATCGCAAGTGCTCTCAACGCCGAGGACATCATCATCCACGGCGGCGACATTCGCGGGGACTACCACAGGGCCTTCATGAACACCCTTAGGCAGTTCAGGGAAATAGAGGCTTTGGCTAGGGACTATGGGGTACGACTTTTAGTTGAAAACCTTACAGGGGGAAGGATAGGAGCTTTTCCCCACGAACTAATTCCATTTATCGGCGAGAACTCGGCCGTTTGTCTCGACGTTGGACACGCCTTTTTAACGGCCATGAGATACGGACTTCCACTCCAGGAGTTTGACGTTCTCTCGAGGAGCGCCCGTGAGTTTCATGTCCATGATAACAACGGAGAAAGAGACGAACATCTCCCGCCTGGCGAGGGCATGATAGGGGTTCGCTATATCCTTAGAATGATTGAGAACTTCCGCCCCGAGAACGTCGTCTTTGAGGTTAGAAACTATTCAAACCCAATGGGGGTTATTGCCGGGATAAACGCCATCCGGGAGGGTAAAGAGATGAAAATCGTAAGGGAGGGGTCTCTATGAAACGGGACGGCTTCAAGGCACTTACGTATCCTGCGGTTTTCTTCGTGTTCATCCTCTTTACTTTGATGCTCCTCGTCTACTTTTTCCAATCCAGCCCTGCGTTCCACCGCTTTGGACTGGGAGTTTACACGCGGAACATCTGGAAAGCGGCCGAAGAACCGGAGTTAGAAGACTACGGCCTTCTTGCGGCCATTTGGGGAAGCATCTACACCGCGACCATAGCGACCCTCCTGTCACTCCCGCTGGCCATAGCGTATTCCCTCTTCGTAGTTGACTACTCCCCAAAGCGACTTAAAAAGCCCCTGATAGTGATGTCAGACATCATGGCAGGCCTTCCAACTGTAATCTACGGAGTATGGGGTGCAACGTTCCTTGTCCCGTTCCTGAGGGACTGGGTTATGAAACCACTACACGACCACCTCTCGTTCATTCCACTCTTTTCCTACCCCCCAGCTACTGGCTACTCCTACCTCTCGGCCGGTGTGCTCCTGGCAATAATGGTTACTCCCTTCGCCTCGGCCGTAATCAGGGAGGCATACTCGATGATCCCCTTCACCTACCGCGAGGCGGTCTACTCCCTCGGGGCGACGAAGTTTGAGGCCACGAGAATTCTCCTCGGCTACATAAAGCCCGCCATAGTATCGGGCATGATACTGGCCTTCGGAAGGGCCGTGGGGGAGACGGTCGCAGTTTCCCTCGTCATAGGCAACGCCTTCAACGTTGAAATTGGGCTCTTTGCGCCGGGTTATACCGTTTCGTCTCTCATCGCCAGCCAGTTTGGGAATGCCTTCATCTATGGGTACATGACCCCGGTCCTCTTCGCGGCTGGACTAGCACTCTTCGTGGTAGGTCTTGTGGTGAACGTCATCGGGCTGAAAATTCTCAAGGGGTGGGAGGAGAATGTTCACCTTTAACAGAAAATTAGTTGAGAGGGTCTTCCTGGCCTTAATAGCTATACTCACGGGCCTCGCACTGTTCCCGCTATTCCACATCATTTTAACTGTCGTAGCGAAGGGCCTGCCCGTCGTGCTTGAAAGGGGTGTCACCTTCTTCTTTGGAACCTTCAAAGAAGGAGGCATAGGGCCAGCCATAGCGGGAACCTTTATTCTGACGTTCCTGTCTGCCCTTATCGGGGTTCCGATAGCGTTCCTCGTCGGTCTCTACGCCTATGAATACCCGAAGAGCACGATAGGGAGGTGGACAAAGGTCTTGCTCCAGATAATGATAGAGTTCCCGACGATACTCGTCGGAGTGTTCGTCATGCAGGTTGTCGTAGTTCCCATGGGAACCTACTCCGCAATAGCCGGAGCGCTCGCACTGGCGATAATACTCACGCCTTATGTTGCAATTTACACCCATGAGGCGATGAGGGAGATCCCCTTCACCTATCGCGAGGCGGGATTCTCCTTAGGACTAACGAGGGCAAAGGTTCTCTTCAGGGTTTTGGCACCAATGGCAAAGAAGGGCATCCTCACGGGAGTTTTGATAGGCCTCGCCAAGGCCGCCGGGGAAACCGCTCCACTACTCTTCACAGCAGGGGGCCTCTACGAAAGCTATCCTGAATCCGTAACCAAGCCCATCGGAGCAATCCCGCTCCTAATCTACCGGCTCATTCAGAGCCCAAGTCCAAAAGACCACGCCATGGCCTGGGGGGCCTCGCTTGTCCTGATGACCATATTCCTGGCCATCTTCCTTCCGGTGAGGCTCAGCATGAAGGAGGTGAAAATGTGAAGTTTGCTATAGAGACGAAGAACCTCCACGTTTACTATGGAAAAAACCACGTGATAACGGGGGTTGACCTCCAGATACCTGAGAAAGGAGTGTTCGCCCTGATGGGACCGAGCGGCTGCGGAAAGAGCACCATGCTCAGAACCTTCAACAGGCTGATAGAGTTGAACGATGAGGCGAGGGTTGAAGGAGAAGTCCTGCTCTTTGGAGAAAACATCTACGGTAAAGATGTCGACCCAATGGATGTCAGGAAGCGCGTTGGCATGGTGTTCCAATACCCCAACCCGTTTCCCCACCTAACGATCTACGACAACGTGGCCATCGGCCCGAAGCTCAACAGGATGGTGTCTTCGAAGGAAGAACTTGACAAGAGGGTCGAGTGGGCGCTCAGGAAGGCGGCCCTGTGGGACGAAGTTAAAGATCGCCTGAATGACTATCCGAGCAACCTGAGCGGCGGCCAGATGCAGAGGCTTGTAATAGCGAGGGCTTTAGCAATGAAACCCGAGGTGCTACTCATGGACGAACCGACGGCTAACATAGACCCTGTCGGAACCGTGAAGATAGAGGAGCTCCTCTTCGAGCTTAAGAATGACTACACAATAGTACTCGTGACGCACTCGCCGGCCCAGGCCGCCCGCGTAAGTGATTACGTTGCCTTCCTCTACCTGGGGAAGCTGATAGAGGTAGGCCCGACGAAGAAGGTGTTTGAGAACCCCGAACACGAGCTGACCGAGAAGTATGTTACCGGGGCATTGGGGTGATGTTATGAGGAAGCTCCTTGACTTAGGTATGGAAAAGCTGAGGAAGCTTATAACTGAAATGGGTGAGACGGCCTTACTCTCCCTTGAAGGTGCCAGGAAAAGCTTGGAAGGGGAAAGAAACTCCGTCGAAGAGATATCGAGCAAACTGCATATAATGCGAGAAGAAGTCCTTGACATAGCCACAGAACTCCTCGTTAGGTACTCCCCGGTGGCAGGCGACCTGCGCTTCATCCAGAGCTCCATTGATGTATCCTACGACCTCTACAGGGTTTCACGCTACGCGATGGAGATAGAGAGAACAGCGAGAATCGTTGAGTCCGTCCACCTTACTCCTCTGCTCGAAAGGGGATTTTCCCTCACTGAAGAGGCCCTAAAGACTGCCATAGAAGCCTTTCAAAACCTCGAAGAGGCGAACTTTGGGAAACTCCTTGAGCTCGATAAGGAAATAGACGAGCTTTACATCAGCTCCCTTCGCGGAATAAAACAGGAGAAATGCCCTCCTTTTGAGGCCCTCATAATGCGCCACCTTGAGAGGATAAGCGACCACGCAAAGGAGATAGGGGCCCGGGTTGTCTACATCAGGGAGGGGAAGAGAGTCTAAATTTCGAGGGAATCCATCGCGACGTTAAGCCCCCTTCTAAAAATTTATTAAAATCCACCAAAAATCTGTCACCCGATGCTCCATATCCAGTCTATGCTTACTGAACCGGTCCAGTGATCGTCGAACCAAAGTAGGTGGGGATATACCGTCTCAATTGAAGCCTCTAGCTTTTGGTGAGCTGTTGTTGGGGAGCTTGGAACGTGAGTTACAAACTGATACCCGGGTTCAAGCTTAACCCAGCCGTCAGCATAACTTTCCCCGTTTCTGTTAAATTCGTACGTCCACCTGACCCAGTCACCGTTGGTATCAACTGTTATTTTGAAGAGCTTGATTACTTGGTCTATTGCAATGGATGCGCCTCCCGTTCCTAAGGTGTATGAAATCGTGGACTGGGTGTTTGAGTTGTATGCATCAACGTTATGGCTCGGGCCAAAATCCACCAGCCCAAAAACACTGTTCCCGTCGGGCTTAACGTTGGCGTAAACCTTAACTTTGTCAATCTTCCAGCTGTCCCCATAGAGGTAATACCCTGACCAGACGTAGGTCTTCATGTCCACAACCCGGTAATCGTTACTTGGGTCTACGTCCGCAAGCCTGTAAACTTCCCATTCAAGCTTTAACCTGCCGTAGGGTTTCCAGTTATCGTAGGAATTCCACTCAAGAATCCCCTCAATATAAGCACTCACCGTTGTTGTTGCCATAGGGGGGTAGATTTCAGTGGGCTCTCCATTAACCTTCACCTGCCAAGAAAACTCGGAAGGCTCTACCTCAAGGATGACCTCACGGTTCCAGTCTACCCTGGAGAACTCTCTCCTGGCATCATCAAGGAACTTGTCAACGTCTTTTATGTTGGTCCCCGCGTATATGAAGAACTTGCCGTCCGGAAGAATCTTCACGGCGTAGAGTGTGTTGTTCTCGAAGATTGGAGCGCAGGGGATAACTCTTGTATCGACCAGAGTTTTTAGTAGTTGAGAGTCAACAACCTCAAAGTTACCATTTTTTAGGCCCGTCAAAACCGTGGGGACATCCCGGTTTGTTAGATGAACTCCAGAAACTGAATCTGTCGAAGAATTACTGCCCTGAGGATAAGCTGAAACAACAAAAAGGCTTCCAACCAATACCCCAAGCACGAACCATAACATTTTTTGTCGCATTCGACCCCCTCCAACGGGTCGTCAACTTCAAGTTAGAAATTATAATATTTAAGCTTTTCGAGTCTAATGTACTTTACTTTTCATTATGAGAGACCTCCTTCGGAGCAGAGGTCAGAATTCCAGCGACTCCATCGCGACCTTAATCCACCTCAGATAGGAGTCCAGCGTCCCCCTGAGGGCGGAGTTGTCCTTTGCTAAGAAGCGGATCACCACTTTTTTTCCGTCCCTCAGGAACTCTATCCTGCTCCGTCTGTAAGGGACACTCTCGTGCTCGTAGAGAACGCTCTCGTAGACGATTCTCGCCACTTCCTCCGTTG
Organism: Thermococcus waiotapuensis; assembly: GCF_055384795.1. Taxonomy (NCBI): domain Archaea; kingdom Methanobacteriati; phylum Methanobacteriota; class Thermococci; order Thermococcales; family Thermococcaceae; genus Thermococcus; species Thermococcus waiotapuensis. The sequence goes on along the minus strand of NZ_AP042429.1, from coordinate 821,817 downwards.
GGAACTCAATCTCTATGTAACCCTCTATCGGCTCATTCATTTCTGCTCCCTCCCATGTGGCTGATGAGGAGTCCCATACTGGCGGAGACGAAGATCCCCAGTATGCTTGACAGAGATGCAACGGCATACATGTGCTCGCTCAGCACGCCGGAGGAGTAACCAATCTCCCCCACAAGGAGGCCGAGAACTCCAAAGCTCGCTATTCCAGTGGCCCGGCTTAGAGAGACCTTAACGTTGCGCTCCCAGACGAGTACTGTAGTTAGTAGTAACCTCACGAGGTATATCACGGCAAAAAAGTAAATCATCCCCAGGGAGAACTCCGTCTTGAGGTTTATCCCCCTCCAAGCGAAAAATATAGGGGCGAAGATACCGTAGGTAACCCCTGAAATGATTGTGTAGACTCTCTCAAAATGTTTCGTTCCAATAAGGTCGCTGTGGAGCATTAGACCGACCAAAAACGCCCCTATGCTGAAGTGCAGGCCAATCTCCTCACTTATCAGCGCGAGTGAAGTGGCCAGTATCATCACCACACCAAAGACGGCCTCGTCGCTTCTGAGATTTCTAAGGGCCCGGGTTATCTTGACTTTCTGCTTTATCCCAATTACATAGTTTATCCCGAGGGTCACCGTCAAGAAGAGGGCATACTTTGCCAACTCCAGGAAAAGCTCGAAGTAGCTAAGGTGGTGAAGTTCGAAGTTTATCATGATATATAGGATTACGAGTGTTCCAACCTCGCTTATGACTGCATACGAGAGCGCTATGTGGAGGAATTCGTGACCAAAAAAGCGCGTGAGCCTTATGACTATAGGAGCCGATGCGACGGCCAGAATTGAGGCCACTATAAGGTTCTCGGCTCGAAACTCGTAGCTGGTGAGCGGTAAAGTTAGCAAACCCATCGTGGTCAGCGTTACAACGTAAATTGGGAAGCTCTTCTTCCCGCCTATGCGAACCTCCTCCGGGGTGAGCTCCAGGCCTGCGTACATCATGAGAAAAAATATGCCCAACTCAGCCATGAGAGTTAGGTCATCGCGCGGAAGGTCGTGGAGAAAAACCCCAAGGGTAAGACCTGCGGTTATCTCCCCCAGAAAGCCGGGATAACCAATCCTCTCAAAGACCTCCGCAAAAATCCTTGCAGTTGCTATTATGATGAAGACGTAGCCTATAACGTTAAACGTCAAAGCCGCACCCCTGATTGTATAGTCTTTCTGTTTTTAAATAATTTTGGAACTGGTTAAGCTTTGTAGAGTTTGGGAAAGAGAATCGCGCTTCCGGGGAAGAGGCCCGTCAGGGTTGAATTGCCCGTGGAAGACAGACCGGGAGTCCTCCCCTAAGGCGGCTCTTCAGGTAAAGGTGAACGCGGCTCATATAATGAGTTCTACTCCAAACTTAAAGAGTCTTCTAAGGACTCATCTTCCTTTTTCAGACCGAGGGCCTCCTTGTAGTCCCATCTCCTCCCGTCCTCCATTATCCATATCTTGACGCTTATGAGGGGGCCGACCGGGTTCTCCTTATCAACGTCGAAGCGGTAGAAGTTGACCGCCATCCCGCGCGGGTGTCTCTCGATAACGCCGAGGACGTCCGTGTTGTACTTGTTTGATATACCCTGAAGGGAGAGCTCATTCCTAGGAACGAAGGTTCCACCCGTGAGTTCCGCAAAGGCCTGAGCAAAGGCGACGTGGTCGAGCCCAACGCGCTTGGCAGTGGTTACAACGAAGGGCATCTCCTCGCGGAGGGGCCTTATATCCCTGTGCCCCATCTCGCGCTGGAGTTTTATGCCGTGGAGGTACAGGTAACCCAGATAACCCCAGTCGTTTGGATCGACCTTGATGAAGGTCATCTTAAGCGGGTTCCCCTTCCAGACGTTAATTATCAAAAGCCTCTCGTAGTTCCTGTCGTAGGCCTCCATGAGCAGGTCCTGGATGGTCTTCTTCCCCCTAGTCAAATAGAGTGAATTAGGGAAGACCTTCTCCAGGTCGTGGCCGAAGCTCCTCGTCCTCCTCGTTGGTCTGTGGGAAGTCGTTATCAGCATCATTGCATTCCCAAGCTCGAGTGCATGGTTAAAAAGCTTTCTCATCGGCAGATTCTTATTCCGGATTATCCAGTGGACATGAACCAGAGAGGTGCCGGGACTCTGCTTGCTTTGCTGGGATGTTCATCTACAGCCTCGAACCGGTTATAATACAGTTCATTCTTACTCTCATCAGCTTCGCAGCTTTCTCCGCGCCCGTAGCTTCCGCTGTTCTCTGGCCCGCGGCCCTTAGGAACACGTTCGACTTTCTTTTTCTCCTCCCCCTTGCGATCGCCAAAGGTGTGGAGTTCTCAAAGTTCGCCCTCGCCGAGACTGGTAATAGCCCTGGGCCAGCGGGTTTGGTATGGTTCCATAAAGCGCACTGTCAAAGGCCACCTCAATAATTAACCCCAGCACCAGCTGTCGCGATGAGCCTCCTCGCGGGAGAGCCCCTGACGGTCTATCACCTCTTCGGCTTTGCCCTTATAAGCCGCTGGAGCGCTGACGTTCCCTCCTCCAAGGTGATGTTTTCAAAAGAAAAAGCTGAGCCCGGGATGAAGCTCTAAATATTGAGGAGCTGCCCACTTTCTAAAGTCCTTCTGAGTGCTCCCATGCCATACCTGCGGATATTTTTGAGCCCTCAAACTATAAAACGTTTCCTATTTTATAAAAATCCAATAAATTTATAAGGTCGTGCACAGATGATCATTACAGAAAACATGTTCAGGGGGAAACAAGGATGGTGAGCAAAAAGAAAATTAGCAGCATGCTTTTGCTTTTTGTTTTCGTGGAGTCATTTTTGGGACTCCAGCCGATAAGTGCGGAGGTTTCCCTTCCCAGAGAAGATACACTCTTCGTAACTGGAGCTCAGTGGAGCCCGGCATCAACGTGGAACCTCTTTTCACCTTCCCAGACCTGGGGAACATACATTACCGGAGGCTTCATGTACCTTCCGCTATTCCAGTACATAGCCGGTCTGAACGTCTGGGTGCCGATTATAGGGGAAAGCTTTGAGCTCGTAAACGAGACCACCCTTACAGTCCACCTGCGCCCTGAGGCTAAGTGGAGCGACGGAGAGCCGATAACCGCAGATGACGTTGTGTACACTTTCGAGCTTTCGAGGGAAATTGGCTCCGGGCCCGCGGCCGGTTCCGAGCCTTATATCGGGGACGTTAAGGCAATTGACCCACGCACGGTCCAGTTTACAATAGGGCCTGAGAAGAACCTCCCGATGTTCCTCCTCTATGCGCTTCAGTTTGCCCCTGCTCCAAAGCACATAATCGAACAGGTCTATCAAAAAGTCGGAAACCACATCATAGATTGGAGAAACTGCGGAGGAACATGTGACGATGTAATCTCTACTGATAATGGCGACGTGACCATAAACGTCCCGCAGGTGGTTTCCGGGCCCTATAAGCTCTACTACTTCGACGAGCTCAGAATTGTTTACGAGAGGATAGACGACTGGTGGGGCAAAGACATCTTTGGCCTGCCAGGCCCGAAATACGTAGTTCACAGAATCTACCTGAGCAACGAACAGGCGTTGCTTGATCTCAGACAGGGAAACGTTGACTGGTCAGGTATATTTATCCCCAACGTTGGCAACTTTAAGGAGATAGGCACATTCTACGAAGGCGAGCCTTATTTTAGGCCGGGAGCGTTTGTTATGCTTTACTTCAACCACAAAGACCCCATCCTTCAGGATCCCAATTTAAGAAAAGCCATCGCCTATGCAATAAACTACCAGGAAGTCCTCACGAAAGCGTTCTATGACTACTCTCCACAGCCCTCAATGTCACTGGTGTTTACGGTGTTCCCCCACTACAGAACCTGGCTCAACACCACACTTGCCCAGGAGTACTGGGGCAACCCCGAGGGGAAGATACCTTATGATCCGGAGCGTGCCAAGCAGATTCTTGCTCAGGCGGGATACAAAGATGTGAATGGAGATGGGTTCCTAGAGACTCCAAGCGGTGATAAGATCCAGCTAAACATAATAGTTCCGACTGGATGGACCGACTGGATGATAGCCGCAGACTTGATAGCCCACGACCTCCAAAAGATTGGACTGAACGTGGTGGCAAACCCCGTTGACTATGGTCAATGGTGGGGCATGATAAACAGCGCTGGATATACCCTTGCCTTAGGATGGACAAACTCACCCTCGTTCTACCACCCGTGGGACACGTATAGATACGTCCTCGACCCAAGGCTCACACCCCCAACCGCAAACTGGGGCTTCTACAACAACTCCAGGGCTCTAGAGCTTCTTGTTGAAGCGGCAAAAGCAAACTCTTCCGAGGAGCTCATGAAGTACTACACTGAGATTCAGAAGCTAATATATGAGGATATACCAGCCATCCCAATTGCCTATTCAGTCCAGTGGTATGCCTATAGCGAAAAATACTGGACCGGATGGCCCGATCAGGATAACCCCTGGTGGACGGAAGTGGCACCGTACAGGGAGTACTCCCTACCATTATGGCTGCTCTTTGGACTTTCAAAGAAGGGAGAGCCCGTTAGCCCGCCGCAGTGGGCAAAGCCCAAGGATGAGGGGGGTATATTGATACCAAACGAGGAAGTCCTCTCCCAGCTCAGCGGAGTTTTCGTGCCTGAAGTCAACGTAACCGAGACCTTCACGACTTCCTCAACCCCAGGAACTGGGACACAAACACAACCACAAACACCAGTGAGCAGCTCTAGGTTCATTGCTGGAATTTTGGGAATCGTAATAGCCGTTATAATCATTGTAATAGGAGTTAGGAAGCTGTCCAAGTGACAAATACCGTGGTGGTGGCTATCAATGCGGCCGATATACAGGTACCTCCTCATTAAACTTTCTTTTTTACTTGTTACCTACTTTGTGGCAGTGACAATAGCCTTCGTTCTTCCCAGAATAGCACCTGGCAATCCAGTGCAGCAAATTATAGCTGGACTTTCCCAGGGTTCACTCTCCCCAGAGCTGCTGGACCAGTACCAGAAAAGACTTGTGGAGGAATTTGGACTGAACAAACCCCTCTACGTCCAATATTTTGAATTCCTCAAAAATGCATTCTCAGGAAATCTTGGAACCTCCATCACTTCTTACAGACAGCCGGTGACACAGCTGATAGCATGGCACCTTCCATGGACTCTGCTTCTCCTCGTGCCGGCTACTCTGGTTGCATGGACAATAGGAAATTACCTTGGTGCAAGGGCCGCTTACAGAAGGGGCACTCTCTTCGAAAAGAGCGTTGTCTCAACGGGCATAATACTCTCCCAGATCCCCTACTACTGGATGGCGATGGTGCTTATATACGTCTTTGCAATTAACTTGGGTTGGTTCCCATCAGGTTCTGCATATGATCCGACCTTAGCTCCTTCTCTCAACTGGGAGTTCATAAAAAGTTACCTGCATCACTACATACTCCCCTTCCTTTCCATAGCCCTGGTCAGCACGGGCGGATGGATAATAGGAATGAGGGTCTTGGCGGCAATGGAACTGGGGTCAACCTATGTCAAATTCTCCGAAATGCTCAATGTACATGACGAGATTATATTTAGATATGTCCTCAGAAACTCTCTGCTCCCGCAAGTGACCGGGATAGCTATTCAGCTGGGGACCGTCATGGCCGGGCAGATAATTACGGAGCAGCTTTTCAATTATCAGGGAATGGGCATCTTACTTGCAAGGGCCCTGGGATCCAGGGATTACCCCATGATACAGGGAATATTCCTGATTCTCATTGGAACACTGCTCCTTGCCAACTTCATAGTCGAGTTTATCTACGTGCTGATAGACCCGAGAATACGCCTGGGGACCAGGGAGTGAGGTGAGACCATGGACAAGGAAATACTTTATGTGCTCTTCAAGAACAAAAGGTTCGTGATAGGCTTCAGTATACTGGTGTTTGAGATTTTACTGTCACTATTCGGAGCTTACCTGTACCCGGTTGACCCCTTTGACCCAGCAGGGCCTCCGGCGTCTCCTCCCAACAGTTACTACCTCCTCGGAACAGACCAATTTGGTAGAGACATCCTTGCTCAGGTAGTAGTCGGCATTAGAAATTCCCTTTATGTGGGATTACTGACCGGAATCTTCTCCATCGCCATAGGCCTTACAATAGGGATAATAGCAGGGATAAAAGGCGGGCTAATAGACGAAAGTCTGATGGCATTCACCAACGTCGTCCTCACGATACCCAACGTGTTGCTGGCCATTATCATAGCCAGCTACGTGGGTCTTGGAAATGCCGGGCTAACCCTCGTGGCAGTTATAATATCCTTAACAGCGTGGCCATGGTTTGCAAGGGCAATAAGGGCGCAGTTCCTGAGCCTTAGGGAAAGGGACTTTGTGCAGTTCTCCAGGATGACAGGATACGGAGACATGAGGATAGCGGTTTTCGACCTGCTTCCCTACGTCACCACGTATACTCTGGTCGCTTTTGTGAATTTTATGAACATAGGAATAAACGCGGAAGTTGGCTTAAGCATACTGGGACTGACGCCAATACACATAATGACCCTTGGAAAAATGCTCTACTTCGCCGCAGTCACTCAATCATACTTCCTGGGCCATTGGTGGGTCTTCATCCCTCCAGGAATTCTGCTCATTGCGCTATCGACTTCCCTGCTTTTGATAGCCACCGGAATAGAACAGGTGTTCAATCCAAGATTGAGGGAGATGTAAGGTGATGGCAATGAACAAAAGAATGGTGTTGGAAAATCTAAGGGCGTACTACCGACAGCTGAAGGGAACCACCGAGTATCTTGTAAAGGCGGTTGATGGCGTTAACCTGGAAATTTACGAGGGCGATATTTTGGGCCTGGTTGGTGAGAGCGGATGCGGAAAATCCACCCTCGCAAAAACCTTAATGATGGATCTTACCCCGCCCCTGCAATACATGGGAGGGAAACTACAGATTATAAGCAGGGATGGGACCGTATTCGAGATAACCCAGTTTAAAGGTAAAGACCAGGTCAAGAGAACTCTGTGGGGAAGGCACATAGCGTATGTTCCTCAGGATGCTTTGAACGCCCTTATGCCAACGATAAAAATTAAGAAAATAGCCTACGATGTCCTGAGATCCAACGAGAGCGGTATTACCTTCCAGGAGGCTGTTAAAAAGGCGAAAGAAAGGCTAACCGAACTGGATCTCCCCGATTACGTAACCGAGCTTTACCCCTTCCAGCTAAGCGGCGGAATGAGGCAGAGGGCAGTGCTGGCTATGGCAACACTACTGAACCCCGAGATTTTGATAGTGGACGAACCTACCTCGGCACTTGATGTTACGACGCAAAAAATAGTTCTGAAGTCTCTGATCAAGCTCAGAAAACTTGAACTCGTTGATAGCATAGTTTTCATAACTCACGATATATCCACGGTGAGGCAGATAGCAAACCGCATAGCCGTTATGTACGCCGGAAAAATCGTAGAGACTGGGCCAACTGAATCAATCATCAAGGAGCCCCTTCACCCGTACACCAAGGCCCTCATTGAGTCTGTGGCATCAATAGAACCTGAAGGAAAGGAAAAAGGCATTTCTTACATTCCAGGACAGCCTCCAAACTTGATAAATCCCCCGACTGGGTGCAGGTTCCATCCAAGATGCCCCTACGCCATGGAGATTTGCAGGAGAGAGGAACCAGAGTTGATAAAGATTGACGAGACCCAGGTCGCCTGCTGGCTGTACAAAGGGGGTAGGGAAAATGTCTAAAGAAATGCTGGTCTGTGACCATGTCACCAAAATCTTCACTTCGGGTTTCATAAAGAAGATCGAGGTCAAGGCCGTTGATGACGTGTCCTTCACTGTGAGGGAGGGGGAGATAATATCACTGATAGGACAGAGCGGTTCGGGAAAAACGACCCTGGGAAAGATTATCCTCAGGCTGATACCCCCCACCTCTGGAAAAATGCTCTTCTACGGCAAGGACATATGGAAGGACATAAAAACGAAGGAAGAACGAAAAGAGTACTGGAGACAGGTGCACGCAGTCTTTCAAAATCCCATGGGAAGTTTCAACGAGTTCTACAGGATAGACAGGGTTCTCGACCAGGCTTTGGAGCTTATAGACGTTGACCCCAAGTCGGAGGAGGGGAGGAGATTAAAGGAAGAATCTCTGAAAGCAGTGGGTCTGAACCCAGAGGAACTCTTGGGAAAATATCCCCACCAGCTCTCGGGAGGACAGCTTCAGAGGGTAATGATTGCAAGGAGCTGGATACTGAGGCCCAAGCTCTTAATAGCGGACGAGGCAGTTTCAATGCTCGATGTCTCAACGAGGGGCAAGATAGTGGAGATTTTCAAGGAGCTCAGAAATAAGCTGGGGAGCTCCATCATTTTTATATCGCATGACATTGGCCTGTCCTACTTCATCTCAGACAGGGTTTTCATAATGTACATGGGGAAAATAATCGAGGAAGGCACCCCCCAGGAGGTAATTGACAACCCGAAGCATGAGTACACAAAAACCCTGGTGGAGAGTGTCCCGACGATATACAGAAAATGGGAGGACTTCCTGGAGGTGTGAAGAATGTATAAGTTCCCCAAAGACTTTCTCTTTGGATACTCCTGGTCGGGGTTCCAGTTTGAGATGGGACTCCCCGGGAGCGAGGTTCCAAACAGCGACTGGTGGGTGTGGGTTCATGACATTGAAAACATAGCGGTAGGCCTCGTCAGTGGAGACCTACCCGAGAACGGGCCCGCTTACTGGGATCTCTATAAGAAAGACCACGATATAGCGGAAAGCCTCGGGATGGACGCGATTAGGGGAGGAATAGAGTGGACGAGACTGTTTCCCAGACCAACGTTTGACGTGAAGGCCCACGTCGAGAGGGACGAAAAGGGCAACGTAGTCTCGGTGGAAGTTCCTGAAAGTTCAATTAGGGAACTCGAAAAAATAGCCGACATGAAGGCCCTCGAGCACTACCGCGAGATCTACGCGGACTGGAAGGGGAGGGGAAAGACTTTCATACTCAACCTCTACCACTGGCCATTGCCCCTGTGGCTCCATGATCCGCTTAAAGTAAGAAAACTCGGGCCAGACAGGGCTCCGGCAGGATGGCTTGACGATAGGAGCGTCGTTGAGTTCGCCAAGTTTGCGGCATTCGTCGCGTATCACCTCGATGACCTCGTTGACGGCTGGAGCACGATGAACGAGCCGAACGTCGTGTACCAAAACGGCTACACAAGGCCAGCTGGTGGTTTTCCACCTGGATATCTGAGCTTTGAGGCCGAAAGAAAGGCAAAGATGAACCTCATCCAGGCCCATGCCCGGGCCTATGATGCTATCAAAGAGTACTCCGACAAAGAAGTGGGGATAATATACGCTTACACATGGCCCGACCCGCTCAGGGAGGATATCGAGGATGAAGTGCGGGCAATAAGGGAGAGGGAACTCTACAGCTTCGTTGATGCCGTCCACTTCGGAAAAGCCGCCGACATCGAAGAAAGAGAAGACCTCAAAGGGAGAGTGGACTGGCTCGGCGTGAACTACTACTCGAGGATTGCCTTTGACAGGGTGAACGGCCACGTCCTCCCGATGCCGGGTTATGGATTTTCCGGGGAGAGGGGTGGCCACGCCAGATCCGGAAGGCCCTGCAGCGACTTCGGATGGGAGATTTACCCAGAAGGTCTTGAAAAGCTCCTCAGAGACCTTGCAAAAAGATATAATCTCCCCATGATGATAACGGAGAACGGCATAGCCGATGCCGCTGACAGGTACCGCTCCCACTACCTCGTAAGCCACCTTAAGGCTGTTTACGAGGCCATGAAAGAGGGCGCCGATGTGAGGGGCTATCTCCACTGGTCGCTAACGGATAACTATGAATGGGCCCAGGGCTTCAGGATGAGGTTTGGGCTCGTATACGTGGACATGGAGACCAAGAAACGCTATTTACGTCCAAGTGCCCTGGTTTTCAGAGAGATAGCGACCGGAAAAGAAATTCCAGAGGAACTTGAGCACCTTTCGAACTTAGACTTCCTCGTTGGGTAGTCCGGCCATCTCTTCTCTTATCTTTCTCCGGACTTTTATCGCCGTCCCCACAATCCCCACCAGTGTGAGGAGAAATACCGTCAGGGCGGCTTTGAAAGTCACTGTTCCGCTCTCTCCCCTCAACACCACGAGGGCAAACAGGCTCAGCAGGAAAAACCAGGTCAGGAAAAGGAGTAACGGTCTGTACTTATCAAATCCGTCCATAACATCCCCCACAAAAGTTTAAGCATGAGGATATTAAACTTTCGATGTGCAGACCGATTGGGAAACAATGAACCTGGCTACGGTCCCAAACTGGATATAAGGAGGCCAAAAAGCCGCGGTTTTGTTTGCCTTTAATCTGAACACAAAAATTGAGAAAGTGTTCAGTAAACTGACCTGAACAGCACTTCCTCCACTAAAACGTGCTTTGGAAGCTTCAGCAGTGCTACAAGAAGCTCTGCAACATCTTCCGGCTTCATGAAGCCTTCTTCTATCTTCCTTCCTGGCCTGCCGTAGAAGTAAGTGTCCACCATGCCGGGGCGGAGTTCGATAAATTTCACTTCAGGGTTTTCCGCCTGGAAGGTCTTCGTAAAGGCCCTCGCCGCCCACTTGCTCGCCACGTAGGCTCCTGCGTTGGCCAGTATCATCGTTGAGATGTAGGAAGTAACGACGGCCACTGTTCCCTTTCTCTCCTTTAGGCTCGGCAGGAAGAGTTTTATAGTCCTCCAGACGCCGAGAGCGTTCACCTGGAAGACCCGTTCCATGTCCTCATCACTCACCTCGTCGAGCCTGCCACCCATCGGTATCCCTGCGTTTACCACGAGAAGGTCAACTCCCCCGAACTCCTGCAAAACTGCTCCGGCGAACTCCTTCAGGCTCTGAGGATCTGAGACGTCCAGATGGCTGTTGAGGACTTTAACGCCGTAATTTTCCTCCAGCTCCTTTGAAAACTCCTCCAGGAGGTCAACGCTCCTCGCACCAAGGGCCAGGCTATAGCCTTCCTTTGCGAGTGCCTCCGCGATTGCCCTGCCAATACCCTTTGAAGCGCCAGTAACGACGGCCACCTTCATTTTCTCACCTCCTGTGGAAAATTAGTTTAGGAAAAATAAACGTCTATCGAGGCCACCTTTCCGTCCCTGACAGCCCTGGCAAGCTCCCCTCTAACTTTGTTTCCTTCTATCTCGGCTTTCCTCCCGTCGTCAAGGTGGATGATAACCCTGGCTTTTCCAAGGTCCAGCTTCCAGGTGTCCACTTTGGCTGGATTGTGGTAGGTAACCCTGCACTTTGAGAACAGCCTGAAGCTCACCTTTCCATCCTCGTCAAACAGCCAGCCGGGAAGTGCAGGCCTGAAGGAGAGCACGAGCTCGCCGTTTTCGGTATCGAACGGTTTTTCCCCTATGAACATGTTTTTCCAGATGCTCAGGAACTCCGCATTTGCCCCTGTAAGCCGGGCGTAGAATCCCGCTCCGTGCAGGGACTCGTCGGGATAGGCGCTGCTGACTATAAAGGATGTGTTTTCAAGGGGACTCCTTCCGTAAACGGCCGGGTCAAGGAAGGCAACGATGACATTCCGGAAGTCCTCGTAAAACTCGTCGTAAAGTCCGCTTCTTATGAGTTCGAGCATGTATTTGTACTCCATGTGGAGCCAGATGGACTCGTTCTCCAGCCACCCCGGAGTAAAGGCCCTTGCCCTGCCGATCTCTATTGGCTGGTCTTTCAGGGAAGCGTTGAGCTTGTACATCTTCAGTTTTCTGTCATAGAGGTCGCTCTTCCTGACCTTTCTGTAAACCTCCTTCAAAAGTCCCCTGTCCCCCCTGAGGACTTTGAATTGCTTGACTGCGCCTTCGAGGAAGAGCGGCATTCTTCTCTGCTCGAACTTCAGAACCCTTATCTCCCCTTTTTCACTGACCTCATAATCCACCGGTTCATAGTAGAAGTACATCGGCATTATGCCGTTGTTCTCCTCTATGGCCCTCTCAAGACCCACCCTGAGCTTCTCGCGGAGGAGCTTCAGGCCATCGAGGAGTTCTCCTGTTTTAACTTCCACTTCCTTCCCATCGAAACCGAGCCTGGTCCTGTCCCTGTACCTTTCCCGGAGCTCCGAGAGAGACTCCCACAGCCAGTGATCCCGGTGTTCATCCTCCCTACCCTTGTACTCTTTAACGAGCCTGACTTCCTCCGTGAAGAGCTCCCACACCTCAACGGGGATCCTGAGCTCAACCTCTGGAAACTCCTCAAGGGAGTCTATTAAAAACTCAAAGAGCCTCACCAGCTCTGCGGCTTCTCCCACCGACGAGCCAAAGAGCCCCGGAAGCCCGTTGAGGGCATCGTACCAGCCCGGCTTCCCCGCTTCCATCTCTATTCCCATTCCGGCTGGATCGAGTGTCGCGAACTTGATGAATGCAAGATTGAGGAGCTTGGTGATAAGGTTCGTGCGGTATACCTCTCCCCTTCCATTCTCCGTCCTCATGAGGTGCCTGTACTCCTTCCGGGACTCGATGAGGGCCTTCTTCTCTTTGTCCTCGGCGAGGGAGTTGTACTGCCTCACCCTGCCGTTTTCGAGCACATACCTCTTTGACCTCGGGAGCACCACCATGGCGTTGTCATAATAGGTGTAGCTGTAATCCTCGAACAGGAGCTCCCTCTTCTTCTCAGGGTACACCCCAAGGTAGCTCTCTATCAGGTCGAGGTTGTATGTCCAGTGGTCGCACCAGTAGCCTTCCCCGTGAACCGCATCAACCTCCTCTTCACAGCCTTCGAGGACTCTGCGGAGGAACTCCTCTTCGGAGACCTTCAGCTTTATTCCCTTCTCCTCCACGAACATCAACAGCCTTCCCGGGGTGAAAGGCCCCTTCAGGAACTCTTCAAGGGGTTCCGGATTATCCACAAGCTCCTTCAGGAAGTCCGTCCTTTCGGTTTTCAGGCGGTATTTCACACCGTTGATCACGAGCGGGTTGTAGCCGTCGGCCTGTATGAGGTTCATGAAGAACTTTATGTCGTAATCCCTTATCTCTGGGTGGAAGAAGACGTTCTCCCTCCTGTTCTGGTTAACATCTCTGAAGTTCCCGTTTCCAGTCGAGTAGTACTCCGGTACAAGCACGAAGTAGTTGTAGTCCCTCTCCTGGTCGCCGTGCTTTCTCAGGTAGATGTAGTACACGAAGGGATTTCCCTCCTCAAGGAGCAGGGGATAACCTCCCCTTAGGACGTTGTCAAGGTAGCACTGCTTTGAGTACTCGTCAAAGAGCCTGGAAGAGGTTTGTGTCCATATATCTTCAACAACCTCCTCTATTATCTCGCTGTTCTCAAGGTGCTTCTTCTCGAGGTACTCTTCGCTGGCGAACTTCTTCTCGTATTCTTCGAGAAGGGCTATGTGCGGGACGTAGCCTATAACGGAGTGTATTTTGACCTCCTCACCGGGCATGAGCTTGGTTTCGAGGGGCGTGAAGGCGGAGGGTATCTTGTTGAAGGTCACCTGCTTTTCACGGACCAGCTCACTTAAGGGCTTCTTAATGAAGTTCTCAGGGGAGAGTAACGAGCTGTCCGTTCCGAAAACTATGTCGGGGTCAACTATAGGCATCACGAGCTCGTTTATACCTCCTTTCTTCACGAGGGAGATGTAAAACGTCCCCTCCGTGAGCTCAGTGACCTTTGGGACGTCTTCTGTTGATGACTTCAGCTTGAAGAAGGGCATCTTTTTGTCGAGGTTGTAGACCTCCATCCAGGCCTTAACGAGGGTGTTCATGTGCTTTATCACGTAGTCATTGACACCGTAGGGGACTACCACGGGCATTCCGTCGAGGAGTTCGATTCTTTTCGGGAAGTCGGAGATGTTCCTTATCCTGACCCTCCTGATGAGGGTAGGTATCCTCTCCCCGGGGAGCGTGTAGTAGAGCACGTTAATTTTGAGTCCCAGGTCTTCGTTTATCTCCTCTATTTCGAGCTCGTTTCTCCCTATGTACATCCTCTGCTTTACCCTTCCCTCCAGGGGAGTGAAGGCCTCGTAGGCAACCCCTTCGTCGGGGAGTTTGATGAAAGTCCTGAAGCCGAGGGTTCTAACCGTCTGGTAGGCCCTTATTGCGGAGTTGAACTCCATTATGGGGTGATCTTTGTCCTGCACGCCAAAGGAGCTCACACACTGTCCTCTGTTCACGTAAAATACCCACATGGGTATGCCCTTCTTTCCCGCTATTCCGGGTAGGAAGCTCGCGAAAGGCCTTAAGCGGTTGTAGTCCTCGATAACGAACCTGCCCTTTTCATCGAACCTGTACATCTCCATCACCCCAGGGATTGAAAATAAAGAACATTCAGCCGTTAACAAGCTTATAGACCCTCACGTAGTCGACATACATCCTTGCCGGGAACTTTGTCGTGGCGTCGGGCCATCCCGGCCAGTTGCCTCCAACCGCCAGGTTCAGGATTATGTAGAAAGGCCTGTCGAAGACCCACTCCTTGCCCATGGCCTCGACCTGCTCCCTTGTGACCACGTGATAGAGCTCACCATCAACGTACCACTCTATCCTGTCCGGGAACCAGTCAACGGCAAAAACGTGGAAGTCCTCCGTGAAGTCTGGGACTCCCTCCGGAAGGGTATAGCTCTTGGTTATAGAGCGACCTCCTGAGTATCCTGGCCCGTGGACGGTGCCGTGAACGGTTCTTGGCTCATGACCGAGGAGCTCCATTATGTCTATCTCCCCGCACTGGGGCCATCCGACTTCTTCTATGTTGCTCCCCAGCATCCAGAATGCCGGCCAGAGTCCCTTGCCCTCCGGTAGCTTCATCCTCGCCTCAACTCTCACAGGCGGAGCGAATTCTGCCTTCCCCTCGGTTTTGAGCCTTGATGAGGTGTACATGTATGTGCCGTACTCATCGGTGACCCATTCCTTTCTGGCCTCTATCACGAGTGTGCCGTTTTCTATCCTCGTGTTGTTTGGTGAGTAGTACTCGAGCTCGTTGTTTCCCCATCCGGGGATTCCGTATGCCTCTCCATTCCCTATCTCGAACGTCCAGTAGTCTTCGTTTACCTTTTCACCGTCAAACTCGTCATGCCATATGAGTTTCCATGTCCTACCGTTCTCCTGGATTTCAGCGGGCACCTGTGCTGTGGAGGTGGTGGTTGTGGGTGTGGTTGAAGTCCACGATGAAGAAGATGTCGTCTGTGTTTCTCCCCCTATGCACCCGCTCATGAAACCGCCGAGCATCACAACAAGAGTCAAGAGGCCCAGGAGTTTTTTCTCCATTCAAATCTCCTCCGGAAGTTGTTTTTGAATCGCCTCGGAGCTACCTTTTGAGAGCCCAGAAAAGAGCTGTTCAAGCTCTCCAATAAACTTCTCAGTGCTTATCACGTCCAGCCCGTATTTTTTGAGGGGATCATACAGTTCAGGGTTGTCTGTTATCAGGAGGGCGTTTTTTACTATGGCCGTAACCCCGACGAGGATGTCGCCGGTGGCCCTCTTGGTCCTGCTTTTTAGCAGGTTTTTCGTGATAATTGCGCTCTTGATGATTATCTCGTCATCCAACGGAACTATATGGTAGAGCTCCTTTAACACGGCCATCACATGATCAGGGTTTTTCCCTAGAAATGCCTTTGCGAAGAGATACTCGTATACACTAAGCTGAGGGACGAGGATTTCAAACTTCATCAGGGCAAGCTCGAGGAGGTCTTTGTTCCTTTTGGTGTGCATCCGCAGGAGGGCAGAGCTGTCGAAAAGTATTCTTTTGGGCATTTTCATTACTTTATTCCTCCTTCAGTTTTTTCAGAACTTCTAGGGCAAGCTCGCTTTCCTCTTCGTCGAGGCTTATTTCTTTGAGTTTCTTGTCCAGGTTCGTGGAGTGCCAGGTCTCTATCAGGATCTTGAGGACCTCGTCGTATGACCTCGCATCGAGCTTGGCCTTGAGCTTCTTTATCGCGTTCCATGTTTCTTCATCGACGGCTATCGTCTTCATAGCCCCCACCTCCCGAGGTACTCCCTCCTAATCCTCTCGGTTACACCATTGTTCCCAACAATCTCTCTGTAAACCCCCACGCTTTCCTTCCTCGGGATTCTCTCTTTTGTGATCATGTCAACGGAATACAGGCCAAACCTCATCCTGAAGCCCATCGCCCATTCGTAATTATCCGTAAGTGCCCAGTGGAAGTAACCCCTGACGTCGAAGCCGGACTCAAGGGCCCTCTCGATATAAGCCACGTGCGAGGCGATGAAGTGAGGCCTCAGCACGTCTTTAGAATCTGCGATTCCGTTCTCCATTATATAAACGGGCTTTCCATACTCTGAAGCGGCCTTTATGCTGTTGTAGATGCCCTCGGGGTACACTTCCCACCCGATGTCGCTAACTGGATATCCATCCTTTGAAAGCTCGTTTGGCGGGCAGGAGTACCCATAGCCGGGGACGCCCTTGAACCCCGTTATCGGGATTTCAGGGAACTTGGGCTCGGAATGGGCCACTACTTCCCTCGAGTAGTAGGTAATCCCTATCCAATCGAGCCTCTCGAGGTGAGGTACCTTTATCGTGGTCTCCATGTCGAACTCGATGTTGAGGTCACCCTTTGTTAATGCCTGGAGCATGAGACCACTGTGGAAGAAATCGGTCATCTGAGCCGCTTTGATGTCCTCAGGGTCATTGGGATCCTTTGGATAGGAGGTTCCAACGTTGTTGGCAATTATCCCGATAGGTGCTTCTTTCTCGAACTCCCTTATGGCGTCGTAGGCCCTTGCGTGGGCGTTTATTATATTTATGATGGCTTGCTTTGCACTTTGCGGATTAACAACACCCGGCGGGAACCCCGAGTAGGGGGCAAGGTATCCGAGCTCCACCATCACCATCGGTTCGTTGAAGGTCGCCCAGATGTCCACGAGGTGCCCGAACTTGTACGCGAGGTAGGCCGCAAACTTGGCGAACTCGAGAACGGACTTCTGGCTCACCCATCCGTTTCTCTCGTTTTGCAGGTTTGTATCGCGGGACTCGATTGGGTCGTGAAGCCATATGGGGTGGGTATAGTGGGTAAGGGTCAGGGCGACCTTGAAGCCGAGCTTCTTCAAATTTGTAAGGACGCGCGTGTAGTGGTGAACCTCATTTTTGTCCGCTATCCCGTCAAGCTTCCTGAGGGTTTCCCTGGTTATTTTCACCCTCTTGATGAGCCCGTTGCCGTCGAGTTCATAATCAACTTCAACCCCATAAGTGGGACAGGGGAATATCCTGCTCCACTCCAGGTTTAAGGAGTAAGCGTTGAGCCCGAGCTCCTTAGCCAGAGAATGATCAAGAGGATAAAGTTCGTAGTTGTTGATGCCTTCCTCAGGCAGATCCCCGCTTACGAGCTCTTTCTTCAGGTTAACGGGGTCTCTGGCCCAGTACCACCAATCGCTCCTCGTGTCCAGGTTCCTGTTGAACCTGTCACCCATCTCAAACTGGAAACCCGATTGCGAAACTCCCCAGAGGAATTCCGTCTTCATTTTTAACCCCCCTCATATCCCTTCAGGTGTAGCTCTTCAATGTTTCTATTCAGCTCGCTGAAGGTTCTGACCATTTCCTCGTAGGGCTCATCCTCAAGGTTTACGAGACCGTAGTTGCTGTTTTCCCCGTCCCATCTACCCTCTCTGGGCTGGTCAGACCATTTGAACCAGTGATATCCGACGGCATACGGAAGCTTCATAAAACTCTCTATGAAGCGCTTTGTGTATTCGGCCCTTTCTTTTTGGGTCTGAACGGTGATTCCTGCCCCAACAGTATTGGGAAGCCCGGAATCCACCGCCCTGAACGAGAACTCGGTTATCATTATGGGTTTCCCCGTAATTTCATGTATGTGATCCAGGTACTCCTTCGGCGCCACCTGGAAGTTATAGAGATTCAGCGAGATAACGTCCACGTACTTTCCAGCGACTTCAAAGACAACATCGGGAGGCCTGATGAAAGGAGAAACCGCAAACCTCACTCCAAGTATCAGGTGGTTCTGATCTACCTTCCTTATGGCGGTTGTTGTCACATTAAAATACCGCTCAGCGTATCTCCTCAAAAACTCCTTCCTTGCCTCGGTAAACGGGGGCGTTGATGGGAGGTCACCGGGATAGGTAAGCAGGTCGTCAAAGGAGTTATAATTTGTCTTGAGCTCCTCGTTAACCCGGGTAATGCTACCATTAAAGGTCTCTTTCAAAACTTCCACTGCCACTCTCTTTCCTGGAGCCTCGGGGGATAACTTCATGAAATCGTCCAAGAGATGATTGCCCGACCTCCAGTCCGGCCCCCAGCGAAGTTCGTTGTCCGTAAAGAAGCCGATGACCAGGGGGTTGTCCTTTAAAGGTTCAACATTGAAGTACACTGCCTTACTCACGTACTCCTCAAAATCGTCTTTGAAAATGTCGGGCATGGTGCCGCGTTCCCAGTTAAACCCGTATTTCCCCCCTATGTCAAGAAGAACGGCATATGGAAAATATTCATACAGTTCTGGAGAGGACCAGCTCCCAACAGTATTGAAGCCCCACTCAACCATCCTGTTAGTTGTGACATTGATCCACAGGCTTATGTCCCCGTACTTCCTCAGCACATTAGCGTAATACGGAGAATACCCCAGCTTAGGAGAGTGATCACCCAGGTAATTTATGGCGTTCACTCCTTTGGAGATAAAAAGGTAACCTTCCGGATCAACAAGCCAGTATTTTCCGTTTACCACTTCAACCCTAAAAAATCCCGAAGCTTCAAGCTGTGCCTTTTTCCATCCCCCGAAATCAGAATAGCCTTCAGAAAAATTCGCTTTAGGTTTGGAAGAGCTGCTCGTGGCAGGTTCGGTGTGGGGGGATGAATCAGTACTCGGAGATCTGGTATAAGAGGACGAATCCATATTCTCACTCTTCCTCTGTGCGTTGTTTCCAATGCATCCCAGGACCACTGTGGAAACAAGTATTAAACCGAGAACCTTGAGGAAGGACGCGTTTCTCATGTTTCATCCCCCTGGGGTAAAGAGCAGGGAAAACAAAGAAAACCTAAATTAATGCCTCTTCCCTAGGAGAAGTGGGATTACTGCCAGGCCGATTATGGCCGCTGGCCCGCAGATTCCTCCACCGCCCTTGCTGGTAGTTGTTGTGGTAGTTGTTGTCGTTGTTGTAGTGGTTGGCTTGCTGGTAGTTGACTGGGTAGTAGTAGTTGTCGTGGTAGTCGTAGTAGTCATTGACTGACTGGTCGTAGTAGTTGTTGCAGTGGTTGTAGTGGTCGTTGTTGTCGTTGTAGTAGTTTTTGGGGTAGTCGCAGTAGTCGTGGGCTGGCTGGTCGTAGTTGTTGTGGTTGGCCTGGTGGTAGTGGTTGTTGTGGTGGTAGTTGTAGTCGTGGTTGTGGTCGTAGTGGGAGGCGCTATGATCTCGGAGACCTCGCTGGGGGACAAAATCCTTGCATCATGGAGTATCCAGCCGTAGTTGAAAGCCGTGCCCTGGCTTCCGCTGTAAGAGCCTATGGATATTGAAGTCCACTGCTGATTCTCAACGGGCATGCCGAAGAAGTCAGAGAGCTGTTCGACAACTTTGTCGATCATGGGTTTTATGTCAATTATAACTTCTCCGGAAGCTGGAAGCTGCTCCTGGGGCATGAAGAGAAGGACTCCCCATCCTCCTCCGGACAGGGCCCTCTGGATCGTAAATTTAATATTTTTCATTTCCCCGTTCAAGATCACTGTGGAGGTAACTTCTCCCACTTCCCTCCTGTCCCCGACTATTCCTCCAAAGTCATCGAAGAATGGGACGTAGATTTCCCCAATGGGTGCTCCTGAACCCTTGTCTTCAAACCAGATGTTTATACCGTATCTCACAAGAGTGTCATTTCTTCTGGCTACATCGTATTTTACTTTCACCCAGATGCCCTCGTACTGGGATACATTGGAAGCCGGGAGCGGCAGCTGGAGGTATGAATACCCTCCAACGGGGGGTTTGTCTCCCCACCACTGGGCCGGGGCCCTTCCGTCGATGATAACCTCCGGCGTTGCCCAGGCTATTCCACCCCACTGTGTCTGCACGTTGCTTAGGTTAACGTAGAAGGCAACTTCTTCCGTGCTTTTAATGAACTTCATGAAAACTTCTCCCTGGCCACCAACTATGTTCCAGAAGTTTGTCTGCATCCAGATCGTTCTTCCATCACCGAGCTGGATTGAGCTATTAAGCCACTGGTCCCACCAGGTAAACTGAATGTCGCCCTCCTGAGCTGGAGCCGCTGCGATGTTCTTTATGTCCTCCAACGTCATTGCTGAAACAAGCCCCAAAAACACTAACGACAGAACTAAAACGCTTACGGCTTTTGTCGCCCGTCTGGCCATGGAAATCACCATGGAATTGTAGATACAATCCCATATAAGCCTTTCGCCTTTTTATATAGTTGGCCCGAGATTATAAAAATAATGGCGAATATAACATTCCCACAATCCGGGGCATTGAAAGTTCTCGGTAGGGGTGCTATAAAGGAAAGTGTCTTACTCAACCCGAGACAGGGGCCTCGCTGTAAAGGGCGAGGCTCCCGGAAAAAGACAAAAGACGAGCTCAGAACTTGAGGTAAGTCTCCATAAAGCGGACGACGTCTTTAAAACCAAAACGCCCCTCCCGGTTTGGGTCGTATATCATGCTTACTGCCTCTTCCCTTATCCTCGCCCCCATCTTTGCGGCCTTTAGCAACATCTCCGTCTCCACCTCGTAGCGGTCGCTCTCTATCTCAGGCAGGAACTCCCTTCTGTAGGCCCTGAAGCCGCTCTGGGTGTCGTAAACGTAAGTTCTGAGCTTGAGGCGGATGAGCCTGGTCGTGATTATGTTGCTCAGCCGCCTGGGGAGGGGCCTTTTGCCGGCTTCCTTAACCTTCCGCGCCCCGATCACCATGTCGGCCTCTCTCCTGACTATCGGCCCAACGAGCTTGATTATCTCCTCGGGTTTGTGCTGGCCGTCGGCGTCCATGAAGACAACGATATCCCCGGTTGAGTTTTTCACACCCTCGCGCATCGCGCAACCTTTGCCGCAGTTCCTCTCCAGCCTGATGACCTTCACCTTAGGGTTCTTCTCTGCAAAAGCCCTTGCCACTTCGTAGGTTCCGTCTGAGGAGCCGTCATCGACCACTACCACTTCATCGATGAACTCAGGAATCCTCTCCAGCACTTTGGGAAGGCCTTTTTCCTCGTTGTAGGCCGGGATAACGACGCTTATCTTCTTCTCTCCGAGCATTCACTTCTCCCCCAGCCTCCCAAGGGCTTTTTGAGCCTTCTCCCTGAAGTCTTTCTTATCTAAGAACTCCCAGTAGTGCTCCCTGCCCGGGAATTCCCCGGCCTTGACTTCGCTGTTGTAACTCTGAAGGGCTTTCAGTATTGCCTCGCCAAGGTTGGCGTAGCGCTTCGCAAAGGGCGGGGAGTTCTCATAGATTCCAAGGAGGTCGTGCCATACCAGAACCTGGCCATCAACCCACGGCCCGGATCCTATGCCTATCGTGGGGATCGAGACCTCCTCAGTTATTAGCTTCGCAACGTCTGCGAGGGTAAATTCCAGAACAACGGCGAAAGCTCCCGCTTTCTCAAGGGCCTTGGCATCGCGGAGGATTTCCTCAATCTCCTCCTCGGTTTCCCCCATGATCCTGTAGCCGCCAAGCCTCAAATAGCGCTGGGGCGTTAATCCCGTGTGGCCCATGACCGGGATTCCCATCCTGACGAGCTTCCTGACGAGCTCCTCGTGGTCGGCGCCGCCTTCTATCTTTACTGCATCCGCACCGGCCTGGATGAGCCTCATCGCGTTCTTTACGCCTTCTTCAACGCTTATTTCATAGCTCCCGAAGGGCATGTCGGCCAAAACCAGCGCCCTCTTTACAGCCTTAGCAACTGCCCTCGTGTGGAAGACCATCTGCTCCATGCTCACGTTGAGCGTGTTAGGTTCTCCATAGACCACCATGCCGAGTGAATCGCCGACGAAGACGATGTCGATCCCTGCTTTATCCACCAGAAGTGCCGATGGGTAATCGTATGCCGTAACCATCGTGATTTTCTCCCTTCCCTTCATCTCGCGAATCCTCTTCGGCGTTATCTCCCTCATGCCATCACCGGCACCGTTTCGACGGCGGGCTAATTAACGGTTTCGATGGGCTTATATACCAATGTCGGTAATTACTTACGGGTGGTGGAATGGGAAAGGTGAAGACCAGTGTTTACATCGATGGTGAACTGTGGAAGGAGTTCAAAGAGCTGGCCCGGCGGGAGAAGAGCGAGGTCAGCGAGCTCCTTGAGGAGGCGCTGGTGAACTACCTCATAAACGAAGTTTTGAAGGACGTAGACGACCCAGAGGTGCCCCTGTGGTTCGAGCCTTTGAAAGTCAAAGGGGAGAGCAGCGAGAAGCTCGTGAGGGAGATGAGGGATGATAGGGAGAAGCGTTTACTTGGACACTAGTGCGATTCTGAAGAGATACCTGGACGAGGAGGGCAGCGAGGTCGTGAAGAGGCTCTTCATGGACGCATACAGGGGGGAGGTGAAGCTGACCTTCAGCATCTGGAACATCGGAGAGGTGATCGACGTACTCGATATAAGACTGAGGCGGGGACAGCTCAGCAAAGAGGAGTTCGACTTCCTGAAAAAAGGCTTCCTGGCGGAGATAAAGCGGCTCACGAGGCTGGGCGTCCTGGAAGTCGTTCCCGTCCACTCCCTAATCCTGGCAGACGCCTGGAAACTGATCGAGAAATATCACCTATGCCAGGCCGATACCCTGCAGATAGTCTCGGCAAAGTACGCGGAGGCGGGGAGCTTTTATACTGCCGACGGAAGGCTCCACTGGATGGCAATCGAGGAAGGTTTAAACTCAATACTCCTTGGGGGTGAGTGAAATGAGGGAGTGGGAGCACTACGAGCACACTGCAGACATAGGCGTCCGCGGTTACGGCTCAACGCTTGAGGAAGCCTTTGAAGCCGTAGCCCTGGGACTCTTCGACGTCATGGTGGACGTGAGGAAAGTGGAGCCGGGGGAGTGCAGGGAAGTTGAGGTCGAGGGGGAGGACTTGGAGGCCCTTCTGTATTCCTTCCTCGAGGAGCTTTTAGTGCTCCACGACATGGAGGGCCTCGTCTTTGGAGACGTCAGGGTAAAGATAGAAAAGACCGAAAAAGGCTACAGGCTCAGCGCTAAAGCCTGTGGTGAACCGGTGAGCGAGAAGCACGAGCCGAAGGAGGAAGTGAAGGCTATAACCTACCATGACATGGAGATAAAGCAGTTACCTGATGGCAGATGGATGGCCCAGTTCGTCCCAGACCTATGAGGTGGTCTAATGGGCGCCAGGGACGTGATTAAAGAGGCAAACCCGGCCTTTTACGAGCGCTATTCACAGCTCGAAGACACCGACGAGTTCTGGGAATTCATGATAAAACCGCCCCGGCAGAGCATAAGGGTGAACACCCTCAAGGCACCGCTTGAGGTGGTCCTTGAGAGGCTTAAAGAGGAGTTCGAGCTTGAGCCGATACCCTGGGCCAGGGAAGGCTTCTTTATCAACGTCGACAACCTCGCGAAGGTTCCGGAGCACAGCCTCGGCCTCATCTTTGGCCAGGAGGCAAGTTCAATGATTCCGCCCGTTGCGCTCGACCCGAAGCCCGGGGAGCTGGTTTTGGACATGGCGGCGGCCCCCGGCTCAAAGACCGGACAAATAGCGCAGTACATGGAGAACGAGGGCTGCATCGTAGCGAACGACCCGAACATGGACAGGGCGAACGTTCTTATAGCCAACCTCAACAGGATGGGCGTTTTAATAGCGCGCGTCACAACCAGGGACGGGGCCGAGTTTGCGCGTTTCGAGAACACCTTCGACAGGGTTCTGCTCGATGCCCCATGCTCCTCCGTTGGGTTGATAAGGAAGAAGTGGCGCTTTTTAGAAGCGTGGAACCTGAAGGGCGTCATGAAGTACATGAACATCCAGAAAAAGCTCATCCTGGCTGGCTACAAAGCGCTGAAGCCCGGAGGAACGCTCGTCTATTCCACCTGCACGATAGACCCGCTGGAGAACGAGGAAGTTGTTGATTACCTCCTCAGGAAGACGGACGCCAGGCTGGAAAAAATCGAGCTCCCCGTTAAAACGAGCGAACCAGTCCTCGAATGGGAGGGAAAGGAATACTCGCCCGAGCTGAAGAAGGTTTTGC
Source organism: Thermococcus waiotapuensis (assembly GCF_055384795.1). Lineage (NCBI taxonomy): Archaea > Methanobacteriati > Methanobacteriota > Thermococci > Thermococcales > Thermococcaceae > Thermococcus > Thermococcus waiotapuensis. The sequence continues at coordinate 797,746 of NZ_AP042429.1, read as the reverse complement.
GCATACACCCAAACGACAACGACACCGAGGCGTTCTTCGTAGCTAAGATAGTCAAGCCGGAGGGGGGCGGATGAACGGGGAGATTAATGGAAAGGAAACGGGGGAGAAAGACACCGAACTCGTGAAAAAGCTCCTCGTTGAAAACTATGGCTATGCTCCAGAGCTAATCTACAAAATCGGGGGCAACAATCGGAAAGTTTACGCCTACAAGCCCTGCGAGCTGGTTAGCAACATCGGATGGAAGGGCCTTTACTTCGGAAAGATCGAGAGGGACGGAATAAGGCTCACCATAGAGGGGAGCTTTTTGGTCGGGCCAAAGGCGACGAAGAACGTGGTTGAGCTCGACGACGGGAGGGCGAGGCGCTATTTGGCAGGGGAGAGTGTTGAGATAGGTGGGGAGCTCTACGGGTGGGTGATAGTGAAGTGGCGCTCTTACTTCCTCGGCTCCGCAAAGGCCAAAGGGGGGAAGCTGATAGGCTACGTGCCAGGAGAAAGGAGGTTAAGGCTGGAGTAACGTTTTTGTCCCGCGAAAATTTAAAATAACCCCAGGCCTACCTGAGGTGGGGTGGGAGGGATGATACCTCTAAAGAGGATTGACAAAATCCGCTGGGAGATACCGAAGTTTGACAAGAGAATGCGCGTCCCCGGGTTGGTTTACGCCGACGACCAGCTCATAGAGAAGATGCGCCAGGATAAGACCCTTGAGCAAGCTGCTAACGTCGCCACGCTCCCGGGCATCTATAAGTACTCAATCGTAATGCCGGATGGACACGAGGGATACGGCTTCCCCATCGGCGGAGTGGCGGCCTTTGACGTAAAGGAGGGCGTGATAAGCCCCGGAGGCGTGGGATACGACATCAACTGCCTTGCCCCTGGCTCAAAAGTTATGACCGAGCACGGGTACTGGCTCAAAGTTGAGGAACTGCCCGGGAAGTTCAGGCTCCAGGGCGTTAAGGTTTACAACCTCGACGAGGGGCACAACGACGCTTCAAGGGTTGCCTTCGTCGCCGAGAGGGAAGTTGGAGAGGGCGAGCTGGCCGTGAGGATAACCACCGAGAGCGGAAGGGTCATAGAGGGAAGCGAGGAGCACCCGGTTCTTACTCCGGAAGGCTACGTTTACCTGGGGAACATCAGGGAAGGGGACTTCGTCATAGTTTATCCCTTCGAGGGCGTTGAATACGAGGAGAGAAAGGGCGTAATCCTCGATGAAGAGGCCTTCAAAGACGAGGACCCGCAGATGCTGAAGTTCTTGAAGGAGAAGGGCCTAATCCCGCTCCGCTGGGAGGATCCGAAGGTCGGAACGATAGCGAGGATCCTCGGCTTTGCCTTCGGAGATGCTCACCTTGGCGAGATGTCAGAAGGGTTAACCCTGGCCTTCTACGGGAAGGAAGAAACACTCAAAGAGCTCAGAAAAGACCTCGAGGGGCTCGGGATAAGCGCCGACCTCTACGTCCGCGAGAAAGGCCACGGCATCGAGACAACCAGCGGGCACTACGAAGGAAAGAGCCCCTCCGCGGAGCTGAGGGTCACATCAAGGAGCTTTGCTCTCCTGCTTGAGAAGCTTGGCATGCCAGAGGGCAAGAAGACGGAGAAGACCTACCGCGTTCCGGAGTGGATAATGGAGGCCCCGCTCTGGGTCAAGAGGAACTTCCTGGCCGGACTCTTCGCTGCTGATGGAAGCATTGTCGAGTTCAAGGGCAACACGCCCCTCCCCATAAACCTCACCCGGGCGAAGAGCGAAGAGCTTGCCGGTAGCCTTGCCGAGTTTTTGGGCGACGTTGCCAGGTTGCTGGCCGAGTTCGGCATAAAAACGGCCCTCTACGAGGTTAAGTCAGAGAAAGGCGTGACCTACAGGCTCTCCATAGTTGGTGAGGAGAGCGTTAAAGCTTTCGTTGAGCGGATAAACTACGAGTACGACCTCGAAAAGAAGGCCAGGGGCCTCATCGCAGCCGCTTACCTCAGGCTCAAGGAGCGCGTTGGGGAGGAGCGCAGGAGGGCCATCGAAGAGGCGAGGGGCTTCGTCGAGAGTAGCATCTACGAGGGTTACAGAGAGCCGGAGGTTCCGGAGGGCTTCCCGACCTTTGAGGAGTTCGCCAGAGAGAGGGGTTATGAGGGTGGCTTCGTCGCGGAGAAGGTTGTAAAGGTCGAGAGGGTAAAGCCGGGCTACGCCAGATTCTACGACATCGGAGTTTACCACGAGGCCCACAACTTCATAGCCAACGGCATCGTCGTCCACAACTGCGGCGTCCGCTTAATCAGGACGAACCTCACCGAGAAAGAAGTAAGGCCAAAGATCAAGGAGCTCGTCGACACCCTCTTCAAGAACGTGCCGAGTGGCCTTGGAAGCGAAGGCAGGGTGAAGCTCCACTGGACGCAGATCGATGATGTCCTGGCTGATGGTGCAAAGTGGGCCGTTGAGCACGGCTACGGCTGGGAGGAGGATCTGGAGCACCTCGAGGAAGGCGGAAGGATGGAGGGGGCAGACCCCAACGCGGTAAGCCAGAAGGCGAAGCAGCGTGGAGCGCCCCAGCTCGGCTCCCTCGGCTCGGGAAACCACTTCCTTGAGGTCCAGGTGGTTGACAAGGTATTCGACGAGAAGATCGCCAAAGCCTACGGCCTCTTCGAGGGACAGGTCGTTGTCATGGTCCACACCGGAAGCAGGGGCCTCGGCCACCAGGTGGCGAGCGACTACCTCAGGATAATGGAGGATGCCAACAGGAAGTACAGAATTCCCTGGCCCGACCGCGAGCTTGTAAGCGTCCCCTTCCAGAGCGAGGAGGGGCAGAGGTACTTCAGCGCGATGAAGGCAGCCGCAAACTTCGCCTGGGCCAACAGGCAGATGATAACCCACTGGGTCAGGGAGAGCTTCGAGGAGGTCTTCAAGAGAAAGGCCGAGGACATGGAGATGGGCGTGGTCTACGACGTGGCCCACAACATAGCGAAGGTTGAGGAGCACACCGTTGATGGGAAGAAGGTCAAGGTCGTGGTGCACAGGAAAGGCGCAACGAGGGCCTTCCCTGCGGGCCACCCTGACGTTCCAAGGGCTTACCGCGACGTCGGCCAGCCCGTCCTGATTCCAGGCTCTATGGGCACGGCCAGCTACGTCCTGGCTGGAGCAGAGGGGTCAATGAGGGAAACGTTCGGAAGCTCCTGCCACGGTGCGGGGAGGTTGTTGAGCAGGCATGCCGCGACCCAGCAGTACCGCGGTGACAGACTGAAGAACGAGCTGATGCAGAAGGGTATTTACATCAGGGCGGCTTCGCTCAAGGTTGTGGCGGAAGAGGCCCCAGGGGCCTATAAGAGCGTTGACAACGTCGTCAGCGTCGTCCACGAGGCCGGAATAGCCAGCCTCGTTGCCAGGATGAGGCCAATAGGCGTCGCCAAGGGCTGAAGCTTTTGCTCTTTCAATTTTCATCCAAAGCCGAAAAAAAAAGGGTTTGAAAGAGAAAAACCTTACCTTATCCCCGCTCCGAGTTTAACTTCTTTGTCCGGCATGAGCAGGGCGACGTTTTCCCCATCGTCGGCCGCTAAGAGCATCCCCTGGCTCTCTATCCCCCTGAGCTTCTTGGGCTCGAGGTTCGCTATGACGACGACGTAGCGGTTGAGCAGCTCCTCCGGCTTGTAGTACTTCTTCAGCCCCGCGACGAGCTGTCTGACCTCGCCGCCAAGGTCGACCTTCACCACGTAGAGCTTATCGGCGTTGGGGTGGTCTTTGACCTCGACTATCTTCCCAACCCGCAAATCGAGCTTCGCAAAGTCATCAAAGCTTACGTGACCCATCTTTTCACCCTCTCCTACCTTCTCATTTTTCTCGGGGGTTTTGGCCTTTTCTTCCTTCACCCCGGGAACCTCACCGTAGATGCTCTTGAGGAGAGCAAGGGCCTCTTCCCTCCTCTTTTCTCCGAAACGCTCCAGGACAGCCTTAAAGACGTCCTCCCTCTTGTAGTACTTCTCCAGGAGCAGTCTGGCACTCTCCGGGTTGCCCCTTCCTATGTAGTTCACGATGAAGTGGATTATCTCCTCGTCGGTAACCTTCCTAAAGAGGGGACTGGCTTTCCTGACGCGGTGGCCGGCTTTGAGCTCGCTGAACTCCCAGCTCCTGAGCTCTTCAAGGTTGAGCATGTGCCATATCTTCTCGCTGGCATCGGGCAGGAACGGCTCGAGGAGGATTCCGAGGGCCTTGACCATCTGGAGCGAGACGTTCACCGTCGTTGCCGTCCTCTCGCGGTCTGTTTTAGCTGTCTTCCAGGGCTTCTGGTGGTCGAAGTAGCGGTTTCCGAAGGCGGAAAGCTCCATAACGCGCTTGAGGGCGTCCTTGAAGCGGTATTCGCTTATCAGCTTACCCGTATCCTCGAAGGCCTTCTCAATCTCCTCAAAGGCCTGCCTGTCAAGCTCGTCCAGTTCGCCCCTCTCCGGAACAACCCCATCAAAGTACCCGTTAACGAAGGTCATCGCCCTGTGCACGAAGTTGCCGAGGTTGTTGACGAGCTCATCGTTTATCTTGCTCTTGAAGTCCTCAAAGGAGAAGTCACTGTCCCTCGTTTCGGGCATTATGGCTGTGAGGTAGTAGCGGAGGTAGTCGGCGGGGAAGGCATCGAGGAACTCGTGAACCCATATTGCCCAATTCCTGCTCGTCGAGAACTTCTTGCCCTCGAGGTTCAGGTATTCGTTTGCCGGGATGTCGTAGGGCAGGTTCCACTCCGCTTCAACTTCTCCGTCTTTGTACTTCCCGTAGGCCATCAGGAAGGCCGGCCAGAAGATGGCGTGGAAGGGCACGTTGTCCTTGCCTATGAAGTGAACAACTCTGGTTTGCCCGTCGAGGTTGAGCCAGAACTTCTTCCACTCTTCCTCCCTTCCCTCCCTCTTCAGGTGCTCGATGGTGATGCTTATGTACCCTATCGGCGCCTCGAACCAGACGTAGAGGACTTTACCCTTGACGTCCTCCTCGTCGAGCGGGACAGGGATTCCCCAGTCGAGGTCGCGCGTCATGGCCCTCTCTTCAAGCCCCTCGTTTATCCAGCCGAGGACCGTGTTTCTAACGTTCGGCTTCCAGTGGTCTTGCCCTTCAACCCACCTCCTGAGCCTCTCCTGGAAATCCTGCATTTTTATGTAGTAGTGGGCCGAGTCCTTGAAGGTTATTGGATTACCGCAGATGTTGCAGCGCGGGTTAATCAGGACTTCCGGCGTGAGAGGATGACCGCAGACCTCGCACTGGTCTCCCCTCTGGTTCTCAGCTCCGCAGTAGGGACACGTCCCGATGACGTATCTGTCTGGCAAAAACATCCTGTCGTGCTCGCAGTAGGCCTGCTTCGTGACCTTCTTAACCAGGTGGCCGTTTTCGAGGGCCTTCAGAAAGAACTCCTGGCTGAGCCTGTAGTGAACCGGTAGCTCGGTTCTTCCAAAGAAGTCGAAGCTTATCTTCGCCCTCTCAAAGGTTGTCTTTATGTGCTCGTGGAACTCGTCAACCACTTCCCTGGGGCTTTTTCCTTCCTTCAGCGCGCGGAAGGTTATCGGGGTGCCATGCTCGTCGGTTCCACAGATGAAGAGCACTTCCTCGCCCCTGAGCCTTAGATAGCGCACGAAGATGTCCGCCGGAAGGTAAGCCCCGGCCAGGTGTCCCGCGTGAATCGGCCCGTTGGCGTAGGGAAGTGCGGAGGTAACCATGTACCTGACCATTTTAACCACCGCCTGGCAGTGTTTCTGCCCCCCTTATAAGCCCTGCGGGTTTTAAACATTACGATAGGTTATTAAGGTGGCGGCGAAATATGCACAGTTTTATATAAAGCAAAGGTCTCGCCGGCCTCCGAGGTGGGAAGGTTTATTAAACACCGGGTGAACTCTCTACGGTGTGGAAAATGGAGGCCTCCAGAGGAGTTACAGTAAACCGGGAGTGGCGAGCCAAGATGGATGAACTGAGGGCAAAAGCTCGAGAAAACGTTGATGAAGTCCTCAAGCGTGCCTTCGGGTCGATAAAGTCGGAGAAGTCCTGGCGCGAGCTGGAGGCTGAGCTTTATGATGAGCTTTCTCGTGGATAGCAACGTGTTTGTGGAAGCTATAAAGGGCAATCCAGTGACGGAGAGTCTTCTTTCGGGACTCTTTCATTCCATTGCGAGGGTCTTCATAAACGAAGTGGTCTTCAGTGAGGCGTTTTATCACTACCTTCGTCTAAAAGCCGGCCCCTACTGGAAGGTTAAGAAAAACCCGGAGCTTGTAAAATCCGCGCCACTTCTTCCAAACGATGCACTCATACTTGCCACTTTGGAATACTATGGGGTTGGAGCGCTGGTCTCCCTTGACTCTGATTTCGCAGAGGCGTGTGAAAAGGAAGGAATAGTCCTCGTATCTTCCGCTAAAGACCTGGAGGAATCCCTATGAAATCCCGCGTCATCGAGCGCTTTAAATTTGAGGCAGCCCACACCGTGATAATCGGCGGCCAGGCTGAGGAGATACACGGGCACACGTTCCGGCTTGAGGTAACTGTTGAAGGCCCGCTGAGGAACGGCTACGTCATCGACTTTCTCCAGCTGAGGGCTATCGTTGAGGAGATCATCAAAAAACTCGACCACAGGAACCTGAACAGGCTCTTCGAGAACCCGACGACGGAGAACATTGCCCTCTGGATTGCCGGTGAGATCGGAAAAAGACTGCCGGAGGGCGTCAAACTCCACCGTTTGAGGCTCTGGGAGGGGGACGAGAACGGCGTTGAGTTCGAATTTTAGGCGAAACTCTTAGATAGCAGGAAGACCCATCAACCCGGAGAATCCGGATTTATCTCTACTTAACCCTCTCCTTGCGGAGGTGGATTGGTTTTGGCTTCCTTCACGCTTTCAACCATCGCCACGCCGTTGCTTGACCCGTTCAGGTCAATCTTCCCCGGAATCAGCGACTTAACTGGGACCGCTTTTTTCTTTTCCCCGGTGGGATACCAGCTTATTAAATCGCCTTCCTCAACATCGAGAACCTTTATCAGCCCAACGGGGCCTTCTATAATGTATCTTGCCGGGTTTTTTGGTGAGTACAGGCGCCATTTCCGGGCTTTCCTGAAATCGACGACTTTCCTGGAAGAATCCAGCCAGATTACGTCTATCTCGTCCAGCATAAAAAAGGTGTGGATTGCTGCGTTTACTCTTGTCTCGGACGGCAGATAGAACACAAGGGCATAATCGATGTTTTTTACCATCATCAATCCACGGAAGCGCCTGATAAAGCTGTCCGCAACCTTAACTGTGCCCGGCCATTCCTTTCCCTTGGTTTCGTTTATTATCATGGGCGAAGGTTGAGAGCATTTCCTAATAAACTTTGCCAGCGGGACTGTTACTATCACAGCAATCCGGAGGAAAAAATTTAAGTTTTAGAGACGCATTAGCTTTGAAGGGATTGAAACTCTGATGGTTAGCGTTCCATCCGATTCCAGTTATGTATTAAAAAGCCCTGTGAGTCTGGACGGGGGTGACCTTATGGAAAAACTTGATAAGGTGATTAAAGAATTCAATAAACTTCACGGCAGAGAGGCGGAAGTAAAAGTAAGGGAAATAACGGGGGAAGAGGTTATTCTGGAGTTCGAGGGCTCGTTCTGCGCCACCTGTGGGCTCTACGACTACTTCGACGACATAAAGTGGGAAGCTATGGAGTTCGGGCTTAACATCGAGCCCGTGGAGGTTCTCAAGGCTGAGGAGGATGATTTTGAGCATGGGCGATACGTTGTGAAGTACAGACTACTGGGTGATAAGTAGCGGCGTCTCTTCAAGTTATCGCACAAGCCCTTTTTCAGGGACAAACCTCCGGTCTGGAAAACAGTTATATACCCCGAGCGATGAATATATCAGTGCAACAACGTGCTTTGGTGGTGCAGCATGGTAGTGAAGAGGAAAATGACCCGGAAGTTTTTGGAGGACGCCTTCGCGGGCGAAAGCATGGCCCACATGAGATACCTCATTTTCGCCGAGCAGGCCGAGAAGGAGGGCCTCCACAACGTGGCCAAGCTCTTCAGGGCGATAGCTTATGCTGAATTTGTACATGCCAAGAACCACTTCATAGCCCTCGGGAACCTGGGCAAGACCCCTGAAAACCTCCAGGCGGGGATAGATGGCGAAATATACGAGGTCGAGGAGATGTATCCCGTCTTTAAGAACGCCGCCGAGTTCCAGGGCGAGAAGGAAGCTGTTAGGACGACCCATTACGCCCTCGAGGCTGAGAAGATACACGCGGAGCTCTACAAGAAGGCCAAGGAGAAGGCCGAGAGCGGCGAGGACATCGAGATAAAGAGGGTCTACATCTGCCCGGTCTGCGGCTATACAGCTGTAGATGAAGCCCCCGAGTACTGCCCCGTCTGCGGGGCCCCGAGGGAGAAGTTCGTGGTCTTCGAGTGAGCCTTTCGTTTTTCTATTTCACAGGTTTGAACCGCAAACTTTATAAGGACGACCTAATAAATTTAAGGTGGTGAAAGAAAATGGCGAAGTGGAAGTGCATGGTTTGTGGATACATCTACGATGAAGACGAGGGCGACCCCGAAAGCGGGATAGAGCCCGGAACCAGGTTTGAGGAGCTCCCTGACGACTGGGTCTGCCCGCTCTGCGGTGCCCCGAAGGACATGTTCGAGAGGATAGAGTGAGGTGATGGCCATGATAAGCGGAACCATAAAGAGCGGAGACTGGAAGGGGGAGAAGCACGTCCCCGTTATAGAGTACGAGAGGGAAGGAAACCTCGTAAGGGTCGAGGTTGCCGTCGGAAAGGAGATACCGCACCCGAACACGCCGGAGCACCACATTGCCTGGATACAGCTCTATTTCCACCCCGAGAATGGAGCCTTCCCCATACTCGTTGGCACGGTCGAGTTCACAAACCACACCGACCCGCTCACGGAGCCGAGGGCGGTCTTCTTCTTCAGGACCGAGAAGAAGGGCAAGCTTTACGCTTTAAGCTACTGCAACATCCACGGCCTCTGGGAGAACGAGGTTCAGCTTGAGTGATTTTCCTTTTTGTCCCTCCCCTTTAGGAGGGTTTATTACCGGCTGTTGGACAGCGGTGCGGTTAATTAGCGCCTGGGAGCTCAAGTTCTCGTCCTGTTCTACGGGGGTGTCCCCCTGCCAGATGCCACCTGCCAGAGGAAAGGTATAAGTACGTCAAAGTGCTACCATGGTAGGGGTATACCCGCGGATTGGAGGTGGTCTGGTGCCGACCGTTATAGTTGAGGGCCCGAGGGCGGATAGGGAGACGAAGAGGGAGCTTGTTAAGAGGCTCACCGAGGTTGTTAGGGAGGTTTACGGAGTCCACCACGTCAGCGTGATAATCCACGAGAACGAGACAGAGAACGTCGGCGTTGACGGGGAGCTTCTCTCCGATGTTCTCGAAAGGAGGCGCGGCAAGTGAGGGCTCTTGTTGTTTACTACTCGAGGGACGGCACACGAGAGAAGTTGCGAGAAGGATTGCAGAAGCTCTGGGGGCTGACCTTGACGAGGTCATTGACAGGAAGAACCGGAAGGGCATACTCGGCTTTCTCAGGGCCGGTTACGACGCGACCAGGGGTAAAACGACGGAAATAGCTTTTGAGAAAGACCCTTCAGAATATGACCTCGTGGTCATTGGTAGCCCTGTGTGGAATGGCAGAGTTACCCCGGCTATAAGGACGTACCTCCTCAGAAACAGGGAGAAAATCAGGAAAGCGGTCTTCTTTGCCACGTGCGCCGGGAGGAAGGGTAAAATCCTTGAAGGAATGAGGGGGCTCTACGGCGGAGAGGTCATCGCTGAGGCTGTAATGGAGAAGGAAGAGAAGACAAAGGAGTTCGTTGAGGCATTGAAAAGGGTCATAAATTCCTGAAGCTGGCCTAATCCAGCCGGGTTTTCCTTTCCCCCGCTCTGTCCGGATTGGAGGGAGGCATTGTGTCCGAGGGGAGAAAGACCTACGACCCCACCACATGGAAGCCCGGGCGTCTCGACCTGATCCTGTCGGCTGTGATTGCGTTCTCACTTCCCCCTCTGGCGGGCTGGCTTTACGATAAAAAGGGCGCGCTCATACCGATGTTAATCTACTACGGGCTCGCCTGGGGATTTGTAAAGCTCCGTCGGGGTGTCATCGGCTACCTCACTCCTATGCCCGAGAAGCCACCCGTGTGGTTCTACATCAACGTGGCCGTTGTCATCACCGCCCTCGCCTTCGCTTACATGTCCCCGGTTAGGGTGGAAAACCCCTGGCTCCCCGGGGTTGTCCTCACGGCCCTCCTCTGGGCACCGGTCAATGCATCCTCCGAGCAGATACTCTGGCTCTACATCTTTGACTCGTGGGATCTCTACCCAGAGGAGAGGCGCATCGGCTACAGAATAGCTGGACTGCTGCTGTTTATGGCTTTTGTTGGGATGATACACGTGATGTTCTGGACAAAGTTCCTCCAGGTGGCCAGGCCCGACACGGTCTTTGGGACCCTTTTTGTCCTCGCAACAACTATCTCAGGGTTCCTCCACATCGTTGTGTGGCGCCGCTCGGGTCAGATGGTGTTCACTTTCATACCGCATTTCCTGCTCAATCTGGGCCCCCTGCTTTGGACAGGGTACAGCATACTGCCCTATCTCTGGAAATGAGGGCAGTAGTTTTCTATTTTTCTCTCCTAAAAAAGCAAGAGCCCTGGCGGCAAAATAACGGAAATAGCGGCCTGTTTTTCATAGGTTCACTTGGGGCAAAGGTTTAATACCTCAAAACCCAATAGATAAAGGGGATAAAGGATGGTTCCGCCGGAGCTTGAAGAGGGGCTTCCCCTCGAAAGGATTAAGGACTTCTCGCTTGAAGAACTTTTGGGAATGGCCATAAAAGCTGAGATCGGTGCCAGGAAGTTTTACGGGAGTTTGGCGGAGAGGATAAACATCCAGGAGCTCAGGAACAAGATAGAGTGGCTTGCCGGGGAGGAGAAAAAGCATGAGGAGCTTTTGAGGAAAATTTACGCCAGCATGTTCCCCGGAAAGGAAATCGTCTTCCCTAAGGAGCACATAGGGCCGGAGCTCCAGCCGGTTGCCAGACAGCTCAGCAGTATCGGGGACGTAATAGACCTCGTCCGCTGGGCCATGAAGGCAGAGGAGATAGCGGCGAAGTTCTACGCCGAGCTGGAAAACATGGTCGACACCGCGGAGAAAAAGAGGCTCATGCGCTACCTCAGCGACATGGAGTGGGGCCACTACTACAACCTCAAGGCTGAATACGAGCTCCTCCTCGACTGGGAGATGTACAGCCAGATGATGCACGTCGGGCCTTAGTTTGTCTTTTTCTAATGTCAAAAGCCTTAAATTCCTCGGGTTTTTCCCCGAAGGCCCCGCCCTCAAAGCTACAGTTCCCTGACGGCGTCCTCTTCGAACTTTTTAACCTCTTCCTTTGTTCCAACCCAGACCACGATAGTTGGCTCAACGGTTATCATGCCGTCCTTTATCATGGGCTTTATCTCACCTATAGCCTTCTCAATCTTGTGACCCCGGTCAACGACCTCTATGATGATGGGTAAGTCCGTTGAGAGCCTTATAACGTCGCTGGAGTGAATTTTATTCCTCTTCCCGAAGCCGTAGATACCTCTGTAGACAGTTGCCCCAGCGATCCCCATCTCGAGGAGCTTCTCAACTATGGCCTTGTAGAGGGGCTTTCCATCAAAGCGGTCGTCCTCACAGACGTAGATCCTGAGCCTGAGCGTGTTCCAGTGCTCGACTTCCACCATGCCTTCACCTCCGGGCCAGTAAAAAGCCCACAAAGATTAGGGCAACGGTTATTATAACGTTTGCTAACACGTTGAGGGTTGCCATGAAGTATTCCTTTTCCCTGAGGAGTGAGAACGTCTCGTAGGAGAACGTTGAAAAGGTACTTAACGCACCGCAGAAGCCGATCCCGAGACCGGCCCTCCACTCGGGTGGAACTTCAAAGCCCCAGAAGACGAGGCCGTAGAGGTAGCCGAGTATCAGGCTTGCTATGCTGTTCACCGTAAGCGTCCCAACTGGAAAGTCGCGGTAAACGGGCAGGATACCAGTTATGTAGAACCTCGCAACGGTTCCAAAGACCCCTCCGAAGGTTAGGAACACTAACAGTCTTGCGTTCATCTCTCATCCTCCCCCCGTTTCCCTCCCGTGCCGGTTTCCCCTTTAAAGCCTCTGTCCCCGAGGGCCATGTAGTAGTGTATTAGCTCCTCAGCCCTCGAGAAGTCCCTCTCCGGGAGGTTTAACATCCCTCTGAGTCTTCTGTTCTCCGCAGTGAGTCCGGAGAGCGTTATGGCAAGGTTCTGGTTGTCGAGAGCGGAGTAGTAGCTCCTGAACTTCAGCGGGGACCATTTCCCCTCAAGCTTGTAGAGCCTCTCTTCAAGCTCCCCGATTTCCCTCTCAAGCTTTTCAATTTCCCTTTCATCGGCCTCTTCATCGAGATAACCGTCAAGGAGGATTATCCTCACGGCCTCCTCTGGCTTGAAGCCCCACTTCCTCGAAACCTCCTCTATCCTCTCCCAGAGCTCATCGGATACGCTAAAGGTGACCTTCCGCCACCTCCCTCTTGCCCAGACGGTTATCTTCATCCCCCACCACCGAGCCTCTCCCTTAGCTCCCTGTTTTCGAGGCTCAGCTCCCTCCTGAGGTTCAGCATGAACTCCCTGTCCTTCTTGGCCCTCTCCTCGAACTCTACCAGTTCTCTGTAGTGCTCTTCCATCTCGTTGAGCTTTTTCTCCAGCCTCTCCTTCCTCTCCCTGAGGAGCCTCAGCCTGAGGGCCTTCAGGGTTCTCTCAAGCCCTTCAATGTCCCTGAAACGGGCCTCTATTGCATTCTTCTCTTTCCTAATCTCATCGAGCTCCACCGGGCTCACTTCAATCCAAAGAGCCAACCTCTACCCCTCCTGTTTTCTCTTCCAGTGCTCATAACGACAGGCCGGCCCTTCAGAAACTCGATTGTATCTTCAAGCGCCCTCGCCTCTTCCTCGGTCGGCTTTCTGGCTGAGCGGTAATCGTAAGTGTCTATGAAGGCTTTCAAGCGGTTGTCAAGCTCCATGAGCTTTTTCATCTGGACTTCTTCCAGTTTCTTGAGGAGTTCGGGCTTATCTTTGATTTTCTCCGCGAGCATTGCATAGTGTCTCCTGCAAAGTATCGCCTGCGATGAGCCGTATTCTGGGAGCAGTTCGTCAAGTCTCTCTGCCAGGGCCTCAATGAGGATTTTCTCCTTCTCTCTCACAAGCTCGCAGAGGAAGCACTCGCCCTCCTCCCTCTTTCCCCGGAGGTAAACATCCAGGGCGTCTTCGTAAATAATTGAAACGCCGAGGGGCCCGAGGAGGGGATTTTTGAGGGCGACCTCAAGGGTCTTCCAGGCGTGTCTCGTGCAGAGGCCCAGGCTTTCCCTGAACTTCGTCCTGACTCCCGGGTCCGTGACGTGCTCGTAGAGTATCACCTCTATCTCATCTTCCTCGAACTTCTCCATCGCCCTGCAAACCGGGCAACCTCTGCCCCCGAGTGCCTCGGAGAGCTTTATCCCAACGATGTCCATGGCTCACACGAACCTGCCCATGGAATCAACGACAGCCAAAGCCCTGTAAGTGTTCTGGAAGTTGGAGATGCCGAGCTCCAAAGAACGCCTGAAGCCGCCGTTGGGGTTCTGAAGCTGGCGTACAAACCAGATATGCCTTCCCGGGCAGGCCGGCGTTTCTCCCTGCAGTTCAAGGCCCCGGGTGGCATAGAAGGTCGGCTCAATGTAAGGCGGCAGGCTGTAGGGAACCTCCGCAAAGCCTCCCATAGGGCAGAGCTCGCAGTTCTTGAAGTGCGGGCTCTTAGGCGGCTTATAACCGAGGGCGTAGAGGGTGTAAAGGGCCTGGTATGTCATCGTTGTCGTTGCCTGCTTTACACCGTAGCCGTTCCCCTCCCTAAACTTCATGACGAAGGCCCTTATTGCCTCCCTTTCCTCCTTTGAAAAATCCTGTCCAATAGCTCTGAACGCTTTGACGACCCAGTAAGTGGCTTCGAACGGTGTCGCCGTTCCGAACTCCTCGCTCCCGCCGAGGCTGATGGCGAACTTGCCTTCCGCGGGATTGTACTTGGTGTAAACTATGTCAACGTGCTCTCTGGCGATGTCCTTTGCCCCGAGTATGGAGAGGCCCTCGAGGGCCATGGCTATCGCAACAACGGCCGTCTGGGGCTGGATGGCCTTCTCAAGGAACTCGATTGTCTTCTCCTTCTCCGGGAACTCCACTCCGAGCAGTTCGTAGGTCTTGATGGCGTAGTAGGTGTCGTTCACGTTGGTATCTGCGAGGTCGCTTACGAAGCAGTAGCCCCCGTCCTCGTGCCTTCTCTTTTCAATATACTTAATTGCGGAGTCAACGTCAACGTACTGTCTGAGAAGGTCCAGCTTCGAGCCCATTCTACCCCCTCCTTTGAAGTAGAACAGGCGTCATCAGCCCTCAACGGGCGGTTCGGGCTCGAAGCCCGGGCGGACGCCATCACCCGCTTTGAATATCTGGGACACCTTTAAAAATCTCACGGTCATCGTCTAAACTCAGGGGATGTCCAGCTTTCTTAAATAGGCTTAGGGCAAAGGGTTTTAAGCTTCAATTTTTACCCTCCCTGCGGATGACGACCCTTGCCCAGTCTGAACTGTGATGATGTCGGTATTAGCTGACGCAGGGGCGGTGAGGTTCGCGGGCCGATGACCCGCTCCGTCACCGGAGGGAAAAGAATGGACAACGACGGGAGTTTCATAGAGTTCTATGCGAGCGAGGCCCTGATCTGCCCCAGGAGGATATACTACCGCCTGAAGGGCTACCCAGAGAGGTGGCTCGAGTCCGTTAAGGTTAAGCTAGACCAGGGAAGGAACACCCACGAAATCCTTGGAGAGATACTGCAAAAGCGCTTTGGCTTTGAGCTTGAGAAACATCTGGTGCTTCGCTCTAACAGACTTGGCCTTGAAATACACGGGAAGATAGACGCTTTTAGGGAGTTTCCGGTCGAGATAAAGGGAAAAACCAGCCTGCCAAAGTTGCCGTACGAGTACCATCTGGCCCAGCTCAACGTTTACCTCCGGTGGGCGGAGGCTGAATACGGCTATATTTACTACATAAAGCTCCACGAGCGCCCAAACACCATTATAGAAAAGCTGGACTTTTCGGACTTTCCGATCATCAAAGGACCGAATTTCAGGCTCTTCGAGGTTCCCTACGACGAGTCCCTCTTCAAGGCAACGCTGAAGCATTTCTACTCCGTCAAAAAAGCCTACGAAAGGGACAGGCCGCCGAAGGGAGAATATTCCCACGCCTGCAGGTTTTGCCCGTACAGATACCTCTGTTATCCCTCAGAAGAATGAAGGGGCCGTTTCTGAGAACGTTGAACTGGCTTGAAGTTACCGAAAATCCTTAAATACATCCGCGCCGATACTATTTTTAGTGGTTACCATGGAAGCGGGCTTCAGGTGCGAAAGGTGCGGGGCGCCGCTTGAGGTGTCGCCCGAGACGATAGTGGCGATCTGCCCCTACTGCGGCTTTCCAAACCACATAAGCGGGAACCTCAAAACCGAGAACATCTTCATAATCCCCTCCGTAAACAAGGACGCCATAGCTAAGGCCTTCTGGGATCACATCGAGGGGGACTTCGACCTGAAGAGGATAAAGGACGAGATAGAGGTGGTTGAGGTTGAGGGCCACTACGCCCCCTACTGGAGCGGCATCGTCCACGTGTACGGAACGGTTCGCTATATGAGACGAGAACAGGAGTGCCACACCGATTCCAAAGGGCGCACCCACTGCCACACGGTTGAGAGGCATTACACTGAGAGGGTGGACGAGGACATGCACCTCCTGGGTTCAGCCAGAAGGCAGGTCAAGAGCTTCGGCGTGGATGACGTTATGAACCACTTCTCCAAGACCAGGCCGGAGGGAAAGAGGCTCCTCGACCTTGATGGGGACGAGTGGGGGAGAATCAAGCTTGAGATACTCAACACGGAGATGGACGAGAGGCATGCCAGGCTGATGATGAGGGAAGACGCAGTGGACATGGTCAGGAACCACTTCCTTGGCAAGTCCGACAGGGTAGAGCGGTTTAACATCTACGCGGACGAGCCAGAGGACGTTAAGCTGCTCCTCCTCCCGATTTGGACGGTCTATTACAGGTATCAGAACTCGATATTTCAGGCAGTCTTCGCGGGCTGGGACGGAGAGAGGGTAGCCGCAACCGAGCCCATGAACGTCTTCAGGCGGGCGCAGTATCTCGCGGGGGCGGGAATAGGAGTACTGCTCGGGGCCTTTGGCTCAGCCTACACCGGAAGCCCGGTGGGGGGCCTCATCCTTACTGCCATAGGCGGCGGAATCGGCTGGTTCTTCGGTAGCAAAGTCCTCGAAGGCCAGAGGGTCGAGAGGGGTGACTGAAGATGGAGGTAACGTGCCCAAACTGCTCGGCCAAATTTAAGGTTCCGGATACAATTAGCGTCGTCACCTGCCCCTACTGCGGCACTACTTTTCACGTCCACACGGGAGGAGAGGTGGAAGAGGAGCACTACTTCTTCCCGCCGATGAGGGAAGACCCTGCTGGAAAGCTCCTGAAGTTCCTTTCGAGGCAGTACGGTGCTCCTGCTGACATAGTTGACGCGAGGGTCCTTGAGAAAAACCTTCACTGGGTCCCCGTTTACTTCTTCTACCTCCACGGAAAAGCCAGCGAAACCGTCGAGGAGGTCGAGTTCCTCGGCATTCCGGCGGGTTCGCCCCTGAAGACCCTCCTCATGGACTACCCCTTCCCCGTCAGGGGAAAGAGGTTCTTCGATGAGTCAATTGCTAAGAAGGGAACCTACCATGAGCCGGAGATGAAAAGAGAGGAAGCAGAGGTGATAGCCAGGTCGAGGCTTGAGAACGCGCTGAAGGAGGAGGCCAGGGAAGAAAGCTCCCCCCTCGGAAAACCTGAGCTCGAGGTTAAGTTCCAGGGGCTAGTCCACTATCCCGTCTGGGAGATAGCCTACGAGTACGGCGGGGAAACCTTCAGGGGCAACTACGTAGACGGAACAGACGGCAGGGTCATAAGGGCCGTTTATCCTCTCATGAGCGAAGCGAGGAAAAA
The DNA here is from genome assembly GCF_055384795.1 of Thermococcus waiotapuensis. Classification (NCBI taxonomy): domain Archaea; kingdom Methanobacteriati; phylum Methanobacteriota; class Thermococci; order Thermococcales; family Thermococcaceae; genus Thermococcus; species Thermococcus waiotapuensis. The sequence continues at coordinate 780,716 of NZ_AP042429.1, read as the reverse complement.
GGCAACACTGCTCGGCTCCGGAGTTATAGGTGCTGGAATTGTCCTCGGGATAATAGCTTCTGCCCTCTACTCCAACCCGTGGGGAATAATGGGTGGCCTCGTCTCCGGGATAGCGGCCGGGGCCGGGATATTCTCGAAGGGCTCGGTGAGCAGGAGAACGGTCAGCGAGGTAATGAGGGTTAAGAAAGGCAACGTCTACTTCAAGAGGGTGTGAGGTGGTAACATGGGTAAGGAAACGAAGCTTTTGGAGAAGCTGGAGCTCGTAATCCCGGGCTTCCACGGCTACAAGAAGAAGGAGCTCTTAAGGGAGGACGACAGGCTCGTAAGGGCAAAGGTTGCGGACGTACTCGTTCAGGCAAGAAAAGAGATTGAGAGGGCACTGCAGAGGTGCGCGATGGTCAGCTGTCCCCAGCTGGTTGCAATGGACTCCCTCCGGAAGAAGCTCCTCACCCTGGAGGGCAGAGTGAGGCATGCAGAAGCTGGCTACGCGGGCTACTTCGACAGGATAAGCGTCAGGGAGGAGGAGCTTGAAAATCTCATAGAATACGACGCCAGGATGATAGAGCTTGCCGAGGAAATACTCGGCAGGGCAAAATCCCTTGGAGGGGAGGTCGTCAACCCCCAGGCCCTGGGGCTTTCGGTCCTCGAGCTGGAGGAGAGGCTGAGGGCCCTCGAGGAGACCTTAGATAAAAGGATGAGCATCGTGGCGGGTGAGTGAAATGGTGCAGGTCATTGAGTGGGTGAACCCCGGAGAGGACGAGATAATCTGGCGCTACCCCAACGAGGTAATAAAGTGGGGCGCCCAGCTCATCGTCCACGAGTACGAGGTAGCTGTGTTCATGCGCGATGGAAAAATCTACGACGTCTTTGGCCCCGGAAGGCACACCTTGACCACGCAGAACCTTCCGCTTTTATACAAGCTCGTCGGCGGGAGCAACAGCCCCTTCAAGGCGACCGTAATCTTCGTCAGCATGAAGGAGTTCCAGGGGAGGTACGGCGGGGAAACGCAGACGAGGGAGCTTGCCCCCATAAAGTACTACGGCGTCTACTGGTTCAAGGTTGCTGATCCAGTCCAGTTCATAACCGAAGTGGTCGGTGGCCAGAGCCTCTACGATGCGGGCGACGTTAGCAAGTTCATCCGCGCCTACTTCAACGAGGGCATGATGAAGCATCTCTCTGCCTATTCAATCGTTGACCTGTTCCAGAACCTCGACATGGTCAGCACGCAGGTGAAGGTAAAGCTCATGGAGGACTTCAGAAGGCTCGGCCTCGAGCTCGTCGATGTGAAAATTGAAGGCGTAAACACCACCGACGAGTGGCGCCAGAGGCTCTTCTGGCTCATGCACACCGGGAACGCCCAGGCGGTAATGCAGATGGACACTGTAAAGCAGGTGGCAGCTGAACTCGGGAAGAGCGGGGGCGCTTCCGTTGGAACAGGCATGGTTCTGATACCTCAGCTCATGCAGCCGGTTCAGCCGGCCCAGCCAGCGCAACCATTTGGTGGCGTTCCTCCAGCAGGCTACGGGGGGGCCGTTCAACAACCCCAGCAGGTAGCCCAGCAGGAGATATGCCCCTACTGTGGCAAGCCGATTCCGCCGGGGGCGCGCTTCTGCCCCTACTGCGGGCATGAAATTAAACGCTGTCCCAACGGCCACATAGTCCCGGAGGGGGCGCGCTTCTGCCCCGTGTGCGGGGCAAAGATAGAATAATGCCTTTTTTTCTTCATTATCCTTGCCACGGCGGTAGTTAGCCTTCCCTAATTCAAAAGCCCTCCACGCTTCGGAGGGCTTTTAAGATTTCAGTCAAAGTTCCCATGGTGATAACATGGACTGCACGAAGGACTACTGCGTTAGGGATTTAAGCCTCGCCCCGAGCGGGGAGAGGAAGATAGACTGGGTCTCACGCTTCATGCCGGTTCTCCAGCACATTAGGGCCGATTTCGAGAAGAGAAAGCCCTTCAAGGGCGTGAAAATAGCGGCGACACTCCATCTGGAAATGAAGACGGCCTTCCTCCTTTTAACGCTCAAAGCCGGGGGAGCAGAGGTCTCAGCTGCAGCCAGTAACCCGCTGAGCACCCAGGACGACGTCGTTGCCGCCCTGGCCAGGGCCGGCATTAAAGTCTACGCGATGAAGGGGGAGAGCAGGGAGCAGTACTACGAGTTCATGCACAAAGCCCTGGACATAGGGCCGAACATCATAATAGACGACGGTGCTGACATGGTGAGCACGGTTCTGAAGGAAAGGCCGGAACTGATTCCCGAAATATGGGGCGCGAGCGAGGAAACTACAACCGGAGTGATACGGCTCCGTGCTATGGAGAGGGACGGCTTTCTGAAGTTCCCGATAATAGCGGTCAACGACAGCTACACCAAATACCTCTTCGACAACCGCTATGGAACCGGCCAGTCAACGTGGGACGGCATAATAAGGACGACGAACCTTCTCGTGGCTGGCAAAAACGTGGTTGTCGTTGGCTACGGCTGGTGCGGCAGGGGAATAGCGATGCGCGCCAGGGGATTAGGGGCGACTGTCATCGTTGTTGAAGTTGACCCGATAAGGGCGCTCGAGGCCAGAATGGACGGCTTCCTCGTCATGGACATGAAAAGCGCGGCAAAGATGGGGGACATCTTCGTAACCTCAACCGGTAACATCAACTGCATAAGGAGGGAGCACTTCGAGCTCATGAAGGACGGGGTTATTTTAGCGAACGCGGGCCACTTCGACGTCGAGATAAGCAAACCCGACCTCGAGGCCCTTTCTGTGGAGATAAACGAGGTCAGGCCCAACATAAGGGAGTACAGGCTCGCCGACGGAAGGAGGCTTTACCTATTAGCAGATGGAAGGCTTGTGAACCTGGCGGCAGCCGACGGCCATCCAGCTGAGATAATGGACATGAGCTTTGCCCTGCAGGCGAAAGCGGCTGAATACATACTGGAAAACCACGGGAAGCTTGAGCCTAAAGTTTATGTCCTGCCGAGGGAGATAGACGAGATGGTCGCGGGGATCAAGCTGAAGGCAATGGGGATAACTATTGAGGAGCTCACTGAGGAGCAGAGGAGATACCTCGAGAGCTGGGAGCACGGGACGTGAACTTTCCGGGAGGGGGCAATATGGAGTTCGAGCCCCTGAAGCTCTTCCCCGTCGGATACGTCAGAAAGGACGAGCGACTCCAGGAGACGTTTATCGAAATACTCCCCGAGTTTCTGGAAGCTGTGGAGGGCCTTCGCGAAGACGACTGGATAAAGCTGATCCTCTGGTTCCACAGGAGCGATACGCCCGAGGGAAGGAGAGTCCTCAAAGTTCACCCCCACGGCAACCCGAAGAACCCTTTAACCGGGGTCTTCGCCACGCGCTCCCCGTGCAGGCCGAATCCAATAGCGCTCTACACAGTTAAAATCCACCGCATGGAGGGGAACAGACTCTACATAGACTGGATAGACGCCATGGACGAAACGCCGGTGGTCGACATCAAGATATTCGTGGAAAGGCACGACTGTCCGAAGGAGTTCATAGAGGAGAGGGAAGCCCACATCGAGGAGGGCAGGGTGATAGGAGAGGTGAGCATTATTCCGAGGAAGAGCGAGCACCTGGACGAGCTCGAGGAGGTCTCTCCGGAGGAATACGACGCGGTTATCCTCGAGATAGGACCGAAGACAACGACGCTGACTGCCAGAGAACTGAAAGAGCTTATAGAGACTCTGAAGGAAGTTTATGAAAACCTGCCCGCGGAAATAAAGGACAGGCTTGAGTGAAAGCCATGCTGAGGGGCATTATCTTCGACGTTGACGAGACCCTGGTCTACTACGAAGGCTACAACCACCGCGACTGGTATGAGGGCTGGGTAAAGCCCGAGCTGGAGAGGCGTGGCATTGCCCTCGACTATGAAACATACCGGAAAACCGTGACCGGCGAACTCCCGAGGAGCTACGTGGGGCAATTCGGTATCGATTATCTTGAGTTCTGGAAAATTGTGGACGAGGTCAACCTTCGCTACAGGCGGGAAATGGCTAAAATGGGCAGGATAAAGCCTTTTCCGGATGTTTCCGCCCTCGAAGAACTCAGAAAACTGGGCCTGAGATTGGCCGCGGTGAGCAACGCTTCTCAAGAGTGCACCGAGTTCGTCCTCGACCTCTTTAACCTAAGGGGCAGCTTTGAAGTCGTCTATGGAAAGGACTACTCTAACTTGGACGGCGTCAAGCCCAGCCCCTACCTCGTCGAGAAGGCCCTGAAGACGCTCAACCTGAAGCCTGAGGAGGCTTTGATGGTGGGAGATAGCGTTCACGACGTTTTGGCCGGAAAGAGAGCCGGTTTGCGAACCGTCAACGTAACCCGCTTTGAAAGGGTGGAGGGAGCGGATTACTACGTGAAAGACCTGTGGGAGCTGGTCGAATTGGTCAGGGAGCTGGGAAATTTTCAACCACAAACTATATATTTCCAGTTTCCAGAAATTAGCAAAGTCTCAGAGGGGCCACTCAAAAGACCCAAAAGGCAGTGATTTCGCGTTGCCACTCCGCGTTGGAGCGGGTTGATGGTGGCCCCCAAACGATACCCCCAGGCCGGCTTTGCCGGCAGGGGTGATAGGCACGCGGAATGAATGCGGATAACTTCCGAAGGGGTGGGATCTTTGAAGAGAAAAAGCCTGCTTTCAATGCTTTTGGTGGGCCTGATGGCCCTTAGTGTTGTGGCCAGCGGCTGTATCGGTGGGGGAGAGAACACAAAGGGTGCAATAGCCATCGTCTACGACGTGGGTGGAAGGGGAGACCTGAGCTTCAACGACATGGCCTACCTCGGGGCCAGCAGGGCCGCCAAGGACTTCAACCTTGAGCTCGTCGAGCTCCAGAGCAACAGCGAGGACGACTACTACAAGAACCTCGAGACCCTCGCAAAGGCCGGGAAATACAAGATTATCATCGCCGTTGGCTTCATGATGACCGACGCCACCAAGGCCATTGCCCAGAAGTACCCCGAGCAAAAGTTCGCCATAGTTGATGGATTTGACTCCGAGATGCCCGATAACGTCATGATGATCCTCTTCAAGGAAAACGAGGGTTCAGCTTTGGCTGGTGCGCTCGCCGGCCTCATAGCGGCCAACGACGGAAAGAACAAGGTTGGAATAGTCCTCGGCATGGAGATCCCGGTTCTCTACAAGTTTGAAGCTGGCTACCGCTTTGGTATAAAGTGGGCAGAGGACTACTACAAGCAGAAGACCGGAAACGACGCCAGGGTAGATGTCATCTACCAGTACACGGGTTCCTTTAACGAGGCCGCGAAGGGCAAGGCCGCCACCGAGGCCCAGCTCCAGGACGGAGCCTGGGTGGTATACCAGGTTGCGGGCGGAACAGGCCTTGGTGTCTTTGATGCCGTTAAAGAGTACCTCAACACCAGGAACAGGCAGATGGGCCCGCCCTTTGCAATCGGTGTCGACTCGGCCCAAGACTGGATAAAGCCCGGCGTTATCATCGCGAGCATGATGAAGCGCGTTGACGTCGGTGTTTACAACGCGGTCAAAGCCGTTATGGACGGTACTTTCAAGGGTGGAGCCGTTGAGCTCGGCCTTAAGGAGAACGGTGTCGGCCTGAGCACCGTTGACGACGTTATGGCCATGTTCAACTCCCTCTCCGAGGACACCCAGAAGAAGAAGCTCCAGGAGCTCGGCTTCAACAGCAAGGACGAGCTCAGGCAGTACCTTGAGAACACGAGGAACCAGGTCCCGAGCTGGATATGGCAGGCCGTGGATGAGCTCAAGCAGAAGATAATCAGCGGAGAGATAAAGGTTCCGGCCCCAACAAACAAGGACAGCATCGAGAAGGTAAGACAGGCCCAGACCTGGCAGGAGATGGAACAGCTGGCGGGCTGATCTTTTCTTTTCTCTTTCCTATGGGGGGTGTTTCCGTGAGCCAGGAGAAGCAGCCGGTCATAGAGATGAAGGACATAGTCAAAGTCTACCACGATGGTACAAAGGCCCTTTCCGGTGTTGACCTCACGGTTTATCCGGGGGAGATCCTCGGGCTCCTCGGCGAGAACGGCGCCGGGAAAACAACCCTTATGAAGATCCTTTTCGGCATGATAAAACCAACTTCCGGTAAAATCTTCGTTAGGGGGCAGGAAGTCCACTTCAAGAGCCCCTCGGATGCGATTTCTATGGGCATCGGGATGGTTCACCAGCATTTTACCCTCGTTGAGGTTTTTGACGCCCTCCACAACATCATCCTGGGCATGGAGGGCCACGGCCTTTTCTCAAGGACAGACGTGGAGAGCGCGAAGGAAAGGATTCAGAAACTGATGGAGGACCTGAACTTTCGGGTTCCCCTAGACGTCCCGGTAGAGAACCTCCCGGTGGGGGTACAGCAGAGGGTGGAGATCCTCAAGATGCTCTACCGCAAAGTCGACGTCCTGATCCTCGACGAGCCAACGGCCGTTCTAACGCCAATAGAGGTCGAAGAGCTATTCCAGGTCCTCAGGAAGCTCAAGAGCGAGGGCAAGACGATAATATTCATCAGTCACAAACTCAACGAGGTAATGGAGATCACCGACAGGGTCACCGTCATAAGGAAGGGCAAAGTGGTAGGAACAGTTGACACCAAGGACGCGACGCCTCAGCTTTTAGCAAGGATGATGGTGGGCAGGGACGTCGTCCTCAGGATAGAAAAGCCCTCGAAAGAACCCGGAAAGCCAGTCCTCCAGGTTAGAGATCTCTGGGTTAAAGGGGACAGGGGAGAGGAGGCCGTCAGGGGGCTATCCCTCGAGGTGAGGGAGGGCGAGATATTCGGCATAGCCGGCGTTGAGGGTAACGGGCAGACAGAGCTCATAGAGGCCATAACAGGGCTAAGAAAGCCGGAAAAAGGCGAGATAAGACTCAATGACCTCGATATAACTGGCAAATCTCCAAGAGAGCTCTACGATCTTGGAATGGCCCACATACCGGAGGACAGGACGAACATGGGGCTCATCCTTGACATGAGCGTCACAGAGAACTCCATCTTAGGTTTGCAGTGGAGGAAAAAGTTCCAGCGCTTCAGGGGGGTAATCCACTGGGGTAAGGCCAGAAAGCACACCAGTGAGCTCATAGAGAAGTTCGACATCTCTGCCCCGGGAACCGAGGCGCCGGTTAAGAGCCTGAGCGGAGGCAACCAGCAGAAGCTCATCGTCGCCAGGGAAGTCAGCAAGGAACCCGTTTTGATAGTGGCTTCCCAGCCCACGAGGGGCGTTGACGTAGCCTCAACCGAGTACATAAGGAACTACCTCATCAAGCTCAGAAACGAGGGTAAGGCGATTCTTCTCGTCTCAGCCGACCTCGATGAAGTTATCCAGCTCAGCGACAGAATGGGAATAATGTACGAGGGAGAGTTCATGGGCGTTGTAAAACCCAACGAAGTCACGATCGAGGAGATAGGCATGATGATGGGAGGTATACGCTATGAGGAGCTCGGGAAGGCCAGGAGTGAGTGAAATCCTCGAGAAGATCAACTTCAGGGCCTTTGTTGAGAGCATCATCGCTGTAGCCGTGGGCTTCCTCATAGGGGCCATAATCCTCCTCGCCTTCAACTACAACCCCGTTGAGGCCTACACTGCCCTCTTCAGGGGAGGGCTTGCATCAATCGATAACATAGCTGCCACGCTCCACTACTCCACCCCAATACTCCTCACGGCCCTTACGTTCGCCATCGGTGCCAGAACTGGAATATTCAACATTGGGGCGGAGAGCTCCTTCTACCTGGGAGCCATAGCGGCGGTAGCCTTCACGAACATCTGGGACAACCTCTGGTTCGGCCTCCTCATGGGAATGGCCCTTGGGGCGCTTTGGGCCCTTCCGGCGGCACTCCTCAAGGTCTACCGCGGTGTCCATGAGGTTATCTCCACCATAATGCTCAACTGGATAGGCTGGTATCTCATCAGCTGGCTCATAGTCGGTCCCTACGCCGATCCCACCAACCCAATAAAGACGATCAAGGTTCCTGAGAACGCAAGACTCCCCACTATCGGGAATACCGTGCTCTCCTGGGGCTTTATAATCGCGGTCGTTGCGGCGATCCTGGTTTACTTCATCCTCTGGCACACGACGCTGGGCTTTGGAATGAGGGCAAGCGGCTACAATCAGAGGGCAGCCAGGTACGGGGGAATAAGTCCCAGAACAGCTATGATGTGGTCTTTCATAATAGGCGGAATGGCCAGCGGGCTCGGCGGCGCGATGAAGATAATGGGTGAGTACCCCGGATACGCAATAAGCCAGGGAGGGTCCAATATCTACGGCTTCGGTTTCGACGGAATCGGTGTTTCACTCGTCGGCAGGAACCACCCGCTCGGGATAATCCTCTCGGCGATATTCTTCGGAATGCTCAAGGCCGGAACCTCGGAGATGCAACAGACAGGCGTTCCGCTGGAAATCGTTAAGGTCATACAGGGCATCATAATCATAACCGTCGCGATACCTGGCCTGTATGATCTCCTCAAAAAGGGCCTTGGGAGGGCTGCGTGATGGAGGTTGCGACCATCATTTTCCTCCTGAAGACGTCTTTAATGGCCATGGTGCCGATAGTTCTCACGAGCGTCGGTGCCGTTTGGAGTGAGAGGGCTGGGGTTGTGAGCATAGGCTATGAAGGGGTTATACTGGCGAGCGCTTTCTTTGGGGCAATGTTTGCAGAGATCAGCGGACACGCCAGCATAGGCCTTCTGGGGGGCCTCTTCATCGGGGCCCTATTCGGGATGCTCCACGGCATCCTCACGGTCTACCTCAAGGGAGACCACGTCATACCGGGCATAGGCATAAACCTCCTGGCGGCCGGATTGGTGCCCTTCGGCATCATGGCCTACTGGGGAACGGCCGGACAGCACCAGCTTCCCTTCAAGCTCTGGCACTTCGAGATAGGAAACAGTGAGTTCAGTCCGATGATCCTCGTCACGGTAATAGTAGCAATAGCCACATGGTGGGTTCTCTTCAGGACCCCACTCGGGCTCCGCGTTAGGGCCTGCGGCGAGAACCCAGAGGCGGCGGATGCTCTCGGAATAAACGTCGAGAAGTACCGCTTCTGGTCAACGGTATACGGCCACGCGCTGGCCGGTCTTGCCGGGGCCTACATGAGCGTTGACTGGCTTGGACTCGTCCACAAGACGATGTCGGGCGGAAGGGGCTTCATAGCACTCGCCAACATGGTGTTCAGCAACTGGAACCCGCTGCTGTCGCTCATCGGGGGCTGGCTCTTCGGCTTCTTCGACGCCCTGGCAATTTGGCTCGCTCCAAAGCACATAGTGCCGGAGCAGTTCATCTACATGCTCCCCTACATCATGACCCTCGTGATCGTCGCCGGAATAATAGGAAAGGCAAAGCCACCGAAATGGGACGGAAAACCGTACAAGAGGGAGTAAATCCCTCTCCTTTCAGCTTTTTAGGATGTAGCCCAGCGCAGCTCCCAGGGAGAGTCCGGCCAGCAGGGCTGAGAGCAAATACGCTAAGTCAAAGCCTCCGGAGCTCTTGTTTATGCTAATGATCTCCTTTTCACTGGCCTTTAGGACACTAACTGCGTTCTCCCTCAGAACTTCCGTGTAAGGTTTCCCCTCCCAGAAAACCGTTATCCCTGCAACGGGCTTTTCGCTCTTCTCCGAGAGCTCGAGGGCGACGTTCTTCAGCTGATCCGGGCTCTGGAGGGAGTAGACTATAACATCGGACTCCCTGGCCCTGGGAAGAACCTGGTCAACACCCTGAGCTGGAACCTCCTCCTCGGGCTCTACTGAGGCAACCGCCCTTATCCCGAGCCACTCTATGGCGTACTGGATGGGGGGCGTGTCTATCACAGCGCTCATGTTTTTCTCAACAAAGCCGGAGTAAGCGTATTTTATCGCCTCGACCTTCTCCCTGAATTTCTCGAACTTCGAGCGATATTCCTGGGCGTTTGTTGGGTCAACCTTCTCCAGGGCCTTCTCCGTGGCCGAGGCGATCGCCACCGCATTATCCGGGTCTAGCCATGTGCCGTGGGGGTTGTCCTTGTTGTTATACCACCACTCTGGAAGGTAGCGGAAGCCCTCTAGCTTGTAGTCATCTATAAGGAGCAGTTCACCGGTGATTACCCCCTCATTCTTCAGATCGGCCATCTTGCCCTCGACGGGGAGGTGACCGCCGGTCGTTACTATCACATCGGCCTTTTTGAGGAGCTCGACCTGTCCAGCAGTTAGCTGGTACTCATGGGGATCGGCTCCGAGCGGAATCAGCGTGGCTATATCAACCGCGTCCCCAAAGGCCTCGCTCACTATCGAGGCTATCGGCCCTATGCTTACCACTACCAGAGGTTTCTCATTGGAAGCCCCCGAAAACGGTATGCCCATCCCGGCGAGCAGGAGTATGAGCAGTAATGCCCTCGCCTTCATTTCGGTCACCCTCAAAATTTATGGCGGGCGGCTTTTAAGGGTATCCATTGAAGAAAAGGGAAGGGCAACAGCCCGTTTAATTAGCGATCTTTTCCGTTGTCGCTCTTTATGTGCGGCTTGCCGATGGCTATGGTGAAGCCCTTGAAGCTGTCGTCTTTTCTGTTGAACTCTATGGCCAGCGGGAGGCCGTTGTCCTCGTTGAAGACGATCCGGACTATTCTCGCACGGGAATGGCTGTTGAGATAGTTCTCCTTCAGGTTTTCGTAGTTGTCTATCACCTCATCTATGCTCTCGCTGTGCATCTCGTATATCTCGCTGGCGTAGACGCTGTGGTTCTTTATTTCCTCGATCTTCTTCTCCCTCTCCAAGCTACCACTCCCTCAGGCTTTGCGCCACGTTCCTTCCCTGAACTTAAAAATCTTCCTTCTTTCCGCCATCCTCAGGGCTTCCTCCAGCTTGCCCTTCGGAATATCCAGGCCATGGAGTTCCTTAAAGAGCCCGATGATCTCGTCGGTGCCTACTGCCTCCCGTTCTTCAAGGATGTTGCTCACCAAGTTTATCATGTCCTCGACAAAGTTCCAGGGGAAGACTATCCACGCCCATTCAATCTCCTCTGCGTAATAGTCCGGTTTAAAGCGTGAACCCTTGATCGTCAGAAGGGTTGCCGTTCTGACTTCAGCCGGTTTCTGGCCCTCAACGTAGTTTTTGGCCAGGGTCAGGCTTTCTCCCGTGTCGCTGATGTCATCAACGATGAGAACTTTCTTGCCGCCCAGGTCATAGTTGCTACCGTACTTGAGCTTTGCCTTTCCATCCGGCGTTGCAGTTACGCCCCAGTGCTCGACCTTGAGGCTGACGAGGTCTTTAACGCCCAGGTAGTCACAGTAGAGCCTGGCGGCGACCCAGCCACCCCTGGCGAGACCGACTACGACGTCAGGCCTCCAGTTTTCTTCCAGGATCTTCCAGGCGCCTTCCTTGGCCCACCTTTCGATGTCTTCCCAAGAAGCGAGTCTTGCCGGGAACTTCTTCATTGGATTTCCCTTAATTGAGCGGGAGCAAAGTGATATTTAAACGTTTTGGACAGCGTTGACAGAAAAATGTAAATTGATTAGGAGTATCTGAGCTTGACGTAGAGGTTCACCCCGCTCTGAAGGGCCGCCAGACCGTTGAGGGCTGTGAATATCCAGTCCCTTGGTGGCAGGTAAGCGTAGATCGTAAGGAGCGCTGATGCGGTGAAGTACACTAAGATGAACTTAAGGTTCAGCGGACAGTTCTTGGTCTTTATTGTCTCCCAGGTCTGCGGTACCCACGAACCCACCAGGAGCAGCATCCCTACGAGTCCAAGGAGTTCAACGCCAGACATTTTATCCCCTCATCTCGGCAAGGGGGTGAGTAGAAAAACATTTTGAACTGAAAGGACTCAAAAAGTGAGAAAAATCCACCGTGTTTGCTCAGAAAAATGAAAAACGCTCACTTCTCATTGATTACCTTGACCATCCCGAAGCCGTACTTTGTTTTCTCCCCAAAGCCAAGGTCATAGGCGAACTTTGCTATCTCCTCCGACCCGGTGTACCTGAACACCATAAGGGATCCACGGTAGTAGGTATCGGCAACGAGTATTCTAACCGGCTTGAACTTTATGACATCAATCGAGAAGGAGCTGTCTTCTGGGGTGATGCCATAGAGCTCCGTGTACCTGAGGAGAACTACCTTCCTGAACTTGTCGAAGAAAGTGGGTTCGCTTGGATAGAGGTCCCATATCTTCATTCTTCCATTGGAAAATTTAACTGTCCTCACGACTATCGGGCTAAGGGTCGAGAACATGACAGTGTCCTTTATCTCTGGTTCCCGCAGGGGCTTAACGTCCTCGGCTACAAAATCCGTTTCCCCAATCCTCATCGTGGGATTTAGAATAAAACCTTCGACCATCGCTGTTATTATGCCTGGCGAGTGGGATGAAACGTAGAGAGAAACGGCATCGCTCAGAATTCTCATGCCAGCTTCCGGAAGGAGCTCCCTCTTCCTGATCAGGATCCTTGAGAAAGTCAATAAATCAACGCTGCTTACCTCTATTTTCCTTGCAAGCTCTGGATCCACCAGCGATACCTTATCCACTATTTGACGGTACACTTCGTAGTTGTAGTTGAAGGGCAGTATCGGGTTATCCCCCACAGGGCGCAGCTTTATTTCAACTCTCATTATAGCCCCCCGAAGTTATTTCCAAACACAGATTACAATCGCCAAACTTCTTAATAAGAGTTTCGACGGGTCTGTTCGATTGAAAAGCGAAAGAGCAAAAACCTCAAAACCAGCATCAGGAAACTTTCAACGGTGCGCCGAAGGCCCTGTCCCCCGCATCACCGAGGCCCGGAAGGATGTAACCCTTCTCGTCGAGCTCCCTGTCAACCTTGGCAACAAATATCTCAACTTCGGGGAACTGCTCCTTGATCCTGGAGATGCCTTCAGGGGCGGCCAGAACGCCAAGAACTATCGTTCTCTTTGGTTTCCCGTACTTTTCAATCTCTTCAAGAACCTTAATGAGGGTTGAGCCCGTCGCTATCATGGGATCGGCAACGATCACCGTGTCTTCCGGCTTAAGGTCGGGTATCTTGATGTAGTTCATCTCTATCTCGAACTTCGGTGCTTTTCCTCTGGAGGCTGAGACTACACCAACTCTGGCATGCTCGAAGACCTTTATCAACCCTTCCATCAGCGGTATTGCTGCCCTGAGGACTGTTATGATGACGACGTTCCTCCTATCCTTAACGACCACGCCCTTCGTCTTTTCCAGGGGTGTTTCGACCTCAACCTCTTCAACCTCCATGGTTTTCGTCAGCTCGTACCCCATGTATCTTCCAAGCTTGACCAGGCCCTTCCTGAAGGCGATGCTATCGGTGTTCCTATCCCTTAGCTCCGTGAGGACCTCCATTATAAAGGGAGAGTCCTCAAAGGAGTAAACTCCACTCCACCTCTCATCGACCTTCATATTCATCACTCCAGATCCCAGTACTCCATCCTGGCAATCTTCCTTCTGACGTAAATCCCATAGTTATAACCAAAGGCCAGGCCAACTATGAGGCCGCCCAGGTGAGCCACCCAGTTAACCCCCGGCAGCCAGCTGTTTATAAGGAAGAGGAAGAAAGCGTTGCCAAGGGCCATCTGGATGTTCCTTTTCAGTGTGCCCTCTATCATTATCAGGGCCCCGGCGATTCCGAAGAGCGCCCCGCTGGCGCCGCCGCTTATGATGAATGGCCCCAGGAACTTGAGCGTCAACAGGTTGCCAAATATCCCCGCCGTCAGGTAGAGGACAAGAAATCTCGCCCTTCCGACGAGAATCTCAAGCTGACTCCCCAGGTAGAGCAGGAAAAATGTATTCATTGCCAGGTGAATCCAGTCGAGGTGAACGAAGATAGCTGAAACCAGCCTCCAGTACTCGTGGTAGTAGATAACAAGGTAGTTGACCAAGGCCACCCTTAGCAGAGCCCTGTCCGTGACTACAAGTCCTCCGCTGAGGTAGAGCTCGTAACCGAAAACCAGGAAGTTGATAGCCGCTATTGTATAGGTCAACCAGGCGTGCCTGATGGCTTTGTAGAGGTCATTGAGTGTCATTCCTTATCCCCTCCAGGATGATTTTCAAAAGCCTCTCATCGCTCGATGCTATGATGTTTACCTTCTCCTCGGCGCTGAGAGGTGGGTTGAACTCTTTGCCGCTCTCATCCACGACGATTCCCCCTGCCTCCCTGACAAGCAGAGTCCCGGCAAGGACATCGGTTGGCCGAACGTAGTTCCTCAAGTCCACCACAGCCTGGAGGGAGCCCCTGGCAAGATAGGCCATCTCGACGGCTATGGCACCAAGAACCCTTATGCGCTTTACCCTCCCGATAATGCCCAATCCTCTGCCCAGGGTATAAAAGCTTATGGCGGCTTTTTCTGGCTCCCTTGGGACCACGTGAATTCCCCTGCCGTTGAGGTATGCCCCGTGGCCTGGTATTGCCTCATAGTAGTTCCCGGGGAGGAACTCATAGATCGCTGAATAAACGGGTCTCTTACCCTTGAAGAGGGCGAAACTAAGGGCAAAAACCGGTATCCCTGAAGAGAAATTATACGAACCGTCTATAGGGTCAACGACGGCTGTAAGGTCGCTCCCCTGATCAATCAGGCCGATCTCTTCGCTGACGATGTTTATGCCCAGCGGTTTAAGCCTCTCCACCACAATATCTTCGGCAACCCTGTCAACGTACTTCGTAACGTCGCCGCTGACGTTCTTACCGACTTCTTTACCTCCTTCGGGCTTCCCGAAGAGGGGCATCACGGTCCTTTCAACGTCCCTGGCAAGGGAAAAAACAACTTCCTTCCAGCCAGTCTCCATACATCATGCCCCCATAAGAGCTATCAGCAGGTTTCTAGTCCCCGGCCCAAAGCCGAGAATGAACATGGCCAGCTTCACGAAGTTTATCAACTCCGGGTCTTCGCCCTCCATGTGTCTGTCCAATATCCAGACTATGGGGACCAGTATCAGGAGCTTTTCCAGATAAATCACTGCAGGAGTACCCGTCAAATCCATCAGAGTCCTCGCAAGTACGTGCTGTTCCCAGTATCCGAAAAACTGTATCCCGACGAAAGTCGTGGTTGCATCGTAGAAGTGGGTGTAGAACAGCACCCCGTTGTTCTTTATCAGCTGAAACTTTCTTGAGAGTACCCATATAACCCCCTCGGCCACTAAAAACGAAGGTATGAAATAGACGAAGTATTCCCACCTGAAATCTGCCCTGTCCAGGTTTATCAGCAGCAGAAAGAGCAGACCTCCAAGGAGAAGAAGTCCAACGTCCCGGTAGAGGGGATAGAGCTTCCCCCCCGGCCCAACGTGTCTCCAGACCACGAAAAGGGCAGCTATGGCAAAACCTGCTATTACAAAGTACCCACCAGGGCTCACCGTGAGATACGTCCTCGGCAGCATTCCAACGTCAGTCATAGCCCTCATCAGCGGACCCAGGAAGATGTAGGGCATGAGGGCAACAAAAAACCTCTCGTCCACTCGAATATCCATCCTCTTCAGCATCCGGTAGAGAAGAAGAACCGCTATCCCGAGGATTATCGCGTAGACCGTCGTGTTCACGGGATTGTAGCCCTGGTCGTACTTTATCGGATCCACGAAGTACCGCTGAAAGAACTCCTGGAGACCCATCGAACCACCGGTTGAGGTTGGGGTTAACTGTTAAAGCTTTTCCGCTCCAATCACTTTTTAAGGTATCCCACCCTAAGTTGGGGAGGTGAGAGAAAAGTGCACCTAATGGAGCTCCCCCGCGAAGTACTCCTCGGGGAAAACCTCACAGGGGAGGTTCTCAACGTTGCCAGGAGGCTCAGGCTTGGTAGGAGAGCCCTTGTCCTCTACGGTTCAACGACCATGAACATAGCGGGAAAAGACGTTGAGGAGAGCCTTTCCAGGGAGTTTGATGTCAAAGGAGTGATAATAGAAAGCGCCTCAGTGGCGGAAGTTGAGAGGACAATGAAGCTAGCCTCCGACTTTAATGCGGACTGGATGGTGGCTGTAGGAGGGGGGAGCATAATAGACGTTGCCAAACTGGCCTCATACAGGCTGGGGATTCCCTTCATCAGTTTTCCGACAACCGCTTCGCACGACGGGATAGCGAGCGCCAACGCCTCAATAAAGGGCCTGGGAGCGAAGACCTCAGTGAAAGCCAGACCACCAATAGCAGTTATAGCTGACGTGCAGATAATTAAAATTGCCCCCTACAGATACCTAGCGGCGGGAGTGGGAGACATAATAAGCAACCTGACCGCGGTTAAAGACTGGCAGCTGGCCCACAGAATAAAGGGCGAGTACTACAGCGAGTACGCGGCATCGCTCAGTCTGATGAGCGCCAAGATGGTGATAAAGAACGCGGACATAATACGGCTCGGCAACGAGGAAAGCGTGAGAAAAGTTGTGAAAGGCCTCATATCCAGCGGTGTTGCCATGAGCATAGCGGGCTCTTCAAGGCCGGCAAGTGGTGCGGAACATCTCTTCAGCCACGCCCTTGATATGCTCCTGGAGAAACCCGCCCTCCACGGCGAACAGGTCGGAGTCGGAACCATAATAATGGCCTACCTCCATGGGTTAAGGTGGGAAAGGGTTAAGGAAACCTTAAAGAAGGTAGGTGCACCAACTAACGCATACGAACTGGAGATCGAACCAGAGGTGGTGATAAAAGCCCTCACCATTGCCCACACCATAAGGCCCGAGAGGTACACCATCCTCGGAAGGGACGGCCTGACCTGGGAGGCGGCGGAGAAAGCCGCTAAAATCACCGGGGTTATCTGACCATCATCGCTCACGGAGGTGTTGAGAATGGTTATCACGCTGGTCGGAGAAAAACTGGCGAAACCCGGGCTTGAGTTTATCTACTATGGCCCCTCTGAACCCTGTAAAAGCTGCAGGCTGGCAAGGGTCTGCGTTGGAAACCTGGAACCTGGCAGGAGATACAGGATAGTCAGGGTAAGGAACATAGAACACTCATGTCCCCTTCACGAGGGAAAAGTCAGGGTGGTGGAAGTTGTTGAGCCTGCCATTGAGATCCTAGTGGATCCCCGGAGTGCCATAGTGGGGTCTAAGGTTACTCTAAAGTTCGTGGATTGCGGTGATCCAGGGAAGGAGAGCCTGGCAAGGCCGGAGGGACTCTTCGAAGGGGATCAGGTCAGGATAGAGGATATAGTGGGCGAAGTGGAGTGTGATGGGAAGAAGTTCAAGCTAGTCCGCGTCGTCAGGGGGCAGTGAGCCCCTCATTTTTCCGCGTACTGGGCGTAGTAGGCTATCGCCCTCAGGAGGTCGTTGAAACCTTCGTAAGTAACGAGGGACAGGGGAATCGCATCCTGTTCAAGACGCTTTTTGATTACTTTTCTTATCTCCTCCACCTTCTCCCCCGGAACTAAGTCGATCTTGTTTATGACCACTATTATCGGCTTCTCGTAGCGGAGCTTGAGCATGTGGTGGAGCTTCTCCATGCCCCGGTGAAGGCCAACGGTTGCATCGACCATGTGAATAACTATATCCGCCGAGATTATCTCGTTTAAAATTTCCCTGAACTTCTCTTCGCTGAGAACCTTACCCCTGAGTTCCTTCTCCGGAGCGAAGAGACCGGCGGTGTCGATGAGAACGAACTCGTCCGCCCCTCCCAGGGGGTTTTTCATGCTCTTCGGTATCTTGAGCTTTCCAAAGCGGCGTTTTATCACCCCCTTCGTTGTTCCAGGAAGGTTCTCCACCTCGCTCACCTTCTCCCCGATTAGGGCGTTCATGAGCGTTGATTTTCCCACGTTCTCGGCACCTATTATGGCAACCTTTATCATCCGGCCAACCTCCGTAAGGTTTATCTCTACGCTGGTAACACCCATGATGATATAAAATTGGTGGAAGGTGAAAGCATGCCACAGGAAGTGAAGCTTGGCCACCATGTCTATCACGTTGTGACAGTAGAAGACCTTAAATCGGGCAAAATGAGGGGTAAGAACGTCGTCTTCGAAGGAATCATTGAGGACAAACCCGTCGTTGAGTTTCTCCCCATGGAGCTCCCGAGTTACAGGACAACCTTTTCGGTGGATGGAATCAGGGTGGAGTTCTCGGGAAGTCCGTGTATAAAGAGGGGAGACAGAATCAGGGTTTACGGCAGATTTCTGGCGGGCGATCTGATAGCCACGGCCATCGAGACTGATGAGGCTATCTACATGGCGGAGGAGTGAGCATGGAACTTCTGGAGCTTTTTCTTGAAGCGGGGAACCTGAAAAAGCTAAGGAGAACCGGCTGGCTTCTCCGGGGAATTCCCAATCCGGAGAGCATAGCGGATCACTCCTTCAGGACGGCACTCATAACTCTGTTTTTAGGGGAGGAACTGAGGAGGAGGGGAGTTGACCTGGACCTCGAGAGGGCCCTGAAGATTGCCCTCATCCACGACCTCGGCGAGGCCAGGATAACCGACATTCCCCTGCCGGCTCAGAAGTATTTCAACAAGGTTGAGGGAGAAAGAAAGGCCCTTGCGGAGATGGTCGGAAGTGAATACCTGGCCCTTTTCGATGAATATGAGCAGGAAAGCACCACCGAGGGAAAGCTCGTAAAGTTCGCCGACAGACTCGAGATGCTCCTTCAGGCGCTGGAGTACGAAAAAGCCGGTTTCAGGGGCCTTGAAGAATTCTGGAAAACGGCTGAAAAACTGAAAGAGAGCGAACTATACGGGTACTTTGGCGGGCTCGTCGAAAAGCTTACTTCTCTCCGCCCGTAGTTCTCTTTCCCCAGCTCAGCTTCGCCGTCAGTATCTTCTCGCCGGAGAATATCCTGGCCGCTATGTAGAGGGTTATTCCGGCCAGCACTGAGAGATAGACCACGCTGAGGAGCATCGGCCCGTAGTTTCCGGAGAGGGCGTAACGGTAGGCCACTATGGGGTGGGTGAAGGGAATCGCCATGAGGCCGTACTGGGCCAGGGAGGGGAGTTCTGCAACGTCAACGAACATCAATATGAACGCCGGAAAAGCCAGGGGCAGGATCACGGAGCTGACGACCGTGTTGGCGCTCTGGACGTCTTCCGCAAAGACGGCTAAAACCATAGCGAGGCTCAAGGAAAACACGATGGTGAGAAAGACTATGAGGGCAAAGAGCAGGCTTCCTGCAGGCGTTATTCCCAGGCCGAGGTCGCTTAAGCTTATCCCTGTGTCGGTCGAGAAGGAGCCTATGTAGCTCTTAAGGCCGATCATGTAAGCTAAAGCCGCTATGAGCCCCATCACGGCTGTTCCCGATATCTTTGAGGCGACGATGGCAGTCCTCTTTACTGGCAGCGTAAGGAGCGTTTCGAGGGTTTTGTTCTCCTTCTCCGCCGCCACAGTGCCAGCCGCCATCTGCGCGGTTATCGTCACCATCAGGAAGACTATCAGCGGTAGACTCACGGACTGGGAAGAGAGCACGGCCGAAACTATTGAAGGGGAAACGTTGACGAGCCTGTCGTTGATATAAGAGAAGCTCGTTGCCCTGACCGGCTGGAGAACGGCCTCGGGATCCGTGACGTTCATGTTCCTCAGCTTCAGCTTCGCTATTTCCTGTGAGAGAACGTCTATAACCGCGTTTATCCTCGCCTCGCTGACGCTCTCTTTCATTCCTGTTCCGATCGAGCTGAATACCCCGTACAGCTCCACCGTGGCCACTCTGTTCGACTCTATGCCCTCGCTGAAGTTGGCCGGAATCACGACGAGGACGTTCCGATTTTCTTTCTGTGCCAGCTTTAAGGCCTCTGAGAGCGAAGGCGCTTTCACAAGGGCCACGGTGACGTTAGGAGTGGCGTTAAGGGCTTTGATGAGCACCTCCCCGTACCTTCCCTCGTCGAAGTTGACGATGGCAACCTGCGTCTGTCCCTGGGCCTTCTCAACGCCAACCTGCATCATCTTTCCCATGGCGGGATAGAGTATCAGGGGCACTATTATGAGCCCGAAGAGGAGCTTCTTGTCCCTCAGGAGGTTCATCAGCTCCTTTTTAAGCAGCACCCAGAAGTCGCTCATGACCCCTCCCCTCCCACCGGCTCATTGGCTTCAAAGCCCACAGCCTTCATAAAGACCTCCTCAAGGTTCTCCGCACGGTATTTCTCCTTCAGCTCTGCTGGAGTCCCGCTCTCGATTATCCTCCCCTGGTTTATCAGGGCAACGCGGTCGCAGAGGAACTCTACCTCAAGCATGTTGTGGCTGGAAACTAAGAAAGTGACACCCTCCTCGATTGCGAAGCGCTTTATCGTCTTCCTTATTGTGTAGGCGTTTATTATGTCCAGCCCGCTCGCGGGCTCGTCCAGTATCGCCAGCTTTGGCCTGACCATCAGCGCCCTCGCCAGCAAAAGCTTCCTCGTCATTCCCTTTGAGTAAGTCGAAACCTTGTCGTAGAGCCTCTCGCCGAGGTTCGCCAGTTTGACGCCAAGCTCAACCATTTCTCTGGCCCTTCTTTCGTCCTTCGCGTAGAGCCCGGCCATGAAGCGGAGGTATTCAATGCCCGCGAGGTTTTTATAGGCACCGGCCTCCTCGGGCAGGTAGCTTATGATCTTCCTTACCTCGCTGGCTTCCTCAACGATATCATAGCCAAAGACCTCGGCCTTTCCAGCCGTTGGTCTCAGCAGGGTGGCGAGTATCTTGAGTGTGGTGCTCTTTCCGGCGCCGTTTGGCCCGATTAGCCCGAAGATTTCCCCTTCCTTCACTTCAAAGGTTACCCCCTTAAGGGCCTTGACCCTGCCGTAGTCTTTTTCGAGGCCCTCGACTTTAACCGCCGGCATTTTTTCTACCTCCGACCTTGACGAGAAGTCCAAGGGTGGCAAGGGCGACCCCAAAAAGGAAAACCTCGAGGAGATCAGCATATCCTCCGATGATTGCTATCCCGAGACCGCTCGTGACGCCTATCCAGCCGTTTCTGGCGTGGCTGTTTTTGAGGTCTTGAGACAGAAGCACAGATCCGATCATCACCAGACCGAGCTCAAGGGCCAGGAAAAACGGGTTGACGCCACTGACCGCTTTTCCCTCGGGAACAGTTATGCAAGCCATCCTGTCCACTGGCGGGCGGAAGAGGGCCAGCGCGATGCCGCCAGCGTAGAGGAGTGCCCCTAAAATCCGCTCATTGGCTCTCATCTTTCTCACCTTCGTAGATGAATATGTCTTCAATCCTGACGTTGAAAAACCTTGCCATCTTAAAGGCCAGCCTGAGGGAGGGGTCGTACTTTCCCCTCTCTATCGCTATTATCGTCTGCCTTGTAACGCCCAGTGCCTTTGCGAGCTCCTCCTGGGTGAGGCCTCTCTCCTCTCTCAGCTCGCGGAGCCGGTTCTTCATGAGGACACCTCACATTTTCCTGGAGTAGTAAGCCCTGAAAGCCAGGTTCCCGAAGAGTATCATTGCGAACAGGGCGAAGAGAACTCCCGTGCACAGGTCATCTTTTGCCACGATGGCGGAGTAGTAAAGGAGCACAGCATCCGTCAGGAGAACCAGCTCCAGGGTTCTCGCGGCGGCAAGCTTTGCTATCTCGTTGCCCCTCTCATCCAGGGGGACTCCAATGTCCTCTACAATCCCCCTCGTGAGCAGGTAGCCGAGGATACCGCCTATGAAGCCAGCGGCCAGTGCCACGAAAGCCGCCCAGTCCATTCACATCACCCTCGCGTAGTAGTGCCTGAGGAGAAGGTGAGCTGCTCCCATTCCGGCCAGCGTTAGGCCCACTGCGATAAAAGCTCCCTCAGCTTCGGGCTCTGGGGTTCTGCCCGAGAGGAGGAGCATCACCACCGCAAGGGCCATCATAGTCATCTGGAGCGTCATCCTTGAGGCGACCTCATCTATCCTCAGGGACCTCTCGTCTTCGAAGATTTCCCCCTTTCCCGAGCTGACCTCCCAGCCCACCACCCATCCCAGGGCCATTACCGATAGGAGGGCCGGCAACAGGGCAAGCTTTCGTCCCATCTGCCTCAATGTAAAGTTTCCTTTACGTAAGGCTTCCTTTACATCCTTATAAGCTTTGCCACATAAACAAAGAATTACATAAAAAAGCAATTAAACAGAAACGTCGCCGGTTTCCCCGGCATCTTCCCCCGCAACGGCCTCTATGTAGGACACCATGTCGTGGATGGCCAGGAAGTCGAGGAGGGCCACGACCCCCTTCGGAATAACACCTGCTATGAGGTAGAATATCGCCAGAAACAGGTCGAGGCCAAGGTATACGAGAGACACCTTCACCGCGTTCCTGTTTTCAACGTAAACACCATATGCCAGGACCAGGTCGAGGGCGGCAAAGGGGCCGTAGATGAGAGGGCCCGAGGAAACGCTGATACCGTTTAAGATGGCCTGAATCAAAAGTACTACCGCGGTCACCTTCAGCGTCCCGAAGGTCAGTTTCATTCCCGTCCCCCCACAGGGTATTTTCTGGCGTTCTTTGCTATCTTCTTCAGGGCGGCCTTCTCGAGGTCAATTCCCAGCTCATGGGCCAGGAGGACAAGGTAGATTAAAACGTCTGCCAGCTCGTCTTCAACATTTTCCCTTTCCGCGGGATCGTTCATCGAAGCCAGGATTTCTTCGTTCTCTCTCCACTGGAAGTGCTCCAGCAGCTCGCCGAGCTCAACCGCAATGGAGATGGCCAGATTCTTTGGTGTGTGGTACCTCTTCCAGTCCCTCTCGTCCCTGAACCTGACGAGCTCCCCCTCGATTTCCCGCAGGCTCATGCTCCCACCTCAATACTCGTGGGGCCTGCTTTTCCTGAGGAGTTCCAGGAGTCTTAGAAGTTCTTCAAGTTCTTCCCCCGTGAAGTACTTCTCCGCCTCCTCCCCTGGATCCAGGGAAGCCAGGTAATCCCGGAGCTTCTCCAGGTCTCTCAGCTCCTCGTCCAGTTCGGAGGCCCTCTGGATGAACTCAAAGCTGGTGTAAGGAGTCTCAAAAGCCCTCTGCTGGTTGGCCATCAGGGCTATCTTGAGCTCACCTATGGTTTCCTCAACGAGCGAGAGCAGTTCTTCAACTTTCATAGCGCTCACTACTGCGGGTATTGCTGGGTGGTATTTAAGGCCTCCGAAACCTCCCTCTTCATGGGGGCTTCTCCTGGTTCGCTGTGTCCAAGTCTACTACTCGGGAAGGGGCCATGGGCTCGAATATTTTTCGGTCTTTGCCCGCATTTTTCTGAGCATAAAATTTTAACCGTATCCGCGAATAACCTGCGGTGGTCATCGTGGAGGCCATAAAGAACGCTCCTTCTGACGCTTCACTTGAGGTATTAGTCAAAAAAGAGAGAAAACTCCTCATGGGCAACGAGGCCATAGCCTACGGCGCCCTTGAGAGCGGGATTGCATTCGCCACTGGCTACCCGGGAACGCCCTCGACAGAGGTCATAGAGACCATAGCGAGGCTCAAGCCGGAGGTTTTCGCCGAGTGGGCGCCCAACGAGAAAGTGGCCCTGGAGGAAGCGGCTGGAGTCGCCTACGCCGGTCTGAGGGCCCTCGTGACTATGAAGTGCGTCGGTCTTAACGTCGCCGCCGACCCGCTAATGAGCCTGGCCTATTCTGGCGTTGAAGGCGGACTGGTAATACTTGTTGCGGACGACCCGGGGCCGCACACCTCTCAAACGGAGCAGGACGACCGTTATTATGGAAAGCTCTCCCTCCTTCCCGTTCTCGAGCCCGCTGACCCTCAAGAGGCCCACGACCTCATAAAGTACGCCTACGAGCTGAGCGAGAGGTACAAGGTTCCGGTGATTTTCCGCACGACCACGAGGGTCAACCACACGACCGCCAATGTTGAGGTTGGCGAGTTCATCGAGCTGGACAGGAAGCCGGTTTTCGGGAAGGACATTGAAAGGTACGTTAGAGCAAGCATGGAGGGTAACAGGAAGAGGCATAGGTGGCTGAACGAGACTCTGGCGAAGATAGAGGAGGAGTTCAACTCGATGCCCTTCAACCGGGTCGAGGGGAGTGGCAAAATCGGGATAATCGTCGAGGGGGCGCCGTACAACTACGTGAGGGAAGTGCTCCCGAAGGTCAAAGCGGACTTCAGGGTTCTCAAGCTCTCAACACCCCACCCGCTCCCGAGGAAACTGGTCACTGACTTCCTGAAAACTGTTGACCGCGCGATAGTTATTGAGGACGGTGCACCCTTCCTCGAGGAAGAGGTGAAGATAGCGGCCTACGAAGCCGGCCTGAACGTCCCGGTATACGGCAAGAGGACGGGGCATTTACCCCTCGAGGGCGAGCTTACGCCTTCGCTTGTCAGAAACGCCCTGCTGAGGCTCATCGGTGGGGAGAGCAAGGAATACAGGAAGCCGGAGGAAGTTGCTTACGCCGAAAGCCTGGCTCCAAAGAGGCCCCCGGTGATGTGTCCAGGCTGTCCGCACCGCGGGAGCTACAGGGCCCTCCTGGATGCCCTCCGCGACCTCAAGCTCGGCCTCTACTCCGTTCCTATACACGGCGACATAGGTTGCTACGCGTTATCCCTCCTCCCGCCGCTCGAGGCAATCTGGACGGAATACGTTATGGGTGCGAGTATAAGCCTGGCCAACGGCCAGAGCGTTGTAATGGGCAAAAAGATAATAGCGACCATCGGGGACTCAACCTTCTTCCACAACGGAATCCAGCCCCTAATTGACGCCGTCTACAAGAACCTGAACGTCCTGGTGATGATACTCGACAACAGAACAACGGCCATGACGGGCCACCAGCCGCACCCGGGAACGGGTGGTAGCGAAACCGGCAGGAAGTTCAATGAAATAGACATCGAGGCCCTGGTTAAAGCGCTCGGCGTCAAGTACGTCAAAACGGTTGACCCCTACGACCTGAAAGCGACGAGAGAGGCAATAAAGGAGGCCATGCAGGTTGAGGGGCCCGCTGTGATAATAGCGAGGCGCGAGTGCGTCATACCCGTCATAAGGCGCGGGGAAATAGGGGAGAAGCCAGTCGTGGTCGAAGAGAGGTGCACCGGCTGTAAGGCCTGCATCCTCTTAACCGGCTGTCCCGCGTTGGTCTACGACCCGGAAAAGAAGAAAGTCCGCATAGACGAGCTCCTCTGCACCGGCTGTGGCGTCTGCAACCAGACGTGCCCGTTCGATGCGATAAAGTTCGGGCTGGAAAGAGGGGCTTAGCCCCGGCTTATTTAAAGTAGCTCCAGCACCTCCAAAATCCCCTCCACACCTGGAACCTCAAAGCCCCTCTCGTGGATTTTTCTAATTCCTTCCGCTTCCGGGTTTATCCAGACGGCCCACATCCCGGCCTTTAGGGCCCCTTCAAAGTCTTCCTCCTTCGTGTCGCCGATGTGTATCGCTTCCTCCGGCTTCACGTTGAAGGCCTCGAGGGGCTTTTCGAACATCTCCCTCATGGGCTTGAAGGCCTTAACTTCGTCCGCGAAGAAGGTTCTATCGATGTAGTTCATAAGGCCGAACCTTTCGAGCAAAAGCCTCGTGTAGGAACCCGGCCAGAACATCACGTTGCCGGTGACGGTGACTTTTAAGCCCTCCCGCTTGACGCCTTCGAGGGCTTCTCTGGCTCCGGGAAGGACTATCTCGTCCCCTACCCCCAGAACTGCCCTCGCGGCGGCTCTCTTGACTAGTTCGACATCAATCCCGAGGAGTTCTGCCAGCATCTCCTGGCTCTCCTCGAGGGCCCTGGATGGGTCGCCGGCCGTTTTGGCGCGCATGGCCTTTATCCTCTCCCTCGTGAGCATCATGCCCTCGACAACGTCCACTATGCACGCCCCCATGAGCTTCGAGAGCTCGGCCGCTATGGCATCGAGCATGACGTTCATGTCAAGCAGGGTGTTCCAGACGTCGAATGAGGCAAGCTTCATAGCTACCACCGGAGGGGATATCAAAAGAGGAATTTAAGTTTCACGGCTCGGCCGCGAAATACACTCCACTCCTCTCAAAGGCCCCGAAGACCTTTCTGCCGTCTTTTGTTTTGAGCTCAACGAGGACTCTCTTAGGAGTCCCGTCCACCTCCACCTCAACTTTCATGGTGCTGAGAACCTGTATGAACGCATCCCCAAGCCTTTCAAAGTTAAAAATCAGCGCGTCACCCTCCCAGCGGTGACCGCGGTAGGAGACGCCGCCCATGCGGAAGGTAACCTCAAGAACGATTTTCATCAGCATTCCTCCGCCCTTCTTTGGAATTGGAAGGTTAAAAGGCTGGCGGGGGTCATTTCTTCTTCAGCACCACCACATGCTTCGCGAACTCCTCTAAAACCTCCTTCCTCATGCCCTCGAAGAACTTTATTGACCCTGCGTAGCTGTGGCCGCCGCCCTCTATTCCTGCACTCGGGAGTTTCTCCTGGAGCTTCGGGATTATTTCGTTGAGGTCAAAGCCGTAAGCGGCCATTCCGTCGCTGGCTCTAACAACTGCAAAGTCCGGGCCGTAGGCGAGGGTCAGTATCGGCGAGTCCTCGCCGTACTTCTCCTTGAAGTGGTCATGGATGAGCCCGCTCAGCTTGCCGGGGCTCGGGTAGGAGAACTTAGGCGCGAAGAGGTCAGCATCTATCGTGTTGAACCTTATGCCATTCGGCAGGACAACGCTCTTGACGTGGGGCAGGGAAGCCTGCAAAGCCTTCTCCTGCTTCTCCTTTACCTCTGGGTAAATTGCATTGATGAGCTCGCGGTACCTCTGGAGGTTTCCCGTAAGGAGGAGTAGCTCTTCGATCATTCCGTGGCCGTCCATGAACTTCCAGTAGAAGGCCTCGTGGTCTATAACTTCGGCGATCTTCTTCAGCTCTTCCTCGGTCAGGCCCTTGGCCTTTTTAGCTATCTCCAGGTACTGGTAGAACTCCGGGGCCTTACTCCTGTCGCCCGTTCCCGCTATGGCGGGGAGGTGCTTTATCTTGTCCTCAACCTCGGGGTTGATGAAGCGGGCCACTTCCGTTGCAAGCATTCCGGCGGTGAGTTCATAGTAGCCGCGCTTGACGTGGTGGGGATTGACGTGCACGTCAACGTACTCATCAACTTTGGCTTTATTCTCGCTCACCCACTCGCGCGGGTCGTGGTGGTCTATAACGACGATGGGAACACCGTAGGCCCTTATGCGCTTGTAAGCCGGGATGTCCTCGCTCGTTCCGCCGTTGTCGACTATCACCAGGAGCGGGAAGGGGTCCCCGAACTTCTCGTTGTCCTCAATCATGAAGATTATATCCTTAAGAACATCCTCGAGCTCGTAGAACGGCGCCCTGCTCGGCCTCCTCTTGAAGAGCTTCCACCTCGCGTCGGAATCAGGGGAAACCTGCTCGATGAGCGGCACTATCGCGTACTCCAGCGCCAGACCTGCGGTATAGCCATCGGTGTCGGCGTGGTGTCTGAGGAGTATTGGCCTTCCCTCAAGGATCGCCCTTCTGATCATAAACGCCGCCTTCATTATCCTGGGCTTGAGCTTCTCAAGGACCTCGCTCCTGACGAGGAAGCCAACGTCCTTTGGCTGGGCGCGCTCGTCGAGGGCCGTCTCAATGGCCTGCCTAACCCTGGCGGCGTCCGGGCCCCAGAGCTTCGCCATGTCGCTGACTTCTATCTGTATCTCACCCGAGTGGAAGGCTATCTTGCCTATTACCTCAACGACATCACCTACGTTTATGCTGGGGTAGGCTCTGACTCCAGGAGCTTCAAAGGCCGCTGCCCACGTTATGCCAGTTCCGTCCGTTAGGGTGAAGACTGTTGGACCGCCGGTGACCTGTATCTGAGTTACCCTTCCCTGTATTCTCACCGTTTTACCGGCCATGTCCTTGCTTAGCCCGGCTATGGGCGTTACGGGTATCTCCTTTCTGACGACAACTTCCTTATAGTTCTTAAGGGCAGACTCTATGAGGTCGACCTCCCTTTTGTCTGGCCTGACGTCGAGAACCTGGACGAGTATCTCTTCACCCGGTTTGTACTCCCTCCCACCAAGGAGGTCTTTACGCTTTATCAGGCCAACGACGTGCGGATTAAGTTCAACGAAGACTCCAAAGCGCTCAACCCTGTCGATAGTGCCTTTGTAAACGTTTCCAACCTCAACGTCTTCGTAATCACAGGTCTTGTCGAGGATGTAGACGACCTTGTAATTCCTGAGACAGTCGGGACAGACCCAGGTGGTTTCCATGCCCGGTTCCCAGGGCCCCTTGATTTTTCCGCAGATGTCGCAGGCAAGAACCCTGCCAGTTCCGCCGCAGGTCGGGCAGGTATCGTAAACTGGAACGGTTCCCTTTCCGTGGCACTCCGGGCATGGGATTTCATCAACTTCCTCATCAACGCCAAAGTAGTCCAGGTTGCGGTAACCTTTGAGCTTGTCTTCAAGTTTAAAATCGGCAGGAACGTAACCCCATCCTT
The DNA here is from genome assembly GCF_055384795.1 of Thermococcus waiotapuensis. Classification (NCBI taxonomy): domain Archaea; kingdom Methanobacteriati; phylum Methanobacteriota; class Thermococci; order Thermococcales; family Thermococcaceae; genus Thermococcus; species Thermococcus waiotapuensis. The sequence continues at coordinate 752,556 of NZ_AP042429.1, read as the reverse complement.
TGCACACCGTGCATTCCTTCTCGCCAGTCTCTACCTTGCCCGTTCCGTGGCATTCGGGGCACTCCTTCACGGCCATCTCCATAACCCCCTTTCTCTCTCCGTCCCACCTAGTGAAGCAGACTTATAACTTTGCCGGCTAAAGTTTATAACCGGAATGCAGGAGATGAAAGGGCAATGGTGAGTGAATCCAATGCTGAGGGGATGATGAGCCCCGAACCTGAGCTCAAAAGCGTTGACCTAAAGGAGATAAACGAAAACCTTGATTCCATCAGGAGGCAGTTGGACGAGCTCCAGAAGGAGCAGGAGTTAGAAAAGACCCCGGACAAACTGGGATGGGATGACATAGCCCAGGAGCTCGTTGGGGCGATAACCTTTGCCCTCCCCTTTATCTTCACCTCCGAGCTCTGGGACGTGGCAAAGGACATCTCGATCGAACGCTCCTTCGCGATATTCCTTCTAACGCTGGGTGTTGCATACATCTTCATAGCCAAATCCAGAATCGGCAACCTCAAGCACGAAGACCTTTTCCACGTTCCCAAGAGGCTCATAACGGTCTCTTTGATATCCTACACAATATCCGCCGGGCTGATCTACCTCTACGGGATAAACGACGTTGCCAACTTCAGCACACTCCAATACATAAACGCCACGGTCATAGTCAGTACATTTGCCGTGATGGGGGCCATAGCCGTTGATATGGTGACGTGAATGAGGGTTGTAACCGGGAAGGACTATGAAAAGTTCGTGGAGGAAGGCGCTATTCCCTTTCCGGAGTGCGGGAAAAACCGGGAAGAGCTCGTTGAATTCGTGAAAAATCTGAGGGGAGACGAAACGATCGTTACCTCCAGCCTGGAACTCCTTGAGCTGATCGCTTCCGCCTTCAAAAACGGGGAGGAAAACGTTCTCGTTTACTCGGAGAGTGGGAAGCAACTAACGCTCAAAGAGGTATACGAGCTCAGAAAATACCTCGATTTCGATGTTAGAGGCGGTTTCCCAAAGGAAAGGGCCAGAACCACGGTGCTTTTCGTGGAAGGGAAAACGGACTCCAAGTTCTTTAAAGGGGTCTTCAAAAAGCTCTTCGAGTTCAGGGAAAGCAGAAGCCCTCCGGGAAACCTCAGGTTCATCGAGAAGGTTTTTGAGAGGGACAACTTCGACCTGCTGAAGCGCGAGGATGGAGTGCACCTGGCGATAATCCCGAGCGAGGGCAATTCGGGCGTTATAAGGAACTTAGGGAACTTTCTACGCGCCATGGACGTGTTCGGCTTCAATGTCGACAGAATAGGCGTTGCCGTTGACATCGACGAAGACGAGAAAAACGCCATCGCTTCAATAGAGGGCACACTTTCCGGGTTTGGCTACGAAAAATCCGATTACGTCTACCTTGTGGGCGAAACTGAAGTCGTTCCGCTCTTCATAGGCCTTCCCTTCCGGGACGAGCTCATCGACTGGAAAAAGCCCACCGTCGAGGAGCTAATGCTCCATCTCTTAGCTAAAGAGGGTCTGCTTGAAAGGGTCCGGCCGGGGTTAAGGGCTCTAAACGAGAACCTCGGGAGGAAGCTGAAACCAAAGGACGTTATGTATCTCGCCCTTTCGGCCTACGGCCACTGGGGCAACCTTGAGGGGTTCTACGAGCTCTTCGTCATGCGCTCCCGGTTCAAAAACCTGAAAGCCATACTAAGGGAAGCCGGCCTCATGGCTGGTCTTGAGAGACTGGCGTTTTGGGAGGGAAAAGGGGGAACTTTCAGGGCCGGGCAGGTCTGATGTTTACGCCGCCCTTTCCCGTTGCTCACGTCTCACCTGAAAGGAAGAAAAAGGTCAGAGTTCCCCTTTCTCCTTCAGCATCGCCAGATAGCTCGTGAAGGCGCCCGTTGATATGGTATCTCCGAGGCCAACCGTTGATACAGGGTTCTGGACGAGTCTTGTCGGAATTATGACCAGCTTGTATTCCTTAGTCCTCAGCTTCCTCTTTGCCTCCTCAAAGCGGAGCTTGACGTATTCTCCCCTCTCGTTGTAGGGAACCCGCAGGCCTATTTCGATCTGATCTGGTGCGGTTATGTCCCCCAGGGAAGCCCTCGACGCTGCAAGCGTTGTTGCGAGCTCGAGGCTCCGCCTGAGCTCTTCTTCACTCAGGGGATTATCGGCGTGGGTGATGTACATGATGTAATATATCGTGTGTATCTGGAGGACATCGAGGTTCATCTCGTCCAGGAGTATCTTCCCCCCCAAGACGGTGTCCTCTATACGGTTGTAGGTGAATATTCTCTCAGCCAGCTCGTCATAGCCCAGGGCGCTCAGCACATAGGCTATCTCTGCTTCGTCCATTCCAACGCTGTCCGCGAGGGGGAAGAGGTTGTAGATGACCTTCTTTCTAAGTTCCCTGCTCTGTATTGAAGCGAACTCCAGGTGAACCTTGAGGTCTTTCTCGCGCTTGAGCAGCATTATATCTTCCTTGGCCTTCCTGAGGTAATAGTTGGCGTCCTTCCCATCGGAGTAGCGGAGGTTTATCCCCTGGTAGCCGGATAGAATCGCCCCATCGACTCTCTCACCGATTTCCGGGAGGAATGACCTGAGCCCGGGCTCGGTGTAGATCCTTATGCTCTCAAACCTCGCTGAAACGATGAATCTGCCCGAGAAGGGGACGACTATTCTCTCGTCCCCAAGCTTAAAGGCCGTCCCGGCGCGGAATTCAAAGATGCGGTTCACCTTAACGGGATCACCCTCGCGGTAGGCCTCCCAGGGGTGCTTTAGAACAAGCCTCCCCCCTTCGACAACCGGATAGAAAAGGTTGGGCTTTCTTACGAACATCTCGGCCTGTCTCTTTGCCAGGTGTGGCGTGTATACGATGACCTCCCTGAAATCGAGGTTGCTCAGGAGGTTGGCTATTATCCCAGCCTGCCCGCCCATCCTCTCCACGTCGTACCTGAAGTGGGAGTCGAACCAGGTGTGGAGTTCTTCGTTAACGAGGGGAACCGCCATCGGCTTTCCCGTCTTAAGGGCGTGAACAAGTCTCGCAACAAAGTCAAGGGGCTCGCTTATCTCCCTGGGATAGTCTTCCATCCTCTTCCTCACGGCATCGGCGCCGAACTCGTCTATAAGCCTCTGCACGGTCTCACCGTTCAGGTAAACTATGGCATCAACGTTGGTGTTGTAGGCAGTGTATATTGAAAGTCCCCTCGCCTTCTCCAGGAGCTCCCTGACCATATGTATCACCTTTGGTGACTAACAATTGTGGAACTGCCCAGGATTTTAAAAGGGTTTCGGGGTGCCTGGAGCATATCACCGGCAGTGGTACGAAAACTTTATATAGTATGGACATTTATTCACTAACTGCAGATGGCGGCTCATGAAAATGAATAAAAAGGCCACATACATCGCGGCAGTTCTCCTCATACTCGCTGAGATGGGGGGAACTATAGCGCTTTCGAACGAGGTAATGAAACCAGACATCGACGTTAGGACAAAGATAGTACTCTTAGGGGTAAGCGTCGGAAAGACAACCTGTGGCGGTGAAGTAACCGTCAACGTAACCCTTAGCAACGCCGGAACGATCATTGCCATTGGCGACCTTATCATATACGTCGACAGAAACCAGGCATACCAGACGGCAGTTGAGGTGGATCCCCTAAGAACTATAACGGAGAGCTATTCAGTACCCGTTACTGAGGGGACTCACACCTTCAAGGTCGTGGTTTCCTCACTCGGGGGAGGCGACTCGATGAGCGTGACCAGAGATGTTCTAATGGACTCGGACTGTGACTATCTCAGTGACGGGGAGGAATATGAGTACGGGACGGATCCATTCAACAGGGATACCGATGGGGACGGAGTGATCGATTCCAAAGACACAAACCCGGTAGGAAATTACGCGATAACACTCTATATCCTCAGGGCGAGGGCGCTTGACGACGTTGACAGCTCACTTATAGGCCACAACCCCGCCGATATGAGCCTTGATGTGACCGTTGTCCTGACGGACAACCAGGACGACCTTGATAAGAAAATCCTGGCAACTCAAGACCCACTTATGAACCTCGAAGACTACGCCATAGCCAAGGCAACCTTCGACGTCCCGGACTACAAGACTGTTATCCCTATAACCTTTCACCTCTACGACAGGGACGAGGGAACAGAAAGAACCGAGATAGACGTTTCGCCCGGCCCAGAAAACATCGCCACCATATACTACAACGCCAAAACAGGAACCTGGACCGGTGACGATTATCCGGGCGATGAAAGCAATTACTTCGGCTACGGCCACTTAAGCGGCTGCGGCGACGGATCGTGCGGCATTACTCCCAGCAGCCCAGACAAAGACGTGACGGTCTACTCCAAGTACGAGAGCATACTTGAGAAAAAAGGAATAAATGGCGAGATTTTGAAAGTGTACTCTTCCACCAACATCAGCGAGGTAAAAGTAAAATCCGGGGAAGAAACCATAACAATCAGGGAACCACAGAGCGTTCACTTAGTCGAAGTTCTCTTAAACAACGGGAGCACCGTGAACATCACCCTGGTAAACACCTACAAGGCGAAGGTCCTCAAGACGAAACCAATAAAACTCCCAGCAGAGCCGGAAGTTCCGCCCACCCGGGAAAAAATGGCCACCGTGGAAGTTGAAGCCGCCTCAATAGAGGAACCGCTGAAGGGTGAAATTAAAATAAATCAACAGGGAGGCGATGTTATTAATTCTCGCTCCTCCGAGATCGTCACTTACTCATCGCAGGATGAGCATGACGGGGAAATATGGTTCGTCATAGTTCCCAGCGACCCGGATGGCATACCCTTCTGGCGCGAGGTGGAGCTGAACAAAGAGCTTGAGAAGCAGGGCTCACCCTACAGGTTCGACCCAAGCGACGGCTACGGGATACGTAACGGGTCTATACCAGGCTGGAGAACCTGGAATGAGAAAGACAAACTGAACGACTACGACGGTGACGGCGTTCCAAACGCTGTTGAACAGCTCATCGGGAAGGATCCTGCGAAGAAGGACATTCTGGGCATTGAACTGAACGTTTCCGTCGAGTGGCAGATGAGCGACGGGGACAGGAAAAACTTAGCTTACAGCATCAGGAAGGCGAGCGACTTCGTTTACGATTACACGGACGGCTACGCGATGATAACCAGGGTCACAATCTGGGATGGAAAAAGGAACTGGGAGAAAGCGGACATACAAATACACAATGGAAGTTGCATAGTTGGAGTATGGAACAAAGATATATGTCCCTACACTTACCCGATAGGTGGTTACTGGACAGGAGGACATATAATCATGCCCAGATCATTTAAGTCACCTCTGAAGAATGCGGACAAACTTTTGAATGACCCTCTCGTGCAGGCATGTATTCAGTCTAACCTCAGGTACCTTAACTTGGCGGGAGCTGTGGCATGTATTGATCTTGCATTGGACAATGTCAAGATAGGTTCGGCAGATTACGGACGCGCCATAGCCCATGAACTTGGCCACTATGTTTTCTGGCTTGGGGATGAGTACATGGACTGGCATGAGAGGATTTACTATCTGCCTGACTGGTTGGGAGGGTTGTGGACTGCAATGTTCGGTGGTTTGGGATACTCACAAACCACCGCCGGATGGTTCTACAACAATAGAGTCCCGCCGCACTCCATCATGGACATGACTTACGAGTACAGTGAATTGAGCTGGCCAGCAGACTACGAAAGATTCAAAGCCAATCTAACAAAAAAATTCGGAGAAAATAACTGGGAAGAACACATGACATACCAATGGAACAAGTGGCAGATGTGCGGTAGAGACACCCTAAGGAAACTATTGAATGGACAAATTGTAAGCTCTCGCCATTTTCTGATTAAAAACTATATCCCTCCCAAGCCATATACCGGCCCGTACACTGGAGTTGGTTGCTTCATGGAGGTGGTTTGAGAATGAAAAGGGTTATCTTCGCTCTTTTTGCCCTTTTTCTGATTACCTGGGGAGTTAAAGCGTATCAGGTTCATGTGGGTCTTACAAACCCCAGTAAAGTACTCCAACTCACTGGCTACAACGAGAGCGAAACACTCATAGGGACCTACGTCCAAAAAGGAACACTCGGCCCAAAGTGGCAACTGGTATTCTATAATCAGAAAACGCAAAAAGTTCGAATGATTTCTATACACGAAGATTTTGGATTAACCCCTAGACTGACCAAGAAAACATATCTGAACCCCACTCCCTATAACTATTCCCCGCTCTCCATTAATTTGGAACACTTGAAGGAGTGGAACGGCAAAGCACCAGCGCTTTTATTCCATGGAAAATGGTATTATAAGCCTACTTTTCAGGGAATCAGAGATTTTCGTTCCATTCAAGATGGGAATTTTACATTGATTGGCATTTTTTACTCCAAAGACAGCTTCTGGATGGGAGTCCAAGGAATCAGAGTTTGCAACGCAGACTTTGGTTATCCTCCAGTAGGTCCGGGCGGACTCATAGTACCCCCCACCCTCGGAGATGATGGCACTCCCACAGTTCTTGTAGCTATTCATGACAAAGGAAACTCGTCAGAAACATCGATAGTATTTTTCGACGGATCCACTATCAACATGGCTGGAGCAGTTCATCCAGAGTGTTCCATGGTCATCTTTGGGAGCAGACTTGGAATGATGTTCTGTAACCATCCAAGAGAGGGAGTTTTAAAAGAGATCCAGCACAGTTGCTCCTTTAAATTGAAGAACGCTAGTAAATTAACCCAAATTTGGCATCAAAACATGAAACAAGAGAGTCCAAGTATGATGGCAATGTTTGTGGCCAGGCCCATAGATGCTACTTCGAAGAACTGCGACGAGGAGGTGACATGGGTAATCGTGACGTTACGGAAGGGTGGATATTGTGGCGACGAATACTCTGGAAAGCTTGAGAACACGTAATATCAAAGATACAAACCCAAAACAGGCCCCTACACTGGTGTTGGTTACTTCATGGGGGTGATCTGGGGATGAGGAAGGCCCTCGCTATTGGAGTCTTGCTTCTCCTCATTTCCTTCTTCGCTTACAGCACATACACTTACCACGAGCTTTCATCAGCAGTGGGAGCTTACAAGTTAGCCGGAATTCCAAAAAGCGAAAAACTCATTGCAGCTTACCACGACAGTAACCTCTGGCAGTTCGCGACTTACGATGAGAAAACCAACACGCTCAAGCTTTACACGGTCAAACAATCTTCACCCTTCTGGCCGAAAGAGAGGAGAGTAGAGAGTGCAAAGGCCTTAGTCAACTACTCTCCTCTCAGCTTTGACTTAAAACTCCTCAAACAGTACGAACCGCATGAAAAAGCCCTTCTTTTCAAAACCTTGGGCTGGAAGTATGATTCACAAATCAACGGTTCTTACTGGTGGAACCTCAGTGAGATCATTAAGCCAAACGAAACGTTCTACCAGATTTACGCGCTCGGGAGCAGCTCTGGACTGTGGATCAAGTCAAAAACCGTGTGCGAAAAACGGAGCCTCTTTGCTAATGATTATCTTTGCTACGGACGTATTGGAGTGAGTGGTGTGCTTGTCTTCCCCTATTACGAGGGCACAAAGCTCCTGTGGATCAAAATAGTACCAGAGGAGCAGGGCGGGGAAGTGAGAGCATATTATCCCGGTGTTATCTTAACTGGACAGAGCGGAGCTGGCAAGACTTTCACTTTTGGATCACATGATAGGAGGATCATAGAAAGGATGCTTGAGAAACTGGAGAACGACAGTGCCAAGATTATAGACTTAACCCTTTACGTGAAGCCAAAACGTCTCCTGGATTACTATGCCGAAGGGCATTCTCTAAACAAAGACTACTGCTGGATATGGGCAGTATACAAGGAATCCCAGGAAATGAACATCACAGGCTCCCTGTGTTTCTCCAACTGGGAACTCGTAAGCAAAGAATAAAGGTGATGTGCGGATGAGGAGGGTTTTAATAGTCCTCGGCCTCCTTTTGGTTTCCCTTCTGCTTTTCAGCTACTTTTACCTTCCGAGTGAGAGCATGGACGAGCTTTACCAGAAGATTCCAGAACAAGTCAGGGAGAATTCAAAGCTTGTTGCGGCTTATTACTACTCTAAAACTGGCTTTGACGGGTTCAGAGAGTACCAGTTCGCGCTTTACAATCCAGAGAATAAGACGATTAGTGTTTACACTTTCAAGATCACCAAACTCCTGAAAGTCTGGCCGAGAATGAAGGAAGACAGGGTAACATGCAAAACACCATTCAATTACTCAGTCCTCGCAACAAGCCCGGAAAAACTCAACGACTTCAAAAACTGCGACAACTGCAGAGAACTACTTTATAAGGATCGGGTGTACATGAATGAGGAGATTGAGAGCATTTATCCATCGATTGAGGAAATAATTGGAGACAAAAAGAACGGCACCTACGTCCAAATCGCCATTCTCAAGGATTCAGAGATTACCACGGGAACAATCGTTGAGGTTCATGGTGACGTCATGTTTTCCACAGATGATGCTTATTATGGTGGGTTGCTTTACTTGCCGAGTCCCATGCTTAACTTCACAAGGGGTGTTGTTGTAGAATTCTTGCCTGTAGACAACAAGACCATCAAGCGGGTTGTCCACTATCCTGGCAACGTTACCCTCTCAAACACTATGTCCTGGAGGTACTCACAGAACACCACCTGGACTCTAAGTGAAGTTCCGATCGGGCAAATCCTTCAAGAGCTCAACTCAAAACAGCTCCAAAAAGCCATAGGGGAGAACGTGAGAGTGAGATTTCGCATTATAACAGACGATGCTGGAAAAGTATACGCCTGGATGAGATGGATAGACAAAAACAAGAATATCCATGCAGAACTGGGAATTTACCCATCAGGAAAAATGGACAGAAGGAAATTTGACTACATATATGAATACTACTGCAATTAAAGAAAGGAGGGCGACACAATGCTAAAGACGCTCCCCGCCATCAGAGTGCTTCCATGAAGAAAAATGTCCGGATGAACGGTACAAGTATTCAGAGAAAACAGTTGATCATAAGCTCGAAACATTAATGGGAGAATGGTTAATGAGCTCTAAGTATGTATTAACCTCAAAACCGGCCCGTACACTGGCGTTGGCTACTTCATGGGGGTGATCTGGGGATGAGGCGAAGTTGCTTGCCTTCTCAACAGAAACTGTGTATTACCCCGGCCTCAAAATAACAGGGGATATTGAATGGGCAAATTATAAGCTCCTGCCAGTTTCCGATTAAAAATTATATTCCCCCTACGCTGTATACAGGCTCCTATACCGAAATTGGCTACTTTATGGAGGTGGATCTGACTAAAACCAAAAATTCTAATACTCCGTAAAGAGCCTCCCGAGCTCTGGAATCTTCTCTATAACGTCCATTTCCCTCAAAGCCAGCCAGAGCGAAGCCTGATTGCTCGTGACCACGGGAACGCTGAGGTCCTCCTCCAGGGCCTCGATTATCTCAAAGGTTCTCCAGTTGGTACTGCTTATAAGGATAGCATCGGCCTCATCGATGAAGCTGGCCTTGGCAAGGCGGTAGGCCTCATAGGGCTCAAGCTTTCCAATCTGGGCATTGTCCTCTATGCCAAGGCCCCTTATGTCGAGGACCTCGAACTCGTTCGCCTCGAGGAACTCTTTCTCCCTCTGGTTTATCTCGTCGGTGTAAGGGGTCACCACAAGCAAGGAATGAGCGTCCAGAATTTTTAGGGCCTCTACCACGGCCGTGCTCGTGCTTATAACCGGCACCTTGACTTCATCCTCTATCTTTGCCTCGAGCTCCTTCTCGTAGTCCTTGCCACCTATGAATGAGCAACTGGTACAGCCATAGAGGATGAGCTCAACGTTTGCGTCCCTGAGGAGTTTAGCACTTTCAACGGCAAGTGTGTTCATCTTTATCAGCTCATCCTCGGTGATGTTCCTGAGCGGAACCCTGGAAGTGTAGAGCGAAAGACCCTCGGGAAGGTAATTGTGAAGCTCCATCTCCATGGTTGTGTTCGACGAGGGCACTATAAGGCCCAGCCTTCCTCTCCATCCGTACATGTTTTCACCGGATGTGCTTCTCCACCCCTCTATTAAACCTTTGGTTCTGGAAAGGTTGATTAAGCCCCGCGATAATACCTGCCCGGTGAGAGCATGGAGCTGGACGTGGCGATATTACGGAGAACTTCGGTCAGGTACTTCTCTGATGAAGCAGTAAGCGATGACACCATAAGAGAGCTAATAAAGGCCGCCACAAGGGCGCCGACGGCAAGCGGCCTTGAAAACTGGCTCTTTGTAGCGTTCCGGAGCGAAGAGGCAAGGAAGAGGGCCTTTGACCTGATAGCGGAAGGCATGGTGGAGTACTACAGGGCGGTGAACCTGCCAGAGGAGAAGATAGAGAAGCTCAAAAACCGCATATACGAGGAAGGCATGTACAGGGCGCCCGTTTATATCGCGGTCTTCATTGACAGGCGCGTCCGCTTCCTCAAAGGCAGGGAGTTCGACGAGATCGAGTTCATATGGAGCGTTGAGAGCGCGGCGATGGCGATTCAAAACCTCATGCTGAAAGCGGTGGAGCTGGGCCTTGGCACGGTGTACATCGGCGTGACGAACTTTCAAGCAATAGAAGAGAAAGTCAGGGAGCTTGCTGGCCTCGACGATAACTACTACCTTGTCGGCCTCATCCCGGTGGGCTATCCGAGGGAGGAAGTAAAACCGCGGGGGAGGAGAAAAGGAATTGATGAAGTCCTGAAGTTCATCTGAGCCAAAGGTTTTTATCCCTTCCCCTTCAATTTCCCGCCGGTGGTAGGGTGATAGAGTTCGTCATGCTGCTCGGCGTCCTCGGCGGCTGGTTCATCTCGATCATCACTCTTGTCATCATGCTGGTATTTGGGAAAATGGCGGGGCTACTGGGGATTTTCCTTCTGGTTCTGGGCATCGAGCTCAACAAATTCCTGAAGAAAAATTACATGGACGCCGTCGTCTCAAACTCTCCCCGGGCGAAGGAAATTGCCAGGCACATCTTCGAGATGAACGAGCTGATGCTCCTGTCGTCTTACGCGGCTTCTCTGTTCCTGTACGAGGTTATTCAGAAATACGTGGAGATAGTGATAAACGTGCCGGCAGGTTAGGCCAGTAAGCTTTTTAGGCACTTTCTCTCCCAGTTCTTTGATGAGCCTGAAGCTTAACCCCGAAGCCAGAGAAATCTACAGATCAATAAGGGATGAAATAGCCAGAAAGTTGCTACTCCGGGGAAGCGAGGCATTCCTCGACGAGTTTTCGCCTACCACTAACTCCGAAGAGATAGCCAGAAGGCAGGCTTACCTGCGGGAGAACCTGCAGAGGGTAAAACCTGAAATCGGGGAGTTCATAGAAAAAGTCCGGCCCATCCACTTCCGGAGGGAATATCTCCACGACAGAATACTCATAGTGAACGAGAGTGAGGTCAAGAAGGCGGAAGCCCTGGGTTTGTGCGCCGTCTCCACGGATCCAGCCGATGCCGAAGAGTATCCCCTTGTTCTGAGCACAGTGGGGTACGGAATAGACGTTGAACTAACCCCCACCCAGATAACTCCAGAGCTATACATCCAGCCACTGTGGGAAAACAGGGACACCCTGGAAGCCTTGGCTAAGATCGCGGAACTTACCGGTGAAAAAAGCATTGCACCGGAGCTGTTGAAGCAGATCAGCGGGATCAAGACTACCATGGACAGACTCTCAACGATAGAACAGCTCGAAGAAATACTGCATGAGAAAGAGCGGGAACTCAACGAAAAGGTATCGGAGAGACTCGAGCAGTTTTCCCTGACGCTTAAAGGGAAGGAGCTCCTGGAATTTCTTTCCGAGCTCAGGAGCGGTGATTACGGGGCAATATTCAGGCACTTCTCCTCAGTTGAAAACGAGATCCTCGAGATGATACGGGAAGTCGAGGAAGAGCTGGGGAAAATTCTGGGAACACCCGTGGAGATTTTCTCAAGGGAGGAACTGTACCCAGTCTCCGTGCCCCCTGAGAAGGTTGAGCTCATCAGGGAGGAACTGACCAGAGATTTCAAAGTTGAAATGTATCTCAAAAGCAGGGAACTGGCTGAGAAAGTACGGCCGCTGATACCGATGTTGAAGCAGGAAATCAGGGACGTTTACCGCCTTGACTTCCTGAGGGCGGTTAAGCTGTTTGCCGAGGGATTCTCCTTCCCCGAGCTGGGTGCTAATGGAATAGCTTTTCTCAGGGGAAGACACATCTTCATCGAGAATCCCCAGCCTGTGAGCTACGTAATCGGGGAAAAACCCCAGTGGTTCGACATCGAGGGATCGGAAAAAGTTCTTGATGAGAAAGTCGTCATCCTGACCGGGGCCAATAGCGGAGGAAAAACCAGCCTTCTCGAGCTCTTAACTCAGATAGCTATTCTCACCCACATGGGCCTTCCCGTGCCGGCGGAGAGAGTAGGGGTAAGCGTTCTCGATGAAGTCTTCTTCTTCAGGAGAAAAAGGAGCACCTATGGAGCGGGGGCATTTGAAACAGCTCTAAACGGCTTTGTCAAAGCCCTAAGGAGCGAAGGACGGAAGCTAATCCTCATAGACGAATTCGAGGCTATAACCGAGCCCGGTGCCGCAGTCAAAATAATTGGCGAACTGCTGAAGGTCGCCCATGAAAGGGGCTTTTACGTTGTCATCGTTTCTCACCTCGGCGAAGACCTGAAGAAGGAGCTCCCCTTCGCCAGGGTTGACGGCATAGAGGCCAGGGGTCTCGACGAGGGGCTTAACCTGATCGTTGACAGACAGCCGGCCTTCGGCAAACTCGGGAAGAGCACCCCTGAGCTGATAGTGGAAAGACTCGCAAGGAAGAAACGCGGAAAAGAGAAGGAGATCTTCGAGAGGATTCTAAAAGCATTCAAAAATGGCTGATCACACTTTTACGGTCTTCCACTTCCCTTTTCTGAAGATCCACCAGTACATGGCCCCGCTCATGAACGTCTCCAGGGTCATCGCAAGCCATGCTGCTATAATGCCGAGCCCTTTGAAACTAAAGCCGAGAAAACTGAAGCCAAAGCCCAGGAGATACGAGGGGAGAATCCTGAAGAGGAGCTTGCTCACGGCTGTAACGTACATCGGGCTCTTGGTGTCGCCGGCCCCTCTGAGGGAACCGCTCAGCACGAAGACCCACCCGAGGGGGATCTCGCTTATCCCAACGATTATGAGGTACAAGCTCGCCAGGTGGAGAACCTCGTGGTAGTGGGGGTCGTTCGGCGTCAGGAAAGGCATGACGAGGTAACGCGGGAAGGCAACGAGGACGAAGGCCATGACCTCCATGAAGGCCGTGACCATCTTCATGGCCTCATTGACGGTCTTCTCTGCCAGATCGGGCCTGTTTGCGCCGAGGTTTTGACCAACCAGAGTAGAAGAGGCAACGTTGAAGCCAAACGCGGGCATGTAGGCTATGCTCTCTATCCTCAGGCCGATCTGGTGGGCGCTGAGGGCCACATCCCCGAAGCGGGTGACTATGCTCATGTAGAGGAAGTTGTAGAAGCTGAAGAGGGCACGCTCCACGAAGGCGGGAACGCCTATCCTGAGTATCCTCCTGACCATTTCCGCTTCAAATCTCCAGCTTGGCTTAAGGCGGAGAACGAGCCTTCCGCTGAGGAGGAGGTACGCTCCGGCCAGGAAGGAAAAGGTTATTCCTATGCCAGAGGCCCAGGCCGCGCCGACGGGGCCCATTCGGGGGAAGCCGAGCTTCCCGTAGATGAGCAGATAATCAAAGGCTGCGTTGATGACGTTCATCGCTACGTCAAGCTTCATCGGTGTTCTGGTGTCCCCTGCCCCCCTCAGAGCCGAAAACATTGCAAAACCCACAAATTGGACCGGGTAGAACAGGAAGATAACCCTGAGGTATGAATATGCCAGGTTCAGCAACTCGCCTTCGGCGCCCATTATCCTGAGCATGTCATCGCCGAAGAACCAGCCGAAGAGGAAAACCGGGATGCCAAGGAGGAAGGAAAGGTAGATGCTCTGCTCCAGGACGAGCTCCGCTCCCTTGACATCCTTCGCCCCGATGAGCCTGGCAACGAGGGCAAGGGTTCCAATCGACACCACCATCATTATTGGAAACATGAACCAGCTGACCTGGCCGCCGAGGCCAACGGCGGCAACGGCCAGGGAGCTGACGTGGCCGACCATGAGAGTGTCCACTAGGTTGAGAAGCGTTTGAGAGATGTTCCCTATTATAGCTGGCCATGCGAGCGACCAGAGCTTCTTTCTTAGCTCGTCCATGGCAACCACTCAACCTGTCAGACCACAATCTAAACGGTAAGAAAGCGGTCTAATATTTAAGGGTTTCCTTGAAAACAGGGGAAGAGAAAGAAACAAAAGGGGCTCACTCGCCGCCCCTGAGCTTCATGATCTTTATCCTGCCGAGGGTTTCCCAGTACTCAACGGTCATGCCCTCTGCGAGCTGGCCCTTGATCTCGTCCTCGACACCGGTTTCAATCGGGACGTCGAAGGTCTGGTATGTCTCCATGTCCATGAGCTGAACGGTGTCTGGAGTTATGGCGATTATCTGGCCAACCCTCTTGTCAATGATCGGGACCTCAACCTCGGCGCTGGTCGGCTTGATTATGCTCCTGACCTTCTTGTCAAAGACCCCAACGGCCTCGATCCTCGCCTTGGCGGAGCCGTGCTTTCCAGGCGAGGAAACTGAGATGTCCACTATCCTGCAGGGTTCCCCGTCGATAAGGATGTACCTTCCGGGCTTGAGCTTGCTGACCTGAACCTTTGTCTTGTCTCCCATCTCTCATACCTCCTAAAGCGTTCTACACGAAATCAAGAGGGGCGTTTAAAAAATTTTTGAAAATACTACCTGCCCCTGGCCGAGGTCAAGAGGTAACCGTTAAACAGGAGGGGAGCCAGGAGCAGGAGGCCTACGAGAAGACCCAGCCTCAGATAAGTTCCTTCCAGTTTGAGCAGATATGCCACCCCTAAAACGCCCAGGAGCAGGAAAACTGCAATTTCAGGTATTACTGTCCCCCTGTTTACGGGAGTGATGCTCCTAAGTAGTGGGAAGGCTTCGAGCACAGCCATAAACGCCACGAAACCAATTAAAGACGCCGTCAGCATTATCCTGACACCCTCGAGTACCATGATGCCACCCAGAACTGCCATCGTCAAACCCGCAAACAGTATTCCCTGAGTCCTCCTTGTCTGGAAGACCTCTCCAGATATCTGGCCCCCGATTTCAACAAGAACTACCAAACTTGTAAAGCCCGCCAGGAAGAGAGAGCCCATGAGGAGAGCTATGACCAGTCCCCCACCGGGGACTTCACTGTCCCTGATCACCGTGGGAATCAGGTAAAAAGTCTCCACTGCCGTTATCGGGTTCTGAAGACTGTCCTTTGAGTACACCTCTATCCTGTTGAAGTTGTTAAGGGTCTTATTAACTTCCCTGATCGCCGTCTGAACTTCTGCGGCCTTCCTCATAGCTTCCTCGGAGGTATAATTGGGGTTTGAGAATATCTCACCCAGCTCATTGTGAAGCTCATCGTACCGGGCCTGGGCGTTTTCGTGACCCTGGTATGCGACCCCAATGGAGTAAACAGTGGTCATGGCAGCAGAAAAGCTCAGAAAGACCTGAAGGAGAACAACAAAAGTGAGGATTCTCTTAATGTTTATCCCCTCCGGGAGGAAGCTTCCCAGGACGTAGTAAACCCCGGCACCGAGGCCAAGGGCAAGAATAACCGTTAAGCCCATGAGAACGAGACCGTTTAAGTCCAGACCGGACGAAAGCGAAAACACAGACTGCCTGTAGAAATTCAGGTAGTCAGCGGCCCTTGGGCTTGTGACAAAGCTGTAAACCTTACTCCTGAGGAGTAACGTGGCTAAGGGGGTGAAAACTACAAGGAGAACCGCCATAGCCCCCAGGAACTCGACACTTCTTCCCTTTAGGATCGCGAGCAGGATAATTATCAAAACGATAACCCCAGCCATGATTGGAAGTAAAAGGCTATCCGGGAGATTGAATATCGGCAGGATAGCCCTGGCAGAGTAGTAAAGAACCACGCCCCCCGAAAGCATCAGGAACATCAGGAGTACGAGCGTTAGAGCAGGCAATTTTGAGACCTTGAACATGAACTCGTGGGCGAGATAGCGTGTAGTCCTAGTTGTGTCGATCTCCCCGTGGATAAGCAGCAACCCAAGACCGAGCACGATCAGAGAAACCAAAAACCCCTTAAGACCAAAGATTATATAGTACTTCGGCATCAGCAGGAAGTTCCATATTCCGAGGATGTATCCCGTTATCAGCAGCGCCATCAGGGTTGACATCTTCCGCATTCTAATCACCTCACTCGATTTGCATCGCGGTAGACAGGTTTGATTTAAAAATATAAAAACGTTATGGGCTTTTTGTGTTTGGGGACACAAACTCCCGGGGTGGGCCGGATGGAGATCATTGGGGTAAGTGATATCCACGGAAAAATCGAGAAGGTGAGGGCACTGGCTGATGCAATAACGGAGAGGGAAAACACCCCCGACCTCATTATGGTCGCCGGAGACATAACGAACTTTGGAACAGGGGAAGAGGCCAGAAAAATTCTGGAACCGCTCCTGGATCTTGGTATAACAGTTCTGGCTGTTTTTGGCAACTGTGATGGGCGGGATGTTCCGGAACTGCTGGATGAGCTCGGAATAGGGGCACACAACAGAAGGGTAGAGGCCAGGGGACTGGGCATCGTTGGAGTGGGCGGTTCCAACATAACCCCCTTCAACACGGTGTGGGAGCTCAGCGAGGGGGAGATAGAGAAAATCCTCATGCAGAACTATAGGAGCGGAGACCTGATACTCAGCCACGTTCCGCCGTACAATACTAAAGTGGACAGGACTCATTCTAACCTACACGTCGGTAGCAAAGCCCTCCGGAGGTTTATAGAGGACAGAAAGCCGCCCCTCGTGCTGACGGGACACATTCACGAGGCAAGGGCGATAGATCAGATCGGAGAGACCCTGATAGTCAACCCGGGGCCCCTCTTCAAGGGCTACTACGCTGAAATAAGGATAGAAAATGGAAAAGCCTCAGCCGAGCTTAAGAGGCTCTGAAAAGAGTCAAAGGAGCCCCTCCGCCTTCGCCGCCTCCTCCGGATCTTCGTTCCTGTGGACGACCCTGAGAAGGGCCCTTATCATGGGCTCGGGGTTCTCGCGCTGGAAGATGTTCCTTCCGACTACCGCCCCAGCTCCGCCTGCCTCTATGACCTCCCAGACGAGCTTGAGGAAGTCCACCGGGCTGTCGGTCTTCGCTCCACCGCTGAGGAGGACGGGAACGCCAGCGGCGGCATCAACGACCTTCGCGAAGGTCTCCTTAGAGCCAGTCCAGTAGGTCTTTATCATGTCCGCACCGATTTCAACAGCTGCCCTCGCCCCGTACATCACAACGCGGTAGTCCTCTTTGCTGCCGTACTTCTCGTTTATGTAGGGCCCCCTCGGGTAGGCGAACTGGACAATGGGGAAACCTAAATCATGGGCGTAGCTCGCTATCTCGGCGAACTGGCGCATCATAACATCTTCCTGAGGTGAGCCCCAGTAAACGGTAGCCGCTATCGCATCCGCGCCGAGCTTTATAGCGTCTTCAACGAAGCCCAGCTGGCTCTGGAGGAGTTGCTCATCCTTCGGCCTGAGCTCGGTCTTGCTCGTGAGCTTTATCATGAGCCCAGTATCTGGCTTGAGCTCGTCGACGGCAAGCCTCGTAACTCCTGGAAGCATCATAACGCCGTCTATGCCTGCCCTTACGACCTTCCTCATGATTATCCTCGGGTCAACGTGCTCCCAGACGGGTTCGAAATCAGCCGGGCCGTGCTCAAAACCGTGGTCCATCGCGAATATCAGCGCCCTTCCATCCCTGCGGAAGAACCTCTTCAGTCTCCTCCTGATGCCAACGCTCTGGTACGCGTCCATACTAGTCACCGTGGGTGGTATATTTAAGAAAATTTAAAGTTTTTCCTCACCGCGGAACTGTTCTCACCGGGACTCTTAATCCTCACTCCCAGCTATCGGTGAACCCCCATGAGGCTATCCTCAGCGTCTTCGAAAGGCCCATCTCGGGCGGAGAGATGAGGATTGTGGGCCCGTAAACCTTCCCGCCCTTGGCGAGGAGTTAAGCCGAACCATCACCGCTTACGGCGGGAGGGATCAGTCTTCTTTCCCTTCCTCTCCCGGCTTTTGTTGGGGCTCCATCTTAATGACGTAATCAGCAGCATTTTGAAGTGCCACAGAAAAGCCGGGCTCGACCCCTATGACAACGGTCTCTTTGCCCCTTCTTTTTGCCTCGATGATTATCGGAAGGAAGTCGGCGTCACGGGAGGCCAGGGCAATAACGTCGACATCGGAGTTGTATACCATCTCCATTGCCTCTATGGCCACTCTCACGTCGGTGTCACCCGCCACTATGACCGGCTCAAGCCCCTGGTTTACCACTGCCTCTATGAGCCCCTGGGGGGCGTACTGGTTGAGGATAACCTTGGCTACTCTAACGTTTCCTATCCTCCTAAGGGCGCTGAGGATGTCCTCGAGCTTTATGTTGAACTCCTTTCTGAGTATGTTGGGGCCATCAATGATGAGGCCTATCAGCTTCGACGGGCTCTCTTCCCTCTCCTCCTTTTTGCGAAGCATTGAAAAGAACTTCTCCTTCATTCCTCCCCACCGCCGAGGATTATCACGTAGTCCGCGGCGTGCTTCAAAGCCGCTGAAAACCCGGGTTCAACGCCTATGACGACTGTTTCCTTGCCCTTCTCTTTGGCCTTGAGGATAACGGGAAGAAACTCGGCGTTCCTTGTTGCCAGCGCTATAACGTCTATGTGCGGATTGTATATTTCCTTCATCGCCTCTACCGCCAGCTTCACTCCGGTCTCTCCCGGGACTACCACGGGTTCAAACCCCTGGTTTGAGACCGCCTCTATGAGCCCCTGGGGGGCGTACTGGTTGAGGATAACCTTGGCAACCCTAATATCGCCTATCTCGTTGAGCGCCTCGACGATGTCTTCGAGCTTAACTCCCAGCTCTTTCCTCAGTATGTTGGGGCCGTCTATCAGGAGGGCGATTTTCTTTCCCCTTGAGACCTTTCGCTTCATCTGTCCAATTATCTCCATCCCGCTCTTTGTCACTGAAACTATCTTTTCCCAACCGCTGGGCATCGCCGACACCGCCGTAATGTTCAAACCATCGGGAGTAGTTAACAGGGGTTAAAAAAATTGCTCAGCGCAGAAGTCTCTTGTAGTAGTACCAGAGGCCCCGGATTATGTCGCGCACCTCGATCATTGTGAAGGTCTCCGTCCTGTCTATGAGCTTCGCGGTTTCTTCCCAGCTGTGGGCCTGGAGAACGCGGTATATGAGGAGCTTTATCTGCCTCTCATCGAGGTAGGGCTTCATCCACCCGTCGAGGAAGTAGAGCTTGACTATCGGCTTGACGACATCTATGACCGTGTCATAGGTCAAAACCTTGCCCGTAAAGGCATCCAGTCTCTTCTTCTGGATCTCCGTGAGGTGGATCGGGTAATCCACGGCCTCGCCGAAGGGCGTCTCGAAGAGCCAGCGCGCGATTTCCGGCTCAAGCTCGCGGTGCGTGTCGCTCAGCCACTCGGTAAACCTGATCCTGAACTCGTCGTTGGCCTGCTTTATGAGCCCCTTCGCCCTCTCGCTTATCGCCTTGAGGACTATTGCCGTAAACTCGCCGCTGACAGGGTTTCTCGTGGGGCTGAGGTGCACAGTGGCAAAGCCGTTCCTGACCCAGAAGCGGGCAAGCTCCTCGCTGGCACCGAAGCCTGAACCAATCCAGTCAAGGCCCTTCTCGCGGGCTTCTTTCTCAAGGAGCTCTAAAGCTTTGCTTCCAAGCCCCATGTCCATGGCATCGGGGTGCGTCGCTATCCTAACTATGCGGTAGCCCGCAAGCCTTGCGAACTCTTTCAGATAGTGGTGCTTGACCATCATATCCGGAATTATGTTTCCGCGCGGCTTGTAGCCCGCGGCCATCTTCTCTATGACGTCCTTTGGTATGTTCCCTTCTTTGGCGAGCTGTATAGCCGTCACTATCTTGCCATTCTTGAGCCTCAAAACCCTCGCTTCGTGATGAGGCGCATCCGCAAGAAGCGCTACGTCGCTCGGCCTGTTGCGGTAGTGGGCCAGAATGTAAATTCCGATGAAGTGCCTCAGATCATCCCTGTCGTTCTCGAACCAGTCGTCGAGATCCGGTTCCTCAAGGTACACCTCCCCCTTCTTTATCAGCTCGTAGTCCTCCTCCGTGAGCTCGACGGGTTCAGCGTCTAAGAGGAGAACATCGAAGAGCCACTTCTCGATGGGGTCGTGGTCGGCGTAGCGGATCGGCTCGTCCATGTGGAGCTCCTTAAAGTTCCGTTTCTCTCCAGCTTTCTTGAGGAACTTGACGGAGAAGCCCCTTCCAGCGCCCTCGTAGCCGTGTATTGTCGAGGAGTAAACCACGCGGGGCTTGTTGAGGTATTTGTGGAGTATCGGCACGTGGATTCCCGCCGCTTCGTCGAGGATGTAGAGATCTGCGCTCTTCTTGTAACCCTCCGTGGGAGGATAGTAGCGCAGGCTGATTTTCCTCGCGTAGAGCCCCTTTATGAGACCTTCCTCCTCAACAGCATGGGACTTAAAGCCGAGCTTTTCAAGGGCCCTCCTGGCGAAGCGGAAAAGGGACTGGACGTTTTCAGGCTCGGGGGCGGTTACAATTATGCGCGTGCGCTTTTTCAGGGCAAGGGCCAGACCAACCGCCGCTATTCCAACGGAAACGCTTTTGCCCCTTCCCCTGTCGGCGGTAACGACAAGCATGCCCTCTTTCCCAACGAGCTCTTCAAAGGCTCTGAGAACTTCGACCTGCCCCTCCGTGAGGGCCATCTCGTAGAGCTCCCTGGGAAAGAGAGCCTCCTCCGGGATTGGAACCCCTTTCCTGCCCTCCATCTTCGCCTGGCTCTTGCTCTTATTTGGCTTCTTCCTTATCTTTCCTTCCTCGGTTACGATGTAAATCCCCTCGTGCTCCGTGAACTTCCTTATGAGCCTCCTGTTGAAGCGCTTCTTCACGTCGTCTATCGTGTATGGGGGAGTTACCAGGCTCTTGTGGAAGCCCGTCCACATGTCCTTCCACTTCTTGAAGGGGTGGGCAAGGATGAATACCAGCCCCCCGCCCCTGACCGTCTCTATGATCCTGCCGAGGTCGTTGGGGGAATAGTCGTAGCTCATGTCTAAGATCAGAAGGTCGTAGGTCTTTCCAAGTATCTCGCGGGTGTGCTTGAAGGTAACCGCCTGAACGTTAACCTCAGAACCCGCTAAAACATCGAAGTGCTTTCTAAAGGCCTCGTAGCGCTTCCTCCCGAAGGTTTCCTCGCCGAGGGCATCGGTAGCGTAGAGAACCTCGATTTTGTTCTCGCTCTCATACCTGAGGCGCTTCTTAACCAGCTCATCCAAAATCCCGCTCAGAACCCTCGCCGAAGCACCGGCGAGAATTCCCGCCAGTTCCGCCTTTCTCTCGGTGTCACCTTCAATGACTATCATTCTCCTGTGGAAGTTCTCAAGGGCCTGAGCGAGGGCAGTCTCGGTGAGCTTGAGAATACCGTCATTAACCTTCTCGCCTTTGGCGTAGTCTCTCACGTCCTTATCAAAGCGGACCTTGACGGTCATAGCGACCCCCCAGTTGAAGGGAGAGAAGGGATTTAAAAAGGTTGGGCGGCAGTCATCTCGATAATTATCGAAACGCTAAGCTTTTATACGAAAAGAGCCAAAATTAGTCCGGTGGTTCTAAGTGGCGAAAGGACTAACCGAGAAAGACCTCGGAAAGTTCAAGCTCGTTGGGAACATCGACGCCTTCAGGAAGAAACTCGTTTTCCAGGTGACTGAGATAAGCATCGAGAAAGACGACTACTTCTCAAGGCTCTACCTCTACGATAAGAAGGTTCAGCCATTCACCTCTGGCAAAAAAGATAGCAACCCCCGCTTTTCACCGGACGGGAAGCTCGTGGCCTTCACCTCCAAGCGCGATAAGGAGGGCAAGGAGGCCGAGCTGTACGTTATCCCCACGGATGGCGGCGAGGCGAGGCTCTTAGCGAAGTTCAGGTACGGGATAAAAAACCTCCGCTTCACGGAGGATGGGGAGAGCATAGCAGTGGTCACGCCGGTGGATACAGAGAAGAAGCCGAAGGATGATGTCCACGTCATCAGGGAAATACCCTTCTGGTTCAACGGCCTCGGCTGGGTCTACGGCAGGAGGAACGTTGTTTATTTGGTAGACGTTGAAACCGGGAAGAAGAAGCGCCTGACGCCGAAGAACCTCGACGTCTCTCAAATCCGCTTCCATGACGGTAAGCTCTACTTTATCGCCCAGGAAAACCGCGAGAAGAAGCCGATGGTGAGCGACCTCTACGTCCTTGAGGGGGGCAGGGCAAAGCGCCTGACCCCGGGGGAGTGGAGCGTGGGCGACTTCATCCCGCTCGAAGATGGAACCTTCGTCCTCAGTGCTAACACAAGGGAAAGGGGGATCCCGACCAACACGCACATCTACCACTACAACCCCGAAACCGGTGAGCTCAGAAAGCTCACGAAAGACCTCGACCGCTCGGCATACAACTCCCTCAACAGCGACGTCAGGGGAAGCCAGAGGGCAGAGCTCGTCTTTAAGGACGGGTGGGTTTACTACGTCGCCACCGACGGCCCGAGGGCGAACCTCTTCAGGGTAAACCTGGAGGGAAAGATTGAGCGCGTTGTCAGCGGGGACAGGAGCGTCGAGAGCTTTGCCATAGGTGATTACATAGCCTTCACCGCCCAGGACGCGGTCACTCCAACGGAGCTTTACGTCCTGAGGGATGGAAAGGAAAGGTGCGTTACCGACTTCAACGGCTGGATTAAAGAGTACACCCTCTCAAGGCCGGAGCACTTCAAAGTTAAGGCCAGCGATGGCGCTGAGATAGACGCGTGGATAATGAAACCCGTTGGCTTTGAGCCAGGCAAGAAGTATCCCGCTGTCCTTGAAATCCACGGGGGGGCCAAAAACAGCCTACGGCCACTCCTTCATGCACGAGTTCCACGTTTTAACTTCCAAAGGTTTCGTCGTGGTCTTTTCCAATCCCAGGGGAAGCGATGGTTACGGAGAAGAGTTCGCCGACATAAGGGGACACTACGGGGAGAGGGACTACCAGGACTTAATGGAGGTCGTTGATGAAGCCCTAAAGCGCTTTGACTTTATCGACTCGGAAAGGATCGGAGTAACGGGCGGTTCCTACGGCGGCTTCATGACGAACTGGATAGTGGGCCACACGAAGCGCTTTAAGGCCGCGGTAACGCAGCGCTCCATCTCGAGCTGGGTGAGCTTTTTTGGCACCACAGACATAGGCTACTACTTTGCCCCCGACCAGATAGGAGGAGACCCATGGAGCAACGCCGAGGGCTACTGGGAGAAGAGCCCGCTGAAGTATGCCCCCAGCGTTGAAACGCCCCTGCTAATAATCCACTCAATGGAGGACTACCGGTGCTGGCTTCCGGAGGCTCTCCAGTTCTTCACGGCCCTGAAGTACCTCGGCAGGACGGTGGAGCTTGCCCTCTTCCCGGGCGAGAACCACGAGCTCTCCCGCTCTGGCAAGCCGAAGCACCGCGTGAGAAGGCTTGAGCTTATCGCCGGGTGGATGGAGAGGTGGCTCAAGGGGTGATCCCTTTTCATAATCTTTAAATACATGAGCACACATAATTATGTGTGGTGATCCCATGCCCAACATAACACTCTCCGTTCCCCCAGAGCTCTACAAGAAGATGAAAGAGCACCCGGAGATAAGGTGGAGCGAGGTGGCAAGAAGGGCAATAGCGGAGTACCTGGCAAAGGTTGAGGCGGAGGAGCTTAGTTCGGAAGAACTGCTCTCCTTACTCGGTGAAGACTTCAGGAAGGAGCTTGAGAAGACGCCCCTCGAAGAATACGAGAAGGCACTCGAAAAGGCGAGGGATGAGGAATGGAAGAGGATCTCTACGACACTAACGTCCTGATTGAAGCCCTCAAATCCAGGAAGAAGCTCAACGGCTACACGACGATTCTAAACATCGTCGAATTTCCAAGGGGCCTCGAGCTGGGGCTGACCGTGATAACCCCAACTTTAGAGGATTACCTGCTCGCAATCAAGATTTCCCAGGCAATGGTGAAAAAAGGAACCCCAGTTCCCGCCATTAGTGCAGTTGTAGCGGCCGTGGCCATCAACAGGAAGTTAAAGCTCGTGGCGAGAGACAAGCACTTCGGGTGGATAAAAGAAGAGTTTGAAGGGCTGGATCTTCACAGCGTGTAATCCAGCACCTTCTCAGCCTCTTCAATGTGCTCTGGGTACACATTCCTGATCTCCGTGTGGAGGGCCTTGATGACCCTTCCGACGAGCACGAAGAGGGTTCCCGCTATAATCGGAAGCTCGTTTACGACCTCTTCCTCGAGCGGTATGTCGGCGGGTATCTTCTTGAGGACGAACTTTCTGATGGGCTCGATCTCAACGCCCTCGTCCTCGATAATCGCCCTGAGGAGGTTCATGCTGTTTTTGAAGCGGGTAGGGTATTATCATCTCTGCCATGGCCACCACCTCCGTGTTTTTTGCCGGATATTTTTAGTAACTTTTAGTATTGAAGTGCAAAAATCAGCGGGCCGAAGGGGAAAACCGCCATGGCACTCCCGCCCGTTGGCTTTAGGGCAATAATAGCCCCGAAAAGGAGAGGAGGTCAATCAAGGGTGAAGAGAAAACCAATGAAGAGGTTAACCTAAGAATCCCCTTATGCTGGCCGCCTCCACCACAAGGCCCTCGTTGATCTCCCCCTTCAGGATCCTGCCCGTTATCTCCCCGTGCCTATCGTCTCTCTCGTATTCTTTGGCCATTTTAACCAGGTACTCAAGGAACGGGAACCTCTCGGCCACCCGCGGATTGAAGTAACGGAAGGCAAATTCAAGATCTCTGTACAGGCCGTGATAGTACTCTGAAAGGAACTCGAGCTCCTTTTCGCTCAGTGCGCTTAGGCCAAGGAGCTCCGGCGGAACCCCAATTGAGTAGAGCGCGGCCGTGAACTTTATCGCCCTTGGCAATGCGGAACCGTTCACTTCCCTCGAGTAGCCAAAGAGCCCTACGTGAAGCTTTCTTCTCCTGCGGGATGGGACGTATCTGGCCACTTCCCTTATCATCGGCGCCAGGGCCAGCATCTCCTTCTGATAGCGCTCTGTATAAGGTTCCGTTATTTCAAAGACCTCCTCCGGAACCTCTTCCGCTTTCCCACGGCTTTTTGATTTAACACGCTCTATCGCTTTGATGACCTCCATCGTAGGCCGGTCGTACTTGAAGGAGCTCTGGGCGGTGTAGGTCTGGACGCTGGGGTATTCTGCTAAAACTGCATCGACGTTCTCCGGTGTAAAGTGCCCCCTGAACGGTGCCCCTCCCACGCCTATTATCGGATAGATTTCAACGCTCTCTTCTTCTCCCACTTTTTGAAGCTCGTAGAGGGCCTTTTTATCGTAAAGGACGGCACTTATTAGGCCGTAGTTCATGGCAGGGTCACTCCTGGCTAAGAAAACGCGCTGGTATTCGAGCTCCTTGTCCGAGAGGTACTCCCTCACTATTTCGGCGGAGTTTAGTAGGGCCTCCTTCGTCTCAAAAAGCGGGATAACGTTTATCTCCTCCGGGAAAAAGCGCCCTATCCACTCGTAGAGCTTGACATCGTAAACCCTCTTGTACTGTTTCCACACGATGTAACGTTTATACAGATGGTAGACGCGGTTGAGTTCGGCCGAAGACGTGGTCATGGGCAATATTACTTCGAATATCGGGGCGACTTCCTCCCCATAGAAGAGCCTCGCATAGTCAGCAGAGCGGGCTACGGCCTCAAGCGTCTCAAGGAGAAGCTTAGCCTCCGCCTTCTCAACGCTGGGATTTGGGACACGGGGAGTAAGGCGAAAGTCCTCACCGAGGCGATTTTTTCTGAAGAAGTTTGGGTAACGCTCAAAGAGCTTCCTGACGACGAACTCATCGACCTCTTTTCCCTCAAAGTCCCACATCTGTTCCTCTGCTCTCAAAACATTGAAGGCGTAGAAAACTTCGGTGATCTCGTCTTCGCCCCCCATATCCGGGGCGGTGGCGAAAAACGGGATAAACACGTTGTCCGGATGTTGAGTACTCATAACCCTTGGTATCATTTAGCCCGACCTCAATTCACGTTGCTGACTAAATTTAAACTTTTTGGGAGTAAAATTGAACAAATGACAAGAAGGTGGAAAAAGGTTTTTAAGTCCCCCGAGTTTACCCTGGCCCATGAAGGCTTACATCCTTGCTTTTCCCGAAAAGAGGTGGGAGAACTACACGATTCCAGTAAATGATGAGCCGGTGGTAAAGCTCACCGAGAGAAGACTGCTGATGAGCAAGAGGATTGACGGGGTTCTCACCATCGTCAGAAATGACAAACTAAAGACCTACTCGCTCCACGTCTCTAACCCCGTCCCCGTCTCAGCCAAGAACAAAATGGAGGCCCTCCTCAAGGCCCTTCCCGATGAGCCCTTCTTCCTGGTTGAAGGCAACATGCCTTTACTTATGCCCTTCCTCGTTAACTACCTGATAGGAGTCTATTACGAAAACGAGCCCGAGGCTGTAATCCCGGTCTGGAGGGACGGGAGTGCGGAGGTCTTTCATGCAGTCTACGAGCCCGATGCACTCGAGAACGCGATAGGCTCGGCAACTGCAGAGGGCTACACCAGCCTTTCGAAGGCGGTGGAGTTCCTCGACTACGAGCCAGTTTCCATAGAGGAGCTCTCTAAGAGGAACCCAAAGGTAACGCTGAGCTTTTTCAGGGTTAAAAACCTGCTGGATGTGGCTTTGCCGAAACAAACATAAAGAATAAAAGCTATTCGAGCCATATTTCAAGTCTCTGCTTGCCTTTACCCAGGCTGGAGCGCTTGAGCTTTTTGATGTGGCCTATCTCCTTTATATCCCTCACGTGGGTTCCACCGCAGGGGATCACCTCGAAGTCCCTTATCTGAGTGTAGCGTGTCTCTCCCTCCCACCAGACTTTCATCTCGCCGCCCTCGTCAACGTAGCGGTTGAAGAGCTCGATTATTTTCTCATTGTACTGGTTGAGGTTTTCCTGATACTCAATGTCGTACCTGCCCTTTTCCGGGCTCATCCCACTGCCGTGGAGTTCCCATTTTCCGGGTAGGATTTCGTTGAGAACGTGCTCCAGCAGGTGCATCGCGCTGTGTATCCTCATCAGCCTGTACCTTCTCTCCCAGTCAATCTTCAGCTCGACCTCGTCGCCTGCCCTGAACTTTTCCGGCGTAGCAACGACGTGCCAGACGTTTCCGCTGTCGTCCTTGTAGACCTCTAAAACTTCAACTCCGTTTATCCACCCCGTATCGTGGGGCTGGCCACCCCCTGTGGGGTAGAATATCGTCTGATCCAGGAGAAGGGCGTTGTCCTTCACCTCCAAAACCCTTGCCCGGGCCTCCTTCATGTAGGGGTCCTCGTAGTAGAGCTTGCGGGTCATGCTACCACCGGCTAAGTTGTCGGTAGACTGCTTAAAGCTCTATCGAAAAGAGAAAAGAAGCGGGAGTATTTACTTCCTCTCGTAGAGGCCGACCACTTCGCCCCAGGCCAGGATATGGCCCTCCATGGCCTTTTCCAAGTCTTTTCTGGAGGAGCCGGGCTTGAGATGAAGCTCTGTGTCAAGGGCGTAGACCTTGAAGTGGTAGTGATGGACACCGTGTCCCCTCGGCGGGCAGGGGCCGTTGTAGCCTATCCTGCCAAAGTCATTCTTCCCCTGGAGCATATGAATCGGCTTGTTCACCTCACCCTCCTTTGGAATTCCCATCGGTATTTCCCCCGTTGGTGGGATATTCCACGCTATCCAGTGGGTGAAAGTCCCGGCCGGTGCATCGGGGTCGTCCACTACGATGGCAAGGCTCTTCGTGCCCTCCGGAAGCTTCCCCACGTAAACCGGCGGGTTTATGTCGTCGCCTTCGCAGGTGTACTCCTTTGGGATCTTCTCACCGTCGTGGAAGACGGAACCAACCTCAAGGGTCTTGGCACCCATTTTTCCACCTCCCCCTGAAACGCAACCGCTTAGTGCAACCGAGATGATTAAAACAACCGGGATTACCCACCTCATGGCAAGAATTACGTGTCCAAACGTAAAAGCTTTTTGGAAAAAGGTCAACACCCGGCCCGGGTGAAGGAAATGGGGCATAGGCGCTGAAGGGAGGTGAGGAAACGTTTTAAGTTGCTCTACCTTATTTTTGTTCATGAGGGTTCTCTGGGAGAGGGAAATTCAAGCTGAGAAAATCGTTGTCTCCCCCCGGCCGGTCTGGAAGTGCCGCTCCTGCCCGATGCACGGAAAGAGACCGAGCTGTCCCCCCTACGTGCCCAGCTGGAAGGAGGCAAGGGAATGGGTTAAAAGTTTCAAAAAGGCCGTTTTGGTGAAGTTTTCTGTGGACATGGAAAATTTCGAGGAGGAAAAGCGAAAAGTCCTCCTGTGGCTTTTGAAGAGGGAAGCAGAGCTCTTCAAGGAGGGCAAGCTCTACGCCATGGCCCTTTTCCCCGGCAACTGCAACCTCTGCGACGACTGCCCCTTCGAGAGGGGTGAACCCTGCAGAATGCCCGAGAAAGTGAGACCCAGCGTGGACGCAGTAGGGATAGAGCTAAGTTACCTTATCGATATTGACTTCTCCGAGAGCGTTCTCTACGGGATGGTGATGGTTGAATGAGGGTTCACATAGCCCTGCTTGGCAGAACCCCCTGGGCCCTCGTGAACACTTACTACGCCTCGGTTATGGGGGGCGAACGGCCCGAGGAGATTTACATCGTGACGGAGGTCAGATACTCCGGGAATCTTCCCAGGATTGTGGAGGCTATAAAGGCAATATCCGGGGCCTACGGTTTTTCCCCAAAAATCGAAACGATCGTAATTCCAAACGACGACTTCAAAGAGGCCGACAAAGCGCTGAAAGACCTCTTCTCCCGGCTGAATGAAAGGGGCGATGAGATAGTCCTCAACATGACCTCAGGGAGGAAAGCCCTTGTGATGGCCGCAGTAATCCAGAGCAGGGGAGCCAACATGAAGGGGATCCTCTACATGGCCCTCCTCGACGTTGCGTTCCCCAACAGGCCCTACATGATGCTGCCGAAGCACATGCAGAGGCTAAAGAACTTCCTCGGTGAGAAAAATGGAGGTAGTGATTGAAAAGCCCGAGTTGCAGATCTTCCTCAACCTCCTCCAGGAGAGGGGAGAAATCGAAGTTAGGTTTCCCCTCTATCGGATTGGGCTGTTCAAGGCCAGGCCGAGCGAAAGCGGCTATCAGATCAGGGTAACTGCAGAAAAGAGGGACTTTCCCGCGCGGCACCCTGAGCTTCCCTCCTATTCCGACTTTTATGAGGCCTTCATATCGTCTGGAATCATAACATACGACAACGTTAAGGAGTTCGAGCACATGCTCGAGGCATACAAAGCCCTCAGGCGCGGTATCGTCTTCGCCCCAGACACCAACCTCTTCTACCACCGGTTCATCTCCAACTACAGGCCCCTCGACGGTTATCAGATAGTGGTCGCGGAGGACGTCAAGAACGAGATAGAAGGTGCCATGAACTACAAGTACAGGGACAACTACCTCCGCGAGATTGCCGAGGCTGTTGAAAACGGGCACCTCCTCAGGGAGCTCAGCAACAGGAGGACGAAAAAGGCCAGAAAAGCGGCCTACATAGCCCTCAAGGAGTTCGAGGCCTTGAAGGACAGGATAATAATAGCGGAACGCTACGGCGAGGGCCACAACAACGATGAGCTCATCGTCAAGACCCTCAAGCACTACGATGATATAAGCCCCACGTTGCTGGTCTTCCTTACCGCCGATCTGGCCATTACTGACGTCGCCAGAATGGAGGGCCTTGAGTACTTCTACTTTGAATACCCCACAGCCAGGCTCGGAACCCACGAAGTTTCTGCCTATCAGCTCAGGACGCTCATCTTCAACCTCGCGGCCGTCTTTGGCATTGTCGATGTTAACGGCACACTGGTCTACGGCGAGTTCGGGGGAAAGAAAGGGTTAAACGAGCTGAAGCTGATATTCAACGATAGAGGGCTGGAGAAAGAATTCTTCTTCCACCTCGACCTCTGCAGGAAGCTGGAAAAGATAATGGGAGGTTAGCTCCCCTCCCTCTCCTGGATTCTTGCAGTTCCGTAGCCGATGAAGAGCAGTTTATCCGGGTCGAGGGCCCTGACGACCTCCTGCCTGTGGGTGATGATTAGTGCAGTTATCCCTGCCTCGCGGATTATCTCTGCAACTTTCTTGGCGACGCGCATGGCTGTAAGGGTATCAAGATGCGCCGCGAACTCGTCTATGAGGAGCAGGTTCGGCTTTTCAGCCAAAAGCGACGCTATCCTTGCCCTCTCCTTCTGCCCCGTGCTTAGCTCGCTGTACTTGGCTCTGTAAAGGACGGCGTCGCTTAAGCCCGCCCTGTTGAGCACTTCAACAGCGGCGTTCAGGTCTTTAATCTTCCTGTAAACGTGCTCCAGTATGCTTTCCGAGCCAAAGCTCGGCTCAAATTCGCCGGGGATCATCACCGAAACCCTGGCGTTGGCGGACACTTCTATCTCCCCGCCCGTGGGCCTAAAGCGCTCCTCCCACCAGCCGTTGACCGAGCCGAGAATGAGCCTCAGGAGGGTCGTTTTTCCTGCTCCACTTGCGCCAACGACCGCAACTAGTTCGCCCGGCCTTATCTCGAAGTTGAGGTTCCTCAAAACGGGCCTCTGGATGACGCGGTGTCTCACGCCAAAGGCCATCAAAAGCTCCCTTATCTCCCCGGGCAGGCCTTTGATGTCCAGTTCGCTTTCAAAGACCTTGGAGACGTTCCTGAAAACTATCGGGCCGTTCAACGGCTCAACTTTGCCATAGCTTGGCCTCCAAAGCTTGCCATCTTTTGGGGCATAGGGGTCTTCCTTCAAAAACCGTTCGATGTAACCCCTGGCTTCGTCAGTGAGCGGGTAAAAGAGGACGGGCCTTCCGCTGGCTGTTTCCCAGAGGAACTTGAAGCCGACTTTCTCGAAGAAGGGGTTGTAGCGCGCCATCTGGGCTATGGTCTCGACGACGTGCTTCCCCTTCCTCATTTCTGGAATTCTCCTCTCGGCTATCCACCGGAGGGCCGACTCAACGCCCAGCTGTCCCAGCCCGTCGGAGCGGTAGTCGGGGTGCACAACGACCCTGGCAATTCTCGCCCCAGCGGTGTTTGTCTCGGCCAAAGCCCTCCACTTGGCCTTTTCCCAGAGATAAGAGCGCGCAATCTTCTTTCCGTACTTTTTCCTCAGCCTATCGTGGAGTTCCCTCATTATCTTCTCGGGCCAGAAGGCAGGATGGAACCAGTCCCTGGGAAAGACCTTCTCGCGGATGTTCTTCTCCACTTTTCCGTTCGGAAGCCTGCGGTGCATCAGCGGTATTGGCGGATCAACTCGCACATAGCCCAAAATCCTCGGCTCGTATTCTTCCCTTTCGACGAGCTCAAGGATGAGGAAGCGGGAAGCGGGGGTTGAGCCTTTGATCTCGAGGATGTGGACATTTTCGCTTCCACAGACGGGGCATTTTCCCCTGGTGTTGGCCTCGAAGATGTGGTTGTTCTCACAGCGCCATAGGGCCACCTTCTCCTTCTGGCTCGCGTAGTGGTACTGCTCAAGCTCGGCTATTGCCTCGAAATCGCCCTCGTATTTCGCTTCCCTTGCCCTTATCCTGTAGGTGTAGAGCAGCTCACCCGTTAAAGGGGAGTAGCGCTTCGCCTCAATGCTCTCCTCCCAGAGGGGCCAAACGGGTATTCTCTCTCCTGAGTAGAGCTTCCAGAGTTTGTAATCGTCGAAATCCAGAACTTTAACCCCTTCCTTCTCCTTGGGCCTGTGGATGACCTCTATCTCAACCTCGTCTCCGGTCAGGAACCACTGGGCAACGGTTCCGGTCATGTAGAGCCTGTAGGTTCCATCATCGGTTTCAACGTCAAGGACTCCAAACCAGCGGTGCTTGAAGCGCGGAATTTCATTGCCAGCAACCTTCCCCCTGACGGGCATATGCTCACCGGGAAGAATTGGAAGAGGAAGTTAAAACTTTAGCTTAGCAGGAGTTCAACCCGCTCAACAACTTCCCGCGCGCTCCTTCCAAATATCAAAACCATCGGCTCCTTGCCCCAGTCGCCGAGGTGGTAAACCAGGTCGGGCCGTTTTCTAATCCTTTTCACGGCGCTCTCCATGCCCCACCCCATTGTGCCTTTCTCGGCCCTCTTCACCACTTCCGGTTCTTCCCTCCTGTCGTAGAAGGAAATTGTGAGGCCGAGCCGTTTGGCCTCCTCTATGAGCTCCACCGAGTACCGGAGGTTCAGGACGGCCCTAACCCCGGGATAGAACTCGCGCATCTTCAGGAGAGCTCGCTTGAGGTGGTCGCTGGCGTTGAGCTCTACTGGCCCAACGGGCTTAACAGTTCTTCCATAGCGCACTATCCTGCCCTTCACGGCGAAGACTTCATTGAAAGGTGTCGCCAGGGCGAAGTTCGTCCCCACTTCAGGGACGTGCGGGTTCAACTTTTCTCCGAGCTTTATTAGCTCTTTAACGGCTTCCTCAAGCTCTTTCTTAGCCCTCCAGCGGTAGGCGTCCCTCTCAAGCTCCCAGAGGGGGTTAACGGCTTTTGCTTCGGCCTTCGAGAAACCTATCGAGCCTTCTACAAAGCGCTTTGCCCTCTCAACTGCTTCAGGAAGCTCAAGTCCTCTGGCGAGGAGAGTAGCTAAAGCTGAGGAAAAGGCACAGCCGGTCCCGTGGGTGAAGCCCTCCACCCTCCCGCCGGAAAACTCGTAAAACCTGCCTTCCCAGTAGAGGACGTCGGTGTAATTTAAATGCCCGCCCTTGACGACAACGGCCTCCGCTCCGAGCTCGGCTATCGCCTTTGCCGCTTCCCTCATGTCCTCAACCGAGCGGATTTTCAGGCCGCTCAGCTCCTCCGCCTCGGGAACGTTTGGGGTTACTACCGAGCCAGGGATGAGAGGCTTGAGAGACTCAACTGAATCTATCAGCTCTGCGCCCGTGCTCGATTTCATTACTGGATCAAGAACCCTCACTATGCCCTCTGTTTCTTTCTTCACAGCCTTGGCGACTTCGCCGCTCCCGAGCATGCCGATTTTGGCCGCCTTGATCTCAAAGCTTTCCCTGACCGCCCGTATCTGTTCCCTCACGACCTCTGGCAGGAGAGGGTGATAGCCCCTAACCTCCGAGGGGTTCTGGTAGGTGACGGAGGTAAGAACTGGGAGCGGATGCTCCCCTAAGGCAGAGACCGTCTCGATGTCTGCCTTCAGGCCAGCTCCTCCGCCTGGGTCGAGGCCCGCTATGACCAAAACGGCCATCCCATCACCTCAGCTTTTCGAGGATTTCAAAGGCCGCTTTTCTTCCGCTTAGCAGCATCCCGCCGAATATCGGCCCCATCCTCGGCGCCCCAGCTAAGGCATTAGCGGCCATTCCTGTTACGTAAAGACCAGGGAATGCCTCTCCCGTGTGCTTCACCGTCAGCTCTTCGCCCTTCTCGGCCCACATGGGCCCCTCGCCCGGAATCCTCTCAATCAGCCCGCGCTTGAGGAGGTGCCCGCTTATCTGTGCCCCGTGGCCCGTCGAATCAACCACGAACCTGGCCTCGACCGTGAGGGGGTCAACGTGAAGGCCCGTCATCTTGACCGGTGTCCAATTGATGACTATTCCAGCAACGCGGTTCTCCTTCACGACCAAATCCTCGACCTCAACCATGTTGAACACCTTAACCCCGGCCTTTACCGCCCTGCTCGCGAGGGTTGTTGCCATTTCTATGGCGTCCGCAACGTAGAGACCGTCTCTGAAGGGCCTGTATCCTATCCCGAACTCGTCGAGGATTTCCCTGGCCTCCTCCTGGACGACTACCCTGTTGAATCCCATGGCCCCTCCCCAGATGCCGCCGCCGATGGAGAGCTTCTTCTCGAAGATGGCCACCTTTGCGCCGTTTTTGGCAAGATAATATCCAGCCACCATTCCGGAGGGGCCTGCTCCGACTATGGCAACGTCCAAAGAGAGACTCTCGAGGAGGTCGTTGAAATAAGCCTCAACTATCGCCCTGCTTATCTCGGCTTCCCTCATGGCCACCACCCAAAACCTTTTAAGCCGCGTCAAAAACTGAGTTTTGAGATTTAAAAACTTTGTTATGAACCGGTGGTGGGCATGACGCAGCTCGAAGCCGCGAAGAGGGGAGAAATAACCGAAGAGATGAAGTCCGTCGCGGAAAGGGAAGGAATAAGCCCCGAAAAGCTCAGGAGAAGCGTAGCGAGGGGCCACACCGTCATATTCAGGAACGTGAGGCACGACTGGGTTAAACCGGTCGCCGTAGGCAACGTCGTTAGGGTCAAGGTGAACGCCAACATAGGCACGTCGAGGGATATAGTGGACGTCAAGGCTGAGATAGAGAAGGCCAAGGTGGCCGTTAAGTATGGCGCCGACACCATAATGGACCTCTCCACCGGCGGAGACCTGGATGAGATCAGAAAAACCATTATGCACGCCGTTGACGTGCCGATAGGGACGGTTCCAATTTATCAAGCCGCCGAGGAGATGCTTGCCAAAGGGAAGGCCATCATCGAGATGAGCGAAGAGGATATGTGGAAGGCCGTTGAGAAGCACTTTAGGGACGGCGTTGACTACACGACGATCCACGTCGGCGTTACAAGGGAAGTCGTTGAAAAAATCAGGAGGGCGAAGAGGGCAGTGGGCATGGTATCCCGCGGCGGGACTTTTTTAGCGGCCTGGATACTCCACTGGGGCGAGGAGAACCCGTTCTATAAAAATTACGACTATTTACTCGAGCTTGCGAGGGAATACGACGTAGTTCTCAGCCTGGGGGATGGTCTGAGGCCCGGGGGACTGTCAGATGCGGGCGACGAGCTTCAGATGGCTGAGCTGTACACCCTCGGGAGGCTCGTGAGGAGGGCGAGGGAAGCTGGCGTTCAGACGATGGTCGAAGGGCCCGGGCACGTGCCGATAGACCAGATAGCCGCTCAGGTGAAGCTGGCAAAGGTAGCAACGGACAACGCGCCCTTCTACGTCCTCGGGCCCATAGTGACGGACATCTTCCCTGGCTATGACCACATAAGCGCGGCCATAGGCGGTGCTATAGCGGCTCTGAACGGCGCGGATTTTCTCTGCTATGTGACGCCAACTGAGCACCTCGGCCTTCCCGATGTGGAGCACGTCCGCCAGGGTATCATAGCCGCAAAAATAGCGGCCCACGCGGTAAACCTAACCCGCTTCGAGGCCGAATTCAGAAAAGACTACCTCATGAGCCTTGCCAGGGGAAAACTCAACTGGGCCGAGCAGTTTGAGCTGAGCCAGGACAAAGAGCGGTTCATCGAGATAAGGAAGGAGAGGCCGACAAAGACTGAGGCCTGCTCGATGTGCGGCGACCTCTGCGCGATAAAGCTCATAAACGACATGCTCGCGGGGGAAAAGGGATGAGGCTCCTCTACTCAGGCAAGACGAAGGACGTCTACGAGGATGGCCCTTACCTCGTCTTTCACTTCAAGGACACCCTCCTCGGCAGGAACGGCGAGGAAGACAGCGGGGGCAATGAAGTTGTTCGAGAAAAGGCCGGAAAGGGGAGCGTCGTTTTGGATCAGGCGGAGTTCTTCTTCAAACTGCTTGAAAAGAACGGTGTAAAGACGCACTTCGTTGAGAGGATTGACTGGAGGAGGGCCCGCTTCCTGAAGGCTGAGAGGATTCCGCTTGAGGTGATTTACAGAGAGCTGGCCTACGGGAGCTTCCTGAGGAGATACAGCGGCTGGGTGAAACCCTTTCAGCCCTTGGGAATAGTTGAGTTCACCCTCAAGGACGACCGCCTCGACGACCCGCTGATAGCTGAAGACGCCGTGATCTCCCTTAAAATAGCGAGCAGGGAAGAGATTAAGGAGATGAAGGAAACAACCAGGAAGGTGGCCGGGATCCTTAAGGAATTCCTGGCATCGAGGGGCCTCCAGCTGGTTGACTTCAAGCTCGAGTTTGGAAGGTTAAACGGGGCGCTCCTGGTTATAGACGAGCTGAGCGGGGACACGATGCGCGTTGCGAAGGATGGGAAAATTCTAACCCTGGAAGAGCTTCTGGGGGTGATGGAGTGATAGTCTCGACGATAGCTTCCCACTCCTCCCTCCAGATTCTCCTCGGGGCTAAGGACGAAGGGCTTAGGACGAGGCTCTATGTGAAGCCCGGAAAAAAGGCCTTCTACGCCTCTACGAGGCTTGTCGATGAGCTTATCGTTACCGAAAAGATTGACACAATACTCGACGATGACGGAATAGTAATTCCGCACGGCTCCTTCGTTGCCTACCTCGGCCTTGAGGCGATAGAAAGGGCAAAAGCGAGGTTCTTCGGCAACAGGCGCTTCCTCAGGTGGGAGACGAGCTTTGAGCTGCAGGACAGGGCCCTCGATAAAGCGGGAATACCCCACGTTGAGGTTGTTGAGGAAGAAGACATCAGGCCGGATGAGCTTTACTTCGTCCGCCTCGAGGGGCCGAGGGGCGGGAGCGGGCACTTCATCGCCCGTGGGGAGGAGATTGAGGGAAGACTGGAGAGAGCTGAGGGGAACTACAGGGTCGAGCGCTTTATTCCTGGCGTTTACCTCTACGTCCACTTTTTCTACTCGCCGATTTTGGGAAGGTTAGAGCTCCTCGGCGTTGATGAGCGGGTGGTTGTAGCGGACGGAAACGCCCGCTGGCCGGTTAGACCGCTTCCCTACACCATAGCGGGCAACGTTGGTGTCGCCCTTAGAGAATCGCTCCTTCCGGAGCTCTACGACTATGGTTTAGCATTCGTTGAGGCAATGGGAAAGCTTGAACCGCCCGGGATAATCGGGCCCTTCGCCCTCCACTTTGCCTACGACGGGGAATTCAGGGCAATCGGCTTTGCCTCGCGTATAGACGGCGGGAGCAACGCCCTCCACTGGTACGGGCGGCTCTACTGGGACGAGCCGATGAGCGCCGGGAGGAGGATAGCGCGGGAGATAAAGCTGGCCCTTGAGGAGGAAAGGCTTGAGGAGGTAATAACTTGACCTACACGGGCAGGACGCTCGGGATAGGCCTGATTAAGGGGAGGCCCTTCGCCTTCTACCTCCTCTGCTCCCGCTCCTTCCCGAACAGGAGGGCAGTGATTCGGGGAAATGCAGCTTACATCATCAACCAGAGCGAGAGTAACAACCCCTACGTGAGCTATCCGGTGATTAGGGTAGACGAGAGGTACGCTGTAGTCGCCAACGGCCTCCACACGGACTTCATATTTCAGGCCCTCGAGTGGGAAAAGCCGAGGAAGGCTTTGGTTCACGTTCTCGACTCGATGGACTACGAGAGGGATGAACACGGCACGCCGAGGATAGCTGGTGTCATAGAGCGGGGGAGCGGGCGGGGCTGGCTCGGCTTCGCTGGAAGGGACGGCTTCTGGGTCAGGGAGCTTGAGCTGAGGGAGGGCAAAGCCTTCGTTACGGCAACGTATAACCTTGATGGCTTCATAGAGATTAGCATGGGCAACTTCCACTCCGCTAAAGAACTCGCGACGGAGATCCTTAAGCTCCCGTTAGAGCACAAAATACTCGCGATAGGTGTCATAGAAAAGAAAGAGGGATGGGAGGTAGAGTTCGCGCCTTAGCTTTTTGGCATTTCTTTGATGTGGACGTCCAGCTGCGGGAAGGGAATCTCCACGCCTTCCTTCCTGTAGAGCTCGTATATGCCCTTCGTGAGGTCACCCTTCACCGCCCAGTAGTCCTCGGTCTTAGCCCAAGCCCTTAGCTGTAAGTTAATAAACGAATCTTCAAGGCCTGCTATAACAACACTCGGCTCCGGATCCTTGAGAACCTTGGGGTGGCTCTTCATGAGCTCCATTGCCAGCTTTATCGCCCTGTCGAGGTCTGTGCCATAGGCAACGCTGACGTTAACGTCCACTCTCCTCGTGGGCATCCTGGTGTAGTTTGTTATGACGCTTCCCCAGACGAGCTTGTTTGGCACAGTGATCAGCACGTTGTCAGGTGTTAATAGCTCGGTGCTCATTATGCCAACGGCGTTGACCTTTCCGGTTTTCCCTGCCACTTCAACGACCTCGCCCATGTCTATTGGCCTTAAGGCAGCTATCCACACGCCGGCCGCTAAGTTAGTGAGCGTGTCCTGCATGCCAAAGCCCAGGATGAGACCTATCACCGCCGAGAGGCCCAGGACTACTGAGCCAACTCCAATTCCAAGGGCCCTGACCGCGAGCAGTATCACTGCAACGTAAAGGAGCGCGCTGAGGAACCTTCCAAGGAACTCCACGACGAGGTCCGGGAGCTTGTCTTCTTCAGCCCGTGCTTGAAGGAAGCAACGATTATCTTTGCCACGATCCAGCCAACGACGAGGATTACAATCGCTGTGGCAATCTGAATCGGCGTTATCCCAACGTACGGGAGCGGCTTGTCCAGGGTCACATTACCCAGATCCACCGTGCCCTCACCTCCGCAATGCCTTCATTGTTCACCAACGCTTATCTCCTTTTCCGAACTTAAAGCATTACTAGCCGGTTCTTCGAACGGAAACTTTTTTAGATGAAGGGCCCCTATTCGAGTGCCACAATAAAATGAGGTGAACCTAATGAACTATCCAGAACTCGCGCTGATATCCTTCATCCTCAGCGTCGTTTTCTCAATCGGAGGAGTTGGAAGCGCGATAGCGATAGTTCCAACGATGGGCTGGTTGGGCGTGCCCCTTATGGCCGCCAAGCCGGCTGGCCTCTTCATAAACACGCTCTCAATGTTCTCCGCGACGCTCAAGAACCTCAGACACGGCAAGCTCGACCACCGCTTCGGTCTTCCAATCCTGCTCGTTGCCACCGCTATGGCCCCGCTGGGTGCCTACGCCGGTAAGTTCATCCCGAAGGTCTACGCCATGTGGGTTTTCGCGGCCTTTCTCGTTTACTCCGCCACCGTGATGGTTTTCTTCAGGCCGAGGAGTCGCCAGAACACGGGCAACCACATCGTTGAAGGCTCGGTAATCGGCGGGATAGCGGGCTTCCTCGGGGGTCTCCTAGGGGTGGGCGGCGGAGGGATAATAAGCCCCGCTTCAATAATGCTCGGCCACGAGCCCAGGAAGGTGGCCACCACAACGGCCCTGGTTGTGTTCTTCTCCTCGCTGAGCGGCTTCCTGACCTACTGGGGAACGGGGAACCTCGACTGGGTGCTTTTGCTCTGGGTCTCGATTCCTGCCATAGCCGGCGGCTGGGTTGGCATGCACATCATGCACTTCAAAATGAGCTCCGGGCAGGTGAAGAAGGTAATAGGGGTTATCCTCTACCTGATAGCCCTTAAGACGGCACTGGAGCCCATCTAAACGAATTCAGCCCAGGAGCAGGTGTCTGGGAATGCATTTTGGAGGTTGACGGTTCACCATGAGAAGAAAAGCATTAAAAATGTAGACTAACTGGAACCTCCAGCCGGGCGTTCTCAAGCAGCTTGTCTCCAACCTTCTCAACTGCGCTGTAGTAGCCGGGCACGTAGAGTGTTGGCCCGCGCAGAATTACGCTCTCGTCGACCCAGTTTACCTCAGTTAGGACCCTGGGCTTTCCGTGATTCACTATTTCCTCCCAGAGGCGTCTGTTGATTGTGCAGCCTGGGTCATCGCCAAGTAGATCCAATGTGTAGTGGTAGGCCCTCGCGCGGCAGCCTCCGCAGATGTTCCTGTACGGACAGGTCTTGCAGTTCCCGGTGAAGTTGTCCCTGTCGCGGAGGAGGTTGAAGATCCTGCTGTTCTCCCATATCTCCTTGAAGGGCTTCACGCGGACGTTGCCAACGGGTAATGGCAGAAAGACGCAGGGTACAACGGTTCCGTCTGGCTCTATTCCTGAGTAAATCCTCCCGGCGCCGCAGCCACCTATGAATTCCGCTAAGGTCTTCACCGCGGTGTTCTCTCCGATGTAGAAGTGCGCTGGCGTTACGTACTTTCCACTGGACTCCTCAAGGGTTATGGGAGCATACTGTGGGGCCGTGGTTAATATCTCAAGCCTCCTCTTCTTCATCTGACGGTAGATTATCCTCATGTACTCGTCGCGCTCCTCCGGCGAAAGATCCACCTTCACCATGTCCTCTGCCCTTCCCGTCGGCACGAGGTTGAAGAAGATGACGCGCTTCACGCCTATGTTCTCGGCCAGGTCGAGAATGTCGTCTATTTCTTGGTACGTTTCCTTGTCCATCACCACTGCCATCCCATGGCTGACGCCAAGCTCCACGGCGTTCTCGAGGGCTTTGGTGGCATGCTCCCAGGCCCCTGGAATGCCACGGAACTCATCATGCTTCTCCGGCTTCGCCGAATCAACACTGACCTCGACGTATTTTATGCCTGCCTCCACTGCCTTCTTGAGCTTCTCCATGTCCGCGAACGTCCAACCATTGGTAGCGACAGAAGTGTGTATCCCTCTGCTCGAGAGCTCCTTTACGATACGGTAAAAGTCCGGGTGGATCGTGGGCTCACCGCCGCTGAGTGCTACCGCCGCGACTCCAGCTTTGTCGAGCTGATCAACCAGCATCAGCTTCTCCTCAAAGGACAGCTCGCTTGACAAGGGCCTGTCAGCCCTCTGGTAGCAGTGCTTACACCGGAAGTTGCACATGTTCGTGAAGTTCCAGACGATGAGGAAGGGCCCGGCGAGCTTCTGTGGAACCGTTACACCATACTTTGCTATGCCCTCAAGGACGACCCAGATTCCGCGCCTTATGTGTGGATCCCTTAGGAGAGCCTCTTTAACAGCCTCTTCATCACCGTGGGCCAGCTTTATGCCGAGTTTTAGAAGAACCTTTAGGACATCGGCCTGGAAGCGTATCATCATGGGCTCATTGAGGCTTTCTCCAGCGTAGACACTGAGCGCCCAATAGAGGGCGGGCAGTTCCCTACCGTTTATCTCGTAGCGCTTGAGCATCGGCCTGAGAAATGCCCTTGACAGTGGGTTTCCAAGGATGAGTTTGAAGGCAGTAAGGGCTGTTGAGATCTGATTCCCCCCAGATTCTTTAATCTCGGCTTCAACGCCTTCCCCCGCACTCACTTCCATCCCCAGTGAGGGAGTTGACGGAAATCACATATAAATCTTTCGTTCTTGTTATGTTGGTTATAACTGACACATCTGAGATAACCGAAAAGTTTAAATAATCTTTGCCCAACAATGCAATGAAAAACCCTGGAGGTGACTGAGATGGTGTCTGCGAAAACTGGCCTCTGGACGGCCCTGCTGGGTGCTCTCTTGATACTGCTGGACGGTATAGTAGTTCTGGCCAACAAGTCCTTCTACGGGTGGCACTACGGAAGCTACACGACAGTCGGCTGGGTTGAGATAATACTGAGCCTTCTCATAATGGGCCTGGCATACTACTACAAGAGGAGCCCAAAATCGGTAGGCTGGAGCATAGTCATACTAGCCCTTATAACAATGCCCTTCGATGGAGGCTTCTGGACCATCGGTGCATGGATTGCCCTAATCGGTGGTGCTATCATAGCCACCGCCAAGGAGTGAGTTGACATTTCGATTTCCAGTTTGCTTTTGTCCTTTTATCCCATCTTGGAGGGGCTAACATGACGACAGGGGCGGAGGAGACGTTTGTATCCTCAATAGAGCGATTGATGGTTCGCTGGGGCTACACCCACAGCGAGGGCAGGGTTTACGGGGCCCTGCTCATCTCTCCACGGGCCCTCACCATCGGGGAGATAGTCCGAATAACGGAACTAAGCAGGTCAACCGTCTCCTCCGCCCTTGCGCACCTCATCCGCGCTTACGTCATTACTGTGTACGTTAACGGGAGGAAAAAAATGTTCTCTGCCGTTCCAGGCCTTCTTGAGCTTTTTTTAAAACAACCTAAAGATATTCTGAAGCACGAAGTTAAACCAGCTCTGGAGTCCCTTGAGGAACTCGGGGTTGAGGGTCCAGTTCTGGAGGACCTTAAATCCCTCGAATGCCTGCTGGAGGCACTTCCGAGCCTTGAGTCACGATTCAAGTGCCCTTCACCCGAGGGCGGCAATTTTAAATAGACTGAGTCCAACCCCCTGACAAAGGGAATAGGGTGTGAGAATATGAGGGCGAGAGAGAAGAGGAGGTTCGTGGAAATAGTTGAGAGAATGATGAATAGGTGGGGTTATACCCACACCGATGCCAAAGTTTATGCTCACCTTCTCCTATCGGCGAACCCCCTAACCATAAACGACCTGAGCAAGCTCACAGGCTTGAGCCGCTCTTCCATATCAGTTGCCCTCTCAAAACTGACGAAGGACTACTTAGTTAACGTTAAAAAAGTCGGGAAGACGAAGTACTTCACTCCTATTCCAGCCTTTCTCGAAAGGTTCCTCCACCAGCCCAAAGAGACCCTAGATAAGGAGGTTAAGCCCCTCAAAGAGCTGACCCTCTCTATGCTTGACGATCCAGAGTCAGAAGAGCATCGCTTAAAGCTTGAAAGCATCCTGAAAGACCTGGAGACCCTTGAGTGCATTTTAAGCAAGGTCATAAGACTGGAGAAAGAGGAGACAGAGTGCCTCAAAGAGCTTAGGAAGAGTACCGTATGAGCCCCACTTACAACGTCATGGAAATAACCCCATAGAGACTCGGGATTTGGTGGGCGGGAATGAGGTCTCTTTTCGACGGAGGAGTTTTCCAACCCTTTCTTTTAAGAAACCCCGCATGGCAATCACCTTCAGAGAGAAGGACGCCCGAACTTAGAACTCCGAGACGCTTTCGGAAGGGGTAAAAAGGATAAAAGTACCCCACACCCCTCTCCTGTCCTGCCCGCCCTTTAAACGTTGAACTTTATCCCGACTTTTTCGGC
This sequence comes from Thermococcus waiotapuensis, assembly GCF_055384795.1. Classification (NCBI taxonomy): domain Archaea; kingdom Methanobacteriati; phylum Methanobacteriota; class Thermococci; order Thermococcales; family Thermococcaceae; genus Thermococcus; species Thermococcus waiotapuensis. The sequence continues at coordinate 709,757 of NZ_AP042429.1, read as the reverse complement.
GATCTCCAGGGCGACCTTGAGGACGTCTTCGTCGTTTATATCAAGGGTGGACTGCTTTGCTATCCCGAAGTCCGTCACGGTGAAGCTGTAATCGACCTTTATCCCGGCCTTTTCCATTACCTTTGTGGCACACTTCATCGGGCAACCGTCGATTACGATAACCCTCCTCGCCCGCTTTCCGATGTCGAGATGCATTTCAGAGCCGGCGGCTACGGCGGTGGTGCAGCACAGACGGGCCTCCTGGCCTGCTTTGGTGAGCAGTACTCCAACTTCATGGCCGATTTTTCCCACACTGGCCGCTCCGGAGCACGTGAAGATTATGTCGAGGTGTTCAGCCTCTTTGTGGCAGCTGGGAAGGAACTTCGGCAGCTTCTCAACATCAACCTCGTTTCCCATTCAGATCACCCCAATGCACGATAAAACCACTTCATTTAAAACATTTTTCATATGTTTTTGTTTTCAACCACTGGTTCTGGACACTTCTGCCCAGAAAATCTTAAAAGAAATTCATGTGAAACTTTTTCGATAAAAATGCTGTGCCTGAGGAACGTTGACTACTCACGGGACGGAATGAAGATCCTCCAGGAGATAAATATGACCTTCAGGGAGGGGATGAGCTACTCGATACTCGGCCCCAACGGTGCAGGAAAATCCACGGTGGCCAGAATTTTGATGGGGGAGCTTAAGCCCACCTCCGGCCAGGTTCTCCTCGATGGCAAGGACATAACCGGGCTTGACGTCACGGAAAGGGCAAAACTTGGAATAAGCATGGCCTGGCAGGAGCCGGCGCGCTACGAGGGGATAAAGATCAGGGAATACCTCACCCTCGGCGGGAAGCTGAAGGTCAAGGAGGATGAGATAAAAGAAGCCCTTGAGCTCGTCGGCCTCCCCTACGAACTCTATGCCGAGAGACTCATGGACAAAACCCTCAGCGGTGGAGAAAGGAAAAGGATTGAACTGGCCTCGCTTCTCCTCTTAAAGCCGAGGTACACGATACTCGATGAACCCGATTCTGGCCTTGACATAACGGCCGGCGAGCTGATAGAGAACCTCCTCTCGGAGTTCAAAAAAGCCGGGGCAACGGTTATTCTAATCACGCACCACGAGGAAATAGCTGGAAAAACGGATTTTGCCTACTTCGTCTGTGCCGGCAGAGTGGTGAAAAAGGGCTTCTCGCGAGAGGTCGTTGAGTACTACAGAAAAACCTGCGGAAGGTGCCTCTTCCTGGAGGGGTCGCCATGATAAGGGTCGACCGCGTGAAGGAGTATGAGGCTCTACTTAATGCCTACGAGCGCGAGGGCCTTGACACGTCTCTTTTTGGCGATAGGATAGCGGCCATAATCATAAGCGGAAGCAAAATAATCGGCCTCAACAACGTCCCCGGGGTTGAGATAAAGGGTGAGGAGGTTGAAAACGGGGTCAGGGCGAATATCAGGATAGCGGATGGCATCGAGCTTCCCTTCCCGATCCACCTCTGTACCGGCTACCTCAAAAGCGAGGGCTATCAGAGGGTTGAGTTCTATGTAGAGGTTGGAAAGAACTCGAAGGTGAAGTTCACCTCCCACTGCATATTCCCCTACGCGAAGGACTTCACCCACGAGGCCATATCGAAGATAACGGTCGGTGAGAACTCCTCCGTAGTATACGACGACGAGCACGTGCACGGCGAGGGCGTCAGGATGATAAGCAGAACCGAAGTGGACGTCAAGGACGGCGGCCGCTACACCGGGAAGTTCACCCTCACGAAGCACCGCGCGAGGGAGCTCAGGCTTGAGGTAACAGTTAAGCTCGCCGATAGGGCGGTTGCGGAGCTGACCTCGAAGGTCAGGGCAGTGAAGGACGACTCGGTTGAGGTAAGGGAAATCCTCATGCTGGAGGGGGCATACTCCAGGGGTAACCTCAAGAGCACCGCCATAGCCTTCGACAGGGCGAGGGTAAACGTCGTTAACGAGGCCTATGGGGTAGGTAACTACGCCAGGGGCCACGTGGAATGCCATGAAGTTGTCAAGGGAGAGGCGGATGTCCAGACGGTTCCTCTGCTGAGGGTGAGGAACGACAAAGCGGAACTCACGCACGAAGCTTCGATAGGCAGGATAAACGAGGCCCAGCTCGTCCAGCTCATGGCGAAGGGCTTAACCGAGGAGGAAGCGGCCGAGCTCATCATAAAAGGCCTTTTGGAGGAGTGACGAAAGGGAAAAAGAAATCAGCCGAGCAGAGTATGCTTCAGCGTTTTTACCCCCGTTATAAGCCACAGCGCAAGTAGAAGCCAGTAAACGGCGAAGCCGAAGGAGTCTACGGCATCAATTCCAAAGGCAATGCCGACGCTGTGGGTGGCACTGACGTAGGCTCCGAGCGGGAAGATGAAGGCCCACCAGGCGAGGCTGTAGGGCAGGTGAAGGTTTCTGAGGTAGTGCAGGGTTATTAGCACCGCCATGACCAGCCACCACGTGCCAAAGCCCCAGAGGAAGAAGGCAAAAACCTTGAGGGCTTCGATTCCAACCGGGAGCATCTTTGAGAGGTTCAACAGCGCAACTGCCCCCGCCCCGAGAGGGCCGAGGTTTATCCAGACCGAGGGCGCCATCATGGGCGGCATCAGCTCGTGGGTTATGAAGCGTCCCATGACTATGGCGAAGAGCGCCAGATAGAGGAAGAAGCCCGCCCCGAAGCCGAAGTAATTGAGCGCTATGAATGCCCCTTTCCACTGATCAGAGAGGGGAACGAAAGGTGTCGCCGTTAAGGGGAGCACCATGAGACCCACGGGGGGAATGAACCACGCGGGCGTTATCGTCTTTATGTCAACTCCTTCACCGACGAAGAACAGGTAGGGAATGAAGAACGCGAAGGCCATGACGAGGAGGGATCCTATCAGCCAGAGGGGAAAGGCTATCCCTGTATGGCCAGCCATGGCGAGGTTCATGGCCACTATGACCATCGCTATCGGCATCGTCCCGTAGAAGTGGGATGTTACGGGATGATACAGGTCATTCTTGGCATCTTCGGGGTACTTCACCCACCTGAGGAGCCAGGGGATAAGGAGGAGGAAGAACACCACAGCGTTGAGGTACACCAGGGCCTCTGAGAGATCACCAAGAAGTCCTTGACGCTCACTTTCATCCGACCTCACCAGAAAGAGCGGGCATACGGAAATTTTTAAGTGTTTCTTAACCTGTTGCAAAAAAAGAGCTCAGTGCTTTTCGCATTCCCCTCTGTGCTCCTTCTCTCCCTCTATCTTCTCCCTCCAGTACGGGTCGACTTCGAGAACCTGCTCGATGAAGGCCTTAACGACGTCCTTAATCGGCCCGTAGGCGCCGGTGACGACCCCTATACCAAGGTCGTTGAAGAAGGCTATCGCCCTCTGACCCATGCCGTAGGCGAGAACAACCTCCCCGCCGTGCTCCTTCACGAAGCGGGGCAGATCCCCTGGCCCGTGCTCCTCGAAGGGAACCTCGACAACTTCATAGCCCTTAATCTCTTTGTCCTCCACATCCACGAAAACGAAGTATTTGGCCCTTCCAAAGTGGCCGCTGACGTTGCTCTCAAGCCCTCCACCATCTTCAGCCGGGATTGCGATCCTCATTTCCACCACCGCATCCATGAATATCTTTTCAAATATAAACTTTGTGCATATGCACGCTCATTCCTTGAAAACTTCCCCGGTAACGAGGTCTATTCCAATTTTTCTGACCTTCAGCTTCCAGAGCTTTTCGGGGGCGCCGCCGCCCTCCTCGCGGTAGCCTGCTACCTCGATTATTCCGGCGTCTTCGAGGGCAGATAAGTGGTAGTAAAGCGTCGAACGCGGCATTTCAAAGCCAAACCCTTTCAGAGTCCCGTATATCTCGTTCGTGCCCTTCACGCCTTCGCTCAGGATTTTGATTATGCTTCTCCTGGGCTCCACCAGGAGGGGTTTGAGCGTCATCATGAGGGCCCTCAGGTTACCCATTTCTTCCATCATCCACTTCGGCATAGCATCACCTATTTCTTTTTCGCGCCAGCCTTTATAATTTTACCGCTCCTTCTGGCCAGAAGCTATAATATTATAGAAAACTTTATAAACACTTTTGCGATATTACAAAGTGAAGAAACTGCGGAGGTGAAAACCATGATAGGTATTGCGATACTCACTTACATCCTCGCGAGCCTCTTCGCAATAGCCGGGATGGGTGCAGCTGGAGTACTCATACCCAACTATATAACCCTCGGATTGAGCGTCCACGCGGCAATGTTCCTTGGCCTCGGCCAGAACACGGCGGAGCTTACCGTCGCAACGGCAATGAATTCAAGGAGGGGCCTGGTTGAGTGGAGAAAGGTTGCGATGATCCTGCTACCGGCCATCTTCTTCGTCCCGGTTGGGGCCTACATAAACCTGAAGATTCCCAGAGTGCTCGTCCTCGTTGCTTTCGACCTCTTCCTGCTCTTTGCACTCTACAGGATGCTCTTCCCGCGGAACATCAAAGGGGAAAGGGCAGAGGTTACCACTGCGGCCCTTGGAGCTTTGGAAGGGTTCATCGCAGGGCTGATAGGCATGGACGCCGCACCGATAGCCCTAATAGCCTTCGCGTACCTCTTTGACAACCCCAAGAAGATATCGGCCAACACGGCCGCAACGGCACTCGGCGTTTCCACGACGGCACTGCTGACCTATTACATCATGCTCCCCTCCGTTCCAATAGAGACTGGCACCCTGATAGGGGTCGTCACTGCTGGCTTCCTCGGCGGAATAACCGGGGTCTTCCTGATGCACAGGGTGAAGCCAAATTACGTCCGCTACACGATCCTTGCCATACTCGGTCTGGCATTCATTGAGGTTCTCACGAAGATAGTAGCAAGTGCTGGACAGGTCTCAGAGGGACTTTACGCCCTCAGCGTGGGCACCGTGGCCCTTGGGGCTCTCGCCTTCCTGCTGGCTTTGGTAGTGAAGTTCCTGAGGGGCGGAACAAAAGCCTCCGCCCTCTGAACCTTTCGTTGTTTAGAGGACTGAAAAATGGAGGTGGTTGAGATGCCGTTCGGTGTTCCCGGATGGAAGTGGAAAGTTGGAAGGTTTGGCTACACCATGGAGGAGGGTAAGGAAGAGATAAAGGCAAAAACAAAGGAACTGCTTGAGAAGGCGAGCAAGGGCAACGCCTGGAGGAACCCGAGGGGAGTTCTCCATGTTCCCCTCGTCGTTGAAGACCAGGTAGTCGGAGAGCTCTGGGAAGACCTAGACCCCAAAGGGCTTGAGGTTGGCGCCTACTGGTTCGGGAAGTGGGGAACAAAGGTTCAGCTCGTCAAGGACGGCCGCGTAGTGGGATTCGTCCGGCTCGCGTGAGCCTTTTATTTTTTCTATGGAAGGCAGCCAATGTCTCGCAGTGGAGGAACTTTCCTCTAATGGGCATCTGGCACTACTTACCCGGTGCTATATAGACTATTGCGGCAAGGGATTTAAAGGCCGTCTCCGAGTCCCTACGGTGGTTGGAATGGAGGAGAAGCTTGTCCTTTTTGTCTGCGTCAAGAACTCTGCCAGAAGTCAGATGGCAGAGGCCTTCTTCAATTACTTCAATGACGACCCGCGCTTTAAGGCAATGAGTGCCGGAACCGAGCCAGCGGAAGATATAGATCCGCTCGCGAGAGAGGTCATGGAGGAAATCGGTATCCCCCTCGAAGGGCAAAAACCAAAGCTTTACACTCAGGAGATGGCCGATAAGGCTTACCTCGTGATAACGATGGGCTGCCTCGATAAGTGCCCCTACGCTCCCCCAGAGAAGACCTGGGATTGGGGGCTTGAGGATCCCTACGGTAAATCCATCGAGAAGTACCGCGAGGTCAGGGACGAGATAAAGAGGCGCGTCCTGAAGCTCATCGAGGACTTAAAGGCCGGAAAGAGCAGGGAGGAGATAATAGGGCGGAAGAGCCTGTTCACTCTTTAGTCCTACCTTTGTTCCCACTCCAGGATAGTCTTTAACCCCCATTTTTACCCAAATTTGACCCAAAAAGGTTTAAAAATGGTCAGGCACTCCAAATCAAGTGAACAAAGGTTGAGATGAAAAACCTAACAGGTGATGTACCATGTTCAGAAAGGTGCTCTTCCCCACGGATTTCAGCGAAGGCTCGCACAGGGCCGTGAAGCAGTTTGAAGAGAGGAACGATGTTCCGGTGGGTGAGGTCGTCCTGCTCCACGTCATTGACGAGGGGGTTCTTGAGGAGCTCACGAACGGTTACTCACTCCTTTATGAGAAAGAGGAACTCGAGCTTGAGGAGATAAAGAAGAAACTGGAAGAGAAGACCATGGAAAAGCTTCAGGCAAAGATAGAAGACGTCAAGAAGGCTTTTAAGACAGATAAGGTCAAGCCCATCGTTCGCTTCGGCTTCCCGTGGGAGGAGATAGTTAAAGTTGCCGAAGAAGAGGACGTCTCTCTCATAATTCTCCCCACCCACGGAAAGCTCGGTTTCTCGAAAGAGCTCCTCGGTTCAACGGCTATGCGTGTGGTAAAGACGACCCTCAGGCCCGTTCTGCTCCTAAAGCCAAGTAAGGGTGATGAGGAATGAACTGGCTGAAGCTTAAGAACCATCTCGATAAGTACCTCCCTGTTTACGTCACGCTTGCTATGATAGCGGGCTTCTATGTGGGGAACCACTTCGACGTCAAAAAATACGAGGGGACACTCAAGAACCTCAATATGCTTGTGGTCATTAGCATGATATACCCGATGATGATCAACCTAAACCTCAGTGGGCTTAAGAACAGTGCTAAGCTCGGGAAGCAGTTGGCTATAGCCCTCACGATGGGACTGATAATTTCGCCGCTCATTATGTACAGTGCCATCTGGCTAACCGAGCTGTTCCACCCGCTTGACCACCAGCTTGCCCTCGGACTTCTCTTGGCTACTGTTGTCCCCTGCTCCTCGATGAGCATAGCCTACACCGGCCTCAGCAGGGGCAACATAGAGCTTGCAACGATAGTCGTTGCACTCAGCTTTACATTGGCTATCGTCACGGTTCCAGGGTGGCTCAAGATCTTTGCTTCGAGCTACCATGTCTCAATCTCCGTCTGGCTCCTCATCAAGACCATCCTCACCGTCGTCATAACGCCAATGATACTCGGCGTCCTCACGAGGGTGTACCTCATGAGAAAGCTCGGCCCAGAGGGCTTCCTCAGGATTAAGCCAGCGTTTCCAGCTATTTCTCTCCTCGGCATGTACACCATCGTCTTCCTCATCTTCATGGAGAAGGCGAAGCTCATAGCCAGCAAGCCGGGCATCGTTGGACTGGCGTTGATACCGCTGGTCCTCTACTATGCCATCGCCCTCCTCTTCATGACCTTCGTCGACAAAGCTGCGGGAATACCCTATAAGGATCATATGGCGGTAACCTTCACCTCCGTCGGAAAGAACGAGGGGACTGCCATGGCAATCGCTTTAGCGGCAGGAACAGGTCTCATGGCAATCGCTCCCGCACTGACACCAATCGCCCAGATACCCTTCCTCGTTAGCTACGTCAAGGCCTGGAGGAAGATAGCGGGAATGTGGAAGTGCAAAATCAAGGATGAGGAGGCCGTTTCTGAGTAAACGCCTAAACTTCTTTGCCCTTTTGTACATTAAAGGGGGGTCTCGAAGTTGAGGATCCTTTTGATGCTCCCTCCCACTGACAGTGCAATAAAAAGGGTCGTGGGCACCACCGGGCCACCTCTGGGTCTCGCATACCTTGCCTCGATGGTTCGCGAGGAACATGACGTCAGGATAATCGACGGAATAGCAGAGGAGCTGACGTTTGAGGATGTTATGAAGATAATAAAACGCTACGACCCAGACATGGTAGGGATAACTGCCACGACTTCCGCAATATATGACGCTTACGCAGTCGCAAAAATAGCCAAAAATCTCAACGAAAACGTTTTCGTCGTAATAGGTGGTCCCCACGTTACCTTTACGCCGGAGCTAACGATGAGGGAGTGCCCGTGCATAGATGCCGTTGTGAGGGGAGAAGGGGAGCTAACCTTCAAGGAGCTCGTCGATGCCCTTGACAAAGATCGTCCGCTAGAGGGTATTCTTGGGCTCTCCTACCAGGAAAACGGCAAAATACGGAACGAACCTCCCAGACCACTAATACAGAACGTGGACGAGATCCCAATACCGTCATACGACCTTCTCCCAATGGATAAGTACGTCGCCGATGGGACACCGTTTGGAACCATAATGACGAGCAGGGGTTGTCCCTTCAACTGCGCCTTCTGCTCCTCCTCTCTCCAATTTGGCAAGAGGTGGCGTGGCCATAGTGTGGAGCGGGTCATTGAGGAACTTTCGATACTCCGCTACGAGTATGGCAGGAGAGAGATAGAGTTCCTTGACGATACCTTCACTCTCAACAAGGTCAGAGCAATTAAGATAGCGGAAAAAATAAAAGAAGAAGGACTTGACATAACGTGGACTGCATCTTCAAGAGTAAACACTTTCAACGAAAAGGTAGCGAAGGCGATAAAAGCAGGGGGCTGCCACACCGTCTACTTTGGAATAGAGTCAGGAAACCAGAGGATACTGGACTTCATAGGAAAAGGTATCACACCGGAACAGTCAATTGACGCCGTTAAAACCGCCAAAAAGGCAGGGCTGATGGCACTTGGGTCATTTATAATCGGTTTCCCTGATGAAACACGGGAAGAAGTCGAGACTACCATAAAGTTTGCCAAAAAAGTTGGAGTAAACTTTGCCCAGTTTACTATAGCGACACCCTACCCTGGAACACGGCTCTGGGCCTATGCACTTCAAAACAACCTGCTTCTGACCAGGAACTGGAAGAAGTATACCACCGTAGACCCCGTGATGAAGCTGAAGTACTTCACTCCGGCTGGTATAGCCAAAATGCTGAGGAAGGCTTATCTCTCCTTCTATCTGAGACCGAAGGTTCTCCTGGAAGACATCGTTGAGAGGCACGGCTTTATATTGAAAAGAGCCATCAGAGGCGCTCTTAACATATACTATGGGAAGAAAAGATGAACTTGACAAAGTCTCATTCAAGACGGTCTCCTTCAACTAAGCCTCGGCCTTTACCTTTTCCCAGACTTCTTTCACGAAAGACTTCGTGTCGCTCATGGAATCTATCTTTACCTCCCTTCTCGTCCTAGCGAGGTACTCGATCGCCCCAGCATACTGGAGCGCATACTTACCGACGAGCTGCGCCCCATTCAGCCTGGACGAAGTGCCAGTTCCAGATGAAGAGGTTCTCCCGCCTCACGGTTCCCTCTATGTAGTAAGACAGGGGTCTTCTCTCTGTTTAGTAAATTTCATCCTCGGAGTTCGCCCTTATGGTCTCGGCGGTGGCTGTTTCTGCCCACCGGCGCCTATAACAACGTGCCTCATGCTAAATCACCCAAACCGAGCTTTTCAAGGGTTTCCCGTGTTGGGACGCCGTTCTCATCCCATCCCCCTAAGCGAATAATAAACCCTTTTCATTTCCTCCAGTTTTTCCCTGTCGAGCTTAACTTCGCCCTCGAAGAGCCTCGGAGATAAATCGTCCTTCCCGTTTCCGTACTTGAGGGTGAAGAGCCCCTCAAACGTCCTTATCCTCTCAGCGGTTCTCATGAGCTCTTCTTCGCTTATTCCTTCCCCGGTTACAGCTTTATACGCCCCGGCCCAGAGCTTAAGTGGAGTCGTTAGGAGCGCTATGACACAGACGGCGAGGGAGTCTGCTATTATATGCAGGTTCTCCCAGAGGACTGCGGGGCGGACCTTGCTTTCCGAATAGCTCCATGGATAGGCCGCTTCCACGTCCCTGACGAACATGGTGGCCATCTTCTCGGCCTCTTTTTTTGGCATAGTATTGGAACTCCGGGAAGGCATAGAGCGCCCTGTTAACGCTGCCTGAGTCGGCAACCGCCGAAATTAAAGCAGAGCCAACGAACGGCCTTACGTTGCTGCTCCATGACTCCATTCCGCCTTTGACATAAACAGTTGGAACTCCAAATTGCTCGCTCGCCTTCTTGACCCCTTCCGCGAAAATATCACCTTCCCCCTCCTGCTTCACGATCGTCTCGATGAAGTTGATGATTTCTTCACTTCCGAGCTTTACCTTTCCGAGCCTCGACGCGCAGGCCACAACTGCCACAGTGCCCATCATGTCAAGGCCTTCGCTCTGGCACTTCCTGTATATCCTCCAGGCCAGCTCCGGATCTTCTAACTTCAGCGTGAAGGTTGCGGCCGGGAAGGTCCCCCGACAGAGGTTTATGGGAAGCATCTCCCCCTCGTAGTTGACAAGCCCCCAGCACCTCAGCGGGCAGGAGAAACAGCTCGTCCTCCCAACCTTGTAGCTTTCCTGATGGGGCTCGCTGTATTCCTGACGGGCTTTACATCTCCAAAGGATGACGAAAATGGAAATCAACCTGAAAATTCAAGGAGGAAAGCCTTTTAATCGTTGAAGATGTTTTCACCTTGGTGTGAAGGATGAATGCGATTGAGGTCTCAGGCCTTGTGAAGTACTACGGCTCGTTTCAGGCCGTTAAAGGAATAAGCTTCTCCGTTAAGTCCGGCGAAGTTTTTGGCTTCCTCGGTCCTAACGGCGCTGGCAAGACAACCACAATAAGGATGCTCACGGGAGTTTTAAAGCCGAACGCCGGGGAGATAAGGGTTCTCGGCTATGACATGCTCAACGAGCGGGAAAGATAAAGGCGAGGGAAAGATAGACATCGTCCCCGAGATGGCTAACCCTTACGTTGATTTAATGGCCATGCAGAACCTTCGCCTGATGGGCGAGCTTTACGGGATGTCGAAGGCAGAAATAGAAAAGCGCTCACTTAAGCTCCTCAGGACCTTCGACCTCTACGAAAAGCGGAACATTAAGGTCAGGGGTTTTCAAAGGGAATGAGACAGCGATTAATCATTGCGATGGCCATGATTGCCGACCCTGAGCTGTACTTCCTCGACGAGCCTACGAGCGGCCTCGACGTCATAAGCGCGCGCCTCATAAAGGACGTAATCAGAGAGGAGAAGAAAGCTGGAAAGACGATATCCTTAACAACCCACAACATGAATGAGAGCGAGCTATGGAAGAGAATTGGCATAATCAGGGAGGGGGAAGCTCATAGCGATGGACACTCCGGAGAAGCTCAAGCAGCTCGTTAAGGGGCACGTTTCAGTTGAGGTAAGCTTCGAGCCGATGCAGTTTAACCCCTCAGAACACTCTCGCCCTCTCTGGAGGACGTTTTCATGGAGCTTGTGGGTGGTAAAAATGATTGAGCAGCTAAAGCGCTCCTTCGCGATAGCCAAGAAGGATATGCTCATCTTCTATCTCAAGGGGCCTGTAGTGATAATGGGCCTTATCTTTCCTTTCTTCCTCTTCCCAGCTTTCCTCATCGGCAGGAACCTCTCCGGGGAGCAGCTTTTCGTGGGCCTAACCGCCATGACCGCCTTCTTTACTTCGACCGCCGTTGGCCCCACGATGGGACCTTCTCGGCGATGACGGTGTTCCTCTCGTCTTATCCGCCACCCGACGTTCCGGCAGATGTGATGATGCTGACCTCGCTCGTGAAGTTCTCGCTCCTCTTCATAAGCGGCATATTCGTCCCGCTGGAGAGCCTTCCTCCCTATGGAAGGCTCGTCTCCTACGTCTCACCGCTGACCTACTACGTCGATGCCCTAAGGCACTCGCTCGGAAAAGGTTACCTTCCGCTCTGGATCGACCTTGGAATGCTAATCCTCTTCGGCGTGGCCTTCTTTTTCGTAGGGGGACGGTTCACAGGAGGGTGCTGGAAAAGAGGTTCACTTAGGCCTGACTATCTCGACTTCCCCATTTATTTTCTCCGCTCCGACTGTGTTGAAGACAGTTCCATACTTCTCGGCGAGCTTCTTCACGCGGAGTATCTTCTCCTCCGGCTCCCTCGTGATAACGGTGATTTTATAAGTTATCTCCCTCAGCTGGGGTTCCTCGAGGTTCCTCCAGCCCCGGACCTCGACCTTGAAGCCATCAACGTTTAAACGCATCTTCCTGATGAGCCTCCCCCAGTTTACGGTTAGACAGCCCCCTATGGCAGAGAGGAGGTATTCGGTGGGATTGGGCCCGCTGTTGCGGCCGTCGGTGTTGGTGTCAATTTTGAAGGTGAACTCCCTTACCTTAGCTGTGCTCCCAACGTTTCCGTCCCACTCAAGCTCGGCTTTATATTCAAGCCTCTCCATAACACCACCGGAAACCTTTGGAGGCAAACTTAAAAATGCTTTCATTCAATCTCACCCGGTGGTGAAAACGCTGGTCGCGGTTCCCACGTTCAAAGGTGGCCTCGATGATGAGGTTCACGAGAGCCTCGTTAGGGCTGAAACCTTTACGCTTGTTGAGGTCGAGGGCGGAGCTGTAAGGGATGTTAAAGTCATCGAGAACCCCTACAGGCGGGAGCCTTCTGGCGCAGGCCCCAAAGTTGTCCTCTTCCTGGTAAACCTCGGCGTCAGAGCTATAATATCGAGAACAGACTGCCCGAAAGGCAGGATTATCCTGGACTCAGCGGGGGTTAAGATGGTCATCCTTGATACCCCAATGAAAGTGAGGGACGCCCTGCGGGGGCTTCGTTGAGATTTCAATCTTAACGTTCAAAACATTTTTAAGTCCTTTCACCTCACCGAAACATGGTGGTAGAGAATGGGCCATCACAACCACGGCGAGCTTAAGGGAAGGATGGCCTTCTCGATAATCCTTAACCTGGTCATCACGATTGCCGAAGTAATCGGCGGAATCCTCTCGGGAAGCCTCTCCCTCCTCAGCGATTCCCTCCACAACTTCAGCGATGCGATGAGCATCCTCGCGAGCTATTTCGCGATAAAAATAGGGGAGAGAAAGGCCAACGAGAAGTACACCTTTGGCTATAGGCGAGCCGAAATCCTGGTTGCCTTCGTAAACTCCGCCGTCCTCGTTGGGGTTTCCCTCTTCCTCCTTGTTGAGGCTTACGGGCGCTTCAAATACCCCAAGCCGATAGGGGGGCCGCTGATGCTGGCGGTTGCCTTAACAGGCCTTGCCGCCAACGTAATCTCCGTTCTCCTCCTCCACGGCCACGCCCACGAGAGCATGAACGTCCGCTCCGCCTATCTGCACCTCATGGGCGACACGCTATCTTCTGTGGCAGTGGTCATCGGTGGAGTCCTCATAATCAAATGGAACCTCACCTGGGTTGACCCGCTCGTTACGGTCTTGATTTCACTCTACATCCTGAGGGAGGGCTATGAAATACTGAGGGGAAGCGTTGAAGTCCTTATGGAGGCCTCCCCGGAGCTCGACCTCGGGGCGATAAAAAGGGAGGTAGAGTCAATACCCGGGGTGAGAAACGCCCACCACTTCCACGCCTGGAGGATCGGAGAGAAGGAAATCCACTTCGAGTGCCACGTTGAGGTTGACGACATGCCGGTAAGCGCGGGCCAGGCCATAGTAGACGAGGTCGAGGAAAGGCTGAGGAAGTACGGGATAACCCACGTAACGGTTCAGCTCGAGGTTGATAGGTGCGAGGGGAAGGGCGTGATCTGCGGAAAGGAATGAGGCAAAAGAAACTACTTCAACCCATCGACCCGGCGCTCTGGGCTTTATGCATCTGACCCTATCCCCGCCCTGTCCAGGCCCTGGAGCTCATCCTCGACAGTTATGAAAAGATGACAGGCACACCCGTCTGCAGGGAGACGTTTGCGACACCCTTCGCCACTTCGTTTTATCTCCTCCCAGAGGAGCCCAAGGTAGTCCAGGTGGGAATAGGTAATGTAGAACGCAGCGTTCGAGTCGATCCACTCCGGCACATCGGCTTCAACCTTTACCGTCTGGTCCTTCAGGGAACACACGAGGACTTCAGCCGAATAGCCCGTGTAATCGAGCCTCTCTACTCCACTTACTGTTCGCGATGATTTCCTTAACGTACCTCGCTATGACGTCAATCTCGTAGTTAACCCTCTCTCCGGGCCTCAGGAGGCCGAGGTTAGTCTTTTCCAGCGTGTAGGGGATCACCTGGATCCAGAAGCGGCTCTCTTCGACCCTCGCAACGGTTAGAGAGACGCCGTTCAAAGCTATGGAACCCTTCTCGGCGACGCCCCACCTTTCGGGCGGCATCTCGAAGGCCATCCACGTCGTGTTCCCGCTCGTCCTCTTCGCTATGAACCTTACTGTGCAATCAACGTGGCCGGTCACTATGTGTCCGTTAAAGCGGCCGCTGGCCGGCATGGCCCTCTCGAGGTTCACCACCCTCGCCTCCCTCAGGTTCGTCCTCGCAAGGGTCTCCTCGCCAATGTCGAAGGTAGCTTCTTTCCCGTCGAAGTCCACAACTGTAAGGCAGGCGCCGTTCACTGCCACACTATCACCTGGTCTAACCTCAAAGGGGACCTCCACGTGGAGTTTTCCTGCAGAGTAGCGGGCCTTCCCGATTGCCTCAACTATCCCGCTGAACATCCTCACCACCCGGATAAGCCGTGACCAAAAAGCTCTCCCCGAGCTTTTCCACTGACTCTATCCTCAAAACCGGTGCCCCGTTCGCGTCCTCAACCTTCAGGCACTCGAAGGGCTTAATCCCTCTGCCGAAGAGCTTTGGCCCATAGAAGAGGTAGAACTTGTCGGCGTAGCTTAAAAACTGGCAGGCTATTCTGCCGCCTTCTATTAGGACGCTGTCTATGCCAAGTTCTCCGAGCTTCCTCAGCATTTCTTCTGGCCCTGTTATCGGGTAGGCCTCAGCTATCCCCTCGAACTTCTCAGGCCTCTCCGTGAAGAAGATCACTCTACCGTCTTCGAAGAGCCTGAAATTCCTTCCCTTCCTCACCTCTTCCGCCACTTTGCCGGAGCGGTCGAGGATCACCTTGACCTTCGGCGGGCAGTTCTCAAGCCTGCAGTTGAGCCTTGGATTATCGGCTAAGACAGTCCCTGAGCCCACCATTATCGCCATGTGCCTTCTCCTCAGCTCCTGAACCCTCTCCCGGGCCTTTTCACCGGTTATCCACTGGGAGGAGCCGCTCTCTGTCGCTATGAACCCGTCCAGGGTCAGGGCGAGCTTGATCGAGACAAAGGGCATCTTCGCCGTTATGTACTTGATGAAGATCTCGTTGAGCTTTCTGGCTTCCTCTTCGAGGAGACCGACTTCAACCTTTATCCCGGCTTCTCTCATCTTCTCTATCCCCCTCCCGGCCACGAGGGGGTTCGGGTCCTTCATCGCAACGACGACCCGCTTAAAGCCCTCTGCTATTATCCGGTCGGCGCAGGGCGGTTGCTTCCCCCAGTGGGAGCAGGGCTCAAGGGTTACGTACATGGTGGCGCCTTTAACGTCGTGGCCTTTGGCTTTGGCGTCCTCTATGGCGTTGACTTCCGCGTGCTTCTCGCCGAACTTTCTGTGCCAGCCGACGCCGATTACCTCGCCGTCCTTGACTATCACCGCCCCGACCATCGGGTTTGAGTTCACCCAGCCCTCTCCCCTTTTAGCCAGCTCGAGGGCAAGGCGCATGAACTTCTCGTCTTCAGGCCTCATGCTACCAGCTTCCCGGGGAGTCTTTTAAGGGTTTCTTGAAATCACCGAGAACAAAGCCCAGTTCACGGGCGAAAACGTTTGCCTGAAGAGTCAAGGGAAGAATGGAAAGCCATCAAAGCTAGGGTTTGAACTTTTCGGCCAGCTCAAAGCCCTTCCTGAGGGCTCTGAGGTTTATCTCCTCCGTGCCTTTTGGAATCGTGTCGAAGACTGCCTTCTCTATGGCTTCCCTGCCCACTACCCCAGTCCAGGCCGTGAGAATTCCGAGGGCCAGGATGTTCATGGTGAGGCTCAGGCCGGTGGTCTCCTCGGCTATCTCCGTCAGGGGCAGGGCTATGACGTTGAGCTTCTTCTCGAACTCAAAATCCCTGTGCGGCACGAGGTCCCTCTCGATTATCACCTTTGCACCCGGCTTGACAGTTTGGAGGTACCTGCTGTAGGCCTCCTGCGAAAAGAAGACCGCGCAGTCAGGAGCTATGACCTTTGGGTAGTCTATCGGCTCGTCGCTGATGATAACCTCCGCCCTGCTGGCCCCGCCCCTCGACTCCGGCCCGTAGCTCTGGGTCTGGACCGCATAAAGGTTCTCGTAAACGGCCGCGGCCCTTCCGAGGATGACGCTCGCCAGGATGACACCCTGACCTCCAAAGCCGCTGAAGAGGATTTCCTTCCTCATTCCTCCCACCCCATCATCTTCTTGGCGCGCTTTATGTACTCCCGGTATTCCCTCACGAGGCCCGGCCTGTCCCTGTCAACGAATTCACCTATGACTATCTTGCTCTCGAGCTCCTCCGGCTTCATGTTCTTGGCCTTCGCGAGCGGAACCGTTATCTCCTGGTACCAGCGGATAAGCTCGGGCGAAGTCTTCATCCTGTTCCTCCTTCCGAAGCCTATTGGACAGGGAGAGAGGAACTCCACCAGCGTGAAGCCTTCCTTCTGAAGGGCCTTCTTTATGCTGTTGATGCCCTGGAGGTAGTTGAAGACCGTCCACCTGGCCACGTAGTTCGCCCCGGAGGCAACGGCGAGTTGGGCGATGTCGAAGGGGTTCTCAAACTGGCCGTAGGGAGCTGTCGTTCCCTTCAAGCCCTTGGGTGTTGTTGGCGCAACCTGGCCACCGGTCATTCCGTAGGTGAAGTTGTTGATGAGTATAACCGTGATGTCGAGGTTCCTCCTTATGGCGTGGATAAAGTGGTTGCCACCTATCGCAGCGGCATCGCCGTCGCCCATGAAGGCGATTATCTTGAGGTCAGGGTTTGTAAGCTTTATCCCCGTGGCGAAGGCCAGAGCCCTCCCGTGGGTCGTGTGTAAGCCATCGAAGTTCACAAAGCCGGGAACGCGGGATGAACAGCCTATACCGCTCACCCAGACTATCTCGTCCTGGTTTAGGCCGAGGTCGTCTATCGCCCTGAGCGTGAACTGGAGAACACTGCCTATCCCACAGCCAGGACAGAATATCGTCGGAAGCATGTCCTTCCTGAGGTATTTGTCGCGGATCTCGTAGGAGGACTTCAGGTACATCATCTCACCACCCTTTCGATGATCTCCATCGGTGTGTGAACCTCTCCGCCTATCTTGCTTATCAGCTCCACCTCGGCCTTACCGTTGGCCCCTTCCCTGACGAGGTGGTAGAGCTGCCCCATGTTCATCTCGGGAACGTAGATCTTCCTAACCCGCTCCGCCAGCTTTTCAACCATCTCAAAGTCGAAGGGCCATATCGTGTTGAGCTTGAGAAATCCCGCCTTAACTCCCCTTTCGCGGAGCATCTTGACGGCGCTCATGGCCGAGCGCGAAACTATTCCCGTTGCAACTATCGCTATCTCGGCATCCTCAAGCCCAAAGGTTTCGTATGTGATGATATCGGCCTTGTTGCGCTCCAGCTTGTCTATGATCCTCCTGATGAGCCTCTCGTGGACTTCTGGCTCGACGGTCTTTGGATGGCCGTGCTCATCGTGGGTCAGGCCTGTAACGTACGTCCGGTAGCCCTTGCCGAATATCGGCATCGGTGGGACGCCATCGCCGTGCGGGTCTCCGAAGGGAAGCTTGGCCTCTTCCTCGTTTGCCGGGAGCTTTCTGTTAACGATTTCAATCTCCTCCGGGTTTGGTATGTAAACGCGCTCGCGCATGTGGGCTATCTCACCATCCGTGAGCAGAATGACGGGCGTCCTGTACTTCTCCGCGAGGTTGAAGGCCCTTATCGTGAAGTCAAAGGCCTCCTGGACCGTGGACGGGGAGAGCACTATGAGACTGTGGTCGCCGTGCGTTCCCCAGATGGCCTGCATTATGTCGCCCTGTGCCGCGAGCGTTGGCTGGCCGGTGCTCGGGCCCCCGCGCTGGACGTTAACGATTACTATCGGCGTTTCAGTCATTATGGCGTAGCCTATGTTTTCCTGCATCAAAGAAAAGCCCGGGCCGCTCGTTGCTGTCATAGCCTTCGCCCCTGCCCAGGAGGCACCTATTATCGCGGCTAAGCTCGCTATCTCGTCCTCCATCTGTATGCTTACACCGTTAACGAGCGGCATGTAGAGGGCCATCGCCTCGAATATCTCGCTCGCCGGTGTAATTGGGTAGCCGGCGTAAAACCTGCAGCCGGCCAGAATGGCCGCCCTCGCTATGGCTTCGTCTCCTTGAATGAAGTCTGACCTTCCAACGACAAAGGGGTATCTCATTTCAACCCCTCCTCAAACCCTGCTCTAAAAGCCCTGATGTTTATCTCCTCGGTTCCCTTTGGAACGTGCCTCCTGATTGCTTCCTCGACGTTTTCCCTCTTCACGATGCCACTCCTGGCCACAAGGTAGCCCAGGGCCACCATGTTGACTGTCAAAGCCAGTCCTGTTGTTTCCTCAGCTAGTCTCGTGAAGGGTGCGCCTATGTAATCTCTGTCGGGCTTCACGAGGTCTGTGTCAACGATGAGCAGGCCTCCCTCCCTGAGGGAGTCCTTAACGGTGTTGTAGCCGAGCTGGGCTAAAGCCACGAGAACGTCCGCCTTAGTCACAATCACGTCGTAAATCGGCTCCTTAGAGATTATAACATCGGCTATGGAATGGCCTCCCCTGCTGGCAGAACTGTAGTCCTGGGCCTGGAGAACGTTGAGGCCCTCTATCGCAGCCGCCTCCCCGAGGATTAAACCGGCCAGGACAACGCCCTGGCCACCTATACCGGCGAACCTAATCTGCATTCCTCAATCCCTCCAGATAAGACTTCGTGAACTTCAAAAATTCCCGTGCGTACTCAACGACCTCGTGGGCTTCACTTTCGCTGTGTTCCACAAAAGCATCGTAGTCCGCCGTGCGGCGCATGTTGGGGGCCTTAGAGTAGCCGGTGTACAGCTTAGGTGGCAGCTCTCCCGTTTTTACGAACTCCTTTCCGAGCTGGGCATGAACACCAGCGTGGCTTTTCGGCACAATTCCCTTCGAGAGCAGGAGAGCCCTTGCGCAGTAAAACATGTAGTGTCCCTTCTCAAGGAGTTCCCCGCTGGCCTGGAGCCATTCCTCCGCTTTCCGAATGAGGGCATCTATCTCGTTCATACGGCTAAACCCTCCGTCTTCGCGGTGGTATAAAGGCTGTCTTCCCTTGGCCCGTGGGGCACTATCATGACTGACACTCCGAGTTTAAGGGTCAGCTCGGCGCTCAGCTCCCCAATCCCGTCCCAGTCCTCTGGCTTTATCCCGTCCCTCAGCACGAGGAGAACGCCAAGGTCGCTGTCGGGCCTGAAATCTCCCCTAACCCTTGAGCCGAAGATTATGACTTCCTCGACCCTCTCTCCGAAGGCTTCTCTGATTCTCCTGCCCACGAGGTCGTACAGCCCCATCTCATTCACCCTTAAGCCCGAAGTGCTCCTGGACTTCATCAACCAGCCTGTTAAGCTCCGTGACGAACTCCGGCCTCTCCCTGTTGACGAACTCGCCTATTACAAACTTGCCCTTAAGCTCTTCTTCGCTCATGTTCTTAGCCTTGCTCACCGGCACGCTGTTCTTGAGGAACCAGCGGAGCATTTCAGCGGGCTCCTTCATCTGGTTCCTCCTTCCGAACTGGACCGGGCACTGCGAGATAACTTCAACGAGCGAGAACCCCTTAACGGTCAAAGCTTTCTTTATGCTCTCTATGAGCTGGTAGACGTGCGCAGTCGTCCACCTTGCCACATAGCTCGCTCCCGCAGCCGCAACCGTTTCGCTTATGTTGAGCGGGTTTTCGATGTTCCTGTATGGCGTTGTCGTGGTTTTGGCACCAAAAGGAGTTGTAGGAGCAACCTGTCCACCGGTCATGCCGTAGATGAAGTTGTTGACGAGGATGACCTTTATGTCGACGTTCCTCCTCGCGGCATGGATGAGGTGGTTTCCCCCTATGCTTGCTAAATCGCCATCGCCGCTTATGACGACGACCTTCTTGTCCGGCAGGCCGACCTTAACGCCTGTTGCGAAGGCTATAGCCCTCCCGTGGGTCGTGTGGAGTGTATCAGCTAAGAAGTACGGCGAGGCTATCCACGCGGAGCAGCCGATTCCACCCACCACCACTATCTCCTTCGGGTCAATCTTGAGCTGGTCAACGGCGTTGGCGAAGGCGTTCAGGACGGTTCCTCCCCCACATCCGGGGCAGAGGGCCGTGGGAAGGGCCTCCTTCCTCAGATACTTAATGAGGGGATACTTAGAGTAGATCTCCCTGGCCATCAGGCAACACCCCTTATCTCACGCAGGATTTCCTCAACGGTCAAAGGAACTCCACCTATCTTGTTGATACCCTTAAGCAGGACGTCGTCGTTTATGTAGCGCTCCACCTCGATTATCATCTGGCCGAGGTTCATTTCCGGCACTAGGATTGCCCTAACGCGCTTTCCAAGCTCCCTCATCCTCTCACCGGGGAACGGGTGGACGGTCTTTGGAACGAAGAGGCCTGCCCTTATTCCCTCTTCCCTCGCCCTGAGAATAGCGCCGAGGGCCGGGCGGGCAGTTACTCCCCAGCTGACGACGAGGATTTCAGCGTCGTCCGTGAAATGCTCCTCGTACTTCTCGTAAACTTTCCGGTTCTGCTCTATCTTTCTTTGGAGCCTCCTCACGAGCCTGTCGTGGACTTCCGGAGTGTAGACATCCCTCAGGCCGTTCTCCTTGTGGGTTGAGCCCGTGACGTGGGTGAAATAGCCGTGGCCGAAGAGCGGCATCGGTGGGACGCCGTCGCCGTGCGGGTCCCCGAAGGGGAGCCTGGCTTCTGCCTCATTCTCCGGAAGCTTGCGGTAGGCTATCTCGACCTCCTCTATATCCGGAATCCTGACGAGCTCCCTCGTGTGTGCTAAAATACCGTCAAAGAGCACAACAACCGGTGTCCTCAGCTTTTCCGCTATGTTGAAGGCCCTTATCGTCTCCCAGAAGGCGTCCTGCCCGCTGGTGGGGGAGACTGCAACTATCGAATGGTCTCCATGGGTTCCCCACCTGGCCTGGAAGAAGTCCCCCTGCGCCCCTTTGGTGGCCTGTCCCGTTGAGGGCCCGCTCCTCTGGACGTCAACGATTACTATCGGCGTTTCAGTCATTATGGCGTAGCCTATGTTTTCCTGCATCAAAGAAAAGCCCGGGCCAGCGGTTGCCGTCATGGCTTTCAGACCCGTCCAGGAGGCGCCTATCATGGCGGCAATGCTACCGATCTCGTCCTCCATCTGGAGGTAGTAGCCGCCAAGCTTCGGAAGCTCCCGGGCCATCGTCTCGGCTATCTCGCTCGAAGGCGTTATGGGGTAACCGGCGTAGAAGCGGCAACCCGCGAAGATTGCTCCGTATGCAACGGCCTCGTTACCCTGCATGAAGTAGTTGCCCGGCTTGTAAAGCTTCTTTATGAGCCTGACCTGCTCGGGCTCGTCGCCGCGGATTATCATGGTCACCACCTTACCGCGATGGCGAAGTCCGGGCAGAGGAGCTCGCAGAGCTTGCATTTGACGCACTTCTCGGCGTTGACCGGGACAGGGTAATGCACGCCCTTTTCGCTGAGCTCTTTGCTCCACTCGAAGACCTTCCTCGGGCACATCTCGACGCATATTCCACAGCCCTTGCAGAGAAAAGTATCGACGTCGATTTCAACTATTCCCTCGGCCTTACCTGCCACGAGGTAGCCGTTCTTTTCAACTGTGGTTTTGACGTCTGCCATAACCATCACCCGCGATTCGCTGGCCAGTTTACGTTTGTCAAAATTTAAAGGTTTCGCAGATGTACATCAGTGTTCCTAAAAGAAGTATCGGCGGGCTTATGCGCGGCAAGAAAAAGATGTGGGGGCAAATGCACTCCGGCGAAGGAAGTTCACCAGGTCACCAGCTGCCAGTCGAGGAGGCCGTTCTCAACTATGTACTCCCAGCGCCCGCGGCACTCGGGCCTGAGGTTTTCTATGTAACTTAAGTCCTGAGTTGCAGAGAACTTCTTTATGGCTCTTCCAATGGCCTTATCGTAATCGCTCAGGCAGTTGTGCGGCCCCCTTGGCGAGCCCGCCCCCACCGGGTCGCTGAGGATTCTCTTCCCCGGAAACTTCTTCTTGGCCCAGATGAGGAGCTCAACCGCACTCCAGAGCCAGGGCGGGCGGTACTCTCCCCTTTCCCAGAGACCCTCATAGGGGGTCCCCTTCTGTATGTCGGTGATGTTTATCGAGAAGGTGTCCGTGTAGGGCTCGGCCCTGATTATGCTCTCCTTAGCGTCCCTTATCCCGTCCCTCTCGCTCAGGAAGACCGGCTTGAGCAGGAGGTAGGTTTTGACCCTGGCTCCAGCCTTGTGGGTTACATCAGCGGCCTTCACGAAGTCGGAAAAGGTGTTGCCTTTGTTGATTGAAACCTCCGTTATGTCGTCGTTGGCAGTTTCTAAGCCGATGGCGACCTCGAAGTGCTTGTCCGGGATTAGCTCAGCTAATTCTTTAACGGCATCGTAGCGAACTAACTCGCTCCTGCTCTCGATGACTATCTCCTCAACGCTGTCCATCTTTGAAAGGATTTCAAAAATTTTCCTCCTCGTCTCAGGTTTGAGCTCGCCGTTGTCGAGGAACGAGCCCGATGTAAAAATCCTCACCGCGAAAGGCCCTTTCTTCCCTTCAATCTTTTTCAGCGCCTCGCGGAAGTAGTCAACTATAGCTTCTTGACTCCACCTAACTTCCGGGGCCGAGGCAGGGTAGGCGCACATGTAGCACGCTTTCCCAATCCTGAAGCGGTAGCAACCTATCGTCGGGAGGATAATGAAAAGCGCCGTTCCCGGCTTTCCGGCCACGTTGTCCTCGCTCGTCCAGTAGGTCATTTTCTCACCTGAGTCGGCATAGGAAGGAAGTTTTTAAATTTGAGGGACGCCCGAAAACCGCGGGGCCCTCAGTATATGTCCTTTTCTATAACAACGTAGGCCCTCCTGAACTTTCCACCCAGGCCCCTTGCACTCGCCTCGGATTCTGCTTTTTTAATTGCAGTTTTAACCGCCTCAACTATCGAAGCGTCTGAAATGCTCGCCGATGTTCTGCTTATTCCCAGAACCAGTTCGTAGCCGTTTTCGCCCTGAGTCACGTTAATCCAGTTCAAAGTTATCCCATTGACCCTCACGATTTCCGAGGTGATCGTGTTCTCGACAATTTGCACTCCCTGGTTTTTGCCTTCGCTCTCCTTTATGGAGAGCAACTCTTCCGAAATGCCAGCATCCCGGAGGAGTTTCGTTACTTCCATCTCAAGCTTCGTCCTGTCCACCTTAGGAGGGGCGCCGGCTGATGAGAGGGGAACCTCGAGAACCCTGCCGCCGCGGAAGTTGATGCTCCTGCGGGGTATATCCTCAAAGCTGGAAGCCTGTCGACACGTTTTAACTTCAATTCCTCCACAGTTACGGTCGTCTTGAGGCCGAGGATCCTCTCAACGCGTGACTTTATCGCCTCCGCCACTTCACTGGCCTCTACTTCCTCGGTTGAGTAGCCTTCGACCTTTATCCTCAAGAGGAGAATGTTGGCTCCAGAAAACCCCTGCCTGATCTTCCCGGACCCGCTGATGCTTTGTATTGCCACCTTCTTTCGCTGGAACAGGTGCCTCACACTTTCAACGACCCCGTTCTCAACGGGCACCAGAACCTCCGGAGGCAGGGAGAGGTTGAGCGTGAGGGTAACCGATCCAGGGACTTCCTGGGGAGCTTCCTCCCCGGGGCTCTCCTCTGGAGTTTCCGGCTCCGGGAGCTTGAGCTCACCGTGAAGGAAATCTAAGGCCTCAAATTTGCTGAGCGAGTATATTCTAACCCTCTCCATGATGGCAGGGAGGTTAACCGGCCCGCCAACGGGCTTTCCGTTTGAGAACAGAACCGGAGGAATCCCCGAGGCAATAAGCAGGATAAAGCCTTCCCTTCCGCTGAGGCTCCTTAGGAGGTCATCTTTGTTTATTTTTGCCCATGATCCTAAGAGCTCCACATGTATCACCCTCAGTGTATATAAACGTGCAAAAGTATAAAAACGTTGCTTCCAACCGGAAGCCTAAAAAAGAAAACCCGGGAACTCCTGTTCATGAGGATCCTGCTAACCAACGACGACGGCATCAACTCCAGCGGGATTAGGGCGGCTGTAAAAGCCCTGAATGAGCTGGGGGAGGTTTACGTGGTCGCCCCGCTCTTCCAGAGGAGCGCCAGCGGGAGGGCGATGACGCTCCACAGGCCCATACGGGTAAAGCGCGTTGAGATCCCCGGAGCTAAGGCCGCTTACGGGGTGGACGGCACCCCAACTGATAGCGTAATCTTCGCCATAGCGCGCTTTGGAAATTTCGACCTTGCCGTCAGCGGTATAAACCTCGGCGAGAACCTGAGCACCGAGATAACCGTTTCTGGAACCGCTTCTGCCGCAATTGAGGCAGCGACCCACGGGATTCCCAGCATTGCGATAAGCCTTGAGGTAGACCGGAAGAAGACACTCGGCGAGGGGGAGGGAATCGACTTCTCGGCTTCGGCGTATTTCCTCAAGAAAATAGCCCGGGCAATACTGGAGAATGGCCTTCCAGAGGGCGTTGACATGCTCAACATCAACGTCCCGGGCGACGCAACCCCTCAAACACCCCTCGCCATAACCAGGCTCGCCAGAAAGCGCTACTGTCCGACCGTTGAGGAGAGAATAGACCCGAGGGGGCACCCCTACTACTGGATAGTCGGAAGGCAAAAGACGGAATTCGAGCCTGGGACTGACGCCTACGCCCTGAAAGTTGAGCGGAAGGTCAGCGTGACGCCGATAAACATAGACCTGACTGCCAGGGTTGGGCTTGAGGAAGTTAAAAAGGTCCTCCGAGGGTTTGATTCCCCTGGAAGTTCGGCGGGATTTTATAGAAAACTTGATAAAGACACGGAACCCCAATAAAATGAAAGTCCTTCAAGGGGTGGTACCATGCGGGGACTGGGATTTTTAATTGCAGCGGTTGTTTTGTTGGGCCTCTTAGGTTCTGCAATGGTCAGCGCTACCACCGTGGCGGTTGACCTTGCGCACGGGGAGAACGCCAAATACCTCATCGAGCCTGTGACCGATTACAACAACAAGAGCAAGATCATCGCGCCCTCGATAGTTGATGGAATACCCGACCTGACCTGGGCGTACTTCGGTGCTAACGACAGCCTGGTCAGTGCAAGTGGTAATAAAATCCACTATCTTGGGAGCAACATAACCCTCGAATCCCTCGCGGGTGTTGATGTCCTCATTCTGGGCCAGCCCTCCCAGCCTTTATCCCCGGAGGAGATACAGGCGATTTCCCGGTGGTTTGCCGGGGGCAACAAAGTCCTCTGGATAGCGGGCGATAGTGATTACGGCTCAGCAGGTGTTCAGAGACAGAACATCACGAACACGATACTGGAGGGACTCGGCTACGGAAACCTCAGGCTCGATCTCTGTTCCGTTGAAGACCCGAGCAGCAACGCCAAAGCCGGCTTCCGCGTTATTGCCAATGTTGTGCCAGATGTGGATACACCTTTCTTGTCTGAGATAACCAAAAACCTCTCCAACGGAGGAAAGGTCCTCTACCATGGCCCCGGTGTTGTCGCATGGGTTGACGAAAACGGCAACTGGCACCCGCTCACCGGGACTTCAAAACCGCCGCTGACGTACAGGATAGTCGTGACAACGGAGAACGGAAAAATAGTGGAGAACTCCGATCCCCCTGCCGTGGCTTACAAAGCCAACGAGACCGGAGTCTTCACGCTCCTGGCCGCTCAGCTCGTTCCCCTTGATAACGGCAAAAAGAGCGTTCTCATAGTCAGCGGCGAGAGCCCCTACGGGGACTACGAACCAACCTGGAGCCCCCTATATTATGGCATCAACCTTGACGGTCCTCAGTTCGTCACCAACATCCTCCACTGGGCTATCCTTGTCGTGAGCGAAAGCGAGACAACGACCACTACTACAACAACGACAACTACCACAACCACCACAACTACTACGACGACAACCACGACTACTAAGACTACCACAACTACTCCAAAAACCACTACAACAACTACCACTACGACCCAGCCCACTACTACAACGACCACAACCACTACCGCACCAACAACTACCACGACTCAGTCCACCACAACAACTACCACCAGGCCAACCACGACTACAACGACGACAACCACCACTACCACCACAACAACTACCAGCGGTGGTGGAGGAATCTGCGGGCCAGCGGCCATAATCGGCCTGGCAGTGGCTCCACTCCTCCTCAGGAGAAGGGAGTGAGAAATCCCCTTTCTTTTATTCTTCAGAGAACCCTTTTTATTGCCGAGTCAGCGGGTATCGTGTGTTCCCCCGTGAGAGAGATCCACTCCAGGGGGAGCCTAAGGGCGGAGATGCCCATTCTATAGTGGTTCCGATAGGA
Organism: Thermococcus waiotapuensis; assembly: GCF_055384795.1. Classification (NCBI taxonomy): domain Archaea; kingdom Methanobacteriati; phylum Methanobacteriota; class Thermococci; order Thermococcales; family Thermococcaceae; genus Thermococcus; species Thermococcus waiotapuensis. The sequence goes on along the minus strand of NZ_AP042429.1, from coordinate 683,523 downwards.
AGCGCTCCTTATGGCGAGGAGGTAGTCAAACACCTCGGGAACTAAAAAGTTCCTCTGAAACTCCCCTGGAAGGTCGAGTTCGTTTAAGACAACGGGGGTATGGGAAAGAACGAGGGTGATGTTCTTCGACCCGGATTCATCAACGAGCTCCAGCAAACCTTCAGAACTGATGCCCAAAAGGGCGGGAAATCCATCGACCACCAGGGACGACCCCGCCGGAATTTCGCGGGAAGCCATTAAAACGTCCTCAAATCTGGTTGTTCTGGCGAAGTAGAAGCCCTTCGTACTATCCAGGAGCCTGTTCACGGGGGGAGCAGACGTCCTGCCCACGCTCACATGGTAAACCTCCCCCTTTTCGAGGAGAGCGGCCTCAAGATGGGCCAAAAACACAGCCTGGGAAAGGGGCTCGGAGAAAAGAACGGCGAGGGAGCTACCCAGCTTGATATCGAAGGGGAAACCGTCAAAGGGCCTTACGGATTCTTCCTTCTCAAGGGGTTGGAATACCAGGCTCATCTGAGTTAGTCCCCCTCAAAAGTATTTATCCTTTTCTCTGCCCGCTACTGCAAACCCCGCAACGCATCCAAAACGGTATCGAAAGGAGCGTCTGTTTTTATTGACGTGGGGGAGAAGTGAGTCCTGGTCGCCCTGTAGCCCATTTTTTTGAGGTTTTCCATTATTACGGCCAGTTTTCTGACTTCCAAACCGTGTCTCCCGGCTATCGCGTGGGTATCGTAGTGGAAGGGGACATCCAGCTCATCCGAAAGCAGTCTGAGGAACTCTAGCGTTTTATTGCTGGCCAATACCGCCTCCTGAGATTTTTTCAAGAGAGAGGCCACGAAGTCCTCATCCCTGAGCGCCCCCAGCCACAAGGGACCGTAAGCGTTTGAGGCAGAGGGCAGGAATTCCCTTGAATACCAAAACTTTCCGGATCTATCCTGCCAGAGGTAGCCAATGTTAGAAAGGGACTCATCCGCCTTTCTGGCACCGCTTTCAAGGCCCAGGAAGACACGGAAGTAGTGCTCCCTGTGATAGGCGAGCAGTACCTTAACGCCAAGATCGTACTTGGCAGCGTATCTGGCAACGAGGCCTATCAGTATCCTGAGACCTGCCTCGTGACAGAGCTCCCCCCTTATCGGGACGGCCAGATACTTTCTCATGCATGCGTTCCTGTAAGCCCCGCACAGCACTCCAGTGTCAGTTGCGGTAACCCCAAGAAAACCCCTCCTTTTCACGGCCCTGAGAGCCGTGTCGAGAAATTCAACAGGGGCACCAAAGGGATCAAGGTCTATGAAGTCAAAATACCTGAATTTTTCGGCCATAAGCCGATTTGCATCACCCCTGTTCACGACCGCCCTTTTGCCGGAGACGTCAAAAACAGCCCGTTCGTTGGAGGAATTCACAATTTTTCCACCGTTTAGCTCAACGTTCCGGAGAATTAGATTAAAGGCCTCCTCATTGATGTCGTTCATCCACACTTCACCGACGGAGGTTTCCAAAAGGTACCTGAGCCCCCTCACTCCGGTTGCAGAAAGGGCATCAAGGGCCCTTGAGGGCTTCAAAACATCAACCGCTAAAACGCTTATATCCCTGTTTATCGCCATGACCGGGTTGTAGAAAACGGGGGCATCGTATATCCTTTCTGCTCCGGGCACAAAAAACCTGGCGGCACCTTCCCTTACTTCTTTCAGCTCCATGTTTCCACCTGAGGGAAAAAAGAGGCGAAGCTTTAAAGAATTTCGACGTAATCACCCAGGGCCTGTCCCGGCAGACCCGGGTTGAAGTATGCCTTAACCTCGCCCCCGTTGCCGTGGGTTCTCAGAATCTTGCCCTTCATCTTTTTCCCTGTGGGGGTTCTCCAAACGACCTTCCTGCCCACCAACCTGGCCGCACTGCCCCTATCGTTAATACCCAGAGGCTTGAGTATCATATAGTGGGTGTGCTGGTGCTCATGGTTCCCGGCGTAGGATAGAACCATCGCCCTCAGGGCCATGGCTCCACCCCCATAATAGGGGTGCCGGAATCAGTTTTAAAAATTTTGCGGCATCTAAAAGGCCGCCTGGGGATTAGAGGGTACGCGTAAGCATAAAGAAGCATCCCACACTACCAGAAACCTTCAAAGGGAGAAGTCTTCACACCACCCGGTTCTGGATGCCTTTCGACCGCCATCTTAACGGAAAGACTTTTATACTTCAGCGGGCACTATTCTATGCAGTAAACCGAGGTGGTGTGCATGCATGAACTTGTAGAGTTCGCCGTTGAGAAGGCACTCGAGCTGGGAGCCTCCTACGCCGAGGCGCGCTTTGAGGAGAAGAGCGGCACTTCTCTGACAATGAAGAACGGCTCTCCAGAGGGGCTTGAGATTTTAGCCGATAAGGGAATCGGCGTTCGCGTCCTCGTGGATGGGGGAATGGGCTTTGCGAGCACCAACGTCCTCACGAAGGAAAGCGTTGCCGAGGCAGTGCAGAAAGCTGTAAAGCTCGCCAGAGCGGCCTCAAAGGTGAGAAACGAGCCGATAAGGTTCTCCGACGAGGACTTCCACGAGGTTTACTACGAGGTCAAAATGAGGAAGGACTTCCGCGACGTTTCGCCGGAGGAGAAGCTTGAGCTTCTAAGGAAAATCGAGGAGGAGGTAAAGGCCACCGGTGTGAACGTGCCGATGCGTTTCCTGAGCTACTCCGACCAGGTGTGGCACAAGATAATAGCCAACAGCGATGGAGCCTTCATCGAGAGCTTTATTCCGCGCGTTTCTACCACCTACAACCTCGTCGTCTTTGAGAACGGCCAGATGGAGCAGGCGCCCTTCGTCCAGAGGGCGTTCTCAGGCGGTTTAGAGCTTATCGAGAAGGACGAACCCTGGAAATGGGCGGTTAAAGATGTGCAGGCACTGAAGAGGCTCATCTACGAGGGCAGGAAGCCGCCCGAGGGAAAGGTCGACTTAGTTATAAGCCCCGAGGTTGCCGGCATAGCCGTCCACGAGAGCGTTGGGCACCCCTACGAGGCCGACAGGATATTCGGAAGGGAAGCCGCCCAAGCTGGAGAGAGCTTCGTCAAGCCGGAAATGCTCGGCGAGAGGATTGGCAGTGAAGTCGTTACCGTCATCGAAGACCCAACGATACCGAACAGCTGGGGCTTCTACCTCTACGACGACGAGGGAGTAAAGGCCCGCCCGCGCTACCTCATAAGGGACGGAATCATCACAGAGTTCCTCACCAACAGGGAATACGCCTACAAGCTCGGGCAGAGGTCCAACGCGGCCGCCCGCGCCATCAACTACAACCGCGAGCCCATCGTGAGGATGGCAAACACCTACCTCGCACCCGGCGATTATTCCCTCGAGGAGCTGATCGAGGACATAAAGCTCGGCGTCTACATGGTGAGCTTCAACGAGTGGAACATCGACGACAGGCGTTACCAGCAGAGGTACATAGGCAGGGAAGCTTACCTCATCGAGAACGGCGAGATAAAGCACCCCGTGAGGAGACCAATCCTTGAGATAACAACGAGGGCACTCTGGAGCAGCGTTGATGCCGTGGGCAAGGAAGTGGAGTTCTATCCGGGAACCTGCGGCAAGGGCGAGCCCGGACAGGGCGTCCCCGTCTGGATGGGTGGGGCGCATGCGAGGCTTCGTGACATACCGCTTAGGAGGCCGTGAGGTGGTAGAGATGTTTGACGTTAACGAACTCGTCCTGAAGAAGGCCAAAGAGCTCGGCTTCGGCGACGTCGTAGTCCTCTCCCACGAGATGAACAGGAGGCAGGTCCGCTTTGCCAACAACGAGATAACTGTGGCGAAAAACTGGCACGAGAGGAAGGTCGAGCTCTTCGTCGAGCTGGGTAAGAGGATCGCCGGGACGACGATAACCGAGCTGAGCGAGGAGAACATCGAGCAAACTCTCAAGACGCTCCTGAGCAACATGAGGGGAATGTCCCCGAAGGAGGACTACTACGGAATAGCTGAAGGCCCGTTCAATTACAGGGACATCCCCGAGACCTTCGATAAAGCCATAGTCGAGCTTGACGAGCCGAACGAATACGTGGAGAGGGCAATAAACGCGGCCCTTGAGGAGGGGGCGAAAAGGGTAGCGGGAGTACTCTACACAGACCACGACAGAATTTACCTCACCACGAGCAACGGCGTGGAGGCCTTCGATGAGGGAACAGGGATAGAGATAAGCGTCAGGGCGTTCATCGGCGACCTCGAGAGCGGCCACGGGACGAACTCGGTGAGGGTTTTGAAAAAATTCGACCCCGAGAGCGCCGGAAGAAAGGCCGGCGAAATAGCGAGCTTAGCGAGAAACCCCGAGCAGGGGCCGGAGGGGAAGTTTGACGTCATCTTTGACCCGTTAGCCTTTGCCAACCTGCTCAGTTACATGAGCTTCATGACGTCAGCCTACGCCGCGGAGGCCGGCTTCAGCTTCCTGGTTAACAAACTCGGCCAGAAGGTCGCCAGTGAGATCGTCACGATCAAGGACGTCGGCAACATGCCCAACGGCTACGGCACAAGAAAGTTCGACGACGAAGGCGTCCCCACGAGGGAAACGGCGATAATCGAGAACGGAACCCTCAAGACGTTCCTCCTCAACACGAGCTTAGCTAAAAAGTATGGAACAGAGACAACGGCCAACGCTGGCTTAATAATGCCCCACGCCTGGAACATCGTCCTTGAGCCGGGCGACTATTCAAAGGAAGAGCTCTTCGGCGAGGTGAAACGAGGAATCTACATAACCAACGTCTGGTACACGCGCTTCCAGAACTACGTGACTGGGGACTTCTCCACCATCCCGAGGGACGGCATCTTCCTCGTCGAGAACGGCGAGCTCAAGCCGATTAGGAACATAAGGGTAAGCGACAACCTCCAGCACATACTGGAGAGCACAGCGGCCCTTACCAGGGAGAGCCACCACGTCCACTGGTGGGAGGTCGACACGCCGGTCTCAACGCCCTACGTTCTCGTGAAGGACGTTGGGATAACGAGGGCCACGAAGTGAGCCCTCCCCCTTTCTTTGTTGACCTGTCCGAAATGGCCAACCAACCGCGAAAGTTTTATAAAACCGAAGCCTGGACAGAGGACTCCAGTAACAGGTGAGATCGTGCTGGAACTGCTAAACCTGCTCACGAGGTTTTTCACGTGGGGATTCGCCACTTACCGATGGAAAAAGAGGGGCGAGGACTTCATGCTCCTACTCAGCCTCGCCCTCTGGATGGATTTCCTGGCGGCCCTTGCCCAGGAGAGGATACTCTCAGCCCTCGGCCTGAGCCCCAACCCGGCTTCCCTGGTGCCCCTCATGTCGCTCATAGCGGTTTTTGTTGGCATCCTCCTGATGGCAGTATCCCTTTCGCTTCGGGATCAGATCAAGACCCGGTGGGGTCAGCTTTTGATACTTGCCTTTGGCATAGCGGGCCCAACGTACGTCCTTCTCGCGGTGCTCCTCGGGGCCACTCCCTCCCTCATCACGGCTTTTCCAGTCCCATTCATTGGCGCTTCCCTCATGTTCCTGGGCTACACCCTTATTAAGGAGGAGATCGGCCTGAAGACGGTATCCACGCTCTTTCCCGTCGGGGCGTTTTTGCTTGGGGCCATCAACCTCACCTACCCTCTAACCATAAGAACCTCTCTAGCGGGCCATCTCTACGGGCTTGGGGCGCTTTTCAGGGCCATGATGCTCGTCGGAATGATGAGATACGCTTTCCTTACCGTGAAACCACCCGAGATGCCGATAACCGAGCTCCCCACAGGTGCCTTCTACTCGGATAGGGGAAAAGCCCTGGATGTTCTCCTCCAGAGGATGCAGGCCAGCGGGAACGGAGTTCTTATCACGAGGAAGTTCCCCGAGGGGGTTAACCCAAAATTCCCGGTGTTCTGGATGACTAATGTTACTTCTGGCAAGATGGGGGAGAACGTCATGGCGATCTCCCCGACCGACATAGGCATCCTCGTGGACCTCGTCAAGAGGCACCTCGAAAAGGGGCATTCCCTCGTGGTTGTTGACTGTTTTGAGTACCTGATGATGGAGAACGGCTTTGAGAACGCGTTCAAATTCCTGCTTTCCCTGAAGGACATCGTCTTGAACTACAAAGGAACCCTCGTTGCGGTAATCGAGCCTGCCGCTTACTCAACAAAGCAGATGACGATGCTGACGAGGGAGCTTGAGAGGCTGGACATCTAAGGGATCAGCGGGCGGTGCTGGCGGTTTGGCCATGGCGGCCGGAGGAGGGAGAATGAGGTAGAAAGCCTCAGGCCCTCCTCACCTCAACCCAGGTTGAATGATAAGCCGAGCCCCTGCCGTAGCCATCAACCGTCTCGTCCGTTGTCAGGAAGTTTGCGTTCCAGCCAAGTAAGCTAACCCAGAAGGCCTTGTAGAGGAGGACAACACCTTTGGGCACGTCCTCGCTGAGCCTTGCGACCGTTTTAATGCTCCCGTAGTCGTTGAAGACCTCAACGGTGTCGCCTTCCTGGATGCCCCTCTCCCCAGCATCCGCCGGGTTGATGTAAAGGTTTGGGTCTATCATGCGGTAAGTGTTGTGGTACTGGCTCGTTATCGTCATCCTGTAGGTTGGGGTGAGAAGCCTGAGCGGGTATCTCCCTTCGAACTTCCTGTACTCAGGGAACGGGCTCAGGCCCCTTTCCACGGTCCGCTGGGAGAGGAGCTCTATCTTTCCGCTCGGCGTCTCCCACTTCCTCGGCTTTTCCGGGACCTTGACGAAGCCCCTCACCTTGAGCTCGTCCCAGCTTAAGTCATTGAGTTCGAGGATTTTCCGTACCACTTCCTCATCGCTCTCGTAGAGGTAGGGGTTCTCTATTCCGAGGGCCTTTGCCAGGAGCCTTGTAACCTCGCTGTTGCTCTTTCCGTAGAGCCTTACCACGGGCTCGTTTAAAGCCACGTAGCGGTGATAGTAGCTGTCAGCCACGTCAAGTCTCTCAAAGAAGGTGTTCGCAGGCAGGACGACGTCCGAGTAAAGCGCTGTATCGGTAAGAAAGATGTCGTGCGTAACGATGAAGACGTCGCTCTCTTTGAGAGCCCTCCTCAGCCTGTTCTGATTGGGCAGGCTCGCGAGCGGGTTGGAGTTGTAGACGTAGAGGAACCTGATTTCTCCCTTCTCGATGTATTCGGCCAGCTTCACCTGAGGAATTCTCTTCACCGGCCTGCTCCTCAGGAAGGCTCCCTCCGCGTAGCTCTTGTCTATCGTCTTCATGTCGTAGATGAAGCCGAAGCGATGGCCGACTAAAGCCGGAAGAACCGCTATTGCCCTTACAGCATCTCCTCCAGCCAAAGAACGCTGGAAGCCGTAGCCTATGTGGATCACGCCCCTCTTTTCGGCGTAGCTCCTGGCGAACTCCTCGACCTCTTCAACGCCCAAACCGGTCTCCCTGCTTACATAATCGAGCGATAAGGTTTTTACATAATTCCTGAATTCCTCAAAGCCGTAAACGTTCTCGCGGACAAAGGCCCTATCGTAGAGGTTTTCTTCTATGAGAACCTTCGCAACGCCCAGCGCGAAGAGGACATCGGTGTCAGGCCTTATCTGGAAGAACCTGTCGCTCCTCTTTGCCGTCTCTGTTCTCACGACATCTACCGTCCATACCTCGAGGCCGTTCTTCTTAGCCAGCATGAAACCATGGAGGTTTGTCCAGAAAGGATTTATCCCCCAGTAAACGAGCAGGCGCTGGTTTCTGAGCTCCTCGGGATCCATGCCAACCGCTGTCCCGTAAACGTCCTTCAACGCCTCCTGTCCGGCCCTGTCGCAGATGTCGTAGTCGAGCATGGCAGTGTTGAGGTAGTGGAAGAGCCTGAGCGGAAAAGCGTAGTTCACCACGCCCCTGTCGCCCGCGTACTGGTAAACCAGGACGCTCTCGCTCCCGTGCTCCTCGATGGTCTCTCTCAACCTGCTGGCAACGAGCTCTATTGCCCCCTCCCAGCTGGCCTCCCTGAACTGCCCACTGCCCCTTTCCCCCGTCCTGATGAGCGGTTTTTTGAGCCTGTCTCCGGAGTGGAACCACCTCGGCAAAAGCGCCCCCTTTGGACAGAGGAATCCCGCCGTGATGGGATGCTCAGGATTGCCTTTAACCGTAAGCTGGCCATCTTTGAACTCGCTTATAATGGAGCAGGTGTCGTAACAATCGCGCATGCAGACCGAGAAGATATTCTCACCCCCAGATGCCGAGGCTCGGGAGGAGCGTTATCACCATGCTTAGCAGTCCCCCGAGGAGTAGAGCCGGGAACGTCTGCCCCTTCTTTATTTCAAAGATGTAAGCAGCCAACGCCCCGGTCCAGACCCCAGTCCCGGGCAGGGGGACTGCGACGAAGATGAGGAGCCCCCAGAAGCCCCACTTCTCAACGCAGGAGTGGGCCTTTTTCCGCACCCTCTCGATGTAATAAAGGTAAAGGTGAGCTATTTTCCTCAGAGGTGTCCCCTCAAGCCAGAGCATGAGCCTGTCCATGTAGGGCAGAACTGCGGGGAGGGCAAGCGAGAGGAGCAAAACGCCGAGGGATGCCGCTAAGAGCGTCCCCCAGAGGGGATACCCCCTGCCTATGCCGTAGACTATCGCGTAGCGCCCCTCAAAGGTAGGAACCAGTGAGAGCAGGAAGACCTGGAGGAACTCATTCAACGCCAAACACCCCCAGCTTAAGTTTTCTCACGGCAGCATTGTAAAGGGGTAGCCACCGGTTTTCAGTAAGTTCAACGAGCAAACCCGTCCAGGGGCCAAGGAAGAGGGCAAAGAGGACGTCGCTGAACCAGTGGGCGTGGAGCAGAAGCCTTGAAAGGCCTATTCCAAGTGCCCAGCCCCACCAGAGCGGCCAGAGCGCCTTCCAGCGCCTGCTAAGGAAATAAGCGAGCACAGCGGCCCTCGTCGTGTGGCCGGAGGGAAAGGCAAGGTAGTCAACGTTCTTTATTGACTCCATAAGATTCCAGTGAACCTGGGCCTCCCCTGGACGGGGGACGCCGGTTAGAACCTTCAGCAGGGCCACAATAACCGCAGAGCCCGCAATACCCGCGGTCAGTTCAAGGGTGAACCTGCTCAACCGCCCCCTATCTTTTAAGTCCCGCAGGAGGAAGAGGAGGATGTAAACCGCAGTGAGGGCGAAGCTCGCCGTGTCCGTGAAGGTGCCTGTTAAGGAGCCGCCTTCAGGGAGGGCTGAGCCAATGGAATCGTTCACACCTCTGAAAGCCCCGGTTATTTGAAGGACGAGCAACAAAGCCAAAATCCCCGTTAAAGCCACCAGTGTTCTGTAGCCAGCTTCCCTACTCATCCTTCCGTCCCTCCTTAGGGAGAAAACTGACTCCCTATCCTAATGCTCCGCCTTTTTCTCTTGAAAGCCTCGTTCTTTAGAGGGAGGCCAGAGAGTCCCCTTACACGATTTTCCGGTACTAAATGATACCACTCGCATAAAGTGCGTGGTAGGTTTTGAGCAGAGCGTCCTGAACCTTCCTCGGCCCGAAGGTTCTGACTGCTCTCGCAAGCCCTTCGTTGTAAATACGGCGCATTATGAAGTCCGTCTCGCGGTTGAGGTTCAGCTTCTCCTGATTCTCGAGGTAGAGCCTCGCTATTTCAGCTGGCTCGCGGTAGTTGAGGCCTTTCAGCCATTTGAGTGGAATCCCGTCGTCAAAGCGCTTTATGACCTCGAAGCCTATTATCGTGACCTCATCGTCCCCGTAAAGCTCCCCGTAGATCTTGGTGAGCTCCCTGAGAAGCTCCCCGACGTCGGAGAAGCCGTCAAGCTTGGCATCCTCATTTGTCAGCTCCTGAACCTTCTTCTTCTCCACGCGGGTTATCCTGACCCTGGCTATGGCAGTGTCGCTCGGAGTCACCACTAAGTAGACCTCGCTACCCGGCTTCGCCTCGTAGTCGCCATAGCGTACCGTCGTCACCTTGTCCCCTCTGAGTATCCTCGACTTGTAGGAGCCATCAATCAGCATGAACTTCCTTATCTGAACGCGCCTTTTCCTCACTTTCGATCCCCCTGATTATCCCCACAACGTCCTCGAGCGACTGGATTACGAAGTCCGCGTATTCAAGGTATTCCAGCTCCGCACTGGCATATTTGCCGTATTTAAACCAGACAGTCTTCATCCCGACCTGCTTTGCGCCGTAAATGTCTGAATACAGCCTGTCACCAACCATCACGGCCTCCTCGGGCCTCACACCAAACCGGTTCAGCCCCTTCTCAAAGATCTTCCTGTGGGGTTTTTTAACCCCAACGAAGTCCGAGATGAGGACATCGTCGAAGTAGTCGTCTATCTCCGTTCTCAGGATCTTCTCCCACTGTTTTATCGGGTTTCCATCTGTGATAACCCCGAGCTTGAGCCCCATTTCCTTGAGTCTGAGGAGGGTTCTTTTTGCGCCTTTCACGGTCTCGAGGTGGGCTATCTTCGTGTTGTGGTAGTTGATGACCCCAGCAGCTACCCACTTCGGCTCGTACGGGAGGTCGAGGCGCCTTAGGAGGTAGTCAAAGTGGTAAGGAAAGTTGCTCCCGTATTCGTTTATGAGCTCCAAAAGCTCCTGGTAAGCTGTCTCGAAGTCAACGGGCATTCCGGCCCGTATCATGCCCTCGATGGCTTTTCGTCTCGCTATCTCAGCCAGTTTTGTCGTGTCGATGAGAGTATCATCCAGGTCAAAGAAAACGGCCTTTATCATTTCTCCTCCCCGCCGGACTTTGGAAGTTAGAGTATTTAACGGTGATGGTGGGCAAGATTTATAAAACCGGAGCTCAACCCCTTCCGAGGCGAGACAGGTGGGGCGAGAGATCTCAGAGGAGAAGCTCCAGGAGTATTTTAAAATCACTGAGGAGGCGCTGAAAAGGCTCGAAGTGGTGGTTCACGAGAAGAGCCTCCTGGGTGTTGTTGCCAGGGATTTCTTAACTATGGCGAGGAGCTATTTTGAGGATGCCAGATACTACTATGAAAAAGGCGACTACGTGACAGCGTTCGCGGCGCTGAACTATGCACATGGTTTTATTGACGCCGGTGTGAGGCTGGGGGTTTTTAAGGGAGAAGACGACAGGCTCTTTGCCTTCGGCTGAGGTGGGAGGTATGGGGGACTACGTGGTGGTTCTTGAGGCACCGATAATCGTTAAAGACGTCGAAACGAACGAAGATGCCGTAAACGTGGCTGTAAGTAAAGTTACAAAGGCCCTCAACAGGGAAAACCTCGACTTCGTTAGGGTCGAACTGGGCTACTCCCAGTGTCCCGTCTGCGGAGCCCACTTTGAGAGTGCCTTCGTAATAGGCAACGTTGGTCTCGTTGGTATGTACCTGACCCTCAAGGTCTTCAATGCCCAGAGCATCGAGCACGCCGAGAGGATAGCGAAGGCCGTCGTTGGAAAGGCCCTAAAAAAAGTCCCGCTGAAGGTTTTTGAAATAAGGGAGCTCAAAAATTCAGAGGAAGGAAACGGGATTAATCTGGAATGATGGGCCTTTACTTCAAGAAATTCACCTTTATCCCCGTCTCCTCCTCAACTTCCTCAAAGCCTTCCTTCATGTGCTTTGCAAGCTCCTCGTCAACCTCAAAGAGTGCCGCGAGGAACTCGCCAAAGTGCGCCTTCTCCTCGTTGGCAACATCGAGGAAGATGTGCCTTATCCTCTCGTCTTCAATTCCCGCCGCAAGCTCTTCGTAGAGGTTTATCGCATCGAGCTCCGCCTCAATTGCCCAGCGGAGGGCCTGCGCTATCTCGGTCCTGGTCAGTGGCCTGTCCTTCGGGAGCTCAAAGGGGTATTTCGCAAGCATTCAGTCCACCTCCAGGCTGAAGTCCTGGTAGTCCATCCAGATGCCGGTCTTCATGACCGAGTCATACTGGGCCTTGAGAAGCTCGTAGTGGGCATTCTCAACCTTTGCCAGCTCTTCGAAGATTTTTTTGACACTCTCGTGCTCCGCTTCCTCAGCGGCCCTCTCGTAGAACTCCCAGGTCAGCTTTTCCTGCTCCATCCCTATTTTCACTGCGTCAACCTCGCCGGGGTTCTCTTCATCAACCCGGACAACCAGCTTTTCGAGGAGCCCCCTGTCCACCGTCGGGAGTTCACACTTCTTCACCAACGCCTCCAGGAACTTCTCCTCAAAGATAGCCCAGTGGCCCGCTTCCTCCCCGGCGAGGAAAAGGAACATCTTCTTCGCCCTCTCGTCCTTGGCCTTCTTTGCAAGCTCAATGTAAAACCTGAGCTCGGCCTTTTCAACTTCAAGGGCGAGGGCCAGAGCCTCGAGCTCGTTCATGTTATCACCCACCAAGTTTAGTTTTCCGCTCCTATTAGCTTTTTGATTTCCTCGAGCACTTCTTTTGCGTGTCCCCTGGCCCGGACATTTGTCCTCTTCCACACGATCTCCCCCTCAGGGTTCAGGATGAAGGTGCTCCTTATTGCTCCCTCGTACTCTCTTCCATAGCCCTTTTTCTTGCCCCACGCTCCGAGGGCCCTGTGGAGCTCGGTGCTGGGATCGCTGAGGAGCTTTACCTTAAGGCCGTGCTTTTCCTTGAACCTATGGTGGCTCTTTGGTGAGTCCCGGGAAACGCCGATGACCTGAACGCCAAGTTTTTCGAACTCCGGGAGCAGTTCCGTGAACTCCATCGCCTCCGCGGTGCAGCCAGGCGTGTTGTCCTTTGGGTAGAAGTAGAGGACCGTCCACCTGCCAAGGACGAGGTCCCTTAGGGGCTTTTCCTGCCCGCCCTCATCGAGGACTTTTACATTGAGGTGCTCCATGGCATCACCCATATAATTAGGCTAACCTAATTCATAAGCTTTTTGGGTGAGGGGGCAAAGAGTTAATGGTGCCAAAAATGGATGAAAGAAGGGGAACTCCAAAGGTTGAGAGGGTTGAAAAGCCACTCGAGCTGAAGGACGAGCTCCTTAAGTTCGTCTTCCGGGTCTATCAGGGCACCGGAGGGGCTTACCCGGCACTCGAATGGGTGGAGAAAAAACCCTCAACGGACGATTTTCAGGGCTTTAGAAAGGTCTACGAGCCTTTCCTGGAGTTCAGGCTTGGGGAGGAGTTTGACGAGCTCTACATCCTGAGGGAGGACGGAAGAATAATCGGAACCGTGGCCCTCGTCTACAGTATCGAAGGTAAAGACGTCTGGTGGGTGCCTGAGGAAATAAAGAACGAGAAGGCGGGGCTCATCGAGTTTTTCATGGTGGAGCCAGCTTACAGGGGCAAAGGCCATGGTTCAAGGCTCCTCGAGTTCGCGGTGGAGAGGCTGAAGGAGTTAGGCAGGGAGGCCTACGTTATAACCTTCCCAAACCTTGAGGCTTACTCGTATTACGTTAGAAAGGGCTTCACAAAGGTCATGGACTACAAAGAGTTCGTTGTGCTGAAATACAGGGGTGGGGACCGTGGAGGGAATGATCGAGCTGGCCATGAGGTTCTACGAGGATGAATACTCCGACTCCATGCTATACACCAAACTCTCAAAGACGGAGAAGGACAAAAACATAAAGGAAGAGTTTCTCCGCCTTTCGCAAATTGAGTCCGAACATGCGAAGTTCTGGCATGGGTTCCTGAAAGCCAGAGGGGTGGAGGTTAAAAAATCAGGGGTCAGCAGGATACACGAACTGAGTGTAAGGATCTTGAGGAAACTTCTGGGGCCCGGGGCCGTTGCGTCCCTCCTGGAGCTGGGGGAAAGAAGCGCCATCCAGAAGTACTTCCGATACCTAACGGAGTACTCGGACAGGCTTTCCCCGGATGAGGTTGAAAAGCTGAAGGAGGTCATCCTCGATGAGCTGGAGCACGAGCAGTTCTTCATGGAAAACAAAAGGCGCTTCCACGCCGAAAACATCAGGGACATCATCTTAGGAATGAACGATGGCCTCGTAGAGATACTCGGCGCGGTGACCGGACTTTCAGCGGTTTACACCACAGCCCCGAAACTCGTCGGAATAAGCGGGGTTATCGTTGGCGTTGCAGGCTCTCTCTCAATGGGTATCGGGGCATTCATTTCGGTTCGCTCGCAGAGGCAGGTAAACGAGGCACTGAGGGAAAGGATGAGGGTTCTCTTTAAAATCTCCCCCGAAAGGGCGAAGGTGGAGATAAAAGAACGCCTAATGGAAAGTGGTGTTCCGGAGGAAGTAGCCGAAAACACTGCTGAAGAGCTCGCAAAAAGGGGAGAGGGCACTGTTGGACTCCTGACACAAGAAGGAAACGAGGACGAAGTCCGTTCGGCACTGTACACGGGCCTGGCCTATCTTCTCGGCGTGATCTTCCCGGTTCTCCCATATTTCCTGGCACCCACGTCCACGGTGGCACTGCCGTTCTCAATACTACTCGCGGGGACGGTACTTGCCATCGTAGCAACGCTAGTATCGGTACTCTCAGGGATTTCCATGAAGTCAAAAATTATGGAGATGGTTACAACGGGCCTCGGGGCGGCGTTCCTGAGTTACCTCTTTGGCAGGCTAATGGAGAGCATCTTTCATGTCTCAGCCCTTTAAGAACGCTGCCTAAACGTTTATATCTTTCTCTTTCCTCTCCTTAGGGGGTGGTTTCTGTGGAAGACCCATACATCTGGATGGAAAACCTAAGCGATGAGCGCGTTTTAAAGCTCGTTAATGAGGAGAACAGGCGCTTTAGGGAGTTTATCGGCAACCTCAGCGACGAACTCTTCCCGGAGGTCTGGGAGTACTCCTCGTTGCCAGCTCTCCAAGGTGCTAAGCTTACGGAAAAGGGCGTTATAGCCATGTACAAGGAGCGGGACAGGCAGGTCATCAGGTGGCTTGGTGGAGACACTATAATCGACTCAAAAGAGCTCGAGAGGGAACTCAACGACGAGGTTCTCCTCCAGGGCTTCGCCGCGGATAAACGCGGAAGATTCCTTGCCTACAGCTTCTCCATAGGCGGTGCCGACGAGGGGATAACCCGGATAGTAAGCCTCGAAACCGGTGAAATCCTGGAAGAGCTCAGACCTTCTGTTTGGGGCGTTACCTTCCTTGAGAACGGCTATTACTTCAGCAGGTTCTACAGGCACGGAGAGACACAGGACGGGGTCAAAGCTCCCGCCGTGAGGCTCTTCTGGAAGGACGAGGACGGGAAGAGAATGGTCTTTGGGAAAGGGCTTGGTTCCGGTTATTTCCTCTCGCTGGGAAAGAGCACGGATGGAAAGTGGGCGATGCTCACAGTCACCTTCGGCTGGAACAGGGCGGACATCTACACAGGACCAATAGACACGCCAGAGCTCTGGAAAAAGGTCTACTCCGCCGAAGTTCCCGCGGAGGCTATAGACGTTATCAGCGGCAAACTCTACGTCCTAACGAGGGAAGGCAGGGGGCTTGGAAAGGTGATAGCGATTGATGGAAAGGGCGTCACCGAGGTGATCCCCGAAGGGGAGTTCCCCCTGGAGTGGGCCGTGATAACGGGAAACAAAATCCTCGCGGGCAGGCTCGTGCACGCTAGCCACAGGCTGGAGGTTTATTCCGTCGACGGTGAAAAGCTCGACGAGGTAACCTTTGACCTTCCTGGGAGCGTCCACCCGCTCGACACCGACGGAAAGAGGGCCCTTCTCCGCTACGAGAGCTTCACCGTGCCCTATCGCCTCTACGAGTTCGACGGGGAGCTTAAGCTCATCGAAAAGCAGGAAGTTGAAGGCAACTTCAGAGTCGGGGAGGACTTTGCTGTCTCAAAGGACGGAACAAAAATCCACTGCTTCCACGTGAAGGGGGAGAAAGACGACAGGAAAGTCTGGGTCTTCGGATACGGCGGCTTCAACATCTCGCTGACGCCCCGCTTCTTCCCACAGGTGATTCCGTTCATAAAGCGCGGGGGAAGCTTTGCGGTGGCCAACCTGCGCGGTGGAAGCGAGTACGGTGAAGAATGGCACAGGGCGGGAATGAGGGAGAAGAAGCAGAACGTCTTCGACGACTTCGTGGCTGTTCTCAGCAAGCTCAAGGGAGAGGGCTATAAAGTGGCCGCATGGGGAAGGAGCAACGGCGGGCTTTTGGTTTCGGCGACCCTCACCCAGAGGCCGGACGTTATCGACGCGGCTCTGATAGGCTACCCGGTCATCGACATGCTCAGGTTCCATAAACTCTACATAGGGAGCGTCTGGGTTCCGGAATATGGGGACCCCGACGACCCTAATGACCGGGAGTTCCTGCTTAAATACTCACCGTACCACAACGTGAAGCCCAAAAAATACCCGCCGACGCTCATCTACACTGGTCTTTACGACGACAGGGTTCATCCGGCGCACGCGCTGAAGTTTTTCATGAAAATGAAGGAGACCGGTGCACCGGTTTACCTCCGCGTCGAGACCAAGAGCGGTCACATGGGCGCATCGCCTGAGACAAGGGCGAGAGAACTGGCTGATTTGCTAGCTTTTGTGGTAAAAAGCCTCGGCTGAGGCTATATTATCCTTTTCATCCAGCTCCCGCGCACGAACCAGGCCAGGGCCACCAGCGCCGCTAGAAAGTTGCTCATACCCATCCCGAAGAATACGCCCTTGCTAGTGAAACCGAAGAGACTCGCCAGCGGGATCCTGAGGCCAAGAACCGTTATGGCCCCAACGTAGCCGAAGGCGTAGCTAAGCGGGATCCTGAGGCCCCAGAGGCGCAGCATGTTGAGTACCATGCTTTTCTTTGTGTGGCCCGCCGAGCTAAAGGTTCCAGTGACGATGACGAATACCCCGTTGAAGAAGGGCACGGAGCTGAGGAAATACTTGAGCACGTACTCGCTCTGGGCTATAACCTCTGGATCATCCAGGAAGACCCTGAAAACTGGAACCCGGAAGAGGCCGATGATGACTACAGCAGAGCCCGCTATGAGGAAGTTGACCACCATGGCCCTCTCTGCTATTCTCTTGGCCCTCTCATAGTTTTCCGCCCCAACGTTTTGAGCTATCATCGTCCCGGTGGCCATGCTCACGCCATCAGCTATGCTCGTTATGAAGTTGACGAGACGGGTGGTTATGGTGTAGGCCGCGTAAACCGCGTCGCCATAGCCGTAGATGATCCTCGTGAGGACGACGAAGCCGAAGTTGTTCGTGGATTGGCCAACGGCAGAGGGGAGACCGACGTGGAATATCTTCCTGTAAAACCCGAAGTCGGGTTTCATGGTCTCGCGCGTGAGGTGCAGGCCTGCCTTCCCGCTCGTCAGAATCCTCGCACCGATTACTGCTCCAGTGCCGTTTGAGAGAACAGTGGCAATCGCCGCCCCCTCAACGCCGAGGCCGAGGAGGAATATGAAAACCGGGTCGAGGAGTGCGTTCATCCCAACGGTGAGCATGCTTATCTTCACCGGCGTCTTTGTATCTCCAGAGGCCCTCATGAGGGCAGAGAAAGCCATGAAGGCGAATGACAGCGGTGTGCCAGCAAAGACCACCTGCGCGTAGGCCTTTGCGTAGGGGTAGACGTTGGGCGTGACCTTCATGAAGCGGAGCGCGTAGGGGAGGATTGCCAGGCTTATTATTGCCGTTGCCGCGGAGAAGAGGAGCATGAGCGAATAGAGCGCTCCCGCCGAACGGTTGGCCCTCTCGTAGTTTCCCGCGCCTATGTACTGGCCGACGAGGGCGAAGCCGGCGGTCGCAAAGCCCATGCCAAGGGCCGTGAGGGTCCCTATTATCGGCCAGCTCGTTCCTGGAGCAGCCAGAGCCTCCCTACCGAGCTTCCCGAGCCAGAAGGTGTCCGTTATGTTGTAGAGAACCTGGACGAGGTTGTTGACTATCAAAGGATAGGCCAACCTGAGGAGGGTCTTCTCAATGGGGCCGTTGAGGATTTCCTCGCGCATTCTGAGCAGTTTTTCGCGCTCCATGTGCATCCCGATGAGACCGCTATCGAAACGTGACTATAAAAAGTTACCCCTCGATTATCGCCTTCCTCCAGCTTCCCCTCAGGAACCAGGCAATGGCCATGACCGCGCCAAGGACGTTGCTCAGGCCCATTCCGAGCCACGTTCCCGTTGTATCTTTCATTAAAACGCCCAGCCAGTAGCTGAGCGGGAGCCTCAGTCCCCAGAGCCTCACCATGCCGAGTATCATGCTTTTCTTCGTCTGTCCTGCACTCTGGAAGACGTTGTCCACCGCCGCAAAGACCCCGAAGAAGGGCAGTGATGCCGAGAAGTACTCCACGACCTTGGCGCTCTCGGCTATAACGGCTGGGTCATTTATGAAGAACCTGAAGATGGGCACGCGGAAGAGTATGAAGAGAAGCGTTCCAACGCTGAGTATCGCGAAGTTTATGACCATCGTCTTCTCGGCTATCTCCTTTGCCCTGTCGTAGAGCCTCGCCCCTATGGCCTGACCGACCATCGTCCCCATGGCCATGCTTATTCCGTCGGTGAAGGCGAACATGAAGTTCGTCAAGCGGTTGGTTATGCTGTAGGTGGCAAAAGCGACGTCCTCGAAGTTGGGAATTCCGTGAACCTCTCCGTAGAGCTTTCCGACGGTGAAGATAACCCTCGTCAGAATAACGAAACCCAAGGCCGTCGTCGAGCTACCGATGCTCGCTGGAAGCCCAACGCGGAAGATGCGGGAGTAAAGGTGAAAATCCGGCTTCAGGGTCTCGAGGGTGAGGTGAATTCCCACCCTGCCAGTGAAGAGGAGATAACCGCCTATTACGGAGCCGATAGTGCCGGAGAGCATCGTCGCTATCGCCGCTCCGATGACTCCAAGCCGCGGAAACGGCCCCCAGCCGAAGATGAAGAGCGGGTCGAGGACTATGTTGAGGATTACCGTGCCGATGTTTATCTTCACCGGTGTCCTCGTGTCGCCAACCGCCCTCAGGAGGAAGTTGAAGGCGAAAAGGGTGAAGGAAAAAGGAATCCCTAAAAAGACAACCCTCGTGTAGCTGAGCGCGTAGGGGTAAATGGTGTCGCTGACGTTCATCAGGCGGAGCATCTGGGGGGCGAGGACCACGCCGATGATTCCAACTGCGATTGAAAAGAGGAGCATCAGGGAATAGAGCGCCCCTGCGGAGCGGTTCGCCTTATCGTATTCTCTTGCACCGATGTACTGGCTCACGAAGGCGAAGCCGGCGGTTGCAAAGCCCATGCCTATACTGGTAAAGAGCCACACGAGGGGCCATGCCGTTCCCGGGGCGGAAAGCTCAGTCCTGCCGAGCCTGCCGAGCCAGAACGTGTCAGTGAGGTTATAGAGAACCTGAACGAGCTGGTTGATTATCAAAGGATAGGCTAACAGGACGAGCGTTTTTACTACCGGGCCGTAAAGGATCTGCTCGCGCAGGGCTTCGACTTTACGCATCATTGAGATGACCGTCGAAACGTGGGTATAAAAAGCTTATTGTGGACAAAAGAGCCGGTTACTCCGCCAGAACCCTAACGTCGAGGTTGAGGAAATGTTTATCGAAGGTGTATATTTCCCTGATTCCCAATTCTTTCATCTTAAGGTATGCGAGGGCGTCGTTGACACTTATTCTGTGCTCTTTTGCAACTATGAGGGAGCGAAGGTAGTCCTCTGTGCTCACCGGGAGAACTGTGATGTTCTTTGCGGTCAGAAGTTCCTCAAGAAAATCGAGGGCAAAGCTCAGACCCAGCTTTGCCTCAAGGATGTTGGCTACTTCGCTTAGGTGAACCACTGTCGTGACGATCTCTTCTCCATTCTCCACGCGCTTTAAAATTTGCTTTGCCTTTCTCTTTCTTTCCAGAATGTTTTCGGGGACGTTTCCTTTGGGCTTTATGACGGCATAAAGAAAGACGTTGGCATCCATAAACCTCATGGGATCCCCTCAGAGACTCTGGAGAAGTTCCTTTTCCAGATCCTCACCCTTAACCTCGACCTCAAGGATGTCGAAGAACTTCGAGAGATTTGGCTTTTTCCGAGGGAGTATCTCAAGCCGGTCTTCCAGCTCCACTATTATGACTTCGTTTCCCCACTTTTCCCGCCAGGAGCGTGGTATGACTATTCGCCCCTGGGAATCTATCCTCTTAACCTCCATTGCATTCATGAAATCACCATTTAAAATTTCTCATTGGTAGTAGATAAGCTTTTTGGCATTATGGGCAAGCTAAAGAAAAGCAGAGAACTGGAAAAGAAGAAGCCGGAAGGCTTCACTCGAGGGCCTTCCTGGCGGCTTCGAGGAGGATCTTCTGCTCTTCCTGAGCCACGGTCTTCCTGATGAGCTCAACTGCATCGGGGTTAGCTGAGATGCTGTCGATGCCGAGCCTGACGAGGATCTTGGCCATCTTCGGGTCACTGCCTGCCTGTCCGCAGATGCTGGTCTCAACGCCGTACTTCTTGCAGACCTTGATGACGTGCTCGATGAGCTTGAGCACTGCCGGGTGCGTCTCGTCGTAGAGGTGAGCTATTCTGTCGTTGTCCCTGTCGATGGCGAGGGTGTACTGGGTGAGGTCGTTGGTTCCGAAGCTAACGAAGTCAATGCCCTCCTTGATGAGGTCCTCGATGATGAGGGCGGCCGCTGGAACCTCGACCATTATTCCCCATTCAACGTCCTTGTGCGGCCTGAGGCCGACTGAGAGGGCTATCTCCTTGGCCTTCCTCACCTGCTCTGGATGACCTACAAGCGGGAGCATGACGCCGACGTTGGTGTAGCCCTCCTCGACGACCTTCTTGATGGCGAGGAACTCGGCCTTGAGGAGCTCGACCTGGTCGAGACTGCGCCTGATTCCGCGCCAGCCGAGCATCGGGTTCCTCTCGTCCGGCTCGTCCTCTCCGCCGGGCATCTCCTTGAACTCGTTGGTCGGGGCATCGAGCGTCCTGTACCAGACCGGCCTCGGGTAGAATGCGGCCGCAACGGTTCTTATGCCATCGGCGAGCTTCTCGACGAGCTCGTCGAACTTGCCCTCCTTGATGAACTTGACCGGGTGCTCACCGATGCTGAGGATCATGTGCTCGGCACGGAGGAGACCGACACCGTCGGCGCCTGTGGCGGCGGCCTTCTCGGCCATTTCAGGCATTGAGACGTTGACCTTGATCTTGGTCGCGGTGATGAGCGGAGCGCCCGCAACGACGACCTGTCCACCACCAGCGGCGGCCACCGGCTCCTCCTTCTTCCCGACGAGGTCCTTGACTATGCCCCTGTAGACGACACCCCTGGTTCCATCAACTGTGACGTAGTCACCGGTCTTGAGCTTCTTGGTTGCTTCCTTGGTACCGACAACGGCCGGGATACCGAGCTCCCTGCTAACGATAGCGGCGTGGCTGGTTCTTCCGCCCTCGTCGGTGACTATGGCACTCGCCCTCTTCATCGCCGGAACCATGTCCGGGTTGGTCATCGTGGTGACCAGGACATCGCCCTGCTTGACCTTGTCGATCTCACTAGCATCAAAGATGACAACCACCCTGCCAGCACCAACGCCCGGTGAAGCACCGAGGCCCTTGAGGATGATCTCAGCCTCTCCGGTCTCGGCGGCCTCCTCGGCCTTGGCCTCCTCCTTGAGGGTGGTTATCGGCCTGCTCTGGACGATGTAGAGCTTGCCGTCGTCCTTGTCGTAGGCCCACTCGATGTCCTGCGGCCAGCCGTAGTGCTCCTCGATCTTTGCACCCATCTTGGCGAGCTCTATGATCTGCTCGTCGGTGAGAACCTGCTTCTCAACCCATTCCTGCCCGAGATAGTCGGCGACCTTGACGTAGATGGTGCCCCTGTTGGTCTCGGGGTTGCGGACGACCATAACTTCCTTCTTGGCGATGAACTTGTCCTTTATCTTCCAGGTGCCCTTCTCGACGATGTACTCGTCAGGGGTAACGCTTCCGCTGACGACGGCCTCACCGAGGCCCCAGCTGGCGTTGATCATTATCTCGTTCCTGTCGCTGGTGACCGGGTTGGCGGTGAACATGACACCGCTCTTCTCGCTGTTGACCATCTTCTGGACGACGGCTGAGAGGTAGACCCTGCTGTGGTCGAAGCCCTGCTTGGCCCTGTAGAAGGTGGCCCTGGCTGTCCAGAGGCTGGCCCAGCACTTCTTGACCTTATCTATGACGTCTTCAGCGCCGTAGACGTCGAGATAAGTCTCCTGCTGGCCGGCGAAGGAAGCCTCTGGGAGGTCCTCAGCCGTTGCAGAAGAGCGAACCGCAACGTAGACGGCGTCCTTGTTGAATCTCTGACTGAGCTTCTTGTAAGCGTCCTCTATCTCCCTGGCTATCTCCGGGAGCATCGGGAGCTCGGTTATCTTCTGCCTGATCTTGGCTGTGTTCTCCTGGAGCTGCTTTGAGTCGTCAACGTTGGTGTTGCTTATGATGTCCATAATCCACTCCTGAAGGGTCTTTCCATCCTCGAGCTTGACGTGCTCGACGAAGTACTTGTAGGCCTCAGCCGTAACGCAGAACCCGGGCGGAACCGGGATTCCGGCGTTGGTCATCTCTCCGAGGTTTGCTCCCTTTCCACCGACGAGGGGAACGTCGGTCTTTCTGAGCTCCTCGAACCACTTTATAAACCTGTATCCGCTCATGGCTATCCCTCCATCAGGTACTTACCGGTGGTAATATCGGGGAACCCTATTTAAAATTAACTGAAAAGCCAGTGAGAAAAAGCTTTTTAAGCCCCACCGGACAAATTCGGAGAAATTTTGAGAATTCCAACTTCAAGGCCCCTTTTCCATGCATCAGTGTATCTAAGATACCCCTTTGTTGTTGGCGTCCCTCAGTGCTCTTTTTAGATCTTTAGTGGACACAACATTTTACAAAGAGCCCAAAAATGGGATTCCACTGGCAACCCTTATTACGGAGCATCCCCGGGAAAAAGTTTTAATAATCTCAGTGCCGATACATTACTGCACACAAGTGCATGGAGGTGTCCTGAACTATGGACAGAAAGACCCTAAGCGTCTTGATTGTTTTGATTATGGTCCTGGCCGTTGTTCCAGTGACCACAGCGCCGGCAGTGTCCGCAGAGATGGGCACTCAAACCAACGAGCCAAGTAATAAGATAATGCCCGTCGAGGAGCAGATCGAGAAGTTCCTCAGCGGGGGGGAGAAAGAGGTAAGGCTCATCATAGCGCCGAGCAAAAGCAAAGCAATGGAAGTTTACAACGAGATAGCAAAGATCGGCGAGATTGACCCGATAAGCAAGCCCGAATACCAGTTCATAGTTGCCACCATACCCAGGGAGAACCTGGCAAAGCTCAAGGGAATCAGCGGAATAATCGGCATCTGGAAGGACGAGATGGTCAAGCTTCCGGAGCCGGTCAAGGAGCCTGAGACCCTACCCCCCAAGGAAGCCCCGCAGATGCCCGACATGTTCCTCAGCATCTTCACCACCCGCGCCTATGACGCATGGATGAACTACGGAGTCTTTGGTGAGAACGTTACGGTAGCTGTTCTCGACACGGGCATTGACGTTGGCCACCCGTTCCTTCAGCAGACCCTCGACGGCAGGAGGAAGATAGTTGACATCTATGACGCCAGCGACGAGGGAATAGCCCAGCTCTATTACGCTGCTAACAAAACAATAAACGGCACCATAGTCGTCAACATGACGGTTCCAGTTTACTGGGGAGCCTACGCTGATTACTACGGCCACCCAAGTATGACAGAGTATAACATGACCTCCTACTACGTTGGCAGCATAGCCGGAAGCGAGTACTACCTCGGCCTCCTCCCAGAGAGGTACTTTGACCTCAACAACTTCAATGGTAAGCCCTACGATCCCTACAACTTCGGGCTCTTCGGTGACCTCAGCGACGTTTACCCTGTTCTCGTTGTCAACCAGGACGGCAACTTCGTTGCCTACATAGACCTCAACCTCAACAACGACTTCACCGACGACCAGCCAATGACACTCTACGACATCACCGGGGACTACGTTACCGTGAACACCACCATGGTTAACATAGCTCTGGCCAGGATTCACATAGGAGATATGAGCAACGATGAGAACCCGCTCATTACGATACCCTACGGGCCGGGAATCGGCTACGCTATGTTCATGTGGGACGCCCACGGCCACGGAACGCACGTCAGCGGTACAGTCGCTGGCGTTGGCCTTCCGGACGATCCTGTGTTCTCAGATGTCTATGGAATGGCACCAAACGCGCAGCTCATTGAGGTTAAGGTTCTCCCAGGGGAGCAGGGCTTTGGAAGGACGAGCTGGATAATCAATGGAATGTTCTACGCCGCTCTGAAAGGTGCCGACGTCATAAGCATGTCCCTCGGCGGAGGCGGGGAGATAAACGACGGTCTGGAGAGCCCAGAAATATTCTACGCTAACATGATAACAGACCTCTTTGGCGTCACCTTCGCCATTGCAGCTGGAAACGATGGGCCAACCACCAACACCGTCCATGCCCCAGGTGACAGCGACCTCGTCATAACCGTTGGAGCGTTCCGCTCAAGCGAGCGCTGGAAACGCTTCTACAAGATCGACGGCGTTGCCGACACCGTGGCGAGCTTCTCCAGCAGGGGCCCGAGGATGGACGGTCTCCTTGACCCGGACGTCATAGCACCGGGCGAGATGATATTCTCGAGCCTCCCGCTCTGGAACACCGTAGTTGAGCAGGATCCATACGAATATTATGGAATATGGGACGGAACTTCAATGGCAACTCCCCACGTCAGCGGTGCAGTGGCGCTCATGATAAGCTACGCCAAGCGGCACAACCTGCCTTATAACCCGATAATGATAAAGCGCGCCCTTGAGATGAGTGCAGTTCCAGTCCAGGAGGCCACCCCGGTCGACCAGGGCTTCGGACTGATACAGGTCGACGGTGCAATAGCCGTCCTCCAGAACCTCAGCGAGGAGAAGACCACATACATCTACGGCGGAACCACCTTCACAGGCTTCAAGAACGCCCTCGGGGAGAAGGAGATACCCGTAAGCCCGTATTACATCGAGTACAACAGCTACTTCTACGGTCTCTACGGCCTACCCTACCTCTACCGCGGTGTCTACATTAGGAACGAGTTCCCGGCCGGAGTTCCACTCTACTTCTACCCGATGGAATACGAGAACGGCTATGGATTCATCCCGAGTGTAGCAGAGAAGGCCTACCGCATAAGCACAAGTGACGATTGGATCATTCCCAACGCTGACACCGTAATAGCCGGAGGAGAAACCTTCGGAAGCTTCTCAATCCAGATAGACTACTCCAGGCTCCAGCCCGGTCACCTCTACGTTGGCTTCGTTTACATCGACGACCCCGAGACCAGCTACATCGACGACTTCATCCCGGTCATAGTCGACCTGCCGATGAACATGGGCGGACAGAACAAGGCCTCACTCAGTGACACCGCTCTGTCAGGTGCTGCCAAGCACTACTTCTACCAGGTCGCCCCCGGAACCAAGGAGCTCCGCGTTACCCTGAGTGTACCGCTCGACGAGAACGGAACTGCCATGGGCAGGACAACCCTCATGATAGCGAGACCAAAGGGTGCAGTTGTAGCGAGCTACGTTCCGGGCTACTACTTCGTTGGCCCTGGCCTGCCGGAGTACACCTGGGTTATCGAGAACCCAGAACCTGGAACCTGGGAGATAACGGCCTACACCAGCACTTACGCAAAGGCCAGAACCGGCTACAACGAGTCCCACTACACCATAAGCGTCGAAACCGTTGGAGTGACCATACAGCCCGAGAGGATGGTAATCGATACAGACTCCCCCGGAGTTATTCGCTCTGCAATCAAGGTTAAGAACACCAACTACGGAACCTTCCAGGCGGAGCTCTACGGACTCGGTATGGGCAGGCTCGACCAGGTCTATGGCATGGTAAGGAACGTCAGCCAGGATAAATTCGACGTCATAGGTGTCATACCAATCACAGAAAGCGACTACTACCTCCGCGTCGGTATAACCCAGCCAGAGGACCCGAACGCTGATCTTGACCTCTACGTGTACTACTTCCCGACCTATGATGACCTTAAGAACTTCACCAACTACATAGAGTACACAGACCAGATCGGCCCGGCCAGCGACGAGGTCTTCGAAAAGTTCATGCCAGAGCCGGGATACTACCTCATAGCGGTTTATGGCTACGACACCGCTGGCTACAACCCGATCCACTACGTCTTCTACTACCAGATCCTCAGGGACAACGGTGACATCAAAGTAAGTCCGAGCACTGCCCCGATAGTCAACAACAGTATCACGTACGCCTCGGTCAGAATCAACGTCAACGAGAGCGGAACATACCTCGGTGTGATTGGTGTCAAGGACAGCTCAACCGGCGAAGTACTCGATTACGCTCCTGTTATAGTCCAGGTCGGACTGCCGAAGATGGTCGTGATTGCCTACGCTGAAGGAGAGGTAATTCCCGGCGAGCCAACCAAGATCAGGGTGCTCCTCCTCGATGCCCAGAACATGACACCAATCATCGGAGAGAGCACGGTCATAGTTAACGGTGAGATTTACTACACCAACAACGGAATCCTGGAGTTCTATTACATACCGCGCGGACCTCAGGACACCCTCAGGATAAGGGTCATAAACCCGAACTACGAGGACGCCGAGAAGACGTTCACCCTTGGCCAGATAGATACCATGTCCAGGTACCAGTACTGGAAGAACCTGTACAACGAGGAGATCCAGTTATACGAGAACCTCACCGCACTCGTCCAGTCGGCAATTCCTGAGCCAACCAGGACCATGATCCTCAACCTCGCGGGCAAATACCACAACAGGGCAGTCTACTACTACGAAGAAGCACAGAGCCTATTAAACGTCGATCCAGACAGGGCAGCGTACTACATGAAGCTTGCCTACACCTATGAGAACAAGGCCAATAAAGTGCTTCAGACGTTCCTGGAGAGGTTCGGCTGAACCTTTTCTTTCTTTTCTCTTCAAAGAATTGTGACTCTTTTAGCGACGCCCCTTTTAACGAGAACCTCGCCAATGCTCTCGGGAAGTACCACGAGGTCGCCAGCAGTTACTGGCCCGTGCTCTCTGAGATTTTCGTCCAGGATTGAGGGCAGGTCAGCGGAGACTATGTAAGCGGTGCGAATTCTCGCCCCTTGAGAGCCTTTCCTGCTGACCACTTCCAAGCCCAGGTTAGCTTCTTTTTCCTCCTCTTCCACCTGCTTCTGGGGCTGGACACCTTTTCCAAATTCCTTCCTCTCAACAAAGGCTTTCAGAACCAGGAATAGTTTCCTCTCCTCCTCAACCAGCTCACCGGGGCTAAAACTTCCAGAAAAGACCGCATCAACGAGCTTGTGAAGTCTCAGCCGTATTATTTCCCTCATCAATTCCTCAGCTATCTTAAGCTGCTCAAGGTATATGGCCTCTTCCAGGTTTTCTCCCCGCTCCCGGGAGCTCTCGGCCCCCAGGTGAAGGGCCTTTATCAGGCTGTCGAAGTCAACGTAAAAAGATTCGTCGATTCCAACGAGTTCTGGTTTTGAAAGCTCCTCCTCAAGCATCTCCCTGAGTTTAATGATGTCCATCTTCGACCACCAAAAAAAGTTAGAGTTTAGAAGTCACTCTCCCACGCGCGGGGCAAGGAGGAATGTAAGCTTTCCTTCGTCCCTGATGGAATAATCCATCTGGAGGGGCATCTCGTTGCCGAACCTCAGCGTGACCTCCTCGGCTTTTCCGATGCCCTTGACCATGTCCGCCAGATAGCTTATTCCATAGGCGCTCGTGGTTTCTTCCTGGACTTCCAAGTCAAGCAAGCCTTCATCCTCGAGGGTGAGCTTTATCTCAACCTCGTTGGTCTCCCCCTCAGCCTTCATAATGAATTCGCTCTCCTTAGCTATGAACTTCATAGCATCGCTGACGAGGGAGGCGTCCTTTATGGCTTCCTTTAAGACTTCGCCAAGGAGAACGACTTTAGCGGTGAAGGGCAGCTCTGGAAGGTCAAGCTCGAGTTCTTCAACGTCTATGAGGGGGAGGCGGAAGGTTCTTTTTGCGGTTCCCTCAAAGGTTATCTCCAAGAAGTTTTCATCGCCCTTCCTGAGTATGAGGGCGTCTTTGCTCTTCCCTCTCCTGAGGACCTTCTTGAAGTGGTCCATGTTTATGCCTATGGTTTCGGGCTCCTCGACCTCGTACTTGGAGAAAATGCTGGCCGGCAGATGAAGGTCTACCAGAACCACTCTGCTGGGATCCATGGCACGCATGCTTATACCTTCCTCAGTCACCTTGAAAGCTGCCTCGTCAATCAGGTTGCTGGCAGTGGCTATAAGGTCTGCAAACTCTTTAGCACCGTCAAAAACTATCTCGAACGGCATCTTCATCCCCCCTGTCCACAGACTCCAGGATTCTGAGCATCAGCCTAACCCTCTCTTTCCCCCTGAATAAATAAGCTTTTCCGTTATCCAGATTTGGTACTCTAAGGTAGGCCTCATCCAGTTCTTCCAACGCCTTTTTTGCAAGCTTTAAAAGGACTTCACTTTTAACGTCCTTCACTCGTAAGACCTCCATACGTGGCCGCACCTGGTACACTTATAGAATATTGTACTTGGCTCGTCGCCAGCTCTCGTCTGGAGCTCCCACCAGTATGCTGTATCGTTGCCGCACTTGGGGCAGGTAACCTTGGTGGTTGGCAGGGTCTTAACGTCCTGCTCGATAACAACGATTTCCTCGTTGGGTTTGTGCTCGACCTTCTGGGTAATCCTGGTCTTTTCCCTGTCCTTTTCCTCTTCAAATGGCTCCTCATGGCCGCACACACGGCAGACCCATACTTTTCTCCTTCTGTCTGGGAGCATGAGGTTCCCGCACTTCGGACAGAACTTCATTTTCACCACCTCGCCAGCCAGGGTGGTATGTGGAAGGAAATAAAAAGGTTTGTGGTAATCCGGGATGAGGGTAAGGCAAATTTTTAACCCCTGGTTTTGAACCTTTTGTGGTGATCCGGAATGAAGAGAACGGTGGTCATAATAGGCGGTGGCGCGGCTGGAATGAGCGCCGCCTCTCGAGTTAAAAGGCTCAAGCCCGGGTGGGACGTCAAGGTCTTTGAAGCCACCGAGTGGGTAAGCCACGCCCCCTGCGGCATCCCCTACGTCGTCGAGGGAATTTCACCGAAGGAAAAGCTCATGCATTACCCTCCAGAGGTCTTCATCAAGGAGCGCGGCATTGACCTTCACATGAGAGCAGAGGTCATCGAGGTGGAGCAGGGGAGAGTCCGCGTGAGAGAGCAGGGAGGGGAGCACACCTACGATTGGGACTACCTTGTCTTCGCCAACGGCGCCTCGCCCCAGGTTCCGGCAATAGAGGGGATAGACCTGCCGGGGGTCTTCACCGCCGACCTGCCTCCGGATGCAGTTGCAATAACCGGGTACATGGAAAAGCACGACGTCAGAGATGTTGTCGTCATTGGAACAGGCTACATAGCCCTTGAGATGGCCGAGGCCTTCGTTTCGAGGGGTAAAAACGTGACCCTCATCGGCAGGAGCGAGAGGATCCTCAGGAAGAGCTTCGACAAGGAGATTACAGACATAGTAGAGGAGAAGCTCAGGGCCAGCCTCAACCTCCGCCTCAAGGAACTCATCTTGCGCTTCGAGGGCGATGGGAGGGTCGAGAAGGTCATCACCGATGCCGGAGAGTATAAAGCTGACCTCATCGTGGTTGCCACAGGGATAGAGCCGAACACCGAACTGGCAAGGGAACTGGGAGTTAAGATAGGCGAGACCGGCGCGATATGGACGAACGAGAGGATGCAGACGAGCGTCGAGAACGTTTACGCGGCCGGAGACGTTGCGGAGACAAAGCACATCATCACGGGCAAGCGCGTGTGGGTTCCGCTGGCCCCGGCAGGAAACAAGATGGGTTACGTGGCCGGAAGCAACATAGCGGGGGAGGATATAACCTTCCCCGGTGTGCTTGGAACGAGCATAACCAAGTTCCTCGACCTTGAGATAGGCAAGACAGGCCTCACAGAGGACGAAGCAATTAAGGAAGGCTACGACGTCAGAACTGCCTTCGTAAAGGCTGAGACGAAGCCCCACTACTACCCGGGAGCCAGGGAAATATGGTTGAAAGGTGTCGTTGACAACGAGACCAACAAACTGCTCGGAGTTCAGGCCGTTGGTGCCGAAATACTGCCCAGGATAGACACGGCCGCGGCGATGCTTCAGGCGGGCTTCACTACAAGGGATGCATTCTTCACCGACCTCGCCTATGCGCCGCCCTTCGCCCCGGTCTGGGATCCGCTTATAGTCCTTGCCAGGGTTCTGAAGTTCTGAGGCTTTCATTTTCCCTTAAACCTGAAACCTTAAAAGGGGCTTTCCTATCTCTGCCCCAGGTGGTGCCAATGGAAAAAGTGAGGCGTGAAAAGTGGAGCGAGAACTTCAGCGAATGGTACAACGAGCTTATAGAAACCGCCGGAATCCAGGACAAGCGTTACCCGGTCAAGGGAATGAACATCTGGCTTCCCTACGGCCTCAAGATCATGCGCAACATAGAGAAGTTCATCCACTCCGAGATGGAAAGAACCGGCCACGAAGAGGTACTCTTCCCCGCTCTCATCCCCGAAACCGAGTTCCAGAAGGAGGCGGAGCACATAGCCGGCTTTGAGGAAGAGGTCTTCTGGGTCACACATGCCGGCCACGACCCGCTGGACGTTAAGCTAATCCTCAGGCCAACGAGCGAGACGGCAATGTATTCGATGTTTTCACTCTGGATAAGGTCGCACGCCGACCTGCCCCTCAAAATCTACCAGATAGTTAACGTTTACCGGTACGAGACCAAGCACACGAGGCCCCTCATCCGCGTCAGGGAGATAAGCAGGTTTTTTGAAGCCCACACTGCCCACGACAGCTATGAAGAAGCAGAGAGGCAGATAAGGGAAGACCTCGAGATATTCGACAGGCTCGCAAAGTTCCTCGCGTTACCTTACATCGTCTCAAAGAGGCCGGAGTGGGACAAGTTCCCGGGAGCTTACTACTCCCTTGGAGCAGAGGTCATGATGCCCGACGGGAGGACGCTTCAAATAGGCACGATGCACAACTACAGGCAGAACTTCGCGAAGGCCTACAACATCCAGTACGAGACCGAGAGTGGAGAGCACGAGTACGTCCACCAGACGACCTTCGGAATGAGCGAGAGGCTCTTAGCCGCTGTTATAGGCATACACGGCGACGACAGCGGCATGGTTCTCCCGCCGACGATAGCGCCGATACAGGTGGTCATAATTCCGATCCCAATGAAGGAGGCAGACGCAGACGTCTTCGCCTACGCAAGGGAGATAGCTGAAGAACTCAGAACCGCCGGAATCCGCGTTCAGGTTGACGAGAGGGACATAAGGCCCGGCAGGAAATACTACGACTGGGAGCTGAAGGGCGTTCCGGTGAGGATAGAGGTCGGCCCGAAGGACGTTGAGGGCAAAAAGGCCGTGATAGCAAGGCGCGACACCCTCACGAAGGAGGTCGTTGAGAGGGCTAAGGTCGTCGAGGCCGTCAGGAGAACCTTCGACGAGATAATGGAGAACCTCTACAACCGCGCCAGGGAGTTCCTCGAGAGCCACATCAAGCGCGTTGACACAATCGAGGAGGCAAAGGCCGTTTTCGAGGACAGGCGCGGAATCGTGGAGATTCCCTGGTGCGGTAGCGAAGAGTGCGGCCTGAAGATGGAGGAAGAGCTCGACGCCAAGATGCTCGGCATCCCCTACCCGGAGGAGAACGCCAGGGCACCGGAAGGGAAGAAGTGCCCTGTCTGCGGCAGAGAGGCAAAGTTCATAGCCCGCTTTGCAAGGACTTACTGATTTTTCTTTTCCTTACTCCGGAGGGTCTCCCCATGATACTCGGAATACACGATGGCCATGATGCTGGAGTTGCCCTCATTGACGGCGAGAGGATTTTCGCGGTGAACGAGGAGCGCCTGAACAGGATAAAGAAATACAGGGGCTTTCCCGGGCTTAGCCTGAGGAAAGTCCTTGAGATGGCCGGGGCAGGGCCGGAAGACGTTGATGTCATAGCCGTTGCCGGGATTTTCAGGAAGCTCTCCCGCCTTAAAGAGCTTGAGGCAAACCTCAAAAGTCTCTTCGGGCCGGAGTTTAAGAGGAAGGTCCTCTTCGTTGAGCACCACCTGGCCCACTCTGCCTCAGCCTACTACACGAGCGGCTGGAGGGATGCCTTAGCTGTTAGCATAGATGCAGCAGGCGATGGGCTGAGCTCTTCTGTCTACATAGCCAGAGGGGGCGAGATGGTAAGGATAGCCCAGAGCACCTACGTTGACTCCCTCGGCGACTTCTACTCATCGGTCACAGAGCTTTTGGGATTCACCCCGATGATGCACGAGGGAAAAGTGATGAGCCTGGCCGCGTACGGGAGGCCGGCCTACGATTTAAGCTCAATAATCGAGCTGAACGGTTTAACTTTCGAAAACCACCTTGGGATTGTGGGTGTTGAGGCGACGAAAAGGCTTGCCGAGCTCTTCAGGTTCCCGCTGGAGCACGCCAAGGAAATCGCCCTCAGAATGAAGAAGGGTGAACTCGATGGTGAACTCCAGAAAAAAGCTATCGAGATAGCCGCCAGTGCGCAGGCCCACCTTGAGAAGCTTGTAGAGGAGCTTGGCCTCGAACTGAGGGGCTACACCCTCCCCGTGGCCTACGCGGGCGGAGTTGCCCAGAACGTCAAGGCCAACGCAATCCTGAGGCACATTTTTGGCGACGATAATCTGTGGGTCTTCCCGGCCATGGACGACAGTGGATTGGCCTTCGGGGCGGCGGTTTTCGTTAAGGCCCAGATGGAGAGGCTCGACGGAAAGTGGAGGCCTTTCAAGCTCGAGCACGTCTATCTTGGCCCGGAATATGGGCAGGATTACGTTGAGGGCTTCTTAAGAAGCGAAGGGGTTGAATACGAGGAAGTTGACGTTCCGTCCTTCCTTGCGGACGCCCTAGAAGAAGGAAAGCTGGTTGGTCTCTTCCAGGGCAGAATGGAGTTCGGGCCGAGAGCTCTGGGAAACCGCTCGATTTTAGCCGACCCGGGGGACGAGGGCGTTAAGGAAAGGCTCAACGTTGCCCTGAAGAGGGACGTCTTCCAGCCCTTTGCGCCGTCGATGCTCTGGGAAAAGGCCCATGAATACCTTGAAGACCTAAACGGGGCCCCGAACGAGTTCATGACCATGAGCTACACAGCTAGCGAAGCCTTTAGGGCAGAAGCTCCCGCCGTTGTCCACGTCGACGGGACAACGAGGCCCCAGGCAGTTAGGGGAGAAATCAACCCCCTCTACTACCGCGCAATCAAGGAATTCGAGGAGAGGACCGGCCTTGGGGCGGTGCTGAACACGAGCTTCAACATGCACGGTGAGCCGATAGTTTGCTCCCCTGAAGACGCGCTTAGAACCTTCAGAAAAGCCGGGCTCGACGTTTTGGTCATCGAAAGGTTTGCAGTTTTTGCAAAAACTTAAAAAAAGTCCAACAAGCTCACCTCCCGTAAAAAGCCCTCAGATAGAGCTCCCTTATCTCCTCAGGCTTCGGCTCCACGGGGTTGAAGGGGATTAGCCCATCGCGGTAGGCTTTATTTGCCATTTCTTCCACCTTTGAGACGAAGGTCTCCTCATCCACGAGCTCGCTCAGCCTTGGAACCTTCAGCATCTCGTTGAGCTCCTTAACGACCTCAATGAGGTCTTTGGCCGTATTGAAGCCAAGCTCTCTCGCTATCTCAGCATAGCGTCTCCTCGCGTACTCGCTTCTCTCGGCGTTGAACTCCATCACGTAGGGGATGAATATTGCGTTCAGAAGGCCATGGGGCCCTATCCATGCCGCCTTGTGGCTCATCGCATGGCAGAGCCCGAGGCGCGCGTTCAGGAACGCTATTCCAGCCATTGTGGCCGCGTAGTGAACTCTTGCCCTGGCTTCTTCGTCGCCTTTTACCGAGAGCGGGAGCCACCTGTAGACGGTCTTTATGGCATTTATCGCCATCGTGTCGCTGAATGGGCTTGCGGCCTTCGTCGTGTAGGCCTCTATACCGTGGACGAGAACATCGAGGCCAGAGTTCCTGGCAACTTCCCCGGGCATGGTTCTCGGAAGCCTGGGGTCGAGGATGGCCACGTCTGGGGCTATTTCGAGGCTGACGATGTTGTATTTGACCTCTCCCTTCTTCAGCACGCTCGAAGCCGAAACTTCACTCCCGGCGCCGCTCGTTGAGGGTATCGCGATGAGCGGTGTTTTCAACTTAGGAATGGGTTTAGGCCTTGAAAAGCGGTCGATGAAGGCAATCTCCTCAAACTTCACCTCGGGGGCATCGTAGAAGACCTTCAAAGCTTTAGCCGTGTCGATGACGCTCCCACCGCCGAGGGCAACCAGTAAATCGGGCTGGAACTCTTCCCTCAACTTGGGGAGTAGCTCTTCAACCGTCTCGACGCCCGGCTCAGCGGGGAGGTCTGTAACGGAGAAGACCTCGGCACCGGCTTCCCTCACGTAGTCCTCGGCCTCACCCAGGAAGCCGTGCCTCTTCATTGAGCTCGATGAAAGTATAAGAACGCGCTCGTAGCCCTTGACTTCCCTCGAGAGGGCTTTCAAACTCCCCTCTCCCTCTATGATCCGGGTTTTCAGCTGGAACATGGGTACCACCGGATAAGCTTAACGCGGTAGCTTTTAACGTTCGCGGATGATTGGAACCAGCGACAGGAATATCAGCGATGAGGCGAGCAAAAAGTCGGAGAGAAAGCCCAGCGCTTCAACCACGAATCCGCTCATCAGGTTGCCGATTATGGCCCCCAGAGAGCTTACGAGGTTGTAAGTTCCTATTAAAGAACCGCGCTTCTCCGGCGGCGCCCTGTGGGAGATTATCGAGGAGGTCGAAATGCTTATGTACGACCAGGTGTAGCCGGCTATGAAGTAGGAGAGGAATGCCAGAGCAAAGAAAACGCTTCTCTCCATAAAGGTGGAGACCGCCAGCAATAGGAACGCAACCCCCCTCAGAGCCAAACCCATCTTGAGTGCCCCGTAGCCACCGCTCTCCCTGATTTTCAGCCCAACGCGGGTGTACATGTAGGCTGAAATGGCGGAGTTGGCAATGTTCATGATGTAAAGCTCCGTCGCGCCCAGCCCCCTGCTCTTCAGGAGAACCGGAAACTGGGTGAAGTAAAGCATTGCCCCGACCCAGAAGAGGACCGTTGAGAGATAGAGATTTCCAAAGCCCCCCGTGGAGAACCTCGGGAGGTGGATTATCATGTTCGGCAGATACCTGAACTTTTCGACGACGTAGCCGGGGTATATTCCGAGAATCCTCCTGTCAACGTGGAGGGGAACTTCCCGTATTGTTTTAGCACCCCACGGAAGGGATAACAACCCAACAATGCCGAGGATCACGAATATCCCCCTCAAATCCAGGAACCGGGCCATTGCAAGGCCAAGAACCATGCCCGCGACCCATGCCCAGCCGCCTATCTCGTTGAACTTTCCTATGGCGTAGTCCCAGTCTTCCAGGCGGAAGACCTTGGTTATTATGAGGATTGGGATAGGTATCGTCGCCGCGATGAAGAAGGTGTAGACCGCGTTTATCACCATAACCTGCCGGACGTTCTCCGCGAGGGCGAAAAGGATGGAAGCTATCGCGGTGCCCAGAAACCCTATCAGGAGAAAAATCTTCCTCCTGTTGAGCCCGTCACTCAATTTACCCCAGAAGACGCCGCCAAGCATCGATGCGGTGCTACCTATCGCGTTCACAGCGCCAACATCAGTCGGGCCGCCGCCGAGGTTCATCGTGAGGAGAGGAATCAGGGGAGCGGCACCGCCCGTTGAGACTTTAAAGGGAATGAAGGAGTAGAACCATTTTCTAGGGTCAGACCGTTTTTTCATCTGCAGGCCCTTTTCCATGGCTTTAAGAGCCGCTAACTTCCTCTTCTGCGGGCGGCCTCTCAAGATTTTCACCCCAGCTTGGAGAAGAGAAGTTCAAAAAGGGTGGGTTAAAAAGAGGAAGGACGTTCAGTCCTCGTCGTCCCAGTCTTCGTCCTCCCAGTCCTCGTCCCAGTCCTCATCCTCTTCGTCCCAGTCTTCCTCGTCCCAGTCCTCTTCATCCCAGTCCTCTTCCTCGAATTCCTCCTCAACGTCGAAGGACTCGAATTCCTCTTCCTCTTCTTCCTCAACCTTCTCGGGCTGAACCTTCTTCTTGGGCGGGTAGTACATACCGACCACCTCCCCCTCTGAGGGGCATTTATTGAGCGTATAATGAGTTTAAAAACTTTTCTTCTCAAATTCGCGGCAATAATCGGTTTCCTAACGATTTTAGAGGCTGGGACAAATGTTAGGCACGGATAACGGTCCCCCCGGGGAGAAAGATTTATATACCACTGAGGAACTCCAATTGGTTTCCCTTCAGAAAATGGGGAGGGTAAATTTAGTAACACAAAAAGAAAGTGTCGCATAAGCGCGTTTGGGCAAAAACTGGTGATCCGGTGGCCGGAAATGGATGCCGAGAAGAACTCCGATGATGATGGGGGCTCCCTTATAAGGGCCCCTCTCCTCGAGGAGACACTGGGGATCGAGGGGATCTACATAGACTACGAAGGCAGGAACCCAACAGGAACGCACAAAGACAGGATCGCCAGGGCCCACGTGGAAAAGGCCCTTGAAGAAGGCTATTCTGCCATTACTGTGGGCACCTGTGGAAACTACGGTGTTGCCATAGCCTACTACGCCAGGCTCTATGGTCTAAAGGCTTTCGTTTTTGTGCCCGCTGGCTACACCCTTGAACGGGCCAGCGAGATGAAGGCCCTCGGCGCGGAGGTGATTCCCTGGCCCGGGACTTATGAAGAGGTTGTAGCCGAGAGCAGGCGCTTTGCCCTCGCAAACGGTATCTACGACGCAAACCCCGGAAGCCGTCCAGAGGTGGATTACGCTGGGTATTCTTCGATAGCGGAGGCAATACTGAGCGAAGTGAAGCCCGATGCAGTTTTCGTTCCAGTCGGAAACGGCACCACTTTAGCTGGGATATGGCACGGCTTCCGCGGAAAGGCCAAGCCAAGGATGATAGGTGTCACCACAGCCTTTGGCAACCAGCTCCTCTGGGAGTTCTACGGCGACCAAAGGAGGGAGATAGCGGAGACGCCGGTGAACGAGCCCCTTGTCTCGGAGATATCCTTCGACCTCGATGAGGCAATGAAAGCTATAAAAGAGTCCAACGGCTACGTCTTCGGCTTCGCGGATGATACTGCCCGGAGATGCGCTGAGTTGCTTCGCTTTACAACTGGTCTTTCTGTTTTGCCGGCTTCGGCCTTAACGGTTGCTGGTTTAATCAAGTTCGTAAGAAAGTTTGGGATTAGTAAAGGAAACTTCGTGCTGGTGTTAACCGGAGGTGTCCACGGTGGAGAAAGCGCTAGTGCTTACGGAGGGGCGCTATCTTACTACGGATGGAAAAACAGCGCACGGGCTTGTGCGGTACTCTAAGAAGTATAAAATAGTTGGCCTGGTGGATTCAACTTTAGCTGGAAGGGACGCAGGGGAAGTGCTCGACGGGATACACAGGGGCATCCCCATATACGGAACCATCGAAGAAGCCCTCAGGGAGAACCCGGATTCAAAGTGGCTCATCATAGGCGTCGCCACTCCTGGAGGAGTTCTCCCCTCGAGCTACAAGAGGATAGTTGCAAAGGCCATCAAGGCAGGCCTCGGAGTCGTCAACGGTCTCCACCACTTCCTCAGCGACGACCCATACCTAAAACGCCTCGCGAAGCAGAAGGGAGTCGAGATAATCGACGTTAGAAAGATATTCTACAACTACCGCGTCCCCTTTACAGGGAAGATAGAGGACGTTAAGGCGACAAAAGTAGCTGTTCTCGGAACAGATGCAGCCATAGGAAAGAGGACCACCGCGATAATGCTCCACGAGGCGTTTAAGGCCCTTGGTCTTAAAAGCGAGTTCATAGCGATGGGCCAGACGGGCTGGATGCAGGGCTTCAAGTACTGCATAGTCATGGATTCAATCGTCAACGACTTCGTTGCTGGTGCAATAGAAGACGTCTTCTACCGCGCCTGGGCTGAGGAGAGACCGGACGTAATAGTCACCCACGGCGAGGGCTCGCTCCTCCACCCGGCATTCCCGGGCGGATTCGAGCTGATAGGCGCGGCCAGGCCCGACTTCATCGTCCTCCAGCATGCGCCGGGAAGACTGACCTTCGACGACTTCCCCCAGTACAGGATCCCGCCGCTTGAGAACTACATAAGGATGATAGAGCTCCTCTCCGGGAAACCGCCGATAGCTATCACTATAAACACCCAGAACCTCACGAAGGAGGAGGCCCTCGAATGGGCAGAGCGGATAGAGAGCGAGACCGGAATCATGACGCGCGTCCCGTTCTATCAGGGAGTCGAGGATATAGCCCGGCTTATAGCGAGCAAAGCGAAAGAGCCCGCAGGGGTGAGAGCGAGTGAGTCTGCCGGAGCTGAAGTGCTTTGATTACATCCTCATAGAGAGACCAAAGGTCTCAGCAAGGCGCATCTCGGCGAGATACGTCCTCGGCATCGAGGGGGAGGAGCTCGATTACAAGCTAATCCACCGCTACCACGAGAGAATTCCAAAGGTGGAGACCTTTGCGAAGCTGATGAGCATGATTCCCGCCATAAACTACGGCCTCTTCACTCCCGAGATACGCTTTGGCTTCTCCCTCGACCCGAGGGACCTCAAGTTCTTCCGCGACATGATGGAGGTAACCGCCCGCGACATCTTCGTCAACAGGATAGTCCAGAGAACTGGCTTCGTCAAGGAGGAGTACATCCCGAAGGAAGTAACTCCTGAGATGGCCGAGCCGATGGCCAGGCTTTTGCCTGAAAGCGTTGAGGAGGAGCCTATCGACTTCGAGCTGGATTATTCCAAGTGTGCAGTCATGCTGAGTGGTGGCAAGGAGAGCCTCCTCACCTATGGGATTATGAAGGAGCTCGGCTGCGAGGTTTATCCCTTCTTTTACAACGAGTCCGGCGGCCACTGGAGGGTGGCAATCCCGGCCTACCGCTGGTTCGAGAGGAACGAGCCGAGGACAAAGAGAGTCTGGAGCAACGCGGACAGGCTCTACACCTTCATAGAAAAGAACATGAGGATCCTCCAGAACGTGGGCAAACCGAAGGCCGAGGTCTACCCCATAAGGCTGTTCTTCTTCGCCGGCTACTCCTTCGCCTTCCTCCCGCTTACTTACAAGTATAACATAGGAAACGTGCTCTTCGGCAACGAATACGACGACCCGAGGGGCTTAACCTACGAGTACAGGGGAATCCGCCACTATTACGCCACCTACGACCAGAGTCTGGACTTTGAGAGAT
This sequence comes from Thermococcus waiotapuensis, assembly GCF_055384795.1. Lineage (NCBI taxonomy): Archaea > Methanobacteriati > Methanobacteriota > Thermococci > Thermococcales > Thermococcaceae > Thermococcus > Thermococcus waiotapuensis. Next base: position 644,528 of record NZ_AP042429.1, on the reverse strand, counting down.
ACATGACGCGCTGGTTCGCGGAGAGGGGCCTCAGGATAAGACAGTGGTCGGCCGTCAGGCCCATAACCGGCCTCATTGTGGAGCGCGTGCTTCACAGCCGTTACCCGGAGCTCTTCAGGCTCCAGAGGAGTTGCCACTCAGTCCACAGGGAAGGAGAAGATTACGTCCCCTGCGGGAAGTGCTTCAAGTGCAACGGAATCCTAACGTTCCTCCTCGCGAACGGCATAGACCCATCCATAATAAAATACAAGCCAGAACACGTTGAAGGCCTCGCCAAGCGCATAAGCGAAGGAAAAACCCGGCTGGACAAGGAGGAGCTTGAGCACTCCCTTTACCTCATAAAGCGGAGAAACCCAGAGTTCCCGCTCGAAGGGAAGCCCCACTGGCACGTTGAAATGCTCCACTTCGACGGAAGGAACTCGAGCTTTGATGCCATCCCCGAAGAGTTTCGCGAGAAGATCTACAGGCTGCTTGAACCCTACACTAAGGGCTATACCTACTTGAAAGGCGACCACTGGGTCAGGATCTCCCGCGAGGAGGCGGTAAGGGGTGTTCTCAACGAAGAAAAGCCCTTCGGAACTGCCACCGATTGAGCAGACTGCCGAAAACTTCACCATCATCGACGGGGAGGACTACATAGAGGAGATATTCAAGAACGACATGGAGATAAGCCGCTCTTTCTCCCGCTTTCAGCTTGGTGAGGAAGAGTACAGGGAGAACTACGAAAAGGTCATCAAAAGCCTCCTCTCAACGGGCGAGCACAAGTTCTTCGTCGCAGCGGACCCCCACGGGCGCTACCTCGGCCACGTGTGGATCTGCCTGAAAGTGGATACAGTAGACTTCGTCCCCTCGGCTTACATATACGACATCGAGACCCTCATCCCGGGGAGAGGCATAGGGAGCGCCCTCTTGGAGAAAGCTGAGGAATGGGCGAGGAAGAAGGGTGCCAGGAAAATCTCCCTCAGGGTTGACGCCAACAACCCGGCAAGGGGATGGTACGCCGAGAAGGGCTACTCCGAGAGGGCCGTTATTATGGAGAAGCTCCTTTAACATTTGGTTTCAAACTTTCTGTTTTGGAAACCTTTTTCTTTGGCATCTTCCAGACACTGCCGATGATCGTGCGGGGCAGAATAATCCTGGAGGAGCTCTCCGTGCCCTTTGAGGTTTCAAAAACCAGGAAAGGCCTATCCCTGAGAATAGGACTGCCGGAGAAGCCACTCGAGTACTCCGTGGACTGCCCCTGCCTTGAGCCGCTGGAGCTCCTCGGCCTCTTCTTGCCCGCCCTCGAGGAAGAGCTGGGCGAAATAAAGGGTGTTCTCGTTGAGGAAGTGATGAGTGAAGGAGTCGGAGGAAAACTCACGGAGAGGCTCCGGAAATTTAAAAAAATACACGGGCTGAGCAGCGAAGTGGCGAAAAACCTCAAAGTTGCCCCCTGAACAGCTTCTTCAAATTCCTCTCGAACGGGGGCCAGACGACGCCCCGATCCGTGATTATTCCTGTTAGATACTTGTGAGGTGTGACATCAAAAGCTGGATTGTAAACATCGACGTCGGGGGCTATTTTACAGCCGCCGCAGGTGAGGACTTCCTCCGGCTTTCTCTCCTCGATGGGTATCTCCTTTCCGCTCCTAAGGGAGAGGTCTATCGTTGAGAGCGGTGCCACCGTGAAAAACGGTATCCCGTGCTCCCTCGCGAGGACTGCCAGACTGTAGGTTCCTATCTTGTTGGCGAAGTCGCCATTCGCCACAATCCTGTCCGCTCCGACTATTATGGCATCCACCTTACCCTGCTGCATGACAAAGCCGGCCATGTTGTCTGTTATGAGCTTTAGGGGAATGCCGTCGTAGTGGTACTCCCACGCGGAAAGCCTCGCACCCTGGAGGACAGGCCTCGTCTCGTCCACCCAGAGGAGCTTAAGCGTCCCATCTCGGTGCATAACCCTCAAAACAGCCCCAACCGTGCCAAGCTGGACTGTGGCTAGGCTTCCAGCGTTGCAGTGCGTTAAAACGTTCCCCTCGGGCAGAACTTCCGCGCCATAGTGGCCCATCCTGAGGTTCGCTTCAACATCTTCGTCGGCTATCTTCTGCGCTTCATTAACGATGAGTCCCTTTATCTCCTCGAGGGGGCTCTCGAGGTTCTCCTCCACGAGCTTCCTAATCCTGTTGAGGGCCCAGAAGAGGTTCACGGCGGTCGGCCTCGTGTTCTTAAGCCTTTCATAGGCCGAATAAAAACCCTCCATGAACTCGTCTTTTGTTTTAGCTTTGGTTGTGTCTGCATAAAGTGCGAGACCGAAGGCAGCTGAAGCACCTATAGCGGGCGCACCTCGGACCTTAAGGGTTACTATCGCCTCCGCGACCTGCTCAACGGTTCCCAGCTCAACCGTTTTGAACTCCCTCGGCAGGGCAGTCTGGTCTATCATGATGACCTTACCTTTCTCGTAGCGAACGCTCCTCGGGAGCCTCGTGAGTTCCTCTGGCCTGTACCTCAGCTCCATTCAAACCACCCCAAAGGGTTTAAGGGAAGGACTTAAAGCTCATTCGGTGATCTGGATGGCGCTGAGAATATTCGTGACCGGCCCCGCTGGTGTCGGAAAGACGACCCTCGTTGACAGAGTAGCCAGAGAAGCTGACCGCTGGGGCTACATCGTCGGCGGGATTGTAACCCAGGAAGTGCGAAGGGATGGAAAGCGCATCGGGTTCAGGATAATAGCCCTTGATACAGGTGAAGAGGGAACCCTGGCGAGCATCAGGGGGACATCCCATCTGCCCGGCCTCCCCTTCGGGAAGTACCTCGTCCATGTGGACGAGATTGATCGCGTTGCCGTTCCTGCCATAAAGCGCGCCCTGGTCGAGGCGGACCTCATCGTCATCGACGAGATAGGCCCCATGGAATACAGGAGCGACGAGTTCATAAAGGCCGTGGGGGAAGTCCTGAAGTCAGAGAAGCCCCTTTTGGCGGTCGTTCACAGGAATTTCGCCGACAGGTTCAGGCCGCTGGGCGAGCTCCACGCGTTAAGCGTCGAGAACAGGAACCGGGAGTTTGGGATAATCCTAGACGAAGTTATAAAGGAGCTGAAGGGAATCAGAGGTTGAGCTCATCCTTGCAACTCTCGCATACCCACTTTTCTCCTCCCTCGATGTAGACCCTGTAGAGGGGCCCGTACTGGCCGCAAACCTCGCAGATGCCGTAGACCTCGGTCTCCTCCTCACCACTCTCCTCTTCCCCGTGGTTGTGGGTGTAAAGCGCCGCCAGCAGGTCAGCCGCGGTAACAAAGCCCACGGGCTTTCCGAGCCTGGTCACGAGGAGCCTCCTGATGCCCTTCTCCATCATCCTCTCGATGGCGTCCTGGATCGTGTAGTCATCTTCTATGGTTATGGGTTTCTCGGTCATTACTTCCTTAACGAGAACCTTCTTTGGATCCTTCTCTTTGGCCACGACCTTGTCAAGTATGTCCCTGTCGGTTATTATCCCGACGATTCTTTCGTTCTCATCAACGACAACGGCACTCCCTACCTTGTTGCGGGCGAGTATCTGAGCAGCCTTGTGAACTGTATCCTCAGGCCTAACGAGCACTGCTTTCCTCTTGACTATCTGACCCACCGTGACCTCTGCCAACCCTATCACCCCTCCATTGGGGATTACTCTTGAATCTTAAAAATGTTTTGGGATCTTCTCCTGAGGAGCCAGTAGGAGATTAAGAAGGTGACGATAAACACCAGCACGGCCAAATAGGACGAGAAATGCCCGCCTTTACCAATTGTAGGGTGGGCGCTTGTGTTATTAGTGAGCTTCAAGACGTCGGTAGCGTTCGTCCCGGCGGTATTCCTGGTGGGCGCCGATCCGAGGAATTTATTACATAGACCAGGGTTGACAGAAAAGACGCCAGGCTTAGGCTTATTACATGCAACTTTTCGAGGGAGGAAGCTTTTTAATGACCCTGCCCGCATCGCGGCGCGGGATTATCAGTAAGGGCCTGTTGGAGGCCTGGTAAAGCCTCATCTCTTGAAGCTTTTTCCCGTACTTCTTCCCCGCGACCTCAACGAGCCCCACCCGTAGCATCCTGTCGATGTGGTAGCTCACAGTGGAGATGGGAAATCCGAGTTCCTCTGAAATTTGAGTTATTGACTTGGGTTTGTCCTCAATCGCATGGAGGATTGCCAGGGCCTTCTCGTTTGTTATTATCTGAGCCAGAATCTTCGCCGCTTCGTCGTTGATGTTAATGGCCTTCTCGTCCCCCATTAAAGCCACCGTTGGGAGTTGGAAGGGGGAGCATTAAAACTTTCCACGACTTCAAGAAGCTTTGAAGCAAAAGGTGTGAGAGTAAAAGGAAAGGGGTCAAATTCACGGCTTCTCGAGAACGATCTCGATGGTCGAGGTGTTGGCGGTCCTACCGTCAGCAGTTGGAAGCTCTTCGGTGCCGATCTTGATCTCCTTGACCCTGACCTCTGGGAGGAACCTGTTCCTGACGATCTCTGCAACGTCAACGGCCCTGCTGATAGCCCTACCGCGAGCCTTCACGGTAACCTCCTTGGCACCCTCGTTGAACTGGGTTATAACGGCCAGGACGTAGTTCATAACCGGCTTCTTTCCGATGTAGACAACGTGCTCCTCAGCCATTTCTGGCACCTCCGGAAGTTTGTCGTTAGGCTATCACTGGGATAGGGTTAAATACTTTTCGGTCTCCCCTGCTCCTGTCTGAGGCTCTAGGATTGGGGCGAGACGTTTTGACATTTAAACGTCAAAAAAGGATTTAAATGCTCTGAACATTGACATTATGGTGGTGACAAAAATGGCCGTCCACCCAATAGACTACCGCTACGGGAGCGAGGAGATGCGCCGCATATGGGACGAGGAAAACAAGCTTCAGAAGCTTCTCGACGTTGAGGCGGCCTTGGCGAGGGCCCACGCGAAGCTCGGCAACATACCGGAGGAGAGCGCCCGCGTTATTTCTGAGAGGGCCAACACGGAGTGGGTCAAACCCGAGCGCGTCAGGGAGATAGAGGCAGAGATACACCACGACATAATGGCGGTAGTCAAAGCTTTAAGCGAAGTCTGCGGCGAGCACGGGAAGTACGTCCACCTTGGCGCCACATCGAACGACATAATAGACACCGCCAACGCACTCCTCATAAAGGAGAGCCTTGAAATAGTAGAGAAAGACCTGAAGAGACTCCGTTCTGTTCTGAAAAAACTCGCAAAGGAGCACAAGCACACCGTCTGCATCGGCAGAACCCACGGACAGCATGCCGTCCCGACCACTTATGGAATGAAGTTCGCAATATGGCTCGATGAAGTTCAGAGGCACGTCGACAGGCTCAACGAGCTCAAGGAAAGGGTCCTCGTGGGCAAGATGAGCGGTGCAGTCGGGACTATGGCGAGCTTCGGGGAGAAGGGGCTCGAGATACAGAGGCTGGTCATGGAAGACCTCGGCCTCAAGCCGGCAAAGATAAGCAACCAGATAATCCAGAGGGACGTTTACGCCGAGCTGATGGCCTTCCTGGCCCTCGTGGCTTCCACCCTTGACAAGATTGCCCTGGAGATCAGAAACCTCCAGAGGACTGAAATACTTGAAGTTAGCGAGCCCTTTGGCGAGAAGCAGGTTGGTTCCTCAACAATGCCCCACAAGAGGAACCCGGTGAGGAGTGAAAAGGTGAGCGGCCTGGCGAGGGTTCTCTACTCCAACGTGATCCCCGCCTTGCTGAACAACCCGCTCTGGCACGAGAGGGATCTAACTAACTCCTCGGTGGAGAGAGTTATTCTCCCAGAGAGCTTCGTTCTCCTTGACGAGATGCTAAAAACCACCATAAAAGTCCTGAGCGGCCTCGAGTTCTTCCCGGAGAACATAGAGCGCAACCTCTACATGACCAACAACCTGATAATGGCCGAACCCCTGATGCTCAAGCTTACCGAGAAAGGCATGGGAAGGCAGGAGGCGCACGAGTTGGTGAGGGGATTGGCCATGAAAGCCTTCCGCGAGGGGAGGGACCTCCTGGAGGTCGTGAAGGAGAGCGAAGAGGTTAGAGAATTCCTCGGCGATGAGGATATAGCTTCCTTAAAGCCAGAAAACTACATCGGACTGGCGCCGCAGATAGTGGATAACTTAATCGCCTTTGTAGAGGAGAAAGAGCGCGAAGAAGACAGCGAATTCCTCTGATACCTTTTTCTGGCGTTTTCTTTGCTCTTTTGCTCGTTCCATATCAATGTGCTGATCAACTCTCGGATTTTTCGGTGGATTTTGACTTTTTGAAATTTTAATAAAATTGATTTTAATAAAAATAATTTTTTAATGAGTTTGAATAATTACCATATTTGCAATATCAAGAAGTCAATATATCGCTTGGGTTAAAATATATTAAAGTTACTATTTTCGATATTATTATTTTTCAATTTTTAACTATTTAAGTTAGTAAAATCAGCACTAGCCGCAGGTATTTATGGAGGATGGGCCCCGTCCGGAGTCCCAAACAAGGAACACGGGGGCTTTTCAAGACACTGGTTTTTTGGCTGAAGACCGCATCTTTGTCACAAGATTTGGTTACGATTAACGGTAGTCATGGGTTGTTGGCACGTGCGGGCAGGAGACGTTCAACGGGCACCCGACAAAACTGTGTCCTCCGTTCGGCTGAATCGGCGGCATTCTACATGGATGCCCGGGTCATAGCGGATATCGTCTCTCAACGCTAAGTGCCCTCAAATGTCTTGAGTAACGTCGTAGCGGGTGTTTATACTGCTTCCTCCTGAAAATGGTGGCAAGCAGTTGTGGGCCAGTTACTGCGATTTGCTACCTGGAGTCATGAGCCCGCTCGGTTTCTGGGGTGGACTATCAAGGAACCGTCAAGGTGGGCAGATAACTCACCCATGAACCCGATCGTACAGACCAGGGGGAGCACATTCTACCGGTTGAACTATACTATCCATGTGCATCTCAGACGGCCCCCAATTAAATGTGCAACCTTGTGCGTAAGAATTGGATATAATGTGCCTTATATCCAATTTGCGCGAACATAAAAGTACATCGAAAGAATCAATCCCCCTCAACGAGACCCTCGGACTCGAGGGCCTTAATAGTAGTTCTGTCCTTCCCAATAGCCACGCTAAGCTCGTTGATGCTCATCGGCGCTCCCTGAGGAAGTTCGGTAACCATCGGCTGGTGTGGTTTAAGCACGTCCAAAACCAGTAGCCATATCCCCCTCGCTATACCGCATCTGGTCCTCAGGACTTCCTTCATACCCGATTCCCAATACTCCCCAAGCTTGTCCTGAGAATTGCAGTAAGCTGGACTCCCGCTAAACAACGGCCCGCTTGCTATGGTCGGGAGGGTTACTCAGGGGACCCAGTGAGACATAACCCTCTAAGCCGCTTGAGCCGTGAGGACCCTGTGCCTTTCGGTCAACTAAATTCCAATACAAGCATCCCCTGGCACAAGTGGGAGTTCCTTAAAGCCCCGTCGATTGAGATAACTTAACCCAGAAGTTGAGCTTTCGCTGTCCCTACGAGGAGAGATAGAAAACGCTGCCTTATGGTTCTGTTCCGCGCTACCAAACGGAGCCCTTCTCAGATTATTCCAGCTTGCAGCGTCGTTTCTTTCAGGGTGCAGGTTATCCCTCTAACTACCACCGTTAATGGTACGTGAAACTTTAGCGTTTGGAGCGGGGGCAGATTCTTGTGTGGCGGATGTCTATACCCGGCCCTCCCTAGAGCCTCTCGCAATATTTCCTGCGTCGAGTTTCTTTTTTATTACTGTTTTAAATGTTAAAAACATGAAACTTTTTAATATCTTGAATTAAAATAGAAAGAAAATTTTTTATAATTTAATAATACACTAAATTATAGTGCAATTGTCTTTAACATATACTAAAGTTATACAATGCAAAAAACACAAAAAATATTAATACTTTTATTTATAGTAACAACTCTCAGTGTTTTCCATGGAGCACATCGAAGGATAGCATTAGGACGACCCAATTAGATACTCCACAATATATTGAAAATTCTGCAGGCAACACGCATTAAAAAGGGTTAAATCCCGCAAGCTGGATATAGGGACAGGTGAGAACTCTATGAGGTTACCATCGCACAAGACAAAAATCGTCGCCACCATCGGGCCGGCGTCGGACGATTCTAAGACTTTGGAAGCTCTGATAAAAGCCGGTATTAGCGTCGCCAGGATAAACTTCTCACACGGCACATTTGAGGAGCACAAGAAGAGGATCGAAAGAATAAGAAGAGTCTCAGAGCGCCTCGGCCGTAGAGTTCCGATACTTGGTGATCTCCCCGGGGTCAAGATAAGGGTCGGGGATATCATCGGAGGGAAGGTCGAGCTCCGGCGCAACCAAACAGTGACTTTGACCGTGAGGGACGTCGAGGGGATGGAGGGCCTGATTCCCGTGGAGTTTAAGGACTTCCCCAAGCTTGTATCTCCGGGGGATGTCATCTACCTCAGCGATGGGTTCATCATCCTTAAGGTGGTCAAAGTTGAAGGGCTAGACGTTGTTTGTAAGGTTCTTGCCGGAGGGGTGCTCTACTCCCACAAGGGTATAAACATCCCCAACGCGAGGATTCCGCTGGAAGCGGTGACCGAGAGAGACCTGGAGATTCTTGATTTTATGATGGACAACGACGTGGACGCGGTGGGGATCAGCTTTGTGGGCTCTTCCTATGACGTCCTCAAGGTCAGGCACTTCATCGAGGAAAAGGGAAGCAGAATGTTCGTGATCTCGAAGATAGAAAGGCCCGATGCCGTCAGGAATTTTGAGGAGATTCTCTCGGCTTCAGACGGCGTGATGGTGGCCAGGGGAGATTTGGGCGTCGAGATGCCCATTGAAAAGCTTCCTATTCTTCAGAAGAAGCTCATAGAGAAGGCTGTAATGGCGGGTAAGCCAGTTATAGTGGCAACCCAGATGCTCGAGAGCATGACGACCGAGAAGCTTCCCACCAGGGCCGAGGTTACGGACGTTGCAAACGCGATACTGGACGGTGCCGACGCCGTTATGCTCTCCGAGGAGACAGCCATTGGAAAGTACCCCGTTGACGCGGTTAGGATGATGGCAAAGATAGCCAGGACCACCGAGGCATACAGGGAAAGCTTTGGCAACGTAAGAATGCTGGAATGGAAAGAAAAAATCCCGAAGAAGGGGACTATAAAGGACGCCATCGCCAGAAGCATAATAGAGGCCCTTCAGGTCGTTGATGCCAGGTATATCCTGACCCCCACCAAAAGCGGCTACACTGCCCGTTTGATATCCCGTTTTAGGCCAAAGCAGTGGATACTCGCTTTCACGAGCGACGAGAAAGTTGCCAGTGGGCTGATGTTCAGCTACGGCGTGTATCCATTTGTCGTTGGGGACCATGATGAGAAGGAGATAATCCAACTGATAAAGGGTCTGGGCCTTGCCAGGGAAGATGACACAGTGCTCCTGACCGAGGGGGCGCCGGTCGGAAAGACGACTGGGACGAACACAGTGAGGATCTTTCAGATTCCGTGATGCTTTTTGCTTCACCTTTTTTCAGGGGCCAATGAAGGATAAAAGGAAACCTTCAAGCCCTCACCCTCTTCCACACCGTGCCTCCCGGCGTGTCCTCGAGTTGAATCCCAAGCTCCCTCAGTTGGGTTCTTATTTTGTCCGCCAGGGCGAAGTTTTTCTCCTTTCTGAGCTGGGCGCGCACCTCTACGAGGAGCTTTATGAGTTCCTCCTCTTCTCCGGCTTTCTGCTCTTTAAAGTAGTCCTCGAAGATGCCAAAGACCTCGCCGACAACCTTGAAGAACTCCCAGGCCTTTCTCAGGATGCTCTCCTTTGGTGTCTCCACCCGGGTTAAATAGCGGTTGACAGCGTTGCTTGCCTCGAATACTGCCTTCAGGGCCTCGGCCGTGTTGAAGTCATCGTCCATCGCCTCGTAGAACTTTTTCCTTGCCTCCCTTATCGCCTCGTAGGCTTCAAACTCATGCTTTTCCCAGCGGAAGGAAGTCTCAGCCCTCTCCATCGCCACGCGGATGTTTTCGAGGGTGTTGTAGAGCCTCTCTAGGTTGTTCTTTGCATGCTCCATGCCTTCCTCGGTGTAATCGAGCGGTGACCTGTAGTGCTTCTGGAGCACGAAGAGCCTTATTACTTCGGGGTCGTAGCGCTTCAGGGCTTCTCTGATGGTTATGAAGTTTCCGAGGCTCTTGCTCATCTTTTCCCCGTTGACCATGAGGAATCCCGTGTGCATCCAGTAGCGGACCCATTCGTGGCCTGTGCAGGCTTCTGTTTGCGCTATCTCGTTCTCGTGGTGGGGGAAGATGAGGTCGCTGCCTCCACCGTGGATGTCGAAGCTTTCGCCGAGATATTTGGTACTCATCGTGGAGCACTCTATGTGCCAGCCGGGCCTCCCCTCGCCCCACGGTGAAGACCACTTCGGTTCGCCCGGCTTTGCCTTCTTCCAGAGGGCGAAGTCTTCGGGGTTCTTCTTTCCTTCGCCGGGCTCCACCCTCGCGCCCTTGACGAGGTCCTCAACCTTTATCCCGCTTAACTTGCCGTAGTCCTTGAACCTGCGAACCTCAAAGTAAACCCCATCGCTCCCCTCGTAGGCGTAGCCCTTCTCCTGGAGCTTTCTTATGAATTCTATGATATCTGCAACGTGCTCGGTGACTCTCGGGTATATATCGGCCGGCTTGACTTTTAAAGCTGCCATGTCTTCAAGGAAATACCGAAGGAACTTCTCGGCGAGCTCTTTCGGGTCCTCGCCGGTTTCGTTGGCCCTCTTGATGATTTTATCGTCTATGTCGGTGAAGTTCATGACCATCAGAACGGTGTAGCCTTTGTGCTCGAGGTAGCGCCTTACCACGTCGAAGGCTATGTAGGTTCTGGCATGGCCGATATGAGTATAATCGTAAACCGTCGGCCCGCAGACGTACATTCTCACCTCTCCCTCTCTGAGGGGCCTGAACTCTTCCTTCTGCCTCGTCTGAGTGTTGTATATTTTTATGGCCATCCCCACCACCGGGGGAACTTTATGGCGGCGTTTTATTAGGTTATCGCCTTCGCTTTGGCCAACTGAAATTTTCCACGGTGCCGGCAAAAGTTTTAAAACGATGGCTTTGAATGCCACTCAGGAGTTAAAGGAGGTAGTGATCATGACGAAGGTTCAGAGGGGAGACGTCATAAGGCTCCACTACACCGGAAAGGTCCAGGAGACCGGTGAGATATTCGATACCACTTACGAAGAGGTCGCCAGGAAGGCGGGCATCTATAACGAGAAGGGCATCTACGGCCCGGTTCCGATAGCGGTTGGGGCGGGCCACGTTTTGAAGGGCTTGGATGAGAAGCTCGATGGTCTCGAGGTCGGAAGGAAGTATGAGATAATCGTCCCCCCCGAGGAGGGTTTCGGAAAAAGGGACCCCAGCCTCATCAAGGTCTTTACCCTGGGCCAGCTCAGGAGGGCGGGAATATATCCAATTCCGGGGATGCCGATAGAGCTCGAAACCGGTGACGGGAGGAAGCTTAAGGGGCGGATACTCACCGTGAGCGGTGGCCGTGTCAGGATCGATTTCAACCACCCCTACGCAGGCAAGCACTTGGTCTATGAAGTTGAGGTGATGGAGAAAATAGAGGACCCGATAGAGAAGGTCAAGGCCCTCGTAGAGCTCCGTCTGCCGAGGATACCTCTGGAAAAGGTCATCATTGAAGTTGGGGAGAAAGACGTGACCGTTGACTTCACGCCCGTGCTCGATGAGGTCGACAGGAACACCTTAGTTCTGGGGGAGATTCTCCTGGAGAGCGACCTTAAGTTCATAGGATACGAAGAGGTCAGGTTCAGGCCCACACTTGAGGAACTTCTAAAGCCGCCCGAGGCGGAAAAAACTGCCGAGGAGAGCAAAGAAGCAGAGCCCCCTGAAGGTGCACCTCAAGAGGACACGGAAGGGGCTAGGGAAGAAGGAAAGCAGGCTTCTTAATCCTTTTATATCCCTTTTCCGACTTAACTTTTGGTGGAACCATGGAAGTCAGACTCCGGGAGAAGCTGGAGAGGCTCGTCGAGGACTTAACTCACAGGTTCTCCCAGCGGGATAGAGAGGAGATAAGGAAGGCAATAATAGCCATGATCAAAGTCAGAGACATCCCGGTGTCCCCCCTGAATCCCGCCGGCGGGTACCACCCGGTTCTCGTCCTAAAAAGAGATTTGGCGGCCTGGAGAAAGAGGTCAGGGTGTCTTTAGTTGACCTTTCGGTGTTAACTAAATACAACCTGCCTGGTTGGAGGAGGGAAGTTGTATTTTTCCTGGATAGGGACGTTGTGTACGTTGATATGGTTGGGGGAGTTGAAACGCTGTTCATCGGCGAGCCGCATCTTTTGGCGCAGATAAGGGACAGCCTAGCCAGGATACTCCAGCAAATGAGGTACAAACCCCGGGAGTTCGTCCTGTTTTACGACCAAATTTACATGGACTTCGGGGGGGAAGTACATATTCCTGGAGCTTCGGGGTAGCGATCTGAGGCTGAACCTGGTTAACCTGAACCTCAGCGAGGCAAGCAGGATCCTCGGGGAGGCCATCCCCTACATGGACTCCACCTTTGGAAACAAAAACGACGAATTCTACAAGCTACTGTTCGTTTATTCATCCGAAACATTGGGGACCTTCCAGTGGTTTTTTGACCGCTACATTTTCCCCCGCCTGAACCCCGAGCAGAGGGAGTTTCTGGATGAGATGCACGATTACAGGAACTTCGTCAGTCTGCTGTATTCATACGTTTCGAGGCTTAACAAAGACCGGCTCGGAAGCGAGGTAGGTATAAGGATCGTCAGAAGGGCCAACCCGAACAGGCCGCTCGAGATAGGCATAGCCTTCACCAACCGCGGCATCGAAGTCAAGAGATATCCAAGTACAACAACCATAAGCTTCATGGTGTGATTGATGCCCCTCCGCAGGAACCCCTACGTCCTTTTTATCGTCCTGTTTCCTATCTCATTTATTCCACGCTTTTTCGGCGGAAACCTGGAGCGCTGGGCCTTCTGGCTTCTGTTCTGGTACGTTCTCATCCCCTTGGTGGTTTCCCTCGCCCTCGGTTTTAGGCCGGGGGAGCTCGGGCTGAAGCTTCCCCGCGACAACTGGAAAATTTTTGGGCTTTTAATGACCCTTGCCGTTATTGTAAGCTTTGGAGGGCTCCTCATTCCATCTATGAGGGACTACTACCCGGACTTTGCTTATTCAGGCTGGGTGAGCTTCCTAGAGAAGGAGCTGGTCGTTGGGGTTGTTATGCTTGCCCACGAGGCTTTTTTCAGGGGGTTTCTTCTGTTTCCGCTTGCGGAGAAGAACGAGCGGCTGGCTGTACTTGCTCAGGACGTTCCTTATGCCATCGTCCACATCGGAAAACCGCTCCCAGAAATCCCCTACTCGTTTTTTGCAGGCCTGGTTTTTGCCTGGATGGATCTGAGGGGAAAGAGCTTCTTCCAGAGTTTCCTCCTCCACTGGCTCGGTTCGGCGTTCTTTGACGTCCTGTGCGCGCTTTTTAAGGTTGGCATAATTCATCCTTAGAGGTTTGTGAGGGTGGGGGCATAATAAAAGAAAAATGCTCACTGGAGCATGCCTTCGAGCTTCTCCACGAAGGTTATGCTCCTCTTGAGGTCGGCGAAGTACTCCTTGGCCTTCTCGACGTGCTCCCTCTCCACTTTCCCGCCCCTGGCTAAAACGCTCGCGGGAGCAAGTAACTGGACTGCGTAGCGCAGGCTGGTCTTCTCGCCGAGCTCTGCCAGGTACTCTATGGCCTCCTCGCTTATCTCTATCTTCTCCTCCCTGGCGCGGATCTTGACGATTTCGCGGATTTCCTCCTTTTTGTAGGGCTCGGTGTTGATTATCAAAAGCCTGTCGAGCATGTCTATCGGAATCCCGTGCGGGGCCTTTATGTCAGTTCCCCTTATGGTCGTCATGCCCCTGTTGGTTGCCAGGATTAGTATTGGGGCCAGCTCGCTCTCCATTGCCCTCGCAAGGAATGAGAAGGCCTCTACGTCGAGCATGTGGCACTCGTCTATGAAGAGGACGCCCGGAACGAGCGTTGCCTTTCCTTCCTCAATCCACTTCTTTACAGTCTCATCAACGCGTTGCCTGATGTCATCGCTTATCTCTGCCCCTGTGCTGAAGAGCAGGCCGAAGATGTTTCCGCGGGCGTTGGCAACGTCCAGGTCGTGGAGGGTAACCGTGTAGGTGAACTCCTTTATCTTGAGAACCGGCCCGCCCGGCAGGTTGACCTTTCTCTTGAAGAAGAGGCCCTCTTCCTCCTTCGTGGTGCCGGCCTTGGAAATCCTCCCGGTTTCAGCGTCTATCTGGATGACATCCCCTTCCTCCACACCAAGCTCCATGAGCTGGTAGGCTATCTCCCTGCCGGCCCTTATGGTCTTCTCGTCGTCCTTCGTGCGCAGGGTTATGAGGACGCTCTCCGGAACCTCGATGTAGGGGTTGAAGGGATGCCTCGTCTTGTTGACCTTCACCTCCTTTACCTCGCCCTCGTAGACTTTCCTCTCCTCGCTTATTCTAACTCCTATCGCCCTCCTCATGGCCTGCTTGAGGAACTCGGTCTTTTTGATCTCGGAGGAGTAAATCTCGCTTCCCGCAATCTGGACGAAGGGGACGTCTTCACCGAGTTCCCTCGCTATGCCCATGGCTATGGCCGTTTTGCCGCTTCCCGTCGGCCCTGCCAGCAGGATGCCCTTTCCGGCAAGCTTGCCTCGCTTTATGAGCTCGACGGCTATTCCAGCGGCTTCCCTCGCCTTTACCTGCCCGACCATTCCGTCCGCCATGAATTTTGCCTTTCCGTCCTCCAGGCCAAGGCCCTTTATGTGGGAGTGGCTTCCAATCCTCTCGAAGCTCCTCACGGCGACCTCCTCGATGGCCGGCATTCGATCACCTCCAGCGCTTAATCTTCCCGAGGGTTACTAAAAAGAGGAAGGCTTAAAAATTTGACGGAGCGGCTCAGGCCGTCGATCCCGGGCATCTGTGACCCCAAAGGCCAATCTCATCATAGCCATTAGCTACTCCTTCCATCCGTACTCCCCGATGAGGGGCACGAATGCAACGCCGCCGTGGTTTTTAATCTTTATCGACCCGTCGGGACGTTTTATGACCTCCAGGAGATCCTGCCAGAGGTGATAGCTCCCAACCGGGATTATGAGCTTTCCCCCGGGTTTGAGCTGCTCTATAAGTGGTTTCGGAATCTCGGGTGCCCCCGCGGTGACTATTATCCTGTCATAGGGGGCCTTCGGGGGGAAGCCTTTTGTGCCATCCCCGGGGATCACGTGAACCCTATCCGAGTAGCCAGCGCGCTCCAGGTTTCTCCGTGCAAACTCAACGAGTTCCGGAATCCTCTCGACTGTGTAGACTTCTCCCTTCACGAGCTCGGCCATTAAAGCGGCGTTCCATCCGCTCCCTGTCCCAACTTCCAAAACGTCCATTCCGGGTTTAAGCTCCGCTAACTCAAGCATTATCGCCACCATGTGGGGGGCAGAGATCGTCTGTCCAGCCGGAATCGGAAGGGGCTCGTCCAGGTGGGCGTAGCTCCAATAGCGCCTCTCGACGAAGAGGTAGCGTGGGAGTTTAAGGAAAGCCTCTTTTATGAGCGGGTTCTTTAGAATTCCCTCCGCTTCGAGCTGCTCCACTGTTATCTCCCAGAGCCTTCTGAGCTCTGACTCCTCCATGCGAACACCATAATAAATTGGCTGGAGAGAACTTAAGGTTAACTCAGCCGAGCACGGCTTTGGCGATAATCCCTACGAGCTGGGTCGCTTCGCTTCCTCCGGGGGAGAGGCCCATCATCCTCTCCATCAGCGTCTGGCCCGCGTACATTCCCGCCGCGAATACCCAGAGGAGGATTACGAAGTACTTGAGGGAAACTACCCAGTGGCCTCCATCGGCTGTCTTTATCGCGAGTGCGGAGAGGAAAGAGTGAACTACCATGATAGTCAGCATGATGTACATGACGAAGTTCATGCCCGTGGGTGGAATTACGTGGATTATATCCCCTATGTACTCCGTTGGGATCGGGAGCTGGCTGAAGAGGATGTTTATCGACGCCGCCACCTGGAATGACGCCGCGAGGGTAAAGGCGAAGGAAGCTGTTAGTCCGTAGATTATGCCTATGAAGCTGGCTATGCTCTGTTGCCTCTTCTTCCTGAGCCTTACGAGCCTCTCGAAGTTTCTGCTGATGACCAGGCCAACGTAGTCCGGTTCCGAGCCCATCCTTATGGCCTCTCTAAAGATTTCACAGCAGGGGTTACATACTGATGGTTGACGGGGACGGGAAGGTCCTCTGGAACGAGAGCGCGTTCTTCGTGGAGGATCTGCTCGTTAACGGGGACACACTCTACGTCTCAGGGGCCGACGAAAACGGAGGTAGGGTTGCGGCGTACGATCTAAGGGAAAAGAAAGAACTCTGGAACGTGCGCTTCCCATACAGGGCGAAAGTTCTGGCCTATGGAGCGGATAAGCTCGCCGTTGGCGCTGGCAAGTTCGAGACCAGGGAGGAGGGCAACGTTACAAGGATCTACAGCGAAGGCGGCCTCTATTTGCTCAATCCAAAGAACGGGAAAGTCCTGTGGAAGGACACGAGCATGGGCTACGTGAGGAGCCTGGCCGTCAGTGGAAACCTCCTGGCCGCTGGAACGGGGAGCTCCTACTTCTATGTCCTTGACCTGGGCAGGGTGAATGAATCCCCCAGCATCTGCGGGCCCGGGATTTTCCTTCTCCTAGCGCTGGTTTTCACAATGACCAGAAGGGGTGGTTGAAGTGCCTCCCGAGGAGGATATTGATCTGAGAGAGGCTCTTGCAACGGGGGAGGACCTTGAGGAGCTCATAGTCCGGGCCTCTCACGATGGTGAGTTTCTGAGGGAGCTCATAAAGTACCTCGACGACGACCTCTGGATCGTCCAGAAGAACTCTCTGATGGTCATCATGAGCGCTATTGGGGAACACGAGGAGCTCTTTGATCCCCTCCTGAGGAAGCTCCTGACGATGATACGGAAGAGCGAGGCAATCCCGCTGACGATCGAGATAGCGAAAGCCGTGGGGTTGCTCTCAAAACTGAAGCCCGATCTTGTTAAGAACGCCGTTCCGGTACTCTTCGCCAACTACCGCGTGGGGGATCCGAAGATCAAGGTAAACATGACCTACGTTCTTGAGGAGATAATGCGCCAGAACCCCACGCTCTTTGGCAATATGTTCCACGATATAACGGCTCTTCTCAACTCTCCAGATGAAACGGACCGGCTGGCGGCTTTGAACTTTATTTCGGCCCTCGGGGAGAACGGCTCCAGGTACGTTACGCCCTTCCTCCCCAAGCTTCTCGCCTTCCTCTACGACAGGGACGAAGTAGTGAGGGCCAGCGCGGTCGAGACGCTTACTGATGTAGCCGTTAACAACCCCAAGTTCAGAAATATAATCAAAACCAAGCTTTCGGATCTGAGGGACAGGAGCGAGCTCGTGACCATCAAGGTGCAGGAGGGCCTCAGAAAGATAGCCCTGGCGGAGGCGAGAGAAAAGGCTGAGGGAGGGGGTTAGGTTCCTTTTCTCCTCTCTTTCTGCTCCCTTATGTAGGGGTGTCTCATAATGTGGTTGCATTCGAGGCATTTTATGACCACGTGACCGTTCCTGAGCCGCACCCTCGCGTTGACTCCAGGAACCAGGAAAGAGTGGCACCTCTTGCAGTATCGTCTCTTCCACTTCCGGGGCATTCTTAT
The DNA here is from genome assembly GCF_055384795.1 of Thermococcus waiotapuensis. NCBI lineage: Archaea > Methanobacteriati > Methanobacteriota > Thermococci > Thermococcales > Thermococcaceae > Thermococcus > Thermococcus waiotapuensis. Next base: position 626,833 of record NZ_AP042429.1, on the reverse strand, counting down.
CCTCGCCTTCTGCTGGACTGCCAGCGCTATCTCAACATAACGGTTGGCCAGCTCCCTGTCATATGGAAAGACCTTTTCAGCCAGGGTAAACAGGGTCTCCACCCTCTCCCAGGCTATTCCCCTCTTTTCCCTCTCCCGTATGAACCTCTTCTTCCCCATGGCCCTCACCTTACCAGTCTCAGCTTTCCAGCGATGGGTTCGTAGAGGTAGCCTTCACTGATGAGGCGTTGGACTGTTTCCACGGCAGCCTCCCTGTCAAAACCGGCCCTAACCAGGGCCTCCTCGAACTCCGCCCTGCTGACGTCCCCTCCAAGCGTTGTTGATTCAATATCCCTGAAAACTTCAAGGGCCTTTGCCACCCTTTTGTCGGGAGGGATATACCCCCTGTAGTTCCTGAGGAGCCTCTGGACCTCGCTCTGGGGAAGGGAGGAGAGCACAGCCATCCAGTCGTTGAGTATCTCATCGTTCATGAGCCTGACGGTTTTTATATGGCTTTTCTTGGCTTTTCCCTCGAGCCTGGCAATGGACCCAAGGAGGCGCAGGCTGAGCTCGTAGCGGGTTCCAACGTCGAACACTCCTCCTGGAATAGTGAGCAAATCGAATTTCCACCCGTACTCCTCCCTCTTTTCCATGAGCCACTCCTCAAAGCTCCTTCTAAAGGCTTCCCCAATGCCCTTTGAAGCAGATATAGCCGAAACCCTCTCCCTCTCGAGGAAGACCGTCACTATAAGGTTCTGGATGTACCGCTGGAGCGTCTCTTCCCTTTCCAGATATGGCCTCTCGTCCTCCCCGGGTATGAACACGAATGGGGTCTCGGCCCTTCCGATAATGTCATCAAGCGGGTGGGCCCGCTTTGGAAGGGATAAAAGCCCCACAGTCTTTTTCTGGAGGATGGCGTTTTCTGCGGCCTTTGAAATCTTAACCGGAGAGCTGGGGACGTAATACCGCAGGGGAGTGTTGTTCGGGTTGAAAAAAGTAAAATCCAGGTCAAGAAACTCGTCCACAAGTTTTTCTCTCCCCTCCTTCCTGAACCTGAGCTCATCTGGAAGAAGGGAGTGGAGGAACTTCAGTATGCGCCACAGCGTTATGACCCCGTTTTCCCTTCCCTTGTACCCGAGAACCGAAAACTCGTAGCCTTCGCCCCAGACCCTCGGTGACTCCAGAACCTGCGGGCTACCGTAGAGGCCATAGATCAGGCCGAGCTGGAAGTCCCTGCTTGCGTAGATAGAGCCTGAGATCAAGTCCTCGACTTCCTCCGGTTTTAGGACCATTTCCCGGTATCTTTTCCAGTAGTCGGCATAACTTATGGACCTTAGGGAGGTTACGTGGATCATCCTCATGTTCCCCCAGGGATAGGCATCGACGATACCTCTCACCTCGACGTAGGATCCGGAGAGGAACCCGCCCGCGATGCGGCTCTTCTCGTCTATCCTGAGGGCGACGTAGGCTCTGAGGGAACCTGGCGGGGTGGAAGAGAGCTCACTCGGACTGATGGGAGAGAGTAGATAATATGCGGCATCGTTTGGGGCGTTGGGGGGTTTTCTCAGGATCAGAAAGCCCGAGACAGTTGTCTCATCACCATTGGCGGCTCTCTGAATGCTCTCCTGGAATTCCCTCACCTTTCTCTCGGGGGTCAGGGGTTCCTTTTCCTCCCTGAGCAGGGTCAGGAGCTCCCGGTACGGATCCATCATGTTGGCGTAGTGGGAGACGGCACTGATAAAACTTTGGGGGAGGGAACCGTAAAGTTTATAAACCCTTTTTGGGTGGTGTGTATTGGTGCGGTGGTCATAGCGGCGGGGTCACACCCGGTCTCGTTTCGATCCCGGAAGTTAAGCCCGCCCGCGTTCCCGGGTGTACTGCCCTCCGGAAGGGGGCGGGAAACCGGGAACGCCGCCGGCCACTATAAGCTTCTTCTTACTAAGCTTGGGGGTAAGCGCCTACACAAAACCTATTTAAAGCTTGAACCCCTTAATCCTCAGGGGGACGATGTTCGAGAAGAAAAAATCCGGCCTTACCTGGGACTACCTGAGGGAGAGGCATTCCGAGATACTCGAGGATTTAAAAACTCTGCGTGACTGGGATACTGTAAAGGCCGTAATCCCCGAATCAGAGGAGCTCAGTGATTATTCCCTTCTGGCCCTCCAGGCCCTCGCCTCGTTTATACGCGAGTTCCAGATTGAAAGGAACCTTCTGGGAGAGAGGATCGGAACCCTGGAGGGAAAACTGGAGGACGTCAGGACCGAGATGAGGGAGAAGGATGCCTCCTTTGAAAGGCGTTTAAAAGCCCTCGAAGACTCCATCTCAGACCTCCAGAGGAAGATGCTTTTTGTTGAGGGGATAAGCAACCTCGTGCCCCGCATCAACGAGATCGAGGAGAGACTGGAGGCAAACCCGGCTGAGCTCCTCGCGAAGCTCGAAAAGCGCTATGCTCAGTTAATCGAAGAACGAGTTGAGCAGATGATCAACAGGCGCCTCAGGGAGTTTGAGGGCTCGATACCGGGCATGAGCGGAGATCTCGTTAAGTTTTTAAGGGAAATTCAGGAGAAGAACGAGTCTCTTGTGGTCGAGAACTACCAGCTCAGGAAAGAGGTGGAGCCCCTGAAGGCTGCTCTCCAGGCCAAAGAAAGGGAGGTCGAAGAGCTCAAAAAGAAGCTCTCCTCCTGCAACGAGCTGAGCAGGAGGATAGACGAGCTCCAGCAGAGGGTTCAGGAATACGAGGAGAAGGCCAAGATGGTGTCCTCGATAGAGAAGGAGCTCATGGAGATAACCGGGGCGCCGACTCCCGGGGATGCGATTGCCCTCGTTAGGAAAATGAAGAACGAGTACGTGCCTAAGTCAAAGCTGACGCCTCTTCTCGATGAGATCAAACGTCTTAAAGCCCAGGTGGCTAAGCTAGAGGAGGAAAACCGCTCTCTTCTCGAGAAGAACGAGAAACTGGCTGAGGCCCTCAGGAGCATCATTGAAAAGGGCACTGGCAAAGAAGATGAGTGATCACTCCTCGAGGATCGCAACCGCCCTAACGGGGCTCCCGGATCCGCCCTCTATTTTGAGGGGGAGAGCTATAAAAACGAACTCCGTGCCAAGCACTTCTTCCAGGTTCGTTAGATTCTCAAAAATCGGTATCTCCCCGCTCAGGAGTATCGTGTGAACGCTCTCATTGCCTATGCTCATGGCATCGGTGCCGACGGCTTTTACACCCTCCGCGGCAAGAAACAGGGCAACTTCAGGCGAAAGCTCCCTTCCGCCGGTTAGAAAGAGAACTATCCTGTCGTAGTAGCCCGAGTCAGGTATTTCGTCGAGCTTTACGGGGCCTTCCCCGTTGCGAACATCTATGACCAGTCCATTACCAATGAACTTCTCAAGGGGAAGTTCATCCACGGTCTTTCCACCGGGGATAAAGTGAGCGGGTGCATCAACGTGGGTTCCCGAGTGCTCCCCCATCTTCAGCGAGTTCATGTAATAGCCGTCCCTATCGATAAAGGCCCAGGGTCTTACACGTATCTCCGGATCACCGGGGTAAACCAGGGTATCCTCCCCAAGCGGAAGGGAAAGGTCAACTATCATGGCCTCACCGTCTAAAACTCACCCTTCTGAATAAAAACGTTGCCCCATTTCGGGATGCACAAATGAAAAGTTAATCAGGAACCGGCGACCTTTGCCCAGCCCATCGCCCTCTTCACGGCCTCCTTCCAGCCGCGGTAGAGCCTTTCCCGGGTTTCTTCATCCATGGCCGGCTCAAAGACCCTCTCGGCCTTCCAGAGGCCCTTTATCTCTTCGAGGCCTTCCCAGTAATCGACTGCCAAGCCAGCAAGGTAAGCCGCACCGAGGGCGGTGGTTTCCTTCACGAGGGGCCTCACGACGCGCCTGTTCAGTATGTCCGCCTGGAACTGCATCAGGAAGTCATTTGCAGTCGCCCCTCCGTCAACGCGGAGTTCCCTGATGCCAACTAGCGCCTCCATTTCTTCGATGACATCGCGGGTTAGATAGGCTATCGCCTCGAGCGTTGCCCTCGCGAGGTGCTCCCTGCCGGTACTGCGCGTTATCCCTATTATCAGCCCGCGCGCGAACTGGTCCCAGTAGGGCGCCCCGAGGCCGACGAAGGCCGGCACGAAGTAAACTCCCTCGTTGCTTGCGAGCTTTCTGGCGAGCTCTTCAGTTTCGGAGGCATTCTTGATGATCTTTATTCCATCCCTGAGCCACTGGACTGCCGCCCCCGTCACGAATATGCTCCCCTCAAGGGCGTAGGTGACCCTCCCCTTGAGTCCCCACGCAATCGTTGTGAGCAGGTTGTCCGAATAGCGAACCATTTTGCCCGTGTTGGCCAGGATGAAGTTCCCCGTCCCGTAGGTGGCCTTCACCATTCCGGTCTCAAAGGCCGCCTGCCCGAACAGGGCCGCCTGCTGGTCACCCGCGTCTCCGCTGACCGGGATTTCCTCACCGAGGATCTCTTTCTTTGTGTAGCCGTAGACCTCGCTCGACTCCCTCACCTCCGGGAGAACGCCCTCTGGAATTTTGAAGAGCTCGAGGAGCTCATCGTCCCATTCGAGCTTCTTGATGTTGAAGAGCATCGTCCTTGAGGCGTTGGAGTAATCGGTGACGTGCTCCCCCGTGAGGCGGTAGATGAGGAAGGTATCCACCGTCCCGAAGAGGACTTCGCCCTTCTCGGCCCTTTCCCTCAGGCCAGGAACGTTGTCGAGGAGCCACCTGAGCTTGCTCGCCGAGAAGTATGCATCTGGCACAAGGCCCGTCTTCTCCTTGATGAGGCTTCCGTAGTCTCTCTTTATCTCCTCGACCATCTCAGCCGTTCTCCTGCACTGCCAGACTATCGCGTTGTGGAGCGGTTTTCCACTTTTATCCCAGACTATTGTGGTTTCCCTCTGGTTGGTTACTCCGATGGCAGCTATTTGGTTGGGCTCGATTTTAGCACCCTCGATTGCTGTTTTTATTGCCCTCATCTGGGCTTCCCAGATTTCCTCGGGGTCGTGCTCCACCCAACCTGGCTTTGGATAGTGCTGCGGGAATTCGTACTGGCCGAATCCGAGAACGTTGCTCTCCCTGTCGAAGATTATCGCCCTGGCAGAGGTCGTCCCCTCATCGAGCGAAAGTACGAACTTCTCCATTTCCACCACCCGGGTTCGGTCACCTCAGTCCGAGCTTCTTGAGGTAACCAAGCATTCTCTCAACATCATCTACTATAACGCCGTCGAAGAGGGGGATGAGCCTGACGAGGCTGTCGTTGGAGTAGTAGCTCTCATCTTTGAGAGACCACAGGAGCACTTTAAGCCCCGCCCCCTTCGCCTTCTCGAGCTCCTTCACGGTCTTCTCAACTCCAACGACGCTAAGGGCCTCTATCGGCGGGTTTATTGACCATGGCCTGAGCTCTGCTATAAGCTGAGGAAGCTGTGCGAGAACCTCTTCCCTGTCCAGGAGCACCCCCAGCCTCGTCTCTGAGTCAAGCTTCCTGTATTCCCTCAGGGCATCGATGATGAATGATGAAACAATGACCCTTTCGGGGTTGTTTGCCCCTATGATTTCAGCGGTCTTCTTGACGGCATCGATGTCTTTGATTTCAACGTTCACCACTGCATTCTCAGGCAGCGCCTCAAAGACCTCTTCCAGCGTTGGTATCCCCTCGCCCATTCCAAAGTCCAGCTCCCTGAGCTCCGCCAGGGTCATCTCCTTAACCTTTCCGCTCCCGTTGCTTGTTCTATCGACGGTCTCGTCGTGGATTACAACGACCTCCCCGTCCTTCGTAAGCCAGACGTCGAGCTCGATTCCATCTGCTCCGGCCTCGATGGCCTTCCTGAAGGCCAGAAGGGTGTTCTCCGGGTACTTCTCGGAATAGCCCCTGTGGCCGAGCACGAGAATATTCCTGCCCATTAGTGAGTCACCACCTTTATTTTGCCCCTAAACGGTAAAAACTTTTCTCGGTCTGGCTGGATCATAGGAGATGGGGGCAATACGAGCGGGACCAGCTTCTGATCCCAGTGGAGCTCTTCCGGTAGTTCCAGAGGCAGATCCCAAGACCACGCTATCCCTGGGCGCGCAAGAGAACCGTGAAGGCCCCAGTATCCAGCGTAAGAAACCGGGGGATAGCTGGCCATGGAAGCCCACGCGGCATTCAAGGCACCCCTCAAAAAGGGCCTTAGCGGTTCCGGGGTTCTCCGAAGGGAAGACAACAAGTCCCCCTTTAGCCCCTGCGCCTCGGTAGTAGAGCACCTCATCGTTCACTTCCGTTCCCGCTTTCATTGCTCAGAAATGGGCTGGCAACCCTTAAAAGTTCCACTGCGAAATTCTTACGCCCTTTCAACAGCTTGCCAAATTGGGGGTGGAGATGTGGAGTTCAAGTATTCAAGGATATTCCTGCTCGGCTTCGGTTTCTTCGGTATAAGCATCATCTGGGCCCTCTACAACGCCTACATACCGATCTTCCTGCAGGACACCTTTGGCATGAACAAAACGGTGACGGGCTTCGTCATGACAATCGACAACCTCTTCGCTGTCCTGCTTCTCCCGTTCCTCGGTGCGCTCAGCGACATGACGCGGACGAGGCTCGGCAGGAGGAAGCCCTACATCCTCCTCGGCGCCCCATCCGCTGCCATAATGTTCGCTCTCATCCCAGTAGCGAGGAGCCATGGAAACCTCGCCCTCTTCATGGGGACGATAATCTTCATGAACTTCTTCATGGCCCTCTTCCGCTCTCCCGTTATCGCCTTCATGCCCGACATCACACCGAGCAAAAAGAGGAGCCAGGCCAACGGCATAATCAACTTCATGGGCGGCCTCGGAGCGCTTCTGGCCTACTTCGGGGGCAAAGCCCTCTACGATGTGAACTACGCCTACCCCTTCTACGCTGCTGCAGCCATAATGCTCCTGGCCAACCTCCTGGTTGTGCTCTTCGTCCCCGAGCCCGAGGAATACCGTGTTCCTGGAAAAGAAATCAGCGTTAGAAAGCTGCTCTCGGAGACGTCACGCAGGAGCTTTGGCGAGCTGAAGGAGAACCTAAGGGACGTCTTTGCGAGCCACGAGAGGAGTCTCTTGTTCGTACTGGTCTCAATCTTCCTCTGGTTCGTTGCTTTCAACTCCCTGGAGACCTTCTTCACCAGCTACTTCAAGTACCACCTGTTCGGGATCCCCGTGGGTGCCGCCGAGACCGAGTTCACGAGGAAGATTGAGAGCACCGGAGCTTTTCTGCTCGGCGCAGTCTCGCTCAGCTTCATGCTGGCCGCGATACCCGCGGGCTTTCTCGGGGCGAGAATTGGGAGGAAGAAGACCATAACCTTAGGCTTAGTCCTCATCTCCCTCGTGGTGGCTGGGGTATACTTCCTGGGTGAAACCTCCAAGCCCCAGAGTCCTTCCCTCTCTGACCCTGTCGTCATGGAGTTCATGGCCCTGTTCTTTGTTGCAGGGATAGGCTGGGCGATGGTCAACGTGAACTCCCTGCCGATGGTGGTGGACATGACTACTGAAGAAAGGCTCGGCGGCTACACGGGGCTTTACTACTTCTTCAGCCAGGCCGCCAACCTCGTCGCACCTCCGCTCGCCGGGGCCTTCCTCGACCTCATCGGCTACAAAACGCTCCTGCCCTTCGCGGTGGCGTTCTTCATACTGGCGGCGATAACGATGCAGTTCGTCAGGAAGGGCGACATAGTTAGGGGCAGGGGCAATGCCCTCGACTACCTGGGCACGGATTGAAATTTAATTTCCCAAAGCCAAAACATTGACAAGTTCATGGCAAATGGGGGTGAAACCGTGGAAAGGAAGGGACTCAACTGGAGTGTTGTGTTCGGTCTTGCTCTGCTCGGCTTCAGCAGGAGCATGGGGTGGGCCCTGAACAAGGGCTTCTCCTTTCCCCTACTCTCCGATTACACCACTTCCGCCTTTGTTAAGGGCAGCATCCTTGCTCTCGAGGGGTTTATTGGCCTGCTTGTCCCGCCGTTCCTGGGGTATTACAGTGATACCCTGAAGTCAGGGCACGGAAGGAGAAGGCCCTTCATCTTCGTCGGGGGTATTCTATCGGCCGTAGCTACGCTCATGATATGGACGGCCTATAGGATGGGCGTCCCGCTCTGGGGTTTTGCACTTAGCCTGGCGTTCCTCTACTTCTCGCTGCACCTCTACACTGCCCAGTTCAGGGCCTTGATGCCTGACACGGTCGAGAGTGGACAGCGGGGGAAGGCCAGTGGGGTAATTACACTCCTCGAGTGGGCGGGCAACCTGTTCCTCTTCGGCCTCGGCGGCTTTTTGGTGGCAAAGTACGGAAAAGGCTATATCGGGCCCTTCGGGCTTGCTGCCCTGTTCCTCTTCATGGCCGCTGCCTTCGTCTACTACAAGGTCAGGGAGCCTGAGGCACCGAAGATAGAGGAGAACGAGAGCCTCTCCGAGTACGTGAAGAGCATATTCACCACGAGGGACTTCCTAAAGTTCTACACGGCCCAGATACTCTGGTGGATGAGCTTTGAGTTCATAGCGATTTTCCTCTACGGCATACTGGCTTTCATACTTTATGGCTCAGCCACGGAGGAAAACATAAACACAGTAACGCCCATGGGCCTCTACCTCATGGCCCTCTTCAACGTCGCAGTCCTGCTCGGTTCCCTGCCCGGTGGCTATATCTACGATAAGGTTGGAAGGAGGCTCAGCATAATCCTCGGCGGTCTTATCTTTGCCCTCCCACTGCTCTGGGGCTGGTTCATCCACACTTCGGCACAGATATACGCAGCCCTTCTTGTGGCTGGAATCGGGTGGGGTACCCTCCTGGCGGCTTCCTACCCCGTCGTTGGTGACCTCCTCACAAAGTTCGAGAAGGAGGCCTTCACCGGCCGCTACTACGGAGTCTATGAAGCCACCAAGTCCATCCCTGTCCTTCTCGCTGGCACGATAGGAGGGGCCATAGTTGACCTCGCGGGCGGCAACTACCGCATCCTCTTCCCCATCGGGGCTGTGCTGGTGCTCATAGCCATGCCCCTAATCTGGAGCATGAAGGAGCTTGAGGTGAAGAACGGTTAAATATTTCTTTCCCATAATTTTCACGGTGAGAAGCGTGAAGAGCCTTAATGAGATAAAGACCATCCTCAGGGAGCACATGGACGAACTGAGGACAAAATATGGGGTTCGATCAATCGAGATTTTCGGATCCTACGTTCGAGGTGAGCAAAGGGAAGACAGCGACTTAGACCTTCTCGTTGAGTTCGAAGAGCCAGTTGGACTGCTGACGATCTCAATGCTCCAAGTTTACCTCTCCGGCCTGCTCGGAATCAAAGTGGACGTCATTCCCAAGGACTCACTGAGGCGGGAGCTGTGGGACAGTGTGAGCAGGGAGGCAGTAAGGGTATGAGGAGATATGACCTCTACATTAAGGATATCCTGGAGCACATAGAAAAGGCCCAGCGCTTCGTTGAGGGAATGGACTTCCAAGAGTTTGTTAGAGATGAAAAGACGATGTACGCCGTTATCAGATGCATAGAGGTCATTGGCGAGGCTGCCAAGGCAGTTCCTGCAGAGATCCGCGAGAAGTATCCCGAAGTACCGTGGAGGGCTATAGCGGGAATGAGGGACAGGCTGATCCACGGCTATTTTGGTATAAACCCTGAGATTGTCTGGATCACCGTTGTCAAGGATCTGCCTCCTTTAAGGGAGAAGCTCAAAAAGATTCTCGAAAAGGAGGTGATATAAGATGATTCTCCATGTCGTTATCATCGTGATTCTTTTGCTTCTCGCCTTCTCTGCCTTCGTTGGCTATAAGATGGCGAAGCCGCCGAGGCTCATCGGAGAGTGGACACCCAAAGACCTCGGCTTTGACTACGAGGATATAACCTTCGAGACCGAGGACGGGCTTAAGCTCAGCGGATGGTGGATCCCGAACGGAAGCGATAAAACGGTCATTCCACTGCACGGCTATACTGCGAGCAGGTGGTACGAGCTCTACATGAGGCCAGCCGTTGAGTTTCTCCTCAAAGAGAACTACAACGTCCTCGTCTTTGACTTCAGGGTCCACGGGAAGAGCGGGGGAAATTACACGACAATCGGAGACAAAGAGATAGCCGACGTCAGGGCGGCCGTGAGATGGCTGAAGGAAAACCATCCGGAAGAAGCGAGGAAAATAGCCCTCTTAGGTTTCTCGATGGGTGCGATGCTCACCATACGCTCCTTAGTGGAGGTTGAAGAGGTCTGCTGCGGCGTCGCCGATTCACCACCCGTGAAGTTAGATAAGACCGGTGCGAGGGGCCTCAGATACTTCGCCGGCCTCCCTGAATGGCTCCACGTCTTTGTCAAGCCATTCACGAAGCTCTTCAGCGGCGGGAAGGAAGTTTACACCCTAAGCTATGCCGACAAAGTAAGAAAGCCGCTCCTCCTGATAGCTGGAGAGAAAGACCCGCTCGTGGCTGTGGAAGAGGTTCGGGAGTTCTACGAGCGCAACAGGGCCGTAAACCCCTACGTCGAGCTCTGGGTGACGGATGCACCCCACGTAAGGACTCTCAAGCTCCACCCAGAGGAGTGGAAGAAGAGAGTGAGAGAGTTCCTGAGGAAGTACCTCTGACGCTTTCCCCCTAAGTTAGCCTCTTAACGGCCCAGTTGTAGAGGAGCACCGCTATAAGGAGCATTCCAAGTGAGCAGGCGGCGAGCCACACCACATCGGGGAGCACCTCGCCCGGGGGCCTGTGGTAGAGCTCCAGCAGGCGGAGGTCCTTCAGCGCCCTTCCGAGCGGGAAGTAGTTCGCTATCGGCTTCGCCCAGCCGGGGAGTACGCTCTCCGGGATGACAATGCCCGCCAAAAAGAGAAGGGGCATTGAGATTAGGTTCACGAGGGCATTGGTGGCCTTCATGCTCCTCGTCCCCATCGCTATTGCGAGGCCGAGGCCCATTGAAAAGACCGCCGCTAACCCTATTATACCCCAGCCGGCCAGGCCCGGAAAGACAGTCTCGCCGAAGACGAGCCTGGAGTAGCCTATGCCTATCAGTATGCTCACCGCTATCACCGTGAAGGTCGAGAGCATCTTGCCAGCGAGAAAGTCCCAGGCCGTTGCCGGGGAAGCCGCTATCCTCCTCAGCGTCCCCTTCTCGATCTCCTCGAAGACCAGGCCCGAAACCGTGAGCATGGTCGCGAAGAGGAACTGAATACCTATGAAGCTCGTCACGTAGAACCGTATCGGCGATGGCGTTTCACCCTTCACCTTCTCCTCGTTGAGGTCGAGGGGGTCGATGAGGCCCACTAAGTATGCCTTCATCATGGCAGGTGAGAGGTTGGAGAGGTTCCCGGGGAGGTAGGCCTCCATGTAACCCAAGGTCACCTCGAGCCTTCTATAGGCCATCTCACGCTCGAACTCCGAGAGGAAGCCCCTTATGAGGCCGCTCGCTATCTGGTACTCCTGCGGGTCGCTCCTGTCAAAGTAGGCGTAGACCTTTCCCTGAAGGCCGTTGCTGACGTTTTCGCCGAAGCCCTTAGGAAACACTATCAGGGTGTCAATCTTACCTCCTTTTATCGCGTCGAGGCCCGCGCTCTCGTTTGGGTACTCAGTTACCCGGAAGACCCTCTGCCCCTCGATTGTGACGTTTTTCATTATCTCAACCACGTTGAGGGCGTTGAAGGGTGTGCTTTCGTTGAAGTGGACTATTCCAACGTCGATGACCGCCGGCGGGCTTGAGCCGCCCCATATGCTTCCCAAGAGGGTTATCCACATCAGCGGGAAAACGAATATCCAGAAAAGCGTCATTCTCTCCCTGCTGACCTCCCGGAGGTCTTTCAGGAGTATCCCCTTAACTGCCCTCGCCTTCATTCCAGCCCCCTCCCCGTGAGCCTGAGGAAAACGTCCTCAAGCGTTGGCTCCTCCACACGGATGCTCTTTATCTCGCTCCCGCTTTTCACGAGGGTCTCGACTATCAAAGGCAGAACGCTCCTCGGGTCTTCAACCGAAACCCGCAGGGAGTTCTCCCTCTCCACGGCCCGGAACTCCTTCGTAACTGCCCCAGTCCCCCTGAGGATTCCCTCAACCCGGATAACGCTCTCGTTTCCCGCCAGCTTTTTGAGTTCCTCCGGTGTCCCAACGGCTATCACCTTTCCCTCGTTCATTATCGCTATTCTATCCGCCAGGGCTTCGGCCTCCTCCATGTAGTGGGTCGCGAGGAGGACAGTCCTTCCTTCCCTCTTAAAGCCCCCAATCAGCTCCCAAAGCTCCCTCCGCGACGGCACGTCCAGTCCCGTGGAGGGCTCGTCCAGGATTAGGAGTCTCGGATCGTAGAGAAGCGCCACCGCCAGGTTTAGCCGTCTCTTGAAGCCGCCGCTCAGTTCCTTCGCTTTCTTCTTAGCAGGGAGGCTGAACTCCTCGATGAGCTCCCCAACCCTCTCCTTCGGGACGTCGTAGAGGTCTGCGTAGAACTCCAGGTTTTCCTTGACGGTTAGGGCATCGTACGCCAGGCTCTCCTGGGGGACATAACCAATCAACCGGGCGGTTTTCTTGGAGAGCGGCTCACCGAAGACCCTTACCTCGCCTGAATCATAGGAGAGCCCCTCGGCGAGTATCCTCATGAGGGTCGTCTTGCCCGCCCCGTTGGGCCCGAGCAGGGCAAAGACCTCCCCTTCCTCGACCTCAAGGTTTATTCCCTTGAGAGCGGTGAAGTCCCCGTAGCTTTTTCTCAGCTCTCTAACCTCGAGGGCCTTCACACGATCCACCCGCAATAAGAAACGCGCCGGGAGATATAAAACCACTGGAATTCAGAGCGGCCTCGGCTAACCCTCTTCTCCTCACCGGTCAGCGTGGCTAACGCTCGTCATCGGCCTCCTCAAGTTGGGGGAACCTTTTAAAAAGCAACCGCCAAAAGAAGAAAGGGGAATGAAGAGCGTTTACCGGCCGGATTCGCTACTGGATGAAGAGACTGGCACTGGCTGACCCCTTAGATATCTATCTCTCCCTTCTCCCTGAGCTCCCTGTACATGCGCCAGGTTATCACGGGCATCTTAGCCGCCAAAACGTCGTCAACCCTTCTGACGGCAGTGTTGTGGGGTGCGCCCTTCACGACCTCCGGGCTGGTGTAGGCTTCTTCGCTTATCTTCTTGAGGGCCTCAACGTATGCATCGAGCTCCTCCTTGCTCACTGTCTCAGTAGGCTCTATCATTAGGGCCTCGTGGACGATCAGCGGGAAGTAAACCGTTGGGGCGTGCATTCCGAAGTCAAGGAGCCTCTTGGCGACGTCCATCGCTGTGACACCGGTCTCCTTCTTCATTGGCTCGGCTGAAAAGACGGTCTCGTGCTTCCTGAGCTCTTTCCCGGGCAACTCGTAGCCTTTCGTTCCCTTCAGCTTCTTTGTAAGATAGTTCGCGTTGAGGACTGCCACCTCGCTGACCTCTTTGAGGCCTTCCCTCCCCATTACCTTGAGGTAAGTTAAAGCCCTCACGAGAACCGCAAAGTTTCCGTAGAGCTCCTTTACCTTGCCGATGCTTTTAGGCACATCGTAATCGAGGTAGTAGCGCCCGCCGTCGTAGCTCACGAGCGGAACCGGGAGGTAGTCCTTCAGGAAGTCCTTAACGCCGACGGGCCCGCTTCCAGGGCCGCCACCGCCGTGTGGAGTTGAGAAGGTCTTGTGGAGGTTGAGGTGCACCACATCAAAGCCCATGTCACCCGGCCTTATCTTTCCGAGGACCGCGTTGAGGTTAGCGCCATCGTAGTAGAGTAAGCCCCCTGCCTTGTGGACTATCTTCGCTATCTCCGGTATCTCGTCCTCGAAGATGCCGAGGGTGTTCGGGTTCGTGAGCATTAAACCAGCAGTCCTCTCGCTTACCGCGTTCTCAAGGGCTTCTAAATCAACGGTTCCGTTCTCGTTGGAGGGTATTTCGATGACCTTGAAGCCTGCCATGGCCGCGCTGGCCGGGTTCGTTCCATGCGCCGAATCTGGAACGAGCATTTCCGTCCTCTGGGTATCCCCGCGGTCGAGGTGGTAGGCCCGGATTATCAAAACTCCCGTGAATTCGCCGTTTGCTCCTGCCGCCGGCTGGAGGGTGAAGCGGTCCATGCCGGTTATTTCCTTCAGCCACTGCTCCAGCTCCCACATTACCCTGAGCGCTCCCTGGACGGTTCTCTCGTCCTGGTATGGGTGAACGTAAGCCACCCCCGGATGGGAGGCTATCTCCTCGTTAATCTTCGGATTGTACTTCATGGTGCACGAACCGAGAGGATAAATTCCGGAATCAACGCCGTAGTTCATCTCGCTCAGCCTTGTGTAGTGCTTGACTATCTCCGGCTCGCTCAGCTCCGGAAGGTTGAGAGAGCTCTTTCTCCTGAGCTTTTCAGGGATTTCAACTTTAACGTCCTCAACCGGCCTCGGAAGTGTGTAACCGACCCTGCCAGGCCTTGAGAGCTCAAATATGAGCGGTTCGTTCCATCTGGCCTGCCTGAACATTCCCACCACCTCACAGCTCCGCCTCACCTATTATCTCCTCCAGCGCTTCAATCAGCTTGTCAATCCACTCCTTCCTCGTCGTTTCAGTGGCTGAGAAGAGCGCCGTCTCGCCAAGCTCCGGGAAGTGCTTTCCGATGTAATAACCGCCGTGGATGCCCTTCTCCAGGAGCTTCTCGTGGATTACATCGTAGGGAACCTCAAAGCGGACTGGCACGTCTTTGAAGTAGAGCCCTTCGAAGGGAACCTCGCCGACTTCGGAAAGGCGCTTCTTGAGGTAGGCGGTGTTCTTGAGTATTATCTCGCCGAGCTCCGCCAGGCCCTTTGGTCCAAGCGTTGCGAGGTGTATGGCGGCTGCAACTGCAACGAGCGCCTCGTTTGAGCATATGTTCGAGGTCGCCTTCGCGCGCCTTATGTGCTGTTCCCTCGTCTGCAACGTCATCACGAAGGCCCTCTTTCCGTCAGCATCTCTGGTCATGCCGATTATCCTGCCCGGCATCTGGCGGATAATTGATCTATCGTTCTTCACCGCAAAGACACCCGCCCTTGGCCCGCCGAAGTTCATGGGATTGCCCAGGTACGCGGCCTCTCCAACGGCTATGTCGGCGCCCAGCTCTCCGGGGGCCTCAAAGACCCCGAGCATAGTCGGATCAGCCCCGACGACGAAGTAAGCCCCTGCCTCGTGGGCGATTTCTCCAATTTCCCTGATGTTCTCCTCAACAATGCCAAAGAAGTTGCTCATCTCGACGTAAACTCCGGCGGAGTCCTTCACTTCTTTCCTGAGCTTTTCGAGGTCGAGCTGACCCCCCTCGTCCCAGGGGACTTCGACTATCTCAAGCTCCGCTCCGAGGGTGTAGGTTCTGATCACCGCTTTCTTCTCAGGGCTTAGGGCCTTCGGGATCAGGAAGCGCTTCCTCTTGCCGTTGTGGAGCCTCACCGTCATCAGTGCCGCTTCCGCTATTGCAGTCCCCCAGTCGTACATCGAGGAGTTCACGATTGGAAGGCCATAGAGTTCAGCCATCATGCTCTGGTACTCAAAGAGGGCCTGGAGCATGCCCTGGCTTATCTCGGGCTGGTAGGGGGTGTAGGCGGTTAGGAACTCGCTCCTCTCGATGAGGTACTTGACGTGGGCTGGAACGTAGTGGAAGTACGTGCCCGCCCCCAAAAAGCTCGGCATCTCAAGGACAGTCCTGTTTTTGCCTAAAATTTCGTTCATCTCGGTGAAGACCTCGTATTCGCTCTTTCCCTCCGGCAGGTTGAACTCCTTGACCATGCCCTTGGGAACGTCGGAGAAGAGGTCTTCGATGGAGGAAAAACCGATTTCCTTCAGCATCTCCCCCTTATGGGCCGAGTTCGGGATGTAGTGCCTGGCCATGCCTATCACCTTCTGAGCTTTAAGATGCTCGCTGAAGGTTGGGCGAGGGAAATATATGCTTTATGCTTGGAAACGCTCACGTGAACAAAAATGTGCAGAAAAGGAAAGTCAGCCGGCAACGCCGGCGTCCTCAAAGAACTTCTCCATTAGGCCAGCCACGCTCCTTATGGTGTAGACCATGCTCTCGTAGACAGCCCACTGGATCTTGCTGTACTCCCTCCCGTCGAGGGTCCTGAAGCCGCTGAGGGAATTGACGTCGAAGCTGGCGTGGAGCTCGATGTTTCTTATGGCCCAGCCGTCAACGTCGTTGTCTAACCAGTCGTCCTTGTCGACGTGGGTGTAGATGTAGCCGAGGTGCCGGCAAAGCTTTAAAACGCCCGGTCCATGCTATGGCGTGACAATGATGCTCTTCCTGCAAGCACGTGAGAGCGGCCGCTTCTGCTCGGAGGTGGTTGAATGATAATAGCGTTTGACTTCGACGGAACCCTCGCTGACAGCTACTACTGCATCGAGGAGGCCTTCAGGAGAACACTGGAGAAACGCTACCGCTGGCTCCCGGGAAAGGCCCTCTGGGCAAAGCTCCTGACGAAACTGGTTCTCTTCACAGAGAGGCCGGCCTTTGGAAAGCACAACAAGAACTCGAAGCCGCCGTTCTTCCTCAGAACGAAGTTTTTTGAGGCCTGGTTCGAGGAGAGGGCGAAGCTGACGAAGCCGATAGACAACTCCCCAGAACTGCTCAGGAAGCTCAAGGAAGCTGGCCATACGGTCATCTCCTTCTCAGCCGAAGACTCCATAGAGGGCATGAAGGTGAGAAGGCTGAAGGAGATGGGCATCTACGACCTCTTCGATGATGTAATTGTCTTTGGAAGATACATGACGATGGCTGAGGCATTTCAGCTCGTCCGCGAGAAGTATGGAAACGATACCTTCATCTGGGTGGACGACAAGCCCTGGCGCTTCATCGGACACGGCGACGGGAACACCGAATACGTCTGGTACTACTTCCCGTTAACTGCCAGATTCGTGGAGGAGAAGAGAGAAATGCTGGCTTTAATTCCCCACCTGCACGTGATCAGGGACCTCTGGAGCGTCTTGGATGTCATCGAGAAGGTCAAGCGGGAGCGCTCATCCTGAGTCCGCGTTCGTGTACTCTATCGTGTCCTCTATGAACTCGTCGAACGTTTCCCTGTCGGTTTCCTCCAGCTCAAGGGTGAACTCCCTGCCGAGGGACCACCTGACGGCCACTTGGCCCTTCTTTCCCTCAACGAGGACTAACCCGAAGGGCAGATCTCCTGCCCAGTGGTGCTTGGTGAACTCAACGTCAAAGCCCTCCTCCCTGAGCTTTTGCAGGATGACCTCGTGGGTCTTGTGCGGGCCGTAGGGGCTCCTCGCTCTTCCGATGTAATACATTTCTACCCACCATTGGGCAGTTGGGAAACGGGACTTAAAACCTTTTCGGCCAGCCTAACATTTTAAAGGACAACGTTTTAAGGCCAAGATGGGTAGGGATTCCGATGAAGTGGAAGAGACTGGGCCCCCTGATGCTCATCCCCCCGCTGGTCTTTCTCCTGCTGTTCTTCTACTATCCGGTATTCCTCATTCTAAGGGACGGCCTGTCCCCGGGTGCCCTCGGCGAGGTATTGGGGGATTCCTACTACAGAAAGGTCATCCTCTTCACGTTCGAGCAGGCGATAGCTTCGACCATCTTAACGCTCGCCCTCGGTCTCCCAGGGGCTTACCTCTTCGCCAGCTACGACTTCCCGGGAAAGCGCTTCCTGAAGGCCCTCCTGACGGTTCCATTCGTCATGCCGAGCATAATGGTCGCCATGGGCTTCATCATTCTCTTCGGCAGGAACGGGGTTGTAACAAACCTGATCGGCAGGGATCCGGGGATAATCTACTCCTGGAAGGGCATAATCTTAGCTCACGCGTTCTACAACTTCCCCGTTGTAGTTAGAATGGTCTCGGCCCTCTGGCAGAGGATAAACCCCCACTACGAGGAAGCGGCCATGAGCCTCGGGGCGAGGGGCTTCACGCTCTTCAGAAAAGTTATCCTCCCGATGCTTTATCCCGGAATACTGGCCTCTTCCATGCTAACCTTCATCTTTTCCTTCCTCAGCTTTTCGATACCGCTGATAGTGGGCGGCTACAAATACGCCACCCTCGAGGTGGCCATATTCACCGAGATAATGACCCTTCTGGACTTCAGGAGGGGCTCGGCCTTAGCGGTTATCCAGCTGGCGCTGAGCTTTACCTTCATGTACGCCTACCTCAAGAGCCTGGAGCTCTACTCCCGGGCCGAAGAGCAGAAGGTCTTCAGGAGGGCCGAGAGGTTAACAGCTAAGGAGATCCTCAGCGTCAAAGGCCTTCTGATCTTCCTTTACTCAGTCGTGGTTGCGCTCTTCATAGTGGCCCCCCTCCTGGCTGTCGTCTACGAGTCCTTCACCTACGGCGGAAGGCCGATGCTCCTCTGGTACAGGCGCCTCTTTGAGGCTGAATACAACCCCCTCTTCGCCTCGGACAGTCTGCACGCGATAGGATACACCTTCCTCTTCGGCTTCTCAACGGTTTTCCTGAGCCTGCTCGTAGCCCTCCCGATAGCCTACGCCCTGCGGAGATGGCGTTTCCCCGGGAGGAGGATCTTTGACACCGCCGTTATGCTCCCCCTGGGCTCTTCGGCGATAATCATAGGGCTGGGCTACATAAAGGCCTTCCACAGTAAGCTCCTCCTGCTCGGCAGCCCCTACTTAATAGTCTTCGCCCACACCGTTATAGCCTACCCCTTCGTCCTAAGGGCCCTGTTAGCATCCCTGGGCAAGATAAAGAGGAACCTCCACGAGGCGGCCTTAACCTTAGGTGCCAGGGATCTGACGGCATTTCTGAAGGTGGAGCTCCCCTTAGCTTTCGGCGGACTTCTCGTTGGAGCCATATTCGCCTTCGCCATGAGCGTCGCCGAACTCGGGGCAACCTACATGATCTATAAGCCAGAATACACGACCGTCACGATAGCCATCTACAAGTACCTCGGAACCAGGCAGTTCGGCCCGGCATCGGCCATGGGGGTGATTCTAATCCTCGTGAGCCTTGCTGGCTTCCTGATAATCGAGAAGACCGGTGAGGAGATATGGTAAAGGTGAGGCTTGAGGGGATCAGGCTCGTTAGGGAAGGGTTCACCCTGAGCATTCCAGAACTTGAGGTCAGGGACGGTGAGCTTCTCACTATATTAGGGCCGAGCGGTTGCGGTAAAACAACGACCCTGAGGATAATAGCCGGCCTGGAGAAGGCAGAGGGCAGGGTTTTCTTCGGCGGGGAAGACGTTACTGACAAGGAACCCTACGAGAGGAACATCGGCCTTGTTTTCCAGGATTACGCACTCTTTCCCCACATGACCGTTTTTGAAAACGTGGCCTTTGGGCTGAAGCTGAGGAAACTGCCAGGGGATGAAATAGAGCGCAGAGTTAGAGAGGTTCTTGAATTAGTTGGCCTGGAGGGGATGGAAAAACGCTATCCTGAGCAGCTCAGCGGTGGTCAGCAGCAGCGCGTGGCTCTGGCCAGGGCCCTTGTCATAGAGCCCCTCGTCCTCCTCCTCGATGAGCCGCTCAGCAACCTGGATGCCAGAATCAGGGAAAGGCTAAGGCGGGAGATAAGGAGGATCCAGCGGGAAACCGGGACTACGGCTGTATACGTCACCCACGACCAGGAGGAGGCAATGGCAATAAGCGACAGGATAGCGGTAATGAACGCCGGAAGAATCCTCCAGGTTGGGGAACCTCTGGAGCTCTACTACCGGCCAAAGAGTGAGTTCGTGGCCAGGTTCCTTGGAAAGGCCAACCTCCTCGAGCTCGAAAGCAAAAACGGAAGGGCCTGTCTCGGCAGGCTGTGCTTCGAAGTTGGCAGAGAGGGGCATGTCAGGGTGTTCTTCAGGCCCGAGAGCGTTGTCGTAACGGAAGGGAACGATGCGGAGGTTCTGGAATACGAGATCCTGCCGGGCAGGGTGCGGATGATCCTCGAACTGGAGGGGAAAGAGATAACGGCCGAAATTCCCTTACCAGAGTTGCCCTTTAACCTGAAGGAAATTCCGAAAAAAGTGGGGATAGAGGTTAGAGCCTACTCAACCCTCCCTTGAGGCCTTTATCTCCTCCGGGCTCTTGCCCTGGACCATGAGCTGCACCCACTCTCTTATCCAGCGGTCGAAGTTCTCCCTCACGTACTCCGGGTCGAGGCTAACTGGCCTGATCTCCTCGAGTGGAACGGCGTACCTATAGACGTCCGGGAGCTTAATGGCTGGATTAACTGGATACATCCACTGGTTGGTTGGCACTTCGCCCTGGAAGTCTTCGGTCAGGAGCCACTCTATGAACTTCTGGGCGAGGGCTTTCTTCTTGGTGCCCTTGACTATTCCCGCGCCCTCAACCTGGAGGTAGTTGCCCTCTCCGAAGGCCACTGCCCTGACGTTGGTGTTGTTTTCGTAGTAAACCGTAGCCGCTGGTGATGTGGAGTAGCTCAGAACCAGGGGATAGCCCTCCTGCATGAACTTTCCATACCACGCATCGCTCCAGCCTTCTGTTATAACAACGCCGTTCTCTCTGAGCTTCTCCCAGTAGTCAAGGTAGCCGTCGTCGCCGTAGACGGCTATCGTCCACAGGAGAAACGCCGCGCCAGGTGAGCTTGTTCTCGGGTCTTCGATGACGAGTTTGCCCTTCCACTCGGGCCTGGTGAGGTCTTCAAAGCTCTTCGGCGGCTCGCTGACCCTGTCAAGTCTGTAGTTTATGGCTATGTACCCATAGTCGTAGGGGATCAGGTGGTAGGTTGGGTCGAGCTTCTCGATGAGCCATTCCGGAACGAGGTCTATGTTCTCCGGTTTGTAGGGGTCGAGGATTCCGGCTTTTATCGCTTTCGCGGCGAGGCTGTTGTCTATGCCTATAACCACGTCCGCCTGGGGATTGTCCTTTTCAAGGATCAGCCTGTTCAGGAGCTGCCCTGCGTCGCCAACGGTGATGAGCTTTACCTTAACCCCGTATTTCTCCTCGAACTTTGGAAACGCGGCTCTGGCGATGTATTCAAAGCTGTCATAGGAGTACACCACAAGGGTTTCAGGCTTGGAACTGGTGGCAGTTTTTTCGCTCCCCGAGGTTGTGGTGTTCTGCAAGGTTCCGGCGGAACTGGTTGTAGTTTTTTCGCCTCCCGAGCCTATGCAGCCCAAGGAAAAGGCGAGCACAAACATGAGCAGGATGGCGAGGGTTTTTGACTTCACGCTCCCACCTCCAAAATCAAGTTTTTGTTTTTCATAACCAGGTCTTTGCGGGGATTAATAAACTTTGCCGGGCGGACGCTGCTTATGTCATTCCGAGTAGTATTCACCGTTTCTGCCATAGACATACTTCGGAAAATCCTTGCAGGTTGTATTATTCTGCCAAAAGTTGAACGAAAACTGTGATGGATGTCCGAAAGGGTTTTAAGGATGTCCGCCATAGAGATTTACTGTCCCATCTTGTCCCCGGATACATTTTTGTTTTCCTGGGGTGTACCCAAATAAGGGGGTGAATGGAATTGGAGCAGAGGGATAAGTGGGCAACTAAACTCGGTTTGATTTTGGCCATGGCAGGAAACGCCATTGGCCTTGGCAACTTCGTCAGGTTCCCGACGCAGGTGGCCCAAAACGGCGGCGGCGCATTCATGGTGCCGTACTTTGTGGCACTGTTCTTCCTCGGTATTCCAGTGATGTGGATTGAGTGGGTAGCGGGTCGCTATGGTGGCAGGTATGGCCACGGTACCCTCGGTCCAACGTACTACCTCATGGCCAGGGAGAGCCTTAAACCAAGGAGCGCGCTCTGGATGGGTGTTATATCAGGAATGCTCGCCTCCTCTCTGACGGTGCTCCTCAACAGCTACTACCTGCACCTCGTAGGCTGGTCAGCGGCGTACTCCTGGTTCAGCATAACCGGGGCCTACTTCAACCAGAACCCGGGAGACTTCTTCACCAACTACCTCGGCAACCACGCCCAGGTCTTCCTGTTCTGGGGCATAACAATGATACTGCTCGCTATAGCCGTTGGTCAGGGTGTCAGCAAGGGAATAGAGAGGTGGGTCAAGGTAATGATGCCGTTGCTCTACATATTTGCCATCATCCTGGCCGGCTACGTCTTCGTCCTAGGCTCCCCCGTTGACCCCAACTGGAACACCATAGATGGCTTTAGGTTCGTTTGGAGCCCCAACTGGAGCTACCTAGGAAACAACCTGTGGAAAGTAATGCTCGCGGCAACTGGACAGATATTCTTCACCCTCTCGCTCGGCATGGGTATCATCCAGAACTATGCCAGCTACCTTGGCCCCAAGGATGACGTCGCGTTGAGCGGTCTCGCGACTGTTTCACTCAACGAGTTCGCCGAAGTTGTCCTCGGCGGTTCAACAGCCATACCCCTTGCCACTGCCTATGCTCCCAAGATCGTTCCGGCGGATGTCCTCGCCCAGGGCAAGAGTGAGGCACTCGCCTGGATCGGCCAAAAATTCGGTCTTGGCTTCGCATACACCAGCCTGCCGAACGTCTTCGTCAGCATGGGCAGTGCTGGAAAGCTCTTCGGTGCGATTTGGTTCCTCCTCCTCTGGTTCGCGGGCTTTACATCGGCCATAGCCATGTACAACTATCTAACGGCAATGCTTGAGGAGGACCTCAACATCAAGAGGAGCATTGGCACCTGGCTGGTATTCCTGATATACCTCATAATGGGCCTGCCAGTCGTTTACATCGATGGCTATATGGATCAGGCTGACGCTTGGGTCAGCTTCCAGCTGACACTGCTGGCTCTCTTTGACATCATAGTAGCGGTCTACCTATTCAAGCCCGACAACTTCTGGAAGGAACTCCACGAGGGCGCATGGATGGAAGTTCCCGGCTGGTACAAGCCAATAATCCTCTACATCGCCCCAATACTACTGTTGCTCCCACTAATCGGAATGTTCAGGGACCTAGTTGGATCAACGCTGGAGTGGCCTGCAAGGATAGCCATAATAGTACTGCTTGCCTTAGGTGCCATAGAGAGCTACTACTCAATCAAGAAGAAGTACGCAGAGGAGCTGGAGAAGAACGAGGTCATCATAAGGGTCTGAGGTGGTGAAAATGGAAAGCTGGGTAATCTACATGCTAGCGGCATGGCTCGTTATTTTCGCCTTGATGGGCTGGAGCATTGGAAGGCTCCTCAAAGCAGAGAAGGCAAAAGGGTCTTAAGCCTTCTTTTCTTTTCAAATTTTGGAGGTGTTGACGTGAAGAGTAGGGACATTCTGCTCGAAACAGCCGAGGTTCTCGAATCAATTCTCGATAGAATTGAAGGCATCACGCTCCTCACCAGTAAAGAAAAGGAGCGCGTGAAGGAAATACTAAGCGAGGCATCCCGGAACTTCAAAAAGCTCGCAGAAGAGGCCAAGAATGACAACGAAGAGCTCGCGGAGTTCTTTTTCAAGAAAGCGAAGGAGCTTAAGGCCATGAGCACGGACAAGGCCATTGAGAAGGAAGGAAAGAGGAACTACATGAGGCTCGCCGAGAGAATGCTTCTTTATTCTCGCTCGGCCTGGTATGACCTCGTTCCCGAGAAGATGAAGGAACTGAAGGGGGTCTACCGGAAGTACCTTTTCGGGATGACGGCGTTCTTCATGCTCACCGGCTTCTACCTGAACCCATTCCTCTCAATAACGGCCCTGATCCTGGCGATCCCCATAATCCTTTCAATGCTCTCACTCCAGAGAAGGGGCTACCTGGGTCTCCTCCTTGCGTATTCCGCCATCCCAATACCTATTATAGTTGGAGCCATGGCGCTGAGTTACGGCATGAGAAACCTAAACGACTCCTCGAAGATAGCAGAAATAGCCCAGCACCTCGGCAAGAGCACAGCCTTCGCAAAGGGCTACCTGATCGTCCTCGTGTTGCTAGCGGCCGTGGAACTTTACCTGGTGCTGAGTTCGGTCGTGGGACTCTACAAACACAGGCACGCTTTCCTTTAGTGGAGGGCCCCGTTGCCCCTTCCCCCGGTTCTTATTCTTATCGCTCCCTCAGCCAGGATCACAAATATCCCCTGCTTAGTATTTCTGTTTGCTCAAGGTCGCTGTCCTTAACCACTATCTCAAGCTCAATCTGTGGGCAGCAAGTCGCAGGGAAGCATCCCCTGAGCTCCCCTTTCCTGGACTGAGAAGACCGCCGGGGGCATGAATCCTGGGCTTTTGAGGGTCCCAAAATAAACAGGGCAAAGCCCCGAAAAGGGTTTTGAAAAAATGTCATTTAACCTGCTCAATGAACTTCCTGAGCCTCTTCACGGAGATCCGGGTTTTTCTGGCGAGCTCTTCTGGATCGGCCTTTCTCAGGTCTTCAACGCTTTCAATGCCCGCTTCTCTGAGCTTTGCCAGCGTTTTTGGCCCGATGCCCTTTATCGAAAGCAGGTCGCTCTCCCCCGCTTCCCTTTTTTTGGCCTTTTTGGAGGACTTTCCAGCGACTTTCTTTTTCTTCTTTAGCGATTCAACGACGGCCCTCTTCTTCCCCCGTGATTTCACCGTTTCAACGGCTATGGCAGTTGAGTAAGCCCTCGTCTCTGTCGGCTTTTCTGCCTCCCCCTTCTCCGGCGGAACTTCCGGCGGTTCAACGTACTCCTCAAGCTCCGGCGGATTCTCGCTGATGTAGTGCTCAACCAGCACCGGCTTGAAAGCGTTGTCGCGCTCCTCGAGCTCTTCGAGGAGTTTCACGTCGAACTCCCCGCTCTTCACGTACTTCACGACCTCGTTCGCCAGCCTGTGGAAGTCCCTGCTGTGGACTAAAACCCTCCTCTTGCCGTACTCCTTCGCCTGGCCCGTAGTTATTAAGAACTGCCAGTCGCTGGCCTCCAAAATCAAAAGCTCCCTTGCGAGCTGCTCGATGGCCCTGTTGGTCAGCCCGTCCTTACCGTAGAAGCGACTCGCTATAGCCACCATCCTGTCCTCGGCCCTGTAGACGTGTTCCCACGTCCATTCAGTTTCCTTATTCCACCACGTCGAGTGGTCGGAGTTGGCACCCCAGGAGCCCTCCGGGAGCTCTATTTCGTGCCTCTCGGCTGAGTAATCCTCAAGGAACCTCGAGAGCGTCGTTGTCTTTATGCCCCTCAGGGCCATCAGCTCCAGGACTCTTCCGAGCCATTTAACGCCCTCGAACCACCAGTGGCCGAAGAGCTCGGTGTCGTAGGGCGAGACTATTATTCCCTTCTCCCCGGTCTTTTCTTCGTATTCCCTCAGGAGCCCCTCCACAAGTAAGACGAAGTGCCTCGCGTGCTCTTCGACGCGCTCCATGGCCTTATCGGGATCGTAGAACTCTTTTTCGCCTATATCAACGTCCTTGCTCGTTATCCTCCAGTACTGGCCACCGCTCTCTGGAGCCTTCTTGTGGAACTCCCTGTACCAGAAGTCGCCAGGGTAGCCAAAGTGGGCGCTCCAGACCTGGTGGCCGGTTTCCCTGTTCCTCGCGAAGACGGCAACGTTAGAACCCTTTATCCAGTAGGGTCTGAGCGTGCTCTTCCCACCTTCGTAAACCTCAACCTCACCGTAAACCTTGCTTGCCGGCCCTTCATCAATTAGCCTGCTCTCAACGAAGAAGTACTCAAGGCCAAACTCCTCGAGGAACTCCTCAATGCCCCTTCTCCTGACCCTCCTCCCACCCGGTAGCTCCCACTCGCCGGAAGGCCTGTAGGCACATTCAGGTAGCCATATTCCCCTCGGCCTTCTCCCGAAGTGCTTTTCATAGGTGGCGACGCCGTTGGCTATCTGGGCCCTTATCGCCTCGTCCCTCCCCAGGAGGGGCAAATAACCGTGCGTCGCCGCGGAGGTTATTACCTCGATGTAGCCCTTATCCTGGAGTTCCCTGAGCTTTCCGAGGATGTCGCCGTTTATTGCCTTCCAGTAGCTGTAGACTTTCCAGAAGTAGTTAAGCATGTGGGAAACAGCTTTTTCATCGTATTTGCCCGACTTCAGGTCTTCTTCCATGGCCTTAAGCTTTCTCTCCATGTATTTTTCAAACTCGGACTTCATGTAGTCATCTGCCAGCTGCTCCGCCAGTACGGGGGTTACGTTTATTACAAGGCCGAACTGGATCCCTGAATCCACAAGACGCTCCAACTCCATGAGGAGTGGCACGTACGTTTCGCTTATTGCTTCAAAGACCCATTCCTCTCCGAATGGCCATTTTTCGTGCTTTCTAACGTAGGGGATGTGAGTGTGGAGAACAAACGCAAAGTACCCCCTCATTATATCACCATCGGTGGTTACACATCTGGGTATTTAA
The DNA here is from genome assembly GCF_055384795.1 of Thermococcus waiotapuensis. Taxonomy (NCBI): domain Archaea; kingdom Methanobacteriati; phylum Methanobacteriota; class Thermococci; order Thermococcales; family Thermococcaceae; genus Thermococcus; species Thermococcus waiotapuensis. The sequence continues at coordinate 600,776 of NZ_AP042429.1, read as the reverse complement.
CCTTAGCGTGTCCCCACCCGCTCATTGGCTGAAAGATGTACATCAGACTTGAGGCAAACAGCTTTTAAGGGGAAGCACCTTATCCAAGACGACCCCAAAATTAACGGGGTGATGGACGTGGAAGTTTTAAAAGGGGAATCGGGCGATAGACTGCTGGCCGGAATAGTGGGGGTGTTACTACTTGGAGAGGTAATATCCCTCCTGGGAATGCCAATAGATGGTGCTGTAAAGCTTGGAAAACCCATTTTTGACATAGGTGTAGCGGGGGCATTGTGGGTTTTCCTGCAGGAGCTCTTTGGAGGGGACAAAAGCGATATTTACAGGGCGGCCCTCGCGATAAGCGTAGCGGTTCTAATAGCTTTTGCCTGGTGAGGAAGGCAACCCTTTAAACCCCCTTTCTGACTCTTTTTCGGTGGGAAGATGAAAGAAGAGATGAGTTCCGTTGACATACGCTACATAGTCCGGGAACTCCAGTGGCTGGTTGGCTCTCGCGTTGACAAGGTATATCACGAAGGGGACGAGATAAGGATAAAGCTCCACACGAAAGAAGGCAGGGCCGACTTAATCCTCCAGGCGGGAAAGAGGTTTCACCTGACGAGCTACGTCAAGGAGGCACCGAAAGAGCCCTCAGGCTTCACGATGCTCCTCAGGAAGCACCTAAGTGGAGGCTTTATAGATGCCATAGGGCAACACCAGTTCGACAGGATCGTGAAGATAAGAGTCGGGGACTACACCCTCATCGGCGAGCTCTTCAGAAGCGGTAACATCGTCCTCGTTGACTCGGAGAACAGGATAATCTCAGCTCTACGTTATGAAGAGTACAGGGACAGGGCCATAAAGCCCAACGCCGAGTACATCTTTCCACCGGCGAGGGAGAACCCGCTGGAGGTCTCTTTTGAGAGGTTTCTTGAGCTCATGAGGGAAGAGGGAGACCTTGAGCTGGTAAGGGCCCTGGCCAGAAAGCTCAACATGGGCGGCCTCTACGCGGAGGAGATATCCCTAAGGGCCGGCTTCGAGAAGACGACGCCCGTTAAGGGGCTGAGCGATCGGGATCTCCTAAAGGTTTACGAGGCCATGCTGGGCACGTTCAACGACGAGCCAAGGCCCAACATCGTCTTCAAGGACGGCAACATGCACGACGTCGTCCCAATAGAGCTTAAGGTCTACGGGGGGCTTGAGAAGAAGTATTTCAGCACCTTCAGCGAGGCCCTGGATGAATACTTTGGCAGGATAACCGTCGAAAAAGCCAGGATAGAGCAAACCCAGAAGCTCGAAGCAAAGAAGAAGCAACTCCTGATGACGTTAGCAAAGCAGGAGGAGATGCTAAAAGGCTTTGAAAAGGCCATGAAGGAGAACCAGGAGCTGGGCGACCTCATTTACGCGAACTATCCCGTGGTCGAACGCCTCCTTGGGGAGTTCAAAAGGGCCACGGAAAAGCTCGGCTGGGAGGAGTTCAAAAAGAGAATCGAGGAAGGCAAGAAGGCCGGAAACAGGGTTGCCCTGATGGTGAAGGAAATAGACCCAAAGGAGAAGGCTGTGACTGTGGAGCTCGAGGGGAGGGAGGTGAAGCTTCACTTAGACAAAAGCCTCGGGGAGAACGCTGAACTCTACTATGAGAACGCCAAGAAGTTCAGGCACAAGTACGAGGGGGCCCTCAAGGCCTACGAGGACACCAGGCGGAAGATTGAGGAAATCGAGAAGCTTATAGAGGAGGAGATGAAAAAGGAACTGAACGTCAGGAGAATCGAGGGGAGAAAGAAGAAGTGGTTCGAGAAGTTCCGCTGGTTCGTTTCGAGCGAGGGCTTCTTAGTTTTGGCCGGTAAAGACGCGAACACAAACGAGATCCTCGTAAAGAAACACATGGACAAGAATGACCTCTACTGCCATGCAGACGTTTACGGGGCACCGCACGTCGTCATTAAGGACGGCCAGAAGGCCGGGGAAAAGACAATCTTTGAAGCCTGCCAGTTCGCGGTTTCGATGAGCAGGGCGTGGAGCCAGGCCCTCTATTCGGCCGACGCCTACTGGGCTTATCCCGAGCAGGTGACGAAGCAGGCCCCGAGCGGGGAATACCTGGGTAAGGGCGCCTTCATGGTCTACGGCAAGAGGAACTGGCTCCACGGACTGCCACTAAAGCTGGCAGTTGGCGTTGTAAACTATGAGGGCGAGGATTTCATTCTCTGCGCCCCCCCTGATGCTGTGAAAGTCCACGCAAAGAGCTACATCGTCATAAGGCCCGGAAAGCTGAAAAAGGGCGAGCTCGTCAAAAAGATAAAGGCGATCCTCGAAAAGTGGGGTTACAAAGTCCGGGAAGAGGACCTCAACGCTATCCTTCCCCCGGGGGGAGGAGAGATAGAAGAGGTGGCGGGGTGATCGTATGCTGATCAGAGCCTTTGTTCCGGCCCATATAACTGCTTTCTTCGTGCCGGTCTTCCACGAGGATCCCCTTAAAGCGGGCTCCCTGGGAGCAGGCATTAATCTGGACAGAGGAACCAACGTCTTCGTAAGCATCGAAACGGGAACCCTGGAGAGACACATCCACGTAGCTTTCAACGGTGAACCCGTGAAGAAGGATGAGGCTGTAATAAGTTATTCCGTGGCGGAAAGGCTGGTTCCCAGCGATTTTGTTGGAGAGGTGGAAGTATGGCAGTACCTCGACTTTCCAAACGGCTACGGCTTTGGAAACAGTGCAGGCGGGGCCCTGGGAACAGCCCTGGCCTTAAGCTATTCCTTTGGGGGAACGTGGTTAAAGGCCGCCAGGGTAGCGCATGAGATGGAAGTGACGCATAAGGGGGGCCTCGGCGACATAGTCGGCCAGCTCGCCGGTGGAATAGAGGTCAGGGTTAAAGCTGGCGGTCCGGGAATAGGGGTTACTGACAACCTCTTTTTTGAGGGCTACAAGGTGCTCACGATCCCGCTGGGCCCGCTCCACACGAAGGAAGTTCTGGAAGGGGAGGTTATTGAAGAAATAAAAAGGGAAGGAACGAAGGCCATGGATGCACTTCTGAATGACCCGAGGGTAGAGAGGATGATGTTTCTGGCAAGAGAGTTTGCGGAAAAAACGGGTCTCCTGGACGGGGAACTGCTCGAGATAGCCAGGGAACTCGACAGGGTTTTAAAGCTCCCCAGTTCGATGATCATGCTCGGGAAAGGCCTCTTCGCACTGGTAAGGGAGGAAGAGATTGAAAAAGTCAGGGGCCTGGTCTCGGACATCGGTATCAGCTACACATTAGCAGATATCTACACCGAAAGGCCAAAGGTCGGGAGATGGGCTGGCTAACCTTTTATTCTCTTTGAACATATTCTCTTCGGTGGGGAGTATGGGTGACATGCGCTATTCGGAACTGACCGAACTCTACAGAGGGCTGGAGAAAACGACCCTAAAAACCCTCAAAACCAAGCTCGTTGGGGACTTCCTAAAGAAAACACCCGAGGATCTGATCGAGGTTGTTCCTTACCTGATCCTCGGCAAGGTCTTTCCCGACTGGGACGAAAGGGAACTGGGCGTTGGCGAAAAGCTCCTGATAGATGCCGTCGCAATGGCAACCGGTGTTCCCGAGAGGGAAATCGAGAACTCCATAAAGGACACTGGCGATTTAGGGGAGAGCGTGGCCTTAGCTTTAAAGAGGAGGAAGCAGAAGAGCTTTTTCAACCAGCCGCTGACGATAAAGAGGGTTTACGATACCTTCGTTAAAATAGCCGAAGCTCAGGGAGAGGGCAGTCAGGACAGAAAGATGAAATACCTCGCAAACCTTTTCATGGACGCCGAGCCGGAGGAGGGGAAGTACATAGCGAGAACAATACTGGGCACCATGAGAACCGGCGTGGCGGAGGGCATCTTAAGGGATGCGATAGCCGAGGCGTTTAAGGTCAAGCCCGAGCTCGTTGAGAGGGCCTACATGCTGACGAGCGATTTTGGTTACGTTGCAAAGACCGCAAAGCTGGAAGGCAACGATGGACTTTTGAAAGTCGAGATTCAGATTGGGAAACCCATACGGCCGATGCTGGCCCAGAACGCTGCCAGTGTCAAGGAAGCCCTCCTGGAGATGGGTGGCGAGGCCGCCTTCGAGATAAAGTACGACGGCGCCAGGGTTCAGATCCACAAGAACGGGGACAAAGTGATAGTCTATTCAAGGAGGCTTGAGAACGTTACCCGCTCGATTCCGGAGGTGGTCGAGGCAATAAGAAACTCCCTGAAACCGGGGCGTGCCATAGTGGAGGGCGAACTGGTCGCCGTTGGAAATGGAGGAAAGCCCAGGCCATTCCAGTACGTGCTGAGGCGCTTTAGGAGGAAGTACAACATCGAAGAGATGATGGAGAAGATCCCCCTCGAGCTGAACCTCTTCGACATACTCTACGCCGAGGGCGAGAGCCTCATTGATGCCCCCTTCAGGGACAGGAGGAAGAGGCTGGAAAGCTCCGTCGAGGAGAATGAAAAGGTAAAGCTCGCCCAGCAACTCGTGACGAAAAAGGCTGAAGAGGCAGAAGAATTTTATAAGAAGGCCCTCGAGCTGGGACATGAGGGTCTAATGGCCAAGAGGCTGGACTCGGTTTATGAACCTGGAAACCGCGGAAAGAAGTGGTTGAAGATAAAACCGACCATGGAGAACCTCGACCTGGTCATAATAGGTGCAGAATGGGGCGAGGGAAAGCGCGCACACCTTCTCGGCTCGTTCCTGGTTGCGGCCTACGATCCCAACAGGGGCGAGTTCGTCCCGGTCGGAAAGGTGGGAAGCGGCTTCACGGACGAGGATCTGGAGGAGTTCACGGAGATGCTCAAACCTCTCATAGTCCGGGAGGAGGGCAAATTCGTTGAGATAGAGCCCAGGGTCGTCATAGAAGTAACATACCAGGAGATACAGAAGAGCCCGAAGTACGAGAGCGGCTTTGCCCTGCGCTTCCCGCGCTACGTGGCCCTAAGGGATGACAAAAGCCCTGAGGAAGCGGACACGATAGAGAGGATATCCGAACTGTACGAGCTCCAGGAGAGGTTCAAGGCAAAGAAGTGAAAGAACCCCCGGTGGGCCCTGCCTCAGCCTCCTCTTCCCTCTTTTTCTCCTCAATCCTCTCCATCGCCAGGGTATAAGGTGTCATGAAAGCCCTGTCAACGAAGTTGTACGTGTAGAGAACGCCTGAGGTTGAGAGGATGACAGTAAACAGCACGGGAAGGTCTCCCCCAATTCCGAGGAGCACAAAAACGGGGGCATCGTATAACGCGTGGAGGATGGCCGCCTTCAGGTAGCCCCCAATCCAGGCTCCAGAGAGGGCACCACAAAGTGCTATGGCCGTGAATGAAACGTGGAACATTATGACGATTATCCGGAGGAATATACCCAGGATGTTGCCCACGAGTAAGAGGTATATGGCATACAGAACCGCTTCCACGATGGCAAAGTAGAGGGCGACTCTGAGGGACAGCCTCCACCGGAGGAGGATATCGCCACCCCGCCTGAAGTAGGGGATGAGCTTTGAGCCTTCCTCGGTGAAACCCACTATGAAAGGAAACGCAAAGGCTATGAGGAGGGGGGAGTTCCTGAACCCATACAATGCGCCGAGTTCAATGATCGTCGAGAGGGCCAGTGCTAAGAGGGTGTATCCTGCCGCGGAGCCGCTGTCGGGATGGGGTAATACTCCCTCCAATTTTCTAAGCCAGGAGCGGGTTTTGAAGTAGAGTTGTATTCCTACTACGATAACAACAAGTACGTACAGAAGAAACGCCAGTGCCCCGAGAACCCCAATCACCTGCATCACCGGGGTTTTTACGAGTCAATATGTTTAAGGTTTTTCCCGGAAGTGCTGTTGGTGAGTAGACAAAGAAAACAGAAGGAAAGTCACTTGAGCCTTATGGCGTCGAGGTTGCTTGGGGCCCTCGTCGGGAGACCGAACTTCTTGTGTATGCTGGAGGCCAAGTCAAGGCACTTCTGGGCCTCACCGTGGACGGTGATAATGCGCTCCGGCCTGGGCTTGAGCTTGGCAACGTAGCTCATGAGCTCCCCCCTGTCTGCGTGGCCGGAGAAGCCCTCTATGGTGTGAACCTCCATGTTGACGTTGATGACCTCTGTTCTACCGTCCTCGCCGACGAGGGGTATCTCCTTCAGACCCCTCTGGACCTGCCTTCCAAGGGTTCCCTCTGACTGGTAGCTGACGAGGATTATGCTGTTCTTTGGATCGGGGGCAAGCTGCTTGAAGTACTCCACGCTCGGGCCGCCCACGAGCATGCCTGAGGTGGCGATGATTATGGCAGGCTCGCCGCTGTCTATGATGTCCTGCCTCTCCCTGCTGTTGGCCACGCTCTTGAAGATCGGGTTGAGGAACGGGTTGTAGCCTTCGTGGAAGATCTGCTCGCGGAGGTTCTTGCTGAGGTACTCCGGATAAGCCGTGTGGATTGCCGTTGCCTCCCAGATCATGCCGTCGAGGTATATCGGCACTTCGAGGCCACCAACGCGGGCGTACTCCTCGAGAACCATCATTATCTCCTGGGCCCTTCCGACGGCCATAGCGGGGATGAGAACTTTGCCGCCGCGCTTGATGGTCTGGTGAATAACCTCTATAAGCCTCTTCTCGGCCTCTTCCCTCGGCATCTGGTAGTCGTTGCTCGCACCGTAGGTAGACTCCATGATGAGGGTCTCCAGCCTCGGGAACTTGCTTGTCGCTGGCTCAAAGAGCCTCGTCGGGATGAACTTGAAATCGCCTGTTACAGCTATGTTATGGAGGCCGTTCCCTATGTGGAGGTGGACTATGGCCGAACCGAGGATGTGGCCCGCGTTGTGGAAGGTCAGCCTTATGTCCGGAGCGATGTCCCTGACCTCGCCGTAGTCGAGGGTTATGGTGTGCTTTATGACATCCTTGATGTCCCTCGGCCTGTAGAGCGGCTCCACGCCGTTCATGTGCTGGATCTCAATGAAATCCTGCTGGAGAAGGGTCATCAGATCCCTTGTGGGGGGAGTCGTGTATATCGGCCCATCAAAGAGATTGTAGCGGAAAAGGTAGGGTAGCATGCCGCTGTGGTCAAGGTGGGCGTGGGTTATGATTATAGCGTCCAGGAGGCCCTCGTCGAGGACGTAGCGGAACTCCGGAGCGTCGAAATGCGGATACGCTTTGGTGGGATCCTTAAGTGAGGCAATGTTCACACCGAAGTCAACCAAAACGTAGCTCTCGTCGGTCTGAACGAGAAGGGCACTCCGTCCAACTTCACGGAAGCCGCCGAGGCCGGTGACTCTAATCCATCTGCTCTTGTATTCAGGCTTGCGGTATATGTTCCTGCCCACCTGTCTGAGGAGCTTCCTCCTGTCCTTGGCCTCGGACTGTAGTATCTGCCTGATGGAGTATATCGTCTGGCTTTGAATTGGTGGGGTCCTGACGGCCTTGGGGGCCCAGTAGACTTTCTGGGCTATCAACCTGAGTGTCTCGCCGTTCTTTCCAATCACAAGGCCGGGTTTTCTAGCCTCTATTATGACCTCTCCAACCGATGGATCGAAGCTTATGTTGGTTATCTCTGCCTCCGGCGGGACTATCTGCCTTATCATCTCCTCCGCCTTTTCCGGAGGGAGCAGTATGTCGGAATCCGGGCGAACGCTTATCCTCTTTTTAAGCACCTTTGCCAGATTCTTGATAAGGTCTCCGTCCTTCATTATGGCCTCGGGGTTTTTTACGTAAATAACGAGCTCAGGCCCTTCAAACTCCACCTCAGTTACCTTGGCCTCCTTAGGAACCATTTGCTCGATGACGGCCCTGATGTCCTTCAGTATGTCCTCGACGTACGTTTCCCTCCTGATCAACACTATCACCTCACTCGAGAAGGGTTTTTATTTCGTCATCCCCAAGCTCGCGGTAGCCTTCCTTTGTTACGACCACGAGGGTGATTCCCTCCCCTGTGTAAACGTCCCTCTTGATGGCCGCGTTAACGGCCTTTGCTGCAAGCCTCATCCCATCCTCAAGGGAAAGTCCCTCGGAGAACTCGTTTTCCAGAATTGCGAGGGCAAACTCCATTCCAGAACCAGCGGCTACATACTTCTCCTCGGTAACGCCGCCCGCGGCGTCTATGGAGTAGAGCCTTGGCTCTGTGTCGTAGCCGCCAACGAGGAACCAGGCAAAGTAGCCGTAGCCCCTGCCACCGTGGAGGACGTTGGCCATTAGAGTTGTTAGAACCTTAACACTCATCTCCCTGCCCACTCTTGCCCTGTAGAGCCTTGCCTCTGCCCTCAGGAGCCTGACCATACTCAGAATGTCTCCGACGAGTCCTGCACCCGCTATCGCCAGATGGTCGTCTATCTGGAAGATCTTTGTGACTTCCTTTGACGTTATCATGTTCCCCATCGTGGCCCTCCTGTCAGCGGCCAGGATAACCCCGTCCTTGCATATCAAACCAACTGTCGTGGTGCCTTTCGCAGCGCTTAAACCTTCGTTCAACTCTGACACCCCTTGTAATCTGTAGAACAGAAAAATCTGACAACCTCACTTGGGCAGGGGGTATTTAAACCTTTCGAAAAGGAAAGAGGTCAGAAGGTGTAGTAGTCCGGAGACCTCTCGGTCTTACCGACGACTTTCCTGCGGCTCTCCTCGAAGTTGTTGTAGTATTCTATCATGTAGGGCGTTATGCTCGGCTTGACCCTCTTCAGGGCCTCCTCAAAGTCTCTCCTGGTAACCGTCAGCTTCTCTATGAACTCCTCTTCGCCGGGCCCAGCACCGGGACTACCGCTAACCATCCGTCTGAGTGCAGTCAATGCTGCTTCCCTCACCAGCGCCTCTAAATCGGCGCCGGAGTAGCCCTGGGTTCTCTTTGCGATGTCCTTCAGGTCAACGTCCCCCGCCAGGGGTACCCTCCTGGTGTGAACCCTGAGTATCTCCAGTCTCTCCTTCTCATCTGGTGCCGGGACGAGGATTAACCTGTCAAACCTCCCCGGCCTTAGCAGTGCCGGATCAATGATGTCAGGCCTGTTGGTTGCTCCTATGACGACGACGCCGCTGTTCTTGTCAATACCGTCCATCTCCGTCAGTAGCTGGTTTATCAGGGTGTCGAGATATCTTCCTCCCTCGTAGCTTCCCCTGGCCGGGGCTATTGCATCAATCTCATCAATGAATATTATCGTCGGTGCCGCCTGGCGGGCCTTTCTAAAGATTTCCCGGATCCTCTTTTCGGTTTCACCGACCCACTTGCTGAGCACTTCCGGGCCCCTTATGGCTATGAAGTTGGCCTCGCTCTCAGTAGCAACGGCCTTAGCTAAGAGCGTCTTACCGGTTCCGGGTGGACCGTAGAGGAGGATTCCCTTCGGCGGCTCAATGCCAAGCCGCTCAAAGGCCCGTGGATACTTCAGTGGCCACTCCACCGCTTCCTTAAGCTGCTGTTTTACCTCCTCCAGGCCACCAATGTCGTCCCAGCGCACGTTGGGAACCTCAATGAGGACCTCCCTGAGGGCCGAAGGCTCGACCATCTTCAGCGCCTCATAGAAGTCCTCCTCCCTGACGCGTAGCTCCTGAAGAACCTCGGGCGGTATTCTCTCCTGCTCCGGGCTTATCTTCCCCTCTCCAATGAGCCTTCTCAGAACGACCATCGCCGCCTCCCTTGCGAGGGCCGCCAAATCCGCACCTACAAAGCCATGAGTCTTCTCGGCGATCCTTTCGAGCATTTTATCTACGAGCCTCGCCTTAACGTCTGAATATATCTCACCGTACTCCTGCAGGATGCTCTTTATCTCCTCACTGCTTCCCGCCCTCTCGACCTGGAGTTTCAGCCTCGTCAGAACTTCTGGCTCAAGCACTCTACTTCCAACCTCATCGAGAACCTTAAGCACTTCCCCCTTCTCAAAGGAAGGCTCCAGAGGCATTCCCCTGGTGTGGATCTGGAGTATCTCTTTTCTTCCCTGCTTGTCGGGAACTCCGACTTCAATCTCCCTGTCAAACCTTCCCGGCCTCCTCAACGCCGGATCGATCGCATCAGGCCTGTTGGTTGCGGCTATTACTATGACCTTGCCCCTGCTCTTCAGGCCGTCCATTAACGTGAGGAGCTGTGAAACAACCCTCTTCTCAACCTCGCCGACAACTTCTTCCCTCTTGGGGGCGATGCTGTCAATCTCGTCGATGAAAATTATACTTGGCGCGTTCTCCTCAGCTTCTTTAAAGACTTCCCTCAGCCTCTCCTCGCTTTCTCCATAGAACTTGCTCATTATTTCTGGGCCATTTATGGCTATGAAGTGGGCGTTAGCCTCGTTGGCAACGGCCTTAGCCAAGAGCGTCTTACCCGTTCCGGGAGGACCATAAAGGAGAACACCCTTCGGCGGCTCAATGCCCAGCCTTTCAAAGAGCTCCGGGTGCTTGAGCGGGAGCTCCACCATCTCGCGGATCTTCTGTATTGCATCGCTCAAACCGCCTATGTCCTCGTAGGTAACCTCGGGAATTGCCTCCTCATGAACCTCAACTGCCTGCGGAAGAACCTCGACCTCGGTGTTGTAGGTTATCTGGACTATACCCTTAGGAACGGTATTAACGACGACGAACTTGAGCTCTCCAAATGCGATTGGCATGCTCTCAAAGATGCCCCTTATGAGGTCATCCAGCGGAGAACCGCCGTAGTAACCCGTCTCCCCCCTGCTGCTCGCGACAACTATGTCACCCTTAACAACGGGCCTTCCGAGGAGGCTCTGCTTCACGAGATCCCCCGGGATCTGGAGGAGTACTCCCTTCTGCGCGGGGGCGAGGACTACCTTCTTCGCCTCCTGAACCTGGGCCTTTCTGACCGTAATGTAGTCGCCGATGCTTACCCCTGCGTTCTTTCTCAGATAACCGTCCATCCTTATTATATCAAGCCCCCTGTCGTCGGGATGAGCGTTGGCCACTATAGCAGCCGTTGAACGCGAGCCGACAAGTTCAACTATGTCTCCTGCAGCCACTCCCAGCTTCTTCTGGTAAGACCTGTCAAACCTCACTATTCCCCGGCCGACATCAACCTTAAGGGCCTCGGCAACCCTCAACTTTATTTCATCAACGGACTCCTCGTGCCCGAATATCAATGCCCGCACCTCCAGCCTTTTTCCCCACGTTCAGAAACTGGGTTTTGGGGTTAAAATACCTTGCTACTGCCCACCGAGTTTGGACTTTCTCCTCTGCCTCTCAAGCGCTTCTTCGAGGGTCATGTTCCCGAGGGCAACTTCCCTGGCCAGGTCTGATGAAATGGTAATGTTTCCACTGAGCTCGCGGCTTCTTTTCTTTATGTCGTCGATTTCCCTCTTCGTTGGCTCCCTCAGGTCCAGAAGCTCCCTTATGCTGACCTCCCTGCCCTGCCTCAAACCGATGTTTATCGCGGCCACGATGTCCTGAACACCCTTTGATTCAGTGTCCCCAACCCTGGGGGTTGTCCCCGACTCGTTGACAAGTATCAGGCGGTAGTCGTAGCCCAGTAACTGGCCAAGGGCTTTGAGCATGAGAACCCTCTGCCTTTTAGCGCCATGGCCAATTTTTATCCTGGCCCCAGGATACTTTTTCAGAAGTTCAAGGATGGGCTCCACGTCCTTGGGCCCCTTAAGTCTGTGAACTTCAAGAACCCTGTTATCGGCTATTACGCTCACCCCAGGCCTTTCCCCCGGGTCTATTGCTATGTAAACCCTGCTAAATCTCTCCCTCCCCTCGAGTATGGCCAGAAGTTCGTCTATGAAATCCTCCCCGATGAGGATCTTGACCGGGAAGTCGATCTGTTTGAAGGTACTCTCGTCAACGAGAACGACCTCAACGTCAAAAGGAATCTTATCCCCCGGCGTTAAACTGTGAAAGCCTATCCCGTACTTTTTCAACGTGTTTACGGCTTGATAATACGCCCGGGCATCCCTGGTTATGACCGCAACCCTCATGCTGGAAGTTAAAGGTCCCCAACCTAAAAATCTTCCGCAGAATCTGACATGCGCATCCTCGAACTGGCAAAGTGGCGAAGAGAGAGGCAGTTCTTTCCCGAGAGACCTCCAAAGGAGAACATCCTGAAGGCGATTCCTGCCCTTAAAGGGCCCGGCCTCGGGACTGTAATTTACACGCAGAGGCGTTCTGACTCCAAGCTCCAGACGATACTCCCGCCAGGTTATTTGGCCGATTCAGAGCCGGAATACGGGAGGAGAGTTTCAGGCCCTCCTCGACAGCATCTTTGACTTCTTTGTTGCCGCGTCAACGGCCTTCATCACGGCCGTCCTTATTTTGCCCTCCTCCAGCTCGAAGATCCCATCTATCGTCGTCCCACCGGGCGTTATCACCCACTCCCTTATCTCGGCAGGGTGCTTTTCGGTCTCCATAAGCAGTTTGGCCGTCCCTAAGAGGGTCTGAAGGGAAGCTTTTCTGGCTACTTCCCTCGGAAGGCCAGCCCTCAAACCACCGTAGATCATGGCCTCAAGGAAGACGGTAACGTAAGCCGGCCCTGAACCGCTCAGCCCCGTTATTGCGTCCATGTGCTCCTCCTCAACGCGGAGGAACTCACCGAAGGACGAGAGAAGGCCTTCAACGGTTTCTAAATCATCACCCTCCAGATCAGTCGAGTACGCCGTGAAGGACTCCTTGACGAGAACCGCTATGTTAGGCATTGCCCTGACGAGCTTGGCCTTTGGGGCCAACCTTTTGAGGTAGTCAAGCCCTATGCCAGCCGCGAGCGAGATTAGAAACTTTCCCTCCAAAAGTTCGGAGACCTCTTCGATGACGGCACCAACTTTATCTGGCTTCACCGCCAGAAAAACTGCCTCAGCCCACTCAACGGCCTCCCTGTTGTTACTCGTAAGCCTGATCCCGTATTCTTCAAGCCATCTGCCCCTCTCTAGATCCCTCCTCGTGGCAACGACTTCGTGCCCGCTCTCTCTCAGGGCTTTGGCAACTGCGCCACCTATCGTTCCGGCACCTATCACGGCCACCCTCATTCAAACACCCTCTCCCCACCAACGCCATCTTTCAAGATAAAGCTTGCCCCTAATACCCTGTCGATTTGACAGAAAGCAAGGTAAACACGGCTCAAAATTGTCGATGTGACAGGTACATTTCAAGCTCCCTCAGGACTTCGAACTGTTCAGGTGTCTCAACTGCCCCGTACCTTAACGAGCGAACCCTCCTCAGCGCCTCCCCGAGAGGGAGCCCCTTCGAGTACATGAGCCAGGCAACCGCGACAGTCCCGCTCCTCCCGAGGCCGCCCATGCAATGAATTAATACCCTCTTTCCCTCCTGGGTCTTGGAACCGACCCAGCGGAGGATTTCGAGGAGCTGCTCGAGGCTTGGAGCCGTGAAATCCGGGATCGGGCTGTGGAGAACCTCAACCCCCCTCTTCTCCCATTCCTCGAGCGAGTAGGGGAGCTCATAGTCATCAACGAGAACCACTACCGCGTCGAAGTTCTTCGCCACCTCGTCGAGCTCCTCCTCCGTTGGCATCCTTGAAAAGGCCACGCTATCGTCAACGAACTTTGCCGATGGCCACATTTTCATCCCCAGATTCTTAAGGTCTGAATATTTTAAGGTTGCTCCCAGGGGAGAGTTTTCTCACCCGGCCAAGGCGAGGGGTGTCCGTCTTCATCAAAACCAAGGCACCGCCGGGGGACGATGAAAGCCATAACGCCTTTAATCCTTCAGTCCATTTCAGCTCCACTAAGCTGGGAAGTGTAGAGCCTGTAGAAGCGGCCCTTCCTCTCGAGCAGGGCCTCGGGAGGGCCTTCCTCAACGATCTCTCCGTCTTCCACCACGATAACCCTGTCCACGAAGCGGGTTATGCCAAGGCGATGAGCTATGATTATGCTCGTCCTGCCCTCCATGAGCTTCAGCATCGCGTCCTGAACGAGCCTTTCCGTCTTGGGGTCAACGCTCGAGAGGGCCTCATCGAGGATAATCACGTCCGGATCCTTGAGCATCGCCCTCGCGAGCGAGATGAGCTGTTTCTCCCCGACGGAGAGCAGTTTTCCTGCCTCCCCGGCCTGGGTTTCGTACCCCTGGGGGAGCCTCATTATGAAATCGTGGACCCCAAGCTCCCTGCAGACCCTCACCACGTCGTCCCCGCTCGCTTTGGGGTTCGCTATGAGGATGTTATCCATTATCGTCCCCGGGAAGAGGTAGGTCTCCTGGGGGACGTAGCCTATTCTCATCCGCAGGCTCTTCCTGCTTATCTCCCTGCCGTCGGTTCCGTCGTAGAGGACTGAGCCTTCAGTTGGGTCGTAAAAGCGCATTATCAGGTTCGCGATTGTCGTCTTTCCCGCCCCAGTCCTTCCCACGAGGGCAACCCTTGAGCCGGAGGAAATCGAGAGGTTTATCCCCTTGAGCACAGGCCTTCCCTTCTCGTACTCGAACCAGACGTTTCTGAACTCTATCTCGCCTCCAAGCTTTTCCACGGTTTTTCCGCTGTAGTCCTCAACCAGCTCATCGTCCAGAACCTCGTATATCCTCTCCAGAGCGGCCAGGGCGGACTGTAAGCTATCGTAGAGGCTTACTACCTCGTTTATCGGCCCGCGGAAGCGCTGGGCGTACTGGATGAATGCCACGACTACCCCTATGCTGACGCTCCCCTGGTGGGCAAGGTAGCCGCCGTAGGCTATGACCACCACAACCGAGAGAAGGCTCGCTATGTTCATGAGGGGCCAGAAGAGGCCCATGTAAACCGCGACCCGCAGGTAGGCCTTGATGGTCTCCCGTGACGCCTCCGAGAACTCCTTCTCGACGTGCCCTTCCTTTCCAAAGGCGCGTATCGTCTCTATTCCCGCGACGCTCTCCTCGACCACGCTGGAGATCCTCGCTATCTTCGTCCTCGCCTCCAGGTGGGCCTTCCTCATCTTTCCACCGAAGTAGTAGGCGACAGCAACCATGAGCGGGACGCTGGTGAGGGTTACGAGGGTTAGCCTGAGGTCGAGTATTAACATGGCAACTATCACTCCCACCAGGCTCAGCAGGCTCCCGAGCCCGCCCAGCAGGCCGGAAACGAGGACGTCGTTCACCACGCCGGTGTCGTTGATTATCCTTGACACGAGGTCGCCGGCGGACTTCTCTTTGAAGAAGTCGAGGTTCGCGGAGAGAACTTTCTCGTGCAGTCTGCTCCTGAGCCTTCTGAGAACCCCCTGGCCGAAAACTTCCGTGTAGTACGTCTGGAGCACCATGAAGAACCACTGGGCAACGAGGGTGAGGAGGTAAAGGGCCGCTATGAGACCGAGCTTCCCGTATCTTCCCGGCAATATGTAGCGGTCTATAGCTACGCTCAGGAGGTAAGGGGAGGCCAGGTTAGCCAAAGCCGAGCCTACGGTGCTCGCCACCACTATGGCGAGGGTTTTCCTCTCGGAGAGGGCTTCCCTTACGAAGCGCGTTACCAGCGAGAGCGATGACTCATTCATTTTCCCCCACCGCCCTGAGCATATCGCTGAAGGCCCCACCTTTCCTGGCCAGCTCCTCAGGTTTTCCGTCCTCCACTATTCTGCCCTCGGCCATCACGATAACCCTATCGGCGAGCTTAACGAGCGACGGCCTCTGGGATACTATCAACGCCGTCCTGTCCTTCAGTATCTCCCTCAGGTCCTCCACGAGCCGCTTCTCTGTTCCGGCGTCGAGGTTTGAGACGGGGTCATCGAGGAGGATTACCTTTGGGTCGAGGAGCAGGGCCCTCGCCAGCGCTATCCTCTGCCTCTGGCCGCCGGAAAGGGTTATCCCCTTCTCGCCGAGGATCGTCTCGTAGCCTTCCGGGAGGGAGGCTATGAAATCGTGTATCTTCGCTATCTTGGCGGCCCTTATTATCTCCTCCATCGTCGCGTCCGGCTTGGCAAGGGCGATGTTCTCCCTTATGCTCCTGTTGAATATGAAGGGCTCCTGGGGGACGTAAGCTACAGTCCTCCTCAAGCTCTCCGTCTTTATCTTCCTCACGTCAACCCCGTCTAAGAGCACCTCCCCCTTTTCTGGCTCGTAGAGCCTGGCTATCAGCTTCAGAACCGTGCTCTTCCCCGAGCCCGGCGGTCCGGTTATGAGGACTTTCTCGCCCGGCATTACCTTAAAGCTCAGCCCCCTGAGGACGGTCTTCCCCGTGTGGTAAGTGAGCCACACGTCCCTGAACTCCACCTCTCCCCTCGGGTTCTCCAGCTCGACAGCGTCCGGGGGATCAACGCTCTCAGGGGCTGAGTCCATGACCTCAAAGAGCCTCGAAGCCGCGGCCAGGCTCCTCTGGATGTCGGCTATTGTGAAGCCGAGCGTCCTGAGGGGCCAGGTCATGGTGAGCATGTACGTGAGAAAGGCCGCCAGCTCCCCAACGGTTAGCGTGTTCTCTATGATGGCCCTTCCGCCGAAGTACAGCATAAAACTCATCGCAATTCCGAGGATCAGGAAGGAGGCGTTTCCGTATATCGCCACTATCCTTGTGGCCTCGACGTTGAGTGAGTAGAGCTCCTCGTTCTCCCTCTCGAACTTTTCGCTGATCTCCTCCTCCGCCGAAAGGGCCTTTATCGTCTTTATCCCGGCTATCGTCCCCGTGGCCGTGGAAGCTATGACCCCCGTCTGGTACCTTATCCTGTCGTAGATGGGGCGGACTTTCATGGCATAGGCCGAGTTCAGGGCCACGACGATCCCTATTGTAACCAGGGCCACCAGGGCCAGGAGGGTGTTCATCCGGAGCATGTAGTAGAGCGAGACCACTATCAGGAAGAGCGAGTAGACGAACATCCTGAACTGGTTCGACAGAAAACTGGTTATCCTCTCCGTGTCGTTGGTTACCCTGCTTATCAGCTGGCCGGAGAAGGTTTTATCAAAAACTCCATCCTCTGCCGCTGAATTGCCCTGAAGGCGTCCATCCTGAGGCGGTAAACCGCATGCTGGGCAGATTTAACGAGGAGATACCTCCCGGCAAAGCTGAAGACCCCGTTGAGTACGCCAGCAAGGAGTATGAGGAGCGCATAGTGGAGGGCCTGGCCGTAGTCCCCGGCGGTTACCCCCATGTCTATGGCCTTCCTTATGAGGTTGGGGACTACACCGTTGGTGTACGACATGAGGAGCACCAGGACTACGCCCAGAGAGAACTGGAAGGCATGTCCCCTTAGGTACCCAAGCAGTCTGGCAAGCCCTTTGAGCGATCCTCTCATGGTAGAGGAGTAAGGTTCCGTTCTTATAAATATTTGCCTGTTAAGATGTCCATCTGAGAAGAAAAGCCTAAAACCTCAAGCGATTATAGTGCACCGGTGATGGCATGAACCCGGCAATCCGCGAGGCCAGACCAGAAGACAGGCCCTTCATTGAGGAGATAGCGCGTTTGACGTGGGGAGGCGAAGATTACCTAGCGAAAGTGTTCGAGGATTGGGTAAAGGACGGCAACTTCTACGTCCTTGAGCTTGAGGGAAAGGTGGTCGGAACGGCAAAGCTTACCCTCCTGCCGGGAAGGGTCGGCTGGCTTGAGGGACTGAGGGTTCACCCGGACTACAGGGGGAGGGGCTACGGGAGGTTTATCCAGAACTTCATGCTCGACCTCGGGAAGAAGCTCGCGGAAGAGGGGAAAATAGAGGCCCTCGAGCTGGCCACATACTTCCTGAACAAAGAAAGCCTGGCGATGGTCAGGAAGGACGGCTTTTCAGTTATGGCAAGGTTCTTCAACCTCGGCGCGAGGGTAGAAGACTTCCTCCCCAAGGAACCGAGCCCTGTGGAGCTTGAGATGGAAGACTTAACCCTCAGGATAATCCCGCTCGGCTGGAAGTTCGTTCACAGGAGCGAGGAAGCGCTGGAGTGGCTCAGAAAGAATGGGGAAGCCTACGAAGTGAACGGCCTTAAGTTTTTAGCAACCAGGGGCGGCGCAACCTTCACGCCGCTCTCAACTGGTTTAGGGTGCATAAGGGCGATGTTGCCGGCGATGGCGTGGGTGGCGGGGGAGAAAGGCAGAGGGGAGTTCGACCTGATGATTCCCGAAGGGATGAAGCCCGCCCTTCCCGGGCTGAAAAGGATAGGCCTCTTCCTCTGGGACGAAACTGAGGAGCCAAACGTGCTTGTGTTCAGGAAAGGGCTCGTGGAGGTTGTGTGAATGGAATTCCTCACCGAAAAACGCCTCCCCGACTTCCAGACCCTCTACACCGAGTTCTTCATGGAGCTTAGGGGAAAACAGGGCTGGAAGCCAGCCGAAGAAGAAGCCTACAGGAAAGAGGCCGAGGGCTACTTCAGGGGGGGCGATTTGATTTTTCTCGCCCTGGAAGGCGCCAATGCGGTCGGCTTCATCCGGGTCTCAAGCAGGGAAGGATGCTTCTGGGTTGAGGAGATATACGTCAGACGGGAGTTCAGAGGGAAGGGCATTGGGAGGGCACTCGTCGAGAGGGTAGAGGAAGAGGTGAAAAAGCACGATTCATCGCTTTATCTCCTCGTCCTGCCCCAGGATAAGGACGCCATAGGGTTCTGGAAGAGGCTCGGCTACGATTTGATAAACACGGTCGAGCTGACGAAGGACTTGGGGCCCTCCAATGGCATGGCCTTTCACACCGTTGAGCTTCTCGGCGAGAGGTTCAGGATCTTTGGGTGGAAAGGCGAGAAGTTCACTGCTGAGGAAAGGCGCTTCATGGAGCTTCTGGAGGAGTTTTACAAGAAGGGCGGGACGAAAAAGGAGTTCCTGGAACTGGTGAACCGGGCATTGGAGGGGTGGCTGGGCTAATCCGAAGTCTGGCGATTCGGTGAACCGCGGGCAATGGAAACAGTCGAGGATAAGCCGAGAACACCTTCGCCCCGAGTGGGGCAAGGTTTGAAAAAAGTTCAATGGGGGAAGCTACTCCTCAATAAAGCGCTCTATCTTCTCGACTTTCTTCTCAATACTGCGAAGCCTTCTCTCAATTTCCTCCAGCTTTGAATCAAGTTGGGACGGCACCTCAGCCCTTCCTCTTTCTGGGAGGGCATGAGCAATTCCAACGGAGATGCCTGCGGAGAGCAGTAGAACTAAGATGAGTCCAAAGAGGGCATCACTTGCAGTTAAATCCATGGGGAAACGAAAACGCTAAACGGGATCAGCTCATAAAATCTGAGCGCCTTTCCTTTCTCTTCGTCAATTACAAGCCTGCTTTTGACAGGGAATGAGCGAGACCGTAGAACAACTTTGCGAGCTCCTCGACGTCCATGTTATCACTCAATAAGGGCGGTGAAGATAGAAAACGCCCTGAAGAAACTGCATAAATTCAGTATTCAATCTCCTCCGCCATCGCCCTTAGCTTTCTGGCATCCTCCGGAGTCAGGTTCCAGAGCCCCGTTCTTTCCACAATCAGGTATTCGAGTGTTCTGGAGATGTTGGCGATGCGGTCTTTGTTTTTGAGAAGAATGGGTTTTGGCCCGTTTATGGGGTCGAGCCTCGCCTTGTTGAAGAGGGTCTCCAGAGTGGCCCCGAAGACATGGAGATCATAGTGCCTGGGGTCTTTGGTAAGGTCAAAAAGCTCAAACTCCGTCGTTTCGAGGACGTATGCACACTCTTCAAACAGCCATGAATAACCCCGGAGCGTTTCATCGGAGGCGTTTTTATCGAGCAGATAAGAGACCACCCCAGACTCTTCAAGACACTTTGCCGCGCGGTTGGCGGTTACCTCGAGGTAGTAGAGTGCCTCCTCCTTAGATTTTTCCGCTTCCTGCCACTTCCAGGTAGCAAAGCCTGAGTGGACGAGGAGAACCACCAGCAGTGCAGCCAGTATCTTATTCCTTTGCATCGTAATCCCCAGACAAAGAGCGTTCAAATTCTTTTAAATATTTTGCCTAAAACCGCAAGGGGTGAAAACCTGCTCCAAGGTGAAAGCTCTGCGACGCTAAGGCTTACGTCCCCGCGGGCATCGCCTACAAATCGGCATCTCCTCACCATTTACCGCTGGCTTCCTGGCGAGCCTACACATTTAGTTTGGCCCTCCCCGCTGGCAGGAGAGGTGAGAAGAAAGGTATTTATCCCAGAACCGCGAGTCAGGAATGTGATAAAAATGAGCGAGGTCGTGATTTCAAAGAGGGACGTGTTGGTATACGAGAGGCTGAGGATAATCTCCGAGCTGGCACCAATACGTGAGAAAGTAAGGGCCTTCGAAAAGAAATACGGGACGACGTTAAAAGATTTTGAAAGGAAACTTATGGACTCGGAGGAATCTTTTGAGGCCTGGGACGACTATATTGAGTGGAAAGCCTACGTCAGGAAGCTTGAAGAGCTGGAGAAAAGGCTGAAGGAGATTGAACATGCTGAGAGAGTTAGAATTGCTCGAGAAGAGCCCGGCAGTCAAAAGTTACGAAATCCTGGACTACAAAGAGGGGAACAGTTTTTACTTCCTGAAAATCAGGGCGGAACTAGCAGATGGAAGCGTTCTTTACATCAGGGAATTTGTCTCAGAGGAGGATTACAACTACTCTTTCCAGTGGCAGAAAGACGGAAGACTTACAATTCGCTGGGATAACGCGCCACATCACAGAGACGTCGAAACTTTTCCCCATCACAAGCACGTTGGCTCGCAGTAGCATCCATCCTTCGAAAGAGTCTCTCTTGAGGACATTTTAAGGGTTATTGAGGAGAGAATAGTTCCAAGAGACCGAGCGAAGGACTCAAAAGCTTCTGTTAAGGTCTGAGAATAGCCGCAAGCATGGTTTGAGTCTTCCCTCTCGGCGTTTTTCCACTACAAAAGATTGTCGGATCAATAACTCTCGTGATAGCCTTCCTGGCGAGCCTACGCCTTTAGTTTGGCCCCTTTCCCGCCGGCGGGGTACACTTGCGGTGGTCTCCAGAAAGAGGTGTTGAGAAGCACGTCAGCCCCTGTTTCTCCCCCCGGAAAAAGCCCAAAGCCTCCCGCAGATCAAAGCCCTCCAGAGGATCAAACTCCCCCAGGAGCTCTTCTACTAACTCTTTCGGGAGGCCTTCGCTCTCAAGGCCCTCTCTAAAGGCCCTCTTTCCCCGATTTATGGCCCGGAACAGGCCGGCAACCTGGAACAGGATTCTCGGAAGATGGAAGAAGAGAAATTTAAGAAAGGAGCGAACGTTCACTCCTCCCTCTCCTCCTTGGCGTTCTCTGGCTTTGCCTCCCCCGGAGTTGTGTTTATCGGCCCAGAAGGGCCGCCCTTTCCCTTCATCAACCCGGTAAGTACCTCAAGGAGGGCCTTGGGAGCGTTGATGCTCTTCATGTACTCCTTGGTGAGCTCGGTTGCAGTTTCCTTGTCCATGCCGGCCTCGACGAGGTTCTTGTAGAACTCCGCCACGCTCTTGCCCACGGCCTGCATCTTCTCAGGACTGTAAAGCTCGCTCAGGAGGTCTTTCAGCGGTTTAAGGATGTCCTCTATCATCGGGCCGAGCCTGTCCATGAGCTTTGCCGCCTGCTCGATGTCCCTGTCGCCGTAGTAGGCCTCTATGAGGTCTTCAACGATGTCGGCCTTCTTCTTAAGGAGTCCAAGCTCTTCCTCGCTTTTGGCACTCTTCATCTCTTCCACAAGCTCCGCAAGGAGCTTCTCCAGCTGGGCCGGGGTCTTCTTCTCAACCTCAACGTCCGCCATATCAACCACCTCAATAATCATTAGCCTGCTCAAACCTAATCGGCATTCCGATCAGCTCTAACCACCTCTTGACCACATCCCTGGAGAGGGCATAGACCCTGCCCCTCTCAGCCTGGAGCTTTCTCACCACGCCGAGCCTCTCAAGCTCATCCAGCTTCGCCCGGACCGTGTTCCTCGAGGCCTTTCCGCGCCTTCCCTTCAGCTCGCGCGCTATCTGGCTCACGTTCGCCCTCCTGAGGTCGAAGAGGATCTTCACAATCTCCCTCGCTATAGGGTCGTGCTCTATCTCGGGGATGACAACGTCTATGCTCAGGCCCCCGTATTCCGCGTAAACGTTTAGGAGCCTGAGATAAGCTTGGGCCATCCTGGAGACTACTTCGAAGCTCGCCCTCATAGCTTCGAGGGCCTTCCTGAGCTCCTGGACTTCCCCCGCAAGGTCTTCATCGGGCATGGTAGTCCTTTGTCTGCTCAACCCTAAAGGGTTTTTGCTCAGAGGTGAGCGGAAGGGGAAGAAATCAGAATTCCGGAATCCTCACCGGCGCTTGCAGCTCTTTCTCGTCCTTCTCGAGGTCAGTTGCGAGCATCCGAATCCTCTCGACGCCGCGAATCTCCCTTATGAACTCCGCCACGCTCTTAGGCACGAGCTCCTCCCAGGGCTCGCCCGCCACCATGCGCCGCCTTATCTCTGTCGCCGAGAAGATGTTCTTCCTGAACATTGGCTGGACTATAACTTCATAGCCCTTCTCGCGGAAGAGCTGTGCCACCAGGGAGTTTCCTGTGAAGACGACGTCAAACCTGGGGATCATGCTGACAACGTAGGTCGCCCAGATGGCGTTGAAGTTTATGTCCGGGAGCGGGATGAGGTAGTATCGCTTTTTGGTCAATCCCGCCTCGTCCAAAGCCCTTATGAGCATCTCCATCCTCTCGCTCGTCGTGAAGGGGTTCTTCAAAGTATGGCTCGCCTGGGCGCTTCCGATGCCTATTATCACCTCGTCAACTTGGGAGAAAACGAATTCGAGCGCCTTAACGTGGCCGTTGTGTACCGGCTGAAAACGGCCGACGAAGAGACCGCGCTTAACCATCGGCTTCACCTCCAGTGATCCCTTCAACGTCACCCCATAATACCAGCGATGAAAGCTTGATGCTCCAGTAAAGATATGGGTTCTCTTTTTTGAGCCGGATCAGTTTATCCCCTGTGAGAACGAGCAGGTCAACTTCCCCCCAAGGACTTTTTCAAGCTTTTCTTTGAACTCCATGATTGTGAGGGGGTCGGCATCCTCCACAAGAATCCAAACGTCAACGTCGCTGGTCTTTCCGTTTTCACCCCTGGCAAAGCTTCCATAAACTCCCAAAGCAAGCATCCAGTCCTCCTTAAGCGGTAGCAGGGCCTCTCTCAGACTCCAGAAGTTTAAAAACCTCTTAAGCTCTTTAAGCTCGGGACCTTTGGATAGGCAGAACCTCCGCCCCCGCTTGTGGATTATGCCCAGCTTTATTAGCTCCCGAAAATAGGTGGAAACCAATCCCTTGCTGAGGTTTAGAGCCGAAGCAACTTCCTCCGGCCCAAACTCCTCAATCTCCAGTATATACTCGAGTATCCTCTCACGGTTTTCGGTTGATGCGAGTCTGTGGATCATGGGTTATCCTCTCGTTCAAAATTTTTGAACCTTTCGTTCAGGATTTTTAAACGAGACTCACCCTCACCCCGTCTCCAACCTTGAGGCCAAGCCTCTCGCTCGCGCTCCCCTGGTTGACGGCTATCTCCAAATAGTCGTGGCTCCCGGGCAGAGCGAGCAGTTCCCCCGGCTTTACCCGACCGTAGGTGTCAAGGTAGGGGATTAGGAGGCCGAAGTCTGGGAGTTCAACCGCTTTTGGCCTCTCGTAGTTTTCAAGGTTGAGTATAACGTTCCCGAAGTCGTCAACGTAGATAACCTTCAGAAGCCAGAGGTCTTTCTCTTTTTTCGGCTCCAAATCGAGCTTAACGAGCGAACCCAGCGAAACCTCCTCTGCGAATTCCTCCGGAGGGATACCTTTCTCTATCAGCGCCCCGGCCGGCCCGAAGACGTCCCTGCCGTGGAAGGTGGAGCTGATTCTCCACCCCGTGAAGCGCCTGATCCTTTCAAGGTCTATCTCCCAGGCCCTTCTGGGCTTTATGTGCTTCATCGGGAGCGTTGCCAGACCGTTGTCCGGAACTACAAGCCACTGGTTGCCTTCCACTATCACAGCCCTCCTCTCCGTCCCAACGCCCGGGTCAACGACGCCGATGTGAACCGTCCCTTCCGGCGAGTACTTGACAACCTGCTCCATGACGAAGGAGCCCTCCACGATGGAGTGCCTGGTCACCGCGTGGGTGACGTCAACGAGCTTCGTGCCGGGGTTTACCCTGAGAATCGCGGCCTTCATTTCTCCCACGTAGGGGCCCTTAAGCCCGAAGTCTGTTGTGAGCGTTATCACCCACACCACCGGAAAGGATTTATTTGTTCTCCTTAAGAGACTGCCGGAGGGGGAACATGATAGCAGTGCTCAGACTCGGGCATAGACCCGAGAGGGACAAGAGGATCACAACGCACGTGGCCTTAACGGCGAGGGCCTTCGGGGCGGATAGAATAATAATCGCGGCGGAAGAGGACGAACACGTTAAGGAGAGCGTTAAGGACGTCGTGAGAAGATGGGGAGGCCCCTTTGAGATAGAGTTCAACCCGGGCTGGAAGAAAACCATGGGGGAGTGGAAGAAAAACGGAATAGTGGTTCACCTGACGATGTACGGGATCCACATAGACGATGCCCTGCCAGCGATAAGAGAGGAGCTGAAAGCGGGAAAGGACATCATGGTCGTCGTTGGAGCCGAGAAGGTTCCGCGGGAAGTTTACGAGATAGCTGACTACAATGTAGCGGTTGGAAACCAGCCCCACAGTGAGGTCGCCGCTTTGGCGGTTTTCCTCGACAGGCTCCTCGGCGGTGAAGGCTTAAGAAAGGAGTTTAAGGACGCAAAGCTCAAAATAATCCCTCAGGAGAGAGGCAAGAAGGTTATCGAGCTCTGAGCGGTGGTAGGTATGGTGCTCAACAGATACAGGGAAAAAGTCAAAGGCTACCTCGAGGCAATGGTGAGGCCCCTCGCTAAAATCGGCATCACCCCCAACACGATAACAGTCCTGGGGATGCTAATAAGCCTTTTGGGGGCTTACCTGTTCTACCTCCGCGAGCCGGGGCTTGCCGCGCTTGTTCTGATCTCGGGCTCGCTCGTAGATGCACTCGACGGAACCCTCGCCAGAATGACCGGAAAGGTGAGCCGCTTCGGTGCTTTCCTGGATTCCACCCTCGATAGAATCAGCGATGGAGCAGTTCTCTTTGGAATTGCCCTTGGGGGCTTGGCCGACTGGCGCTGGGTTTTCCTGACGTTCATGGGTGCCTATCTGGTGAGCTACGAGCGTTGTAGAGCAGAACTCGCCGGGTCCGGGAAGCTTGACGTTGGAATAGCGGAGAGGGCCGAGAGACTGCTCATCCTCATAGCCTTTTCCCTGGCCGGGGTGAAATACGTGAAATACGGGGTCTACCTGGTGGGGACACTCGCGTGGATAACCGTCGTCCAGAGAATGTGGGCTGCCTACCAGAGACTTAAATGATGGAGGGGATGACGAGAATTTCGCTATACGAGCCGCAAGGCAATGAAGAGCCCTGCCGTTTCCGACCCCTCATTTTTTAAGAACAAGCTCCGCCATGAGGGCGCTCCGGAACTTTCTCATGCATGAAGAGCAGTAAGATAAAGGCCTTCCGTCCCAGTCCTCAAGGTCGCGGGGCGGGTTCATGACGCAGCTGTTGGAGCAGTGCTCAAGGCCAAAGCCGTGGCCGAGCTCGTGGAGGATCCCTTTTAAAATCCGCGCTTTCATGAGCTCCCGGTTTTTACTTTCAAAGGGCTTCATGGAGAGAACCATTATCTTCATCCCGAGGATCTCCTGCTGGAAGCCGAGGAACTTCTCGTAAATGGGAAAGTACCGGTTTCGGGATACCAGGGGAAATGTCGTTAGCCCGAAGATCCGTCTCATTGGAAAGCGCTCATCTCTGCTGGTCTCCTCCAGGAGTCTCGCGTAGAGCGTTTCTATGATCGCTTCCAGGGGGTAGCCTTTTACCTGATCCTCCCCAACGGGGATGCTTATTAAGTATCCTGGGCCGACTTCGATCTTTCCGAGGTAGACGAACCTCACCGGAAGATCGTTCTGGCTCAGGTAGCGGTTGGCCTCGTCAAAGGCCTCGAATATAAGCTCCTTGTCAGCGAAGTTCCCGATATAGGTCGCCCCTAGGTAAGTTAATCCGCGCTCCCTCGAATGGTGCATATTCTGAGAAAACCGGGGTGCGTTATTAAGTTTTGCGTCAAACCTTTAAAGGGGGAAAACCAACCCGGACTGCCCCCGGGAAACCGCGGCGGGTAAGCGCTCGGCGAGCCGTGAACCCGCTTCGCTCCCCGGGGGCACATTCCGAACTCCTCATTCAATCTCATCCTCGACGTAGGGTGCGGTAATGACCTTCCTTATCTCCCTCGCCTTTTTCTCGCCTATTCCCTCGACCTCCCTGAGCTCCTCCTCGGTGGCGGTGAAAACCCTCTCCACATTGCCGAAGTGCTTCAAGAGTCTCTTCGCCAGGGTTGCTGAGACGTTTGGGAGGCCTTCAACTATCAGGCGTTGTCTCTCCGCCAAAGTAAGGGCTTTCTTCTCGCTCCTGAGGCGGACTTCCTTCTTCCTCTCCTCCTGCTCGCGCTTTGCCATAAGGTAAATGAAATGGGCGGTCTCCTCCTTGTCCGAGGAAAACAGTATGGGAACGCCCCAGTCGAGCGTTACGGCCGTTATAGCTCCCCTTATCGCGTTGGGATGGACGTTCCTTATGCCGTAAAGCTCGCCCTCGATGATTATCACTGGCTTCTCGTAGGCTTTCTTTAGCCGCTCAACCTGGTCGAAGAGCCTGCCGTCTATGATAGACTGTATGAAGTCGTTGGCGCTCTTCCTTTCTATTCCAACCTCCTCGCTGACGACGTAATCGGCAACGTCCAGAGTTCTGACCTCAATCTCAGCCCCAAGATCCTTCAAAAGCTTTGGCACGCCGCTCTTCAGCTCGCGGGAGTCAACATAGACGACGATGCCCTGGGGCCTCCCTACGAAGATCGGCTTTATTGGGGGCTCCCTGGCTTCCCCTGTGGGCCTTTCGGGTTTCGCTTTTTCGATATTCGGGCTTTCCCCTTCTTTACTTTCACTCGCCTTGGGCAACTCCTCCCGTCTCGGCTTCAGGAATGCATCCAGGGGGGTTATCTTTCCCCTGTTCATACCAGCACTCTCCGGGGCTTTTTCCCTTATTTCAGCCCGCTCCTCTTTAGTTTTTGACTCAAGCTCCCGGGCAATTTTCTTTATGGCCTCGAACATCCCCTTCTCCTTTCTCCTTGAACTCCAGTAGTAAGCCTCGTCCCGCGTTCCCTTCGCCATGAGGATGACGACCTTTCCGGGCCTGTGCCTTCCCGTTCTTCCGCGCCTCTGGATGCT
The DNA here is from genome assembly GCF_055384795.1 of Thermococcus waiotapuensis. Taxonomy (NCBI): domain Archaea; kingdom Methanobacteriati; phylum Methanobacteriota; class Thermococci; order Thermococcales; family Thermococcaceae; genus Thermococcus; species Thermococcus waiotapuensis. The sequence continues at coordinate 573,822 of NZ_AP042429.1, read as the reverse complement.
CCTTATTGCCGAAGGCACGGGCTCGTAGAAAACCACCAAATCAACCTCCGGGACGTCCAGACCTTCCTCGCCGACGCTCGTCGCCACCAAAACGCTGAACTCTCCCCGGGAAAACCTGTCGAGTATCTCCTTCTGCTCCCTCTGGCTCATTCCCCTGTCGTTGGCCCTGCTCGCCTGGCCTATGAAGCGCTCAACCGAGATTCCCTCATTCTTGAGTTCCTCGACGATCTTCTTCCCTGTGTCGCGGTAGTTGGTGAAGACGATTATCTTGGAGTTGGGCTTTCTCCCGAGCTGGCCCCCTATGAGCTCCTTCAGCTTCTCCATCTTCGGGTGGTCAATTCCGCTCTCCTTTGCCTGAACCAGGAGATAAACCACTTTCCTCATGCGGGGGTCTTCCATGAGTTCCCTGCTCGATTTGGAGCGGTCCTCGTGGAGTTTTTTTAGATAGGCCCTCAAAGCCGTCAGACCCTGCGTCTCAAGGAGTTCTATGGCGTGGTGGAGTTTCATAGCCTTCGCCTGGTGCTTCATGAGGGAACCGAGGGAGGAGTCGCCCTGGGAGAGCGCATGGTTTATCCTTGAACCGGCCTGTAGGACTTCCCTCTTGGGTATGTCAGGTGAGGCGGAACTGACGAGGCCAGCGTTTGCGAGCGGTTTGAGGCTCTCCTTCAGCATCTCCCTGAGGATTGAGAGGACTTCTCTGTAAATTTCGGGGAGGTCAACCCCTACCCACTCAAAGGAAATGCCGTGGACATAGGGCTTCACATCGGGGGAGCTTTCCGTTCTGACCTCGATGTGCTCTATCCCGAGGTTTTTGATTATTTCCCTTATCTTCTCCTCGTCGCTTCCCGGTGAAGCGGTTAGACCTAAAACAAGCGGGTGTTTTGCCGTTTTCAGGTACTCCTTTGCGATGAAGACATAGGAATAGTTGCCGACGGCCCTGTGGGCCTCATCGAAGACGAGCAGAACGACATCATCAAGGGAAATCCCGCCTGTTAAGACGTCGTTCTCAATCGTCTGGGGTGTGGCTGTTATCACAACGCTCTTCTCCCAGAGTTCCTTCCTCTTTTCGGGGGGAAGCTCGCCAGTTAGCACATTTATTTTCTCCGGAGGGAGGTCGAAGAGCCTTCTAAAACTCTCGGCGTGCTGGACCGCAAGGGGCTTTGTCGGGGCTAACATGAGAACCTTTCCCCCGTACTTCGAGAGCCGGTAATCCGCTATGAGCATGGCTATGAGCGTCTTTCCTAACCCTGTGGGAAGGACGACGAGGCAGTTCCGCTCCTTACACCTCGCATAGATGACCTCCTGGTAAACGCGGGGCTCGATTAAATCCCTGCGGAGATATGGCATGTTTCCAAAAACGACGCGAAGGATAAAAAGCTTCTCATGTGAAGCCCAAAAGCCACCGGGCCGTTGTCATCACCGTTAACTCCAGGGGGGAGATGCCAGCGAGAACAAAAACATTGTTCAGCACAGGGAGGGCCTTCAGGGCCACAAATAGATCAAGGAAGTAGCCCATGGCCGGGATCCTTCCAGTTAGAGGGAGGGAAAGCACTATCACCACCACTCCAAGGAGCGTGAAGAATGCAAAGCTGCCGAAAAACAGGTGGGGATTCGACAGCCTTTCCGCCAGCACAGGGTTGGCCTCGGCGAACCCTCTACGGGTGCCCAGCCAGGTAGTTAGGGCATCGGCAAAAGAAAACGCCGTGAAGAGGAGGACGTATTTTAACGCCCCAGCTCTAGCCTTCATTTCGATCACACCACTCCTTCCCGCCAAGTCTTAAATACTTTTTGCCGTAGTCACAACCTGCATGTGTAGGTGCATATGCAGGTCGACAAGGGTTTAAAGCCCCCAGCGCAACCGCCACCATGCTCCTCACCAGGCATGCTAAGGAGAGGCTCATTAAGAGGCTCGCAAAGAAAAAGAAGCTCGAGCTGGTTTATTCCCGGCTCTGGGAGTTTTTGGATAGCTCGGTAAAAGCGAATATAAACGAGAAGGTCGTGATTTTCACGGACGGAAGGAAGAGCCTCGTTTGTACCAGGCTCGACTGCGAGAGGCTTTCGCTGGAGGAGATCAAAGGCAGAGTTGAAGGGATAAAGCACTCCTACAAGTGCGTTTTCTTCGACGGGAGGCTTGTGCGAGAGACCGTTCCAGAAAAGTTCCTTGAGCTGGTTCCGGAAGGCGTTTACTGCTTCTATATCAACCGGGAAAAGGGGAGCCTCTACATCGGGAGCGAACCTCCCCTCCTGGCGATAACCTTCAGGCCAGCGAAGAAGAACGAGAGAAGGGGACGATAAGTGTCCCTCAGGCCGGCTTTAAGCACCCTCAAGCGGAACGACCAGGATCTCCCCGAAGGGCTCCTCCTGAATGAGGTCAACTTTGCCCATGTTTGAGAGGAAGAGGAGGTAGAGGAATGTCCTCGCAACTATCTTAGGGTTTGAATCGAAGACGAGCTCCCAGAACTTTATCGGCTCCCTCTTCTCCCTGTAAAGCTCCACCACGATGTCGTGGAGCCTGTAGACGTGCTTCTCTATGTCGACGCGGAAGTCCTCCACAACGAAGACCTGCTCCTCTATGTCCTCCTTCCCCCTCCTCTTCGGTTTCCTCCTCTCGGCCTCCTCCAGAGCATCCATTAAAGCTTCCAGCAGGTCGTCAAAGGTGTAGTAGCGCTCGCTCCTCCTTATCGGGGGAGCCAGAGGTTCAACCTCGACCCTAACGCGCTCTTCGGTCTCTTCCTCTTCATCCTTATCCTCTTCGCTGAGCAGTGCCTCGGTTTTCATCCTGACGAGTATGGAAGCCGCCAGAATGGCCCTGGCGGAGATCCTGAGGTCCAGCTCCCTCATCTCGCGGAGCATCTTCAGGTACTTCTCGGTTAAATCCACTATGTCGATGTTCCAGGGGTCGACCTTTCCCATCTGGACCAGCTGGAGCAGTATATCAACGGGTGTTATCTCCGCCTCAAACCGGGATTCCATCTCTATCACCTTTCAACCCGAATCCACCCTCTCTCAAACCGCCGGAATCTCCTCTTCGCCTCTCTGAACTCCCGAAGGGTTTCTTCTAGATATTCCCCATCCGCGTAGAGCACCCTCCCGTCCTCCAGCGCGTCCATTATGAGGGGGTGCCCCTTGGAGAGCATTCTCCTAACCTCGTCCGGCGTATAGGCCTTGACGTCTATTGGTGCCCTCGTCCTGTCAAGGGAGTAGAGTAGCTCCAACCGGGCGTTAAGGTTCTTGGGAAGTTTTTCGGCCACTATGAATATGTCAACGTCGCTTCCCAGCCCAAAGGTCCCCTTTGCCACCGACCCGTGGAGCAACACGAGTTTAGGCCTTAACTTCTCCACGATGGCGTTCACGTACTCTTCAATATCGCGTTTGTAGGGCATCTCACTCCATCTCACCAGCAACCCTCCGCACGAAGTCAAGAATCCTTTTTGAGGAAGCTATCGCGTTCTCTGCATCTTTTTTTCCGTAATACTCGTAGGGCGCCCCTTCTATATACGCGTCTGGGTACCTGGGGGGAATATAGTGTCTGTCCAGAAGCCTCGCTTCGTCGAAGAGTTCCTCCGGAACTTCGACGTACTGGGATAAAATGTCCAGGAGTTTTTTTATTGAGTGCCCATAAGCCATAACCCCCATCCCTAAGAGTAGGGCCTTCATAGCGTATTCCCCTGCCTGCTGTGCTTTGAAGCATGCCCATGAGTAAAACCCGGCGGAGAGGTCGTTTTGAGCGCTCTTCAGTGTATACTCAGCCTGCGCCAGCCATCTCTCGAACTCTTCCCTGTCGAACACCCCTCCTCACCCCGCCAGGTGACCGAACATCTCCTCGTGCTCGGTATAGCTCTTTTTTCTCGCCTCTTCCAGTATCTTCATGGCTTTTTCGAGGCTAAGCGACACCACCCTGCTTATCCCGTCCCTCATGCTCACGCCAATGATCTTGTCCGCGTTGGCCATCATTACATCTCTGAGAGTTATGACTATGAACTGGCTCGACTGGGAGGACTCCTTTATGAGGTCCGCAACGCGCTTGACGTTTGCATCATCCAGATGCGCGTCTATCTCGTCGAAGAGGTAGAACGGTGCCGGCTTGTAGCGCTGTATAGCGAAAACAAAGGCCAGGGCCGTTAGAGCCTTCTCGCCGCCGCTCATGGCCTCGATCCTCTTGACGTCCTTTCCCGCAGGCTTTGCTTCTATCTCGAGGCCCCCATTGAAAGGATCCTCCGTGTTTTCCAGGATAAGCCTCGCGCTCCCTCCCGGTGAAAGCTTTGCGAACAGTTCGGAGAAATTCTTGGCTATCTCGTTAAGAGTTTTCATGAAAACCTCACGCTTCTGCCCTTCTATCTCAGCGATGAACTCCTCTATGCTCTCCTTCTCCGCCAAAACCTGCTCGCGTTTGCTGCTCAGCTCCATGTAACGCCTCTCAACGGCCTCGAAGTCCTCTATCGCCTTCATGTTAACCGGCTCAAGTGAGCGGATCTCCTCTTCCATCCTCTCGATTTCCTTCTTCAGCTCCTCAAGTTTTTCAGGCTCCGGTATCTCCTCGGGTTTTATTGACTTGATGAGCTTTCCGTCAAAGTGCCCGAGCTCAGCCTGCCTCTCCTTCAACTCAGCCTCGTACTGGGCCAGTTTTATCTTCAATGTGTTTGCCTGGATCCTCATCTCCTGGAGCTTATTGGTAAGTTCGTCCTTCCTCTCGCGGAGTTCTGCTATTTCGTTCCTAAGGCTTTCGCGCCTCTCACGGAGCCCCCTGAGTTCATCCTTTACTCTTTCCTCAACCCTTTCAAGCTCCTCCAGCTCTGCCTCAAGCTTCTTTACTGCCTCCTCGTTCTCCTTTATGTTTGCCCTGAGGGCGTTGATCCTGTTCACCAGGCCGTTAATTTCCTCCTCAAGGTCGGCTTTTCTTGGCAGGAGTTCCCCGTTTATCATGCTGTTGAGGCTTTCAAGCCTGCTCTCAACTCCACTGAGCTCTTCGCGGAGTTTGGCTATCTCCGCTTCGACCTCTCTGATCTTCGCGTTAAGTTCTCTGGCTTCTGGGTTTTCAAGGGCCTTTTTCAGCTTCTCGCGGGTCTTTTCAAGACGCTCTATTCTCCCTCTGAGCTTGGCCATCTCGCCGCGGTACTCCTCTATCTTAGCGCTGAGGGACTCTATTGCCCCTTCGGTGCTCCTGACCTCTTCGTCAATTCCCCTGTCCTCGCGGAGGAGCCTCTCGAGGTCCCTCTGGAGTACCTCAAGATCCTTGTTCACATCGCTCTTCCTCATGCGCAGCTCAAAGAGCTCATTCTCAATACTCCTGATTTCAACTTTCAGGGCGTTTATCGCTGATTCAAGGGCCTCCCTTTCCCGTTCCAGTCTCTCCACTTTCTTCTTCAGCTCGTCCACGTTAACGCCGAACATTCCCCTCGGTTTGTAATGTCCGCCGGTTATGGCACCGCTTTTCTCCAGGAGTTCCCCTCCTAAGGTAACCATCCTGACGTTCCCTATGCCTACAGTTCTAGCCTCCTCCATGTCACCAACGATGAGCGTGTCCCCGAGGGCATAGGCCACAGCCTTCTGGAACTTTGGATCGTACTGAACGACCTCCATGGCAGGGGTTCCAAGCTTTGGCCTCTCGCTCATTGATCTCGGCCTTATTTTGTTGAGGGGCAAAAAGGTCAGCCTTCCCAGTTTTCTCTCTTTGAGGAGCGTTATCGCCTTTTCAGCCACACGGTCGTCCTCAACGACAACGTTATCGTAGTTTCCGCCCAGAGCCACTTCAACGGCGATAGCATAAGCCGAATCCGGAACGCTTATGAGCTCCCCCAGGGTTCCATAGAGACCCGGAATCTGCTGTGACTTGAGGAACTCAACTGCCCTGTTCCCCCTGACCTCCGTTTGGGCCTCCGCCTTGATAAGCTCTTCCTTTGCCCCCGCCAGCTCTTTTTCAACCTTCTTCAGTGCGTTTGTTCTCTCTTCAAGCTCTTTCTCCGCTTTCTTAAGACGTCCCTGTGCCCTTTCCATCCTGCCCTCTATCTCAGTAAGTTCAGACTTCTTAGCCTCCAAGGCCTTTCTTGACTCCTCTATTGCCTCTTTCAGGGCCTTCTTCCTGACCGTTGCCTGGACTATTTTGGCCCTGGCCCTCTCTATCTCCTCCTCGAACTTCTTCACCTCAGTTTCCCTTGTATAGAGCTCTTTTTTAGCATCCTCGAGCTCCCCAACGACCCTGTCGAACTCCTCCCTGGCAATGGCATAGCTCCTGTCTATCTCACCGAGTTTAACCAGAAGCTCATTCCTGGCCGTTTCCTTCTCTTTTATATCAGCCACCAGCTTTTCCCTGCGCTTGCTCCACCTCGCTATCGCACCCGTGCCCTTCTCTATTTCATCCGAAACCCGCTTAAGCTCTTCCTTGGCCTTTACAAGTCTCCTCTGGCTTTCGTCTATCTCCTTCTGGGCGTTCTCGATGTTTCTTCTGGCCACCTCAAGCCTGGACTTAACCTCGCTGATCTTTCTGTTTACCTCGAGAATTCCGCTCCCGCTTTTCTCCTCAATTTCCCTCTCAACAGACGAGAGCTCCCTCTCCTTTGCTATTATCTCCCCCACAAGATTTTTGAGTGCCTCCTCAGTTTTCTCAATCTCCGACTCTAAGGTAAAACCATTCTCCATGCCCTCTTTCAGAAGACCCTCAAGCCGCTTTATCTCCCCAAGAAGGAGGGCTACTCTCGCCTTTTCCACCTTCTCCTTGAGGTTGAGATAGCGAAGGGCGTCGTTGCGCTCCTTTTCGAGCTTGTCCAGCTGCTTCTTAACCTCATTTATGAGGAGATCGACCCTTGCCAGGTTCTCCTCGGCCTGCTTAAGCTCCTCCAGGGCCTTTTCCTTCTTGGCATCGTACTCGGCTATTCCAGAGATTTCATCAATCAGGAGCCTCCGCTCGAGGGGGGACATCTTGATGAACTTCGTTATATCCCCCTGCAAAACGAGGTTGTAGCCTTCCGGGGATATCATGGCGGCGCTCAGAAGATCGAGTATCTCGCTCCTCGTCGCCCTCTTCCCGTTGAGCCAGTAGGCGCTCCTCCCGTCCGGGTAAACGCGCCTCTTGATGACTACCTCATCCTCGTCTATGGGAAAGCCCCTGTCCTCGTTGTTGAAGTACACGGCAACCTCAGCGTATTTTGCAGGAGGCTCACTCTTGTTGCCGGCGAAGAGAAGGTCGCTGATCCTCGTTGCCCTCATGGCCTTGGCAGAAAGCCCCCCGAGAACGAAGAGAAGGGCATCGCCGATGTTGCTCTTACCAGAACCGTTTGCGCCAACTATAGCCGTAAAGCCCCTTGAGAGGGGAACCACAACTTTTTTGTTACCGTAGGATTTGAAGCCCTTCATTTCAATCTTCTCAATGTATGGCATGCCCTACACCTAAAACCGAAACGGCGGCACTTCTTATATAAGTTTGCCGTAACGGGCCCCAGAATTAATAACTCGCAGTAATATCTACTCCCTCGGCCCATTACCACGGCGCATGAAAAAGGTTATATAGCCCTTTTTTCTTAAAATAAACTGGTGATGAGCATGCAAGTTGTGGAAATAGACCTCAGCCTGCCCTATGAGGGCAGGGGGAAAATTTTGAAGTCGATACTTGAGAAGGCGGGGGGCAAGGTTAAGGACGTACACTTCTTCCCGCCCAACGCGAGGGGCCTGAGCAAGGTCAGGCTTGAGCTCATGGTGAGCGACGCCCAGAGGCTTGTAAAAGAGCTGGAGAGCATCAAAAACGCAAAAATTAAGTTCAAGATTCTCTCCGGGGCCTGATCATCCCTTTATTCCCCTGTTCAGTTCCTCAAGTTTTTCCCTGGCCTTCTCAAGGGAACCTGCCTTCTCTATTGCCGTCCCCGTTACCACTATGTCGGCGCCAGCCTCAACCACAGTCCTGGCCTGTTCTTCGGTTCTTATGCCCCCTCCGACTATAAGGGGGACATCGATAACGCGCTTAACCAGACCAATCATCTCCGGCGGAACCGGCTGAGGAGCGCCGCTCCCCGCCTCCAGGTAAACGAGCCTCATCCCAAGGTACTGCCCAGCCAGAGCATAGGCGGCCGCTATCTTCGGCTTGTGCCTCGGGATTGGCTTTGCATCCCCAACCCAGCCAACGGTTTCACCGGGCTCGACGATGATGTAAGCCATTGGAATGGGTTCTATGCCGTAGCGCTTGACTGTGAATGCCCCCAACGCCTGGGAGCCCGTTATAAAGAAGGGGTTGCGCGAGTTGAGCAGGCTCATGAAGAATAGGGCATCTGCGTACCTGCTTATCCCCCCGTGGGAGCCGGGGAAAAGTATCGTCGGTAACGACGAGGACTCCTTAATAGCTTTAACGACGCCGTCAAGGACCTCCCCCTCTGCTCCCGTGGAGCCGCCTATCATCATCGCATCAACGCCAATTTCCTCGCCCATCTCCGCTATCTTCCCGGCGGTTTCGGGAGGAACATCGTCAGGATCCAGCAGAACGAAGTGGAGCTTTTCTTTCGTGAGTTTTTCGTGGATGTAAGACTCGACCTTTCCGAGCTGAAGCTTCATTTTCTTTCACCGAACTCCCTAATTTCCTCCCCACTTTTAACGCTTTTCCACCCCAGGCCAAGCTCCCCCAGGATCCCCACTAAAATCTCATCCGGTTCCCCCTCAAACCGGTAGAGGTTGGCACTAACCTTAACGTCGCCGGCGCCGAAGCCCTCAACCGGCTCGCCGTGCTTTGCCACTTCAAGGGACAGCTTCTCCTCAAGCCTTTCCCCGCTCGGGATTAGATAAGCCCTCAAAAGCTCGGCCTCCTCGAGGAGATAATCTATGTGCCAGTGGGGCCGCTTTTCCTTTGAGAAGTGCCGCCTGACCCTCTTTTCGAGGGAGTTCATGGCCGAACCAACGTATACGTAGTAGCCTTTCTTCAGGGGGAACTCCCTGGCCTTCGTTTTTATTTTCCTGTCACCATCAAGCCGTATCACGAGAAGATAGGAGCCCTTCATGGATGCCCCTGCGGCCAACCGTTTATAAACCCTTAACCCCAATCGGGATTGGTGTAAGGAATGGCGGAGGAAAAGAAAAAGAAGCGGCCTGTAGAAGACTTCGCCTGGCAGGAGTACGACAGGGTGGAGTTCGAAAGAAACTTCCCGGCGCTGGCGAAGGAGCTTGAAGAGGGTGCAGAACTGCAAATAAAAGCATACCGCACCTCGGAGGAAGAGGCCATTGAAGAGGAAGAACCTGAACTTCAGGATTTTTCAGGCTACAACCCAACGGTTATAGACTTTCTCCGGCGCTGCGAGACCGACGAGGAGGCCCTGGAGATAATCAACTGGATGGAGAAAAGGGGTGAGATAACGCCTGAGATGGCAAAAGACCTCAGGATCACGCTGACGAAGAAGGGGGTCAGGGCTTTTGGCCCCAAAAAGGAATGGGGCTGGTATGAGAGGCACGGGAGGCACTGATATCAAGCGAAAAGGTAATATCCACCTCCTGCCACCCCTCTCAGGTGGTAGCATGAACTTCAACCCGCTCTCTGAGGCTAAGAGGATTGAAAAGGAGATAATAGCCTGGCGCAGAGACTTCCACATGAACCCGGAGCTTGGCTATGAAGAAGAGAGAACCTCGAAGGTTGTTGAAGAACACCTGCGCGAGTGGGGTTACACAATCAGGCGCGTCGGAACCGGGATTATAGCAGACATTGGGAAAGGAGAGAAAACGGTGGCCCTCCGCGCCGACATGGACGCCCTGCCAGTCCAGGAGGAGAGCGACGTCCTCTACAAATCGAAAATCCCCGGAAAAATGCACGCCTGCGGCCACGATGCCCACACCGCGATGCTTTTGGGTGCGGCAAAGATAATCGCCGAGTATAGGGAAGAACTCAACGGCAGGGTAAGGCTGATCTTCCAGCCCGCTGAAGAAGGGGGCAATGGAGCGGTCAAAATGATCGAGGGGGGAGCTTTAGAGGGAGTCAACGCCATCTTCGGCTTTCACGTCTGGATGGAACTGCCGAGCGGAGTGATAGGGATAAGGGACGGCCCCTTCCTGGCAGGGGCGGGAATATTCGGCGGAAAGATAATCGGAAAGGGCGGCCACGGCGCTTCTCCCCACGAGACGGTTGACCCAATCCCAATAATGGCGGAGGCTATCATGGCCTTCCAGAGCATAGTGAGCAGGAACGTCCCGCCTATAGAGACTGGAGTCGTCAGCGTCACGAGCGTGCACGGGGGAAAGGCTTTCAACGTCATCCCGGGGGAGGTCGAGTTCAAGGGCACCTTCCGCTTCTTCAAGCCCGAAATCGGCGGGCTGATTCAAAGAAGGATGCGCGAGGTTCTGGAAGGCGTGACAAAGGCCCATGGGGCTAAATATGAGCTCAGCATAGAGGAGCTAACTCCGCCGACGATAAACTCCAGGGAAATGGCCGATTTCGCGAGGAAGGTGGCGGAGAAGTACGGCCTCAAATACGGCGACGTTCCTCCGACTATGGGCGCTGAGGACTTCGCCTTCTACCTCCAAAAGGTTCCGGGAGCTTTCCTTGCCCTGGGAATCAGGAACGAGGAGAAGGGGATAACCTACCCGCACCACCATCCGAAGTTCGACGTCGATGAGGAGGTTCTCCACCTCGGCACGGCGATGGAAGTTGCCCTAGCCTTCGAGTTTTTGAGAGGATAGAGGACGTCACTCCTCAACATCTTCACTCTCCTGGTTGTCATCCTCACCGAGGTAGCCGAACTTCTTCAGGATGTGCAGTATTGCCTCGGCACCCCCGTCGCCGTAGGGCTTTTTCGTTATGTAGTCGGCCTTCTCCTTCAAACTCTCGGGGGCCTGGGCTATGGCAACGCGGTAGCCAACGACGCGGAAGGCATCGAGGTCGTTCTCCCCATCACCCACATGGGCAACCTCTCTCGGGCTTATCCCCAAAAACTCGCAGGCCTTCTCTATGCCGGTGCCCTTGTTTATCCAGGGCTTCTTGATGTGTATCGCAAAGCCGGAATCCACTGCGATTAAATTCAACCCGAGCTCCCCTATAATCTCCCTCACCACCTCCACGGGGACTCCTCGAGTTATCACGAGGCCGGCCTTCCTCTCCGGCATCGAATAGCTCAGCTCCGCACCAGGATAGCGCCTTTTGAGCTCGCTCCAGAGTATCCACTCCTCGTCCATGTCGGTGAGAAAAACCCTTCTCCTTGTTCCTCCACCCCTGAGGGAGAGCGCGCCGCCATCCTCAGCTATAACCGGCCCGCTCGTGCCGATTAGCACGGAAGCGGCCTCCGCAAAGGGGACGGAATTGCCCGTGACGAGCATGACCGGAAGGCCGAGCCTTTCAGCTAGCCTTATGGCCTTGAGGGCTTCTACGCTCAGGGTTCTGTCTTTATAAGTTATCGTGCCGTCTATGTCGAGCGAGATAGCTTTTATCCCCATCTCCTCACCCGGGCAAAGAGGGTGCCATCAATATTTAACCTTTCCCGCGAAGGCCGTGAACTCTTTTCCTCCAGCCTTCACTTTGTAAGCCCTCATCTCCCCCTTCAAAAAGGCCTCTATAGCTCCCAGCGTTTTCTCGCGCCCCCTCAGGATTTCCAAGGCTTCCTCAACGGTTACCGCTCTAAAGCGCACCCCCGTTCCTGGCCTGCTTTGGGCTAAGAGGTGCAGATCAGCGCTTATCACCGTCGCCACCTTTGCGTATCCACCGGTTGTCTGAGCGTCACGCATCATAACTATTGGCCTTCCATCCGCTGGAACCTGAACGGCCCCGGGCATGAGAGGCTCGGTCACAATATCGGCTCCCAGGGAAGAGTGCCCTATTGCCGGCCCGTCCAGGCGGTAGCCCATCCTGTCGCTCTCGGGGGTTACGGTGTAGGTCTCGCTCAGAAACGTCTCAACGCCTTCCCCGGTAAAGTGCTCGAGGTTTGGCCCGAGGACGACCCGTATTTCTCTCCTATTACCCGAATAATCCGGCCTGAGCTCCCCGGGAAGATGGCGCCCCTCCCTACCAGTTAGGACTGCATAACCCAGGCTGAGCGTATCCCCAGCCTTCAGCGGCCTTCCGAGGTTTGCCTTTGGGTAAGCAGAGCAACTCCCTAAAAGCCTCTCGCACTTTATTCCGCCCGCGAAGGCTATGTAGCCGTAGAGGCCGCTCCTTAAAGTTCCTACCTCAAGAACGTCGCCCCTCTTCGCCCAGTGGCTCTCCCAGGGCTCTATTGGAATCCCGTTGAGCCTGGCGTCGACATCCCCAGCAACGGCAAAGACGGAAGAGGCGTTGAACCTCAGCGTCGGCCCGGCGAGGAGGAACTCAAGGAGCGGGCTGTTTCCGGGATTTCCGACGAGGTAGTTGGCTATCCTCGCCGAATAGTCATCCATGTAACCAGAGACTGGAACTCCGAGCTTTCTGTAGCCTTCCCTGCCGGAATCCTGGACCGTCAGAAGGGAGGGAACTCTGAGGAGCTCAATCAACGCCTTCCCCCCATTCTTCCATGTATAACTCCCTGAACTCGCCCTCGTCTATCGGCACGAACTTCACCCGGTCACCCGGCTGGAGAAGGGTTGGGGGCTCTTTTGCTGGATTAAAAAGTCTCAACGGCGTCCTCCCTATTAACCGCCAGCCGCCAGGGCTTTCGAGGGGGTAAACGCCAGTCTGCTTTCCGGCTATGCCAACCGAACCGGCGGGAACTTTCAGGCGGGGTTTTTCCAGGCGGGGCGTTGCTATTCTCTCATCCATCCCGCCGAGGTAAGCGAAGCCGGGAAGGAAGCCGAGGAAGTAAACGAGATAGACCGGCCTGGAGTGAATCTCAATGACGTCATCAACGGTGAGGCCGCTGTGCTCGGCAACAAACCCGATGTCCGGCCCGTAGGAAGAGCCGTAGACCACCGGTATTTCAACGAGCCTGCCCCCGGAGGTCTCGCCCTTTGTATCCAGAAGGGGCCCTATCGAGGCCTCGACTTCGACGTAGGTGACTTCGAGGGGGTCGTAGATCACCAGGAGCGAGGAGTAAGCCGGGACTACCTCAACCAGCCATTCAAAGCCCGCCTTTTCTATTGCCCTCGCTATCGAGTGAACCCTGGCGGTTATCCCCTCGTCTATGGCCTCGCCGAAAGACACGAGAAGGGCAGAGTCGCCCGCCGGCTTTAGTTCGGGCCTCATGGGGTTCACCGGTACGGAGGCTTCAGTACGGAAACGCCTTCAACCCCTGCGAAGTGCCTGGTGTTTCCAGTGACAACTGTAAGCCCATGAACAGCCGCGGTGGCGGCTATGATCGCATCTCCCAGTGACACTTGGTAGTCCCTTCTGATCTCTCCCGCGAGCATTGCCACCTCAGGAGTTACCGGCAGGGCCTCAAAGTGGCCAAGAAGCCTCGTTATCTTCTCCTTCTTAATTGGATCTCTCGTCTCCCTGCCTGAGAACAGCTCCGCTATCGTAACGGTGGAGATAAATGCCCCTCTCTCCACGATTTCTATCAAAAATTCTCTGGCCCCCTCAACACCTCTGAGAACGTCAATCAGAACGTCGGTATCAAGGAGATACATCCCTGTCCCACTCCTTCCTGAGCTTCTCTAAATCTATGTCCGCCTCCAGTATCCCAAAGGCATCGTCTAGGTCTCTGATGAACTCGTCCAAGATTATCAGCTTCACCCTTCTCTTCTCAGGAAGGTTGAGCTTCTTCAGCGGCTTGAAAACCCCGTTCTCGTAAATCGCCTCCACAACCCCCATACTCCCACCGCACTTACTTAGTAATCTGGCCTTAAAACCTAACGGACTACCTCCCTCATCGGCACTATCCTCACTCCCTCCTCTTCGAGTGCCCTCCTCACGTGGGCCGCTATCTCCACGGCCTTAGGATTGTCCCCATGGAGGCAGATGGTATCTGCTTTAAGGTCCACCCACTCGCCGTTTATCGCCTTAACTCCGCCGTCCTTGACCATGGAAACCACGCGCTCGGCTATCTCGTCCTTGTCATGTATCACTGCCCCCGGTTTCGAGCGTGAAACCAGCGTTCCGTCCGGGTTGTAGGCCCTATCGGCAAAGACCTCGTGGGCCGCTTTTACCCCCATCTCCTCCGCTATCTCAGCAGGCCTTGAGCCGGAAAGCGTTACGAAGATGAGCTTTCTGTCAAAATCCGCTATCCCCTCAATGACCGCCCTCGCGAGCTCTTCCTCCTTTGCTAAGGCGTTGTAAAGGGCACCATGCGGCTTGACGTGCTGTAACTCGAGGCCTTCCGCTCTGGCAAAGGCGTAAAGTGCCCCGATCTGGTAGAGAATGTAATTCCTCGCTTCCTCCGGAGAAAGCTCCATGTATCGCCTCCCGAAGCCGAGCAAATCTGGATAGCCGGGGTGTGCCCCAACGGCTACACCTTTCACCTTCGCGAGCCTTACGGTGTTCCTCATGACGAGGGGATCCCCTGCGTGCCAGCCGGTGGCGACGTTGGCCGAGCTTATGTATTTCATAACCTCCTCGTCGAGGCCGAGCCTGTACCTCCCAAAGCTCTCCCCCAGATCAGAGTTGAGGTCAACCTTCATGTTCCCACCGCTCCCCTTTCGACGGAAATCTAAAAAAGGGTTTCTCCTACTGGAGGCCATGAAAGAGGAAAAAGTCTGGGTGATCGACGCGGCGATATTCATCCAGGGCGTTGACGTGGAAGGCGTAACCACGCCAAAGGTCGCTGAAGAGGTAAAGGACCCCGAGTCGAGGCTGTTCTTAGAAGGCCTGATCAGCGCGGGCAAGGTCAGGGTTCTGGTTCCCTCGAAGGGGAGCATGGAGGCCATCAAAGACGCCGCGAGGAGGACGGGCGAGTTAAGCGAGTTGAGCGAGGCTGATATAGAGGTTCTCGCCTTAGCTTACGAGCTCAAAGGAGTCCTCTTCACCGACGACTACAACCTCCAGAACGTAGCCAAAACCCTCGGCATAGAGTTCAGAACGCTAAAGCGGGGTATAAAAAGGACAATCCGCTGGAACTACGTCTGCATAGGTTGCGGGAAAAAATTTGAGGAGATGCCTCCAGATGGGGTCTGCCCCGACTGTGGAAGCCCCGTGAGGCTGATCCCGAGAAGAAAAAAGCTGGGAAGGAATCAGGGATAGATGTCCACGACTATTCTGTCCGGGTTGGAGAGGGTGAAGCTTTTGTAAGGCCTGTAGGGGCTGCTGAGCTCAACGATGACTAAAACGTTGTTCCCGCTCTGGGTGGCGTAGATTACAGGGGCTATTGTCGAGCCAGTTCTGATGTAGTACTGGCCGTTGGAAACGGGCCACCCGAGGTTAGCGAGCTGGGCGTTGTCCACCTGGATGACGAGGCGGTAGCCCTTCGAGTAGGAGGTGTAGTAAACGTGGTAGTTGGCCTTTTCGCTCATGTCGAGGACTACCCTGAAGTAGCTCCCGCTGTCGGCGAACCTTACGTTCTTAACTGTCGGAATCGAAACAGGGTCGTGAACCGGGACACCGAAGTACCTCTGAACGCCATGGAGGATAGCGTAAGCGTACTTCCACTGGTATGACTCATCGCCTATTATGCCCGCATCGTAGGAGTTCGTCACAAAGCCGGTCTCAATCAGTATCGCGGGCATGTTTGTGTACTTGATGACGTAGAAGCCCGCCTCCTTGACGCCCCTGTTCCAGAGCGGGATCAGCTTTGCTATTTCACTGTCAACGTAGGTCGCCAGGCTATTTCCTCTGGATGAGCCGTAGTAGTGGTAGACCTCAAAGCCGCTCGCCGAACTTGGCCCAGCGTTGGCGTGGATGCTTATGAAGATGTTACAACCAGCGGAGTTTGCTATCTGAACCCTTTGGGGGAGGCTAACATCGTAGTCGCCGTTCCTCGCGAGAACAACTTTTGCGCCGTCCATTTCAAGGAGTTTGGCCACCTTAAGCGCTATCTCGAGGTTGACGGTCTTCTCCACCACGTATCCAACCGCTCCAGGGTCCGACCCACCGTGGCCGGCATCGACGCAGATTGTATAACCGCTCAGGCTGGAGGGGCCTGCCCCTGTTGCTGGTAACCACAGTAGGGCACTGAAGAGCAAAACTGCAACAAACAGCGCTTTTGGTTTCATCAGCACCATCCCCGAGCCATCAATGAACCCGCCAAAAAAGCCGGCTATAAAGCTTGCGCGGGCCGATTTGTGCATTTAGAACATGAACTGTTTTGTCCACGGTTCGGGGAGGTTCCCCTGGGAAAAAAAGAGGACTCTAAAGCCTCAGGTAAGGAATAACCTCGTCGTAAACCTCGCTCCAGTCAACGACGCCGACCCGTCTCTTAACGCCCTCCCCGATGAGCCCGAGGATCTCCTCAACGACTTCCTCCGGGGTTTTCCCAGTTGTATCAACCTCGATTACGTTCTCGTTTTCCTCAAGGGCCTCCACGAGGATGACATCAACGAGCTCAGCCTCGACGTTTTCCCCGACCTTCTCCCCTGGATAACCCCTCTCCTTTAGCCTCTCGCCTATCAGCTTGGGATGGGCGCGCAGAACAACCACGAGGTCGGCCCTGAGGAAGTGGCTCAGGTGCCCGTCGACGACGGCATCTTTTCCAGCGTAATCTCGTTCGAAGTTGTAGGCCAGCTCGTCCACCTCAACCTCGAGCTCGTCCCCCCTCATCTCGCCGATTCCCTTCTCAATCGCGTAGTCCCTGAGATTTACGTACTCATAGCCGAGCTTCTCAGCTAAAAGCCTTGAAACGGTTGTTTTTCCAACTCCCGGCGTGCCGGTTACCGCTATGATCATGCCACCACCTCTACCTTATCACCCCCAAGCTTTTAAAAGCCTGCCCGAAGTTCCCACCATGTACGAGTTCACCGAGGACTTCAAACTCAGGAAGATCACAAAGTACGGGCTCGATGGAGTCGATGAGAGGGAGGATTTAGTTGTCATCCCCCTGTCGAGCAGGGCCGGCCCCTGCGGGAGCAACTGCCTCTTCTGCTACCTCCGCCAGAATCCGCCGGAGATGATTTACCGCGTCTCCTTCCACGACACCCTCAACGACCGGGAGCTCGAGAAGAGGATAGCCTACGTCAGCGAGCACTATCCAGAGCTGTGGATTCGCATTACAGATACCGCCGGAAACGTTGGGCTCGACGAGGAAAGGATCAAAAGCCTCTCCAGGGCGGGACTCGATGAAATGCAGATTTCAGTCCACACGACGAAGAAGGAGAAGAGAATTGCGCTGATGAGGAGCCCGCTCGCGGGCAGGCTTATAGACCTTCTCCCGCTGGTCGCTAAAACCTTCAGGGTCATAGCGGACATAATCCTCACCCCGGGCTACAACGTTGACGACATAGGTGAGATAATAAGAGATTTGGCCTCTATGGATGTCGCGGAGGTCAGGCTGTTCCCCGTCGGCGTGACAAAGTACAACAAAAACGTCAGACCGCTCACGGGGGAGGAGCTGGTTTTTGTTAAGGAGACAGCGTTAGAAGCTGGCGATGAAACCGGTATAAAGGTCGTCATCCCCCCGGTGTTCAAGGCCCTCCTCGGGGAGCTTAGGCTCGACTTTGGGCCCGTTGAGGTTGAGCCGGCAATCCCGACCTACATCCTCACGGGCGAGCTGGCGTATCCGGAGCTCAGGAGGATCTTCCCGAGGATTCCTGTGGTTAGGGTGAAGAACGAGTTCTTTGGGGGCAACATTGGGACGGCCGGTCTTCTTACCGGAAGAGATGTCCTGAGAACCGTTGAGGGCCTCCCCGAGGTTGACCTCGGCCTGATTCTTCTTCCGGAGCTCATGTTCTACGGGGATAAAACCCTCGACGGCTACACGAGGGATGAGCTCATCTCGAGGATACTCGTTGAGAGGGGCTACATGGTCGAGAGCGCGCTTGAGCCGGCCGAGGTTCCTAAGGTTCTTGAGAAGGTCGGGGCAATTTAACGTCCCGGACGGGCTCGGCGCTCATAGGGTATATCATCGCCTTCGCTCATCCCGTCTTGGATTCCTCACGGCCCGTCCGGGACGGCGTCAGAGGGTGCTTCTCTTCACAGATCCGCGCAATTCGCTCTCATCATCCGCGTGGGCTATTTCATGTAGTAGGATATAAGCTTTCTCAGCTCGGGGTCCCTGTTGGGATGAAGCCCCAGGAAGCGCCTCAGCTGGTTGTTCTCCGCTATTAAGCCGGAAAGCTCGATGGCGAGGATTTTGTTGTCTTCGCTGACGCCGTAGGCCCTGTATCTAAGCGGGGCGTACTCCATCTCCAGCTCCCACACCCGTTTTTCAAGTTCCCGGGCCCTTTCCTCCAGCCCGTCAACGTCCCCCTTTGGCCCCCTAAACTCTCCCGTTAAAGCAATCTCGATAACCTTCTCCGGGGAAAAGCCGTAGCGCCTTGCCAGCCTCAGAATTTCCCTCTCAAGCCCTTCATCCAGCTCGACCTTGATCTTCCCAAAGCCCTCCTCGGGTCTTATGATGAGCTTCATTCCAACTCCTCCAAGAGCTTTTTGACAACATCAATAAACTTCCCTGCTATTTCCAAAGCTTCCTCGGCCTCCTCAGCCTCTGGAGTGTAAACGATATCGTACTGGTCCTCGTGCCTAAGCTCGCGCATCCTATCCAAGAGTTCCACCCAGCTCCCATCGAGCTTTCCGGTTTTTACATAAAACTCATCAAGATAGCGCGCTATGCAGTAGTGACTCTTTTCCCTCCAGCCGTCTTTGAAGAGGAGTGCCCTGGCGGCGTGGAACATCGCCATGTATGATGCAATGAGCGAGCTCCTGTAAGAGCCGAATCCGAGGGTCTTCCGTGCCTCGGAGAGCCACTCCTCGGCGCGTTTAATGCTCAGCAGTCCTTTCTCCTTTGACGGCACTACCCTTCTGAGCAGTCCCCTCTCCACGCAGGCTTGAAATCCTGTCAAGGGGCTCCCCCCATATTATCAGCGAACCGTAAACCAAGGAGTAGTAAAACACCGGGTCGTTTTCCCTCAGGGCATTCAGGCGGTTTGATGTGAGCAGGAGCAGGTTAACTTCCCTCCCTACGGCAAGCTCTATTGCCCTCTTTAGTTTGGCTGACCTCGAAATTCCCGGCTTTTTGGTGAAAACCCAGACATCAAGGTCGCTCTCCGGCCTGTTTTCCCCCCTCGCGAAGCTTCCGTAGACTCCAAGGGAAATAATCCAGTCCTCTTTCAGTGCCTTGAGCTTTGGATATAGTGTTACAAAGTTCAGGAACCTTTTGAGCTCCCTTTTCTGAGGGGTTTCCAGAATTTTGAACTTCCTCCCCTCTTTTTTCGTTATCCCATATTTCACGAGGAGTGAAAGGGTCTTCGAGACAAGCCCCTTGCTCAGTCCGGTGGCGTTGGCTACCTCTTCCACGCCGATGAGACTACGCTCTAAAACGTACTGGAGCACCTTTATTCTTTCCTCAGTTGAGAGCAGTTCGTGCATGATAAACACTCTCGTTCACGATTTATGAACTTTTCGTTCACACTCCATGAACTATTCGTTCACGATTCATGAACTTTCTCCAGCCCACTTTTCTTCCCCGACCTTCGCCCCGAGCTCGGCGTTCTCCTTTTTCAGTTTCTCGCGCTCTGCAATCATAAACTCCCTGTCCCTCAGGGCTTTCTCGTAGAACTTCCTGAGCTCCTCAATTTCGCCTTCCATCTCGCGGAGCTTCTCCTCCAGTTTAGCTATCTTCCCGCGGAGAAGCTCCTCCCGCTCGGCCTTCAGTGTCTCTTCCACCCTCGGCAGGTTTTCCCTGAGGAGGGCGTTTATATCCTTACCCTTGAGGGCTTTGAACCTCTCGCGGGAAAGGAAGACTTCTATCTTCATGACTCATCACTCGTGGCGATCCATTCGAGGAATTCTTCGGGACTCAAAATCCTTATCTGCTCCTCTGCTTTCTTCCTGAAGTCTTCGTCTCGCGTTATCAGGACATCACACCCCGACGCCAGTGCTGATGCCAGTGCCACAGAATCGTAAGGGTCAGTGCCGAGTTTCAACTGAAAAGAGAACGCATCAATCAGGGTCAGTTCGCTGGGAATGTAAACCTCAATACCAACGTCCTCAATCTCTTTGACCCTTTCGGGATCCAATTTGTTCCTTTTGAACACCTGGGCACTTTCCATCAGCGTGAATATCGAAACGACACCTTCAATCTTTCCGTTTTCGACAAGTTCTAAAATCTGGAGGGGAGCATTCCACAGCTTTTCCCCAGTTTTAGGGTTCTCTTCTTTGAACCAGACGTTCAGGAGGACGTTTGTGTCGAGATAGACCCTAATCATACTCCTCCTCCCTCATCCTTCTGAGCAGTTCCATGCTGGTCATTCCCTCGGGGAGCTTTCCTTCCAGTATGCCCAGCATCCTCTCAGCAGATCTTTTTTTGCCTCCCCTCTTAGACCTGATCTCCATCAGCACGGAGAGGGTTTTCATGTCAATGAGCATCTCATCACCCGTGACTTTTTCGCCGGTTTTGTATTTTAACTTTCCTCTCCAGCTCGGTCTTCCTGTCGTAGCAGGTCACATAAAAGGCCAGCAGGCCCTTCCACTTCCCGTAGGGCTCGATTATTTCTCGAACGTCTCGCTCTTTCACTTCCTTCACGCTCTTCCCGAAAATCTTCGCTATTCCCCTCCTAAGCCCGAGGTCACCAGCGGGATAAGCATTCTTCCTTAAACCATAGGCGAGGAAGAGCTCGGCCGTCCACTTCCCTATCCCTCGGAACTTCGTGAGGTAGCTTAACGCTTCCTCCACCCCCCAGTTCCACAGGTCGAGGTTGAGCTTCCCCCCAAGGTAGAGGGCGGTCAGGTTCTTTATGTAGTGAGCGCGGTAGCCGAGCTTCGCCTCCCCGAGCTTTTCCTCACTTAGTTTGGCTATCTCTTCTGGCCTTGGAAAGGCATAAATGTCCCCCGCAGGCTTCCCGGCTATTCTCACAAGGTTCGCAATCGTCCTCTGGGCGAAGTCGAAGCTCACCTGCTGCTGCGCTATGACCTCAACAAGGGCCTGATACTCGCCTGGAGCGGCGGGGATGGTTAAACCCCAGAATTCATCAATTAGGAAGGCAAAGGGCGAGTCGCTTATCTCCGCGTAGAAGGAGTCCAGGTCAGTGTCAAGGCCGAGGATGAAGGAGAGCTTCTCCTCAACGAACTCTTTGTCCCCCTTCCCAAGACCGCTGGGGAGAAGAAAGTTTTCCCCGTCGTAGCCAGCCACTGTTATTTCCCCGTTGGGGAGGCGGAGGGCCTGGTAAAACACTCCCCCTTCAAACTTCCAGGTGCCGTTCCTTATCATCTCGCGGGAAATCTTTTCGAGGTCAAAGATCACAGCTGCCCCCTCCAGCCCAAAACCCTCGACTGATAGTGGCTCTTTGGGAAAATGGTGAGCGGATCGATGCCCCTCTCGCGGAGAAGGTGCCTCAGCTCCACTTCATAGTCGGCCTTCTCAAGCTGCTCGCTCTCGCGGATTTCAACTACAAAGAGCCTTTCCGTGAGTTCTTTAATCGTCCTGTAGCCGATTCCGAGGAGGGGCCTTATGTAGGCGACGTTGAATCTGTCCTCCAGCGAGCGGGCCTTTGGCAGGTCGAGGAGGGGAACGCGGTCGTCCCTCCTGGTGCCGTCACTTATCCTTTCAACTTCCGGGAGAGAAGCAAGCGCCTCCAAAGCTTTCTCATGGATGAACTGTATCGCGTTGCTCGGGTGGCCGTCTTCTATTGCCATGTCCGCGGCCCTTTCGAGGATCTCCCTGGGCATGTAGAGAACCCTGTGCTCGAAGCCGAGGTTTTCAGCCGCTTCCCTCGCGAAGCGCCAGTTATCAAGAATGCCAAAGCTCACAGTCACCAGCCTGACATCGTAGCCTAGCCTCGTCAGTATCCAGGCGGCCAGACTGGAGTCCTTTCCGCCCGAGTAGAGGTGATAGACGAGCATCTTTTGACCCTCCACTTGCACCCCACACCTTTAAAAGGCCAACTTTTATAAGGTCATCCCCCTCGAGGGGTTAGTGGTGAGAGTCATGGAGAAACGCTTACCCGGTAAGGTGAGGAGAGCACTTCGCGCGATGTATTACGATATAGAACCGCGAGCCTGGATAGGGAAGAATGGACTCGATGAGGGAGTCATTGAGGAGATAAACACCCAGCTCGAAAAGGATGGCATCCTCAAGGTCGAGATAAGGAAGGGCGCGCTCATCTCAACCGGTCTCGACAGAAAAGCCCTGGCGGAGAGGGTGGCTGAGCTCACGGACAGCGAGCTCATCGAGGTCAGGGGCAAAAGGTTTATATTGTTCAAGCCAAGGGAAGGCTGGGAAAAGTATTTAAGGAAGCTCCAGAGAAAGGAGCTTTCGGAAGAAAAGCGGGAAGAGAAGCCCGTTAAAAAAGTCAGGCTCGATATCGCTAACTTCAGGAGGAAGTTTAAGAAAGGGAGGGATTGAAGGATGGCCACGGTTTATGACGTTCCCGGTGACCTGCTCGTTAAGAGGGTCGCGGAAAAGCTCAAGGAGATCGAGGAGATAAAGCCCCCGGAATGGGCCAAGTTCGTAAAGACCAGCAGGCACAAGGAGAGGCTCCCGGAGCAGGAAGACTGGTGGTACTACAGAGTAGCAAGCGTCTTCAGGAAGGTCTACGTCGACGGGCCGGTTGGCATCGAGAGGCTCCGCACCTGGTACGGCGGAAAAAAGAACCGCGGGCACGCTCCTGAGCGCTTCTACAAGGCCAGCGGAAGCATAGTCAGAAAAGCCCTCCAGCAGCTGGAGCAGGCCGGCTTCATCCAGAAGGTTCCCGGCGAGGGAAGGGCCGTAACCCCAAAGGGCCAGAGCTTCCTGGATGAGATCGCCACCGAGCTCAAGAGGGAGCTTGAGGAGCAGATTCCGGAGCTCAAGAAGTACTGAGCCCTGCTTTTGTTCCCTTACGTTTTTGTCCCTGAAGATACCTTTTTAACCTGGACTTCGAGGTGAGATTGGGGTGAGAATATGGCAGAGGACGTGGAGGAAATCAAGAAGCGAAAGCTTATGGAGCTTCAAAGGAAGTACCTCGAACAGCAAAAGGCCCAGGAAGAAGCGATAAGGCAGGAGATGGAGCTTGAGGCTCAGCTCAACGCCATAATGAGGAAGGTTCTAACTCCAGAGGCCCGGGAGAGGCTTGGGAGGGTCAAGCTTGTGAGGCCCGAGCTTGCGAGACAGGTTGAGCTCATTTTAGCCCAGCTCTATCAGGCAGGTCAGATAAAGGAGCCCCTAAGTGATGAAAAGCTGAAGAGGATACTGGCCCAGATAGAGGAGAAAACCAGAAAGGAGTTCAGAATAAAATGGTAAGGGCTGGTGATGCCTGCTCATGGACGCCAGGGACATCGTTGAGCTGATCTACCAGAGAAACCTCGTAAGCAGGGAAACGTGGAAGGCCGTCTCCGTCAAGAAGAACAGTGATGGCACGGTGGATGTGCTCTATAAGAACCTTCACGTTGGGTCAGATGACGATCCGGTTTTCCTGTGGGTGTATGCCAACGTCGTCGAGGAAGAGAGGCCGGATGTCCGGATACTGGAGAGGATCACATTCAAAAAAGAGGACATAGTCTGGATCCTCCGCTACATCCCCAAGAGGGGAGAAGGTTTATAAGGTGCATCCAGATAGGGCCCGCCGTGGGGGTGTTGGGATGGAAAAAAGAAGGGTTTGCCCGGTTTGCGGCTCCGAGGAGTTTATATACGACCCCAGCAGGGGAGAAATCGTCTGCGCCAAGTGCGGCTACGTTATTGAGGAGAACGTTGTGGATGAGGGCCCCGAGTGGAGGGCCTTCGACCCCGGACAGCGAGAAAAAAGGGCTCGCGTTGGCGCCCCCGAAAGCATTCTTCTACACGATAAAGGACTCTCCACCGACATCGGCATTGACCGCTCCGTCACGGGCTTAATGAGAGAGAAAATTTATCGTCTCAGGAAGTGGCAGTCCCGGCTCAGGGTTAGTGACGCCGCGGAGAGAAACCTCGCCTTTGCCCTAAGCGAACTGGACAGACTGGCAAGCCACTTAGCTCTCCCGAGGCACGTTGAGGAAGAGGCGGCAAGGCTCTACCGTGACGCCGTCAGGAAAGGCCTCATCAGGGGAAGGTCTATAGAGAGCGTCATAGCCGCCTGTGTTTACGCCGCCTGCAGGCTTCTCAAAATACCGCGTACTCTGGACGAGATAGCCGAGGTTTCAAAAGTCGATAAGAAAGAGATTGGGAGGAGCTTCCGTTTCATAGCGAGACACCTGAACCTTACCCCCAAAAAGCTCTTCGTCAAGCCCAGCGACTATGTCAACAAATTTGCGGATGAGCTTGGTTTGAGCGAAAAGGTCAGAAAGAAGGCCATAGAACTGCTCGAGGAAGCCTACAATAGGGGGCTAACGAGCGGAAAGAGTCCCGCCGGCCTGGTTGCGGCAGCTCTCTACATAGCCGGACTTATGGAGGAAGAGCGCAGAACCCAGAGGGAAGTGGCCGAGGTGGCAAGGGTCACAGAAGTAACTGTGAGAAACAGGTACAAAGAGCTCGTAGAAAAACTAAACCTGAAGGTTCCGCTGACGTGATCACCTTCCGAACCAGCTCTCAAGCGTTCTCTGCTTTCCACTCTCCACCGCTTTCCTCAGCCTTTCAAGGCCACCCTTAACCCTCTCCTCGCTGAAGTCGTGTTCCTCACAGAGAAACCTTAGAATCCCCTCTTCATCGGGCTCGCGCCATCTCAGCTCGTAGTCATCTGTAACGGGGGGACTGAGAAAGAACTCTTTTATCGCGTAGAGGTCGACCTCACTCTCATCGCTGTACTTCCTGAGCGGGTCATTGATTCTCTTGACTATCGTCGGGGCCTTCTTTGGGCCGATGCCCTTTATACCCCCGGGGTTGTAGTCCGTCCCCACAAGAATCGCCAGCTCTATAAGTTTCTCCCGGTCTATGCCAAGCTCCTTGAGAACCTCTTCCAGGACGATCAGCTCGGGCTTCACTTCAACGTAGACATCCTTCCCCGGCAGCTTCCTTCTTCCAGTTATCGTGAGGTTTCTCACGAGTTTCGGCGCGCCGAAGAGGAGTGAGTCATAATCCTGGCTCGCTGAGGCGTAAACCTTGCCCTTTGCGGCCATGTAGGCCGCCTGAGCCTCTCCCTCGCTCGGAGCCTGGACAACAGGAATGCCCATTAGCTCAAGAAGCTTTTTGGCATCGCTTATGAGCTCCTCGTTAACGCGGGTTGCCCTCATCGCGTACTTCTTCGCCTCCTCCAGGTCGCCCTTCTCAAGGGCCTCCTGCCACTTTTCCTCGGCCTCTTCCCTTGCCTCCCTCCTCTTCTCTATCTCCTTCTTCTTGAACTCCGGTGGCTTTCCGTCGAAGACGTAGGCGGGTTTTATTCCGGCCTCCATCAGGTTTATTGTCCTATAGAAGAAGCCGCTCAGATGAGAGGTTATCCTGCCCTTCGAATCCATTAAAGGAGTCCCATCAGGCTGCCTTATCGTCGAGAGAAACTGGTACATGGCGTTGAAGGCATCAACTGCAACTTTTTTCCCACGAAGGTTTTCCAGCTCTATCTCCTTCCTCGGCACGAGCTCACCGATCTGAACTCCCATGCTCACCACCGAAAAAGATAGGGAAGGGAAGTATTTAGCCTTTGCCTCAGCCTACCGGATTGCTCCTCACCGCTCGGGGAGGGGAAGGCTCATCATCGGTTTAGCCCGTGCTCTACGATGAACTTCTCCTCTTCCGAAACCCTCCGCCTTTCCTGGACGTATATCCAGCCAAGGACGAATATCAGGGCGGCCATTCCAAGCATGACTTCCCAGCCGAGGGATTTATAGTCAACGGTTATCACGAGCTTCCTCACCAGGGCAACGACGCCCAGCTCGGCCACACGGCGCATGCTCACGTGGTGCTCCTTTATGTAGAGGGTGAGAAGCTCAAACAGCTCGAGGAGTATTATGACGAGAAGAAACTCATGAAGCGCCCCCTCGACGTCAAAACCATGAAACATGATTCCAACGAGGTCGCATATCGCATAAACCACATACGCCATCGTGAGAAGGGCCAATACTATCACAACGAAGTCAAAGGAAAGGTTCATCCACTTAAGAGCCATGCTCTCGAGCGGCGTTGGCTCTTTCTTTGGCTCGGGTAGTATTGCCACTAGACCACCCTAATTTTTTTGCCGGTTTGCTTTTAAAGATTTTCCTGCGCCTGGCTCTCCGGATTATCGGGGGCAGCCCAACTGATTTCAGTAGGCTAAAACTCATCTTCAGTGTTTTAACGTCTGCCGAACCTTCAATCGGCAAAAAGGGAAGAGAAAGGTTTTAACTGCATTTTACAGACGTAAAAGCGCGAATGTCATCAGGGGTGATAACAATGGCTGACCCGAAAATCGAAGCCCTTTTCAGGCCGAGAAGCGTCGCAGTTATAGGCGCTTCAGATAAGCCGGGGAAGATAGGCTATGCCATCATGAAGAACCTCGTCGAGTACGGCTATGAGGGGAAGATATACGCCGTCAACATTAATGGCGGCGAGATGGAGATCAGCGGAAGGAAGTTCACCGTCTACAGGAGCATCCTCGAAGTTCCAGATGAGGTTGACATGGCCGTCATAGTTGTCCCAGCTAAGTTCGTGCCGCAGGTCGTTGAGGAGTGCGGACAGAAGGGCGTTAAAGTTCTCCCGATCATCAGCTCGGGCTTTGGTGAGCTTGGTGAGGAAGGCAAGAAGGTGGAAGAGCAGCTCGTCGAGACGGCCCGCAAGTACGGGATGAGGATCCTTGGCCCGAACATCTTCGGTGTAGTTTACACCCCCCAGAAGCTCAACGCAACCTTTGGCCCAACGGACGTTCTCCCTGGGCCGCTTGCTCTGATCAGCCAGAGCGGAGCCCTGGGAATAGCCCTCATGGGCTGGACGATACTTGAGAAGGTCGGCCTCTCCGCAGTTGTTAGCATCGGAAACAAGAGCGACATCGACGACGCCGACCTGCTCGAATACTTCGAGGAGGACGAGAATACCAAGGCCATCCTCATCTACATGGAGGGCGTCAAGGACGGGAGGAAGTTCATGGAGACTGCAAAGAAGGTCAGCAAGAAGAAGCCCATCATCATAATAAAGGCCGGAAGGAGCGAGCGCGGTGCAAAGGCCGCCGCAAGCCACACCGGAAGCCTTGCTGGAGCTGACAGCATTTACACCGCGGCATTCAAGCAGAGCGGTGTTCTCAGGGCCTTGACAATTGGGGAAGCCTTCGACTGGGCCAGAACGCTCAGCAACCTGCCAGAGCCAGAGGGCGAGAACGTCGTCATCCTCACCAACGGCGGTGGGATAGGCGTTATGGCAACCGACGCCGCTGAAGAGGCTGGCTTGCACCTCTACGACAACCTGGAGGAGCTCAAGGTCTTTGCAAAACACATGCCGCCCTTCGGTTCCTACAAGAACCCGGTCGATCTTACCGGTATGGCGGGAGCTCAGAGCTACGAGGGGGCCCTCAGGGACGCTCTGGCCAACCCGAACATGCACAGCATAGCCGTCCTCTACTGCCAGACGGCCGTTCTCGACCCGCGTGACCTGGCCAACATCGTCATCCGCGAGTACAACGGGAGCGGAAGGAAGAAACCGCTAGTGGTAGCTATCGTCGGTGGAATAGAGGCCAAGGAAGCCATCGACAGGCTCAACGAAGAGGGCATTCCTGCCTATCCGGAGCCGGAAAGGGCGATAAAGGCCCTGGCGGCGCTCTACAGATGGAGCAACTGGAAGGCAAAGCAGAAGGGGAAGTGAGCCCCTCCCTTCCCTCTTTTCATTCGCTGGTTCTCACAGGTAAGTGTTTTAACATAGGCTTCCCATACGGTTTTGGGAAGTGCCATGATCATCGCCCTAATCTCTGACATCCACTCCAACCTTGAGGCCCTTCAAGCTGTGTGGAAAGAGATCAAGAAAGCGGATGCAATCCTCTGCATGGGGGATTTGGTTGGCTACGGCGCTTCTCCAAACGAGGTCGTTGAGTTCGTGAAGAAAGAGATGGAGAAAAGGACTTTCCTCTGCGTTCGCGGAAACCACGACAACGCCGTTGCTTTCGGTGCCAACTGGGGCTTCAACCCTTATGCGAGGGAAGCTGTGAGGTGGCACCAGCGGGTAATGAGCACCGAGAACCTTGAATTCCTGAGGAGGCTCCCCGTGAGGCAACTCTTCACCGACGACACCGGGAGGAGTTACCTTCTCATCCACGGCTCACCGAGGGCGCCCCTTGATGAGTATCTCTTCCCCTGGCTCCCGGATAGCGAGTTCCAGGCCGTTCTCAACTACATCACGCAGGACGACCTGCTGGTGGGCCACACCCACGTACCGATGCTGAAGGTGATGGTGAAGAGAGTAATAAACCCCGGAAGTATCGGCCAGCCCCGCGACGGCGACTGGAGGGCGGCGTACGCTGTTATAGACACCGAAGAAGAGCCCCCTAACAACGTTGAATTCCACCGCGTTGAATACGACGTTGAAAAAGCGGCGAGAAAAATAATCGAGGCGGGCCTGCCAAGGTTTCTGGCCGAGAGGCTTTTCGAAGGTTATTAAGGAGTTTTGAGTTCAACTCAAAATTTTTAAAGCCCATGATTAAGGACGGAATGATAACCGTAGAGCCGGTTATAGTCGCGTGGGTGGGAAGTTCGAAGAAGACGCAGTCAGAGATTTTGGATAATTTTCATAAAATTGGAAAAATTTTTAGTGAATATTAAAAATCCCACAATTTTCGGGAAAAAGCTTATATACGATGAAATCAAAAATCCAGCGGGTGGGTGGCACCCCCGTCTTGAATATGGAGGTTAAATCACCCCGCTGTAAATAAGGTCCGACCCTCCGGGAGAACTGAGTGGAAGGGGATGTGCATTTTGTGCCACTTTCTTTCATAATTGTTACTGTGAAGATGGGAGACAAAAGTTTTAAAAGAACAAAAATAATAAAACAGGGGGTTACCTAAATGCCAGAGCTCGACTTTGAAATACCAGTGCATTCACTAAACCCGGCAATGAACCTCCTGGTTGAGAAGGGGATTTTTATTCGCTGGCTCTTTCTAAACGAAGATAGGGGCACTTTTTCAATCAGACTTGTAGTCCCCAATGTTGGAATGGAGGAAATCCTCCTCGATCTTGCCAGAATTCTCAACGAGAACGTTGAAATAAGCATAGTCCACATAGTTTACGGCGAGAAACACTTAGAAAAAATTGATCAGGCTTTTCTGGTTCCCCTCGAGATTGGAGACTCAAAGTACCCCGTTGTTGTTTTTATGGAGTTTGACTTCAACCCGAGGGTTCCCTCAAAGGTTGTTATCATAACAGAAAAGGAGTGCTCAGAGGACATCATCAAAGCTATCCTGAGATCTCAAATTGGCCCCTTTACCCTGGAAGACCCCTCGAACATCAAGATAGTTAATGACTCCAACATGGTTAAGATAATCGTAAAGTCCTCCCCGAGAGCACAGCCAGTTCAGAGTAGGTTTTAAATGTTCCTTTCCACACTCTTCTATGGTGGTACCATGTTACACCACGTCAAACTCATACATGCCTCTAAGAGCAGAAAGCTGGTTGGAAAAAAGATAGTGCTTGCAATTTCTGGGAGCATAGCGGCAGTTGAATGCGTTAAGCTAGCAAGGGAGCTAATAAGGCACGGTGCTGAGGTTCACGCAGTCATGAGTCCAAACGCAACCAAGATAATACATCCCTATGCCATGGAGTTTGCAACTGGAAATCCCGTTGTTACAGAGATAACCGGGTTTATCGAACATGTAGAACTGGCCGGAGAGCATGAGAACAAAGCCGACCTAATCCTCGTCTGTCCCGCAACGGCAAACACGATCTCAAAGATAGCCAGCGGAATAGACGACACACCCGTTACAACCGTTGTGACAACGGCTTTTTCCCACACGCCGATAATGATAGCCCCCGCGATGCACTCCACAATGTACGACCATCCCATAATAAAAGAGAACATTGAAAAGCTCAAGAAACTTGGCATCGAATTCATAGGGCCGCGTTTTGAGGAGGGAAAAGCAAAGGTTGCGTCAGTAGACGAGATAGTCTACAGAGTCATCAAAAAGCTCCACCCAAAACCCCTGAAGGGAAAACGCGTCCTCGTCACGGCTGGAGCAACAAGAGAGTACATTGACCCCATAAGGTTCATAACGAACTCGAGCAGCGGCAAAATGGGCGTTGCCATAGCGGAGGAGGCCGAACTGAGGGGGGCAGAGGTAACGCTGATAAGAACCAGAAGCAGCGTTCCAAGCTTCGTCGAGAGGCAAATAGAAGTGGACACAGTCGAGGAAATGATGAGCGCCATAGAATCCGAGCTCGGCTCAAGGAAGTACAATGTCGTTGTTATGGCTGCAGCGGTCAGCGATTTTAGGGTTAAGGAGAAAAGCAAGGTAAAGATCAAGAGCGACCAGGCTCTAACCCTTGAACTTGAACCGGCCCCCAAAATCATCAGCAGGATAAAGGAACTCCAGCCAGAGGTTTTCCTGGTAGGGTTCAAGGCGGAGGCTGGGTTAAATGAAGAAGAGCTGATCAGTGAGGCCCGGAAACAGATATCCAGGGCAGGAAGTGATTTAGTTGTGGCCAACACCCTCAAGGCCTTTGGGAGCGATGAAAACGAAGTTATCCTCGTCGACAGGGACATCCACAAGAGACTCCCAAGAATGAGCAAGAGGGAGCTCGCAGAAAGACTCTGGGAGGAGATAGAGAATCTACTGAGTGCGGGAATATAAAAGAAAAAGCTCAGTAGGAGAGGTTTCTCCCCTTTCTCCATTTGTGGGACCAGCTGTATTTTCTCATCCTTCTGCTCCTGCCGAAGCCGCAGGAGGCGCAGTAGCCCTTCCTGACGTTGAAGGCCTTCCTACCGCAGCGCCTGCACCTTATGTGGGTCGGAGTTTTATTGCGCTTGCCCTTTGCTGCCGTCCCCGCTCCCATGGTATCACCTCACGAGGGTTCACTCAATGTCAACCGGGGAAATTGCCAGAACGTTGTCTCCCCTAACGACAATTTTACCGTACCTTTTAACGACCTCGCCGTCCTGAATGTAATCGGCATCGGCGAGGACAACATTCAGGTGGATGTCATAACCGATGAGCTTCCCCCTGAACTCCCCTCCTTTCTTTAGGAGCACGAGCACGTCCCTGTCGAGGGACCTGTGGATAATGTCGAGTGGTCTTTCCGCCATTTTCACGCACCTCCAAACAATCAAAGCTCATAGCGATAACGAGGAGAACGGTTTATAACTCTTTCCGTTCTTCCCCCATTTTCGGAACTCCTAGGTCTGAGAGGGTACAAGTCTGTATCACCGGGGGTGTAAAGAACGGCAAGATAATCTTTTCTCGCGCTGGGGTGAGTCTCTCCGCCAGTTCCCAATTTCCTTGACAAACTGACGATAGCGTTCCCAAAAGCTTTTTATGAACTGGCCATACTCCAGTCTCAGGTGGTGAGCGATGGGAGAAAAGCCTGACAAATACGAGGTTCTGCAGGATTTGATGAGGAGGAGAGGCTTCGCCTGGAGTAGCTTTGAGATATACGGTGGTTCACGCGGATTCTATGACTACGGCCCGCTTGGTGCGACGATAAAGCGTAAAATCGAGCAGAAAATCAGGGAAGCCTTCCAGAGGGAGGGCTTCTTCGAGGTTGAAACTCCCGATATAACACCTGAAAAGGTCTTCATAGCGAGTGGCCACGTTGAGAAGTTTGTTGACCCCCTGGTTGAGTGCAAGAAGTGCGGGACAAGGTTCAGGGCCGACCACGTCGTTGAAGAGGCCTTGGGCATAGACACCGAGGGCCTCTCCGCGGAGCACCTCACCCGGCTCATCAGGGAGCACGACATCCGCTGCCCCGAGTGCGGGGGCGAGCTTTCCGACGTCTGGTACTTCAACCTCATGTTCGAGACAAAGATAGGCCCCTACGGGGACCAGAAGGGCTATCTAAGGCCCGAGACTGCCCAGGGCATCTTCGTCAACTTCAGACGCTTAAACGCCTTCGCGAGAGACAGGCTCCCCTTCGGCGTCTTCCAGATTGGAAAGGCCTATCGCAACGAGATTTCTCCGAGACAGGGAATGCTTCGCCTCAGGGAGTTCACACAGGCTGAAGCTGAGATATTCTTCAACCCAAACGAAACGGAGCACCCACACTTCGACGAGGTTAAAGACGAGGTTCTCAGGCTCTACCCGATAGAGCACCAGCGCAAGAACCTTGGAATGGTGGAGATTACAGCGGAGGAGGCCGTCAGGAAGGGCTACATCATGAATACCTTCTTTGCTTACTACATGGTCATGGTCAAGCGGGTTCTCTTGGATATCGGCATTCCGGAGGAGAAGATAAGGTTCCGCCAGCAGCTTCCAGAGGAGAGGGCCCACTACTCGCGCGACACCTGGGATGCAGAAATTCACAGCGAGCGCTTCGGCTGGGTGGAGTGCGTTGGAATAGCCAACCGCGGCGACTACGACCTCAGCAGGCACATGCGCGAGAGCGGGACTGACTTAACGGTTCTCATCCACTACGACGAGCCAAAAATCGTGAAGAGACTCGAAGTGGGCCTCAACATGAAGCGCGTCGGGCCGAAGCTCAAGAATGACGCCAAGAGGATAAGCGACCTTATACTGGGCTGGGGCAAGGAGAAGAAGCGCGAGCTTGTGGAGCTCCTTGAGAGGGAGGGCAGGGTTACAATCGAGGGCTACGAGCTTGAGCGGGAAGACTTCATAATCAGGGAGGTCGAGGAGACGATAACAGGGGAGAAAATAGTCCCGCACGTCCTTGAGCCGAGTTTCGGCATAGACAGGCCCTTCTACCTGCTCCTGGAGAACAGCCTCGTCATCGAGGAGGACAGGACTTACCTCCGGCTCAAGAAGGACATGGCGCCGATTGAGGTTGCCGTGCTTCCTCTCGTTGCTAAAGAGCCGCTCAAGAGCATAGCCTACGAGATCTTCAGAACCCTCCAGAAGGCCGGCTTTATAGCTATATACGACGAGAAGGACACGATAGGGAGGCGCTATCTCCGCTACGACGAGATAGGAACACCTTACTGTGTAACGGTGGACAACCAGACTCCCGAGGACGGCACCGTTACAATCCGCGACCGCGACACAAGGGAGCAGATGAGGGTGAAGGTCGAGGAGCTTCCTGAAAAGCTGAGGGAGCTGATCTTCGGGAGCTAGCCCTCCTTCCCGATGATTTTCTCAATTCCCTCTTCGATTAGGCATGACCAAATCCTCCTTAAGTGTTCTCACGGCCCTTTCCTGCCATGGTGGCGTTTTTGCAATTAACTCTACGAGCATAGCCCTGTATCAATGGAAAAAACACCGGCATCCTTCCTGCCGTGAAGACGAAGCCCCCAAGAGGAGAAATACCAACCGAGGCGGGCAAAAACGCCATTGTTAAACTCAATCAGCCAGCTTTTTAACCCCAGCTGTCTACTTAAATTGGAGTCCAATGACGGCCAAAATCCACCTCGTCTACAAACGCATCCCCAACCGCATCCTCGAGCGGGACGATGAAGTAATAGCAGATCTTGGAACCATAATCGTCGCCAGATCCCGCTTTGAGGGCATGCTCGCGCCTTTGAAAGTGAAGGGCGTTAAAGTTATAGACAACGGCTATGGAATGGTCTACTTCGCATTCATCGGGGAGAACTATGACATCCTCAAGGTCTACGATGAAGAGGGGAACTTTAAGGGGCTCTACATTGACATTTTGGTGTACACAAAACGCGAAGGGAACACCTTAGAGATGCTCGACCTTTTCCTCGACATCTTCGTCTTTTCTGACGGAGAAGCTTTCCTCCTCGATGAAGACGAGCTTGAGATGGCCCTGAACTACGGGTTAATAGACAAGGGAACCTTCGACCTCGCCCGCTCAGCTGCTCAGGGAATCCTCGAGAGGCTCAAGCGGAGGGAGTTTCCACCGGAGATCGTCTGGAGGTATTAGGGAGGATTTGGAAGGGAGTCGAGGAAGATGTTTACGTAGGCAACGACGTGCGACGCGAGGTAACTTTTTCTCCCAACGCTTACCCTCTCGGCTATGCCTTCCAAAAAGGCCTCGTCTTCCCTGCTCAAGCCATTATGGTCGCCAAGGACGAAGGCAACGTTCTGGGGGAAGCTCAACTCACCTATTGACCTTCCCTCCTCGTGGAGGTAATAGAGCGCGGAGTTCTTCACGGTCAGTCGTATCACGTCTTCAAAGGTTCTGTTGCTCACGGAGAGGCCGGGGTAAACCTCAACCTCTTTTCCAGGTTCTCTGAGGTCTTCACCGGCTTTCAATGCCTTCATTATCAGCTTGGCCGTGCTACCCTCGTCCGGGTTGAGGCGGACCCTTAGCTTAGGCCCATCAAACCGTATCGCCTTGGGAGGATCCGGCGGGCCGTAGAGGAGAAGCCAGACCCTAACGTTCCTTCTGAAGCCGTGGGAAAGGAGAAAGGCAGAGTTCAGAACCCTGCAGAGGAGGTCGATCCTCCCGCTTGTCCCGGGAAGGTCATCTAACCTGAAATCCGCCCTCGTATGGGCCTCTTTCGCCTTGATTATGAAAGTCCTCATGGAGGAAGCTAAGGTAAAGGGGTTTAAAGGGCTTAACCTACCCGGGAGTGGTGATGAGATGAAGTTCCTGAAGGAGGGAAAGGATGGGACTCTACTCTTCATCCACGTCCAGCCGAATGCAAAGGAGAACGCTATCGAAGGGGTAGACGAGTGGCGCGGTCGCCTGAAGGTCAAAATCAAAGCTCCACCCGTTGAGGGGAAGGCGAACAGAGAGGTAGTGAAGTTCTTCTCGAGGCTTCTTGGGGCAGAGATCGAGCTCGTGAAGGGCGAAGCGAGCAGGGAGAAGGACTTGCTCGCGAAGGGTTTGAGCGAGGAAGAGGTGAGAAAGAAGCTCGGGCTTTAGCGCTTGTGATCCAACGGATAGGTTTGTTTCTGGGGTGATTTTTCGAAAGTAGGGGGTGTAATGCATTACAACCTGCTTAAAACTTATTCCTTTAGACCGTTGCTTTATTTACTGTTCGAAATGCGTAAAGCTTATAAGCTTTGTTACGTACAATTAATGCCTGCAATCCTGTAGGGGGAAGACGAATGGGGAAGAGAAACTATCTGGCCGTGTTGTTCCTCGGGTTTGTTGTTTTAGGACTCATAAGCCCGGTGGTGTCTGCAGGAATCCCCGGCAGCGTGACCCTGAAGATACAGCAGAAAACGTGGTTTGCTGAGGCATATGTGTACGCCACTATTAACTATTATGTCCAAATAAACCAGTATGGAGTCGCAAAGTTCGATCCGCTTGGAAGCCCCTACAACTACATCCACCTTGGAAGCCACTCGGGAACCGGTAGCAATGCTTACTGGAAATCTGTGGATACCTCAACTTCAAATTATGCTCTCGAGGTATCAGGTTGGTGGCATGTAGATGCACTTTGGAACTCCAGAGACGGCACTATGAAACTTTCAGTGGGCATTGCATATGAAGGTCCTTCCCCACTCATTAACAAGGAAATCGGAGTTCAATCCATAGGAAGACCATACCTGCTGGTTAGGTACGCTGTGGACGATTCCGGGGGAAACCAGCTCGCAAATGAACTGAAAAACATTGCGATAGGTGCAATTGAGAGTTATCTTGTTTCAGCATGAAAATGAAGGGTGATCAGAATGAAAGCCAAACGGAAGACATACCTCATCGTTGCCCTTTTCTTTTTAGTTCTCACTGCCGTGATAACCCTCTATCCGGTGATTTCTTATGCGGCAGTCTACTTCTCATCCCCCCACAAACTTTCGGAAGCAAATGTTACGTATGCGGGGGACATACCTGGGTCAGGCTACGTGTTTGTTTACCATTTTGAGACCCTTGAAAATGGAAGTTACAATTTCACAGGAATCCTGTATTTTGTAAAATCAGCCTCGTGGGGCCTTTATTCTAGGGACTCGGCTCCATCGAACTGGAGAATACCATTTAAAAAGGCTGAGGGCCTTAAGAAAGTCGATGAGGTCAACCTGATACTATCACCCAATGAGACCCTGGTGGAATTTTTCTTTCCACGGGAGAGCGTTTATCTCTTAAACGAGACCCGTCCTCTTGTTCCTATTGCGGACTACAATGAAAGTGGGACTCCTAATTGGTATTTCTTACCAGGATACTTTGGCTTTCCTCACCTGTATGCACCCAGGGGTTTGGATGCATACAACCGCAGTCTGGCCATAGAACTCAATGATAGTGCTTACTTCCCCGCGGCCAGATATCTGAGGGCAGAGGATGGTTACTACCTCTTCAGTGCAGCAGTCGACACAAAAACTGACATTGATAAATTTGAGTTCGATAGATTCTTCCCCCGGTATGTTAACACGTCCATACTCAAGGAGTTCTATCAGGTGGTGCATGGTACTGTCACACTCCAGATAACAAACATCCAGCCGCTGTCTCAGGATTGGATCAGGGCCATAAAGCACAGCTACACTGATTATAACGCTCCAATAACGTATGTCTTCACCCTAACATCCATAATCCTCCTGATTTTAGCGGGGAGGGCAGGGGGATGAAGGTTGAGGCGAAAAACCTCGGCGTAAGCTATGGCACTGTGTGGGGTATAAGGGGCGTGACCTTCAGCGCTGAGGCAGAGAGACTGGCCATTGTCGGTCACAACGGGAGCGGAAAGACCACTCTCCTCTCTGTTCTCTCCGGTCTCAGGAAACCAACCGAGGGCGAGGCGAGGGTCAATGGAAAAGAGCCCTACGTAAGGGACGACAAGTGGGTCGCGATAAGGTATTCCTTTGAGAAGCCCCAGTTTTCGATACCCGTCAGGGTTAGGGATCTCGTGGAGACCCTCCGCGCTAACCCCCATTGCCAGAGGGTTGATGAGCTCGTTGAGGGGCTTGGAATAAAGGAGTTCCTAGACCACCGGCTTGATGGCCTCTCCAGCGGCCAGGCCCAGCTCTGCAATCTTCTGATGGCGCTGTCCTGCGACGCCGAACTGGTCATTCTCGACGAGCCCACGGCCCACCTCGACTCCTACAGGGCTGGCGTTATAGACGACATGATATCGCGGCTGAAGGGGCTCATAATAGCGACCCATGATCCTGAAGAGGGTGAGGCCGTAGCTGACTACTTCATCATAATGAAGGAGGGAAGAATAGTGTGGCAGGGCGGCAGAAGGGATCTGTTCTCCAAAGGAGTCTACGAGATTACCCTCTTTGATAAAGAATCCGAGCTTCCCACGGGTCTCGATATTCTCCACAGCCTCGGGGCGATTGTGATAGCTAGAGCAGACGAGGAGTTTCTGAGCGACCTCTTCAGGAAGGGACTGATAGCAGGCTTCAAAAGGGCTGGGTTGCGTTATGCTTATGCGGAAAGCCGTTAAATGGTACTCAAGGGGCCTCTTCCCGCCTGCGGCAACAACGGTGCTCCTGCTGCTGACCTTCCTCGCGGCAGAGACCTCAATAAGCGCAATAAAGACCGACGGGCCGAGCCAGTTCATATCCCTTATGGAGTACATATTCTTCCCCGTCTACGGGATACTCATAGGTTCCCACGTCTTCAGGGACTCTAGGACGACGATCTTCGAGCTCAGCATTTTCAACGGTCCCAGAACCGTCTTCATGGCCAGAACCACCATCGTCGCACTCGGCCTTATCCCCGGCATAGGTGGTGTGGCCCTGCTGGCGTGGTGGAAGGGTCATCCTGAATTCGTCGTGCCAACCCTTATTAAGATCCCGCTTTACACGGCCTTCATAACGGCCCTCATGGTTTACCTCGACTCTCTCGCCGGAACCCTGACCCTGTTCATCATCACCTCAGCGATCCCAATGTCCTTCAGCGTTCTCCTCGGAAAGCCCGGCGAAGGGCCCGTAAACGTCCCCATGACGGCCCTGGCCTATGTGTTTTCCCCGATGCTCTGCGTCAGATATGAAAAGGTTCTCTCGTTTAGCAGTATAGAAGGTTCAATACTCGGCTTACTTGTCTCGGCTGGGCTTTTCCTGTGGGGCTACTGGGCCTTCTCAAGGAGGGAATTCACCCCCTGACCTTTTTTCATCTGTACTTCAGAAACGCCATGTAGAAGAACGCCCCACCCGTTAGAGAGAGCCCCGCGGCGAAGGCGTAGATATAGTGAACCCCCTTGTAACGGATCTCGACGGTGTAGCAGTTCCCGTCTTCGGAGTAGGTGTAATCCAGCCACACCTTTCTGAGGATGAGCATATCTTTCCATGCGACGAAAACATCGCCGCTCTGGGAGGAGACCCTCAGGTAGCCGCTGGAAACGC
The DNA here is from genome assembly GCF_055384795.1 of Thermococcus waiotapuensis. Taxonomy (NCBI): domain Archaea; kingdom Methanobacteriati; phylum Methanobacteriota; class Thermococci; order Thermococcales; family Thermococcaceae; genus Thermococcus; species Thermococcus waiotapuensis. The sequence goes on along the minus strand of NZ_AP042429.1, from coordinate 535,752 downwards.
TCACCAGGTAGTCGCCGAGCCTTCCGGACTGCCCATCGCAAAACGTTCCGCTGAGCTGCTGGCCCGGCATTAAAAGGGTGGCGAGCGCGATGGCGATACCAGCTACCATAAGTAACTCTTCGGCGTCCATATTCCTCATCAGAAAAAAAAGGATAAGGGGTTTTAACCTTTTCAATCCTCACTTCAAAATTCCAAGGGAGCGGTTGGTCTTTCTTATGCTCTCCCACTTCTCTGCCAGCTCGAACATGGCCCTTATTGCATCGACGTTCTCAGGAACCACGTCGCTCTCCTGGTGCACCGCCTGGATGTAGAAGAGCCTCTTACCCTTCACGCTGACGCTCTCCCTCCAAACAGCGATCTCATAGAGGTTGTTCCACTCGCGGTGTAAATCCCTGGCGAACTCTATGATCTGCGCCGTGCTTTCAAAGCCCTTCTCTTTCTCGAAGAGGAGAACCCTGGTGGTGTTCTCGAAGATGTCAATGACGTCCTTCTCGGTCAGCGGCTTCTTCAGCTCAACCATTATGCTGTGGACGTGCATCAGAGTCGTCGGCACGACGAAGGCGGAGGTTTCGATGTTTATTGGAATGACCGTCTGCACATCGGGCCCGTGATGCGAGGGAACTGTCACGCTCGGCGTTATCGCGTCCACCGGGCCGCGCTTGGAGTCGTTCGGGTCTGCTGCACGGCGTATCATCACGGCATAAACGTAGTCTATGTACTCCTGTAGGGCAGAGAGCGTTCTGGTTAAGCCGGTCGTGTTGCAGGAGACTACCCGAACGTAGTCTTTTCCGAGGGCCTTCTCGTAGTTGGCCTGAGCGACAAAGGAAACCTCAGCAACGCTCGCCTTTTCACCGCCCTGGAAGATAGCTTTAACGCCGGCCTTCTCGTAGAGCGCTTTATTCTTGGCCCCCATTCCCTCGGGCGTTGCATCAACGATGACGTCAACCTTCTCCAGGAGGTCGTTGAGAGTTCCGGCAACCTCAAAGCCGGCGTTCTCAAACGTTGGCAGGAACTCCTCGCCCGCGGCGTAAACCGGGATTGCCCTCTCTTTAGCCAGATAAGCTTCAAAGTCCGGCTTCGTCTTTGTTATCCCAACGAGCTCCATATCGTCCTGCTTTGAGACCGCGTAGGCAACGCGCTTTCCAATGGTTCCGTAACCGTTGACACCGACCTTAACTCTCATGCTCCCACCGGAAATTTTATGGCGATAAAATACTTAAGCCTTGTTTTCACTGGCGGTGAAATAAACCCCCGTTCACCAAGGAAAAAGTGATAAACCGGACATCCAACTTATCGAGGTGTTCGGACATGCTGCCCGACGAGGTCAAAATGATAATAGAGGAGATGAAGGCCGAGAGGATACAGGGTGCCAGCTGGCTCGCCAGGAAGGGTGCTGAAGCCTATCGCCTTTTAGCGGAAACGATGGAAGGGGACGAACTTAAGAAGGCCCTGGAGGAAATCGGAGAGGAGATAATCAACGTCAACAGGACGATGGCCTCACTCTACAACCTAACCAGGTTCATCCCGATAACGGGCAATCCTGCCATCGTAAAATCCAAGGCCGAAGAATTCATACGGCTCTCCGAAGAAGCGAAGCGGGAGATCGGGAACATAGGAAGCGAGCTCATCGACGAGAACGAAGTGATAATAACCCACTCGTTTTCATCCGCTGTTTTAGAGATACTGAAATCGGCCAGGAGAAAAGGAAAGGGGTTCCGGGTTATCCTGACGGAGAGCAGCCCGGACTACGAAGGAATCGCCCTTGCCAGAGAACTGGAAAAGCTCGATGTTCCCTTTGAAGTTATAACCGATGCCCAGGTTGGGCTGTTTTCAAAGAGGGCAACCCTCGCTTTAGTGGGGGCTGACACCATCACCCGGGATGGAGCGCTGATAAACAAGGCCGGGACGTACCCTCTGGCGCTGGCGTGTCACGACAACTCGGTACCGTTTTACGGGGCCGCCGAAAGCTTCAAAATCCACCCGGAACTGGAAAGCGAAGAGGTCGATATTACGGAAAGATCTTACACCCGGCAGGGCTTCCGGATTAGGAACTACCTCTTCGATATAACCCCCTGGAAATACATCAGGGGGATAATAACGGAATTCGGAGTTCTGATCCCACCAAAAGAGATATAACTCAACCCGCCAAACGCTGCTTTAGCAGGCCTTTGAACCGCCTCGCATCGTTGCACATACTTGAGTTGTTGAACAGGACAAAGCTCTCCTCCCTGTTCCATCCAAGGACCCTTTCGAGGGCCTTTTCAAGCTCCTCATCCGTGTAGGTGTGATTGTAAATGATCCTGCCGTTCTCATACCTCCCGTGGAGACGGTAGTAGTTAACGTTCCCCCTGTGAAGGGGCACCCTCACCAGAGGATCGGTGACGTCTATCACATCAAATTCCCTAACAAAGCGTTTTACTCCCCTTTCACTCCACCCCCTGAGTTCAACCCCTATTTCAAAACCTCCCCTGTCGATCGTGCTGAAGAACCTTTCCGCGTTGGCAAAGCTCTCTTCGGTCTCCTTAAAACTTCCGGGAAGCTGTATCAGAACAAACCTGGCCCCAAGGACTTCCGCTTCCCTCAGCGTCAATCTCCAGAAATGAAGAACCGTTGAGTTCGGCCTCAAAAGACCAACATCCCGCGAGGGCCTTACGTTACTCCTTCTCCAGGTCGGGCTGGTGGAAGGGTGTGTCACCCCCTGAAACGCTTTTACGGAGAAAACGAAGTCCTCAGGAGCTTCCCTTTTCCAGTTTCCCAGGGTTTTCTCATCAATGAGACGGTAGAAAGTCTGCTGAACTTCAACGACATCGAAATCGAGGAAGTATCGTTTCTTAGCCTCGCAGAAGCCGCAGGTTCCAACCCTTATCATGCCACCACCAAAAGCTTTTAGAGACAGGGTCTAAAACGCTATCGGTGGGAACAACCGGCAAGTTGATGGCCCGATGAAGATCTACTCCCGTCTGACCGGTGATGAGCCACCTACCGACAGAGGGCTAAAATCTTTTTAACGAATAAGTATACCAGTTCTGGAGGGAAATCGATGAGCTGGAGGAGGGGAGCGTATCCCGAATTCACCCTCGAAGACTTCATAGCGTCGATATTCATGCTGATGGAACCGGTTGGCAGAAAGACAATGGCAGAGACCCTGGATCTCGGGGAGGGCAGTGTAAGGACGCTTCTTAAGAAGCTCGAGGGTATAGGCATCATAGAATCCGCCCAGAGGGGACATTTACTGAACAGAAAGGGAATTGAACTCGTGAAAAAACTGAAAGAACTCTTTTCAGAAGCCCACTTTGTGGGTGAAGTGGAGAACATGCCGGCATATGCCCTGGTCGTGAAGAACGCCCCCGAATTCAAGAGTATAGACCTGAGAGACGAAGCCATCAGATTCTTTGCAAGGGGTGCCATGATACTCAGGGTAAAAGGAGAGGAAATAGTATTCCCCGAGGACAACAGGCCTCTGAAAGAGACCATGGGGGAGCTTGCGGGGAGAATCGAAGAAGTTCTGGATTTTTCGGAGGGCGATACAGTGGTTGTAACCTGGGCAGAGAATCCTGCAGATGCCATCAAAAGTGCCTATCACGTCGCGGTTGTCCTCAGGGGAGAGGAGATCCCTGAAGAGATCAAATCGCTGGTGAGGTGAACACATGAAGCGACTTGTTTTAGCCCTCGATGTGTACGAGAGGGAGAGAGCGCTTGAAATAGCCAGAGAAACCTCAGAATACCTGTGGGCAATAAAGGTGAACTGGCCCCTCATTCTGGGGGCGGGAGTGGGCATCATCAAAGAGCTGAAAGAGACGGCAAACTTACCCCTAATAGCTGACCTCAAGCTGGCCGATATTCCCAACACCAACAGGCTTGTAGCGGGTAAAGTCTTTGAGGCCGGGGCCGACTATGTGATAGTTCACGGTTTTACGGGAAGAGATAGCGTAAATGCCGTGAAAGAACTCGGAGAAGTGATAATTGTAGTGGAGATGAGCCATCCCGGTGCCGGGGAATTCATTCAGCCAGCTGTGGACGGGCTCATCAAGCTGGCCAACGACGTCAGGCCATTCGGAGTAATAGCCCCGGCCACACGGCCCGAGAGAATATCATACATCCGCTCAAAGCTTAGGGGCGAAATAAAAATCCTAACACCGGGTGTTGGGGCGCAGGGAGGAAGCGCAAAAAAGGCCCTTGAGGCCGGGGCCGATTACGTAATAGTCGGCCGTTCAGTATACGAGAGCAGGAATCCGCGTGAAAAAGCCAGAGAATTACATGAAGAGCTAATGGGGGCGATATAATGGAGCTCAAGGTCAAACACCCCCTCAGCAAGAAGGAGGTAAGGGAAATCCTCAAAGAGATGAGCGAGATATTCGGTGAGGAGATAGCTGAGAAGATGTTAAACAGGAAGGATAATGTGGAGGTCGCCGAGTTCGATAAAACAACCGAGATACTCCTGGTAAACGGGAAACCATTCTTCATAAGACGAAAAGACCTGGTGTTCCCCCTGGTGATAGCGCTCTATGAGCTCTCCGGCCAGGACGACCTAAGGAAGTGGCCGAGGCGTGTAGTGGTTGACGAAGGTGCCGTTCGGCATATCCTCAATGGAGCCGACGTTATGGCCGCGGGAATAACGGACGCAGATGAGAACATAAAGGAGGGAGACTTTGTATTCGTGGTCGAAGAGAACTACGGAAGGCCACTTGCCATTGGAATAGCGCTGATGGACGGAAAGACCATGAAAGAAAAGCCCAAGGGAAAGGCCGTCAAGAACATCCACCACGCGAAGGACAAGATCTGGGAGCTCACGGTGGGATGAAATGGAGGAAATGAAAGAGAACGAAAGAAAAAAGATACGGGTCCTTGTGGGCGGAGTATTTGACATCCTCCACGTTGGCCATATTCATTTTCTGAAACATGCGAAGGAACTCGGGGACGAACTCATTGTTATAGTTGCCCACGACGAGACTGTCAGAGCGCAGAAGAGGCGCGATCCTGTAAACCCCGCCGAGGACAGGGCAGAACTTCTCAGGGCGATTAGATACGTGGACGAGGTCTACATAGGAACCCCCGGCACGATAGACCTGAGCCTCGTCAAGAAGATAAACCCAGACGTCATAGCAATCGGCCCGGACCAGAACTTCGATAGCGAGAGACTGAAGGAGGAGCTCAGGAAAAACGGAATCAAGGCAGAAGTAATAAGGATACCCTACCTCTACAAGAGCGATAGGGCAAAGACGAGCAAGATAATCGAGAGAATAATAGAAGAGTTCTGCGAATAATCAAAAATCAGGTGCGGAAACGCCCCATATAATCTCGGAGGAACTCGGGGTCTTCCCTCCTAACAGCGCTCATGAGCTCATCAAACTTCTTTTCGCCCAGGGCCTTCTTAAGGTAGTAGTAGAGGTTAACTGCGTCCTCCACTATTATGCTCTGCCTCCTCCCCTCCTCGCCGTACAGCTCAATCAGCTTTCTGTTGATGTCAAGGCTTATATAGAGGGTTTTCTGCTTCTTCTGATTCTTGAGATCGTCGCTTTCTTTCTCCTTCCGGGGTTTAGATGGCCTGGTCAGGTCGTTAACCGACCCAGCAAAAAGCCTGGGGATCTTACCTTCACTCTCCTTCGACAATGGAGATCACCTCACTGGTAAGCTTCTCAAACGCACGGGCAGCCCTTCCTCCAGGTTCGTAATCAAATATACTAACCCCCTCCCCCTGGGCTTTCTCCAGGGATATGGCCCTCGGGATCGTTGTGAGTATGGGAGCATCTGGATACGTTTTCCTGAGTTCCTTAAGCCTGGCCTGGGGAACCTTGGTCTGGCGAGTGAACTTGTTGGGGACGAGACCCATAAGGGTTAGGTTCTCATTGGTCTCCTCCCGGATCATTGCCATCAGGCCAAACATGAGCTGCATGCCTATAACGCCGAAATAGCTGAGCTCCAGGGGAATTAGAACGTAGTCAGAGACCGTCAGCGAGTTAACGAGGAATATCCCCATGCTCGGGGGATTGTCTATGAGGACATAGTCGTAGTCGGGGAGAACGGGGCTTATAGCCTTTTCAAGCCTTCTCTCGCGGTTGTAAGCATTGATTATCTCTATCTCCTTGGCAGACAAATTGAGATGACTGGGAATGAGGTGGAGGTTTTCGGTAATCTCGACTATCGTTTCTTCCACGTTGCTCTCCTTTGTCATCAGCGTTCCAACGTTGTTAGTCTCGTAGTTTAGGACGTCCATTCCAATGAGCCCAAAAGTTAAGTTGAACTGGGGATCCACGTCTATCAGAAGGACTTTCCTGCCAGTCCTTGCAAGCCCGTAACCGAGGTTTAAGGTCAGAGTTGTTTTTCCAACGCCGCCCTTCTGATTGGCAACACTGATCACAGCTGCCATCCTACCACCCGACCTTCGGGACTGATTCCTTTGAAGGTTAGTGTAGAGGCAAAGGGAACAAAAAGGCGAAAAGAATCAGAACTCGTAAGGCTCAAAGAGCTTATTTAATCTCCTTCTGGTTTCAGCCTCAGGATTAGAGCCGGCTGGATTTTCCTGCCTTGAGATGATCCTGTATATATCATCGGAGGTCGCTTTCTTTTCAAAGGGAATGGGCCCGGATTTCGGGACGATTACGTTGGACTCAGTCTGAAGTGCATTCTGCCCGCTGAGTATGTGCGGGCTCTCAACACCTGTCATTATGACCATTGCCCTGACGACCTTACCCATGTCCTCGTCTACCCTGGCACCCCACTTTATTTCGGACTTGGCGCCGAGGTTGCTGTAGACTACCTCCATTGCCTCGTTGATCTCCCCGAGGTTAACGTCCGGACCAACGGTGAAGTGAACCAGGGCCTTGTTACCGCTTCCAAACTTAACGTCGAGCATCTTGTTCTCAAGGGCGGCCTTGACGGCCTCAACAGCTCTGTTCTTGGAGTCGCTCTCGCCGATTCCTATGAGGGCAGCACCACCTTCCTTCATGACGCTGTAAACATCGGCAAAGTCAATGTTCACCATGGAGGGGAGCTTTATGGTCTCGGTTATGCCCTTGACCATTCTGGCTATTATCTCGTCGGCAAAGCGGAAGGCGGCGTTTATCGGAAGATTCGGCACGAGCTTGAGAAGTTTGTCATTCTCAATTATAACAACGGTGTCCGAGTAGTGGAGGAGAGCCTTTATACCGGCCCTTGCCTTTTCCACCCTGACGGTTCCTTCCGTCTTGAATGGGAACGTGACGACACTGACAACCAGAGGCTCCCTGAAACGGCCGTTGTGTCTGGCACGTTCCTTTATCACCTTTGCGACGACTGGGGCGGCTCCGGTCCCAGTACCGTTGCCCATTCCGGCAGTGATGAAAACAAGATCCGCATCACCGATAGTTTCAGCTACCTCATGGGCACTCGCTTCAGCAGCCCTGTAGCCGACCTCTGGATCGCCGCCGGATCCCTTACCCTGGGTTATTTCCTTTCCGAGGAGAAGCTTCTTGTGGGCCTTAGCGTGCCTGAGGGCCTGGGCATCAGTATTCATCGCTATTAACTCCGCCCCCTCAACACCCAACTCATAAAGCCTCGTTATGGTGTTGTTTCCGGAGCCACCGACACCCACAATTGAAATCTTTATGAGGTCCTCATCAAACTCCTCACCAGCGAAATCCTGCTTCTTCTCTACCTTTTTTTCATCCTCCAAATCAAGTTTAATCCCGGCCTGTTCCAGGAGTTTAAACACCATCCTCTCTACCCCCTCCAGATCTAAAGACGGAAGTTCACTTTATGATGTATCCGGGAACCTCGTCCTCTGGGATCTCTGAGTTGAGCTCTCTCTTGAGGAATTCCCGGAGGGCCGTGCGAATCACCTCGCTTCTATTGGGGTAAAGCCCCCTCCTTACGAGCTGGTCCATGGCATTTATGTAACTCTGGGGGAGCTGAACGCTTATTATGCGCATTTTTGGCATGAGATGTATCACCCTGTGGAGCAGTCACTACTTTAGTTGGTGGTTTAATTAGTTAAATACTTTGCGGTCGCATGGTAATATGCCAATAATATGTTTCTTAAAAACCTTTTAAATATATGTGGCTAGCTCAAAAGTTATTTTAGAACCAAGGGAGGCAAGGATTATAACATAGCCGCACACGGAAACAGAAAATAGGGTGATTCAATGGAGGAAGTAGTACCCGGGATAGTCGTGACTGCGGTCTATGTTGATGAAGTTGAGAAGCTAATACCTCATCTTGGATCCGAAATTCAGGCAGTGAGCGGGCCCTGCTTTGAAGCAGTTGCACACTCGGCTATATTGGCGAAGAGATCCTTCGAAAGGGGAACAAACCGTGCAAAAACTCCTGGAGGAGAACTCCTGATACGGCTCGCCGGATCACCCCAGATAAAGGAAGCGATAAAAAAAGTGGGGCTCACAAAAGGCGTTAACTACCTCGTTTTCTTTGGATCAAAGGGAGAACTCAAGGAAATACTGGAGAAGCTGGGATTAAAAGAAGCACCCATGCAGAACTGCGACCCCGAAAGGGCGAAAAAATACTTTGAGATTTCCGCCCTTGTTGAAGCCCTTTAGTCCAAATCGCAGACAAACTGACAATTAATCGGGTTAAGTTTATAAAAGTGCTCCAAGAGCTTTGTTACACCGGGGTGGTATCCGTGAAGTATAAAAAGCGGAAATACTTCCTGGTCGACAGGATAAACTTGATTCAGCGCTCCAAGATACGCGAACTCTTCGAAAAGGCAAGAAAAATGGAGAACGTGATCTCCCTCGGGATTGGAGAGCCCGATTTTGACACTCCTCAGGTAATAAAAGACGCCGCCAAAAGGGCTCTTGACGAAGGCTACACCCATTACACTCCGAACGCAGGGATACCCGAATTACGGGAGGCAATTGCGGAATATTACAGGGAATTCTACCAGGTTGATGTCGACCCCAACAACGTAATAGTCACGGCCGGTGCTTACGAAGCCACATATCTGGCCTTCGAATCCCTTCTGGAGCCGGGGGATGATGTCATAATCCCGGATCCGGCTTTCGTCTGTTACGTTGAGGATGCAAAGATTTCAGAGGCTGGAATCCTTCGCATCCCCCTGAGGGAAGAAAACGACTTCATGATAAACCCCGATGAGCTCGTTGAGACGATAACCAAAAGGACCAGAATGATAGTCATGAACTATCCAAACAACCCGACCGGTGCCATCCTTGACAAGAAAACGGCCAAAGCGATTGGGCAGATAGCGGAGGATTATAACATATACGTCCTGAGCGATGAACCCTACGAACATTTCCTCTACGATGATGCAAAGCATTATCCAATGATAAAATACGCCCCGGACAACACAATCCTCGCGAACAGTTTCTCCAAGACCTTCGCAATGACGGGATGGAGACTTGGCTTTACCATAGCACCGGAGCAGGTCATAAATGGTATGACAAAGCTCCACGCGTACATAATTGGAAACGTGACATCTTTTGTCCAGATGGCGGGCGTAACAGCCCTCCGCGATAAGAGAAGCTGGGAAGCCGTTGAAAATATGAAGAAGACCTATGCCGAAAGGAGAAATCTGGCCTTAAGGCACCTATCCGAGATACCTCACCTGAAAGTCTTCAAACCGAAGGGAGCGTTCTACATATGGGCAAAGATCGACCCTGAGCTAAACATGACGAGTGAGGACTTCGCCAACTGGCTCCTGGAGGAGGCAAGGGTGGTGGTGATACCGGGAACTGCCTTCGGAAAACAGGGAGAGGGCTGGATAAGGATAAGCTACGCCACAAAAGAGGAACTCCTAACCGAGGCCTTTGAAAGAATAAAGAGGGCAATGGAAAAGCTGTGAGGTGGTCGGGATTGAAAAGTGCAATCCTTTTGGTTTTTGTTACTGTCTTTCTTGCGGAAATGGGGGACAAGACGCAGATAACAACCATGCTTTTTGCAACAAAGTACGGATGGGAAAAAGCTTTTATCGGATCCGCACTCGCTCTCGTCCTGGTCAACCTTATTGGGGCATTAATCGGGGAGAAAGTTGGACATATAATTCCCCACGGGCTTCTCCAGAAGGCGGCGGGGGCTATTTTCATAGCCTTTGGGATACTCCTTATAAGCGGGAAAATATGAAGGGTGATCCCGATGAAAGCCATAGGAGCCAAACATGCGGTTTTCCTCTCATTTCTCATGATTTCGACATACTTTGGCGGAATAACTGCGCTCTCAATAAACGATAGACTGCAACTTGCAGGGGGTGTGTTTATTACATCCCTCCACCTGCTGGTACTGATCGGGCTCTGGAAAGGGACGGAATGGTCTCTATCAGCGGGGAAATATCTGATTTTTCTTGATCTTCTGTTTTCGATACTGTGGATGATGCTGGGTGTTCTGGCCCAGGGGGCAACGCTCTTTGCGCTCTCCTCCCTCGTACTGCTACTCCTCTCAGATCCTGAAGTTGAGGTGCAGATACTGGGGAGGACTTAACCGTAGGACCCTTCAATGGCCACCAAAACAGAAATTCTGGCGGGCCGGGCGGGATTCGAACCCGCGACCTTCGGCTCCGGAGGCCGACGCCCCATCCTGGCTAGGCCACCGGCCCAGCCCGGAATCAGTAGGGAAGAGCGTTTAAAAATCTAACTAGCGGCTAAGTTTTTAAGACTGGTGTACAAATTCGATGGAGGTGGATTGAATGGCAATAGTCGACGTTAGGATTCTCGTGGAAGGGGCGAGCGACGTTGAAGTCATCAGCAAGGCCCTCCAGGGGCTGGCCCTCGGGAGTGAGTACAACATAACGGTCTCTTCGATAATCCCTACGACCAACGTTGAGATAGCCAAGAGCGCCGCCGCCGGGGCCGACCTCCTCATAATAGCCACTGACGCAGACAGGGTCGGTAGGGATCTCGCCGAGGCGCTCTTCAACGAACTCGGCCAGATGGTTGGTCACATAGAGAGAATGAAGCTTCCCCTCGGGCACGATCTTGAAAACATAGACGTCGAGCTGGTCAGAAAAGAGCTCAGGAATACCCTCGTGAGGGCCGGGCTCAAGAGCCTCCAGGTTCTCCCTGAGTACATGGAGCTAAGGAAAGAGCTCCTGGACGTCAGGGGAAGCTATAACAACCTCGCCAGCCAGTACGAGGCCCTCAAGAAGGACTACGAGGAACTCAGGAAGAGGTACGAGGACCTCAGAAGTGAATACCTCAGGATAAGGCAGGAGAATGAGAGCCTCAAGGCGCTCCTTGAGAAGAGAACGAGGCCCGTGAAGATAGAGGAAGCATGGAGGGCCCTCTTCCCGGCCGAACCGGTTCCACCGGAGGAGTACATTGCCATGGCAGTCGATAAGCTCGGCCTAAATGGGAAGATACTCGTGGGGCAGGGATTCATATACGCAGAGGAAGAGGAGGCCATTAACGAGCTCCTCAAGACGGTCTACCTGGGCATCGCGATCTCAGAGAAGCTCGCTGGGAAAAGAGAGGAAACGGGAGAAGAAACAATCCTAAGTGCCGGCAGAGAGGGCTGAGCTAGCTTATGTCAAATGGGGAAATCGACGCGATAGTTGAGGAGTTCGCAACCTATCTTGACCTCGAGGGAAAGAGCGGGCACACGGTTAGGATGTACTCCTACTACGTGAAGCGCTATTTGGAGTGGGGTGGAGAGCTAAAGGCCCGCTCCGCCCTCAGGTTTTTAGCGTCCCTGAGGAGGGAGGGTTATTCTAACAGAAGTCTAAATCTTGTTGTGCAGGCCTTACGGGCATACTTTCGCTTTGAGGGGGAAGAAGAGGAGGCGGAGAAGCTGAAGCCCCCAAAGGTTCCGAGAAGCCTTCCGAAGGCCCTCAACAGGGATGAAGTCAGAAAAATCCTCTCGGTTATCCCCCCAACGAGGAAGAGGGACCGGGTGATCTTTCTCCTCCTTTACGGTGCCGGTTTGCGCGTCAGCGAGGTCTGCAACCTTAAGAAGAAGGACGTTGACTTCGAGAGGGGATTCATAGTCGTCAGAGGCGGCAAGGGGGCTAAGGACAGGGTTGTTCCGGTTCCCCAGTCCCTTCTTGACGAGGTAAAAGCTTACCTCTCCACCAGAACGGACGACAGTGAGTACCTGATCGTCGAGCTCAGGAGGGGGAAGAGGGACAGGCTGTCATCAAAGACCGTCTGGTACCTCCTGAAGCGCTACGGTGAGAAGGCTGGGGTCAGGGTCACGCCCCACATGCTCCGCCACAGCTTTGCCACCCACATGCTTGAGAGCGGTGTGGACATAAGGGCCATCCAGGAGCTCCTGGGCCATTCCAACCTCTCGACGACCCAGATTTACACAAAAGTTACCGTGGAGCACTTAAGAAAGGCGCAGGAGAAGGCAAGACTGCTAGAAAATTTAAAAGAAGTATAGCTCAGTCTTCCCAGGGCTCCGTGTACTTGAGGGCCCAGCCGAACTCCTCTCTAAGAATGTCTATGGCCGCGTAGGGCGGGATTATGCCGCGCTCTGTTATTATGACGTCCACGTATTCAGGAGGAGTAACATCGAAGGCAGGGTTCCAGACTTCTATGTTCTTCGGCCAGGTTTTTAGCTCCTCCTCGGGAATGACCTCCGTAGGATCGCGCATCTCTATCTCCACCAGCTGGCCGAGCATCGTCTCCGGGTGGAACTTGTAGGTTTCAGCCGCTATCATCGTCCAAACCCTGTGCTCTTTGGCTGCCAGGGCTATGAGGGCTGTCCCAATCTTGTTTATCACAGCCCCGTTTACGGTTATGCTGTCGGCGCCCATAACTACTTTATCGGTCATCTTCATGTAGTGCCTTGCCGCTGAATCCACAACATAGATTACCGGGATGCCGTGGTCGGCGAGCTCCCTCGCCGTTATCTTGCCCTGCCATTTGGGCCTAGTTTCAGTGACTATGACCTTTATGTCCTTTCCCTGCTCAAATGCCGTCTTCATGACGCTTATTGCAGCCTTGCTGTGGCAGTGGGTCATTATAACATCCCCGTCCTCTATCCTCTTCGCGCCAAACTCTCCTATCCTCTCAACGGCCTTCTCGGAGTTGTAGGCGAACTCCTTGGCCGCGTTGATGACCACGAACCTCAACTGTTCAAGATCCACTCCGCTGGAGTACGCAATCTTTCCCCTGTGCATAACGTAACGCAGAGCGTTGGGAAGGGAAACCGCCGTCGGTCTGGTCTCGTAGAGAATCCTTGCCGCTCTTTTGAGCTCATCCCACAGTTCATCGGACGTTTGCGCCTTACTTTTCTCCGCTTGAAGCTGGAGCGCATACGCAGCAGATCTGGCGATCTTACCAGCACCGCGGATCTCCATGTTTTTGATTTTTTTCGCTATCTCAAGGACATCCCTGATTACCTCACCCATGGTCACTCCCCCCTACTGGTAATCCGGATGTTCCCCGGCCAAGTTTATATCATTTGCGCAGGGGAAGATTTTTAAACCGCCCACTGAACTTGTGGCGGGAAAGGGCTGGGCCCAATGAATCCCGCTGATGAATGGAGGTGGGAGGAAATGGCGACTTTCAAGCTTGTGCTCTCAAACCCAAAGAACGGGATAGCGAAGCAGATAGAGATAACGGGTGAAGTGGCCGAGAAGTTCATTGGGAAGAGGATAGGAGACGAGATCCCGGTGGGCGAGCTCGGCATGAACCTCAACGAGATCTTCGGAGAAGAGATACCGGGAAACGCGAAGATAAAGATCAGGGGCGGTACCGACAAGGACGGCTTCCCCATGAGGCCTGACATACACGGGCCAAAGAGGGTTAAGATCCTCCTTTCAACGGGCCCGGGTTTCAGGCCCAAGGAGAGGGGCGAGAGGAGAAAGAAGACCGTCCGTGGAAACACGATAAGCCCCGAGATAGTGCAGATAAACGCGGTCCTCGTCTTCTGATGCTCCCCTCTTTCCTCTCAATATTCTTCGGTTGTATTTCATTAAAACTCCCATAAGTATCCGAAAACCCTATCCGGAGAGGGCTTTACCTTATGAACCAGTTGAGAGGGGAAAGGCGCGGCTGCAGACAGGTATAAATAGGTGCACAACAAAGAACTAATCATGGAAGTCCATCCCCTGCTGAAGGCCCTCTCAAATGAGACGAACCTCCAGATACTCACCCTACTCGGATCGGGATCGTTCCACCCGAGGGAACTCGCCAGGCTACTCCAGAAGGATGAGACTGACGTTTCTCGGAGGTTAAAACAGCTTGAGAAGCTCGGGCTTGTGGCAGGACGCTGGGTTCGCGTCGGGGACAGGAACGTTAGGGTGTACTCCCTCCAGGCGGGCGAGATAAGGGTTGAGCTGAAGCCCGGGGAGATCAGGATCCACACAGGGGAAGAAGAGTTCGATGAGACCCTCCTGAGGCCCAAAAGAATGCCCCAGGTAGAAAACTTCGTGGGGAGAAAGGAAGAGCTCGACCTCCTCCTGGGCTCTAAGGGGGTAGTGGTGATATACGGAATGGCCGGCATAGGGAAAACTTCTCTCGCGGCCAGGGCCTTCCCCTCGGCCTGCTGGTATTCCTTCACCGGCCTCGAGGACTTTTACTACCTGACCTGGCAGTTCGGTCTTTTTCTGAACTCCCTTGGGTGGGATGAACTGACCGAGTACCTGAGGGGCGGGGGAAGGAGTGAGGTGGACGTTTTTGAGCTGATAACCGAGGGACTTGAGGCCACCAGGGGCACCGTCGTCCTGGATGACCTCCACAAGTGCGAGGACGAGAGAGTTCTCAGAATGCTCACCTACCTTGCCCCCAGACTTAGGGAGGGAAGGGTTGTTGTTACAACGAGGGTAAAGCCAAACCTTGGGGCGGACGGGGTTACGTACCTCGAGCTTAAGGGGCTGAAGCCGGAGGAAGCTTACGAGCTCGTGAGGATGAAAGGGGAGAAAATAGAATTGGAAGAGTTCGCGGGTCTCTACGGGCTGACTCTGGGACATCCTTTAGCGTTAAACCTCCTCCTGGAAGGCCAGATCAGGGAAAAGAGGCAGGAAAACCTATTCGACTTCCTCTTCGGGGAGGTCTACAAGGAGCTGGGTGAGGACGAAAGACTGATGCTTTCCATCCTGGCCCTCTTTGACGAACCTGTGGAATACGAGGCCATTAAAGCCCTCTACAGGAAGAAAAACGCGTTTTCCGTCCTGTATTCTCTCCTGAGGCGGGGGTTGATCGAGAGGAAAGGGGACGGGTATTCAATCCACGAGCTCCTGAGGGGCTTCTTGAGGGAGGTCTCAAACCTGGAGAGCGCGCAGTACTACGGGGCTTACTCCGACTATCTTGCAGGGAAAGAAACTCCAGCCGACTTCCTCAGGGCAATGAAGTACGCCATCGCCTCCGGAGATCGCGAGAGGGTCAGGAAGCTCGTGGCCTTTAGGATAACGAAGATGAAACTTTTAATAACCGACTTCCCAACGGCGTACCTTCGGATCCTCTCCCCCCTGTCGGGAGAGCCCACCGTGAAGCTCGAGATGGGCATGGTGTACTTCCAGAAGGGTCTCTACGAAAAGGCAAAGAAACTGTGGCTTGAGGCCGAGCCGGGGCTTGAGGGAGTGTTTAAAGCCGAGGTTGAATCCCTTTTGGCTGACCTCTCAATTGAGCTCGGCGACATGGAAAGTGCCGGAGAATACCTGGAAAAAACGAGGAAGCTGGCGGAAGAGCTGAATGATTTGTACACATGGCTCTCCTACTACATGGAGAAGACAAAGTATGACTACCGCAGGGGAGACGTTGAAGGGGCCCTGAAAAGCGCCTTCAAAGAGCTCGAAATTGTGAGGGAGCTGAAGGACGTCCAGGAGGAACCACTGGTCCTGCTCCACATAGGGGACATATACACTGGTATGGAGAGCTATGAGAGGGCGGTAACTTACTACGGGGAAGCACTGGAGCTTTCAAAGGCCTATGGAATACGTTTCCTGGAGCACGCCACCTATATGGAGCTCGCCAAGGCCTACTACGGACTTGAGGACTACGAAAAGGCGGTGGAATACGCCACGAAGGCCGCGGAGTACTTCCTGAAGTTGAGGAACTACAGGAGGGCCGCGGATTCAATAGCCTACAGGTGCGTGTCTTACCTTGCCCTCGGTGAGCTTGAAAAGGCCAGAACAGACGCCTGGGAGCTCGTGCGCATCGCGGAGAGCACCAACTACCCCCTCGGCTGGGCCGGTTACCTCTTCCTCGGCGCCGTTGAGAGGCTTGAAGGAAGGGAGGGAGAGGAGTACTTTGGTATGGGGAGGGAAAAGCTCAGGGGAAACGAGCGGCTCTACGATGCTGTCCTTGGAGAGCTGGAGAAAATTTTGACAAGTAAGGTTAATAAGGTACCACCGGGAAGTCCACCGGGCGATGAAGATATTCATCCCTCCTGACGGGACTGCTCCCCCGGGATGAAGAGGCGGTCCCCCCTCGAGCCCTTCTGGGAGGTGGAGGAGGTGAAGGAGCCCCCGCGCGAGCTTGTGCCTGTTGAGATTCCTCCCCACACGGTAATGCTCCTCGGAATCGCGTGGGACTCCAACCTTTACTTCGTGCGGGACAAGGGAGAGGCGCTGATAATCGACACCGGCACCGGGGTGAACTGGCACGTCTATACCAGGATCTGGGAGAGTTACCTTGATGGAATAAAGAGGGCGATCATTTTCAACACCCACGAGCACTTCGACCATGTGGGGGGAAACGGGCCTCTGAGGGAGTGGCTTGAAGGAAAAGGCATAGAAGTCCTCTTCGCGGCCCACGAGATAACGGCGGAAACGCTGGAGAAAGGAGACGATTACGTTATCCTTGCCTATTACTACGGGCGAAAGTTTGAGCCGCAGAGGGTGGATTTAAGGCTAAAAGACGGAGACAAGGTCAGAATCGGCTCTCTGGAGCTCGAGCTTATCCACACCCCCGGCCACACCGCCGGAAGCTCCTGCCTCTACCTGGACGATGGAGAGGCAAGGCTCATGTTCACGGGGGACACGGTCTTCAAAGGTACCGCCGGGAGAACCGACCTCCCCACGGGAAACGGCCGGGAACTGAAGGAGAGCCTTGAGAGACTTTCAGAGTTCGATGTTGATTTTGGCCTCCCCGGCCACGGAAATTACATAGACGACTGGAAGAGGAACCTCGCGGAGATACTGGGGTGGTTCCAGTGAGGAAGGGCTCCGTCAAGGAGGTTTTGGCTAAGATCAAGTACGACCCACGGGAGAATGAGGGCGATTACTACATCCTCATCGAGCACAGGGGAGCTTACGGGGACGTCAAGAGGATCCCCGTTGAGATGATAGAACTCGGACACGGATACTTCTTCGTTGGAGAAGCCCAGATACCCTACCACAGGATTCTGAAGGTCGTAAGGAAAGACGGAAGGGTGATCTGGGAGACGCGGAAGATCTGAGCTATTCTATTACTTCAAGCTCCGACTCCAGTATGGCCCATTCCCTCCTGGAGAGGGCGTTCTTCTTGGCGTGAACGAGAAGGTAAGAGCCCGAAACCATGGCCACGTCCCTGAGGATGGAGACGAGTTCAAGGGCCTTGGGGAACCCCTCACTTGCGACTATTGCCTCAAAGTTTTCAATCAGAATGATGGCTTTTTCCTCCCTCATGATCTCCGCCAGGCTTTCCTTGGAGTTGACGAGGGATTTGGGGGTCATTGCTCCCTTAACGGGCGCTGGGCTTACCCAGACCGCGTTTATATCACCGCGCTTGAACCACTCAAGGAGCTTCTTCGGAGGATCCCTGCTGAAGACGTAGGGCTTAAGTCCTTTTCCGATCAGGTCAAGGAGCATGTAGCGGGCCTTAATTTTGTCTGGAAAGAGGTATCCCCCAGGCGAAATGTCCTCAGGAAGCATCTTTTTGGCTTTGAAGCTGGAAAGCAGGCCATAGGCCTTTTTTAGGCGTTTGTAGTGGTTGTTCTCGATGCTCGCGAGCTGGGCAAAGAAGACTTTCGACTCCTCGTGTGTTGCCTTCTGGGCAAGAATCGCGTAGGTTTCCTCGGCGAACAGCTCGCTCTGCATGCAGTACTCCAGGGCCTCGAGGTAGTCATCCACAGTCTCGAACTTCGGGTAGAAGGGGGCTACCTCAACGGGCGGGGCATCAACTTTCACCGGCTCCTCTTCCGGGTAAAGCTTTTTAAAAAGCGAGTAGAGCTCGTCGTGGTGCCTCTGGCTCTCGTCGGCCATCTGGGTGAATAACACCTTCACACTCTCCCTGCCCGCCCGCTCCGCGAGCTTGCGGTAGTATTCAACCTCCTCTTTCTCATTGAAGATGGCGTAGCTCAGCACCTCCTTAACGGGCCTATCACGGAGGGCCTCGATGACCTTCTCCATGTATTTCTTGAGTTCAGGCGGTATGCTTGACATTGTACTCCCCCAATGAATATGCCACTTCGCCAGAAAAGCTTTTCTACCCTCTACCAAACTCGCCACCATGATAGACGCCCACGCCCACGTTGAGATGTTCAAGGGAGAGGCCGGAGAAGTCGTGGAGGAGAGCAGGAAGCGCCTTAAAGCGGTCGTCGATTCCATAACCGAATACCGGAAGTTCCACGTCTGGAAGAGCTGGGAGCTCCTGGAGCCTTACTTCGGGTTTATTTTCCCAACACTAGGCTACGCGCCGAACGAAGCGAGGAGGGGGAACTGGGAAAAGGTCAGGAACGTTGAAGCCTTCATCCGCGAGCATGCGGGAGAAATAGTCGCCCTCGGGGAAATAGGGTTAGATTTTTACTACGCGGAGAGTGAGGAGGAAAGGAGGAATCAGAGGGAAATTTTCCACCACTTCCTCAGCCTCGCCGTCGAGCTGGATCTCCCGGTCGTTCTCCACGCGAGGGAAGCGGAGCGGGAGGTTTTTGAAGCCATTCAAAGGGCCGGCGTTAGGGCCTATTTCCACTCGTATAGTGGACCAAGGGATTTGGCCCTCGAGATAGCGGAAAACGGCCACATGATCGGCATAAACACGGGAATAGACTACATTCCTGCCGTTAAGGAGGCGGCCGAGGCCCTGCCGCTTGAGAGCATCGTCGTGGAAACCGATTCCCCTTACATGAGCCCGTACAGGGGCGAGAAGAACTACCCGTGGAACGTCGAGTACGTTGTTAAAAGGATAGCGGAGCTTAAGGGGCTGGAGCCGGAGGAAGTTGAGAGGGCAACGGAGAGGAACGCTATAAAGTTCTTCGGGCTTAAACTATAGGGGGTGACGAAATGGCCGTTGACGTTCCGGAAGTTGAAGAAGTCAGGAAACTGCTCGAAGAGCTGAATGAGAAAGCCCTCGTCGCGAGGCTCGACTCCTTTTTGAGGCTAAACGAAGGCCTGGAAAGCAAGAAAGGAAAGGACTTCATAGAGGTCTCTGTACTCGGCTTCCTCGAGGGCGTCCTGACGGTTCTCAGGGCCAAATATCCAGGAAAAGAGAAGGTGGAAGCGCTATACGTGAGGGTCAAAAGCAGGAGGGAAGAACTGGACGAACAGTTCAGGAAGCCGGGGATACCACTGGAAGAGGAGTAAAACCACCCGGCGTTTCCTCAGAGACGTTTTTTTATTCTATTCTCAACTCCAGTAGAACTCCCCGAACAGCTCGGCCTCTTGAGCATAGCTCCTCCTCAACTTCAGGGCGGTCTTAGCCTTCTCCAGCTCGCGGCCAAGGTAAAAAGCATGCCTCGGGCTTATCCCGAAGTGCTCCAAAATCGTGTCTATTATCGCGTTAGGCTCCTCCCCGGTTACGGTGAGCACTGTCTCGGCACTGCGGTATGCGTTTACCCAGATTTTTCCTTTTTCCACCCATATCCGGAAGTAAACCGGCTCAAGCTGGACGGGCCTTTCCTTTGCTTCGATAATGTTCTCAGCCGGCTCAAACCTCCACTCGCTCTCGCGCTTCTCCTTGAGGAGCAAAAGGTCGAAGCCGAGGTCTTTTGGCATGTCGAAGAGGTTCATATCTATCGCCCTTCTAAGCTCCCTCACCGAGCCCTTCGCCTTTGCGCTGACCTCTGTGGTGAGGAGCAGGCTTATGGAAAGTTCCTTCGCGATTCCAGCAAGGAGGGCGTTCATTCCAGCACTGTCAGCATCATAGAGCTCAACCACGTTGCCAGCGCCCGCGAGCAGGACATCGTCGGGGTTCCTCTCGCGGTAGAGCTGGAAAGCGGTTATGGAGCGCGCGAGATTGGGCACGTGCTCGAGGATTGGGTCAATGATAACCCTTTTGTAGCCCAGATTCAGGGCCTTCTCCTTGAGTTTTTCTAAAAACTCGACGCGTTCTCCAGGCTTTGTCGGAAAGAAGCCCTCCCTCTGGTTCGTCGGGATTAGAACGACGGGCTTTTCAGTTATTAGCTCCTCGAGGTTTCCAGCATCAACGCTGAGGAACAGATCAGCGTGGTTCAAGGCCTTCTCAATCTCGGCGGTGTTGAGAGAGTCGAAGCTTATCGGGACGTCGAAGCCTTTCTCCTTGAGTTGCTCCCTGATCTCCGGGATTTCCTCAATGAAGTCGAGGTTGGTCTCTCCAGAAACCATGCCGATGTCGACTATATCGGCCCCTTCGCGGAGGTAGTAGAGGGCCCTCTCGACGGTCTTTTCAACGCCGAGCTTTGGGGAATCAACAACTTCACCGAGTATCCTGGCCGGAAAGTCCCTGCCGGCGGGAAGGTTGCCTATGAGAATATTCCAGGGCCTCTTCAGGGCTTCCTCAATGTAGGCCCTGTTCCGGGTTCTGTTCCTTATGTCTTCAACCTTCTTGAGCGCATCGACCGAGAAAAGCTCATCCGCTGGTTTTTCCTTGCTCAGCCTGAAGCCCTCGCTTAATGCCTTGAGGGTCTGCGGCAAGTCCATCGCGTTCCTCGGCCCCTTGAATGCAGGGATTCCGAGCTCGTCTTCAATGATCTGGGCAGAACCGCGGACGAGGCCGGGGATTAAGATTAAGTCGTAGTCCTCACTCCTGATCCCGGCCTTTTTGAGGTAGTGAGCTATAAGCTCCGGCGTGAGGAAGGCCGCAACGCTGACCGGGGTTACAAAGACGTCGCAACCTTTACCGTACTTCCTCACGAGCGGCTCGGCAAGCCTGCCCGTGACGAGGAGGATTCTTCTGGCAGTCTCCATGGTGAGGTTTTGGGTATTGAACCTTAAATGCCCTCCGCTGGTAGTTGGCCAGGATCATTGAATCCAGCCACCTGAGAAGCCTTTCAAGAAAAGAGAAAGGGGCAGGTTCAGACCCCTTCCCCAGGTTCCAGTGTGTGCATATGGATCTTTTCCGTGTGCACTCCATGCCATAACCGGCTCCGGATTGCAGCGGTAGTGCCACACATCCCGCCGGAGGTTCTCCCGGTGGCCCTGGGGAGCATATCCCTGAGGCCCTCGAATATATTGAAGTAGACGCCCCAGTAGGACCTCGGAGAGCTCGCCTCAGTATTCGACCCGCTGTCTTTCTTCATCAGGATCTTGACCACCGACTCCCCGTAGGTGACGACGTAGACGTAGTCCCCCAGAATTCCGTAGTATCCAACACTCCTGTTCGGGTTGGTGTCTAACGGATATGAAGTGCCTTCCTTCCAGACGAGAACACCGGCAACCTTCATGCCTCTTCTCGGAACCATGAGTACTGCGTATCCGTCTTCCTCGCCCTTTATCTTCGCCCTCACCAGCCGAATTACAGAGCGTTCACCTGCGTCGTTTATGTCCCTTGATATATCCTCGACCCGTTCAAGTTCGGCCGAACTTCTGACCAGGAGCCATGGCCTATCAAAGATTCTCTCATCGATGAAGAGTCTCTGGCTCTTCGGCAAATTAAACACTGCCCTCCATCCGGCTCCAACAACCGTGACTGTGACGGTCTCGTTTGATACCTGGACGTCGCTCTCAAGTTCGCCCGGTATAGTGATAACCTCAGTTCCGTTGATGTACTGTACCCTGATGCTGGTGTTCACCGTGAAGTTAAGGCTCGCCTTTCCAACGTTGCCCCAGACGTCCGAGGCCATAACAATGAGTTCGTGCCACCCCTCGCCTATGCTCACTTTGGCGACCCAAACTCCATCAACGAATGCCAAGCTGTAGGGAATGCCGTCTATCTCGGCCCTAACCCAGGCTATCTCCGATTCATCCGTCACGTTGACCCTTATCTCAGTAACGTTCGACCCGTATACCGTGGCCTTTGGATAGAGTATGGTTATCTTCGGCGGTTCTGAGTCATGGATGTGGCCCGCATGGGCGAACAGGTTAACGACCTGGTGGAGATAGAGGGTCGTCATGTTGTAGCCAATGAGGCCCCTTATCACAACCGTCCTCAAGTAGGTCGCGTTTATCCAGCCCGTCTGCGAGCCTATTGCAAGATCCTCGCTCCAGCTTAGGAGGCTCCAGTTCCCCAAGCTAACGCTGAACACCTCGTCAAAGCCCTCCGTTGAGACGCTTACCGTGGAGAGAATCTCCGTGCTCCACTCTTCGAAGTCTCTCCTGAATGGCTCCCATGAGGTTGTGTTGTAGAAGCCAAAGTCCCTGCTGAAAGCATAGCTCTCGTTTTTGGCAAAGCTCACGTTGAGGTAGCCCCTAACGACTGCGCTAAGGTTGTTCACTCTGATGGTGTGCTCGCCGGCCCCGTTTATCCCCAGGGTAAAGGCGAAGAGTCTGCTCTCACCCGGTTCGATCACCGAAACGCTCCATGCCACCGGGCTCCCGTCGAGGTAGAGGGTGGCGTTGTAGGTTCCCGGAGCATCACCGAGGTTGGTCACGTTGAGGTAAACGGAGACGTTGAAGGGTATCACTCCCCACTCCGGGCTTATTCTCAGGCTAACTGCAAAGGAAGCCCCTCCGTAGACCCTGATCTGCCTGGTTACCGAGGCGTTGGCCCCTTCATCGTCCCATACAGTTAGGGTGACGTTGTAGACGCCTGGCTCTGTGAAGGTGTAGTCGACCCTAACACCATCAAAGGTCTCGTTGCCTATGCGCCAGAGGTACCTCACGACCTTTCCGTCGGGGTCGTAGCTCAGAGACCCGTCAAAGCTCACAGTCCCGTTCACCACGAGTGGCTCGCTGTAGCTTATCACCGGCACTGGCTTCCTGTTGCTCTTCAGGACGTAGAAGTCCGCCGTTCCGAGGTCGAGGATGTGGAGCTTTTCGCCCTCGATCCACTGGGCCACGGGCTCCTTCCCGTCGCTCCTCATAGCTCTCGTGTATCCCGTCACCGGGACGCTCATGTAAATCCAGCCAGAGCTTCTGATAAGCGGGATTACCTTTACAAAGCCCCTGCCTGTCTCGTTCGTGAAGTTAACCGACAGAACTGTGTAGTCCTCTCCGCTGGAGTCGAGTATCTTCTCCGGTATTCCATCCCTGTCGTCGTCAACCAGGAAGTCGAGCATGCCGTCGTCGTTGGCCGTGTTGTTGAAGGCCTTCAGGAGGAAGTGCGTCCTGACCTCCCTAATAAGAGACGTCTCGTTGCCGCCAAGCTCGTCGCTGTGCCTGAAGGTGGCGTTGTAGTAGGTGAAGTCGCCGGTTACCTCAACGCTCATTATCCAGGCAGCCGTTGAGCTCTCTCCGGGCCTTAAGTCGCCGAAGTTAATTGTGAGGCTGTTCGGAACCTTCCTGCCGTTAACGAGGGTTCCAAGTATCCTGAAGTCGATGTAGACGCCAGGATAGCTTGCCTTCTCTATCCTCGGCTGGGCCGAGGCTATGCGGAGGTTCTTGGCTACGCCGTAGCCGATGTTCTTGACCCTGACACCGAAGACGAAGGGAACCGGTGGTTCTTTCTCCGGCGTGTAGGGGTCATCACCGTAGACCTTCGGCGGGATAACGTAATCAAGCTCAAGCTGAGGAACGGGTTCGACCTCTATCAAAACGGGCCACGTCTCGTAGACGAGCGTCGTGTTGCCAACTTTAGCTGTTATGTTGGCCATAACGTAGTAGCGCGTCCTGAACTTCTCCGCCGCACCGACCTTCGGAATTATCAGCCACCTCATCTTCGCCTGCCCCTGGGGCGGCAGTGTGTCGCCGGTTAAACCGCTCTCCTCGTCGAGTCTGACAAAGAACCTGTCGTTGGCCGGCTTGCCCCCGCTGTCGAAGAAGAGCACGCTGACGTTGACGTTGCTAAGGCTGTAGTTGGCGTTGGTGTTCGTGAACTTCAGCGAGGCCCTGAAGGCCTGCCTCTCGAAGGTGAGCCTCTGCTCGATGGTTATGACGAGGTCAACGCACATGTGCAGTGTGTTCCCAGGATCGTCTCCGCCTCCGCCGTCGGTTAAGGCCCCCTCCTCACCAAGCTGAACGGCCCTGCATACCCTCCCTCCTGCCACGCTTCCGGCCTTCTCAAAGGCCTGGATGGAACAGGACGGACAGCTCTGCGTGCTTGAACCCCCGCCTGAGCTCCCGGGACTTCCCCCGCGGACGGTTGGTAGGCCTTCACACGTGAACCTGCCGACGCTGATCCCTCCTCCACCGTCGCCACCAACTCCAGGAGAGACATAGCTGTAGCCACCGAGGGAGCCGTAGTAGATGAGCTGCGCAACGCTGGGTTCCCCACTCTGCGGAGGTGCACAGTTGTTGTGCAACAGACAGACCCCGCAGTTTATGCCCGCCTGCGCCAGGTAGGGAGTCATGTCGCTCACGACCTTGTCTATGAGCTGGAAGATGTCAAGTGCTCCAACGACGCTTGACCCAACGCTTCCGAGCTTTGAAAGCACTCCCGAGACCAGGCTGGTCGCTATAGAAGTTACCTTCTCCCAGTCAACCGTTACCTGCCCGTCCGTCACGCTCACCGTTCCCATGGCGTAGACGTAGGTCGGGTTCTTAGTTATGGTCATTCCAAAGCCGACGATGTTGCCGCTGGAGTCCTTAACTACTGTGAGCTGGAAGGAGGATATCCGGTTGTAGACCTCCTGATACAGCAACGGGTCCGTGGCGAAGGGGGACGCCAGGAGCTGGGCGAGGTTGTTCTTGACTGAGTTGAATGTCTCAACGAAGTTCTCGTAGTTTTCTGGTGTGGGGTTCATGACCAGCCCGGCGTAGGCGTCGTAGAGGCTCTCCAGGTTATCCTGTGCCTCACCAGCTATGGTGTTGGCCAAGTTTGTGTCGTCTATCTCACCGAGGATGTCCCCTATAGCCTGGCCCAGGACAAGGAACCCTACCTTCCCCCCAACCAGTGCCAGGGACTTCAAGCAACCCTCACAGGTGGGCTTGACAACTATCTGGTGAACCTTCTGGGCCTCCAGGGTTATCTTTCCGGCCTCTTCAACGCATATAACTCCAGCTTTGAGCTTGAGCACGGTGGTCTCGTGGAAGCAGGGGTTCATCGGCGGCGAGCGCTGGTAGTAGATCCTCACAACGTAGGGAACGACGACGCTCTCCCCGGGCTTCAGCTCGTCTATCCTATCTACCGCGAACTCGACATCGATGTAGTGGCTCCCGCTGCTCTCAAAGGTGACGTTGAAGACCGAGACGTATGGGTGGGTGTTCGTAACTATGAGCTGGCCGCGGAGCTCCACAAAGCCTGCCTCTGCGAGCTTCTTGTAGTCCACGTAGACCTCAAGGTCGCCACCGGAGCTCGTTATCTCCGGCGCCGGGACGTGGGTGGAGTAGCCTATCTCGTGCCTGATTATGTAGACGTCCTCTATCGTTACTGGCACTACCTCCCACTCGACCTGGAGGATTGAGGGCATCAGCACAGCCGTTACGTTCTTCTCAGAGCCGGCCTCGACGGTTACCTTCCTGCTCACCGTGTAATAGCCCTCCTTCGAGACGAAGAGGGTGTAGTCACCTATCGGGACGTCGGTGAAAGTTATCGTGCCCTTCTCATCGGTATCTCCCTCGAAGTGGGCGTAGCCGTTGTAGAGGACAACTTTTGCACCGCCGAGCCTCGTGGCGTTGGGATCCATAGCTATGACTGTGACAGCTCCGGTGGCGTTCGGCGTCACTGTGATCCTGAGCGGAATGATAACATCGCGGTAGTTGGAGGAGCCCACCTTTATTCTGCCCTCGAAAGTTCCAGTTAAGTTCGAGGGTGGCACTATGTAGAGGGCTATGCTCTCGGCTCCCTTAGGAGCAAGCTGAGCGAAGTTGCTCGTTACTTTAACCCAGCTGATGGAGCTCTCAACGGTAACGTTCCTAAGCGTCTCGAAGCCGACGTTCTTTATGGTTATGCTCCTGCTCGCGGTCTCTCCAGTGACTACTCCAACCTCAAGGGCCCCCGGCTCAACGACGATTATCGGTTCGGGCGGGAGAACGATAAAGTTCAGCGTGAGGTTCCTCTCTATGGTCAGGCCGAGCTGGGTCGTTCTGAAAGTTATCGTCGCCGTTCCGTTCACGGCGTTATTGCTCGAGAGGGCAACCTCAACCATGTTAACGCCGGGCCTCAGGGTCAGGATCGATGGGATGGTGAGGTTTAGCCATGCCGGAGCGCTCACGGAAACGGAGACGTTGGACTCTTCCCAGTAGTTCACGAGGGTTATCTCGATCTTCCCGCTGAACTCCCTCGTGACCCTGAGGGCGTAGACGTCCGGTCTCACGCTTATGCCCACTATGTCGAACTCGGCGTCCCTCTCAAGGGTCAGGACTCTCGGGTGTGTCGCGCTCACGACGAAGTGGCCCGCTTCCCCTGGATAGGGCCTGAAGGTCAGTCTGAAGTGGCCGGTTCCGTCTGTCATGACGGCGTACTCCCTCACGAAGTCGCCCCTCGCTATTGCAACTCTCACCGTAACGTTCGGGAGCAGTCCACTGGCGTTGTAGGCGAAGCCTTCGATGGTGATCTCTTCACCGGCCTCAAAGACCCTACCAACGGTGACGTTGGCGTTGTAGGGAGGCTCTTCCGTTGAAACGGTGGCTACCCTCGTGAAGTCTCCAACGTCGGTTCTGACCGTTGCTTTGATGGCCATCTCCTTCGGCGCGTCGGCCGGGACAACGTAGTCGAAGGAAGCGGAGAAGGAAAGGTTCGGCGGGACGGTTATTGAGAAGCTCCTCTCCATCCCGAGAACGCTAACGGCCCTGACGGTAAGTGGAGCAGTTCCCGTGTTCCTGAATGTTACGTAGACCTTTGCCCTTCCACCCTTGACAAAGCCCTCGGTGGAGAGCATTACTGGGTTCGCCACGGGGTCCCTGACCTGGATCTCTTTAATGGTAACTATTCCACCAAGCCTGAAGGTCAGGTTGTAGGTTCCCCTTCCCCCAGGAACGACCCGGTAGCTCAGGGTCGCGCTCTTGCCTGGCATTAGAACTGGCAACAGCGAAATGGGCTCCCCTGTGGCGTTCCCGAGCTTTAGCGTTGCAGTTGAAGTATCGAGCGGTGCCGAGCCGTGGTTGGTCAGCTTTACCTCCACCAGCGTCGGGAGACCGGTTCTCGGGCTGTGCACGGTGATCTCTGGGGCCCCGGCCTCGGTCGGTCCCACGGGGAGGAGCACCTCGGTCGAAGAGCCGCGGACGGTAAGCGAAGCCCTCAGAGAGCCGAGGCCCTCTGGAACGGTCGCAACAAAGGTCTCGGTGGTGTTGCCAGGTAAGAGTTCGACCCCCCTCTCAAGCCGCTCAATAACGTTTCCGAAGGTATCCACCAGCTCAAGGGCCAGCCTTCCGGTGGCGGCGCCGTCGTAGTTCTCAACTGTGACTTTGATGGAAGCGGGATAG
This sequence comes from Thermococcus waiotapuensis, assembly GCF_055384795.1. Lineage (NCBI taxonomy): Archaea > Methanobacteriati > Methanobacteriota > Thermococci > Thermococcales > Thermococcaceae > Thermococcus > Thermococcus waiotapuensis. The sequence continues at coordinate 508,295 of NZ_AP042429.1, read as the reverse complement.
CTGGTCACGAGCTTTCCAGGCGTTATGGTCAGCCTCGCCGGGAAGAGGTAGGCTGGCTCGCTCTCGAAGCCGGCGAAGTCGACCGCGGTTACGCTGTAGTTGAGGCTTCCCGAGTAGAGGTCGCGGAAGCGGGTAACCTCAACGGGCTCGTCGTTTAACCTGACTCCATCGCGGTAGACGTAGTAACCAGCTATGTCGGAATCCCCGCTGGGGAGCCAGCTCAACTCGACGTAGGAGCCGTTGAGCCTGACCGTTAAACCGCCCGGCGGGTGCGGGATGCCATTAACTGTGAAGGTAACCCTCAGCTCGGCTTTGTTGCCGGCCTTATCCACCGCCTTAACCTCGAGAGTGTAAGTTCCGTCCACCTGTATGGCCTTTCCAGTGAAGGGCCTTCCGTTGACCGTTACCGTGTAGTTCTCCAGGTTCTCGTCAATGACCTCAACGCCCGGAACCACTCTCCCGTTGTAAGGCGCTCCATCCGTGACGTTCGTCCTTATCTCCGGTGCCTTCCTGTCGAGGACGAAGCTCCAGGCGTAGGTCCTGTAGTTCCCTGCCCCATCGTATGCCGTGGCCACCGCCGTGTAGTTCCCGTCCTGGAGAGGCGTCGAGTTCTGGAAGACCAGCCAGCCGTAAATGAAGGCTGATGAGCCGTTGACCGGGTTCCCGTTGAGGTAGAGCCCGAGCTCGCTCCTGAGCAGGTCAACCCCTGAACCGTCGTCCCATAGGAGAATTCCAACGGCGGGCTCGTTGGTGAAGCTCCCGTTGGCCGGGTAAAACTGGACAGGGTAGGGGGCTTTCTCGTCGATTATCGTCACTGATACGTTCTTCTCGTTGTTGGTCTCGTCCAGTTCGCTGACCTCCTTGAATGGATCAGCAACCGCCCTCAGGGTGTAGGTGCCATAGCGGGCCTTCCAGGCGTTGGTGAAGGTCAGGGTTACGTTTTCCCCTCCACCCAAGCCGCGGACGAGTTCCACGGCGACGAGCGTGCCGTTTGCGTATATCCCGACGTGGAAGGGAAGCATCGTTGTGCTTCCCATGTTCTTGATGGTAACCGTGAAGTTGATGTAAGCCCCAACGACCTCGCTTCCTGAGTAGGCGAATGAAGTAACGACCAGATCCGGAGCAGGGACGGTGACCTGGACGGCAACCTCGTTGTTCGTCTCGTCCCACTCGCGGATGACATCTTCCGGATCAGCCACCGCCGTGAGGTTGTAGCTTCCGGAGTCGGTCGTCCATGCCACAGTGACGTTCTTCTCTTCGCCGGGGGCTATGCTCGGGGCGTAGGCCCTCCCGAGGATTTTTACTCCATTGCGAATCACAATAAAGAACGCTCCTGTCTCGTAGTCGCCGGTGTTCCTGAGGGTAACCGTTGCGCTGGCCGTTTCACCGGAGTAAGTGAAGTTCCCCGGCGAGAGCGAGACTACCTTTATGTCCGGCGCCCTAACGTGGACAGAAATAGAGTACTCGTTGTTGGTCTCGTTGACCTCTACAACGTAGTTCCCCGAGTCTGCAATGGCCTTCAGCGTTGAATCGCCCGGATAGGGCCTTATCCAGACGGTAACGTTCGCCTCGCCTCCGGCGGGGAGAGAGCCAACCCATGCCCATCCGAGATATCTGCCGTCCTGGTAGACCACAACCGGGAAGCCCCTCCCGATGTCCTGGTTTCCGACGTTTCTAACGGTTATGTTTACCAGGAAGAAAGCATTGGCGTGCATCTCCGGGGTGCTTATGGAGGTAACCACGATGTCGGGCAGTTCGATAGTAACTTCAGTGTTGACCTCGTTGTTCGTTTCGTCGCTCTCCGGGATGTAGTTCCAGGGATCAACGACGAGCTTCACCTCGTGGGTTCCGCCGACGTTGAAGCGCCAGGAGATTGTTTTTTCAACGGTCTTGCTATCCATAAGCGAGCTGACCCAGACCTCCCCCTTGAACTCCCCGTCTACATAGAGGGCCACGTAGAAGCCCCTATAGGTGTCTCCGGCGAGGTTCGTGACGTTCACGCGGTAGGTGAGGTAGCCCTTCGCCAAATCAGCCTGAACCCACTCGTAGGAGCTTATCGTTAAGTCGGGGGGCTCGATGTAATAGCTGCAGGAAACCTCGTTGTTGCTCTCGTCGGATTCTATTATCCCGTTGCCCGGATCGGCCTTTACGGTAATCAATACCTCCCCAACTCTATCGGCGTACCACCTGAAGTTCAGCCCAACTGACCCGTTTGCGCCGATGCCGTAGACGGTTCTGTAGTAGAGTTCCCCGCTGATGTTGAAGAGCACGCTGAAGGGCCTGTAGAGGGCCTGGCCGAGGTTCCTTAGAGTGACGTTTACGTCGACCCACTTTCCGTAGGCGAGCTCACCGACGCTCAGGTTCTCGAGCTCGAAGTCCGGCGTCCCGATCGAGCCTAAGTATGCCGTGTACTCGTTGTTGCTCTCGTTGAGCTCGGGAATGTCGTTGTAATAGTCCACGATTACCTTAACCGTCAGGTTGCCTGGCCTGGCGTTGTACCACGTCCACGTGAGGGTCTTTGTGGCGTTTGGGTCAAAATACCAGTCGGATGGATACGCCCAGCCGTAGGCTATCCTGCTCGTTCCGTTCCAGATCTCTAACCTCGTCGAGAAGCTCCTGTAGAAGGCCTGCCCGAGGTTCGTGGTGTAGACCGTAAACCTGACGTTCTCACCCGAGGTGAAGTTGTAGGGTTCCCACGTCACGCCGAGGGGCTGGAGTTCCGGCAGTCCAAAGGACGTCTGGAAGGTTCTCCTGTTGTTATCCTCGCGGCCCTCGGCCCACCAGTTGGATCCGTCGACAATGACCGTTACGTCGTGGCTTCCCGGGTCGGGGTAGTAGTAGAGGGTCACGGTTTTGGTCTCACCCCTAGCAAGACCACTTATCAAGTCTGAGGACTCGTAATGGTCATCCTCGTAGAGGAAAACGGCGAGTGTGCCTCCGAAGTCCCCACCGAGGTTTGTCACGTTCACCCTTATCTCGTAACCCTTCCAGAGGTAGGCCGAGCCGTTGAGAACCTCACCGGGAACAGAGAGTCCCGTTATCGCGAAGTCGGGCTTCTCAAGGGTGAAGCTCACCGAGTCAACGTTGTTGCTCTCGTTCAGCTCCGCCCAGGTGTTTGAGTGGTCGAGTTTTACTGTTATGGTGTTCAGGCCGCCCTGGGCATTGATCGTTGCCGTCCTTGTCAGGTTTCCTCCCGGTGGAATCAGCCCATAAAGGGTGAAGTACGATTGAGATCCCCCAACCTCCGTCGTGTGATTCAGGTGCACGGACAGTCCTGGGCCCCCAGTGCCGTTGAAGGTGGCGTTTCCCCTGTTGAACACCACCACCGTTACGATAACGTTATCCCCAGCTTTAAAGCCCTCGGAGAGGATCAGCCCTGGCACGAAGTCGGGATAGCCGGTGGTGTAGTTGAAGACCTTGGAGTTATCCGAAGAGGCCTCGGCTATTCTGCCATTCGAGTTCACCGTAACGTTAACTGTGCCCCCGGGCGGGTACACAACCACGGAGAACTGCAGTAAAGCGCTCTCCCCGCTCTCAAAGAGGTTCCCAACGGTGTACCTGTTGATGTAGCTGGTGTAAGTGCCCCATGGCAGTTTGAAGAGGACCGGTACGGAATATTGCGTAACGTTGTATGGCGCCCCCAGGTTTGTAATGTTCACTTTAAAGATAACGTAGCCAACGGTGTTGGTGGGCATGCTCACGTTTGTTACAACAAAATCAGGAAGGGGCACGCCGATGGGGAATTTGTACTCGTTGTTGCTCTCGTTCAGCTCGGGAATGTAGCTGTAAACGTCCGCCTTGAACGTGAGGTTGTAGCTGCCACCGTTGAGGATCGGCCTAAGGATCACCCACTTGCTCTCGTTTTCGGCAAGGCCGCCTGAGATATACTCAGAATCATCACCCAGCGCCCCCCTTGTTCCAACGTAGAAGCCCCCTGTGAAGGACTTCCCCATGTTCTTCACCGTTACGTTGAAGGTGGCTTCGCTTCCTGCAATCCCATCGAAGTTCAAAAGCGTGACCTTCGTTATCACTAAGTCTGGACCGCTCACAAAAACGGTCTTTGTCAGCTCGTTGTTGTCCTCGTTCAGCTCGGGAATGTAGTTGTACGGGTCAACGATAACCGTTAGGTTTATCTCACTGACATAAGAAGGCGTCCACCCAAGAGAAACCCTGGTGGAACCGTTGACCGTCGTGTAGGCGTAGCTCTCGTAATAGTCGTTCTCGTAGAGGTTCACCCTGACGTTTCCGGCATAGCAGCCGCCGAGGTTTTCGATGGTGGCATTCACTTGGTAGGTGTTTCCGGTGGAGACGTTCGCCGGGACTTCAATGGATGAGACTGTGAAATCAGGTTTTTCGTAGGTTCTTGATACGGGAACTGTGAGGGAGTTGTCGCTCTCATTTGACTCCACGACTTTTTCGTAGGGGTCAATCTCTATCCTGACTCCCGTAACGTTGCCCGGCTTCACATCTAAGCCCAGGGTTACCTCTTTAGTCTCTCCAGCGTTCAGCGAGATCGTCTTGAGGTAGCTCACCGTTGTGTTGTCCCCGTAGAGAACCGAGGCCCTTACATCAACCCAGCTCCAGTTAGCCCCTCCATCGTTGGTGACGTTGACCAGAATGAGCGCCCTCTCACCGAGACAATCGGGGAGTCTGATCGTGTAGTTAGCTATCCTGAAGTTGGGCAGTGGGAGGTTGTATTCCCCGAGGAAATAGGCGTTGTTCGTTTCGTTGATGTCCAAGTCTGCCCTCACAACAAGTGCGAGGTTATAGTTCCCTCCTTGGGCGAACCAGCTTACCCTTCCAGAGGCGGTACCGTTTTTGAAATCCTTCCCGTAAAGATTCCACCGTCCCTCGACCTTTCCGTCCCGCAGGAGCTCAACCACTGCGCGGGGGTTCTTCGATGTGCTCCTGACCGTGAAGTTGATATCCACCCACTTGCCAGGCGTGACCTCTCCGATGGTCGCGCTCTCCACCCAGTAGTCCCCTGGCCATATCCCGAGCTCCGCTATGTTATCACCCCTGTAGGGGTCGTCAAGAACTTCCTCATCGTCCGCTATGATCTTCACATAGTACTCCCCCAGGGGGAGGGTAACCGAGACGTTTGTGCTTCCCCCCTCAGGCATTCCCGAGACCTCAACACGTTTTACCGTCGGAGAACCAGAGGGAACCTTCAGCTCGAAGCTTTTGCCCGCGGCCTTTTCGAAGCCGACGGTCTCCCCGGTGACCTTGGAGTAGTAGCCGGTGAAGAGGTCATAGCTATATGAGGAATACTCAAGCAGGCGGTAGCTCCACCTTATTGTCCCGTTGGCGAAGATGACCACCTGGAAGTTCAGGGGGTTTGAGAGGGAGTTCCTGTCCCGGTATGTTGAACCGAACCACTCAACCACCACCCTGTCAGGAAAGCCGACCACGAGCAGATAGCCGTTCCTGGTATCGAGGTCGTCATCGAGGGCGAATATGATGTCGCTCGTGGAGTAGTCTGCATCCATGTGCACACCAAAGGCTCCACCAAAATTCGGTTCCTCCCACTTGCCGAGCAGCTCAATGTAGCCGTTTGTACTGACCGAGATGTTGGTTATGCTCCTCCCGAAGAAGTTCAGCTTGAACGGAAGTTTGTAGATTAAGTAGCTGTCGTCACACCTTAGAACCGCGCTCCCGTTCTCGATGTAGTCCCCGTCATCTGCAACCACCGCATCTTTGAGGTACTCCGTGATGTTTACCCACTTGAAAGACACCTCCACTGCAGGAGGTGGGCCCATGGGGGTGAAAACCTCGAATGTGACGTTGAAAGGCCCGCTGGCCCCTCCATAGTTTTTCAGCGTGGCGTTGATGATGATGTCCCCCCCTGAAACCTTATAAGCGGTATCCACGATCCCAACATCCGCGGCCTCTTCAGCCTGAGCGTGGACCATTCTCACCTTAACGGCCCAGGGAGGCACCATTGATGTCAGCAGGACAACAAGGAGGAGAAGGGCCATCGTTCTTTTCAACTTTCCTCCCTCCCGCTCCTCTCATTTTTGAGGCTTTTCTCGACCTGCATGACAAAGAAGGACTCCTCGGCTTGGAGAGCCTTAATTATGGTCTCCCTGTCAATGCCCGTCGTTTCATGTATGTACTCCACGAGCTCGCGTCTTATCTCCCTGAGCATTACAACACCCCCGGTGAGTGCCTCAGGGAGAAAGCCAGTTCATAGCTTGGTCGTGTTAGAAAAGTTTCATCTGCTCCAAACTCCCCTCCAAAGTAACCCGGCCCCCTGGAGGGGGCAGTGTTGGGATCTCCCATCAATACCACCAGAGAAGAATACTCCAAACCTCTACTTACCATTTCGGTTTGACAAAAATTATCAAAGCCGACATCCAGTCGAGCATCGGTCACTTCACAGTGAAGCCAGAGAAGCTACGTGCAACCGGCGAGCGAGCAGGTAAGCTGAGCGATATTGCTCATTTAGGAGCAAAAAAGGGAAAGACACGGGGATTCACCTTTTCCACCAAGGCCTTCCAGGGAGTGACTCCCTTTAAAGGGCTATCGGGAGAAAAAGTAAAGGCCTTCAAAGCCACCTTGGCTTGAGCCCTGCCCAGGTGCGCATCTTTTCATAGGCAATGATGCGCGGTATGTTCCTGGCCTCCTTCGGCCCCGGGTTCTTCATGTAGAAGGCGTTGACCTCGTAAACCGTTCCAAACTCCTTCCTGTCAACGGCCATCTTTCCAAGCCTGACGAGGTCGACGAGGAGACCGGCCAAAGCCGGGCTGTCGTTTATCCTCCCGGTTACGACGAGCTCGTCGTGGGCACCGTTGAAGGAGACGTATTCAATGTGCATCGCTATGAACTTCTTATCGTCGAGCGGCTCAAGGTAACCGGTGGGCTTGATGTAGTGCGGGGCGTTGTAACCGAGCAGATCCTCAACAACGCTCGACTTCGTGAACTCCTTGCTCCTGTTCCTCTCCTGGTCTGTCAGGGCGAGGAAGTCCTGGTTTCCGCCGATGTTGAACTGCGCTATATCTAAGACGTAGCGGTTCCTCTGGGCGAGGTGGCTGAGTATGTCAGCTGTGAGCGGCGTTGCACCGGTCGCTCCATCGTCACCGAAGACAACGAGGTTGCTCTCCTTCGCGAGCTCAACGTAGACGGGGTCGTTGGCTATTAAAGTGGGAATCGCGTTGACGAAGGCCGCCCCTCCAACCTCCCTGGCGTACTTTGCCGCAGCATAGACATAAACCTGAGTTGCCGTGAGCCTGTCCTTTCTGTCCCCGGCAATGGCCTTCTCGAGCTCTTCCCTGCTATTGAAGGGGACAAAAGCCTCGGTGGTGCAGACGTTGACGAAGACGTCAGGCCTGAGCTCCTTCCACTCGCTGACGAGCCTCTCAACGGCCTCCTCGAGGGTCATCTCGTCGTCGAGGCCTGTAGCTTTGAGCGGGAGGTTTCTCAGGCTCCTCAGGTGGACGCCCTTCCTGACGGTTATCCCCCTGAGGCTCTCCGGGGCTTCCGGGTCGTAGGCTTTAACAACTTCGTAGAGGTCTTTTCCTACTTTACTCGCGTCTACGTCGTAGGAGCCCACTATCTCTATGTCCTTGATTTTAATCGGCAGCTCATCGGTAAGTGGCACACCGTAGGGCTCAATCTTTCCTGCCTTTATCTTCTCCAGCCCGCTCGCGAAGATGCTGGCAACGTAACCCTGTCCGAGTATGACAACCCTGACCATTCCCTACACCTCCTTTATTGGGGTAGGATATTTTACAGTGGTTAAATAGTTTTCGCTCATGAAACTTTTTTGCTATCAGATAACGGGCAGGAGGACCAGGTTCGCCGGAATTGCGAGTATCATCGCCTCCCCAACATCACCTTTTTAAGCGCGTTTTAAGTCCGTGTTACGGTGGCCACGGGATGCGCGTCGCTGTGCTGTATTCGGGGGGAAAAGATTCCAACTACGCCCTCTACTGGGCGCTCAAGCATGGGTTTGAGGTTAAGTACCTTGTCAGCATGGTGAGCGAGAGGGAGGACAGCTACATGTACCACGTCCCGAACATCCACCTCACCGAGCTCCAGGCCAAAGCCATAGGGATCCCCCTCGTCAAGGGCTTCACGAGAGGCGAGAAAGAGAAAGAGGTAGAGGACATGAGAGCGGTTCTCGAGGGGTTAAAAATTGATGGCGTCGTTTCAGGGGCCCTGGCGAGCGAGTATCAGAAGGAAAGGGTTGATAAGGTTGCTGAAGAACTTGGCCTTGAGAGCTTTGCACCCGCATGGCACCGCGATCCCGTTAGTTACATGCGCGAGCTCGTTGGGATTTTTGACATTGTTATGGTCGGTACCGCCGCCTACGGCCTCGACGAAAGCTGGCTCGGGAGGAGAATTGACGATAAAGCCTTGGGAGAGCTGATCAAACTCCACGAGAAGTATGGAATTCACATAGCTGGGGAAGGCGGAGAATTCGAGACCTTCGTGAGGGATGCTCCCTTCTTCAAGGCGAGGATAGTCTTTGACGAAGTCGAGATGAAGTGGAACGGGTGCAACTACTCGGGCGTTTTGGAGGTAAAGAGGGCGCACCTGGAGCCTAAGTAACCGAGCAATGAAGAGATTCCGGGCAGGATCGGGAGTAACCGATAGTTCCGCTCTAACTTTTGGCACCCTCCTCTTCTCCCGCGAAGAGGGCCCAGAACGTTGCCATTGAAATGCCGTAGAGGGCACCAGTCAGCAGGAAGGGCAGGGTAAGAGAGCGGTCGAATATGAGGCCTCCGAGGTATTGACCGAGCCCGAAGGTGGCGGTCCATGCGAGATCCCTAAGGGCTAAGGCGTTGGAGCGCTCCTCCGTTGAGAAGAACCTCATCAGGAAGGCGTCCCATATGGGGTTGACGATGTTCATGAGGATTGTCCTGACCATGTATACCAGCGCCGCTAAGGGAAAGGTCGGGAGGAAGGGCATCCCAGCTATGAGGAGCGTTGCACCCCCGTTGAAACCCACTATGGTCTTCACGCTCCCCATCCTATCCGCTACAGCCGGAAGGAGGAACATCCCGAGCCCCATGACGAACTGCTGGATTGCAAAGAGGCTCCCGATGCTCTCAAGGCCGGTGCCAAAGCGTTTGTTAAACCACAGGCCCACGTAGGGAATGGTCACTCCCGCGCCAAGGCCGATGAGGGCGTTCGGAAGGGAAAACCTGAGGATCTTTACGGCAGTTTCTCTCATGAAAGCTATCCTCTTTCCCTCCCTTTTGATTATCGGGCGAACGAGCGATATTAGGCCCATCTGTATGAATATGAACGCCGTGGAGAGGAGCAACGTCTCCTTGTAAGGGGAACCACCGCTGAAAACTCCCGGTAAGAAACCACCCAGGAGGGTTCCGAAGGCCGCCCCGAAAGTCCCCACGGCGGAGTTAAGGGAAAAGAGGTAGTGTCTGTTCTCATTGCTCGCTTCCTCGCTCAGGAGGGAGATCAGGGCTGGCCCCTCGAGGGCCGTGGCAACGCCGAGGAGGACCGAGGCCACCATTAAGAATCCCAGCTCGGGCAGGAAGACCTGGATGAGCCTTCCGGAGGCGAAGAGGGAGAGCGCCAGCAGGATGCTCCGCCTGTGCCCGATCCTGACGATTATGGATCCGGAGAACAGGAGCAGCGCAGCCTGGGCGGCTGTTGAGACCGAGAAAATGAAGCCCATCCTTGAGTAGTCCATTCCCAGGGATTTGAAGTAAAACGGGACTATGAATCCGGCCATATTGCCCCCTAACCAGCCAAAAAAGGAGTAAATCACGATTAGATAAGCGTCGCGGCCGAAGGAAGCGTAGGATCTCATGGTTCCCCGTGGGGAGAGTCCGTTTATAAACTTGTCGAAACGCTCAGATCCGCGGCAGCGACAGCTATTTATTCTTTCTCACAAAATTTCCGCGGGTGGTCCCATGAGGAACTCCCATCTTTTGGCGGGAATTCTAGCTCCAATTGTGGGGTTGGGTGGCGTTTTTGCGGCCATCGTGATAAACCGCAGCTGGTGGAGGCTCACGGAGAACGCGATAAGCGATATGGGGAGGGTTGGCCTGAAGTACAACTGGGTGATGAACGCCTCCCTGGTTCTGGCCGCGCTTCTCGGCATATACTACGCGACCTGGCTTATCAAGAGGAGCAGAAACGCCCTGGAAAGGGCCGGGATTGTAATCTTTGCCATCGGCCTGGCTTTTCTTACAGCTATAGGAGTCTTCCCGGAGGGGACTTCGCCCCACTACTACGTCAGCTGGGCCTTCTTTCTGACGGCAAGCCTCGGACTGCTCATGGCTGGAGCTGGCATGGGAATTGCTGGAAACAGGGAAATCCTCTACTCCACAATAGCGATATTTGCACTCGCATGGATCCTCGCCCTCTGGGCCAGGAGACACTTCAGGGGCGTTGCCGTGGCTGAGTTCATAGGGGTTTTCGCGATAGTCTGCTGGCACTACCTGGTGATGTTGAGAGTCGCGTCTGCGGAAGCGACAGCGTAAGCTTCAAAAAGAGAGCCGTCAGGCCCTTTCCAGCGTTACTTCGGCATGGCTCCTCGGGTCTTCCCATACTCTGACCTTTATCTTTCTTACGTTTTCCCCGGCCTTCTCAGCTATTCTTTCTGCAAACCACTCGGCAATGTACTCCGCAGTAACGTTTGGCCTGTTGAGGACGACTACCTCATTTTCCGGAAGCTCTATCCTCTTCCCGTTCTTCTCTATTATAAGCTTTCCTTCTCCCCTCTGGGAGACCCACTCCTCGCTTACCAGGATTCTGTGATCGAGGAGCTTCACGAGGTTGCTGAGGTGGTTGAAGTCGAATATCATGCCGTTCTCGTTTAGCTCGCCCCATATTTCCACGTCAACGTTGTAGGTGTGGCCGTGTATGCGGAGGCACTTGCTCTCGTAGGGCAGGGCAAGAAAGTGAGAACTATCAAAGTCCTTGTGCCAGCTTATCTTCCTCTCGCTCACTTTGAAGGCCATCTTCCCCACCGGGAGGACTTGGGCCAGGTCATTATAACTCTTACTGCACAAAAATGGTTCAGCAGGTAACGTGGAATATCGCCAGAACCCTTTTCTTCCCGCTCTCCTCGCTGAAAACCTTCACCGCTTCGCCAGTCGGGAGTTCTATGACCTCCTTCCCCTCAGCCAGCTTTCTGCTCTCGGGGAGAAGGGAAAGCTTCCCGTACATGCCGGTTCCAACGAGCAGCAAGTCGAAATCCTCGGTAAGGTATTCCTTTAGCTCCTCTGGATCAAGTCTGTGGCTGGTACCGTGTTTCTCCTTGCTTACCCACTTCTTCCGTCTTTCAACTCTCCCGCTTGGATAAACCACAATATCGTGACCATAGGCGTCTCCTTCCACGGTTATCCTGCCAAAGGAGGGGTACTCAACCCTCAAGGCCAATCCCTCCAAGGGCATCCCTCAGAATTTCTCCGTGATCAAAGGCCAGGGGGAGCTTCAAAGCCTCATCCACGGGAAACACAAAGACTTCCCCGGCATCGTCACCGGCCTTCAGTTCTCCTTCTCCAACGCAGAGAAAGGCCACGGTAACTGTGTGTCCCCGGGGATCCCTTTTCGGATCGGAGTAAACCCCAACCAGCTTAATTGGCCTAACGTTCAAACCTATCTCCTCTCTGGCCTCCCGCACAACCGCCTGCTCCACGGTTTCTCCGTACTCCACGAAGCCCCCGGGGAGGGCATAGTGACCTTTGAAGGGCTCGTTCTTTCTTTTAATGAGAACGATGCCGTTGTTGTAGATTATGACGGCATCAACGGTGAGACCAATGCAGCGGTGAAGCTCTGCCCTGAAGCCATGCCTTTCGGCAAGCCGCTTAACTTCCTCGGCGAAGGGCCCTATCTCGGCACCGTCCGGTGCCTTGACGACCAGGACGTGTCTTTCCATATCAACCACCTCGGGGAAGTCCCTTCTCATCACCGTTCAGCGTGCTGACGTCTCCTCATCGGTGTATTGGATTAAGCTTTGGGCTTTATACCCTTTTCACCTCAACCTCCAGGGCGAGTTCATTGACTTCATCCAGGGCAAAGTCAGCGCTTCTCCTCTCCAGGAAGAGCGCCGTAAAGGCAACAGCCCTCTTCAGCGACTGGACAAAGGGACAGCTAAGATAGAACCCGGTAAAAGAGCCCAGAAAAACGTCTCCCGCCCCAGTCGATTCGTCCACTTTTCTGGGAAGCGGACGGAAGGAATGCTCTTTCCCCCGCAAGAAAGCCCGTTCCGCCCTGGGACCATCGGAAATCAGGAGAACCTCCACATCTGCAGGGGAGAAGTTCCTGAGGTAACTGAACTCCACGGCGTCTGAGTGCAGTATTGAGAGCCCTCTAAAGACCGAGCCATCAACGGGCGTATAACTAACCGGCCCGGGATCTGGCAGGCGTACGAACCCCTGCAGGTCAGCAGCCACGAGAGAAAAGCGCTCCCTTGCGAGGGTAACCACATCGGGAGAAATCTCGGAGGCAACGGGGTTCAGCAGAACAACATCATAACGCTTTGAGGGCAATTCTTCCAAAGGGGAAGCCCTGTCAAGGAGTTTAAGTCTCCTGGTGTTCCCGTCCAGGTAAGTGAGCTCGTAAGTTGTTGTGGAATCGGATGGAACAACCCTGAGCTTTCCTATTGACTCCAGCTGGTCCACCCATTCCTCAGGTAGGTCAGCAAAGGAAGTCAGTATCTCAACGTCACAGAACTTAGAGAGGGCAAGGGCGGAGTAGTAGGCACCGCCGCCAAGTCGTTCGAGGGTCTTTCCTCCTTTTCTGATGATGTCTCTGACGACGTGACCTGCGACCAGGCACTCCATGTCCACCACCGCTCAGGCATGATCCAGTCCATCAACTTCCGGCGGGAGACCTTGAAATTTCCGGAGGAGTTAAAAGGAACTCAGCCAAAGCCCGGCTTTCTTACCTTTACCACCTCCCTGTTCACGAGCGTCGGCGGAACCTGGCCGTTCTTGAATGCTATGAGGTTTTTAGCGACGAGCTCGGCCATCCCCTCCCTTGCTCCATAGGTGGCGCTTCCAAGGTGCGGGGCCAAAACCACGTTTTTTAGTCCAAACAGCTCCCCGTTGTAGTAGGGCTCCTCCTCGAAGACATCCAGGCCAGCGCCGGCTATCCAGCCCTCCTTCAGGGCCTTGACGAGCGCCCCGGTGTCCACCACCTTCCCGCGCGCTATGTTAACCAGTATCGCGCTCTGCTTCATGAGCTTAAGCCTCTCCTCGTTTATCATGTGGTAGCTCTCCTCCGTGAGCGGGACCGCGAGGACAACGAAGTCGCTCTCCCTGAGCAGTTCCTCCAGTGGTCTAAACTCTGCGCCAAGCTCCCTCTCAGCTTCGGGCTTTCTTGTGCGGGAGTTGTAGAGTATCCTCATGCCAAAGCCCTTTGCCCTCTTCGCTATGGCCTGCCCTATCCTCCCAAAGCCGACTATTCCGATGGTTTTACAGCAGACATCGTAGCCGAGGAACATGAGCGGGTGCCAGGCAACGCCTTTCCGCTTCCATTCCCCGGAGCGGACGAATTTATCCGCCTCAACCAGCCTCCGTGCCGTCCCCAAAAGAAGCGCCCATGCGAAGTCGGCTGTAGCGTTCGTGAGCACATCGGGTGTGTTGGTGACGTAAATCCCCCTTTTGGTCGCCCCTTCAACGTCTATGTTGTCATAACCGACGGCGTAGTTGGCAACGATTCTAAGCCTCGGCGCGCTGTCAAAGACCTTCTTATCGACCCTCTCGCTCAGCATAGTAACCAGAGCGTCAGCGTCGCGAACCTTTTCGAGGAAGAGCTCCCTCGGTATTTCATGCTCCTCCTCCCAGACCTCCACCTCGAAGTGCTCCCGGAGAAGGCTTATGCCGTTTTCCGGAATCCTGCGCGTTATGAAAACCTTTGGCTTCATCCAACCACCGGAGAAAAGTAGAAACGAAAATTTAAGGGTTATCACTCAGTCGAAGTCCCATATCGTCCTCCCCTCGTAGAAGAGCATGACGTAGCCGCAGTTCTTGCAGATGACTACCCTGACCCTGTGGGCTGTAAAACCCCACTTGCTGTCGAGCTTGCCCTCCTCGACCTGAAACTCTGTTCCACCGCAGAGGGGACACGTGAGCTGGCGCTTTTCCACGGTTACCACCATGTTTAGTAGAAGCTGAGATATAAAAGCCTTTTGCCGGGAAAAGTTTCTTAAAAACCTCCCCCAAGCTGGGGACATGAGCCCGAAAGGTAGGGTTGCAGGCATCAGCGACGACGGCCTCGGCGTGCTCGAGGTTAGCGGGAGAAGATTCTACGTCCCTTTTGCCTATCCCGGCGACTTTGTGGAAGTTAAGAAGAAAAAACACCGCTTTGAAAGGAGACTGGCGCTCGATTTTGAGCTTATCGAGGGGTCTCCCCTGAGAGGGGGGGCGAGATGCACCCACTTTGGAACCTGCGGCGGTTGCCTCTGGCAGGGGTTGAAGTATAAGGAGCAGCTCAGGCTAAAGGCGGAGCTTTTTGAGAGGATCACCGGGATAAAAGCCGAAATCAGGGGCTCGCCGAAGATCTGGGGTTTTAGGAATCTCAGCAATTTCATCGTGACCGATGGAGGGACTGGCCTCAAGGAGTACGGGAATCCTTTGGGCGTCGTCAACCTGAGGGAGTGCCCCGTCTTCTCGAAGAGAACCATGGAGTACCTCCGTTCTTTACGCGAATTTCTCGAGGAAACATACCTCAAGCCCTGGGATTTAAGCGGGAAAAGCGGGGACATTCACTATCTCCAGGTGAGGGAAGGCAAGTTCACGGGCGAGGTCATGGCGAACCTCATTGCCCACTTGAAGCCTTCGGAAGAAGTTTTAGAGGCTTTCAGGGGCCATTTCTCCTTCGCAGATTCGCTTTACTGGAGCCTGAAGAGGGATACAAGGGACGACCCGCGGGGCGAGGCGGAGCTCGTTGCCGGGGAACCTTACCTGCGCGAGAAAATCGGGGACGTCATCTATCTCATTCACCCCAACAGCTTCTTCCAGACGAACAGCTACGCTTTACCACTCCTCCTCAAGGCCGTTGAAGGCTTTACGGACGGAGAGAGGGTTCTCGACCTCTATTCAGGCGTTGGCACCTTTGGGGTGTGGCTTGCGAGGAAAGGGTTCAGGGTTGAAGGCCTCGAGCTGAACCCCTTTGCAGTGGAGATGGCGAACAGAAACGCAGACCTCAACGGTGTCGATGCCGTCTTTAGGGTTGGGAAAGCAGAGGAGACGCAGATAGGGGATTACGATACCGTCATCGTCGACCCGCCGAGGAAGGGGCTGAAGGAAGCGGCCGGGCTTCTCGTGAAAAGCGGCGTTGAGAAAATCGTCTACGTCTCCTGCAACCCCAAAGCGTTCAAACTCGACTACGAGAAGCATTTGAAGAGGGCTTACAGCGTTGAAAACGCCGTTCTCATCGATATGTTCCCGCACACGCCACACGTGGAGGCCGTTGTGGAGCTCGTGGGGAGAGACCGAGGACATCGCTCCCGCAACTTTCATTGACAGAAAACGCGAACCGGAGTTTCTTGAGAGGACATACATGAGAGAGCAGAGTTCCCCGTGGTCTATGGCAGGAAGAGGACAGGCAATTGGAGACATAGACGAACTCCTCGTGGCGTTTGCCGAAAGGATCGGGGACAAGTGGAGAGACCTGAGCGAAAGAGGGACGAAGAGAATTTTGGGGGACTTGGAGAGAAAGAGCGAGCTCGCGGGTTTAGGGGGCTTAGCCGATCTTATTTCCTCCGGAGGAAAATTTGAAGTGAGGCCGCTCAAACCGCCCTCCAGAACGGGTCCTCCTTTTCCTTAACCTTCGCCGTCATCTTGAGGGCCTTTATGTCGGTCTCCTCCAGCTCGCCCCTGAGCTGCTTGGCGAGCAAAATGACGTCGTTTTTGCTGAGGTCAACGTAAAGGGTCTCGCCCGGGTGGATGTGCCTGCCCACTATGGCCTCTTCGATTGCTATAGCTACTGCCTCTCCCTTCTTCGCCTCCTGCACGAAGTCGTTCTTGTTCTTGATGGACTTTATCGTTCCAACCCTCTCGCCGGTTTCCTTGATGAGCGTAACCCCGGGCTTTATCCTGCCCTCGAGGACTTCGACGCCAACTATGGCCGGCTTGCTCCTCCTGAAGACGTAGCGCTCGTCCGGGTAGAGGCGGATAACCCCCGGGAAGGTAACGTTCTTCAAAAGCTCGCGCTTCTTCCTTTCTTCCTCAGCCCTGACCCAGGCCTCGTAGTCCTCGATGAGCTTGTAGATGATGTTGCCGACGAAGATGGGAACGCCCCTGGCCTTCGCTACCTCCTCGGCGTCCTCGTTCACCTTCACGTTGAAACCAAGAATAACTCCGTATTTTTCGTCCTCGTCCCTGACGCTCAATGCCTCCATGACATCCGTTTTACTGATGTTCCCGACGTCGGCCTTTCTTATCGGGATGTTCTTCCCGCTCAGCTCCTTGCTCAGGGCCTCGAGGGAGCCGAGGGTGTCGGCCTTAACTATGACCCCAACCTTTCCGGTGTTTATGACGACGCTCTGTATCTGGTTGAGGATCTCCTGCCTGGCCTTCTCTATTTCCTCCTCCGAGCGGGCCGCTATCACCGGTGAACCTGCCAGAGCTTCCTCAAGACCGGGTGCGGCTATCTTAACACCCGCCGCCGCAACAACCTCATCAACCTGGTCAAAGCGGAAGCGCGGGTCTCTGATCTCGTCGAGGGGCTTGGGCTTGAGCAGGGCGCGGATTTTGGTGACTATCGCCTTGTCCTTTCCGCCAACCACTATCATGTCGTCCTTTCTGAGTGTTCCGTCGTAGATTATGACGTCTATGGTTGTTCCAAGGCCAAGCTCCTCCCTGACCTCAAGTATCGTTCCCCTCGCCGGCCCCTCGACCTCTACCTTGAGCTTCTCCTCGAGGTACTTCTGGGAAAGACCGGCTATGAGGACGAGGAGCTCCGGGATACCGATTCCGTATTTGGCCGATATCGGGACTATTGCCAGTTCCCGCGTGAAGTTCTGAACCCTGTCAAACCTGTTAGCCTGGAAGCCCATCTCGTAGAACTTCCCTATAAGCTCCCAGAGCTTCGTCTCGAGCTCCTGCACGGCCCTCTGGTTCTGTTTCTTGATGTTCACCAGAAACGGCTCGTCTTCCCCAATCTTCCAGTCCTTTATCCTGTCTATCTTGTTGGCCGCAACTACGAAGGGCGTCCTGTACCTCCTCAGGATTTCGATGCTCTCTATCGTCTGCGGCTGGAAGCCCTCGTTGATGTCCACCACGAGAACCGCGAGATCAGCGAGGCTTCCTCCCCTCGCGCGCAGGCTCGTGAAGGCCTCGTGGCCCGGGGTGTCAATGAAGAGCAGTCCTGGAAGCTTTATCTCTCCCTTCCAGAGCTGGATGAGCGGTCCGGCAAGCTGCTTGACCACATCTATCGGAACCTCTGTCGCACCGATGTGCTGGGTTATTCCACCCGCTTCCTTTCCTGTTACGTTCGTGTGCCTGATGTGGTCGAGGAGCGTCGTGTTGTGAACGAGTATTCCATTAGCCACGAAGTTGTGGGTTTCTGTCGTTAAATCGTAGACGTAGCCGTCGTATTCCTCTTCCTCAACAGCCTCGACCGGGATGAAAACGAAGTTCTCGGCTATGTTGCGGAGGTATTCCACATCGCTGGAGTCGAACTCCCTGTTGCGCCAGACCTCGAGAAGCTCCCTTCCGAGCTCAGTCAGCCTTCCATCCCTGATCAGGCCCTCCTTTTCAAGGGCCCTCAGGTGGCTGTGATCCCCTGAACCCTGAAGGGCCGCCAACTTGTGCTGAAGTGCTGGTGAGCCTTTCTCTATGGCATCGAGTATTCTCATCAGCGTCTCGTAGCTGGGTGCTTCTTTGCCCTCATATTTGCTGTAGAAGGGCACAAACGAGTTGAGCTCTGCCCTCGTAAACCCGAAGAGCAGTCTAAGCCTCCTGAGTTCCTCAAAGACTGGATAAGGCTCGCTATTTTTGCTCTTCTCTATGGCGCGCTTAAGCCTCTCGGCTTTCTCCCTCACAGTAAAGCCGACGTGCTCCTCAAAGGCCAGCAGGTTTCTCCTTCCGGAGATCACCAACGTGGTGTATTCAGAGCGGTGTATCTTTGAAACGATGCCGTAGCGAAGGAGGACGAGCGAGAGACCCTCAATGAACCCCCTGGAGGCACTGGTAACCTCGATTCTTGCGTCCTTCAGGCTCACGTGGCCATCGGCGTCAAAGTAGCCCCTCAGGAACTCGGCGGCGTATTCCCTCGGTGCCATGAAGAGGACGTTGGGCACCCTTGTCCCGCTGGCCTTCTCCCCTGGAAACTCGAAGAGGTGCCTGAGAAGACTTAGAAGGGCGTTTTTGCTCTTCCTTAACTCTATCCCCCATGATGTTTCCCTTCTAATGCGCTTAAGCTCGACTCCGAGGGCCTCAAGCTTCCTAAGCCTCTCAAAGACTTCAACGTCGTTGTTCGCTATCTTCTGAGTGCCACCACCGAAAATAAGCCCTGCAAAGTAAAAGAGGGCCTTCCACTCCTCATCCGTCCCGGGGAGCTTTAAGCCTTCTCCATCGGGCTTTGCCACGGGCCACTCCCTTGGAACCTTTGAAGATACGTAGGAAAGAAAGACCTCCCTGTCTTCGTTCCCATGGATGAACCTCGGAACGGCAACGTAGTCTCCAGGCCTTAGCTGGTCAGCCCTCACCCATCCCCTCGTGGTCAAAAACGGGTGCTCTGGTGTTACGCCAACGCCGTGCCAGTTTTTAAGCCTGACCCTTAAGATTTTGCCCCTGTGTCTCACCCTCCAGACGTAGGGGCTCTCAAGGAGGGAGAGCCTTCCGTCCCCGACCGCCCCAACAACAACCTGCCTGAGAAGCCTTACCTCCTTCTCCCCGTCCTTTTCAACGACTCCTTTGCCCATTTCAAAGAGGTCCTTGAGCGTGACAATTCCGGTGCTTGGGAGCACTACCCTCTCCTCCGGAAGCAGGCACTTGCCGTGGTCAACGTGACCCAGAACCGCGATGATTGGCTGCCTGATCCTCTTGGTCATTTTCCTCACCTCTGAGCCTAACTCCTTCGAGTGCTTTTAAAGGGTTCGGCGTTTCGTGGTGGGGAGGAACCAATCGAGAAGAGGTCTTGAGGAAAAGATGAAAGAAAGTTCAGCGCTCCAGGCAGTTCGTGCTGTCCAGATATTCTTTCTTTGCCCTTGCGTGGGTGTGGTAGAACCAGTCCGAGACCTTGCAGTACTCAAAAAGCTCCTCAGGCCTGAAGTAAAGGTTTATCTCCCTCTCCGCACTTTCGGGGCTGTCCGAGGCGTGAATGACGTTGTAGATCGCATTGCCAACGTCGAGGCCGTAGTCGCCCCTTATGCTCCCGGGCTCCGCATCCTTCGGGTCAGTTGATCCAGCCATCTTTCTAACGACGCTTACCGCGTATCTGCCCTCGACGACCATGACGACGCTCGGGGCCTTTGTGATGTAATCTATCAGGCCCTCAAAGAAGGGCTTGCCCCTGTGCTCCTCGTAGTGCTTCTCGGCAAGCTCCCTGTCAATCCATACCATCTTCATTCCGACGATTTTAAGGCCCCTCCTCTCAAAGCGGGAGATTATCTCCCCTATCAGGCCCCTAACTACTGCGTCCGGCTTCAGAATAACGAGGGTCCTTTCAATCTTTCTGTCGGCCATCGGGAACACCTAAGTTAGTCCGAGCGGAATTTAAAAAAGGTTTAGGTGAGGGCATCCATCCAGGTGAGATACTTCTTAGCGACATCCACATTGTAAGGCCCGTCGTAAGTTAACTTGCCTCCCTCTAGAACGACCATCTGGTCTATACCGAGGCCAAGGGGAATGTGGCTCGCTATAATAAGACTAATGTTGTTGGGAAAATTGGAGAGGGCCTTTGCTATTATCACCCTGCTCTCAGCATCGAGGCCGCTGAGGGGCTCATCCATCATGATTAGCTCAGCCTTGCTGGACAATGGTTCTATCATTGAAACCCTGCGTCTTAAACCCTTTGAAAGCTCCCCAATACGCTTGAAGAGATGCTCCTCCAGCCCCAGGGTCTTAACTGCCTTTTCAACTCTATCGCTCCCATAGACATCGGAGAGTAGCTCCACGACTGTCGAAACCCTCATCATGTACGGTAAATCCTCAATATCCCTCACATAGAGCACTCTGGAGTAAAGCTCTGAGGGCTCTTTAAAGGGATCCAAACCGAGAACCTCAACTGAGCCTTCAGTTGGCCTGCGGAGCCCGGAAAGAACCCTCATCAACGTGGTCTTGCCGCTACCGTTGGAGCCAAGCAGAAGAGTTCTTCCCCTGTTTATCTCTAGGTTCAAGTTATCCAGGGCCACGTTGTAGCGGAACTTTACCGTGAGATTGCTGGTCCTGACCACAACGTCATTTAACTTTGGCATCTATCACCACCACCGGATCGTTTTTGCCAGGAAGAACAGTACACGAGCTGGGGAGGTTGAGGTGGACGTGGAAGTATAAGAAAGGATCCTTCCTCTCGATGTCAAACTCAACCCGTCCGCTCCCCTCAAGTTGTCTCCCATTCATTGTGACAACTGTTATCTTATAGTTCTCATTGTTGCATGCTATGCCTTCAATGTGCAGGCTCAAAGAGGTTAAGCCGGGCTTCATGGGCCAGAAGAGGTCAAAGTCGTAGGTTACGTTTTTGTTCACTGCATTTCCGAACTTCAGGAGAGACTCCGCGTTGTCAAGCCTTATTTCAGCGTGCATATCCGGTCTAAGCGAGCTCCAGTAGGATATGCCCACTGAGGCAACCAGGGCAGAGGAAAGGAGAGACAACAGAAAAATTAAGGCTAGGGTCTTAGACCACCTCATACGCTCATCAACCTCCTCTGGAGTACGACTACCATAACGACAACTAAGCCCACTGAAGTCGCCAGGTAAATCCACACTGTCTTCCAAGCGAAGGAAAGCTTGCCCGAGAGGCCGAAGGCCAGCAGCAGAGTGAAGACAAGGGAAAGGTCAAGCCTCCCCCAAAGGATGTAGGTTGAGTAAATAGAGACCGAGAGCATGAGTAGAAGGGCCCACAAAATCCCGTTGAGGAGGATTACCGACGAAAGGCTTACCCCAGAGAGCCAGTTCCTGGCGACCAGCACGAGGGGAAAAGATGCTGATAGGAAGAGGGGGAGTAAGAGAAGCAAGGCCAGCAAAAGACCGGTTAGGCCGAGCTTAATGGGCCCAGAGCGTTCTCTGAACAGCAAGGGCACGAAGGAAGTCCTGAGCCTGTAGACGAAGGGAAAGAGGGCCACCATAGCGGCTATTCCAAAAACTGAGGATAACAACCCGGAGTTGGACCAGACGAGGGAACCGAATATCCCAGTTATGCGCTCTTTTATCTCCATGTAGCGTTGGGCATAGTAGGAGGGAGCCTTCTCTTCTCCTTGGCCTGAGAGCTGTCCGGGGGCACCCATGATCGGTGTTATCGAGCCCCCGATTATGGAAGCCTTGTATATCGAATCCGCCGAAACGTAGGCCGTTACTGCACCCACTATCACAGCGGCCAAAACGACCGCCACTATCTCAACCCAAAGGTAATCGGAGAGGGAGTTCTTTAACAGGGCCTTCATTTTTTCAGCCTCCTCATTAGCGGAACCGTCGAGAGAGCTAGAAGCAGGGCGGGGCCGCAGATGCCTTTGTTATTTTTCTCTCTTTCTGACGTATTGCTCAGAGTTGAATTTGTTGAACTGTCCACTGGGTTAGAACTGGAAGCAGTTGGGTGGGAGTTCTCTTCAGTTAGATTGAAGCCACAGTTTCTGAGCTGGGACTCAACGTCTGAATATATTTTTTCGAGTGCCGAAGTGTTTACACCGGTCTCTTCAAACTTTGCGAACGTGTTCATAAAATCGTTTATCAGAGTTTGACGAATCAGCCCGCTGCAGGCCCCGACCTTTCCCCATCCTCCTAGAAGTTTTTCTGGAGTGTAGAGAGTGGGATCGTACTTGATGACGATGGTGTCGTTGTTTATCCATACAAAATTTAGCATCAGGTATGAGGCGTTGAAGGCCTTGGCGTAGTCAGTTGGAAGAGGAAGGATCAGAAGCTTGGAACCTGTAGACGGCGGAAGCATGAAGTCTATGGCCACAATTTTGTCACGCCATCCGGCATACAAAACGGGTAGATAACCCTCCCCATGGAAGATGTCCATCAGTATGAGTTCCCTGAGTTCGCTCTCGTTCTTTGTCTTTAAGTAGTCCATGAGCACTTTTCCCACGTATTCGCCTGCAGACATGTTGTTTATCCTGGTAGGTAAATTCGGGCTCCCAGTCACGTAAGTCCTTATCAGGTAAGTGTCATTTACGGGCATTATGAAGTTCGGGCGGCTTGTGTAGTAGTCCAGGAACATCGTTCTGCCCAAGTAGGTGAAACTGGAGCGCATAACACTTTCGGTTATATTCATGGCCAGGGAGCTTATTAACTCCAGGGACTCTCTCACATCCTTAGACAACTTGGCCCTCTGGATGACGTTTTCCACTGCCCATGGGTTGGATTCGATCTGGTTCAGAACGTCCCTGAGGTTGTGCAACACGGATTTGGGAAAATACTCGGGGTTCATTAGCGGATGCCAGAACGGAGTTATTCCGACGTACTTCTTCGTCCCGTTGTCGAGGAGGTAGCCCTCCCCAGTAAGCCTGTTTATGAGGAGCCTTATCGTCATATTCGCCGGAAAGCCGTAGTCAAGGGGGTTGAGGCTGTGGTAGATGTAGTCTTCAATCCCATAAGACCAGTACATCTCCATTCCTCTTATCTCCACCGTGACAATCTCGTGGGTTTCGTTGTATCTCTCGTAGTCTATTGTTATCCCCCTCGTCATCAGACCAAGTGGCCAGTACTCCTTCTGTCCAGTTTTGACGGTGGCGTTTATTACGGTAACGGTGTACTCGGGGTAAGTGAAGTTCTCAACACCGCGTATCTCGACTGTCACGTTATCAACTCCAGGACAGCCGATCAGTATGGGGCCGTTCACGCCTATCCAGTAGGTGTCGTTCACTTGATAGACGAGCATTCGGATCAAGTCTATTTGAGCGCACTCCGGCAGGGGGTAGGGTATCATCTTGAAGTCATCTGTGAGGGGGTAAACGTTCACCTGGGCAGAGGCATAGTTTGAGGTTATCAGGAGGGCGAAAAATAAAAGGAGGAGGGGCTTTTTCATCCCTTCACCTCCTCAAAGTTGAGGGGAATTACATAATCCCCGAGTCCATAAACGGTTTCTGACCCGATAAAGAAGAGCATCCCACTGCTGAGGTCAAAGTCACGGAAGTAAGTGTAATGATAGGTTAATTCCGGTGCGAATGTTTTACTTTCAATCGAGGGGGTCGGTTTCGCCGAGAGCGGGCAGAATCTAAGGTTGCACTTTTGTAAAACGGTTCTCGTAAGGTTTCCGTTGAACTCAATTTCGGCGTAGTAGACGTGCCTGTGGAACGTTACCTCGACGCCATACGTGTAAGATTGGGATGTCTTGTAGACGTTAGTTATCGAGTAATCAACTCCAGCCTCAAGGCTGAAGAGTCCCTCTACTACAGGAACCGATGCCCCGAGTGATGCCTCAACCTTCTGTTCGGCCTCGTACTCGCTGGAGGCCGTGACAATGTACACGACTTTGTAATCAACGGTTCCGGCTTTTCCGGCAGTATAATAATGTTTATTGAGCTGAACTCCGTACCTTTCGTATCCGCTGACCATGGGGTCGCTGAACTCTTCGTAAACTCCCCTTCCATAGTCTGTTGCCCCGATTTTTGTTACTACCATGAACTTCTTCCCGGATTGCTCTGTGAGGTCATAGACAGGACCGTGCACAAGGATGCCGGCACTTATAACGTCCAGACCGTCCCAGGGGATGGTCATTCCTATCGGCCCTATAGTCTCGGAGCCAACAAGAGGTGTTAGTGGCTCGTATATGCTTTTCTGATCAAGTCCGCTCCAGCTCTGGCTCTTAAAGTACATCACTGTATCTACAGTAGGTACCCCAGTTGCACTCACTGCCGGCATTGCTGTCGTTACTAACAATAATACCCCTAGCAATGCCAGGAGTTTCTTCATGGCCACACCCCTTAGGAGTTTGCAATTTTATCTCGTGCCTTAGACTTATAAAGTTTTCTATCTTTGAGGTGTATCACGAAACCAACCAGGAAAAGTTACTGAGCAAAATATTAAAAAATTCTACCAGCCAAAACGGGTGTTATCCCCGCCTCTTCACCATGAGAGTAAACAAACTCAACACCACGAGGAAGGCGGGACCGCAGATGCCTTTCTTTGTGTTTGTTTTCGGTGTTTCAGTTGGACTCCTGCCTAGTGAACCGTTCCCCGGGTTAAAGCTGGAAGTCAGTGTATGCAAGTTCCCTTCAGCTAGGTTGAAACCACACTCTCTGAGCTTCCCCTCGACAAAGGGGTAGAGGGTTTCAAAGGAGGATGCGTTGAACGTTTCCACTGTGGAAACGTTGTTCAGGATGTTCAGGATTTTGGATAAAATCTCCGATCGGAGGTAGGGCATGCACTGGCCGAGAGTTTTCCATCTTTCGCTGATGTTTTCCGGGCGATAAAGGGAGGAGTCATAGTTAACGTGAAGGAAAGGTTCTGAGCCATTTATGAATGGTTTTATGAGAATGTATGACCCGTTGAAACCCGATGGAAGAGGAAGCGTTAAAATTCCTCCTGTGCTCGGGGGTATATAAAAGTCAACAATTGCGAATCCCTCACCAATTTCGTATGCAAGGCCTGGATTAACAGTGTGTTTCAAGGCATTTTTTAAAATTAGGTCTTTCAGAGGATCGGGGTTTCCGTTTTCTAAGTACTCTCGGAGAACCTCCCTGGCCACACTCCGGTTAACCACCATGGGACCACCCGTAAGTGTGGCAACGCCGTAAGGCCCCCTCACCCAGGACACAAAATCCAGGACAACGGTGATACTGTTTGAACTGTCTTTAGGGTAACCAAAAACAACAACTGCTGGATTGCCGAGGTAGCTGTAGCGCGGAGTAAGTATGTTTGTTGTAACGTTCATGGCGAACCCCTGAAAGTATTCATTGACCTTTAACGGATCGGTCTCCACCTTGGCCTTGTTGAGAATCTCTTCAACGACCCAGGGGTTTGCTTCCACGGTTGAAATGAACTCGCGAGTTCTCTTTAGGATGCTCTCAACGTAACTTTCTGGTGAAAAATACGGTGCAGGGAAAAGCGGGAAGAGTCCGAGGTACTTCCTTTCACTGTTTTCCAGGAAGTAGCCCTCACCGGTAACCTTATCGACTAAAAACTTCAGATGGAGCTCTCTTGGCCAGCCAACGACGCCGGGATCAGACGTCTTGAGTACCGCTGATGATTGTGGCCCTAAGGTGATATTGGAAATATCCACAAGAACGAGCTCGTAGGTTGAGTTGTAAGGCCGGTAGGTGATTGTCATGTTGGTGGTTTTAAGGTCGAGGGCTATTCTGTAGGGTTCCGGGGTATAGTAAGCGACTTTTATACTTTTGAATGTTCCATCTACCCCATTAAATGTCATGTTGAAAGACTGTACCCCAAGAATCTTAACTGCTGGGCTTGAAACGTTTGAACAGCCGGTGTAAGCCGTAGCGGAGATCAGGGCGTAGGTTTTGTCTTCGATCTCAACCGGTTGCAGTCCAAAATAGAGGGGATAGCAGTGGGGAGCCATTACAGGGATCATCGAGAAGTTCTCCTCCATCGGCCAGAAAAATATCGGAATTGGAGTATAATCCTGAGCCGAGGAGACTCCAATTATGGGGGAGAAAGACAAAACAAGAAAAAGGAAAATAACCAGGGAAACTCTCTTCATTTGTTCACCTCCTCGTAGACTATTGGAAGTTCCCCAAGTCCAAGGCTGTTGTAGTCTACCCCACTTGGAAAGCTCCAGAAGATGAAAACAAGGTTTAACTCAAAAGGCTTGGTTTCTATCTTTGTGTAAATGTTATCCGAAGGCAACTCACTGAAGCTGGCAGAGACTGGGCAGAAGAACTTGCACTTTTCATTTAGAGTGTGGGTTAGATATCCCTGGTACCCAACTTCAAAGCGGTACTGTGCCTGTGTGAAGCTCACTTCAACAACAAATTCTTTAGTTTCACTGATGCGTTCAACGACCTCTGCGGATAATGAGATAGAATTCTCAATGCCAGAACCCAGAAGCTCCAGTCCGGCCTTAACTTTCATCTCAGCTTCAGCCTTTGCTGAGGCTTCGTCAGTTGCTGAAACGGTAACGCGGATTGTCGAGGTCGAAGTTCCACCGGTGGGACCTGCGTAAACATTGTGCTTACTATAACCGTCCTCCGGGAAAAAAACTGAGTAGCGTTCCCATCCCGTAGCAATAAGATTGATCTGGGTGTATGTGCCCCTGTTGTAGTCAGTTGCTCCAATGGCAGTTACATAAAAGAGGTCTTTTCCATCGTCTGTGTGAAAAACTAAATCGTGGGTTAGTATCTCGTCGCTTGCAACTACGTGGTCATCCCACGGCAGGTAAATGCGGACATCCTGTACATAGCCACCTGCGATTGTGTCCATGTTTTTAGGTACGACATCAGAGGCATTAAACCAGTTTACTGAGCCAATGTATTCTACCCTGTCAACCAGACTTGCACTAAGGGCGCTCACTGCCGGCATTGCTGTCGTTACTAACAATAATACCCCTAGCAATGCCAGGAGTTTCTTCATGGCCACACCCTTTAGGAGTTTGCAATTTTATCTCATGCTTTAGACTTATAAGATTTTCTATTATCAAGTGCATCACAAAACCGACTGGCAGAAGTTATCGGGCAAAATATTAAAAAATTCTACCAGCCAAAACAGGTGTTATCCCCGCCTCTTCACCGCGAGAGTAAACAAACTCAACACCACGAGGAAGGCGGGACCGCAGATGCCTGTCTTATTGTGTGCAGATGTCTCATGAGGAGCTACTGGAGTTGAACTGGAGCCTGCCGTTCCCTGAGGGGTAGTGTTCTCTTGCGGTAGAGAACCCCCGCCAATCTCAGAATCATTCTGACCGAGACATTTGTTTACATCCTCCTTGACTGTCAGGTAAACATTATCAAGCTTGGTCTGGTTTATCTTCCCCGTTGTAAATGCGTCGTTCATGAAGTCTGAGAGGCTCCGGAAGAGGTCGCTCTCCATGAGTGGAACGCAGGAGCCGTATCTCTTCCACCCTTCCTCTGCCTTCTGAGGGTCAAGGACTCTGGGGTCGTACTTAACGTGAAGGTACTGACCTGAGCCCAAAGTAATGCGGAACAGAATGTAGGATGCGTTCAATTGCTCTTCGTACTCTCTACTCAGAGGCAGAACAATAATGTCCCCCGGTTTCGGTGGAATGTAAGTAGCAATTAAATGGTTTGTGAATAAACTCGGTAAATACAACTTTTTCAGGTACAGAGTACGTCTTATTGAACTCTCAAGCGCGTCGGAATTTCCCGTTTCGATATATTTTATGATGGCCTCTTTCGTGTCGTTGCTGAGTATATTGCTTATGTCCACCCATGGAGTGGGCATGGTTACCCAGAAGTTAACCATGGGTGCATAGACAGAGAACCCGTTTCCCTCTGCAGCCAGTTCTATTGGTAGCCCAAGGTAGATGCCCTTAACGCTGAATATCCTGTATGTGAAGTTTAACGTCGCATTGGATATTATCGTCGATGATGTAGTCGGGTCAGAGCTCATCTTCGCCTTGTTTATTATGTTCTCAATCACCCAGGGGTTAGCCTTCACCTCCTGAACAAAATCCCATGCGTTTTTAACCGCACTGTTGAGGTAGTTCACGATATCAAACTGGGGCATCAGAAGCGGGAGGGTTCCAACGTACCTCTTCGAACCGTTATCAATCAGGTAGGAGTCACCGTTGTTCCTGTTCACGAGAAACGAGAGTTTTATCTCCCGTGGCCACCCGTATTGGGCCGGATCGAAAGAGCCGAATACCCGCCCTATGTCCGGAGAGACCGTTAAGTTGGAAAAAGTTACCTCTACAAGGGCATAACTCTCGTTGTAATAGTCGTATTCTATTGTCAGATTTTCGGAGAGGAGTTCTTCAATCTCCGGGAACGGCGTGTTCATATAAATGTTGAGCATTACCGTTGTCGTTGTGTAGTTGTCTTCTGTTTCACTTTCTCTTCCCGCCATGGCAATGCTGAGGTCGGTGACATTTTTGCAGTTAACGTAGATGTTTCCCTTAACAGAGACCGCTGAAGTTGAGTTGATAGTATCCCCTAAGGTTCTGTTTTCCCGATATAGAACGCAACCGTCTACGTGGTATGGTACCGCTTTGAAGCTTTCGTTCAACGGCCAGATAACGACTGGGAACGTTATATTCCCGTTTTGGTCGGTATCTTGAGCCGAGACAAAAGCTGGGGCAGTTAAGAACGTCTGAATAAAAAGAAGGAAAAGGAGAGAAATAGTGGCAAAACCTCTTTCCATTCTCATGTGTAACACCCCATTAACTTACCATTTCTCCAGTTATGCCCTGGGTTTCCATATCAACATCCTCATAGCTGTATATATAGCCCATCTCCTGAAAGTCAAAGGGTTTTTCTCTATACATGTCGTATGATGTTGTTCCTGATACCCCAACTTGCTTTGAGAGTGCGATTGGGCCGGGGTTTGGATTAGTTATATGATACAAGAAATTGAGAGATCCTACGTACTCAGTATCCCAGTAGTGCTGGTAGACTGTTGCTGTAACGGTTACAGTATACTCCACTTTCTCCCCCACTTTGACCGAGGTTATGGCAGAGACCGATGCCTCGATCCCAAGTTCATCAAAACCTGCTTTTATCTCTGCCTTCGCTTCTTCCTCGGACTGTGCATACACCGAAATAGTGTATGTCCTGCTTATCTGAGTGGTACCATGTCCTCCGTAGAACACCATTCTACTGGGAGTTACCCAGAACTTCTCATATCCGTATCCGGTGGGATCTGAGAAGGCATGATAGCTACCCTCCCCGAAAAATGCAGACCCAATAGCCTCAATAAAGTGCTCTGTATCTCCTGTGTTGGTTTTTATGTCTCTGCTGTGTGCCATCACAAAGAGTTCCGCGACTGCCAGCCCATCCCAATCAACTGTCACTGAAACGTTAACCACTGTACCACCCGCAGTTGTGCTTAGAGTCCTGAATAGAGTATAGTAATTTGCCCCGGACCAGGAGGTATTCTGGCTTATCACTACATAGTCTGACAACTTAGTGCTTACGTTTGTTGCTCCGACTGCTGGTGTTACTATGGTAGGTACTAACAATAATACTCCCAGCAATGCCAGGAGTTTCTTCATGGCCACACACCTTAGGAGTTTGCAATTTTATCTCGTGCCTTAGACTTATAAAGTTTTCTATCATCAAGTGCATCACAAAACCGACTGGCAGAAGTTACTGAGCAAAATATTAAAAAATTCTACCAGCCAAAACAGGTGTTATCCCCGCCTCTTCACCGCGAGAGTAAACAAACTCAACACCGAGAAGGCTGACCGTAGACGTTTAAGGCTCCAACCTCAGGGCAGGTTTTAAGCCCTCTCCCTTCAACAACTGGAGAAATCTTTTAACGAAAACGGGAAAGTTGCCCAAGTAAAAAAGAAATCACTCCCCCTTGGCCCTCTGGATGCGGGCCTCCTGGAAGGCCTTGGTCCACTTGAGCTTTCTCGGGTTCCTGCCCATAAAGTAGAGCTTCTCGCACTTGCTGGAGCAGAAGAACAGGACTCTGCCGTCGTTCCTGACGAACATTTTCCCAGTTCCCGGCTCGAATTCCTTTCCGCAGTAGGAGCAGACGTTCCAGCGGGCCATGTTTACCTCCTCCCTTTGATCTCTCTTGCCTCACGCTCGGTTTCTCTGAGGATGACTATGTCGCCGACGCGGACCGGGCCTTTGACGTTTCTCCTTATGACCCTGCCCTTGTCGCGCCCCTCAAGGACCCTAACCTTGACCTGAGTAACTCCGCCGGTGACGCCGGTTCTTCCAATGATCTCTATTACCTCGGAAGGGAAGACTTCCCCGTCGCTCATATCTCACACCCCTAAACTCAAAACTCTCCGCGCTAAAGGTCACCTTAAACATCTTTAAGTGAATGAAGGGAAAGGAGCTCACTTCATGAGCTCCCTGACCTTCGTGGCAATGTCATCGACGAGCTCGCGGGCCTTGCCGGGCTCAACTATGGCAACGCTGGCAGCTGGAACCTCAAGCCCGGCAGCAGCGCCGAGTTCCTTCTTGCTCGGGACGTAGATGTACGGGATCTCCTTCTCCTCGCACAGCGGCGGGAGGTGGGCAACTATCTCCTCTGGGTCAACGTCCTCAGCGATGACAACGAGCTTTGCCTGACCCCTCTCGATGGCCTTGGTGGTCTCGTTCGTGCCCTTCCTTATCTTTCCGGTGTCGCGAGCGAGCTCAACGGCCTCAAGGGCCTTCTCAGCAAGCTCGCTTGGAACCTCAAACTTCACGTAGCTCGGCTTCGCCATCCTTCATCCCTCCGAAACCTCATCGTTCATCCGGTTGTCAAGTTAGGGAAGCGGATTCCGTTTTTAAACCTTTCCTTCAGTGGTCCTTCATGATCTCTCTCAGTACGCTGGTGGCGTAAACACCCTTGGGGAGGAAGAAACGAAGGCACATGCCCTTCCCCGGAACGTAGCCGTAGGTCAGCCCTAAAGGCCTAATCAGGAGTTCCCGCCTTCCCCCCGGCTCTGCCATCTGCTTCGGGAGCCTTTTGAAGTCCTCGAGTGAAAGCCCCTCCTCTTCAAGTATTTCCCCTTCGAGTCTTCCGGGTAGTCCCCTGGCCCTCCTCATGGCAAAGCCGAAGAGGGGGCCTGAAACCATGGCCTGGTGTTTCCTTATCTTCTCATTGACAAGATCAACGTTTGTCTCGGTTACACGGTAGGTTCTGTCGCGGTAGGGAATTCCCCCTTTCACCTGGACAACGATATCCCCAACCAGTGCCTCGTTTAGGGGCAACCCCTCCTCAATGCGCCTCGAAATGTAGAGGTTGAAGAGGTAGCTCTGGTAAGAGTGAATAAAGATGCGCATTATCGGGAGAGGAAGGCCCAGGAAGGCCCTCTTCCAGCTCCCCGTTTCCTTGTAGCGGTGAAGCATAGCCCTCTCGTACCTCAGGAAGTTCGGGAACTCCTCAAGCGCTCTGTCCACATCACCGGTCTCCCAGAAACGTCTTCTGGCCTCATCCCCCTCCATTTCACCTTCGTGGGCGCCGAGGAAGAGCCTTGCCGCCCCTTCGAAGTCCCCCTGAAGGAGTAGCTTTCCTATTAGATGGTTGGTAACGCGCCTTTCCCCGAAGCGCTGGTGGCCAAAATAGTTGGGGAAACCGCCTTTTTCCCTGAGTTCCCTCACTATTTCCCGGGTTCTCTCAAAGGCTTCCCCATTAACGTCGCGGACTATTATCCTGAAGCGGTTTCCCACGAGGTAGCCGAGCTTGATGAACTTCCCGTAGGAGACGAACCTTAGCTCAATATCCCTTATTTGAACGCCCTCAACTTTCTCCCTGGCCTGTGCGGGCACGCTTATGTACTGATAGGTCACGGCGTGTCTGTCCTTTGTTCCGGCGAAGCCAATGTCGCTGTGCCTTATTCCAGCACGCTTGGCTATCTCCTTTACCGCAGCCATGGTTTCCCAGTTGCGCTTTTTGAGGAGGAATATGGCATGCTTGCCCCCCTCAAATATCTGGGGGAGCGGTTCCTCAACTACCACAAAATCCTCGGGGAAAACCTTAATCCTGCCACCGATTCCAGGCTTCTCGCTTAAGTATTGGAACTGGGAAAAGAACTCGCGGTAGTCCATTCTACTCCCCCACGATTTTCAGGAATTCCCGGAATGATTTGCAGTTATTTCTCAGCTTATTGAAGTCAAGCTTGTCCACGTACTCGGGTAGCTTATGTTTGGCGTATCCTTCACGTCGTTTTAGCTCGTCAGAGGGTTTGATTGTCCAGTTATAGCCTAAGCTCCTGCACACCCACCTCCCAATTTCATACTCAAAGAGAAGGATTTTGACAGGTGTTTCGATGCTGTGTGGGATGTGTTTCTCCACGTCTTGTTTCCGAGATGCGTAGTTCGATGGGCCATCTCCATCGTATACGAGGAGTATAAAATCCGGTTTGGAAAGCTCGGATGCACGGAGGATTTTTTCCAGCTTTGAGTTGCATAGATAAGGGGCGTGAATAGGGTTTCTCCTCCCCGAAAGCTTTTTCAACTCAATATTCGCTAACCCCTCCTTTTTTAGCCGGTCTATGAGCCTCTTAAAGAACTCCCCTCCATATGTGTCTTCGGTTACTATGACGACCTCCCGGTTCATAGCCATCACTGTTCATCGCTATTAATCAACGAGCCGTATAACCAGCCCTCGCTCAGGGTAATGCCCTTTTCGTTAAGGAACTTCTTGATTTTCTCGGGATCTTTGACCCTCATGAACCTGCTTTCTCCCCCAACTTTATCCACCAATATCAGGTCAGAAGGCTCGGTCATATCAATGACCACAGGGGAGTGAGTTGTTATTATGACCTGGCTCTCACTCTCACGGAGAACATCCAAAATTAACTCCAGGGTCTCCGGATGGAGGGAGTTCTCTATCTCATCTATCACCAGGAGGGGAGGCTTGAGATAAGCAGCGGTGAGGATAGCGAGGGTTTTATAGAAACCATCGGAGATGCCCGGAGGAGCAAGCTCAAGGTCTCCCTCAAAGACCTTCATCATGACCCGTCCATCTTCAGTCAGCTGGAAGAAAACCCTGCTGTGGGGAAAAGCCATAGAGAGGGGGTTTACTATCTCATCCGGCAGTCTTCCTTCACGAAGCCAGATGTTGTAGAGGAGGGGGACAAGGTTGGAGGCGTCCTCTGAGAGGGTTGTTTCTTTACGGGAGAACTTTGGCTCCTTCACATTTTGAACATAAACCTGCCTCAGGACAAGGGTTGAAAGCATTGTTTTGCGGAGTAACCCTCCTAACTCCAATGCAAGGGGTGTAGGACCCCATTCATCCTGAACCATGGGGGAAATTAAAGGCAAAATGGGTTTACCATCTTTTGTTTGCGTTATTATGTATGCCGTTTCATAGGTTTCATCGGAAGTTACTAATGCTCTCCATGGCCATGAGAGAGCTATCCACGGCCACGAGAGAAGCGTCTCTCCGGCATAGTCTGGAGGCAACTGTGCCTCAAGGTACAACAACTCCTCCGTGTCAAGTTTAACGAAATAGTCGTATGCTTCGGTAAGTCCCTTGGGGGTCTTAACAGTTTTAAGCTTTGGAAGGGCTCTTTTTATAAACTCGGCGTCGTGAAAAACCCTGAGTGTACGTCCTTCTTTTTCTATTCTGAGATATCCCCTAACCTCCAGAACCTCCCGGAGGATCCTGAAGCTCCCGCCCGTCCCGGTGAAGGTCGTCTCAAAATAGACATCGTATCTGTCAACATCGAAGAGCATTCCGACGGCTATGAGAAGCTCTTCCTTTCTGCCCCATACCACATTGTTGTAGCCCCACCACTCGAGGAAGGGATTGGTGTCATTCTCAAAGTATATTTTCCTCAGAAGTTTGAATGCCTCAATAAGGTTGGTTTTCCCGGAGGCATTCGGGCCAACAAGAACGTTGAACTTACCAAGCTCGACCTCACAGGTTCTAAGGCTCTTGAAGTTCTTAACCACAAGCTTTTTCAGTCTCAAGCTCCCACCGAAAACGGAAAACGGCAAACCGATTAAAAAGGATTTCTCCTCACACCAGCTTCAGATGTCCCGTAACCTTGTCAACAAGCTCCTCCGGGCCGGGCCCTATTGCAAGGACAGTGATAGTCCCGGGAGGAATCTCGGTTAATCCGGCGTCCTGTATCAGGGCCGTTGGGAGGCCAAGTTTTTCTGCCTCGGCCTTGAGCCTGAAGAGCTCCTCGAGGTTCTCCGCCTTAACAACGACCTTCTTCTGCCCCTCGTGGAACCAGGCTTTAAACCACTCCGGCTTCTCCTTCTGGGCCTTTATTGCCGCCGTAACGGCTCCGTGGGCTACTTGGACCGCAAACTTGCCCTTGCTGAGCTTTAGGTCTTTTCTGGACACTATAACCTGCTTGAACTTGAACATCACAGCCCAAACCCCCTCCAAGAATTTTAGTGGGGCCTTTAAAAATTTTAAACGAGATCAGAGCTCAGAGCCTTCCCCAGATGGGAGGTTCTCCTTCACTTTCTCGAGTCTCAGTTCCCCCAACAGACTCTCAAGCTCGTCCCTGCTCCACTTCTTGGGCAATCCCCCTGTCTTATACTTCCTCTTCCTGAAGAGAACCCTTCTGAAGGTCCTGACCTCCCGGTAGTAGCCCACGGCAAGGTACGCGAGAATCAGAGTGAGTAAAAGGAGTATTGCCACCGAAACCTTCAGGTATTTAACGGTCTTCTCGGTCTCCAGATAGGGGGATATAACAGCATAAACGCTTTCGGCAACCTTTTTTGGCTCCTTGGAATTCTCAAGAGTGTTCTCAAGCACCTGGGGAACCTGCTCCTCGGTTGGAATTACGGGAACCTTCTTGACGACTACCCTAGGCGGAGTAGAATCAACTACCAAGGCCGTGCCGAGCTCCAGATCATGGCTGTTCCCCAGGGGGTCCTCGTACTTGAGAACGGCCCCAATAGGATATATTCCCTCGCCGTTGATTTTTATCTCGATGGCCTTGTCCACTGACTGGCCGGCTTTTATGGTGCCAAAGTAAACTTTCTCTATGCCGGTTACTTCATCGGGGTACTTCAGCTCGACGCTGACGTCCTTTGCGAATTCAAAGTTTGGATCTCCCTGGCTGGCGGAAACGGTTATGAAGACGTAAGCAGAAGAACCATTTTTGGACACCACGTACTTCTGAGGAACCTTTACCTGAGTCGAGTTTGTCCCTCCGATGCTGACAGTGAGTCCTGGAGAAGTGTAGGCCTTTATCGTAAGGGGCTCGCTCACCGTCGTAACCCTGGATAGGGACTCATTGTAGTAGGTAACCCTTACCGAAACGTTAAACTCGCCGGGCCTCGTGGGGGTCAGGAGGAACACCACGGGAGAAGCCGAACTGTAACCGGACAACGTTTCAATTGTCCCACTTCCCGAAGTTCCGGTTAACTTCAATCCCTGTATTGAGGGCATTTCGATGGTCACGTTCCTTATCTCACCGGGGCCAAGGTTTTTCACTTCCACTTTTACAGGTATCACCTGCCCCACGACTGCATCCGGGACAGTTGTGTTCAGATAAACCTTCACCTTTGGCGGGTTCCTTGGGGGAGTAATAAGCACGCCGTTCTGGGAGTAGACGTCGATGTAAGCAACTTTGTCATCCGCCTTAAGCGACTTGAGTGAGACGGCGATATGAATCTGAGGAATATCCCTGAACTCCCCAGGGGAGAGGGTCAGATCAGTTGACACGTTGATCGAGACGACCCTGAGAACCAGTGAAGCAGAAGTAACGTCCTTCACAGTGAGGGTTATAACCTCAGCTGTTGTCCCAACTTTAAGGACCTGCCCTTTAAGGACGTAGCCGGAATATATGAGCTTTAGAGAACCTGTTTCTTCGGCCCCTTGAGTATATCCAGCGGCTCCGTACAGGGAGAGAACTATTAGAAATACGGTCAAAGCCGTTAAAGGCTTTTTCATCTTCTTCCACCTCCGGGTACTGTTTCAAGAAACCGGTGGGTAAAAATGGTATAAAGAGGTTTTGGTCATGGCGTCAGCCTTTTCCTGTCCCTCGGGAAGAGTATGACCTCACGGATGTTGTCGAGGTTTAGCATCTGCTTTACCAACCTCTCTGCCCCGAGGCCGAAGCCGCCGTGGGGCGGCATGCCGTACCGGAAGGCCCTGAGGTAAAACTCGAAGCTCTCCGGGTTCAGCCCCTTCTCTTTAATCTGCTCCACTAAAACGTCGTGCCTGTGCTCCCTCTGGCCGCCGGAGGTTATCTCAACTCCCCTGTACTCGAGGTCGAAGGCGCGGCAGATCTCAGGCTTGTCATCGTATCTCATTATGTAGAACGGCTTGGCTTTGCTCGGGTACTGGTAGAGGAAGTAGAGCGGTGCTCCCTCGTTCTCCAGCATGTACTTCCCGAGGAGCTTCTCGCCCTCGGTGTCTATGTCCTCTCCCCATGGAATCTCCTTGCCGAGGTCTGAGAGGATTTCAAGGGCCTTGCTGTAGGTAACGCGCGGGAAGGGCAGTTTGGGCTCCTCGAGCTCGAAGTTCAGGAGTTTAAGCTCCTTCACGTTGTGCTCGCGGACGTAGTTGATGGCGTAAGCCACCAGCCTCTCGAGGAGGTTCATTACCTCTTCCTCGCTTTCTATGAAGGCCATCTCCGCGTCGATGCTCCAGGCCTCGTTCAGGTGCCTTGTCGTGTTGTGCTCTTCAGCCCTAAAAATCGGCGCTATCTCGTAGACCCTGTCCAAGCCGGAAGCCATCATTATCTGCTTGTAGAGCTGGGGACTCTGGGCCAGAAAGGCGTCCTTCTCGAAGTACTTCATGGGGAAGAGCTCGGTTCCGCCCTCTGTCGCTGTGGCGATTATCTTCGGCGTGTGGATCTCTATGAAGCCCTCGCTGTGGAAGAATTCCCTGACTGCCTTAAAAACGCTCGAGCGTATCCTGAATATCGCCATTACCTCGGGCCTTCTAAGATCCATGAAGCGGTTGTCCAGGCGGGTGTCGAGTTCCGCCTTAACCTTCCCTGTGGGGTCGAGGGGGAGCGGGGTTTCAGCCCTGTTGAGGATTTCAAGCTTCTCGGGCAGGATTTCAAAGCCGAGGTTCGCCTTTGGCGTGAAGTTGACGATGCCTTCAACGGCAACAACGTCTTCACTGTTGAGCTTCGGGATGAGCTCGAAGAGCTCTGGATTGACCCTCTTCTTCGGGGCAGTTATCTGGACTATGCCCTCCCTGTCCCTTATCCAGAGGAACTTTATTCCGCCCAGATCCTTGATCTCCCACACCCAGCCCGCAACTCTAACGCGATGGCCATTGAGCTCCTCCGTAATCTCGTTTGAATAGTGGGTTCTATACATGGTCATCCCCAGAAGAAGTTGGGGCAGGCTTTTAAAGGTATTCGATGGAAAAACAAAATCAGACAAACACTATCCTAACTTCCTTTCCAGTGATCTGGGAAAGGACGCTTTCCAGGATCTCAGGCTTTTCAGGAAGCCTCTTCTGTTCCTTTCCAAGAACCAGAACCTTGTAGGTGTACTCACCATTGGGCCTGTAGACAACGTTGACTCCGAACACGGTGACAGGATAAAACAGGTCAGTCGCCAGTTTCTTGATGTCCTCCACTGTGTCAGCTTCCAAACCTTCTATGACCCTCACGCGCTTTCCGAGCTCTTTGACGAGGGTCTTTATGTTCTTGCCCCCTTTACCCACGACTATCGGAACGTCGCCCTTCCCAACGACTATAACAACGAGATCGCCAGACTCGACGGCCTTTCTAAACTCGACCTCAACATCACCGAGAAGCTTGTAAAGCAACCTGGCGATCTTGACATCCAGCTCCGTTATTATCCCATCCTGGAGCTTTTTCTCATCAGCCGGGCAGAGAATGTCATCCGTCTTCAGACACACCTCGCAGATCGGCGCTTTCATTCGCTCACCTCCTCCAGAATGACCATGAAAGGGCTAGACTAAATTCAGGAAGGCATTTAAAAACCTTATTATTTGAGGAAAAACCGGCAAAAATATCAGAGTTCCCCCTCTATTTCAAGCCTTAACCGGCGCAGGAACTCCTCAGTAAAGCGATGCCTCCCCTCGGCTATTTTTCTGGCCGTTTCAGTGTACATCAAGTCCTTTAGCTTCAATATTTTCTCCTCAAAGTGCCTCATCGAAGCTTCTATATCCCTTCCATGCTCACCGGAGTACATAAAGACCCTCGCTATGCCCACAGCCCCGATGGCGTCGAGCTTGTCAGCGTCGCTGAGGATTTTGGCTTCGAGCGTTCCGGGTTCCGGCCCGCGGGAGAAGCGGTGAGCTTCTATGGCGTGGGCAACTGCCTCCACTTTCTCATCGGGATAGCCGAGACCTTTGAGATACCTCCTGGCGATTCTGGCTCCTTCGGCGGCGTGATCCTCAACTTTCCCCGCATCTTCCAGGGGCCTGGCTATGTCGTGGAGAAGGGCCGCTAAGGCCAGAACCTCCAGATCAGCACCCTCTTCTCTCCCGATGTGGAGGCACAGGTTAAACACCCTCTCCACGTGGCTGAAGCCGTGGGTTCCGTCCTTTTCAAAGAAGCTCCTGGCAAAGTTTCTAACGGACTCTATGAGCTGCCTGGATTGAGGGTTGGATATGAACTCCTCCAGCTTCATTCAATCACCGGGCATCGTTCACTATAGCTTTTAAAAGCTCTACTACTTTCTCGTGAACCTCAAGGCCAATACCATCAACGCTCAAACAAGCTCTTTTTCTAACACCGTCGATTATTCCCCCGGCTTTAAGGGCGGCGAGGACTTTCCTTTCGTCCCAGCCCAGGAGAAGATTCCTGCCAGCCATCAGGGACGCCTGAGCCACGAGCCCGTAGGCACCCCAGTTCGAGACTCCCGAGGTTATCAGATGATCCGCCTCGACAACGCTGGCTATTTTTCTCCCCAGCGGGATGTAGCGCTCAATAAGTTCCCTGATATTGCCCATTCCAGCCTCGTTGCCACCGTCACCGATGGCTATCGTGGGTATTCCGTATTCCCTGGCCTCGAGAAAAATACCGTCGAAGGCTTCTCTGATTATCTCGGCACCGCTCATCGAGTAGTATTTTCCATCGGAGGCCCTTCCAGGGGTCTCGATAGCTATAATAAGGGAGTAATTTGAGACCTCTACATCTCTGGCGACATTGACGCCAAACCCCTTGATGGCCTCCAGAACCTCCGGATAGCTGAGAACCTCCGCGCTACCGCCGAGGTCTTCCACAGCCCGGACAAGGGCAAGAGCCCCCGGCGGACCGTCAGTTTCAGGAACCATAGAAGGGGGTATAGGAAACCCTGTTATTACAAGCGTTTTATCCAGATTGTCAAGGAAAGTTTCGGTGGCTTTCTCCATAAAATTAAAGCTGGAAAGCCTGTATTCCAGGTAAACTCTTCCTATTCCCCTGTCGCCAGCGTCGGTATTTATGAGGTGTGCTATCACTTTTCCCCGCTCTCCCCAAGTTCATAGACCACAACCCTAACCCTCTTGCCCTTGAGGGCCTCCTTCAGTTCCCACCACAGCTCAGTCGGGTTTTCCGATCTGTGGACGATCTCGTGCCCGTTTTCCAGCTTTACGGGTTTTTCCTCATACCTTACAAAAACACCCTCCTTACTGAATATCTCCCTCATGGCAACACCCCCACTATCTTTCTAAGCTCGTAGAATGTCTTTATCCTGAAGTCGGCAAAATGGTAATCGCTATCGTTTCCGGAGCGATTTATCCAGGCAGTCTTCATGCCAACGTTCTTCCCGCCGTAGACGTCCTGCCAGA
This sequence comes from Thermococcus waiotapuensis, assembly GCF_055384795.1. NCBI lineage: Archaea > Methanobacteriati > Methanobacteriota > Thermococci > Thermococcales > Thermococcaceae > Thermococcus > Thermococcus waiotapuensis. The sequence continues at coordinate 468,960 of NZ_AP042429.1, read as the reverse complement.
GGGAATCTCCCACCATAACAGCATTCTCGGGGTTTACTTCCAAGGTTTCAAGGGCGTAGAGAAAAATTTTTGGACTCGGCTTTATCTCACCGACGTCCTCCCGAATAACCACGACATCAAAATAGCGATCCAGACCGGTTATTTTCAGCTTCACCTTCTGATATTCTGGACCGCTGGTAACCACTCCCAGGAGATAACCTTCCTCCTTAAGCCACTCGAGAACGGGGGGAACGTCAGGGTAGACGGTTATCCTGTGGGGATATCTCTCAATCAGCTCCTCGTACTTCATGTCGAGATCAAAGAGCCTGAAAAAGAAATTCCAATCATGCCACTCGTAGGTGTCTTTCCTTGAAAATATCTCCGATAGGAACCTGTTTCTGGCCTCCTCCTTGTTTACTCCCAGCTTTTTTGCAAGTTTCCCGTAAACCTGGGGGAGAAAAAGCTGTATAAGCGGCATTTCGGTGAGTAAGGTGTAGTCCACGTCAAAGAGCAGTGCCTGTACCATTTTACTCCCCCCATTTCCTGACGAGCAGTGTGAGAGTCTCAATCCCTGTCCCCGCGGTTTTTCTTGAGACCAGCCCCCATATTATGTCCTTCTCCTTCAAAAGGTCATGAAACCTCTGGAGGACGGCATGGGCATCCCTGAGAGCTACCCCTTCGTCCACTATAGTTATAACTATCCCCCTGTCCCACACTCCCCAGTGCCAGTCGAAGTCAATCCTGCTCAGGAGGCGCAGAATTCCAACGTTGCCGCCTCTGACAGTTGAAAAGAAATCGGCATAATCAACGTTTATGACCATCTGCCCCTCAAGGCTCCTGTGGAGCAGGGTAAGGGCCCGGGAAATAACCACCGAGGCCTCTTCATACGCCTCAAGCAGGGGAACGTCCCTTTTCAGGAACTCCCACAGGGAGTCGTAGAAGACCGTCTCAAAATTTTTGGCCCAGGAAGGCTTACTCTCCTCAAAAAGCTCCCTGGAGGGGGTAAAGACGTAGGCCAGGCCCATCGTGCCTTCGGGGAGGTTTTCGGATATGAGCCCAACTATCTCAACGTTCACCGGCTTGTCCTCAAAAACTATCCACACCAGGGAGTTCTCCGGAAGCCTGGAAAAAAAGGAAGCTATTTTCTCAGAGTAAGTCCCGGTACGAAGAATATAGTAGCCTGGATTTATCCGAACCTTAACAACGTCGCTCTCTATTCCATCCACAACGCTTCCGCCGGCTTTCCCTATTCCAACGAAAACGTGGGTAAAGTTAAGCATGCCCTTTTCCCCAAAAGGGTAATGAGGAGAAACTAATAAACCTTTCACTCGAGCGTTGCGTGCTTCCTCTTCATGTCCTTTTCGGTCTTCTGGAAGGTCGCCATGAGGAGGGCGATTACACCGTCCAGGAAGATCATCGTGGAATCCTCGAAGAGCGTTCCCATCGGGGCTATCCACTTGTACTTTGTGAGCATCTGTCTGGCTATGTAGTCCGTGGGCACGTCCTCCTTCGTTCTGCCGGGTATCTCAACGACGACATCTGCGAGCTTTCCGAGGGTCGAGTTCGAGTAGGAGGTTATCGCGACGACCTTTCCACCTACATTTTTGGCTATTTTTGCCGCGTCAACGATGCTCGTGGTTTCACCGGAACCGCTGATCGCTATGAGAAGGTCCCCCCGCTCGAAGGCCGGTGTTATAGTCTCGCCAACGACGTAGACGTTGAAGTCAAGGTGCATGAGGCGCATCGCGAAGGCTTTTCCAACGAGCCCGCTCCTTCCGGCGCCGTAGATGAATATCTTGTTCGCCCCTATCATGGCATCGACGAAGCCGCGAACCTGCTCGAGCATCAGGCTTTCAGCGACGTTGTCGACGTGCTCCACGATGTCCTTCATGGCCTTCTTGATCGTCTGCATGTACTCTCCCCAGAAGAGGTCTATTATCTTTCTGGTGGCCTCCTCCGGGTCTTTTGCCTTCGTTATGGCGCTACCGACGATTATTATCGTGGCACCGAGCTCTATAACCTTTGGAATCGTTTCGAGGTTAAGCCCGCCAGCAACCGCAACCGGGACGTTAACGGCCTTGACGACCTTCTCAAGGTCTTCGAGGGGGCTTTTTCCTTGCACCTGCTCGTCTATCCCCGTATGAACGAGTATGTAGTGAACTCCCATCTTCTCAAGCTCTTTGGCGCGCTCCACCTTGTCTTTGACGCCTATGAGGTCGACCATCACCTTTACCCCATAGCGTCTTGCGACTTCAACCGCGTCCTTTATCGTCTTGTCGTCAGCAACGCCAAGGATTGAGACGACGTCTGCGCCGTGCCTGGCCGCCATTTCAACTTCAAGTGCCCCAGTGTCCATGGTTTTGAGGTCAGCAACGATTTTCCTGTCGGGGAAGCGTCTCTTCAGAAGTTCAACGGCGCGCATGCCCTCCTTCTTGATGAGAGGGGTCCCAACCTCAAGCCAGTGAGCGCCACCGCGGGCGGCTTTTTCCGCTATAGAAATGGCCTGCTCAATATCGGTCAAATCGAGTGCCACCTGGAGTATCATAGTAAAACCTCCGGAAAGTTCTTCAGTTGAAACTTGGATGGCCGCTTTTAAAGCTTTCTCGGATAATTTTGACATTCTAATGTAAAAGTGAAAAGCTCTCAGACGCAGAACACTACCCAGTCGTAGGCCACGGTAATTCCTTTATCAAGTCTCGTCAACTATCGCCGGCCTCAGTGAGGCTATGCTCTCCAAAACGGCCACCACGCCTAAAAAAGCCCTCCCTCACTCGACCTTTACGGGGGTCACCTTGAGAACTTCAACGTAATGCCTGAAGCCCTCCTCATTAACTATATGGAACTCAAAGGGGTGATAGTAGGGGAGGTTTATTTCTCACCTTTATCGGCAGATCAACGTCGCTCCCGGCTGTGAACTTCCCGGTTAAGACGCTTCCGACTGCCTCCCTCGAACTCATCAGCCAGACCCCCCACGACTTCTCCGTAGTGCATCCCACCACCGGAAACACTTTAACCCATAGGACTAATACCTTTCGATGCCCATGCGCTTTATAGCCGACATGATGCTCGGCCGGCTGGCAAGGTGGTTGAGGCTCTACGGCTACGACACCCTTTATGGAATAGAGGACGATGACGAGATAGTCAAGATAACACTTAGAGAGGGCAGAATACTCCTGACGAGAGATTCAGGTTTGGCCGGGAGGGCTGAAAAGTTCGGCGCCAGAGTTTTCCTCCTCTCATCGAACTCCCTTGAAGAGCAGGTGAGGGAGCTTAAAAGCCTCGGCATAGAGTTTAAAGAGCTCTTTCCGCCCAACGCCCGCTGTCCCAAGTGCAACGGCCCGATAAGGCGTGCCTCGAGGGAAGAAGTCCTGGAAAAGGTTCCCCCCACAGTTTACGAGAGGTATGACGAGTTTTATATCTGCGAGGACTGCGGTCAGATATACTGGCCCGGGAGGCAGTGGGAGGAGATGCTTAAGATGGACAAAAAGCTGAGGGATGGGAAATGAACTGGGAGGAGTGGAAGCCCTTCTACCTTCGAATAGCCCAAGAGATGGGGTATTCGATCGAAAAGGACAGGGAAGCCGCTCAAATCCTCCGTGCCCTGCTCCTTGAAGGTGACGAGTACATACTAAAGGAGGAGCTTGAGGCAGTTATTGAGAAAAAAGCCTACGTCTTCGGCGCCGGCCCGAGCCTTGAGAAAGCTTTAAAGGAGCTCAACTTCTCGGGCGGAACGCTCATAGCGGCAGATGGCGCAACTTCAGCGCTCCTCGATGCCGGTCTGGTTCCAGACGTAATCGTGACGGACCTGGACGGAAGGATTCCCGACCTCAGGATAGCAAACGGCAGGGGTGCGTTTATGGTTATTCACGCCCACGGTGATAACGTTGACAAACTGACGGCTTATGTTCCGCTCTTCTCCAGAATCCTCGGAACCTGTCAGACTAAACCGCTGGACATCGTCTACAACTTCGGCGGCTTCACCGACGGCGACAGAGCCGCTTTTCTGGCGGAAGCCCTCGGTGCGAGGGAGATAGTCCTGGTTGGCTTCGATTTCGGTGATGTAGTTGGAAAGTGGAGCAAGCCCTCCCTGGGGGAGCACTCCCCGGTATGGGAGAGCAAGAGGAAGAAGTTCGCCTTCGCTCAGGAGCTCCTCAAATGGCTGGAAGAAAACGGGAGGGCGAGGCTGAGGTACCTTCACCCCTGAGGGGAGTGTTTATAAACTGGTTTCCCGTAGTTAATTAGGTGACCCAAATGAAGACAGAGCGCGCGAAGGAGATACTCCTTCAGCTTTTGAGGATACCCTCCCCTTCTGGAGAGGAAGACAGGATAATGCTCCACATCATGGAGTTTCTCCACAGGCTTGACTACGACGTCCACATCGAGAGCGACGGGGAGATAATAGACCTCGTCGTCAACCCGAATGTGGAGCTTTTCTACGAGGTTCACGTTGATACGATTCCCGTTAGAGCGGAACCCTTCGTCAGGGGCAACATAATCTACGGAACCGGCTCGAGCGACGCAAAGGGCGGCGCCGCCGCGGTACTCCTCATGATGGAGAGCCTGAAGAAGGAAGGAAAAGACCTCAACGTTGGCGTTGTTTTCGTCAGCGACGAGGAGCTCGGGGGGAGGGGGAGCGCACTCTTCATGGAGCGTTATAGACCAAAGATGGCCGTAGTTCTGGAGCCGACTGACCTGGAAGTCCACATTGCACATGCCGGCAATATCGAGGCCTACTTTGAGGTCGGCGGGAAAGAAGCCCACGGGGCCTGTCCCGAAAGCGGGGTCAACGCCATAGAGGAAACCTACAAGATGCTGGAGGAGCTAAAGGCCCTCGAGCCCTTCAAGCAGAAGGGCAGGTACTTCGACCCCCACATTGGGATACAGGAGCTCGTCTGCGAGAACCCTGTTTATCTCATCCCGGCCATGTGCAGGGGAAGGCTTGAGGCGAGGCTTCTGCCAGATCAGGAAGTGGAGGAAGTTCTCGACCTCATGGACCCGATACTCGATGAGTACACGCTGAAATACGAGTACACCGAGATATGGGACGGCTACGAGCTGAGCGAGGACGAGGAAATCGTTAAACTGGCAAAAGTGGCTATGGACAGAGTAGGCCTCGACGAGTTCGGCGGCATGAGGAGCTGGACGGATGCTATAAACTTCATGTACAACGGGACGAAAACCATAGTCTTCGGCCCAGGTAACCTTGACATCTCGCACACGAAGAACGAGCACATAGACGTGAGGGATGTTGTAACCGCCAGCGAGTTCCTCAGGGTACTAAACGAGGTGTACGCGGAAGAGGCGGCGGAGGGGGAGCTCGAGTCTACCTCGGAGCGATGAAAACTTGATGGACAGAGTTGTTCATCAAATCCGTGTTCGCCTCTGTCCTTCCTTTTTATGTCCTTAGCTGTTCTCTAATCCCTTTTGCTGGAAACCGGAGGTTAAGGAAAGCTTTAAAATGGCATAAGCGATTTCTCCTTTCAGTTTGGGGGTGCAAACATGAAAACAAAGGTTGCCATAATAGGCGCCGGGATAAGCGGCGCGAGCATAGCACGCGTTCTGAGTAAATACGAGAACCTTGAGGTTCACCTCATAGAAAAGGCCCCCGATGTCGGCTGGGGCGTGAGCAAGGCCAACACTGCCCTAATCCACGGGGGCTATGACGATGACCCCGATAAGTACCCGGTGAGGGCGAGGCTGTGCATAAAGGGAAACCGGCTGTGGCATCAATGGGTTAAAGAGCTCCAGATATCCCACGTCTGGAACGGGGCGCTAATAGTTGCTCTCCAGGAGGAAGACTTCGACGAGCTTGAGAGGCTCCTTGAACGCGGAAGGAAGAACGGCGTGCCGGAGATGAAAATGGTTGAAAAGGAGGAGCTCTTCCACCTTGAGCCTGGCCTCACAAAGGAAGCCATCGGTGCCCTCTGGGTTCCCATAGTCGGCCAGATAGCGCCGATTCCAGCTGTTATAGCGCTCGTTGAAAACGCAGTTGCAAACGGGGTAAAGACCCACCTTGAGACAGAAGTGAAGGGAATAAAAGTCGAAAACGGCGAGGTTAGAGGAGTTGAGACCAGCGACGGCTTCATAGAGGCTGACGTAGTCATCAACGCGGCCGGCCTTTACGCCGATGAAATAGCGAGGATGGCTGGAATAGAATACTTCGAGATTCACCCGAGGAAGGGTGAATACTTCCTCTTCGACGACGATGTTCCCGGTCCGAGGAGGGTTCTCTTCCCGACGCCCACTCCAATAAGCAAGGGGATCGTCGTTACGACCGAGATAAGCGGACACCTGATGATAGGGCCTAACGCCCAGGATTTGCCCCCTGAAGAGAAGGATAACCTCGCCACAACGAGGGAAGGGCTCGAAGAGGTCTGGGAAGGTGCCAAAAAGCTCTGGCCCCAGTTACCTCCAAGGAGCAAAGTCATCAGAACCTTCGCCGGCCTGAGGCCCGAGCCAACGGGTGGGGATTTCATAATCAAAGCGGAAGAAGAGGTCTGGGGCTTCATAAACGTAGCTGGAATCCGCTCGCCCGGCCTTACCAGCGCTCCGGCGATAGCCTACGAGGTTGCAGGGATAATCCAGCGCGACCTCGGAATCAGGCTAATCGAGAAATCCAGCTGGAACCCCTACAGGAGGGAAATCACGCACTTCTTCATGCTCCCACCTGAGAAGGCCAACGAGATTGCAAAAAGAAACCCCGCCTATGGAAAGATAATCTGCAGGTGCAACAACGTGAGCGAGGGAGACATCTTGGAGGCCATCGAGAGGATGAAGTTCATAGGCGTCAAAACGCCGAGCGTCGATTCCATCAAGTTCAGAACGAAAGCAACAACCGGAACGTGCCAGGGGAGCTTCTGCAGGCCGAGGATAATCCAGCTCCTGGCGAGGGAATACTGTGTGGAGCCCTGGAGAGTCACGCTGAAGGGTAAAGGAAGCGAGATTGGAATAGGCGACGTTAAAGCCCTCCTCAGGGGTGAGGAGTGATGGTGCCTTCGGAAATCCCGATGCTCAGCTACGATGTTGTCGTCATCGGGGGCGGGCCAGCGGGGATGGCGGCAGCTGCCAGAGCCAGGGAGCTCGGTTTAAGCGTTCTCCTTCTGGAAGAAAACGACTACCTCGGGGGAATCCTCCCCCAGTGCATCCACCCCGGCTTTGGGATACACTACTTCAGAGAAGAGCTTACAGGACCAGAGTTTGCCTCGAGGCTTGCGAAGAGGCTCGTTGAGCTCGGAGTGGAGTACAAGACAGCCGCCCGTGTGATTGAGATAGAGAACTACTCTGACCTGGAGAAGGTGGTGGTCTTCGCCTCTCCGGGCGGTGTTTACCAGGTCTGGACGAAGGCCATAATTTATGCGGCGGGAGCGAGGGAAAGGCACGCCTTCGAGATAGGCATAGCTGGCGATAGAGTTTCAGGCATTTACACGGCCGGGGAGGCGCAGACGCTGATGGACATCTACGGCGTTCTTCCAGGGAAAGAAATCGTCATAGTGGGCTCCGGCGACGTTGGCCTCATCATGGCGCGCCGCTTTGCCCTCGAGGGGGCAAAAGTGAAGGCCGTTGTTGAGCTCATGCCCTATCCAGGAGGTTTAGCAAGGAACGTGATGATCCTGAGGGACTTCAACATTCCGCTCTACCTGAGCCATAAAGTCGTTGAGGTGCGCGGAAAGGGCCGCGTCCAGCGCGTTAAGGTGGTCAAGGTTGACGAGAACTTCCAGGAAGTCCCCGGAAGCGAGTTCTGGATAGAGGCTGACACCCTGATAATCTCAGCTGGCCTCATTCCTTCAGTTAAGCCCCTCAGGAAGATCGGCGTCGAGATTGACCCCGCAACGGGGGGACCGGTGGTCAACGACAGGCTCGAGACGAGCGTTCCGGGGATATTCGTCGCCGGGAATTCACTGGTAATCAACGACCTCGTGGACTACGTTGCAGAGCAAGGTGAACTTGCCGCCGAGGGGGCAAAGGAGTTCATAGAAAACGGTGGAATCGGGAGCAGGAAGTGGGTGAAAGTGGAGAAAGGCTCCAACGTCCGCCTTGTTTTACCCCACTACCTGAGCGGGGAGAGGGACGTCTACCTATACCTCCGCGTTGCAAAACCGATGGAAGACGTTGAGCTGAGGATTCCCGAGATAGGCAAGAGGCTCAGGCTCCCGGTGGTGAAACCAGCGGAGATGATAAGGCTCAAGCTGAAGGCGGGTGAGACCCAGAGGGCCGAGGGAAAGCTGACCGTGGAGGTGGTCAAGGCATGACCACATACCGCTTCACCTGCATCGTCTGTCCCTTGGGCTGTGCCATCGAAGTTGATCTTAAGGAAGGAAAAGTCCTCGGGGTCAGGGGACACACCTGCCCGCGCGGTAAGGAGTGGGCCATCCAGGAGGTCATGAATCCAAAAAGGGTCGTCATGAGTGTCGTTCCCGTTGAAGGGGGCGCCCTTCCAACGGTGAGCATCAAAACGGCAGAGCCTGTCCCGAAGGAGAGGATTCCCGAGCTGATGAAGTTCCTCGCCAGGATAAAGCTAAAGGCGCCAGTGAAAATTGGGGACGTTGTGGCGGAGTGGGAGGGGATAAAAATAGTGGCCACGAGGGGCGCTTAGCCCCGCAATATTTCCCCCGCTCGTTGTTGGCCGAATTAGAGGGCCTCGAACTTCTGGAGGAATATCCTGATGTCGGTCTTGAAGGGTTCTTCCGCCCTCTTGAGCTCCTCGTTCAGGAGACGGAGGAAATCCTGCATATTCCCCGACTTTCTCCAGAGGCTTCTCACGAGGCCTTCAAGCCTGTCGTAGTACTCAACGTAGGGCCTGGCTTCGAAGAGTGCCTCTTTTATAAGCTTTTCAGCGTTATCCACACTTCATCACCCCCACATTCTCCTCAAAAGGTAATACCAGGCCTTCTGCTCGTCCTCGGCACGTCCCATGATCAGGAGATACCTCAGAAGGGCGACGTTAACGAAGAGCAGGAGGATCAGTATGATGTCGTACGCCGGAACGGCAATGCTCAGGAAAGCGAAATAGTCCCAGAGGAAGTGAAGAAACATAGCAGTCAGGAGAAATCCCCCGACGGAATCCCCCTTTCCCTCGGCCACCAGCCCGTAGCCGACGCCAACTATGGCGCTCCAGGTTCCGTGGACAAAGGGTGTTAAGAGCGCCCTGAATACCGTGACCTGAAGCCCGTAACCGAGCCCGTAGAGGAAGTTCTCGGTCGCCGCAAAGCCGAGGCCAGCCGCAACGCCATAGACAACGCCATCCATTATGCCGTCCATCTGGCTTGCCCTGAAGGGGAGGAGCATTGCCAAGGCCTTGGAGGGCTCCTCAACGACCCCCGCGACCAGGGCCATGTAGAATGCTCCAGCGGGCAGTAGATAACCCCCGATACCCCATCTGGGCGTTAGCAGTGCCTCCACTACAAAAGCCACGCCAACCGAGAGCGTTGCCCCGAGAAAGAACGTCCCTATCACGTATTTCTTGGGTTCCGGCTCCAGCTTATCCTCATGGTAAAAGTACCAGAGGAGGATGAGAACTGGTACATAGGCGAAGAAAACCAACCATTCGAGCGTACCCATGGCACCACCTTCAGTTCATTAGGCTTCCAGGTTTTTTAAGGTTTGCATGGCCTTTATTACTTCATAAAGTAGTAACTACCTGCACAAAAGCTATATCTAAGGAACTTCGAAGTAAGAAGGGTGGTGTGATGGACAGAAAAGTTGTCCTCATCGCGCTGGCGTCCTTCATGGCTGTGTTGATAGTGGGAATATTCTGGGGAAGCATCCTGGAAAGGGCAAACCCGTCACCCCCGAAGCTCATCTCGCTGGAGCTCCAAAGGGGCAATCCAACGCAGGGAGAAACGGAAGGGGCCTATTCCATTGTGGGCAATATACTCTCGGATTGCTCGAGGGCGCTTACGTACCAGACCCCGAAGGCAGTGGAGGTGCAGATCTACGAACTCGACGACAAAATGTACAGCCTCCTAACCGAAAAGAAAGAAGAAAACACCACCTGCTCTAAGGAGCTTGTCAAGGGGACTCTAACCCTCCAGTTTGACCGGAAACTGGAAGGGCTCTCGGTCGAGATCTGGGTGGGAGAAACCGCCAGCGACGGGCAACATGTCTACTTCCGGTTAATAGGGACGTGGCAGTTTACGGGGAACTCAACAGCCCCCCTCTACCTGGCCCCGTCTCCGGATAAGGATTACAAGCTGATGAAGCTCGAGGAGCTCAAAACCCTGGTGAAAGAGAACGGGATTCACGTGATAAAAGGGTAAGCTCCAGCGCCCACCTCAGACATCGCAACCCTTAAAAACCCAGCCTCCAACTCGGCTCGACTCGGCGGGTTCAGCCCGCGGGATGTTCCCGGAAGGGAGAACCACAAACGGGGAAGAGGTGTGAAAGATGGGAATGTACAAGTACATTAGGGAAGCCTGGAAGAGCCCCAAGAAGAGCTACGTCGGCGAGCTCCTCAGGAAGAGGATGATCCAGTGGAGGAGGGACCCGGTAGTTACGAGGATCGAGAGGCCGACGAGGCTCGACCGCGCCCGCTCTCTCGGCTATCAGGCGAAGCAGGGCTATGTTGTAGTCCGCGTCAGGGTCAGGCGCGGAGGAAGGAAGAGGCCGAGGTGGAAGGGCGGAAGGAAGCCGAGCAAGATGGGTATGGTCAGGTACTCACCGAAGAAGAGCCTCCAGTGGATCGCCGAGGAGAAGGCCGCGAGAAAGTTCCCCAACCTTGAGGTCCTCAACTCCTACTGGGTCGGGGAAGATGGCATGTACAAGTGGTTCGAGGTCATTCTCGTTGACCCGCACCACCCGGTCATAAAGAGCGACCCGAAGATAGCCTGGATAGCTGGCAAGGCCCACAAGGGCAGGGTCTTCAGAGGACTCACAAGCGCCGGAAAGAGGAGCCGCGGCCTGCTGAACAAGGGCAAAGGCGCTGAAAAGGTCAGGCCCAGCATAAGGGCCAACGATGGCAGGGGCAAGTGAAGGCCCCTTCCAATTATATTATAAGCGAGAGCGCCAGAAGGGCAAAAGAGGCGCCGATCATCAAGACCTCACCCGGGCCGATTCTGTACTCGTAGGGCGCTCCCAGCACGCCGGAATAGCCTCTGGCCTCAATTGAGTCCCCCATGTCCATCGCGAATAGAACGGAGCGGACCAGCAGGGGAACCGCGACTGCCTTAGCAGCGCCGAGACCACCTTTCATGCCCCTCGCCTTCTGGGCATCCTGTATTTCGGACGAAAACCTCGCCAGAGCCTCAATTTGACTGAGGGCTATTCCAGCGGCGAGGGCAAAATCGGAGGGCAAGCGAAGCCTCCTAAGGGCCAGTACTACGTCCCAGCTCCCCGTTGTCGAGATCAAAAGCTCCCCCAAAAGGAGAAGGGCGAGAACCCTGAGGAAATAGCCGAAACCCATGGGAAGGGACAGCAGGGCAACCGGGAGGCCAGCCGGAAACTTTCGGGCCTTAAGAAGGGCCAGTGCCGAGAAGAGGGTCACACCTAACGGAACGGCTGGACTGGAGGATACCATCACCCCCAAACCCAAAAAGACCGTTGAAACGATTTTAGCCCTCGGATCTTTTCCCATAGCAATCCCCGAGGAGAGGTGTCCTCAAACCGTAGGCCGAAAGGTCAACGTCGAAGAGCTCACCTGTGCGACCACTCACCGAGATCTTTCCGTCCGAGAGGATTACAAACCTGTCAGCCAACGCGTAAGCCAGCTCAACGTCGTGGGTTATGAGGAGCACGCCCTTTCCCGTATCCTTCAGGCCCCTCACGGTCTCAACGACCGCTTTAATGCCATGACCATCGAGATTGCTGAAGGGCTCGTCCAGTATCACGTAGTCCGTCCCCATGGCAAGAACGCACGCCACGGCGAGCTTTCTCTTTTCGCCGCCGCTGAGGCTCAGCGGCTTCCTGTCACGGTAGTCCCACAGACCCACCCCCCTGAGTGCCCGTTCCACCAGTCTCTCGACCTCCGAAAGGCCCAGGTTCGAGGGGCCAAAGGCAACCTCGTCAAAGACCCTGCCAGTGAAGAACATTCTTTCTGGTTCCTGAAAGACGTAGCCAACTTTTCTGCTGAGCTCACTCGTTTTGGCCTTCCTAACATCGATTCCGTCCACGAGGATCGTCCCTTCGTCCGGTTTCACTAGCCCGATTATCATCTTGGCCAGCGTGGTCTTCCCGCTCCCGTTCGGCCCCAGGAGAGCGAGGACTTCACCGCGGTGAAGGTCGAAGCTGACTCCCCTCAGAAGCTCCCTCCCGCCAACTTTGTGCCTAACGTTCCTCACCTCTATCATGGAGCTCCCCCGCTATGGCTTCCGTTACCAGCTTAGCCACCGCGACGAGGCTGACGTTTTCCCCGAGCTCCATTGAGAGGGAGGTGGCACCCTCTGGAACGGGGTTTCTGACGTTCAGCCCGATTCCAGCAACCACCTTCGGCCTCTCCGGTTCACCGAGAACCTCAACGAGAACCCCGCCGATCTTCTTTCCTCCCACAAAGAGCCCGTTTTCAACAGCTTCAACTTCCAAAAGCTCTGAAAGGGATTCTGCCACGACTTCAGCCATTTCCTCTCTAAGGGCCGGGGGATCCCGATCCCTCGTCACGACGGACAGATAAAGCCCGCCGGGGGGCGAGACCCACGTCCTCCCAAACCTGCCCCTCCCTGAAACCTGCTCCCCGGCCAGCACGAAGACATCGTAAACCCCTCTCCAGGCCAGTTTAAGGGCCTCCTCCATTGTACTTCCAGTTTTCGGGAAGTAAACGCTCCTCCCGCTCAGTTCCCAGGGATAGGGGACATCGGGCTCTTTCAAAAGCCTGTAGCCCCGTTCAGCCCTTATCAAATAGCCCAGGGAGTTGAGTTCCCTTATGTACTTCCACACCCCGACCCTGGACATCCCCAGCTCCCTGGCGAGGCTCTCCCCGCTCACCTTTCCCTCCCTGAGCCGGGAAAGAATGTGCCTCTTAGCAGGGCTATCCTTTATGGGCCTCATCGGATTTCGTTAACCAAAAGAATTTTAAGGTTTACGCAATTGCCCCCCGGGTGATCGAATGGAGCCAGGGGAGATAGCAGAGATATCGCTCTTCGCGGCCCTGACTGCCGTGGGGGCCATGATAAGCATCCCCATAGGCCCCGTTCCCATAACCCTGCAGGTTCTCTTCGTGCTCCTTTCGGGGCTCCTGCTGGGGCCGAGGCTCGGCTTTTTAAGCCAGGTTCTCTACCTCACCATTGGAGCCATGGGGTTTCCCGTATTCTCCCGCTTTTCAGGCGGAGTTGCAGTTCTCTACGGACCAACGGCTGGTTATCTCTGGGCCTTTCCTCTGGCCGCGTTGGTTGCGGGGCTTTTTAGAAAAAGGACTGGTTTGGCCCTAGCTGGCTCTCTCATCGGCGTGGGGATAATCTACCTTCTCGGGTGGTTCAGGCTGAGCCTCCTCATTGGAGAAGCCAGAGCCTTTGAGGTCGGTGTCTTACCCTTCGTCCCCTCTGATGCCCTTAAGGCCATCGCTGCAGTGTGGATAGCAAAGGAGGTCAGGGCCCTCCTCCCGGAGGACGCCCTCTAAACCTTTTAAAGCTGGCCTTCCAATTCATTCCGGTGGGGAAGATGGAGAAGCTTAGGGCGCACCACGTCAGACTTACCACCTTTATCCAGGCGACTGAAGACGAGGACAAGGTCCTCGACGCGATAGCGACCTTTATTCCCGAGGAGACAGACGAGGATGACTTAATCTTCGACGTCGTTGAGACCGAAGGCTACTTCGGCAACCCGATCAAGGTGGTTAACGTTGAGATACAAAAAAGCAGGGCCGTGAGGCAGTTCCTCGACTACTTCAAGGAACTCCTGAGCGAGGAGGATAAGCGCTACATCCTCGAGAACCTCGAGGAGAATGTTGATGAAGAGGGAACCCTCTACGTCCGCTTCAACAAGCAGAAGGCTTATCTGGGTGATGTCGAGATAGATGAGGGAGCCGACGTCATCCAGGTCAGGATAAAGGTCAAGGCTTTCCCCATGAGGAAAGAAGCCGTTGTCAAAGCCATCAGGGAGTGGCTGGAGGAATGAGCGAGGAGCTTTCCTTCTCGCGGGACTATTTCATAGAGATGGACGTGAGGAGCGATGAAGCATATCAGCTCGCGAGCGAGTGGTTTGACGAGGTGGTGTTCACAAAAAAGCTCGTCCTTGAAAGCTCCCCCGACTGGGGCGCGCTTAGGGAGGAGCTGAAAGCCCTCCGCGGGGCCTACGGCAAAGTTGCCCTCCTGCTCGTCACAAAAAAGCCGAGCCTCATCCGGGAAGTCAAAAACCGCAGTCCAAAAGCCTTAATCTACGTCCAGGGAGGGGACATGCGGGTGAACCGCGCCGCCCTCGAGGCAGGCGTCGATGCCCTGATAAGCCCCTGGCTCGGGAGGAAGGATCCAGGCTTCGACCACATATTGGCAGGAATAGCCGCAAAGAACGGGGTCGCGGTGGGGTTTTCCCTCTCCCCACTCCTCCGAGTTAGCCCCTACGAGAGGGTTCAGCTCCTCCTCTTCATGGCCAAGACATGGCAGCTCGTGAGGAAATACGACGTCCCGCGCTTTATAACGAGCTCCGCAGAGGGCAGATGGGAAGTGAGAGGACCGAGGGACCTGATGAGCCTCGGGATAAACCTCGGAATGGAAATCCCGGAAGCGAGGGCGAGCCTGAACTTCCACCCGCGCTCCCTTCTCCTGCGACTTTGACTATTCTCTGTCTTTTTCAGGAGAATTTTTAGTGATAATTGGCGTTTGCATGTTAAAAATCTGCCCGAATAAAGCCAGTTCCTTTCCCTTTCACAACTACAAAAAGTTGTATAACTGTAAAGAATATCTAACATCAAAAAATATGTCGAAAATTATATAAACACGGATCCCTACCTGCTGTCGGTGATGGCATGAAGCCCCTCCATGAACCAGTCTACGTTACAATCGCGTTCAGACAAACAGGAAATCCGGAACTCTCGGACAGGGGCTTCGACCTCAAATACTCCCGCGAAGAAAACCCGACCGTCAGGGAGCTGGAGCGCAGTCTCTCCGCTCTAGAAAGTGGAAGAGACTCATTAGCCTTTAACAGCGGAATGGGGGCCATAAGCTGTCTCTATTTATCCCAGCTCTCGGCCGGCGATGAGGTTGTCCTCCCCATGGAAGGCTACGGAACGAGCATCCAGCTGGCGGAGGAACTGGGAAAGTTCGGGGTCAAAGTTAAGCTCGCCTATCCCGATGCCAGCTCGCTTGTAGAAGCGATAAGCGAGGAGACGAGGCTTGTGTTCCTTGAGACCATCACCAACCCGACGCTAAAGGTCATAGACGTTCCAGAGGTGATAAAGAAGGCCAAGGAAGTTGGGGCGAAGGTCGTCGTAGACAACACGTTCTCGCCCCTGGTGTTTAAGCCCCTCAAACACGGCGCCAGTGGGGTTGTCCATAGTCTCAGCAAGTACATAGCAGGCCACAACGACGTCCTTGGAGGTGCAATAATCCTGGGCGATCTGGACATAGAAGAACTCTGGCACTGGAGGAGGAGACTCGGTTCAATAATCCAGCCGATTGAGGCGTGGCTTGTTCTGAGGGGTATAAAGACCCTGGAAGTCCGCTTTGAGAGGATGAGCGGGACAGCCAAGGCCGTGGCCGAGTTCCTGAGTGAGCATCCGAAGGTCAGGACAGTCCACTACCCTGGCCTGAAGGACAATCCCCACCACGAAACCGCGAGGAGGCTCTTCGAGAAGCCCCTCTTTGGGGGAGTCGTCTCCTTTGACCTCGGAAGCGAGAGAGAAGCGGAGAGATTTCTCTCCTCTCTGAGGAGAATCTTTCCCTCACCGTCTCTTGGAGGAACTGAGAGCCTGGCAACCTATCCATCGAAGAGCGCCGCGAAGACGATGCCTCGGGAGAGGAGGGAGAAACTTGGGATAACACCGGGCTTAATACGCCTCTCCGTCGGGCTTGAACCGGTAGAGGAGCTCATCGAGGACATAGACAGGGCCCTGGGGGGTGGTTGAGATCAGGGCAACGACGTGCCCGAGGGGACTGTTGAACGGCCCCTGCGGTGGGGCGCTCAACGGGAAGTGCGATGTTGACGGTAAGGAATGCCCCTGGTTCAGCATAGTGGAGAGGTTCAACGTTGATCCCTCGACCCTCTTTGAGGAGCACCCACTGCTCCTCGAGATGGAGGATCTCGTGGAAAGGGACTCAGCTCCGAGGGCCTCAGCATTCTGGAGGAACATCGAGAGGGGAAAAGCCTTTAGCGTCGAGTTTCCGGTGGCGGCCGTAAAGGGGACTGAAGATTCACTGGAGATCCTTGAAATGGTCGAAGCTGACATGATTGCCATTCCAGATAACCCCCTCGGTTACCCCCACTACGACCCAGTGGCTGTTGCATGCTATCTCAAGTCCCTCGGCCTGAAGACCGGGGTCATGCCTCACATCACAGCAAAGGACAGGAACCTGAGCGCCCTTACGTCGGAACTCAGAACGGCACAGGTGTTTGGATGCGAGTTCGTTCTCGTGACGACCGGCGATTGGCCCGGCTTTGCCATACCGAGCAGGCCCGTATTCGACCTGGACTCGGCCAACCTGGTAAGGCTGGCAAGGCTCGTGTTCGCCGGGGTAATGCCCACCAAGGAGGTCGTTGAGGTTACCTCGAGGCCGAGGGTGGCAACCACAATGAACCCACACTACGGGCCAAAGGTTGAAGCCAAAAGGCTCGCGAGGAAGCTCATAGCTGGAGGTGAAGTCTTCTTCACCCAAGTGGTTGCATCCACCGAGAGCGTGAGAAACATTGAGGGGACACTAAAGGAGCTCGAAAGGTACGCTGACGTTGACGTTCCCGTTGTCGTTTCGCTGCTCTACCCCCTCAGGGAGGAAATGAAACCGTTTCTCAAGGGCATGAGGATTCCAGTCGGAAACGAGTCCTTTGAGGAGCTCCTGGAGGAGCTCAAGGCCGTTGATGCCGTCAGGGGGATAAACCTGATCGTAAGCTCCCGGGAAATCGGGGAGTGGTTTGGACTCTTGGAAGTTGCCAGGGAGAAGGTTAAGGAGGTGTTCGGATGATAGTTCCGGCCTTAATTGGTAGTCTTCCGAGACCGGTTTCGCTGGCCAAGGCGATAGAGCAGTACTCGATAGGAAGGCTGAGCCAGGAGAAGCTTGAAAAGGCATATAGGGAGCACACGGAGAGGGCCTTCTTAAAACTTAGGGAAGCCGGCATAAAGGTAATTACCGACGGTCTGTACCGCTGGGACGACATTTTCAATCCGCTGATAAGGTTCATAGACGGCGTTGAGGTCAATGGACTCTTCAAGTTCTACGAGAACAACTTCTTCTACCGCTCGCCCGTCGTTAGGGATGAACTATCGCTGAGGGAGAACCCCATTCCAGAGTGGGTGAACATCGCCCTCGAGATCAAGGAGAGAGTCTACCCTGAAGCGACTCTCAAGGCCGTCCTTCCGGGGCCAGTTACCCTCGCCTACCACTCAATAAACGAGGCCTACGAAAGCCTGGACGAACTGGCAGAGGCTTACGCCGGAGTTATTGGGGAGCTAATGAAGGAATTCCCCGTTGAACTGGTCGAACTCCAGGAGCCAGCCCTGGCGGCCGAACTCTCAAGGGCAACAATGGAGAACAGAGAGCACGTCTCTCCGGGGAGGGCAAAGGAACTCATAGAGCGGCTTGTGAGGATAAGAAAACTCTGGGTTGTCACGTACTTTGGCACCCCGAGGGTTCTTCCGGAGGGGGTCATCCTCAACGTTGACATCCTAAGCGGCACGGTTCCGGAGAACTACAGCGGAAGGCTCGGCCTTGGGGTGATTGATGCCAGGGAGACGAAGATGGAAAGAAGGGACCGGCTGATCGACAAGCTTAGGCCTTACCTGAGGAGATGGGGAGAGCTCTACGTTACCCCGAACACGCTCCTTGACTTTCTGCCCGAGAGTGTTGCCTGGAAAAAGTTGAAACTCCTCGGAAGACTGGGGGGTGAGTGAGATGGAGCTTCCGATACTTCCAACAAGCGTAATCGGCAGTTACCCAAAGCCAAGATGGCTTTTGAGGGCGTACAGCCTTTACAAGCTCGGCAAACTGCCCGAGGAGGACTTTAGGGAGGCAGTTAAAGATGCCAGCGTCGCGGTACTCAGGGAACACGAGAGGGCTGGCGTTGACATCCCGTGGGACGGTGAGATGGGAAGGAGCGAGATGACCGAGCACTTCACAGCCAAGATATCCGGCTTCAAGTTCTACGGACCGGTCAGGGTTTGGGGCAACGCTTACTTCAACAAGGCCTCAGTTGTCTCAAAGCTCGAGTACCGCGAACCGCTCGTTCTTGACGAGTTCCGCTGGGTAAAGGAGAATACAACGAGGGAAATCATCAAAGTCCCAATAACGGGGCCCTACACGATAGCCGAGTGGAGCTTCAACGAGTACTACTCAAGCAAGGAGGAGCTGGCCTTTGAACTTGCCAATATACTCAACAGGGAGTTCAGGCTCCTGGAGAAAGAAGGGGCCAGCTTCATCCAGATAGACGAGCCTGCCATGCTGAACCATCCGGACGAGGTCCCAATA
Source organism: Thermococcus waiotapuensis (assembly GCF_055384795.1). NCBI lineage: Archaea > Methanobacteriati > Methanobacteriota > Thermococci > Thermococcales > Thermococcaceae > Thermococcus > Thermococcus waiotapuensis. The sequence goes on along the minus strand of NZ_AP042429.1, from coordinate 450,445 downwards.
GCGGTGGAAGCCATAAACCGGGCCGTAAAGGGGGTTAGAGTGAAATTCGGCCTCCACGTCTGCTACTCCAACTACTACCTCCTCGCAGACTACTTCGATGACCTAAACGTCTCTCAGTTCGCCCTTGAGTTTGCCAACAGAAACTTCAGGGACATGGAATACCTCAAGAAGCTCACCCACCAGGAGCTCGGCTTTGGCGTTGTTGACGTCCACAACCCGCGCGTCGAGAGCCCGGAAGAGGTGGCGAAGGCCATAAGGAAGGTCTTTACTTATATTGAGCCTGAGAGGCTTTACGTCAACCCTGACTGCGGGTTAAAGCTCCTCGACAGGAGAATAGCATACCAGAAGCTCGTTAACATGGTGAAGGGCGTTGAGATCGTGAGGAAGGAGCTGGCCAGGGAAGGGAAGGAGAGTATACCCTTCAGGGGGTCTGTGTGATGCTCTACCCTGGCTGGACGCTCGTCGTTAAGTTCGGAGGGACTTCAGTCAGGGACGACTTCAGGGATGCGGTCTCATTCGTTTCCCGCCTCTCGGATGAAAACGAGGTCATTGTCGTCGTCTCAGCCCTCAAGGGGGTTACGGACGCACTGATAGATTTAGCCAGTGGGAAGGGAAATCTGGCGGAGATAGTGAGCTTCCACATTGACTTCATCCGCAGGCATAACCTCCCGCTGGAGCCCTTTAGGGGAGTCTTTGAAGAGCTGAAAGACGTCTTAGGGAGAAGGGACGAATTCCCGTCAGAGGAAGCCTTCAGGGATCAGGTGCTATCATTCGGGGAGTGGATCTCCGGGATAGCGTTTACAGAAGCTTTAAAGCGTGAGGGTATTTCCGTTGAGCTCTTCGAGCCCTGGGAAATTATAGCAACGACAGGAGACTTCGGCAACGCCAGAGTAAACATTGTGGAGACTTCCCGCAGGGTTTTCCCCCTCAAAAGGGCCCTCAGGGAAGGGAAAATCGCCGTAGTTCCTGGCTTTGTTGGGGGATTCAAGGGCTATCGCACGACGCTCGGGAGAAACGGGAGCGATTACACAGCAACAGTCCTCGGTAAGGCTCTGGACGCTAAGGCAGTCCTCATAATGCGCGAGGTTGACGGCATCTACACCGCCGATCCGGGGAGGGTTCCAAGCGCGAGGCTCATACCCTTCCTCTCCTACGACAAGCTCTACTTAGCGGCAAAGGCGGGAATGAGGGCAATCCACCCTGGAGCAGTAGATGTTGCAAAGGGAACCCCATTAATTTTCGGCAGGACGAGGGACTGGAACGTCGGGACGGTTGTGGGTTACGAGTCCTCGAGTCTGCCGATAATAGCCCACAGGGTCGTCGGCGACACCGCGGAGATAACCGTCATAGGAACCACCGAAGTCCCAGGTTTTGAAACGGAGACAGGTTCTGAGAGGGGAATCCCCTGGGCCAGGCTAAGGGTTCCAACGGCGAGACTCGGGAGCACGCTCAACAGGATCCACTGGCTCATAGTGGAGAGAAACACACCGAGGCCGAGGACGTTGTCCCTCCTCTCAGCTCCGATGGGAGAAGGGTGCTTAACGGCATTCAGGGGGGATGTGGATGAGGGTGCGGGTTCCCGCAACGGTGGCCAACTTTGGGCCAGGATTTGACGTCTTCGGCGTTGGAATCGGTGAGCCTCACGACGAGCTTCGCTTTAGGGAATCGGATGAGTGGAGCATAAACGTCAGGGGCTTTCCGGTTCCTGCAGATGGTTCGAACGTTGCCGTGGTGGCAGCCAAGACCCTGGCCTCAATGGTCGGCGAGGAGGTGGCGCTGAGAATGGAACTGAAGAAGGGCATAAGGCCCAGGAGCGGACTCGGCAGTTCGGGAGCTTCATCCCTTGCAGGCTCCCTGGCAATGGCGAAGGTTCTGGGTGTGGAAGATGAGGAGCTAATACTCAAGGCGGCTATGGAAGGTGAAAGGGCGGCATGTGGAAGTGCCCACGGCGACAACGTTGTCCCGGCTTACTACGGCGACTTTACAGTCATAGAGTCCTTGAATCCCTTGAGGGTTCACAGGATTCCCGTTGATTTTCACGTTGTGGTAGTCCTCCCATCGGTCGAGATTCCAACAAGAGAAGCAAGGAAAGTCCTTCCTGAAAAGGTACCCCTTAAGGATGCTGTCAAAAACGTCGCCCTGGCTTCCTCACTCGTTAAGGCCCTTCAGGAGGGAGACCTGAAAACCGTGGGGAGGCTCCTTGATGACAGGTTAGCCTTCCCCTACAGGAGGAGACTCTACCCATGGTGGGAGACCGCTAAGAAGGCTGCAATTGAAGCTGGAGCATACGGTGTCTCAATCTCGGGCTCGGGGCCCGCCGTTTTTGCCATAGGTGAGGACGTTACCGAGATAGGAAAAGCCATCGCTGAGGCGTTTAATCGGATGGATATCGAGGCAGAAGCTTACATTACCGTTGCCGGGAGGGGTTTTGAGTGGTTCTAAAGCCTTTAAGGGGGTGATAGAATGAGGGTCGCCGTCCTCGGGGCAACGGGAACTGTGGGAAGAACCTTCGTGAGGCTCCTCTCCGGACATCCCTGGTTTGAGCTCTCTAAGGTGGTCGCATCTGAGAAGAGCGCCGGAAAGGCCTATGGGGAAGTCGTTGAAGACTCACCGGAAGAGTTTGAGGAGCTTGAAATCGTTTCGCTCAGCGATTTTATTAAGGATCCTGACGTTGACCTAGTCTTCAACGCATTGCCGGCTTCCCTCTCGCTGGAGATTGAAGAAAGGCTCGCCGAAAAAATCCCGGTCTTCACAAACGCCAGGGTGCACAGATATGACGATGACGTCCCCATCCTTGTCCCTGAGGTCAACGGGGAACATCTGGAGCTCATAGAAGTTCAGAGAGCCAGGCGGAACTGGGAGGGTTTCATAGTAACCACCCCTAACTGCTCCACCGCGATTTTAACGGTTTCCCTTGCCCCCCTCAGGGAGTTTGGAATCAAAAGGATAAACGTCGCCACTATGCAGGCCATAAGCGGGGCCGGTTTCTCAGGTCTCTCGGCACTGGCAATACAGGACAACGTGATTCCCCTGATAGACGGCGAGGAGTGGAAGATAGAGAACGAGAGCAGAAAGATACTTGGAAAACTCAGGGGAGAAAGGATAGAACCTGCTTCGTTTAGTATCTCCGCCATAGCAACTCGCGTCCCCGTTTTGCATGGGCACACCGAGGCTGTCTTCCTGGAGCTCGAAAGAGGAGACGTTGATGATATAAAGGAAGCCTTCGACTCCTTCGATCCCCTGAGAAAGCTCGACCTTCCGAGCTACGAGAAGCCCCTTGTTTACACGGACGTTCCACAGCCGAGGCTCCACAGGAACAGGGGTAAGGGGTTAACGGTAACGGTTGGGAGAGTGGAAAAAGGAGAAAACGGCTTTAAATACGTAGTAACCGGCCACAACCTCGTCCGGGGAGCAGCCGGGGGATCCATCCTCAACGCGGAGCTCGCCTACAGGCTCGGATACCTAAAATGAAAAAAATCACCCCTCCAGGGCCGGGAAGTGTTCCGGCTCGTAATCTTCAAGCTTTCCATCTAAATGATCCTCGTAGCCCCGGAGGTCGAGGAAACCGTGCCCGCTGAGGTTGAAGAGTATGACCTCTTCTTTCCCTTCCTCCTTTGCCTTCAGCGCCCTGTCTATTGCTCCTTTTATGGCGTGGGCACTTTCTGGGGCAGGAACTATGCCCTCCGTCCTGGCAAACAGCTCGGCCGCCCGGAAGACCTCGGTCTGGTGGTAGGCAACCGGCTTAACTATCCTATGGTTTATCAGGACGCTCAGCGTAGGGGCCAGGCCGTGATAGCGTAAACCGCCCGCGTGTATCGGCGGGACGTAGTAGGTGTGCCCTAAAGTGTGCATCTTCATCTTTGGGGTGTAGCCACCTGAATCGCCGAAATCATACTTATAAACGCCGCGCGTCATGCTCGGTACCGCCCTTGGTTCAACGGCTATGAACTCGTAGTCGGCTCTGCCGTCGAGGACGTCCTTCACAAAGGGATAAGCCAGGCCGGCAAAGTTGCTTCCGCCACCAACGCAGCCGATTATAACGTCCGGCTCTTCGAACTCCTTCATCTGCTCTTTGGCTTCGAGGCCTATCACGGTCTGGTGCATGAGGACGTGATTTAAAACGCTTCCGAGGGCGTAGCGGGCCTTCTCGTCCCCCAAAACGTCTTCAATGGCCTCGCTTATCGCTATTCCCAATCCGCCCGGGTGGTTGGGGTTCTCAGCTAAGAACTTCCGCCCGATTTCTGTCCTGTCACTCGGGCTCGGGTAGATTTCGGCACCGTAGAGGCGCATTATCGTCTTCCTGTAGGGCTTCTGCTGGTAGCTGGCGCGCGCCATGTAGACCCTGACTTTCAACCCAAGGAGCGCTCCCGCCAAGCTCAGGGCAGTCCCCCACTGGCCGGCTCCCGTCTCCGTGACGAGCCTCTCGATTCCCTCCTCTTTGGCGTAATAGGCCTGAGCCAGCGCCGTGTTTATCTTGTGGCTTCCAGTTACCGTTGCGCCCTCGTACTTGAAGTAGACCTTCGCCGGCGTGTCCAGAGCCTTCTCAAGGTTCGTCGCCCGGAAGAGCGGCGTCGGCCTTCCAATCTTGGCGTAAAGTTCCCTGACCTTCTTTGGAATCTCGACGTAGCGCTCGTTGCTCATTTCCTGCTTAACCAACTCAGCCGCAAAAATTCTCAGGAGTTTCTCCGGCTCAATCGGCCCGTCCGTCTCCGGGTCGAGGGGCGGCTCCAAAGGTTCTGGAAGATCCGGCAGGATGTTGTACCACTTCCTTGGTATCCTCGAATCGGGAAGAACGGCTTTCATTCTACCACCTCCGAAGCTGTTGGAAAAAAAAGTCCCAAAAGCGAGGGAATAATGAGCGTGAGGACTAAGCGGGGATCTTTAAGCTGGAGAGAAAGCTGACCAAAAACTGTCCCCCCGTTTAATCATGCCAAAAACAATCCCGCCCTGGAATTAATGGGCTAACCCTCTCGGGGAAATCACAATAGCCAAAGACGATCACTCCTGTCGATCATGGCGCATCAGGGCATAAGACACCGGGGGGTTTAAGTGCCTTTCGGTTGCAAGGTTGGCGAATTTCCAGAAAATCCCCGCAGGTTTCATAGTTTTTTTGACCTTTAACCAGAAACGCCACTTGTTTAATGACAAAATGCCAAAACCAAGAGGGAGAAATCAGGCCCCTCAGGCAACCTCTGTCTGGTCGTGGACAGGTCTGCCGCTCACATGTCTCATGAGGACGTCGTAGAGGAACTCCTTCAGCTGGGGGCTCATCTCGTCGTATATTATCCTCGGCCCCGGAAGGTTCTCCTCCTTAACGGCCCTGATGAGATTCCTGACCCCTGGCAAGGAGATGGTTACGAGTTCCTCCACAAGCTCCGGGTACTCGTCCTCATCGATTTCCTCCCCGCTTTCAAAAGCGAGGTAAACAACGGTGTCCCCGATTTGGAGCATCAGGACTATCTCATTCCCGGTAACGTCAAAGAGGGAGAAGTTGTAAGCCGGCCTCCGCTCACGGGCCACGAGTACGCCGACTAACCTGAGACCGGTCTCTTCTGGATCCAGAGCCGAGAGCAGTCCCATGAGTGCCTCCTGGACTTTTTTCATATGCCCACCGGGGGAATGAAAATGCCGGCCAATAAAAGTGTTTTGGGTGTAAAACGAGTTTCCTGTGCACCGGCTAAAACTCCAGGGCTTAGTATTTCTCTCAAAGATTAAACGAGTAACGCTCCAGCCGAAAAGCTCATAAACGGCCCGGTAAAGCTGAATTGAGATTTAGTAAAGGGGTGAGGGAATGAAACCCGTGCCGTTCCTGGCAGCGCTCCTGGTCATCGTTGCCATGACGATGCCATGGTTCACCCCCGGGTCAAAGAGCCCCGAGATAAGGATGTTCCTGGCGACCTCGCCTGAAAAGGGGCCCGCAGAGGGGGGTCAGGGGCTGAGTTTTGTCGACATGGCCAAGGGCATCTACCTCAAAAAGGACGCCCTCAAGCAGGATCTTATACTCAACGGGGGTGCAAAAACGCTTAATATACTCCTACCGCTGGTTGCGTTTCCCCTAATCGTACTGGGGGCTTTTATGGGCCTGTTCAATGGTAAATTCGGCCATGCTATAGGCCTGATCGGAATGGTAATCCTCACGCTCTCCCTCGTTTACGGGGGCAGCGATGGGGGGAGCCTTAGAATAGGATCCGGCTACCTGTTCGCATGGGTCGGCTTTTCACTGGGGCTGGTGTCCTCGGTACTCTCAAAATAAAAAGAAAGGGCGAATCACTCTTCAACGGTGTAGACTGGCACCTTTCCGTGTGGAATGCCATACTTCTTACCGTACCACTCGCTGAGGAAGTACCAGGCGGCCACCAGGAGGACTACTCCAAGGGAGAGGAGAATGGCCCAGTTCCTGACTCCTATGCCAAAGAGCACGTAGAGGACGAAGCTAACGCCCGCCGCAGTTACGGCGTAGGGAATCTGCGTCTTAACGTGGTCTATGTGGTCGGAGCCGCTGAACATGGAGCTCATGATTGTGGTGTCGCTTATCGGGGAGCAGTGGTCGCCGAAGATACCCCCGGCGAAGACTGCACCTATGCTCGCGAAGACCTCCGGCCCAACGTTGCCGGTGACACTGTAGGCGAGCGGTATCGCTATTGGCATCATTATTCCGAAGGTTCCCCAGCTCGTTCCGGTCGTGAAGGAGATGAACATCGCCGCGAGGAACACTATGAGCGGAACCCATCCACCGCTCAGTCCCGAACTCTTGGCAAGGCCAACAACGTAGTCAGCCGTTCCAACGGCGGAGGTTGCGCTCTTGATGCTCCATGCTAAGAGCAGGATGGTGTTGGCTATGACCATCTGCTTCATGCCGCGGACTATGGCATCCTCAGCCTCCTCGATGGTCATCTTCTTCATCGCAAGGACGAGGGCAAAGGCAACGACGACCATGGCGAAGCTTCCCCAGAGAAGGGATAAGGCCGAGTCGGAGTTTCCAAGAACCTCCATCAGACCACCCTTTGCGTAGGCCTCGCCTCCGCCTCCCGTGTACCACATGCCGTAGAGGGTGACGAAGATTAGCGTCAGTATCGGCCAGATGAAGATGTGGACGCTTCCCCCTTCCTTGGGCATACCGAGGTCGACTTCAGTCGTCATCAAAGGCCTCGCCCCGTCGCGGAGGACCTTTCCTGTCGTCCTGGCGCGGTACTCTGCGTGGAGCATGGCACCGAAGTGCCTGTGGGTGTAGGCGACGATGAAGACGAGGATTATCGCCAGTATCGAGTAGAAGGTGTAGGGAACGCTGTGGAGCCAGGCAACGTAGGCGCCGTAGTCAACCTTGAGCCCCTGAAAGGCCTTTCCAATGAGACCTATCTCATAACCTATCCAGGTGGAGACGAGGGCTATGCCCGCAACCGGGGCCGCGGTAGAGTCGTCTATGTAAGCGAGCATCTCGCGCGAGACCCTCGTCCTGTCTGTTATCGGCCTCATCGTGTTTCCGACGATGATGGTGTTGGTGTAGTCATCGAAGAAGACCAGGACTCCCATGAGCCAGCCCATTACGGCCGCACTCCTGCTCGTGCGAACCTTGTTTGCGAGCGCCCTCCCGATGGCTGAGGCACCTCCTGACTTGTATATCAACCCAACGCCCGCCCCGATCAGGAAGTCGAAGAGGAGTATCTTGACGTTCCAGTCGTCCATGGCGTTCTCCACAATCCAGTCGAGGGTCTGTGTCGTTCCAGTCACCGGGTTCCAGCCGGCCACCATAACTCCACCAATCCAGACTCCGGAGAACAGGGCCAGTATGACCCTCTTCGTCCAAATCGCCAGGATGATGGCCACCAGCGGCGGTAGCAGGGAGAGTACACCGAAGTCCGACACGGTTTCACCTCCAGGGGATTTCACCCCAACAACAATCGGCATTATATAAGTTTTTCTGAAACAATTTTGGCGTTTTTGCGATTCTTCGAAAATGCTGTTGCCCTACCACGCATTTTGCTGACCCAATTTCTGCGTTGCTGTGTACAGTTATGTCCTGCCACACTAATAGGTACCCTCAAGTACAATAACGCTCACCACCATAAAAACCTTTCCCAGAAAAGCTCCAGACGGATCCGATTGGGGCTTAAAAAACGTCAAAGGCTTTTTCACACACCCAGAAGAGTAATTGAAACGTGAGGGGAAGTTCAGGAGAAAGAGCTTATGAGCTCCCTGAGCTTCATGAAGTCCTTCTGGAGCTCCTCCCTTATCGGCGGATTGTAGAGGGCAGCTGCTGGGTGATAGGTTGGCATAATGACGACTTTCCCGAAGAGGGTGTAGGCTTCGAAGGTCTTCCCGTGGATCTTGCTTATCGGCTCCGGTTCAAACCCGAACTTTCTCAGGATGTAGCCCATCGAATGCCTTCCGAGCGGAACGATCACCTTTGGCCGGATTATGTCAATCTGGCTGTCTAAGTAAGGTGCACAGGCCCTGATTTCCTCCTCCGTGGGATCTCTGTTTTCAGGCGGGCGGCACTTGACTATGTTGGTTATGTAGACCTCCTCCCTGCTCAGGCCTATCGTCTCCAAAAGCCCGTCGAGGATTTTCCCTGCCCTGCCGACGAAGGGAAGGCCCTCCTGATCTTCCCAGTAGCCGGGGGCTTCGCCGACGAACATCACCTTGGCGTTGTAGCTCCCGGAGCCCGGAACCGCGTTGGTTCTGAGCTGGCCCAGCGGACATCTCTGGCAAGCCCTTATGCGCTCTTCGAGCTTTCTCATGAGTTCTTCCTTCATTGGACATCACTCAAAGTCTTCTGGCTGAGGTAGGCCCTGAGAAATTCCACCCAGGCGGTGTAGTAGCCCTTCTCGTATTCGTCCCTGAATTCCTGGGCTGCCAGTTCGGAGTAAAGGTCCAGAAGTTCCTTTGTCCTCTCCCTGTCGTTGCGGTTAAGGAGCTGGACTATGAGGGAGTCAGTATCGTTGTCATTTATAGCGCTTATTATCCCTTCAATGGCCCTCGAGTAGCCCCTTCCCCACTTGTCGTCACCGGCAATTTTAATGAGCTTCTCAGCGTGCCCCTTTGCCTTGGCCAGGTCCCTCCTCATAATTGCCCTGGCAAACATCTCCACCCTCATGTCCCTCGCTGACATTCGACCACCGGCAATACTTTTCCAGCTCCCTTTTAACCTTAACCTGCCGGTTCCCACTTTTGTCCCATGCCTATGAAGGAAAATCTTCATATTTACGCAAAAGCTTTTATACTCCCGAATGGAACCGCTTCCGGAAGCAGAAGTTGGTGATAAAGGTGATGCATCATGGCTGAGAACCTCGGTGAAATCCCCAGCGGGGAGAAAGAGTTCGCGGAATCAACTAAGAGAATCAGGGATATCGTTGAGTTCCCCGAAATAAGCGAGGAGGAATTCTACTCACTTCTCGAGAAAGCGAGCAGGAGCTACGGCGGTGATCTCCCCCACAGGACGTACTCCCTCTGCCCCGAGACGAGGAGAGTCGTTCCTGCCCTTGTGTGGGAAAAGGATGGCAAGGTCTGGATAACCAAGAAGTGCCCGGAGGGAATGATAACCGACCTTTACTATGAAGACGTTGAGCTCTATCACCGCTTCTCCGAGTGGCGCTGGGAAAAGAAGGAGCTTTACAGCACCAACGTCGAGAACAGCGGAATGAACTGCCCGCTCGACTGCGGCCTCTGCCCGAGGCACCGCTCCCACACGAACCTTCTGAACATAGTTTTGACCAATAGATGTAACCTATCGTGCTGGTATTGTCTCCCAAGGGACGAGGAGGTTCTCTTCCGGATCCATGGGAAGCCGCTGATAGCTAAGATGGAGGACGTAGCCAGCCTCGTGGAGTTCAAATACCGTGTTGAAATAGACGGCTTCTCGGGCGAGTACGGAACCCCGGACTGGCTTGAGGTGCTCACCTTCAGGGACGGAAAGGCAGAGTGGGCAAGGGTGACCAAATTCCTGAGGAGGAAGCACGAAGGCAAGGTTTACAGGATAGTAACCCACACAGGCAGAACCATAAGAACCACCCCGGAGCACAAGTTCCTCGTTTACTCCGGCGGCGAACTCGTGAAGAAGAGGGCCGACGAGCTTGAACCGGGCGACGAGCTGGTTATCCTCTGGAGCTTTAACGAAGAAGGGGAGAGGTTTGAAATAGACCTCTTGGAGGCGTTTAAGGAACTTCCGGACGAGGAAAAGAGGAAGATTTACGTCAGGGGGATCAGCGGGCTGGATCTTTCTCCGCTCAGGGAAGAGTACGGCGATGCCGTTTACAGGTGGAGGGACGGCGACTCCATACCATTAAATGCGTTCTATAAACTCAACGCAGATGGCAACTTCAGGCTCGGAAGAGATGGAACTTCCCATGAGCTTCCATCCCGACTCGAGGTTACCCCGGAACTGGCAAAGTTAATCGGCTACTTCATCGCGGACGGTCATTACACCGACAATGATCTCAGGATAACAGTTGCCCACGAGGACGTTGAGAGGGAGATAACCGGAATCCTCGAAAGACTCGGCCTACCGTACAGCTCCCTCGAGTTGGAGGGCAAGGCGAAGCAGATAGTGATCGACAGCGGGCTCATGAGGCTCGTATTTAAGTACGCCCTGGGAATCCCCGAGAAGGCCGAGAAGAAGAGGCTCCCGAGGAACTTCCTGAGGTTCCCCTTCGAGGCCAGGGTTGCCCTCCTGAGCGGGCTCTTCAACGGCGACGGGTATGTAGTTAGAGGAAAGAAGCACCTTAACATAGGCTACGCCAGCGTTTCAAGGGAGCTAATCAGAGACATGCTTTACCTCCTGGCTTCCCTCGGAGTTTTCGCGAAGGTTTACACGGTTCCAAAGGAGAAAATGAAAGGGGCCAACCACGACCTCCACAGGCTCTACATAGCAGGTCAGGATATGGTGAAACTGCTCGAACTCCTCGAACTCAGGGAGGGCCGCAGGGGACGGCTCGGCGAAATTGGAAAGAGGGATTCCGCGAGGGTTGGGGACTTCTTCGTGGACACCGTGGAGAGGATCGAAACCGAGGAATACAGCGGCTACGTTTACGACCTCGAGGTCGACGCGGAGGAGCACGCTTTCGTCGCTGGCGATGGAGTGCTCATAAGCAACTGCTTCTTCTACGCCAAAGAGGGCCAGCCGATTTACGAGCCAACCCTTGAGCAGATACGCACCATGCTCAGAAACGCCAAGAAGGAGCACCCGATCGGGGCCAACGCAGTCCAGTTTACCGGCGGAGAGCCTACCCTTAGGGAGGATCTCATCGAGATAATCAAAATCGCCAAGGAGGAAGGCTACGACCACGTCCAACTAAACACCGACGGTATAAAGCTCGCCTTCGAGCCCGAGCTCGTCAAGAAAATCCGCGAGGCCGGGGTTAACACCCTCTATTTGAGCTACGATGGAATGACGCCACAGACCAACTGGAAGAACCACTGGGAAGTCCCCCTCATCTTTAAGAACGTGAGGAAAGCCAATGGGCCTGGAATAGTGCTCGTGCCAACAACCATAAGGAACGTCAACGACCACGAGCTTGGGGCGATAATCAACTTCGGCCTCAACCACCTTGATATAGTCAGGGGAGTCAACTTCCAGCCCATTTCCCAGGTCGGAAGGGTTCCCAAGACGGAGCGCCAGCGCTTCAGGATAACGATACCCGGCGCCATAAAGAGGATTGAGGAGCAGACGAACGGCGCAATAGCCAAGGAAGACTGGTACCCGATACCGATAGCGGGTCACATAGCGAGGTTCTTCGAGGCCTTTACGGGCTCACGCTACTACATGACGAGCCACTTCGCCTGTGGGGCCGCAACCTACGTCTTCCTTGACAGGGAGAACAGGCGCGTCGTTCCGATACCGAGGTTTATAGACGTCGAGGGCTTCGTGGAGTTCCTCGAGGAGAAGGCGGAAGAGATAGAGCAGTGGAAGACCATGGGCAGGCTCAGGAAGCTCAAGCTCGGCGCAGAAATATTCATGAAGTTCCGCTCCTTCTACGACGAGAAATACGCGCCCAGGGGGCTGAGCGTCCTTGACCTCATAAAGAACGCATTCATGCACGGCAACTACGACGCCCTCGGAAAGTTCCACGAGAACGCGCTCTTCATAGGTATGATGCACTTCATGGACGAGTACAACTACGACGTGGAGAGGGTCGAGCGCTGCGTCATACACTACGCGATGCCCGACGGAAGGATTGTACCATTCTGTACATTCAACGTGATTCCTGAGCTCTACCGCGACAAAGTCCAGGCCCAGTTCAGCTACACCTGGGACGAGTGGAAGGCCCTCCACCCCGACTGGGACTACAAGAAGGATAAGTACTTCAGGAACAAGGAGTTCGTGGAGAAAATGAGGAACAGCGAGCTCTACAGGAAGACCTACATCGACATCGAGAACTATTTCGGCCAGAGGGAGTGAGGTGAGGGGCATGAGCGTCAGGCCCGATAAGGAGCTCGTGAGGCTCGACCTCAAGTTTGGGAACATCGACTGGGAGAAGGCCACGGTAAAGCAGTACGAGCTTGAGAAGGAGCTCGGCATCTGGAGGATTTTCCTCAACGGCTACACCAGGAAGGGCTTCGTGGTTTTCGACGAAGAAGCCATGCCCCGGGAGAAGCTCCTGGAGATCCTAAAGGAGCTGGAGCCGGAAGTAGTGGAGGAAAAGAAACTCACGGCGAGCGAGCTTGCGGAGACCAGCTATTCGTGGAACAACATCTTGGGAAAAACAGAATCATGAAAGAGCTCAGCGGAGCTCCACCCTTATTTTCCCCTTCTTTTCGGGTTTCTCCAGCTCGAAGCTCACGATTCCACTGAAGGAGCTTAAGTCCAGGATGTTCTTGCCCGCCCTGAGCTCAAAGGTCTCAGCCGTCGCTTCTCCCGCCGGGAGCGAGAGGTCGTACTCGTAAACGGTCAGTCTGTTGTCCCCGCTGAGGTAGAAGAGGGCCCTCGGCTCGCGGTAGCCGTCGAGTGGAATGCCCCCAAACGTGCCGCCCCCCAGGGCTCTGGCCACGCTCGGCAGTGCCAGCGGGAGCGAGAAGCTCACCGCGGGGGGCCGTTCTTGGAGCACTTTCTCATCGAGGAGAACTATATCTCTGTTGCCGGTGTCGAAGGGCGTCGCCTCAGTAGCGCCGGTGTTTGGTGCGCTGTTTGTAGCTATGAGCAGCTTTCCATTCATCTTCTCGATGCTTGTCACCCTCGCCCCAAAGGCCCCGACTATCTTAACCACCGGCGGGGCGATGTAGACCAGAACACTTGGGCCAGCCATCGTGTTAGTGCTTGTCCAGCCGATTCCAGAATCGCCCGAATTCGGCCTGTAAACAGCGTCGTGGTGGGCGTTGAACGCCGTTAAAATTCCACCGCCGACGTTGATAGCGTTCACCCTGAAGGGCGCGTAGAAGGTGTAGAAGTCAAAGAGGCGGTAAAAGCTGAACTCTTCACCCATGAAGGGGTTTCCTGCGAAGATTCCCCCGCGGACGAAGGCAAAGGCGCGGTTGTAGGCTGAGGCCATAGCCCCAAGCTCCGGCCGTATGTAGGGCCTTCCATCGACACTCTTCCCAGGTTTAAAGGCCTCCCACCTTCCGCTTATTAAATCCAGCGCTCCAAACTCCCTCAGCCCTTCCGTGAAGTTGTTCCCGATTCCGAAGAAGGCAGTATCGTGCACCCTGGTCCCCTTTGGGGAGGGTTCGCGGACTAATGCCTCTGCCCTCCCGCTTCTCCTGTCGAGGGAGTAAACGCCAAGGTTCGCGTGCCCGTCCTCCCTCGCGAGCAGGAGCCTGTCACCGTAGGGGTCATAGATTATATCGCTCACCTCGCCTGCCCAGTCGGTCTCGTGGTGAATGGAGTCCTTCCAGAGGAGCTTTACCGAGCCTTCTTCGGTGTCGTAGGCATGCACGTGGGAGTACTTGTTGTTGAAGAGTATCCTCCGGTCTTCCCTGTAAACGGCCGGAGCGTGAACCCAGCCGCCGAAGTATATGAACCCGTCAACCGTCTCGACCGCGTTGTAGGTGTCGCCGCCGCTCGTTGGGGCCCCACCGAGGAGCGTGAAGTCGTAGGTTTTCTCTTCACCACTCTTAACGTCGATGAAATAGGCTTTTGCCTCGAAGGCGAGAGTAAAGTAGAGCGTCCCGTTGTGGTATCTCAGCCCGAATATTCCCCCGCTGCCCCACTCGGGGCCGTATCTGCCTGGAAAGCGGTAGTTCCTGAGGAGCATGACACCACCACGGGTTTTACGTGCTCGTGGTTTATTGCCTTTTCGGGAGGAAACTTTTATATTTCCCGGCATAACTGGAATCATGAAGCCATACAGGGGACTGGCAATAATTTTTGGCTTCTATGCCCTGGGCGAGTTCACAAGCTCTACTTTAGACCTTCCCATTCCGGGGAGTGTGCTGGGGATGCTCTACCTGCTCACAGCTCTGCTCGGCGGCGCGGTGAAGCTCGACTGGGTGGAAAGCGAGGCGGAACTCTTCGTGAAGAATATGAGCATCATGTTCGTGCCGCCTGGGGTGGGGATAATGGTCTACATCAGCCTGCTGAAGAGCCAGGCCGTTCCCATCTTCGGCGCGCTTACAATCAGCTTCCTGATAACGCTCCTCATCACGGCGAAGACCGTTGAGCTGCTCAGGAGGGGTGAAGAATGAACCCCTACGGGATAGCGCTAACCCTGGTGGTCTTCTACGCCTTCTCAGAGATTAATCAAAGGAAAAAGGCCTTCTACACGAACCCGGTTCTGCTCTCGATAATCACGATAGCGGCCCTTCTTTGGGCGGGGGGTTTCACCTACGGGTCCTACATGGAGAGCGCGGTTATACTCAAGTTCCTCCTCGGGCCAGCGGTGGTGAGCCTAGCGGTTCCCGTCTACAAGGGTAGGGAGACGATAAAAGCCTACGCGCGCGAGATAACCGCCGGCATAGTCATCGGCGGAACGGTCGCGATTCTGAGCGCATTCTACACCGCGAAGCTCCTGGGAGGAAGTGAGGAAGTCCTCCTCAGCATAACACCCAAGAGCGTTACAACGGCGATAGCGATAGGGGTGAGCGAAAAAATAGGAGGAATCCCGGAGCTGACGGCAGTTCTGGTCGTCCTGACAGGGATACTCGGCAACGCGGTCGGTGTTGAGCTCCTGAACGTGACGGGGATCAAGAACAGAATAGCGAGGGGGCTGGCGATGGGCGTTACTTCCCACGGCCTCGGGACTGCAAGGATAATCCTTGAGGATGAACTTGCGGGAGCGGTGAGCGGTTTAGCCATGGCCCTGAATGGAATCTTTACCTCAATTGTCCTTCCCTTCCTTATCGAAGTCCTCAAGTAGGCACTCGCTTATCCTGAGCTTATCCCTGGCGTCGAGGAAGAGCGTGAAGTCCCTTTTGGCAAGCCTTTCCTCAATGGGCGCGTTTTCAACGAGGAACGCTATAACCTCGGCCGTGCTGTAGGGAACCTTAACACCGAGCTCGTCGGCTTTCCTGAAGAGCTTTTCAGGTACGGTGAAGATGTCCTCACCGGCCCTAACTTCAACGCTTATCTTCGAGTTTATCTGCTCCCAGAGGAGGAGCGTGTTCTTAGCTTTCTCTATCTTCTCAAGCGCACGCCTCTCGAGGATGCTCACGTTCGCCCTGCTCGTTCCCAGCATCTCGGCTATCTCGCTCTGCTTCAGCCCCCTCGCGCGGAGGCGGAGGATTTTAATCTGCTCGTCGGTGAGAAAACTCTTCGACCCCATATTAAACACCGGAATTTAACAAGGAGTCAAGCATTAAAACCTTTTTGGAAGGGCCGAAAGATTTATATTTTCACCCGTCTTCTTGAAACCGTGCCCCGGTAGCCTAGCCTGGCGGGGCGGCGGACTTGTAATCCGCAGGCCGCGGGTTCAAATCCCGCCCGGGGCTCCAGCCAAAACTATTTTAACCCGATAAGCTCTACCGTTCTTGTCCGATGATTGGAACGAGAGTGAGCTGAAGCGTGATGACCGACTTCTCGCTGAGGACGTCACCTTCCCATTTAATTACTTTGGTGCTCTTTTATGGGCTTTGATGTATAAAAAATCCTCAATGCACATCGCTCCTTTTGGCCAAATATCCGCGAAGAGCGGTTCTTTTTTCCGAAAGTTTCAGTAGTTCACGTTTTGTTTAAAACAGGCGGTTCTCCTGCCTGTTTACCGAAAGGTTTATATATGTAAACTCCCAAGATGTAGCGCAAATTACCGAAACCCGAGGTGGGAAAATGGTCGAGCTTGACCCCTTTGAGATGGCTGTTCAGCAGCTCGAGAGGGCTGCCCAGTTCATGGACATAAGCGAAGAGGCCCTCGAGTGGCTCAAGAGGCCCATGAGGATTGTGGAGGTTAGCGTTCCAGTAGAGATGGACGACGGTTCTGTCAAGGTTTTCACCGGTTTCCGCGTTCAGCACAACTGGGCCCGCGGTCCGACCAAGGGTGGTATAAGGTGGCACCCAGCCGAGACCCTCAGCACCGTTAAGGCTCTGGCAACCTGGATGACCTGGAAGGTTGCCGTCGTTGACCTCCCCTACGGTGGAGGTAAGGGTGGCATCATCGTTGACCCGAAGAAGCTCTCCGAGAGGGAGCAGGAGAGGCTCGCCCGCTCATACATAAGGGCCGTTTACGATGTCATCGGCCCATGGAGCGACATCCCTGCCCCGGACGTTTACACCAACCCGAAGATCATGGGCTGGATGATGGACGAGTACGAGACCATAATGAGGCGCACGGGCCCGGCCTTCGGTGTCATCACCGGAAAGCCGCTCAGCATCGGCGGTTCACTTGGCAGGGGCACCGCCACAGCCCAGGGTGCCATCTTCACCATCAGGGAAGCCGCTAAGGCCCTCGGCATCGACCTCAAGGGCAAGACCATCGCCGTCCAGGGCTATGGTAACGCCGGCTACTACACCGCCAAGCTCGCCAAGGAGCAGCTCGGCATGAAGGTCGTCGCTGTAAGCGACAGCCAGGGCGGCATTTACAACCCGAACGGCCTTGACCCGGACGAGGTTCTCAAGTGGAAGAACGAAACCGGCTCAGTTAAGGACTTCCCAGGGGCCACCAACATCAGCAACGAGGAGCTCCTCGAGCTTGAAGTTGAGGTACTCGCCCCGGCGGCAATAGAGGGAGTCATCACCGAGAAGAACGCCGATGGAGTCAAGGCCAAGATCGTTGCCGAAGTCGCCAACGGTCCTGTTACTCCGGAGGCCGACGAGATCCTCCGCGAGAAGGGCATCCTCCAGATTCCGGACTTCCTGTGCAACGCCGGTGGTGTCACCGTCAGCTACTTCGAGTGGGTCCAGAACATCAACGGCTACTACTGGACCGAGGAGGAGGTCCGCGAGAAGCTCGACAAGAAGATGACCAAGGCCTTCTGGGACGTCTACAACACCGCCAAGGAGAAGAACATCCACATGCGCGACGGTGCCTACGTCGTTGCCGTCAGCAAGGTCTATCAGGCCATGAAAGACCGCGGATGGGTGAAGAAGTGATTTCCTCTCTTTTCTGTTTTGATTTAGTTTCAGTTGCTGAAGAGGGCTAACGTTTTATACCCCAGATGCATTCCCGCTGTGGGTGTTTACCTTGTTTTTGGTCCAATTTCCCCCAGGAGGGATTACTACGGGAGGCTTCTTGCGTATATCTACCTTCAGAACGGTACGGACTTTACAGAGGAACTAGTGAGGCTCGGCTACGCCAGGGTTTACATCGAAGGGAAATTCGAAAAAAAGGAGGCCTACCTTGAAGAGCAAGAACGCGCCATGGGAAAGGGACTGGGACTGTGGGTCTGCATGCCCGGACAGGCCACGAAATCAATAATCATCCTAACGGTCGTCTACGATGCACCCGGGGATGACTCCACGAACTTAAACGGCGAGTACGTTGTTCTGAAAAACATCGGAAAGACACCGGTCAATCTAAAAGGATGGAAAATAGAGGACTCCGATGGAAATGCATACACATTTCCGGACATCCTCCTTGAGCCAGGAGGAAAAATAAAGCTGTATTCTGGCGGGGGAATGAACAATTCCACGGACCTGTACTGGGGCTCTGAAGTACCGGTATGGGACAACGACGGCGATACTGTGTATCTCTACAACGAAAAGGGAAACCTCGTGGACAGCTACTCCTGGGGTTAGGCCTTCGTCCAGTATTCTTTCTCCTCCACCATCGCCCTTATCATTTCGTCCTCATCCTTGAACATAGTCCTTCTGGAGGGGTTCTGCATGCCGTAGAACTCCATGAAAGGACTCGGCCGCCTCTTGAATGGGTAGTAGAGGTATATTGCCGCCAAAGTCCTGTAAGCCTCGGCCATTTCACTGATTACCCCCGCTGAAACGCCCTCTGCGTAGTGGTAAACAGCTACTGCCTTGCTGACGTTTACCAGGTTAAAGTCCCTCTCAACAAGCTGTCTTCTAAGGATGTCCGTGGCCTGTTCTATGTCTTCCCTGTCAAGCTCCTCAACGGCATCACCGTCGAGCAGGTGCTTTATCCGGATCTTTTTGACTTCCGGGTTCTGGTTGACCTGGCCATCGTATTCAGCAACAACCCACCAGTCGTCCAAGGCTCCGGGGTCAAGAACCGCAAAGTGCTGGCTCAGCTTGGTGTAGAAGTCCCTAACGCGGTGGTAGTACTCCTCCTCGTGACCCGTCATAGGATAGCTGAGGTAGACGAGAGGCTTTTCCTTTTCGCGGAATATCAGGTCAAGAAAAACTTCCGGGGGATGCCTTATGCCGAACTGAAGGATGTAGCGGACGTTGATTCCCTCTTTCTTGAGCTCGTGAACGAGAGTTTTGACGTGGTTTATAGCGTCTTCGCGCCACATCACCAAAGTTGTAAGCTTTATGTTGTCGGGGTCCATTCCAAAGCGCTCAAACCATTCGGGATCGTTGATTATCCTCCTCCTGACGGAGAGGACATCGTCAAGAACAATGATGACCCTGTCAGGTTTCAAAAGCTTGAGGTTGCTGAGGGTAAAGCCAATGACGCTACCACTTCCCCATCTGAAGAGACTTGGAGTCGAAACAAGGTGAAACTTCCTGTTGCTTTTGTCTATTTCCTGCCTGATCCTCTCGAAGGCCTCATCCCGGATCTCGTTCATTATATCCTGATGGCTTATGGCAAAGTCTAAAACGTTCTTCCTCGTTATTTTGACACCTCTCTCCTTTCCGACCTCTCTGATGTAGTCAAAAACGTGGTAATAATTATACTCCTTCTCATCCACCCCTGCTAAGGCTTGAGTTATGTACTCGTCCCTCCCGTTGAGCGGGGGGCCAGTTAGCAGGATAACTTCCCTTTCCATGCCAACCACCTACCCCCCTAACATAACTCTCCTTAATAACGTTGCCGGAAAAGTTTTATACGGTGACACCGACAATTACATCAAGCTATAAAAGCTGGGGTGAATAAAATGGTGAGGATACTCGCCTCAAAGCTCAGGGACGTTGAGCTGATAACCGACACCGGGGTAAGACTCGGATGGGTTTACGACCTTAGCTTCGACGAAAAAAGTGGTGAATTACTTGTTATTGTGGCAGAGCCAGATGAAGACCTCGACAAAAGCGATTTCGTAGTGGATCACGAGGGACTCCTTCTGATTCCCGTGAGCGCTGTTAGAAGCATTGGAGAAGTAATAATTGTAGACTCCAAGAAGCTGGCAGTCAAGTCCAAGCTGAAGGGGATACGGAGAAAAACTACCTGATTCCTACCCATTCTTTCTAAATTGAGGCAGTGTCGTATCCTTTCCTCAAATCGGGATGAGCCAGCGGTTCTTGGCAAGCATCCAGAAAGCTGTATTACCCGGACGGTTAAGTGCTCTGCAGATCGGGCAATCCACGTCCCGGAGAGCTTCAATACCATAGCTCCCACGAACCTACCCATGAACTCCTCAACCGCCAGCTGGAGATACCGAGCTCCAAAGAACGCCTGAAGCCGCCATCGGGGTTCTGAAGCTAGCGTATGAACCTAACATGCCTCCCTTTCCTCCTTTGAAAAATCATACCCGATGGCCCTGAAGGCTTTGACGACCCAGTAAGTAGCTTCGAAGGATGTAGCCGTTCCGAACTCCTCACTACCACCAGGACTGATGGCGAACTTGCCTTCCACAGTTGTCTCATCCGCCAGCCACTGGCATATTTAAAAATCCTTCGGGGAAGAAGAAACGGTGGGTGATGTATGGTCACGTTTATACCTTTTGGCGAAAAGCCAAATAGGGAAGGCGTGGAATATGCCGCCAGACTCTTAATCCGGGAGGGGCTAGTGAAAGAGTCAGAAGTCAAAGCTGTAGAGGGTAACAAGCTGGAGACCATAGCCGGAAAAATAACTCCCGACTGTTGCTACATCACGGGCGAACATCTCGTTACCTACGCCATCCTCGAAAAGCTCAGGCCTGCTTCATTAATAAGCCTCGATGCCCATACGGATCTTCTCCATGATTACCTGGATCACGGCTCCTGGCTGGCATACGCCCTGGAGGAGAGAAAGGTTCACCGAGCGGCTGTAGTCGGACCTGTGCTGATGATACCAACCAGCAAAAGGACGAAGCTGTGGACGAGGAGGGTAAGGATATACCCCGCCCTTCCCAGAACGCGGAGGTCCGAGCAAGGCTGGGAAAGCTATCTAAACCTCACAAACCACGACGCTGAGGAAGTACTTGAGGACGTAAAAAGATACTTAGGAAAAGAGGTATATCTAACCGTAGATCTGGACGTATTGAGACCAGAATACCGGATCGCAAGGTTTCAGCACGGGGAACTAACGCTTGACCGGCTTCTGGATGTAATTGAAGGGATCAAAGAAAAGTTCAGAGTTCTGAGTTTCGACATTACCGAGGTTTCAGACAGGATAAAGCGCTCTAAAGCTGGCAAGAAAGCGGTAATCGAAGTCTTCTCAGCGCTGAGGGGGTGATCACTTGAGGGAACCAACGGAAGAGGAAATCAAAAACGTGATAATGCCCCTGATGCTCTCGGGGGCAAAGATGCTTGATAGACACTGTCCGAAATGCGGTTCACCCCTCTTTGAGAAGGACGGGAGAGTTTTTTGCCCCGTATGTGAGTACAGGGCAAAGAAACAGATGGGGGAGGTAGATGACGTAAAAGGGATCCTCATGAAAAAACTCGTGGAGATAGCAAATTCCCTTCCGGGCGATCCGGAGGAGATGGAGAAACACTTAAGAGTTATGGAGAGAATAATAGATGTCCTGAGGAAGTACAAAGAACTGGAGGGGTGAGGATGAAGAACAGAATGGTCCTTGAGGCCCTAAAAGATCGGCCCCTAACAGTTGAGGAAATATCCGAGAAGACAGGCCTCCCCGCCATGGAAGTGAGGAGGTACCTACTTCGCTTTGCTGAACAGGGGAAAGTCGAAAGCTTTGAAGAAGACGGGAAAATCTACTGGAAGATCAAGGGAAAGGACGAACTGGAAGAAGAGTTTAAATATGTTTAAAAAAATTAAAGGGCAATTAGACCGCCTTAGCCTTTTCCCAGTACTCGTTGAACTTGGCCTCAAAGAGGGCCCTAACCCTGAAGTCCTTGATCCAGACCTGGGTCTCATAGTTGAAGTAGCGAGCCGCCATGTCCTCAAGGGCAAAGAAGACCTCGTCGTCGCAGATGAGCATCGGCAGGTCGAACTTGTCCAGGGTTCTCAGCTCAAGCTTTCCGTTCCTGGCATACTCGAGGAGCTTTGATTCCCTGAGCCTCGGGAGAAGGCTCTCCGCCACTATGATCTTTGCCTTAACGCCCCTGTCGACCGCCGAAATTATGTCGCTCTCCAAGTTGACTGCGACGTAGCCGCTGTCAACCAGGAGTATCCTCTCCGTAACTTCCTCGAACATCTCCCTTGTCTTAAGGGTGGCATTCCGTATCCCGCGGACTACCCAGACCCTCTCAACACCGTACTTTGGAATCTCCGTCTCGATAAGGGGAGTCATTAGCTCTATAAGTTCCTCTTTGGCCTTCTTCTTTGCCTCGAGTTCCACCTTGACGCGCTCCTGCCACTCCTCGATGAACTTCTCGAGGATGTTCTCCGGGTGGACGGGCCTGTACTTGTTGACCTTTCCCGGCTGGCTTATGGCGAAGCCCTTCTTCTCAAGGCTCCTCAGCACGTCGTAGGTTCTCGGGGCGGGAACCTCGGAGACGCTGGCCAGCTCAGCCGGCGTAAGTACGCCAAAGCCAACGAGTGCCACGTACGCCCTTGCCTCGTAGAGGTTCAACTCAAAGTGCTCCTGGAGGAGGTCTACCATCCTGTCCTTAACCATCTTTACCACCACCATATTCTTGTCAATGGTATATCGATTTTAGACCATATAAATTTTTTCCTCCCTTATTATGTCGAATCAATTAGAGGGCCGAATATAAGGTGAATAACTTTCGAAAATCCTACAGGAAATGCATGATCATGCAAACTCATTACTACCGGCTCGATATTTAAAACCTTCGGTGCCACCACAAAAGCAGAAACAAAGATTGAGGGAAGAAAAAACGATGTCCTACATGCTCAAGCTTTACCTATGAATTCCGTTATCTCCGAGTAGAGCCCGTTAAGAACTTCCTGGCAGTCAGCTTTGCCCTCTTCTATCCTGTCCATTACCTCCTCAAGTTCCCTTGTCCTTTCCTCGCTGACGAGGCCGCGGTATTTGCTGACGAGGTAGTGGTAGACCTTTATGCCCTTTTCAGTGGGTACAAGCTTCTTCCTGCCCTTGGTCTCAAGGACGTATCCCCTCCTGAGCAGGGTCTCGACTATTTTTGCATAAGTTGAGGGCCTTCCTATTTTCCTCTCCTTCATGAGTGCTATTATGTCACCCTGGCCGTAGAGCGAGACCTTGGGGGCCTTCCACTTTTTGGCCTCGATAACCTTCAGTCTCGCGCCTTTTTCAAGCCTCGGCACCCCTTTGAGCGGCGGGTTCCTGAGCCTCGTCCAGCCGTCCTCAAGGATTTCAACGTAGCCTTCAAGCTCAACCTTTCCAACCCCGGCGTTTATGATTGCCTTCTCGTAGAGTATCTTCGCGGGAACCATCTGGCTTGTCATGAAACGCCTGAATATCATGTCGTAGAGACGGTAGTGGTTCTTGGTGAGGTTCTTGGGAAGCTGGATTACTCCGTCTCTGACCAGCTGCATGAGCCTGCCGGTGTCAATCGGCCTCGTCGGCCTTATGGCCTCATGGGTTCCTTCTTCGCCCCACGGCCTCGGCTTGAAGTACTCCTCACCTATCTCCTGGGTTATGTATTCCTTCGCCACCTCTATTCCGGTGTTGCTGACATGGCTTGAGTCCGTTCTGTGGTATGTGCAGTTGTGAGAAACGATGCCGTTTGAGAGGAAGTTCTCCGTCGTTGTTGTGAAGTCGTAGAGCTTTCCTGTGTAGTGTTCTTCTCCGACCTCTATGACGGGAACCCAGGTAACGTTTGCCTCGACTAGAGGGCGGAGGTAATCCTTAGCGGGCCTATCTTCAGCGTATTCAAGGACTTTGGCGAGTTTGTCTCTGGGCACGCTACCCGGTTTCTTCAGCCAGTTCCAGACGTCTATTCCCGTTTCTCTGAGGATCTTTGCCCTGGAGCCATCAGGGAACACTAATTCCCCCACAAGCTCACCAACAGGTATCAGGTCAGACTCCATTGGCTTTCTCGTTCCCCTGTAAGCCGAATAAGCTTCTTCGAACTGCTTCCTCCTAATTCTGAGGTATGGATAAATCTTCTTCCTGAAAACCTCGAGACTGCGGTTGCTTATTATTAGGTCCCAGACTCCAGTCCTTTTGTCCTCTTTCAGGCAGTTCAGAATGCCAATCTGGTGGAGGTAAACACTGATCTTTTTGAGCACTTCAGAGCGCTTGGAAGTTAGGATTGCCCTAAGGTTAACGCCTTTCTTGTCGTGGAGAAGTGAGAAGGTTCCGTTGGTGTCAAAGTAGCCCGCTATCATTGCGTTTATCATCTCTTCCTGCAGGGTGAAGACTATTGGGTGGAGCTCTCCCGAACGGCTACCGAGCCTCCTGAAGAGCTCTACGAGTATCGAGTTTGAGAAGCCCACCTGGTTTGTGGTCTCGAATACGTGGAGGAACGGGAACGTCTCCTCGAGTATCTCCTTAACCTGCTTGGGAGGTGTCTGGGATATGAGAACCTTGCCATCCCTTAGTTTTCCATCACCGAGAACCAGACCGAAGACGTACCAGAACTTTTCGTCAAGCTCGAAGTTTGGAATCCTCTTGCTTCCTGCTCTCTGGCGGTAGAGGGATTTGACGTGATGCTCAAAATCTTTAACACCCCATTCAAGGAGCTTTTTGAGGGGGGCTACCTTGTTTCTTAGGTATTTGTATTTGGTGCTCGTCCGGACTTTTGCCTTCACAATGGGAGCGATGGTGCTATCAAAGTAGTCTCTGTCAAGTTCAACCATAACGTCCGTGATGCCAAGCTCAATGAGCACCCGAAGGAGCGAGTACTTCTTTTTCCCAGGGTGTCCCGTGTTGTAGGCAAAGGCAACGTAGTCACCGGGCCGTATGTTCTTCGCCGAGACCCAGCCGAGTTTTCCGTCCCTGATAACAAGTAGCCCGTGGTCTGGAGTAGCCCTTATTTCGTGGCCGTTCTTCAGTTTGACGACCTTCAGCGGCCCGTCCCACTCGATCTCCCAGAACTTGGTAGCTTTAGCTTCTTTGGCCTTCAGCCCGTTAACGGCAAGAAGGTTCCCTTCCTCAGATTTAACGGCCTCTTCAATCTTCATCAGCCTTCCATCGGCGAGGGTCACCAGCGTATCGGGAGTGACACATAGACCCGCCTCGAAGAGATCCTGAGCTAATCTCATCGTCTCCGGTGCGGAAAGCTTCAGGAAGGTTGAGGCATCCTTCAGCATTGCATCGGTCGTGTAAGGTGGAGATGGATTGAGCTCCCTCTCCTCGAGCTGAACTTCCTCAACCGTGACGTACTCCGGCGGTTCCACGTTCTTCCCGTCGTTCCCTATCTCTACTGTCACTTGCAGGCCGTTCTCAAGGGTCAGGCCAAGGAAATAGGTCTCGCTCTCGCTGAACTCCTTATAGCGCTCGATTATCCAGCCTAAAACGGGCGTCTGAACTCTCCCCGCGGAGAGGTTCCTGTTCTCAAAGACGCGCTGGAGTTCCTGGCTCAGCTCGAAGCCTATCCACCTGTCTTCTATTCTTCTGACTATCTGGGCCTCAACGCGGTTCTCGTTTACGTCCCTTGCCTCTTCGATTGCCTTCAGTATGGCCGGCCTCGTAACTTCGTGGAACTCTATGCGCTTGATGTTCGGTGTGTATGGGCTCAGCACGTTCCTTATGTCCCAGGCTATCTTCTCACCCTCGGTGTCAGGGTCTGTCGCGATGAGAATCTCGTCAACTTCCTGCGCCAGCTCGCGCATGGCTACAACGTTCTCCAGGGCATCGTGCACGTTTGTGCCCCCACAGCGCGGGCAGACGCCTTTATTCTCCCAGTCGACGAACTGGTGGCCACAATCGCGGCAGCGCTTTATGGTGTCGTAGACTGGGATAAACTTCATCACATCATCTTTTTTCTCTATCAAAACGCCGTGGTAGCCTTCGTTCGTCACAAGGTCGAACATGTGCCCTCCGCTGGCTAAAATCGTTAACACTCTGTTCCCTATGCTCACCTCGTAGGCAACCAGATCGCCTATCCTCGTCTTGCTCGGCTGGCCGAAGAAGTTTGCTATGGTTCTTGCCTTGTTGGGGCTCTCGACTATCATGAGCGAGGACTTGACCAAATCCTTTACCTTGGTGCTTATCTTGCCCCCCATGACAAGGCGAACCTTTTCTCTGTCCTCGTCGATCTGCCTGAGGACCTCGCGGAGGTTCAGCTCCTCGAAGGCAAGCATCTTGAACTCCATGAAGCGCCAGCGCATCTGCCTCACTAAGCCGTTGAAGACCTTCTCGTTGTCAACCAGGAGAACGCTGAGACCTTTGGTGATGCCACCGGCGAAGAGCCTGCTGGTTCTTCCAGTTGCCTGGATGTAGGTTCTAACGTCGGGTATCTCGATGAACCACTTGCCGCCCTCTTCGGTGAGGCTCACGAATGGGTCTTCGGCGAGTTTCTTCAGAACCTCCTCCTTGCGGAGCGCCTTCCTGAGGAATTCAACCAGCTCGCGGAAAACCCCCAAAACATGGTTGTGGAACTCGTTCTCAATGGGAAGGCCCTCAGCTAAGGCCTCTTCTATCCTCAGCAGTTCAAACTGAGGTATGTTCCTTATGAGCCTCCCCAGCCTCGAGTACAGCCTCTCGGCGGTTCTCTTGTCCTCATCGCCCAGGAAGTCCATGACCTCACTTAGAAGGCCCAGGGCCCTGTAGATGGTCGGCCTCTCGAGGTCTATGCTAAACCTGAACTTGGGCACACCGGTGAAGACGGCGTAGCGTATGAGGTGTGGCAAGTCAAGGCCTCTCACTATTGAGCCATAATAGGTTGCGACGCCGACGAGGTAATCTGCCTCCCCGTTTTCAAACCTCTCGACGGCTTTTCTGTTCTTTGAGCTCGCGAGTTCTACCCTGAAACCGCGCTCGCGAAGGTATTTAACAAGCTCTTCGGCGTAGCCAAGGCCCCGGTCGATGGGGACGAAAATCAGCCCGCCCCTGCCGAGCTTTTCCAGTAGCTCTGCCACCTGTTCCCTGACGTCCCCGCCCGGCTTAAGATAGCTGTCGATGACGTTCCTGAGGGCACTCTTCCCGCTCCCCACTTCAAAGCCGAGAAGCTCGCGGTAGAGCTTTATCCTGTCGCCCCTGGCACTACCGGTGGCGGAAGCGATTATCATGACGCCTACCCTGTTCTCCCGCTTGTAGGACTCTATCTCCCTCTGGATTTTCTCAATCTCCTCTTCCAGCTCTCTGAGCTTCCCGTTTTTGTCCTCCGAGTTCCCGTTGAGGTAGCGGCTCATACCTTTCTTGAGCCTCACTATCTCCCAGGCCTTCTGAATAACCTCCTCGTTGAAGCCGAGCAGATAGAGGGAGCGGTCTATGTTCTTGCTCGCCTTCAGAAAAGCGTCAACGTCATCGACGAAGATGAAGTCAAAGTGCCTCCCCTTCAGCCTGTCCTCGAAGTTTCTTGCTAACCACTGGGCGCTCGTTACGAGGATATCGTACTCTCCCGAGTCTATGAGGGCGAGCATCTCCTCTTTTTCCTTCCTGTTGAGGTTGCCGTGGTAGTAGGCGAGCTTGACGCTTAGCCCGAGCCTCTCGCCCATTGAATTTATCTTCTTGACCGTCTGAATAACCAGGGGCGTCGTCGGGACGATTAGGTAGCTCTTCTTGCCCTTGGTGGCATGCCAGAGGGCCATGAAGGCTCCAAAGGTGCTCTTCCCCATGCCGGTAGGGGCTATTATCGAAAAGCTCCTTCCCTTTAAAAGGCGCTTTACCCAGGTTCTCTGAGCACTCCAGAATGTAAAGCCAGTGGCCTTCTTAAAGAGCTCCTCGACTTCTCTAACCTGGCTTTCAAGCCTGTATATCCTCTCCCACTCTCTCAGGGTCCCCTTAAGATTAAGGGCGCTTCTCACGGCAGAAACGAGTTGAAAATAGGAATCAGCTTGGACGGGTTCGTCAAGACATTCTGCACAGGGATTTTTCATCACAAGCCTGTCATCGGATATTCTACCTGCACAGTTCGGGCACATCTCCCTGTAGATCGCCTTCATCTTTATCCTCCCCGTTATTCCCGGGCCTTTGTTAACTCACTTTTCAAAAGCCTGAATTCGGATTTAAGCCTTTCTGTAAGCGGATAATCAGGAAATAGACGGGCGTATTCATCGAGCAACTCCTGGAGAACGGGCAATTTTCTTGGGTCTCTAAGCTTTCTTTCGAGATTCAGGGACAGCATGAAAAAGTAAGCGGCCTTACTACCACTTTCATCCGTCTGAAGCTCATATCTAAGCATCTTAATGGAGTACTCAAGCGCGAGGGCGGGTACCTCCTCCATCATTGAAAGCGCACATGCTTCGGGAAAGACGTCAGTGTTACATTCGAAGTAAAATCCCCTCTCAAGGGCGATCTTAACAGCGTCTACGTGTTCGCAGGAACCGCCCTTTGGACACGTGCAAAAAGAGGAACCCGTGGAGAGGTCGATTTTTACCCTGTAGGAATAATCACCCAGAACTTCCCCGTAGACCGCACTGGGGGTCTTTACAACCCAGGTGACTCCGCCGGAAAAATAGAGGGCCTCCCCACCCATGGTGACCACTCATAATTGTAAAAAATCAGAGGTTAAAAACCTGTCGTCAGAGTTGAAGGCTGAGCCTTCTAACGACCATGTTCTCTGCCTCCTCCGGGCTGATCTCCTCAATGCTCTCTATCCATATTTTGGTTCTTGGAACCACGTGCTTGCTTCCTATCTCGGAATAAACAAGCTCCTTAACGTGCTCCTCATTCAAAGCCCTGTACTCCTTAGTGAAGGACTGCTTCTTTCCGAGCCTTTCGAAGGTACCCCTGACGCGGAAGACCTTAACCTCCATTCTTCACACCCCCTCAGTCAAGGAATCCCAAAGCTTCTTCAATTTTCACTATCTCGGGCCCAGTGGTCAGGTGGCCCACAACAACACCATTGGAGTTGGCCAGCATGCACGAACCGACGAAGGGCACACCCATGTTGGCAGTGCCAACGTATATGTCAACCCCGAAGAGACCCCTAAGCCATTCAAGCTCCTCATCAGTCGCTTCAGGATGAACCAGTCCGCCTTTATTCGTAACAACGCCGGCACTGCCGACCGCATGATAGTCCGCTATCACTCCCCTCTCAACCTCGACGCCGAGTATGTCTTCGAGCTTCTTTGCCTCTTCCCGGGTGAACTTTGAGCTAATCAGAGCGGCCCTGTCGTTTGCCAGGATCAGGTTCCCAAGTGCCGTCAGCGTGCTCTTAAAGGGGACTATTTCTGTGTCAACTCCGCTCTCCCTAAAGGAGTTCCTTATGTGCTCCAGCTCAGCATCCCATACGTACCACGGGACCAGTATGGCGTTCGAGTTGCCGGCGGTAAAAATTCCCACTATGCGCGACTTCATAACGCTCGTCTCAACTATCGGAACTTTAAGGACTTCCCGGAGAACGTTGAGCTTCTTCTCATTAAGGCCTTCCCTAACAAGGACTACCTTATCGGTCGCAACGCCGTAAACGCCGAGATACGGTGAGTTCTCAAAATCAAGCCTTTCTATGTGCATAATTATCCCTCGCGGCAAAAGTAAAGATTCAGGCGAGGGAGACCCTGGCAATTCTCTTGCCTTCGTTCTCCTCGACAACGACCTTGACGCGGAGCTTGTTGGGCGGCTTCTCAGCGCCGCGCTCCCAGATCTTCCCGTTGACGTCGGTACCGATGACGACCTCGTCGGCCTTGGCGTGCCTTGCTATCCACTCGCGGAGGAAGCGAGCCGCCCTCGGCGCCCTCTTCCAGCGTGGAACGCGCTTCTTTATCTTCTTGATGGGGACAACGAATATGACCTCTTCACCTGGCTTTATCGGCATTTAGATCACCTCACTCCTTAAGCTTGGTCCTCCTCCAGTGCCTCCTCTTAGGGTGAGTCATAACCTTCCTGTTGGTCTTAACGATAACCCAAACCGGAACGCGCCTGTTCTGCTTTGCTGCCTTAGCGAGCCTCAGCTTCTTTGCGAGTGGCTTGTTCCTCGCCATGACCACACCTCCGAATAATCGCGAATGCCTAACCCACCTTCAGCCATCCGTTTTTAAGCTTTTTTGTAGAATCCCAGAACTCAAAAAGTGAAAGGATCAGAACACCAGCGGTGCCCTGTACTCACCCCATATCTCCCTCAGGACGTCGGTGACCTCCCCGAGGGTAGCGAGGTGCCTGTGGGCTTCAAGGATGTAGGGCATGAGGTTCTCGTCCTCGGTTTCGGCCGCTTTTCTCAGCTTGTCCAGGGCCTCCTCGACCTTCCTGCTGTCGCGCTCGCTCCTCAGCTTCCTGAGCCTCTCGATCTGCTTCTCCCTGATGCTCGGGTCGACCTTGAGGATCTCCACATCAAGCGGTTCGTCAACTATGAACTCGTTGACGCCGACGATGATGCGCTTCTTCTCCTCTATTTCCTTCTGGTACTTGTAGGCCGCATCCGCTATCTCCTTCTGGACGTAACCGCGCTCAATGGCCCTCATCATCCCGCCCATCTTCTGGATCTTCTCGATGTACTTCAAAGCCTCTTCATAGATGTGGTCAGTGAGCCACTCGATGTAGTAGCTTCCTCCGAGCGGATCAACGGTATCAACGACGCCGCTCTCGTAGGCGATTATCTGTTGCGTCCTTAAAGCTATCCTGACGCTCTTCTCGGTGGGCAGGCTCAGGGCCTCGTCGTAGGAGTTTGTGTGCAGGCTCTGGGTTCCTCCGAGAACTGCC
Organism: Thermococcus waiotapuensis; assembly: GCF_055384795.1. Lineage (NCBI taxonomy): Archaea > Methanobacteriati > Methanobacteriota > Thermococci > Thermococcales > Thermococcaceae > Thermococcus > Thermococcus waiotapuensis. The sequence goes on along the minus strand of NZ_AP042429.1, from coordinate 420,166 downwards.
GCCAAGGCCTGGATTGCAACCCTGACGATGTTGTTCTCGGGCTGCTGAGCTGTCAAAGTTGAACCTGCCGTCTGGGTGTGGAAGCGGAGCATCATGGATTCAGGGTTCTTGGCGTTGAACCACTCCTTCATGATGTGGGCCCAGAGCCTTCTTGCAGCTCTAAACTTGGCGATCTCCTCGAGGAAGTTGTTGTGGGCGTTGAAGAAGAAGCTCAGCCTCGGGGCGAACTTGTCGACGTCCATGCCCCTCTCTATGACGGCCTTAACGTACTCTATACCATCAGCCAGAGTGAAGGCAACCTCCTGGACGGCGTTTGCTCCAGCCTCGCGGATGTGGTAGCCGCTTATGCTTATCGGGTTCCACTTGGGAACTTTCTCGGCACAGTACATGATGATATCGGTTGTAAGGCGCATACTCGGCTGGGGCGGGAAGATGTAGGTGCCCCTGGCAATGTACTCCTTGAGGATATCGTTCTGAACCGTTCCGCGGAGTTTGTTCTGGGTTACTCCCTGCTTCTCGGCAACGAGGATGTACATGGCGAGAAGGTTTGCGGCGGTGGAGTTTATCGTCATGCTTGTGGAAACCTTGTCGAGGGGAATTCCATCGAAGAGTATCTCCATGTCCCGGAGGGAATCGATGGCAACTCCAACCTTACCGACCTCGCCCTCGGCCATCGGGTGGTCGGAGTCGTAGCCGAGCTGGGTCGGCAAATCGAAGGCAACGCTCAGACCGGTCTGCCCCTGCTCGAGGAGGTATTTGTAGCGCTTGTTGCTCTCCTCAGCTGTTCCAAAGCCAGCGTACTGCCTCATTGTCCAGAAACGGCCGCGATACATCGTCGCGTAGACACCTCTCGTGAAGGGGTATTCACCGGGAAAGCCGAGCTTTTCGGTGTACTCCCAATCTTCGCCGAGGTCCGCTGGGGTGTAAACGCGCTTTATCTCAAAACCATCCTCCGTCGTGAACTTCTCCTTTCTCTCCGGAGCACTCTGGAGAAACTTCTTGACGGTAGTTTCCTCCCAGCGCTTCTCCTCCTCGCGAATCTTGGCGAGCTTATCCTTATCGAAGGTCATGCCTACCACCTGTCCCTACTTGGGCGCCGGCCTATAAAAAGCTTTTACATAGCTCAAGCTCTCCCTTTGCATTGGATAAAAAATCCATCAATCGGGGAACTCCCTCCTTTCGAGAGCGGCCCACGTTAGTACCGGCAGGAGGACTGTCGAAGACAGGAAAAAGAGAGCCGTGTATTCTGGACTTCCCTGGAACCTTGATAGATCAACCTCGCGGAACCCGCCCCTGAGGAGGAGAACCGCCCTGTAGCCAAGGGTGTAGCTCCCGGGGTTGCTGATGTAGGGAATCTGGGGGATGAGAAACTGTAGCAGGAAGGTGAGACCAAAGGTTGCGAGGGAAGCGTATAGGGGACGGCTTATAACCACTGACAGGAGCATCGAGAGGGCTCCTATGCTGGCCATCAGAAGGGCCGTTACACCGAGGACGTAGAGGAGGTCGCTGAAGCCTTCCCAGAGCCCATCAACTCCCGCCCCGTAAACGACGGGATTGTAGAGCCAGATCACCGCGTAGGGGATTCCAAACAGGAGCAACAGAGTGCCCAATCCTGTGAGGAACTTGGCCGCCACGAGCTCCGAGAGGCAAAGGGGCTTCGCGATTAGGAGCCGTATGGTGCCCCTGTCGATCTCCCCCGCGAGAAGGTCGCTCATGAGGATTATGACTATAAGTTGGCCTATTATCCCGAGCCAGTAGTTAGGAAGCAGGTCGAGCATCAGCGTCTGGAAGGCTTTTCTCATGCCCTCCACTCCGCTTCCCGAAGGATTTGGACTGAGGAGGTAAATCACCGACGGGAACAGGGTTATAGCCAGAAGAACCTTGAACTTCCTCGAACGGAGCAGCTTTATGATTTCAGTGGAAAAGACGACCCACAGAGGGGACGAAAACAGTTTATCAACTTTCAACTTCATTCGTTCCACCCCGTGTTGAAGCGCTTCATGAGGATCCTTTCAAGGGGACTTGTGTGGGGTTTGAAGAGCTTGAGGGCCTGGTTTTCACCTGCTATAAACTTAGGAACCTCAAGGAAAAAGCTTTCAGAGAACCTCTCATCGAGCACGACCCTCACAACGCCTTCCTCCTCCCAGACCTCCCTGACGTAGATCCTGTCTCTGAGGAAGCCAATGAGCTTTGAGTTGTCCGAGACCACAATGTCGTAGTCGTTGCTATCCATGTTCACGAGATCCCTAATGCGGCCCTGCTCGATGAGCTGGCCGTCCTTTATGAGACCAACGTAGTTGCAGGTTCGCTCTATCTCGCTAACAATATGCGAGCTTATGAATATAGTCTTCCCTGACCTGGCCAGCTCAAGCACTTTGCCGATGAACTCCATCCTCCCGACGGGATCGAGGTTGCTTGTTGGCTCGTCCAAAATGAGGAGCTCCGGGTTGCCGAGGAGGGAAGCCGCGAATATGGCCCTCTGCCTCTGCCCACTGGAGAGCTCTTTTACCCTGTGGAATGCCAGCTTTCCGACCCCGGTATAGGCCATGAGCTCCCTTGCCTGCCTTATGGCCTCTTCCTTTTTGAGCCCGAGAAGGCGCCCCACATAGGTCAAAAACTCGAAGACAGTCATATCTTCGTAAGCTATGGGCTTTTCGGGCATGTAGCCAACCTTTTTCATTATTTCAACCCTCCTGCGCGGCATCTCCATGCCAAAAATCCTTATCTCACCGTAGGTGGGCTTCAGGGCGCCGGTGAGCATCTTAATGGTCGTCGTCTTTCCGGCTCCGTTCGGCCCGAGGAAGCCGTAGACCACGCCCTTCGGCACCCTGAGATTCAGGTGATAGACGACGTTCCTCTTGCCGAAGAACTTGGTGAGATCCTTGGTCTCGATGACGCAGGTCTCCGTCTCAACACCCAGAGTACTATCAACGTAATTAAGGGTTTCGAGCGGGAAGGTTATATTGGCCGGAGTGTATTCAGTAACGATGATAATCGGGAAAGTCGGTCTCGACAGCTCGGCGCGCTTCACCTTCCAGAGCCACGCCCACACCGACCACTTCGTCAGCGGCGAGATTATTTTCGCGACCAGGGCAACGAAATACCTCAGCCACCTCCGGAAAGGCGGCTTTTACAGGGAGGTTGATTTCGGGAAGAAGCTCTACATTGGGGACTTCAAGGCCAAACTCTACCCTGCCGGCCACATGCTCGGCTCGGCTGGAATAAAGCTCTGGCTCGAGGGCGGGACGCTCTTCTACACCGGGGATACAAAGTGGTTCAGGCTAAGAACCGCTGAAAAGAGCCGCTTTCCGGGGGCTGACTTCCTGATAATCGAGGCCACCTTCGGCGTCCCGAGCTTCACCTTTCCAGCGCCGAGGGAAGCCGAGAAAAAGCTGGTAGCCTTTGTTGAGGAGGCCCTTGACAGGGGAAAGAGGCCGGTTCTTTACGTTAATCAAACGGGAAAAGCCCAGGAGGTCATGAAAATACTCGAAGTCCACGGTTACACAGTCAGGCCAAGCGGGACGATGCTGAAGGTCGCTAAGGTTTACTCCAAGTTCGGGGTCGAGTTCGGGAACATTGATAAAGAAGGGGAAGTTGTGCTCCGCTCATACCGCTCGCCAAATGTGGAGAACTCGCTTTCTCAATGGGAGCTTACCGTCTCGGGCTTCGGGGAGCTGAAGCTGAGCAACCACGCCGATTTTTGGGAGCTGATGAGGATTGTGGAGAAGGTTAACCCGGAGAAAATCTTCACAGTCTACGGCTTCGCTGAGGAGTTTGCGAGGATTCTCAGGGGACTTGGTTACAATGCCCTCCCCATCAAATCCGGCTTCATGTTGAAGCTATAGCCGGGTCGATTTTAGTCACCACCGCATACTAAAATCGAAAAGTTTATAAAGGGTGACGTTTTTAGTAACTAACGGTAATCAAAAAAGGTGTCGGGAGGTGGTGGGGTATGGCCTGGAGGAGGGACCGCTACTGGGACCCCTTCGACCTGATGAGGGAGATACAGGAGGAGATCGACGCCATATTCAGGGACATGATGCGCGGCCCGAGGCTCTGGAGCTGGCGCGAGCCCGAGGAGAGCATTACTACTAGCGAGACCTGGAGGGAGCCCTTTGCTGATATCTTCGACCGCGGCGATAAGTTCGTCATTACAGTAGAGCTCCCGGGAGTCCGCAAGGAGGACATCAAGCTCAGGGTTACAGAGGACACCGTCTACATTGAGGCCCAGATGAAGCGCGAGAAGGAGCTTGAGCGCGAAGGTGCAATAAGGATCGAGCGCTACTACAGCGGCTATAGGAGGGTCATCAGGCTACCAGAGGAGGTCATTCCAGAGAAGGCCAAGGCCCGCTACAACAACGGCGTCCTTGAGATCGAGGTGCCCAAGAAGAATCCCACCAAGCCAGAGACGGAGGGCTTCGAGGTTAAGATCGAGTGACGGCTTTTTGATTTTTATGATTTGCGGGTAAAATCAGTCAGTTTAACTGTCATCGGTCATGAAAAGCTGGAGGTGGTGAAAAATGACCGGAAGGAGAGAGGTTAAGTTGAAGGTGGCTTCCGCTTACCAGCGCGACGTTGGTAGGGGGATAGTCAGGATAGACAGGAAAGCCATGCGCGAGATTGGCGTGCAAAGCGGCGACATAATCGAGATCATCGGAACCAAGAACACCGCCGCGGTGGTCTGGCCCGCTTACCCAGAAGACGAGGGTCTGGGCGTCATCAGGATGGACGGAACCCTCAGGAAGAACGCGGGAGTTGGACTCGGCGACGAGGTAACTATAAGGAAGGCAGAGGTCAAGGAGGCCAAAAAGGTCATCGTCGCCCCGACTGAGCCAATACGCTTTGGCGGGGACTTCGTTGAGTGGCTCCACAGCAGGCTCGTCGGCAGGCCCGTCGTCAGGGGCGACTACATAAAGGTTGGTATTCTCGGCCAGGAGCTGACCTTCGTCGTCACGGCGACAACCCCTGCTGGGGTAGTCCAGATCACCGAGTTCACCGAATTCCAGGTCAGTGAGAAGCCCGTTACCGAGGTCAGCAAGACCACTACACTGGGTGTCACCTACGAGGACATCGGCGGACTTAAGGACGTCATCCAGAAGGTCAGGGAGATGATAGAGCTCCCGCTCAAGCACCCGGAGATATTCGAGAAGCTCGGCATTGAGCCGCCGAAGGGTGTTCTCCTTTATGGTCCTCCCGGAACGGGTAAGACGCTCTTAGCTAAGGCTGTAGCCAACGAGGCTAATGCTCACTTCATAGCTATCAACGGGCCCGAGATAATGAGCAAGTACTACGGTGAGAGCGAGGAGAGGCTGAGGGAAGTCTTCAAAGAAGCGGAAGAGAACGCTCCTGCGATAATCTTCATCGACGAAATTGATGCCATTGCGCCGAAGAGGGAAGAGGTCAGCGGCGAGGTTGAGAAGCGCGTTGTGAGCCAGCTGCTTACCCTGATGGACGGCCTGAAGAGCAGGGGCAAGGTCATAGTCATAGGTGCCACCAACAGGCCTGATGCGATCGATCCGGCGTTGAGGAGGCCGGGAAGGTTTGACAGGGAGCTCGAAGTCGGCGTTCCAGACAAGCAGGGAAGAAGGGAGATACTCCAGATACACACCAGGGGAATGCCCATCGAGCCAGAGTTCAGGAAGAGCAAGGTAATAGAGATACTCGAGGAGCTTGAGAGGAGCGAGACCTACAGGGATGCCGCTGAGAAGGCCCTGATGAAGATCAAGAAGGCCGAGAGCGAGGAGGAAATAAAGAAGGCACTGCGCGAGACAGACGAGAGGCTCTACGATGAGGTCAAGGCAAAGCTTATCGATGCCCTGCTCGACGAGCTGGCAGAGGTTACTCACGGCTTCGTCGGTGCCGACTTAGCGGCGCTCGCGAGAGAAGCGGCAATGGCCGCCCTCAGGAGGCTCATCCAGGAGGGCAAGATAGACTTCGAGGCCGAGCAAATACCCAGGGAGGTGCTTGAAGAGCTCAAGGTGACCAGGAAGGACTTCTATGAGGCGCTGAAGATGGTCGAGCCTTCGGCCCTCAGGGAGGTCCTCATTGAGGTTCCCAACGTCCGCTGGGACGACATTGGAGGACTTGAAGAGGTGAAGCAGGAGCTCAGGGAGGCAGTCGAGTGGCCGCTGAAGTATCCGGAGGCATTCATGGGTCTTGGCATCACACCGCCGAAGGGTATACTCCTCTACGGCCCACCTGGAACCGGTAAGACGCTCTTAGCTAAGGCCGTAGCTAACGAGAGTGAGGCCAACTTCATAGCGATTAAGGGGCCAGAAGTGCTGAGCAAGTGGGTCGGTGAGAGCGAGAAGAACGTCCGCGAGATATTCAGGAAGGCCCGTCAGGCGGCCCCGACGGTGATATTCATCGACGAGATAGACGCGATAGCCCCGCGCAGGGGAACAGATGTTAACAGGGTCACGGACAGGCTCATCAACCAGCTGCTCACAGAGATGGACGGAATCCAGGAGAACAGCGGGGTTGTCGTCATAGGCGCCACAAACAGGCCTGACATCATTGACCCGGCCCTGCTCAGACCGGGGAGGTTTGACAGGTTAATCCTTGTCCCGGCGCCGGACGAGAAGGCAAGGTTAGAGATATTCAAGGTGCACACGAGGAAGGTTCCGCTTGCTGAAGACGTCAGCCTCGAGGAGCTGGCGAAGAGAACAGAAGGCTACACCGGCGCCGACATCGAGGCAGTGGTCAGGGAGGCCGCGATGCTCGCGATGAGAAAGGCACTCCAGGAGGACATCATAAGGCCCGGCATGAAGGCCGACGAGATAAGGCAGAAGGTCAAGGTAACGATGAAGGACTTCGAGGAGGCGCTGAAGAAGATTGGCCCGAGCGTGAGCAGGGAGACGATGGAGTACTACAGAAGGATACAGGAGCAGTTCAAGCAGTCACGCGGAGCGTGACCCAGCGAACGGATGTTCGCGCGGTCGGGGGCTGATGTCCCCAATTTTCCATTCCCAAGGAGGTGAGGGGATGATTTACGGGGTTCTGCTGAGCATTCCTGAAAAGTTGGTTCCCAAGTATGAGGATGAAGTCAGAAAGGCAATAGGCTACGGGATAGCAAGGGGAGACGTGATAAGCTTCACCGAGGCGAGGTACAGGGGCGACGTTGCCTTCGTCATGCTCGCCCGTTCAAACCGGGCCGCGGAGAGAATGGTGTCCGAGCTCCAGAACATGCCAATTTACATCAAAGTTATAGAGATAGAGGGAGAGAGCTGAGCTCTCCCATTTATTTTAGCCTAGCTTATTGGAGGAGGGGAGGAGAATTAAGCTATGAGTTCAATCTCGTAGTCAACCGCCCTGAACTCGCGCATCTTTTTCCTGGCGAGTTCTTCGGCCCGGGCAATGTCGTTAGCCGGAACCACAATCTCCCAGGGCATCTCCTTGTCGCGGTAGTAGAGGATCCTGGCGAGCATACTTTCACCCCCATGTATCACTCCAAGTGAAATGCAATGAGAACTCTTTAAAACCCTTACCGCTATCTTTTGATCATCAATGCTCGCAAAATTTTAGGATTAAATGGGCAGAAATGAACATAAAACCCCACGATGCATTTAAGCGTCCATTTCAATACTGAAGGCGCGGAAGGGGCGCTGGGCTCAGCTTATTCGTCCCTTATCACGATCTCTATCCTCTTCCCCCCGCGGTAGCCCTTCATTGCTGAAAGCATGCCCTTTATCGTCTTCTCAACCAGCTCCTGCACCCAGTCCTTCATGGGAAGAACCTGACCGTCAACTTTGACCGTTACTTTTGGCTTTGAGCTGAGCACAACACAGTCCTGGAGGGTTTTCTCGCCCCCGACTATCATCCTCGCCATCTCGGCGCACTTAAAGCCGCATAGGCCACAGTCTATGTTGGGCAGCATGAAGGCGTGCTTTTCCACCAGGTCAGCAAGCTTCTCAGGCTCTTTTGTGGCATCTATAACCGGGAGGCCGTTGATCTCATTAACTCCGCTTCCAGCTATGACCCCGCTAACCGCTATCGCAAGTCCGTCGTTTAGTTCTGTAACCTCCTCCCCGTCCCTGGCGCAGATGACTTTGGGGACGTGCTGGATTGATTTAAACCCCTCCAAAAGGAGAAAATCCGCGTTGACCATCGAGAAGAGCGCGTTGATGTCTTTAGCCTTAAAAAGCAGGGCGTCGGTGTCGTTAGCCCTCACAAGGACAGAATCGGCTACCCGAGAGAAACGCCAGGTGTCACTTCCTTCCCTATCGAACTCGGAGTGCATGCTTTTAGCTACCGCCACCCGGTGGCCGCGCTCCTTCAAAACCCTCGCGACTGCCTCAACGGTGGTAGTTTTCCCGCTCTTCTTGAAGCCCACAAAAGCTATTGCCCTCATGGGCGGCACCTCACAGGAGAGTTATCCAGTTTATATCCTCTATCTTGGCGATGAGCTCCCTGGTCTTGTTGCCAGTGTAGTCCGTGACGTCCTTGATGAGAACAACCTCCTCGTCGAAGTCCACGAGCGTGCCCGAAAAGCTCGTTTCGCCTCCCAGACCTATCGCCACCCTCTTGCCTTTCCAGCGCTCCAGGGTTCTGTCCAGGAGGTACTGCTTTTCCTCGTGGCCCATCGTCCCACCCCACGAGCAAAAGCCTAAAAGGTTTTTTAGCCTTTCCGCCACAGGTGGAAGGTATGAGGGTTGCAACCAAAAGTCCGGCAATAAAGGAAGCCCTCCTTAGTGAGTTTAAGGGAAAGGGAATCTCCTTTGAGACGAGGGAAAGACAGTCCTACGAAGCCTTCGTGGGGTATGCAATCGAAGGTACCCTGGAGGAGATAAGGGCAAAGATAGAGGCCATGGAAAGCGTTGAAAAAGAGGAGATTCTGAAGGGATTCAACGCCTTTAAAGAGAACCTGGATCACCTGTCGGACCACTTGAAGGAAGGAGAGAAAGTGGACGAAATCCTAGCCGAAGGGCCGTGGGTGGCTGAGGTTCTTGACCAGCTCTTCAGAGCGGGAGCGCTGGAGTATTCCAACGGCACTGTAAAACTCAGGGATGGATTCGATGTGTCATCCGTCAGGTTCCACTTTAAGTTTCCCTTCGAACTCGTCCACGACCCAGAAAAGGCTGAAAGGGTAGCGAAGCAGTTCGTGTTCACGGATCTCGTTGAAGAGTACGAATTTGAAATAGGCGAACTTGATATAAGCAGGATCAATGAATTAGCCCAGATAATCGGGAGGTACTTCCCGGAGGAGCAGGTGCTAAAACTTTACTTTGGGCTAATAGGCAGGGCCATACTGTCCTCGGAGCTTCTCCGTGTTATAGGGGAACAAAAGATCGAAGAGGATGTGCTAAAAACAATGTTCTTGCAGGCCATGCCGATGGAGATACCGACGGAAAGGGGAACACTCGTTATAAACGCCTCCAGGGAGTTCCTTGAAGACCTTCTTCGCTTTCTGGAAAAGAAAGGCTATATAGACAGGAAGGCCGGAAAGGTTAAGAAGCTCCGAGACCTTTGAGTTCTCCACATTTTTGGACACCAAAAAGCTGTGGTGGGCCCGGGGGGCTTCGAACCCCCGACCACGCGGTTATGAGCCGCGCGCTCTGACCAGGCTGAGCTACGGGCCCACGGCTGGCGCCGCCGCCCGGGCTCGAACCGGGGACCGCCGGATTAACAGTCCGGCGCTCTACCAACTGAGCTACGGCGGCACGACCCAATGTAGGGAATACCAGGGGCATTTATAAATCTTGCGGTCTTGGTGGAGAAACGTATCAACTCCCTGTGAAGCGAGAGGAATCCAGGGAAGGTTTTTAACTCCAGGGGATAGAGAAGGGCGGTGATCGACTTGCGCATCGAAAAGTTTGTTTCCCTGATCCGGGAGAGGGGCTTTGAAGGGGCCCTCATAAGCCCTGGCGCCAATTTCTACTACCTCACGGGACTTAATCTTCACGAAGTCGGCGAGAGGCCCACCTTCCTGGTGGTAAACGCCGATGGAAACTACCACCTCCTCGCCCCCAGCCTCTACGAGAACGCCATAGAGGACTTTCCCGTCACCTTCTGGAGGGACGGCGAGAACCCCTACCACAAGCTCGCCCTGATCCTCGGGGAGCTGGAGCTCTCGGGGGGTAAACTGCTCGTCGAGGACACCATGAGGGCAGACTGGCTTCTAAATATCCTGCGCACTGGAAACCGCGCCTTTGAGCCCTACCCCTTGAGCCCCGTGATGGGGGAGCTCCGCATGAGGAAAGAGCCCGACGAGATCGAGGCGATGGAGCAGGCCGCTAAGGTAGTAGACCGCGTTTTTGAAGAGGTGTTAAGCTGGGACATCCCCGGGATGCGCGAGAAGGAGCTTGCGCTTAAAATCGAGCTCAGGATCAGGGAGCTCTCGGACGGCATCTCCTTCGAGCCGATAGTGGCGAGCGGTGAAAACGCGGCCAACCCGCACCACACCCCCGGGGACAGGAGGATACGCAAAGGGGACATAGTAATCCTTGACTACGGCGCAAAGGTTAGGGGCTACTGCTCCGACATAACGAGAACGATAGCGGTAGGTCAGCCCGACGAGAAGCTGGTTGAGATATACGACGTCGTCAAAGAGGCCCAGGAGAACGCTTACAGGGCCGTTAGAGAAGGGGTGAAGGCCAAGGAAGTCGACAGAAGCGCGAGGGAGACGATAGCGAAGGCGGGCTACGGTGAATACTTCACCCACAGGACGGGCCACGGCCTCGGGCTGGAGATCCATGAAGAGCCCTACATAAGTCCAGAAGGCGAGGTAACCCTTGAGGATGGCATGACCTTCACGATAGAGCCGGGGATCTACATCCCAGGGGTCGGGGGAGTTAGGATAGAGGACGACGTCCTCGTGGACAGGGGCAGAGGAAAGAGGCTGACGAGGGCCAAGGGGGAGCTCGTGGTGCTCTGACCTAATCCAAAAACCTTAAATACCCAAAGCCTTTACCGCTTCCGATGCCGATGAGGGGGGAATGTCTTCTCCACCGCGATCTCAGCGGCAACTGATTTCACCTATAACCCCCCTATTTTGGAGTTTCGCACTTTTGAAGCTGGCAGCTCCCTTTTGGCGGTGAAAATCGAAGCTAAAGGAGGTTTTAGCCATGGCTGAGCTTGACTTCAGGGCCATTGAGGAGAAGTGGCAAAAGCGCTGGATTGAGGCGAGGGTCTTCGAGCCCCAGAGGGATGCAAAGCCAAAGGACAAGAAGTTCTACATAACGGTGGCCTTCCCGTACCTCTCCGGTCACCTCCACATCGGCCACGCGAGGACCTACACGATTCCGGATGTAATAGCGCGCTTCAAGAGAATGCAGGGTTACAACGTCCTCTTCCCGATGGCGTGGCACATCACCGGCGCGCCGATAGTAGGAATAGCGGAGCGCATAAAGAACCGCGACTCAAAGACGATACAGATCTACCGCGACATCTACAAGGTTCCGGAGGATGTGCTCTGGAAATTCGAAGACCCGAAGGAAATTGTAAAATACTTCATGAGGGCCGCCAAGGAGACCTTCATAAGGGCAGGTTTTAGCGTCGACTGGACGAGGGAGTTCTACACAACGAGCCTTTTCCCACCTTTCAGCAAGTTCATAGAGTGGCAGTTCTGGACGCTCAAGGACATGGGGCTTGTCATCAAGGGTGCCCACCGCGTCCGCTGGGATCCAGTGGTCGAGACGCCGCTCGGCGACCACGACATAATGGAAGGAGAGGACATCCAGATTCTTGACTACGTCATAATCAAGTTCATCATCGAGGAGGACGGCGAGGTTATCTATCTCCCCGCAGCAACGCTCAGGCCAGAGACCGTCTACGGCGTCACCAACATGTGGCTGAACCCCGGCGCGACATACGTCAAGGCGAAGGTCAGGAGGGGCGAGAGGGAGGAGACCTGGATAGTCAGCAAGGAGGCCGCCTACAAGCTCTCCTTCCAAGATAGGGAAATCGAAGTCATCGAGGAGTTCAGGGGCGAGAGGCTGATAGGGAAATACGTCAAGAACCCCGTCACAGGGGACGAGGTCATAATCCTTCCAGCCGAGTTCGTTGACCCGGACAACGCGACCGGAGTTGTTATGAGCGTGCCAGCACACGCGCCCTTTGACCACATCGCCCTGGAAGACCTGAAGAAAGAGGCCGAGATACTCCTCAAATACGATATAGATCCCAGAGTTGTCGAGGGGATAAGCTACATCTCGCTGATCAAGCTGGAAGGCTATGGCGAGTTCCCGGCAGTTGAAGAAGCCCAGAGGCTCGGGGTGAAGAGCCAGAAGGACAGGGAGAAGCTTGAGGAAGCCACAAGGAACATCTACAAGGCCGAGTACCACAAGGGAATTTTCAAGGTGGAGCCGTACGCCGGGAAGCCGGTTCAGGAGGTAAAGGATATCATAGCGAAGGAGCTCCAGGAGAGGGGTATTGCTGAGGTGATGTATGAGTTTGCGGATAAGCCGGTCATAAGCCGCTTTGGGAACAGGGCGGTAATCAAGATAATCCACGACCAGTGGTTCATAGATTATGGAAATCTAGAGTGGAAGGGGAAGGCGAGGGAAGCTCTGGCTAACATGAGGATTTACCCGGAGAGCAGGAGGGCCCAGTTCGAGAGTATAATAGACTGGCTCGATGAAAAGGCCTGTGCGAGGAAGGTTGGCCTTGGAACGCCGCTTCCTTGGGATCCCGACTGGGTAATCGAGAGCCTGAGCGACTCAACAATATACATGGCCTACTACACCATAAGCAGGCACATCAACCAGCTCAGGGACGAAGGCAAGCTCGACCCGGAGAAGCTCGACAGGGAGTTCTTCGACTACATATTCAGGGAGGACTTTGACGAGGAAAAGGAGAGAAAGCTCGCCGAGAAGACCGGAATACCGGCGGAGACCATTCGCGATATGAAGGAGGAGTTTGAGTACTGGTATCCGCTCGACTGGCGCTGCTCCGCCAAAGACCTCATCCCAAACCACCTGACGTTCTTCATATTCAACCACGTGGCGATATTCAGGAGAGAACACTGGCCGAAGGGCATAGCGGTAAACGGCTTCGGGACGCTCGAGGGCGAGAAGATGAGCAAGAGCAAGGGCAACGTGCTGAACTTCATTGACGCAATCGAGGAGAATGGGGCAGACGTTGTGAGGCTCTACATAATGGGACTGGCGGAGCACGACAGCGACTTTGACTGGCGCAGGAAGGACGTGGGCAAGCTCCGCAAGCAGGTTGAGAGGTTCTACGAGCTCGTAAGCGAGTTCGCAAGCTATGAGGCCAGAGAGGGAGTTGAGCTCAGGGACATCGACCGCTGGATGCTCCACCGCCTGAACAAGGCCATCGAGGAAACAACCAATGCCCTCGAGGAGTTCAAGACTAGAACGGCAGTGCAGTGGGCGTTTTACGCAGTTCTTAACGACCTGCGCTTGTACATGCACAGAACTGAAGGCAGGGACGACGAGGCAAAGCGCTACGTGCTGAGGAAGCTCGCTGAAGTCTGGGTCAGGCTCATGGCGCCCTTCACACCCCACATAAGCGAAGAACTCTGGGAGAAGCTCGGGGGGGAGGGCTTCGTCAGCCTGGCGAAGTGGCCCGAGCCGGTTCCAGAGTGGTGGAACGAGATGGTTGAGAGAGAGGAGCAGTTCGTCCAGTCAGTCATCGAGGACATCAAGGAGATAATAAGGGTTGCCAGGCTCGAAAATGCAAAGAAGGCTTACATTTACACCGCTCCGGAGTGGAAGTGGAAGGTAGTCGAAGTCGTTGCAGAGAAGAAGGACTTCAAGTCAGCGATGGCAGAGCTGATGAAGGAGCCGGAGATGAGGGAGCGGGGCAAGGAGGTGAGCAAACTGATACAGAACCTCATCCAGGAGCGCGCCTTTGAAGTGAAGCGCATAGATGAGGAGAAAGCGCTGAGAGAAGCCAAGGACTTCTTGGAGAAGGAGCTTGGTCTGGAGATAATCATCAACGCTGAAGAAGACAAGGGCGGAAAGAAGAAGCAGGCCATGCCGCTGAAGCCTGCGGTGTTTGTGGAGTGAGTTTTTACTTTATTTTGGAAAATTAGTGAAACCTAATCCATGTCAAGAGCAGCAATGCTCCAATAACAAGTGCCCACCAAGCTTCATCTCTTTTTCGTTTTATTGCCAGAATTCCCACGCCCAAAAAATAAAATAGGAATGAGGCTCCTATTATGAAACCAATCGCATCCATGTTATCACCTCAAATTAATTGTGCCATATAATCACAGGCCCTCCAAAATATTGTGTGATATATATGCCTTTGTGTCCACCAATTGCATCCACGGTATATACATATGCCCCTGCAGCTAAAAGCGCCACCGCAACTATCCCAACGATCTCGGGTGCTACTCCAAGGGCAGCTAATAATGACGCCAGTTCCTCTTTTGCTATTGCCCTCGCAGCACTAGATACCCCACCCCAAAGAAGAAGTATCTGTATTATGTCCTGCGTTTCTTGCTCAGTAAATTTTACTTTCCATCCATACCAATGGCTCTCAAAAGTAGCATCAGGAGTTACTGCATGTTTTATCTGGGTAGAAACTGAAGAGTAGTATTCTATTTTTCCAAACGCAGTTCTAAATTTCTCAAGCTGGTTTGCGGAGTATTCGTGTGTATGAACCTTTCCGTTAGTTATAGTTTGAACGACTGTTGTAGTCCTGGTTTTGCTCATAACTTTTGAAAGGGCCACCGAATTACCATCATAGATTCCTGTTATTGCTCCCTTAGAAGTGTCTATAGTGAAGACGGAGTATGAGCCAGCCTTGTATCCATGGATGTTCCCTAAAGAGAGTTCGTCTTTTGATATTCCAAATGCCCCAATCTCGTTCAAGACTAAGGATCGTATCTTTATCATATCATGAACGGACAATGGGGATACCCTCACCTGAAGGGGCGCAAGGTTGTCATTTAAAACCATAGCCGTTGCACTTGCACTTCCAGCCGTTACTCCAAGCATCAGCAGTCCCAGCAGGACTGCAAACAAGGGCTTCCACCTCATAGGGTTTCCTCCGGCAGTTTTGCACTCAATTTTAGATCAAGCCCCTTTATAAGTTTTACTATTTGGCTTAGTGTTCAACGATGCTGTTGAAGTAATCCCATTAACACTACTTTGCCTCCAACTTTTTGAGAAAATAGAACAGAGTAAAGAGCTACATGGTTGTGCCGTCAATAGGAAACAGGATTAATATTCCTGGCTTTCAGCTCTCCTTTCTCATAGGCCGATGATACACGCGATTGAAGTTCACTATCACTTCAAGTTCCGCACAAATCAAGGTAAAACTCTTTCCCTTACCTTTGCCGTATATTCCACCCTCCGAGCAGTTTCCTCTGGATGAACTCTTCGGGGAATACTGGCTCTATACGCATTGGCTCCTTTCCGCTTCGTATGAGTTCCACTAATCTGTTGATGTCATTTTCAACTACCTCATCCGGGAACACGGCCCGAAAGCCACCCAAGGTTTTCGCCTCATTGCCAAAGACGTTCATGATCACCTGCCCTCCGTGGAGGAGCACCAGGGAGTCTACATCCTTCAGACCCGCGAGAACGTGGGAAACTATGACGATGTCAATCTTTTTCCTGAGCTCAAAGAATGCCTCGACCAGCTCGATTTTTGCTATTATGTCGACGTTGCTGAAGGGCTCATCGAGGAAGACCACCTTAGGGCCCCCCGCAAAAGCCATGGCCGCTATGAACCTCCGCTTGTATCCTTGGGACAGCTCCCTAAATCTTTTTGTTCTGTGCTTCCCAAGCCCGAAGATCTCGATGATATCATCAACGTTGTCTTCTCCTCTAAGCTCCGCCACTGCCCTGAGGTAGCCCTCAACCCTGACGTTGGGAGGAAGTATCGTTTTTTCAAAGGCAAACCCTATGTCGCTGCGGGGCACTTCGAAGTAGTTCTTCCCGAGCAGTTTGAGAGTGCCTCCGTCTGGCTTTGTTATCCCAGCCAGGATCTTTATCAGGGTCGTCTTACCGCTTCCGTTGGGGCCCAAGATCAACGAAAGTCCCCTGGACAGTGAAAAGGTAACCCCTTTAAGAGCCTGCACGTCGCCATAGGATTTACTCAAATTTGAACACTCCAAAAGCATAACCGATCACACCTCCCAGCAGTAGGAGGATTATGGGGGAAGATGGCAAGCTTCCCTCAGGGGTCAGCCTTACGGTAACGTCTGTTGTCTGGTTCAGGATCACTATCCTCAGTGCCCTGTTTGATACCGAGATTCTCTCCGGGTTTCTTGTGAGTCCCTCAGCTGTTTGGATATAGAGCGTGCAGTTTCCGGTAAAGGACACGCGGTATGTACCCGCCACTGGAAGGACGACTTCTTTGTACGCTACTTGGCGTTCTTCGATGCCTGAACCTTTCATCCCTGGAGGCAGGAAAATCTGGTATTTGACCGTAAACGTCAGTGGTTGCTCGGTCTGATAAAGCTTAAACCCGAAGAAGGCTCCGGAGATCAGGGCTGTCAAGAGCACGATGTGGAGAATTTTTGCCTTAATAAAAATCACCCCCCTTAAACAGGCACATCAATATGAAGGGCGTTGTGCCATACATTAGTAAGCCAGCATACACGTATCTGTCAAGGTGGAACTTTGTGTCCCAGAGGAAGTAAGTGAGTCTCTCAAAGGGAAGTATAACAGAACCGATCTGATGCGCGGTGCCAGAGAGGATCACAGCAAGGAACAGCATTCCCAGTGGAATGATGGATTCACGGGAGAGAACGGAGAGGAGAGATACCAGAACGAACCCTGCAAGCGTGGAAAGTATAAGGGTCCCGAACAGGACGAGGAAAAACCTTGATTCAAGTGAGATTCCCGAAACTTCGGCAACGCCACTGAACACTACCACCGCCGTTGAGATTAAGAAGATACTGTAAAGGAAACCAAAAATCAGCCTGCCCGAGAGGGCCTTGTCCCTGCCCAGGAAAGCTATGTCGTTTATTATCGTTCCTCTGTAGATGGGTTCGGCAATTAAAAAAGCTGCCAGAAGCCCACCGAGGAGAAAAACCGCCTGGTGTATCCTCGAAACAGCGACAAAGAGGGAGGAAATCTGGGAGGATACAGCGCTTTCAAATAGATCCATCCTCGAGGTAACGTTATTGAGGTACTGTAAATCCATGTCGGGAATCATTGCCGTGATTTCACTATTCACTGTTATTCCGTTAAGTTTTGGAAGGTAAGCCCATATCACGTACTGGATTATCAGGGGGGATACTATTAAAAATGCCAAGAGTTGGGGGCTTGATTTTATCTCCTCCCCGATAGTCTTAAAGGACAACATTTTTATCGCCTCCTTTTAACTACCAAGACCAATACAAGGGCAATGACTCCTCCCCCAAGGAGGTAGATGGCCGGGGAAGTGTTCGACGGCGGAGAGATCGATTTGACATTCCTCAGAAACTCTCTCGTCTCCGGTGTATCCTTAAGATTGATGGTCATTACGATGGCCCCATTGATTATTCCAAAAGGATCCTCCGGAAGGTACGTGGCTCCGTCTACTAAGTATGGGCCCCTAAATGTTAGATCGATTGTGAAATTCTCGTAGGTTTCCTCTATGCATCGAGGCACGTCGTTGGTGTTCTCAGGAAGGCTCCATCCCTTGCACCTGAGTACCCTTATTGGTCCTCCCTGGAGGGACACCGACCAGCCGATGTGGTTTTCGGGGCTCTTATTTTTCAGATACAGGTCTATCGGGATGGGTTTAAGTTCAATTCCACTGGTGTAGACAGAACCATTTGTCGAGAACTCAGGCCAGTACTGAAAGAAAAAAGCCGACTTTCTACCTAACATGAAAGTGTTGGTGTCTCTCTTGACCTCAAACGTCACGTTCTTCTTTTCAACTGGACAGCCCACAACAGGGGTTCCATTTTTATAGAGAACGCATTCATAGAAAGAAACGGTTTCGTGGACTATGTAGTAGTTCCCCCTGTCGTCTACAGTCATGTTCTCTATTCTGAATTTATAATGGGAGGAGTCCTGCTTCCCCCCTGCTGCGATAATACGTCCCTCCCACGCCAGGGGCACGCTTACGGCTGTGGCAAACTGGGAGCCCAACAGAAAGATAAAAAGCAGGAGGAAGATGGTAGCCCTTAACATCGCACTCCTCCGCACTGACTTCCCCCCTTAGACGATGTATTCAGGACTTGGTATGAAATAGGACACACACTCCCCAAAGTCCACTATCTTTTCTATTTTTGGGTGGTCCCAGAACCATTTGTCTGTCTTTTTGTAAACTATGACATGGTAGTATGTTTTGATGTAGTATAGCATTCCATCCTTGGATCTATATGCGAAAGGCTCTCCGACGTCTAAGCTGACTGAGTAATCTATCTTTGTGTAACCAATTATGGGAGTACTATAGCCTTTTGTCTGATACGTGCTACCTGCATAGAACCCTATATATTTGTTAATCGAATCATCATAGTTAGCCCATTGCCATACACCCCAAGCTGCACCATGGTGGTCATTCCAAGAAACACTGAAGGAGACTTCCACGCCCCTATATGAGACACCGAACGTTAGACGAGGCTGTATTCCGTCCTCAGTAGCCCCTGTTCTTGAACCTGCTGGGGTACCCCATACCGTAGCACTTGCACTCCCTGCCGTCACTCCAAGCATCAGCAGCCCTATCAGGGCTGCGAACAAGGGCTTCCACTTCATGGGATTCACCTTCAGCAGTTTTGTACTGAATTTTAGATCAAGCCCTTTATAAGTTTTACTATTTGGCTTAGTGCTCCATGATACTGTTGAAGTAATTCCATTAACACCACTTCGCCTCGAGCGTTTTGAGAGAAATGAAGGCGGAGTAAAGAAGTTGCATGGCCATGCAATCAGCGGGAAAAGCCAAGAAAAAGTCCTTCGGAATTTTCGGTGGCAGCAGAAAGGCTATCACTGCGAAGACCTTTAGAAGTGACGAAACCCAGACCGGGTAAGGTCTCGGCATCTCCTCTGCTGAACGGAGCACAATCCCGTCATCGAAAATCTCTGCATCCCCGGGCATTCTCAGGAGAACAAGGGCAGTAACAAAGTCCCCGGCCATGCCGGCCGTGTTGAAGGTATAAAAACCCAGAAGGCCGAGTGGAGGAGCCAGGCCAGGCTCAGGGCCACAAGCAATGGCCGTGTATGGCGCTAAAATAAGTCTGCCAATCGTTGTAACTCCGAATCGAACCCTACCCCCATGAGCCTGGCGGTAAGGGCGTGAAGTCCCTCATGGAGCGGAATCAACAGAACCCAGGGCAGGAGACCGATGTAGAAGGCATCCCACGGAGAACTCGCGGAAATCTCGACCCGGGGGACTGCCATGAGAGAAAATAATAGCACAGAAGGGAGAGAATAACGAGGTCGGAAGGGTAATTGGAGAGTTTAAGCTCTCCCATCAAAACTCCCTCTCAACTAAAAACTCGGCCAAAAGCTCCAAATCCTTTCTGGCTTCGCTCTCGGGGAGGACTTTGAGGGCTTCATTGGCTTCCTTAACGAGGTTCTTGGCGTACTGGGCGGCATAGTCTATGCTGCCGTACTTTCTGAGGAGCTCGATGGCTTTGGCGACCTCTTCTTTAACCTTCTCGTCGTGTATGAGCGCGTCGCCCTTCGCATCCCCCGCGTATTTACCAAAGACCTTGAGGAACTCGGCCTTATCTTTTTTGCTGGCCTTGCTGAAGAAGTGGCTGACTATGAGGGTCTTCTTGCCTTTCCTTATGTCGCTTCCAACTGGCTTGCCCAGCTTCTCCTCGTCCGCTATGAGGTCGAGCACGTCGTCCCATATCTGGAAGGCCATTCCAACGTTCATGCCCCACTTCGACAGAGCCTGAATGTACTCCTCGTTGTCTGTCCCGACTATGGCTCCTATTTCGGCCGAACCCTGGAACAGTGCGCCGGTCTTTCCGCTTATCATCCGGAGGTATTCCTCGACGGTAACTTCCTCCCTCTTCTCGAACTCTATGTCGAGCGCCTGGCCTTCACAGAGCATGTTGGAAGTCCTGACGAGGACATCCAGGATTCTGGCCTTCTTTTCGGGGGAAACACTGGCCTTGGCTATCGCCTCGAAGGCCTTGCTGAAGAGCAGGTCTCCAGCCAAAATCGCCATGTTAACTCCCCACAGCCTGTGCACGGTCGGCCTCCCGCGCCTCAGCTCGTCCATGTCCATTATATCATCGTGAACGAGGGAGTAGTTGTGTATGAACTCGACCGATGCTGCTGGATAAAGGGCCTCCTCCGGGTTGCCGCCGACCGCTTCAGCCGCGCGGAGAACGACGAAGGGGCGGACCCTCTTTCCCCCCGCGAGCGGGTAATGCCTGGCGGCGTCGTAAAGGGTTTTTGGATCCTTCTCCGGGACTAACTCGAAAATAACTCCCTCAACGTCCCTCGTGATGATTTTGATCCGCGCAAACAGTTCATCGTAATTGCCCATTGTATCACCCCTTAACCTTAAGCCGAGAGGGAAAGGGCGAACACCTTTATCAGTTTTTTGCCTCACTGGAGAGCTTCGCCACCCCATCACCTATCTCAACGGTATAACCGTTCCTCGAAACGAAGACGTCCCTGCCAATGAGGTAGCCCTCTTCCTCGGCCAGTTCGGCGTAGTGGGTCAGCATCCTGAACTCGCCGTGGGCGGGAACGATGTTCTCTGGATTGAGCATCCTTATGAGGTAACGGTGGTCTTCCCTGCTGGCGTGGCCGCTTACGTGGAGGCCCGTTATCATCCTGACGCCCTTCATCCTGAGCTTTGTCTCCAAAACGTAGCGCTGGGCCATGTTGAGCGGGTTCGGTATCGTTCCGGCTGAAAAGACAACGGTGTCGTCCTTTCCCAGGTCATAGAGCTCACCGTTTGCCATTCTCGTGAGAACGGCCCCGGGTTCGCCCTGGTGGCCGGTAACGACGAGGAGGTAGTTCTCCCTTGCACTTGAGACCTCCGAGAGGACTTTTCCTATCGCGTTCGGGCTCTTAACGGCCCTGGCACCTTTCATCTTTATCAGCCCGAGCTGCTTCGCTATACCCGTGTACTTGGCCAGCGAGCGGCCCACAAAAACCGCCTGCCTGTTCATTTTATTGGCTATCCAGATGAGCTCCTGAAGGCGGGCTATGTGGGAAGCGAAGGTCGTCGCTATTAAACCCTTCTCGTCAACCCCCTCGTAGAGGAAGAAGTCCTCGAGGAGCATCTGGGCGACGGCTTCACTGGGGGTTTTAGTCGGCTCGGCAACGCGGGTTGATTCCGCGATCAGGACTTTAACGCCCTCCTTTCCGAGCTCCTTCAGCCTTTTGTAGTCGGGCCTCTCGCCGAGCGGGTTGTTGTTGTCGAACTTAAAATCTCCGGTGTGGACCACCGCCCCTTCAGGCGTGTGGACGACAACCATGGCCGCCTGCGGTATCGAGTGGGTTGTCCGGACAAACTCTATGGCGAGGTTCTCGCTGACCTGGACTATTTCGCCGAACTGGGTCTCGTACATCGGGTTTTTGACCTCGAAGTACTCCTCGCTCTTGACCTCGCTTTTGGCGAGCTTTACAGTGTAGGGCGTGCCGTAGATCGGGACGTCGGGATAGTGGGGGGCCAGCTTTGCGACGGCACCTATGTGGTCGAGGTGGCCGTGGGTAAGGGCTATTGCCACTACCTTTTTATCCCTGAGGATCGAGTCGTCCGGGATGGCCCCGAGCTTCTGGAGCTCCTTCGTCGGGAACTGCTGGATGTTAACGTCCTCGTGGATGAGAACGCGATCGAGGCGAATGCCCATGTCGATTATAACGACCTCCTCCCTGCCTCCGTCACTGTAGCCTACAGCCGTCATGTTCTTGCCAACTTCCTCGTAACCGCTGATCGTGTAGATTTTTATCATCCCTCTTCCTCCTCACGCCCCCAGGCCTCTCATGAGGCGTGGGGCTGCGCTGGTTTTAGTTTGGCTCAGGGGTTTAAAAATGTGTGCGCCAATTGTTCTCATTCCAAAGCCAGGAGATAGGGGATTAAAACTAAGCGCAAAGCCCCGATGAAATCCACGCGTCACCTGTGCCTCAGGTATTCCCTCAGATCAATCCTCTGCTCCAGCCACTCCCTCGTGAAGCCCGTGATCACGAGCGGGACTTTCCTCAGCTCTTCCATATTTTTAGCTCCGACGAGGAACATGGCGTTCCTTATCTCCTCGATGTAGCGCCTCAGGATTTTGATCACTCCCTCTACGTCGCCCTTTACAGCTGGCCTGAGGAGCGGGAGGGCCACACCGGCGAAGGTGGCGCCCATTGCCAGGGCCTTGGCCATGGTTATTCCGTCCCTCATCCCGCCGGTCGCTATTATTGGAAGATCGGTCGAATAGCGCACTTCGGCAACGCTTATGGCCGTCTTGATCCCCCAGTCCCAGAAGCGCAAGGCCAGGGCTTTTCCAATCTCGTTTTTCGCCCTGTAGTACTCAACTGCGCTCCAGCTCGTCCCTCCGAGGCCGCCGACGTCTATCGCGTCAATCCCTATGCTCTCAAGCCTTATGGCAACTTCCTTCGAAACTCCTGCACCGGTTTCCTTCGCTATTATCGGGTAAGGAAACTCGGCTTTGAGCTCTGCCAGGGCCTTCAGAACACCCCTGTAATGCGTGTCTCCCTCGGGCTGGACGCTCTCCTGGAGGGGGTTCATGTGGATTGCTAAAGCGTCGGCCTGAATAGTCTCAACTGCCTTCAAGGCCTCTTCAAGGCCATAGCGCTCGGGTATTGTCTCGGAGAACTGGGGGGCGCCGAGGTTACCGACGAGGAATACATCCGGGGCAACATCCCTCACGTAGTAGCTCTCCCAGGTTTCTGGCTTTCTTATCATCGCCCTCTGGCTCCCAACGCCCATCGGGATGTTCAGCTCCTGGGCGGCTTTGGCCAGGGTCTTATTTATCCTTCCGGCGAGCTGGGAGCCCTTCGTTCCGCCGGTCATTCCCGCTATGAAAATCGGGTAGTCAAAGCGTCTTCCCAGGAACTCGACGCTGAGGTCGATTTCATCCTTATCGATCTCGGGGAGGCTCATGTGGACGAAGTGAACGTCCTCGAACCCGTTGGAAACGTGCGCCTGCACGTTCCTATTGAGGCAGTGCTCTATGTGCTCGAACTTCCTGATGAGCGTAAGTTCCTCCCTGTCAAAGGCCTGCATTCACACCACCTGGGGGAGAAGGGCGGGGAAAGTTAAGAGGTTTTGGGTGCCTGTCATGGTTCCCACAATAACCCTCTCCCTGGGCAGCAACAACGGAATACTGATGACCTTCAACGTCAGGCTGTTTCCAGAGAACATCATGGAGCTCGTAAACAGCTTCTCACTGAGCGTCTTCAGACTTGGCGTTAAGGTTGAAGGTGAGAGCTTAAAGAGGGTTCTGACCATCGTCAGAAGCCCGTTCCTTGAGTACAACCTCAAGTCCTGGAGCTATATAGTGACCAAAGGCGGGCTCATTTTCACGCCCGAGAAAGAGCCGTATTAAGGCTTTTTTCTGCAGGCCACGCCCTTCGGAAGAGGGTTTCGAGTTGTGGGCTGTGAAAACTAAAGGAGAAAAGCTTGATGGTCAGAGCTTCCACCTTTCCAGCCGGATCCCCTTTTCCTCCAGAAAGCGGGCGGCCTTTTCTGCTTCCTCCTCGCTCCCGGCGAAGATTATCAGGCCTATGTACTTCCCGAAGCCCTTCGGCGAGGAGTGGATTCTGACGTTGAAGCGCTCCAGGGCCTCTTTCAATAGGGGCGCGAGCTTGCTCTCGTCGGTTATCCCGGCGAGAAACTTAAGCTGGACGAACTTTCTCTCGCCAAGTCTGGGCAGGACTTCGTTTTCTAAGATAGCTTTCATCTCCCGCGGCATTCCGGGGAGGACGAAGATTTTAACGCCATTGTGCTCGATATAAGCACCTGGGGCCGCCCCCTCGCTGTTCTCCAGCGGCTCCGCCCCCTCCGGCAGGTAGGCCATCTTCATCCTCCCTTCGTTCAGAGCCGGATCGTCTATGTAGCCCTCCCTGTAAAGGCGCTCGTAGAAGGCCTTAATTTTCTCGAGGCATTCCTCGCAGAGAACGAGCCTCCTCCCCAGGGCTTCGGCGACGGCTAACATGGTGACATCATCGTGGGTCGGGCCCAACCCACCGGAGATAACGAGGACATCGGGCTTCCTCTCGAGGATCTCGTTGATTGCCTTCTTTATCTCCCCAACGTCGTCTCCAACGGTGGTTATCCTCCTCACCCAGTAGCCCCTCTCGGTCAGCCTCTTCGCTATGAAAGCGGAGTTGCTGTCAACGGTGTTCCCCGTGAGGAGCTCATCACCTACCGTCATAACTTCAGCCAGCAAGTTCTCACCCCCTCACCCTCGTCCCGAAGCCATCCCCCCTTATCGCCCCGCTCAACCTTCCGGGGACTTTTCCGTTCACGAACCAGACTTCAGAGTAACCTGCTATCTTTTTTGCCTCCCTGAGCTTGTTGCATATTCCCCCGGTAACGTCTGTTCCAGAGGCAGTGCAGTGGAACCCCTCGAGCAGGGCGTCGATTTCATCCCTTGAGAGGTTCTGGATCAGCCCCCCCTCCCCGGGCTTTCCGTAATAAATGCCGTCTACATCCATTAGGAAGATCACCTTCTTTGGCTGAAGCATCCTGGCGAGGTAGGTTATTACCTGGTCGCCGGAAAGGATGTCTATCCCCTTTGCAAGGTCGAGGGAGACGTCGCCGAAGAGCACCGGGATGAACTTCAGTTCCAGTAACCTTTCAATGACCTCAAGGTCGCCGTAGGCCACTTCCCCGTTCTCGGTTATGAAGATGGAAGAGGTAGAGACAGAGAAAGCGGGCAGGTTCTCGGCGACAAAGGCCTCTATGAACCTCGCGTTTGCCCTCAGCATCGCCTGGTGGGTCAGAGTAAAGCCGACCCTTTTGAGGCTTGCCGACTCCCAGTCCCCGGGCAGGCCTTCCCTTATGCCGTACTTTTTCGCCTCGGGGTGGCCGAAGCTGCCCCCGCCGTGGACTACGATAAAGTCTTCCCCGGGATAAAAGTTCGCCATCTCCCTCGCTATCGTCCTGACGGTTTCCATGTCAAAGTTCTCTGGGTTGCCTCTCTTGTCGCTGAAGACGCTTCCGCCGATTTTGACGATTATCATGGCAGAACCTCCTCTATACGGAGTCCTTCGCGACTTATCTCGGTTATAATTGGCGTTCCTCCTGCTATCGTTATGGCCGTTGCCACTTCGCTCTGCTTCTCAGGAGCTAAAGCATACATACAGCCGCCTCCCCCGGCTCCGGTTATCTTCGCCCCCAGGGCGCCGGCGGTTCTCGCGGCGTAGACAAGCTCGCTGAGCTTCTTGGTGGAAACACCAAGGGCGTCCAAAAGGCCGTGGTTGATGTTCATGAGCCTGCCGAGGCGGGCGAGCTTCATCCCCTCCTCGAGCTCAGATAATAATGTCTCAATCGCCTCCTCCACGACCTTACCCATTGAAGTCAGGATCGGCTCGACTATCTCGGGCATCTCCTCGTAGGTTCTCCTCACCATCGCCACCAGCTCTTTGGTTGGGCCGCTCGAGCCCGTGTAACCAACGACTATCGGCAACTCCACGAAGGGGAGGTGCTCGAACTTGCCCTTCTCGTAGTGGATTATCCCCCCTATGGCTGAAATCGTCGGATCTACCCCGCTTGAAGCACCCTGAACCAGGAGCTCAACGCGGTGGCCGAGTTTGGCTATCTCCTCGCGGGTGAGCTCGAGGCCGAGGAGCTTCGAGACCGCCCCAATGGTTGCAACGGCAACGGCAGCGGAGCTTCCAAGTCCCGCCCCAACGGGAATCTGAGAAGTTATTGAGACCGTTACCCCTTTCCCGTTTGCATCAGCCTCCTCCATGACGAGCTCTATCGCCTGGCGGACATAGCTTAGAACCTCGGCGGCCTTTCCGTAGTCGCTCTCGAAGTATATCTCGTTCTCTGAGAAGGAAACTATCAAGCCGGGCGTCTTTATGTCGTGGGCCTCGATCTTTATCCTTTTGGAGTCGTTGAACTCGGCCCTGACGTAGGTTCGGAGATTTATGGCGGCCGCTATTGCCGGCTTTCCGTAAACCACGCTGTGCTCCCCGAAGAGGATGATTTTAGCGGGAGCAGAGGCCAGAACCCTCATCTTTGACCCTCCAGAGTACTTTTTAAGCGGAATTCAACCTCATCCAGGTCGTTTTCATTCCGAAAACAATGCAAGTTCTTTTTGAGCGCCCTCCGGTTACCGAGGATCCCTATCACCCTTTCGCTCACTTCCTCATCACTATGCTCGCGTAGCCAACCACGGCGTCGGTCGAGCGGCTCACCTCAAAGCTCGTGGTGTAGTGGAGCAGCTCGGCCTCAACCGCACCAGCCAGGCGGGAGTAAACTATCGCGGTCCCAACGCCACCGGGCCCGCACATCGTGTGGTCGAGCTTTCTAACCTCGTTGAACATCCCATCAACGTCAAAGTCAAGTATGTGCCTTATCACCTGAAAGTCCCACTCCTTTATCCTGTGGGGAAGCTCGTCAGCCCTGGCCCTGAACGGCACGTAGCCGTAAACTACCCCATAGTGGGTGAAGTCGGTGCTGGCAATAACGACAACGTCCCTCCCGAGCCCCTTAGAGGCCTCAAAGATGGCTTTTCCAAGGTCCCGGGCAACTTCTTCGTCCTGGATTCCGAGGGTTATGGGGACGATTTTTACGTCCTTTCCGGCCTGCTCAGCGATGTACTGGATGAAGGGCACCTGCACCTCTATAGAGTGTTCGTAAGTGTGCGCCCGCTTGTCGAGATCCGCTATTCCCGAGAGCCTCGCTATCGCCTTGGCCATCTCGGAATCGACTTCTACGCCTCCAAGCGGGGTTAGCCACTCACCCTCCGGGTAGACGGCTATGGGTGAGCCCAGTCCGGTGTGGTTGGGCCCGAGTATCACGAAGGTTTCAGGCAAGCCGTCCTCAAATATCGCCTTGTAGGTTCTGCTGGCTGTGTAACCTGAGAAAACGTAGCCGGCGTGCGGTGCAACGCCTGCAGTGATTTTCCTCTTGTTTCCCTCCTCGCCCAAATCTCTGAAGAACCTCTCGAGCATCCCCAAGAGAGTCTCGTCATCGGGATAGAAGCTACCCGCGACCGCAGGATACCTGACTTCCATTCTCCCACCCCCAACATTCTCGTCATCGAAGTTTAAATCCCTTCGGTCAGCTTGAGGCCCGAGCCCGTCAGGGGTAGCAGAACCCTTGAGCCCTCAGCTATTTCCCCGGTCTCGACCAGCTTCCACATTGCCGCAAGAACAACGGCAGAGGTGGGCTCAACGAGGAAGCCCGCCCCTTTAAGCCAGCCCAGTGCCCTCCTGGTTTCAGTTTCGTCAACGCTCACGCAGAGGCCGTTCGTCTCTTTTAGGGCCCGCTTCATCTCCCCAAGGCGGGGTGGCCTGGGAATCGCTATTCCATCGGCGAGGCTGTTCTTTACGGGCGAGCGATTACACAGGCTCTCGTAACCAGCCGCTTGAACAGCAACGAAGACCGGGAGCTCTGCTATCTCATCCATCATCTCAAGCTCTTTAAAGCCCTTCCAGAGGCCGAGGAACAGAGTCCCGCTCCCCGTGGGGACCAAAACGTAGTCCAGGACCCCAACCTGCTCGTAAACCTCAAAGGCGGCCGTTTTTGTTCCTTCGATGAAGTAGGGGTTAAGCCAGTGGGAGACGTATGTTAGGCCTTCCCTCTCGGCGAACTCCTTAGCCCTCTCGTGAACGGCCATTCTGTCCCCTTCGACGAAGTGGACAATCGCACCGAGTCTCTGGAGGAGGGAGAGCTTTTCTGGAAGGGTATCGTAGGAGACGAAGACGTGGGCCTTTATACCGGCGGGAGGTGAGTAGAGGGCCATGCTTAGGGCGGCGTTTCCGGAGCTGTCGAGGACTACCTCGCTTATCCCTTCCTCCATCAGCTTTGCCACGGTTACCCATGTCCCTCTATCCTTGAAAGAGCCGCTCGGCTGGAGGTAGTCGAGCTTGAAGAGGGCAAAGACCGACCCTATCTGAACTGAAGCGGTTGGCGTTATAGCCGGTATCGCGGGGGGAAGGTAGTTGCCCCCGATGGGGAGGAAGCTGAGGTATCTCCTGATGTCCAGGTAGGGCAGGAGGCTTCCGGAGAAGTCGTAATAGTCCCTTTCAACGAGTAGCGTCCCACCGCAGTCGCATCCCATCCTGAATGTCTCGGGATAAGTCCTGCCGCACCTCGTGCACCTGAGCATGCTTTCAACCCCAAAGGCTTTTTAGTTCCAGCGCTGATCATAGCGCAAAGGAGCATAAAAAGGTGGTTGTCATGGGGGAGAAGTTCATCTCGGCCGAGAGGCCTCAAACAGAGGAGGGCTACCAGTACCACATAGCCTGCAAGCCCGGTGACGTTGCGCGCTACGTTCTCCTTCCAGGAGACCCTGGGAGGGTTCCTAAGATAAGCTCGCTCTGGGATGAGGCGAGGGAGATAGCCTTCCACCGCGAGTACAGGACGCACACCGGGAAATACAGGGGCGTTCCGATAAGCGTCACATCAACGGGCATAGGCGGGCCGTCGACAGCCATAGCCGTTGAAGAGTTAGCGGCGATAGGTGCCGACACCTTCATCCGCGTTGGCTCGACCGGTGCGATACAGCCCGGGATAGAGATAGGGGACTTAATCATTGCGAAGGCCGCTGTGAGGCTCGAGGGAACTTCAAAGCAGTACGTAAGGATTGAATACCCTGCCGTTGCCGATTTGGAGGTCACGATGGCCTTGATTGAAGCGGCCGAGAGTTTAGGCGTCAGGTACCACGTGGGTATAGCAGCTTCAACGGACAGCTTCTACCTCGGGCAGGGCAGGCCGGGCTTAAACGGCTACTTCCCGAGCTTTGCCAGGAACATCCTCGACGACCTCAGGCAGGCAAGGGTTACCAACTTTGAGATGGAGGCCGCTACCCTCTACACGCTGGCGAACATCTACGGCCTCAGAGCGGGTTGCATCTGCGCCGTCTTTGCCAACAGGATCACCAACGAGTTTGGCAAGGCGGGAGAGAAAGAAGCGGCCCTGGTAGCGAGCGAGGCTGTAAGGATACTCCACGAGTGGGATGAGGAGAAGGAGAAAGCCGGGAAAAAGGTCTGGTTCCCGGGGCTCAGGTCTAAGGGTGCGCGGTGAGGGGCTTGGACGAAAGGTTGATTGAGATAAAGAGGCTCCTAAACGGGGGGAACCCCGGCGCGGCCCTGGCTTTAGCCGGGAATATAAAGGATACCTACTGGAGGGACTACGCCCTGAAATGGATAGCTGAAGCTTACGCCATGGAGAGACCCGAGAAGGCCTTGGAAGTGGCGGAGAGCATCTCAACGGAGTCCCTCCGTGACGAGACGCTCAGGGACATCTCATACGTTTTTTCCAAGAGCGGGCTCTTCAGGCAGGCAATCCTGGCGGCCAGTAAGATAAAAAGCGAATTCACGCGTAAAAAGGCCCTCAAAGCTGTCTCTGCCATGTTGGCCAGGGCGATAGTTGAGAAGCACAACACCGGGGTAAGCCTGAGCGAGCTGGGTCTGGACGAGGGGGACATAGAGCTCCTTAAACCCCTGCCGCAGTGGATAAGCCTCAAGGACGGCAAGCTAATGCCGGGTTCGGAGCTTCTGAGGATGAAAGGGGAGTTCAGGAACGCCGTTGTTCCGCAGGGTGAGACCCCCGGGCGGTTCCCCCAAGGCCAGAGGTGGGGGCACCGGGAAAGGGGCGGAAGGAATACCTCATCGAGTACTTTGAGATTCCGATCTGGAGCGCCAACGTTGAGGAGCTTGAGTACTGGGCTGGGTTGCTTGAAGAACCCTTGAGGAGCCGCCTCCTTGAGGAAGCTGGAGTCATATACCTGAAAGCGGGGAACTTTGAGAGGGCAGAGGAGCTTTGGGAAAGAGCTTCCAGTGCAAGCGAGCTCAGCTATCTCCTGGCCCTCCACGCGCTCGATGAAGGCGACTTTGAAAAAGCCTCGGAGTTTGCCAGAAAGATTTTGAGCCCGGTTAAAAAGCTCCTGCTTCTGCAAAAAATGCTGGAGATGGACG
This sequence comes from Thermococcus waiotapuensis, assembly GCF_055384795.1. Taxonomy (NCBI): domain Archaea; kingdom Methanobacteriati; phylum Methanobacteriota; class Thermococci; order Thermococcales; family Thermococcaceae; genus Thermococcus; species Thermococcus waiotapuensis. The sequence goes on along the minus strand of NZ_AP042429.1, from coordinate 390,245 downwards.
TTTTAGACGAGGATATCCTCCGAAAGATGGTGAATGCCAAAAGCGACTACCTCCTTGCGAGGGCCCTCAAGTCCTTCGCCTTTGAGCTCCTCGGGGAAGCGGAAGCGAGGAACGACCCCGGGCTCAGGGCCCTTTCTAAGAGGGTTTTTGACCTGGGAGTAAAGATCCAAAGGGAGTTCGAGGCAAGGGCCCTCGGCCTGTTCTAAACTCACTTGAGCTTTTCCAGGATTATCGCCGGGCAGACCTTGGTAACTCCGCTGATCTTGCCGATTTTGTTGGAGATTATGTCCGAGAGGTCATTCCCGTCCCTGGCCCATATCTCGGCCATTATCATGTGGTCTCCGCTCGTAAGGTAGACAGCCTTCACGAACTCAAACTCCCTGAGCTTCTGGGCCACTTCAAAGATCTTCTCCGGGAGTGTGTCCACCCCGGTTATGCTGACCAGGTTGTAGTCCAGCTTTGAGGGATCCACGACTATCGTGTACTGCTTTATAACCCCCGCCTCTTCGAGGGCCTTGACGCGTTTCCTTACGGCGGTCTCGCTTATGCCCAGAACCTTGGCTATCTCGGTGAACGGTGTCCTGGCGTCTTTGGTCAACATTTCGATGATGATCTTATCCCTCTCGTCCAGCACTTTCCATCACCCCTTCACTTCTAAATCCAAACTATAACGGAATTGTATATCAACTTATTGGTTCCGGTTCAGGCCCAGCTTAACGGCAACCTCCACGTGGGGAGTGTGGGGGAACATATCAAGCCCCATGGCATCCAACACGGAGTATTTTTTCGAAAGCTGATTGAGATCCCTGACGAGCGTCTCCGGATTGCAGGAAACGTAGATAAGGTTTTCGGGTTCATCCTTTAGAATTCTCTCAACGAGCTTCGGATGGAGCCCCGCCCGGGGCGGGTCAACAACAACGGTGTCGTAACGTGAGAGACCCTCCACGTCGCGGTCGGAGCCAACTTTAAAGTCCGCCTCAACGCCGTTGATTTGCGCGTTTCTCCTGGCCATCTCCACCGCGAAGGGGTTGACCTCAATCCCCTCAACTTCAAAGCCCCGCCTGGCGAGATAAACACCGAAGGTGCCCACACCCGAGTAAAGATCGAGAACCCGCCCGCCCTCGGAGAACCCGCTCACTGCCTCAACGAGGTTGAAGGCCTGGTAGCTGTTCGTCTGGAAAAAGCTGTTTGGATGGATTAGATAGACCACATCCCCGAGCTTTTCTTTTATGTACTCCTCCCCCCAGAACCTTTTGATTTCCCCGTAGGAGACATCGCTCGGCGTTCTATTGACGCTCCAGTATACTGAATCTGCGTAGTCGAAGTAGTTTGGGAACTCCTGCGGCAGTTCCCCGGGTGATGTAACCAGGTTCACCATGAGCTCCCCCGTGAACTTGCCTTCCCGGATAACGATGTAGCGGAGAAAACCTTCGTTTTTTTGGAGCTCATAAAGGGTAACCCTGTGATCCTCGATGAATTCCCTCAAAGAGGAGAGAACCCTTCCGGATGAATCCCCGAAGATGGGGCAGTGATCTATCTCCACTGCATCCCACCAGGTTCCATAGCGCCTGAACCCGATACCTTTTGTCGAAATGACAACGTCGATTCTGTTTCTGTGGCCAAAAATTTTGGGGGAAGGGATAACTTTAATGTCCATCCCGAGAAGCCGCCCGAGTTTTGCCTCTTTAAAGCGTATTTGTTCATCGTAGGGGAGGTGCTGGAGAAGACAGCCCCCGCATTTTCCCGCGTAGGGGCACGCGGGATTAACAACGAGATCAGACCGCCTTAAAAACTCGAATTCTTCTGCAAGGATTTTTCTCTTTTTTCCGCGTGTTTTGTAAACTCTGACCAAATCCCCCGGAGCAGAAAAGGGAACGTAGACCTTCTTCTTGCCCAGAAGACCAACCCCAAGGCCTTCGTCGCTCAGGCTTTTGATCTCAATTTCGAATGGCATGGGTTGGCTGTGGGGGGAGAGGTTTATAAATTATGCCGGTTGCCGCATTGCCCAAATTTTTTCAGCAAAGTTTATTTATAGGGAGTGGTATACTACACTGGTGTTCGGTGGATGTTGAGGCGCAGGAAAGAGATTGTGTATAAGGTTCTGGTAACGAAGAAAAAGGCCGTTGCCCTCCAGCACCTGAGCGCCGAGCTCGAAACATCCCGCCCGGAGCTTCTCTCAACGCTGAAAGAACTTGAATCCGACGGTTTAGTTGAGCTCTTCTACGGAAAGGACAAGGCCAGCATCTTTGTAAAGGCGAAAACTCTCGCCGATTACGTTAAAGTTTAATCCCCTTTACCCCCATTTTGTTTTGGGCCGTACAGAAAACTATTTCTACCCGTAAGGTTGTAGATGAGTATGGTAGACACAATGCCGGGCATTATTATCACCGGGAGGGGAGGTGCGGGGAAAACAACAATAGCCAGCAACCTTGGCGTGTATTTTACCCGGGAAGAGGGACTGGACACCGTTGTAATTGACGGGGATCTGTTCTTACCCAAACTCGCGTTTCATTTCGGGATATACAACCCGGCGGTGAACCTGCACTCTATTCTCAAAGACCCCAGGGCAAATCCCTTCAGCGCCGTTTATAGAGATCCAAAGACAGGAGTCTACGTAGTTCCGGGAAGCTCCAACATATACGAATCTAGACCCGAGAAACCTGGCCAGGGTAGTTTCTGAATACAGGGAGAGATACAACATGACAATAGTGGATTCCCCCGTTGGGGTGCCCTTCGACACACTATCGACGTTCAACCTTGTGGAATACCAGCTGATAGTTTTGGAGCTGGAAAGATCACCGATATACAGCTTCAGGAGAATGCTGGAAAACGAGCTAATAAAGCTGAAAGCCCTGGGGAGAGTTCGATCTGAAGGTGGGCATCGTCATCAACAAGGTCCGGGAAGCCAAAGGGGATCTGGACGAGGTTGTAGGTTTTATTGAGGACGTCGTTAAAGCACCCGTTCTGGGCGTTATATCCCTTGACAGCAACGTTCCCTTAGCTTCGAACTACGGAACACCGGTTCTTGCAAAGTTCCCCAGGATTCAGGCTTCCAAAGATCTTCTGGAACTCGGAGAAAACCTGGCCACCTGGATTTTCGGAAAAAAGCATCACAAAAAGTCAAAATGGAGCGAATACGGGCATTCGATCCGGGAGGCCCTCCACGGGATCATCCACTGGAGTTAGATCCCAGCAACTCCGATACCCGGAGGACTGGCAAGAACCTGTATCCGTTCCCCCTTATGTTCTCATCCGCCCCTTCCTCGCGGTCAACAACAACCGATATGGCAGCTATCTTAGCCCCGAGAGACTCGAGAACCCTAGCGGCATTCAGAACACTTCCCCCGGTCGTTGTGACGTCCTCAACGAGCAGAATCCTTTCTCCCTCCCTAACTTCCCCCTCGACCTGACTTCCGGTTCCGTAGTCTTTGGGCTTCTTCCGGACTATGACGAGGGGCTTTCCGGTTTCGAGGGATAAAGCGGTCGCAATTGGCACCGCACCGAGCTCCGGGCCTGCCACCCTGTCGAACTCAATCCCCTCCGATTGAGCCTTTTCGGCCATCAGGCGGGCTATGAGCTTCAAGGCCTCCGGGTCGGTGACCACTTTCTTGACGTTGATGTAATAGTTGCTCTCCTTTCCCGAGGCCAGAACAAAGTGGCCGAAGAGAATGGCCTTTGCCTCGAACATCTTCTCGATGAGCCTCTCCTTCTCGCTCATTTGACACACCCGTTTAAACTTTTCAAAGCTCAGCTGAAGGAATCAGCAGAAAAAAGTTTAAAAATGTAGCGGCCTCACTATCTCTTTCCCTCTTCCATGACCTTTTTCGCGGCCTCGCTGACCTCGGCAAGGCTCTTGAATAGCTTGAGCATCTCCATCGGAAGGGGCAGTACTATGACGTTGCTCTTGTCGTTCGCGACGTCGCTTATTGTTTGAAGCGTTCTGAGCTGCAGGGCCATTGGATGCTCGCTTATGATCTCAGCCGCCTCCCTGAGCTTCTCGGCGGCCTGCCTCTCTGCCTCGGCCAGGGTTATCCTTGCCCTCCTCTCACGCTCGGCCTCTGCCTGCCTTGCCATGGCCTTCTGCATTCCCGCTGGTAGTTCAACGTCCTTTATCTCCACCGTGGAGACCTTTATTCCCCAGGGATCGGTTGCCTCGTCTATGATCTTCTGGAGCTCCATGTTGAGCTTCTCCCTCTCGCTGAGGAGTTCATCGAGGTGGGCCTGGCCTATGACGCTCCTCAGAGTTGTCTGGGCTATCTGGCTGGTCGCCATTATATAGTTGGCCACCTGGGTCACAGTCTTGACCGGATCGACGACGCGGAAGTAGACGACGGCGTTCACCTTAACGGGCACGTTGTCCTTGGTTATGGTCTCCTGAACCGGGACGTCGAGAACCCTGGTTCTTAAGTCCACTATGTAGGCCTTTTCGAATAGTGGAATAATGAAGAACAGTCCCGGGCCTCTGGCGCCGACGACCCTGCCGAGCCTGAAAATCACTGCCCTCTCGTACTCCTTGACTATCTTTATTGCGCTTGCCAGGAAAATCAAAACAAAAAGCAACACTATGGCCAAAACCAAACTTCCCACACCTGCCATTCACTGCACCTCCTTTTCTTGAACTTTCTCAACAATAAGAGTCAGACCATTCATCCCAACAACCCTGACGACCTCCCCGGCCTTTATTGTTTCCCCGTTCCTGCTCACTGCCTTCCAGAGCTCGCCCCTTATTTTCACCATTCCCTCGGGGCTGAGATCCTGGACGACCTTTCCGGTTTCACCTATCATTTCCTCCCTGCCAGTCTGGGCTTTCTTTTTCCTGTCCCTCACGACGGCAGTAACACCGAAGGCGAAGAACAGGCCAAGGAGCAGGGCTATTGTTATGATGACCATTCTCAGCGTCGAGAACGTTGAACCCTGTATCAAATACTCGTCTCCACCCCCGAAGAGGAGAACTCCGCCGATTACCATGGTTATTACCCCCGCAACGGTAAAGAGGCCGAAGGTCGGTGTCAGCGCCTCGGCTATGAAGAAGATTATCGAGAGCCCGATGAGGAGCAGGCCCGCGCTGTTGTAGCCAAAGTAACCCAGGCCTATGACCCCAAGGACAAGGAGTATTGCCCCCACTGTCTCGGGAACGTGCCAGCCGGGTGTTAAGAAGCCGAAGATGAGGCCGAGGATGCCGATGTTTATGAGGATATAAGCCACCGTTGGGTCAGATATGTACCTGACTACTTCGTCTTTGAGTGATGGCCCAACCTTTACAATCCGAGCATCTGTGAAGTTCAGGGTTACGTAACCTTTTCCAGCAACGGGAATCTTGGTTCTCATCCCGTTCGCCTTCTGGAGGAGGTCATTGACGTCATCAGCTACAACCTCTATAACGTGGCTCTTCAGAGCTTCCTCTGGCGTGAGGCTTAAGTCTTCCGTAATAAACAGCTCTGCTATTGTTTCGTTTCTCCCGCTTGCCTGGGCCAGGCTTTTGATGTAGGCTATGTAGAAGTTCCTGATCTTCTCGGGGGCCCTCACTATGCTTCCGTTTGAGGAGTAGCCAAGTATCGGCTCGCAGGCACCTATACTTGTCCCCGGCGCCATGGCTATTAGATGGGAGCTGAGGGCTATGTAAGTACCGGCCGATGCCGCTATTGCCCCCCTTGGAGAGACGTAGATTATCACCGGCACTTTTGACTCCTGGATCCTCTGGATGATCTCCTGCATTGCATCTCCCCTGCCTCCAGGGGTGTCGAGTTCTATTACCAGGGCTTCGGCGTGATTGGACTCTGCAATCTCGATGTATCGTGAAAATTGGTCAACAGAATAGCTGGTTATCACTCCCTCAAAAGTGGCAACGTAAACCACCCTGGTCTCAGCAGCAGAAGCGCTAGCTGAGGAGAGAACTAAAAGGGAAACCAGAAAGATGAGGCCGACCAGTGTTCCCACTCTCATCTTCATCGCCATTGCTTAGTACTCATGAAAGTTTAAAAAGTTTGCACCCATCCCGTTTTTAAGCAGTTGGGTGGGGTTTTATAATCCCTGACGAGGAAACAATCCTCATGACGGGGGCAAAAGACGCCAAAATAAAACGCGCCTGGAAAATCGTCAGAGAGGCCTCGATGTACTCACCATCGGGCAACTTCTGGGAGGAAGTCAAAAAGGCCGGTCTAAATGAGGGTGAGATAAAGAACGCGCTGGTTCTTCTCGAGGAGGCGGGGGAGATAAGAATAAGGAGAGGCCAGGATGGGAGGAAGCTCTACGTCCTCACCCTCAGGGACATCAGAAGGAACCCGGTAAAGCTTGATAAGTGGCTGGCTAAAAGGTAAGCCTCTCAAGGAGGGCGTATTCCCTCTCAGTCCATGCCGAAGGGTCCGTCACGAGGTAAACCTTCCCGCCGTGGAGGATGGCATAGTCCCGGAGGGTATTCAGGAACTTTAGCAGGCTTTCAAAACCGTTGTGGAGTGCCAGATACTCAAGGCATTCTACAACCACCGGAACATCGGGGTTCTCCTGCAGGTGTGAGATGAGCACGTGCAAAAGCCTGGGGAGCTCCCGGGGGCCCACAAAGCCGGGGAGGGAGCTGACAAAAATGGCATCGCCCTCCAAAGGGGCCCCCGGTCTGCCAATGGTAAGAACCTTTGGCTCTCTCACCTGCCCCCGGGAGCGTACTATCTCAACAGGGGTCGGGTGGGCATGGTAGGTCTGGAGTGGGATTGACACTGAAAAAAGCTGACCAATGAGGGCGACCAAGCTCCTGATCGGCAGCATTTTTCCACCACATGTTTAAACGCCTGAAAATTTAAAGGCCTTTTTCGCAGGTGGTTGTGTAGGTGCCTATGTAAAAATGAATCCCCTCAGACAAGACCGATGTCATCACGGCTCAGCCGGTTGATCCGTCATCATCGGGCGAAGAAGGAAAGGTGGAGGGGTTAAAAACCTTCAGAACAGCTCTTCGAGCTTGACGTCTATCCTGTCCGGGTTGAAGGGGAGGACGTGCCTGGTGGTCTTTGGAGAGAAGACCTCACCCCTCTTGACGAGCTCCATAACTTCCTCCTTGCTCGGGGCTTTTCTGATGAAGACGTAGTCGACCTCGCCCCTGGCCATGTCTTCCCTCGCGTCTTCCTTGAGGCCGTAGTAGATGAGCTCTATCCTCCCCTCAACGCTCATCTCGTCGAGCACTTTACTTACTTTCTTCTGCTCCTCCAGCGAGCCGGGGATGGCGAAGCTCTTCTCTCCAACGAGGGCGAAGGCTATCTCTCCCTTCTCTGCTTTCTCCTCCGCCTTTGGATTCTCGATTACCTTAAGGCCTGCCTTCTTTAGCCTCTCAATGACCTCGTTGAGGTCTCCCTTGAAGGCCGGGTACCATGTGTAAACTTTGACTTCATCGCTGAAGTAGTCGAGTATCACTGCGGGGGCCCTCTTCGCCCCAAGCTTCTGCAATCCAGCCCAGCGGTGGTGACCGTCAACTATAAGGTAGGCATCCTCGCCCGGAACCTTCGCGAGGAGCATTGGCCTCCAGAAGATGCCGCTTCCGGTGACGCTCTCGATGAAGGCCTCGAGCTCCTTCTGGACGAGCTGTTCGTGGGGCTTCATCTTGTCGAGCTCGATAAAAACGTAGTCAACCTTCTTGGTCGGAATGTCGTACTTCGGAACCTTTTCAACTCCCATCTCCAACCCTCCGTGAGCGTTAAACCTTCAGACCCCTCTCGAAACGGGGGGTAAAAAGGCTTTCCCTTCTATGCACACAACATCCTCCGGGCATTTTGCGGAAAAGCACGGAAAATCCCGAGGATTTTAAGGGACAACCGTTAAAACACCAAAGGCCCAAATAACTCCGATGAGGAACGTCGCTGACCTGCCCCTCCACGGCGGACATGTCCCGGCCTGGCTCGCCCGGCGGATGAGGAAGCTCACCCGGTTAGTCCTCATCCTGGCAGTCGAGGAATACGGCACGAGGGGCCTCCTCGAGAGGCTCTCCGACCCGGTGTGGTTTCAGGCATTCAACAACGTTATTGGAATGGACTGGGACAGCAGTGGCTCGACAACTGTAACGGCCGGCATGATAAAGGACGCCCTCTGGGAGGAAGAGCTTGGGGTAAAAGCGGCCGGAGGGAAGGGGAAGAAGAGCCGGGCAACTCCCGAGGAGCTGAAGAAGATAGCCGAGCTCTACGAGCTCGACCCCGAGCCCTACGTCAGAACCTCCCGGCTCGTTGCCAAGGTTGATACGGTTGCACTCCAGACCGGTTACCAGCTCTACCATCACGTTTTCTTCCTCGATGAGAAGGGCAACTGGGCAGTGATTCAGCAGGGCATGAACGGGAGGGAAAGGCTCGCGAGGCGCTTCCACTGGTTCGACGCTGAAACATTCACCCTCGACCCCCACAAAGCCATATCTGGCCTTAAAAGGGAGTTCGCCCTCAACACGGTATCGAAGGAAGCGGAAGAGTATCAGAAAACCCTCCTCGACGTCATCCAGGAAAATCCAGTTAAGATAGAGCGCGAACTTGAGGGCTTGAAGGCCATGGCGAAGGGATATATGCCCCTCGTCTATTACAGGCCCCGCGAGCCCGGGGAAAAAGAGGTTCTCAGGCGTTACGAGAGTCTTGGAAAGTTTGAGCTGAACAAAAAAGCCCTGGAGTTCGCCCGCGAGCTGGGCGTGAACAACTACGAGGAGTTTCTTCTTGTGAAGGGCCTCGGACCGAGCACCCTGAGGGCTCTCTCGCTCGTCCTCGAGCTGGTTTACGACGTCCACCCGAGCTGGAAGGATCCTGTAACCCACCCGCCGGATCCCTTCAAGTTCAGCTACGCCGTCGGCGGCAAGGATCGCGTTCCCTTCCCGATTGACAGGCCTGCATACGATGGGCTGATTTCCTTCCTGGAAGAGCTCGTCTCAAGGCATCCGGAGGAGAGGGCCCTCGTAAGGAACGTAACGAGGATAACTAAGAACTGGAAATTCCCGGAGGGGGAGAAGAGGGCAACTTAATGGATTGTTGCATTTTCGGAGCTCACAAAGCACCGGGGCCCCTGAGTGTTGGTGATCTTCGGGTGATTTTGCCCAAGGCAGTCCCCCCCCACGAACAGGACAAAAACACCTTTTCACTATGTTCGGTTAATCCCCCGGCCACCCAACTGTAACCCTTTTAACTATCGTGGTGTTAGCATACTACCGGGGTGTTAGTTTGTACTTCGACGAGAGGCCCAAGAGCAGAAGGGAGGACCTGTACGATAGGGAGGGGGAACTTGAGGAGATACTCACCTCCATTGAATCCCGTAAACCGCTGGTGGTTCTCAAGGGAATCCGCAGACTCGGGAAGACCTCTCTCCTGAAGGTTGCCCTCAACGAAGCCAGGGTTCCGCACGTGATAGTAGACCTCCGCGGGGTGAACCCGAACTCAAGGCGCGACCTCTACCTCCGCTTTCAGGCGGCGCTAAATGAGTATCTCTCAGAGAACGCCCCCCTCTTTGCGAGGCTGAAGGAGAAGATAAAACTCATAGAAGGCGTGAACCTTTCGAGAATCGGCGTCTCGCTCTCGTGGAAGAACCCAGAAACGCTTTACTCCCTGATTTCGGCGCTCGAAGGCGAGGGCTTTGTTATAGCTTTCGATGAAGTCCAGGAAGCGAGAGGGCCGGCTGGAAAAGAACTTGCCTCTCTGATAGCCCACTTCTACGACTACGGGGAGACAACATTCATCCTGACCGGTTCAGAAATTGGCCTCCTATACGACTTCCTCGGCGTTGAGAATCCCGATGCCCCCCTCTACGGGAGGGCCTTCCAAGAGATAGAGCTTTTAAGATTTTCAAGGGAGCAGAGCCTGGACTTCCTCAGGAAGGGCTTTGAGCAAGCTGGCATTGATGCCCCGGAGGAAGTTCTTGAGAATGCCATTGACAGGCTCGACGGAATAGTGGGCTGGCTCGTGAAGTTCGGCGTGGTTTCGCTCAGGGAAGGTTTTCGGGGGGAGGTTATCCATAAGGTTCTTGAAGAAGCATCCAGGCTCGCTTTAGCAGAGCTCGAGCGCTTCCTTGAAAAGCGCCCCCTTGCGAGAAGGCGCTATCTGACCGTTCTCCGGGCGATAGCCTCGGGCAAGAACACATGGGGTGAGCTAAAGAGAGAGCTCGAAAGAAAGGAGAAGAGGGAGATCGAAGATGCCGCACTGGCGAGGCTCCTCAACGCGCTCCTGAAAGCTTCCTTCGTAGAAAAGAGGGTCGAGGGAAGAAACGTAACCTACGGCATAGCCGACCCCGTGCTTGAGTTCGCCCTTCTCCATTAACCCCGCAAACACACCATGCTCCCCTGCGGCACCCCGAGTTCCCTCGCTATTGGCCTGCATTTCGCTTTTAGCAGGTAGAAAACTCTGCCATCCTTCACTCCGCCGAGGGTTTCAAAAGGACTTTTTGAGCGCCCTTACAAAGAGCCTGTCAGGAGGGTTTTGGCTTTCCCCAGCCTCTCGAAGAGCTCATTGAAGTGGTCAACGTAGGGCTCCTCCTTGAGCATCGCCTCAACGTCCTCCCCGATCCTCTCCGGGGAGTAGCCGACGGCGAAATCTATCACGTTGCCGATTATGGCGAGCTTTAGCGCGGTCTTAAGGTCCATTTCTTTCCCCTCGAGGTCTGAGACCATCTTCCCGGCCAGCCTGTTCGAGAGCTCCTTGTACTCCTTAAACGGGTCGTCGTTGCTTACTATTTTATAAACGCCGAGAAATATTTCGCTCCCGAAAACCGCCGGAACGGAATCTTCGCTTATCCCAGCCATGAGCTTCGCCGTCTCGATGACGCCTTTCTTTCTGAGCTCAAGGTCATCAGTGCCCATCTCGACGATTTTCTGGCACTGGTTGGCGATGCAGGCGAAGCACTCGTAGTGGGCCTTCATTTTTATCCCGGGGGTGAACGGGTTTGGCCTTTTAACTCAATCGGCAGGGTTCAAGAATCCCAGAAAAAGCACCTTTCCAGTCCCTTGGGGTTTGTGGTGCGGGGGCGGGGATTTGAACCCCGGAACCCCTACGGGACGGGACCCTGAATCCCGCGCCTTTGACCAGGCTCGGCAACCCCCGCGCCGCCAGAGAGAGAAGATTAAAGCCACCTTATAAACTTAACGTTCCAGCTTTCTAACCCCCTGAGGCGTCCCAACGAGGACTATATCCGCTATATCCGCGAATATGCCGTTCTCAACAACGCCGGGAATGGTTTTGAGCTCTATTTCCATATCCAGTGGGTCGTCGATCCTCTCGAACTTAACGTCCAGTATGAAGTTGCCGTTGTCCGTTATCACTGGCCCATCTTTTTTGGCCGCCATCCTGAGTTCAGCCCTAGCGTTGAAGACCTCTATCTCTTCAGCTATGGCCCTCCAGGCAGCCGGGATCACCTCAACCGGGACGGGCATCTTCTCCCCCAGTCTATTCACCAGTTTGCTCTCGTCAACGAGGACGATGAAGGTTCCAGCCCGGTATTCGATGATCTTCTCCATAGTGAGCGCGGCTCCGCGCCCCTTTATGAGGTTGAGCTGAGGATCGACCTCATCCGCCCCGTCAACGGCAATATCTATGGCATCAACCTCGTCGAGGGCCCGAATCGGTATCCCATATTCAAGGGCCAGAAGCCTTGACTGGTAGGATGTTGGAACGCCGTATATCTCAAGCTCTTCCTCCCGGATCCTCTCGCCTAAGAACTTTAGGAAATAAGAAGTCGTTGAGCCCGTACCGAGGCCAATAACCATGTCGTCTTCAACGAATGACAGCGCTTCCCTTGCGACGGTTTTTTTCAGTTCTTCCAAATCCATACTACCACCTCACCGTCCGGTTCCATTCATCATCTTTGAGAGGAGGCTCTGGTTGCTGTAAGCCTTCGGCTCAAACCCTATTCCAATGGTGTAGACAAGCATAGTGAAGTACAGCCAGAACAGTAACCATCCCCAGAAAGCCCTCCTCAGGATAGCCTTCCGCCTCCTATCCTCGGGAAGATCCTTTATGTCTCGGGGCAAATCTTCCCCCAGGAGCAATTTTACAAAGAGATCCGTTGCCAGGAACATAAGGGCGCCAACAACCCATGCGGGGCGGTAGTAAGTTGAAAGCAATCCGCTAATGACCCCGGTTATTGACCCCCAGAGATACATGATGAGTGCAAATTTGTTGTCTGGCCTCACTTTTTCACCCACCCATCTGCTTTTTTCACATCTTTTAAAAGTTTGCTGGGCCTTGAGAGGGCTTTTTATGTACACGCCCAACCACAAAAGATAAAAGTCGTTTCGCTTTAAAGAGCTTAGGTTACTCGAAGCCACGTGATGATATATCCAACAGGAGGTGCCGGCTTTGGAAGGTAGATCCATAGTTTTCGCCTCTGGAAAGGGTGGTACCGGTAAAACCACGATGGTTGCAAATTTAGGTGTGGCACTGGCTCAATTCGGAAAGGAAGTGATTCTCATTGACGCAGACATAACGATGGCAAACCTGAGCCTCGTCCTCGGAATGGAGGACATACCCATAACGCTCCACGACGTTTTAGCAAAGGAAGCAGACCTCAAGGATGCAATCTACGAAGGGCCCGCCGGAGTAAAAGTTATCCCCGGTGGACTCAGCCTGGAGAAGGTCAAGAAGGCCAAGCCCGAAAGACTAAAGGAGGTCATAAGGGAAATCAGCCAGATGGCAGATTTCATCCTCATCGATGCCCCGGCAGGTCTTGAGATGACATCCGTTACTGCCCTGCTCATCGGTAAGGAGCTCATAATAGTCACGAACCCCGAGATATCGGCCATAACGGACTCCCTCAAGACCAAGCTCATAGCTGAAAAGCTCGGAACGCTTCCCCTGGGTGCAGTGCTCAACAGGGTCACCAACGAGAAGACCGAGCTAACGCAGGAGGAAATAGAGGCCATCCTCGAAGTTCCAGTTTTAGCTGTCATCCCTGAGGATCCGGAGGTTAAGAGGGCCAGTGCCTACGGTGTTCCCCTCGTCATAAAGAACCCGACGAGCCCGGCCGCAATAGCGATCAAACAGCTTGCCGCAAAGCTGACTGGAACCAAGTGGCAGCCACCCGAGCCAGAGAGCCCGATCAAGAGGGTCTTCAAGGCAATATTCGGCGGAAAGAGGTGATTGGGATGGTCAACGGACTCTACGCGGCACTACTTATAGTCCTTATTTTCACGAACTTAATAGTCCTCCTGTTGTACCTCTCGGCCAAGAGGAACCCTTACTACGTTGTCTACGATGAGGAAACTAAGAGCGCCCTCAAAAGACGTGTCACAAACCTTAAAGAGGAACTCGAAGAGGAGCTGGTTGACTTCGATGTGGAGGAGTGGGAAAAAGAACTCGAAAGCAGTATAGAGGAAGAAGTCAGAAACCTGTGAGCTGCCTTTTTAAATTTCCAACTTCTCGCCCCCTATTTCTCATAGTCGCCCCGCTAACTTTTTAAATTACCCATTGTTTCTAATTCTGGTGATGGCCATGATCCGGCTGGGATACCCAGACCGGATCGTGGAGATTAGGAAGAATCGGGTGTACCTCTTTAAGAAGAGGCTCTACTCAGCCGACGTTTCGGACGTTATACGGGCAATGTACGACCCCACGTTTCCCATACCCAGAGTATTCCTTGAAGTTGCCGAGGACGTTGCCCAGGTTCTAGAAAGGTTCAGATCTCCCCCAAGATCGTATCCCCAAGTATTACAGGACACCCCCACTTACTGAACTCCTCCTTTTTTGTTCACACCAGCGAAGACGTTAAAAAGAGTTTTATCGTATTGCTGAGATACCCATCTTCAGGAGGGAGTGACGATGAGGGCAACCGTGAAGATAGTGGATGCGTATACGGACAGGTATTCCATCTTCATACACCCCGAGGATGCAAAAGCAGCGAAGCTACACCCAGATGACCTCGTTAAAATAGAATACGGCAAAAGGAGCATCTACGGCAGCCTGGTGATAAGCAGCTTTGTTCAGCCGGGGGAAGTGGGTGTCAGTAGGGATGTCCTGCAACTCCACAATCTTTCAGACGGCGAAGTTGTCGAGGTCGTGCCGGCAGGAACTCCCGAGAGCGTTCGCTACATAAAGAAGAAGATGAATGGCGAGAAGCTCAGGAAAGTGGAGATTGAGGCTATTGTAAGGGACATCGTGGATAGGAAGCTCAGGGACATAGAGATAAGTTCCTTTGTGACTGCACTCGAGATAAACGGCCTTGACATGGACGAGACAGCCGCTCTGACAATAGCAATGGCTGAAACCGGGGACATGCTCGACATCGACAGGAAGCCCATCATGGACGTTCACAGCATCGGGGGAGTTCCGGGAAACAAAACCAACATCCTCGTCGTGCCGATAGTTGCCGCCGCCGGACTGACCATACCCAAGACAAGCTCAAGGGCCATAACCAGCGCCGCGGGAACAGCGGACGTTGTTGAGGTCTTCGCGAACGTGACGTTCTCCCTCGACGAAATCAAGAGCATAGTGGAAAAAGTCGGTGCATGCCTTGTGTGGGGAGGAGCCCTAAACTTTGCCCCAGCGGACGACCTAACGATAAAGGCCGAGCGTGCCCTGAGCATCGATCCAACCGGACTCATGCTGGCGAGCATAATGTCAAAGAAGTACGCCATTGGCAGCCAGTACATCCTCATCGACATACCCACTGGAAAGGGGGTCAAAGTCGAAACCGTCGATCAAGCAAGGGCTCTAGCCAAGGACTTCATAGAGCTCGGCAAGAGGCTCGGCCAGTACGTTGAAGTTGCGATAACCTACGGTGGCCAGCCGATAGGACACACCGTGGGACCGGCTCTCGAAGCTAAAGAGGCCCTTTTAGCCCTGATGACCGGCAAAGGTCCCGGAAGCCTGATAGAGAAAGCCACTGGACTGGCAGGGATACTGCTCGAAATGGGTGGAGTTGCCCCTCCAGGGGCTGGAAAGAGGATGGCTAAAGAGATACTTGACAGCGGCAAAGCCTGGGAGAAGATGAAGGAAATCATAGAAGCCCAGGGAGGAGACCCCAACATCAAGCCGGAAGATATACCGGTGGGGGACAAAACATACACCTTCGTCGCTCCCACGAGTGGATACGTCACCTCCATTGACAACCGCGCGATAACGGGAATAGCCAGGGCCGCAGGGGCACCCGAGGACAAAGGGGCTGGAGTGGAGCTCTACGTCAAGGTGGGCGAGAAGGTCAAGGAGGGCGATCCCCTCTTCAAGATTCACGCCGGGAGCGAGACCAGACTGGAGCAGGCTATAGTCTACGCCAGGAGAACGGAGCCAATAAGAATAGAGGGCATGGTTCTCCAGAGGATTGGGAACATCTGATTTTCCCACTTTTTGTTTGTTGCCACCGCAAAATTTATAAACCCGCCCAGATAGGTGATTACGGCTTTCGGGTGGGCCGGTAGCTCAGCCTGGTATGAGCGCCGCCTTGGCAAGGCGGAGGCCCCGGGTTCAAATCCCGGCCGGTCCACCAACATTTGGGCCGGGCCCGTAGTCTAGACTGGTTATGACGCCACCCTGACACGGTGGAGGTCCGGGGTTCGAATCCCCGCGGGCCCACCAGCAAAACCCTCTCTGCTGACTTACAAACTCCGCTGAGGGGGCGTTTTGGGCCAGCTTTCCAAAATTGTTCGCAGGAAAAGAAGAACAGCGAGTTTAAGTCTTTTTAAGGATCTCTTCCTCTATAAGGCCCACTATGTCGTTGTGTATATCTTCAATGCTGTTCTGGGCGTTGACTATACGCATTTCCGGGAACATTTCGACCAGCTTAAGATAATTCTCCCTAACCTTCCGTTGCAGTACAGCAATTTTATCAAACTCGCTCTTCAAGCTTCTCCGGTTTATCCTCCTCATGCTCTCCTTTACGGGAAGGTCAAGGAGAACCGCCAAGTCAGGCCTGATGGCGAACCTGTTGAGGTCTATGAGCCATTCCAGGTCAAGACCCCTTGCCCACTGATAGGCAAGAGAGGAGTAAAAGTACCTGTCCGAGATAACGACTTTTCCAGCCTCGAGAGAGGGACATATGAGCTTGTCCACGTGCTCTGCTCTATCCGCAGCGAAGAGAAGCGCTTCCGCCTCATGGCTTATCCTTGCCCCATCTATGATACCCTCCCTGCCGCCCGTCAGGACGAGCCTTCTGATGAGCTTTCCAAAGGCGGTGTCAGTCGGTTCTTTCGTCAGAACAACTTCGTAGCCCCTTTTTTCAAACCATTCTGCCAGCATTTTAGCCTGAGTGGATTTTCCAGCGCCATCAATGCCCTCCAGGACAATGAATATCCCCACAGACTTCACCTCCCACCGGGGAGGATAATCCCAACGGCCTTTAATAGTTTTGTGAGCAGAAAAGTGAGGAAACGGAATCAAAAGATCTTCTTAATGTGATCCAGCAGAGCCCACATGCTTCCAAATTCAACCTCTTCCTCCCCAGTGTGGAGTTCAACGTGTCCATCCGGCCTGAACCGTAGTCCAAAGTTGTAACCCTCTTTCTTTAGCTTATGGAGAAAGACCTCCTTTGGTTTCGGGGGAAGGTAGCTGCTCATCATGTCATTCATTATCTCAACTTCGATTCCAAGAGCCTCCGAAAGGCGCGGGAAGAAGAGCACCGCTGGAGTGTTCATTGCATCAACCAGGACTTTCATTCCGAGGCTCATGTGATACTTCTTGAGGATGTCGTTCATGAAATCGTCAAGGGCGTTGGGATAGTAAACCGTCGCGCCGATATCGCTCGGATGGGCCTCAATAAAACTCCTGGTCTGGAGTATTGTTTCTATTTCCTCAGCGTCGAGACCGCTGACCTCGACCCTCACCCCCTCATGGTAGTAGACGTACGCCAGGGGAAGACCCTTTTTGTGGGCGAAGTCCTTCAGGGCAATGAGGGGAATGAGGCGGACGTCCATTATGGTTGATCCTGTGCTCACAATACCGACAACCATGGCCCTCTTGCCATATCTTGAGAGAGCCCTTCCATCCCTTCCCACTATGGTTGTCCCGTGGGCAACCGTACCCACTGCACGTCCCAACAGCGCCAGCTCCTCCGGCTTGAACTTTTCTGAATAGTACAGCTCCATACTATCACCCCCTTGTATCACCAGGAGTGTTATTCTTTTTCAAGTTTTTCCCCCAATATAAACGGCGCCCTTGTGATAAACTTTGTGGTTCGATGGACTTAAATATCCTGCGCAGTACCGGTTGTCTCAGATAAACTATTTAATACATTACCCCGAGGAGTTCAGGAGGTGGCATCATGGAACCCCTTGAGAGGCTTGAAAAGCTCCTCGATAAAGAGCAGTTTGAAAAGATAAAGGCTATAGACAATCCCCAGCTACACGCTTTTTTAGCGGATTGGATCGAGTGGCTCGAGCCTGATAGGGTCTTCGTCTGCACCGACAGCGAAGAGGACGAGAGATACGTCAAATGGAAGGCCCTCTACTATGGGGAAGAAAAGATGCTCGAAACCCCGAACCACACGGTCCACTACGACAACTACTATGACCAGGCCAGGGACAAGGCCAACACGGCCGTCCTGGTTCCCAAAGGGAAGAAGCTGCCCTACGTTGACACCAAAGACAGGGAAGAAAGCCTGAAGGAGATACGCGAGCTCATGAAGGGTGTTATGAAGGGTAAGGAGCTTTTCGTCTGCTTCTTCGTTCTCGGGCCTAAAAACTCGATCTTCACGATTCCGGCCGTTCAGCTCACCGATTCCGCTTACGTTGCCCATTCCGAGTTCCTCCTTTACAGGAAAGGCTACGAGGATTTCAAGAGGCTTGGAAGGAACACGAGGTTCCTCCGCTTCATCCACTCGGCAGGGGAGCTCGATGAGAGAAAGACGAGCAAGAACCTCGACAAGAGGAGGGTCTACATCGACGTCGAGGGCGATACCGTTTATTCAGTCAACACCCAGTACGGCGGGAACACTATAGGTCTCAAGAAGCTCGCCTTCAGGCTTACAATCAAGAGGGCCGTCGAAGAGGGCTGGCTCAGCGAACACATGTTCCTGATGAGGGTGAACGGCCCGCACGGCAGAAAAACCTACTTCACCGGTGCCTACCCGAGCATGTGCGGAAAAACGTCAACCGCCATGATAAGCTGGGAGAACATAGTTGGCGACGACCTAACGTTCATTCTCCCGGTCAATGGAATAGCGAGAGGAGCGAACGTCGAGAAAGGTGTTTTCGGCATCATCGAGGGAATCAATCCCGAGGATGACCCGATAATATGGCAGGTACTCCACTCTCCGGTCGAGATAATCTTCTCCAACGTTTTAGTAAAAGACGGGAAGCCCTACTGGAACGGGATGGGCATTGAAATTCCCGATGAGGGGGAGAACCACAGCGGAAAGTGGTGGAAAGGCAAGAAGGACAAGGAGGGCAAGGAAATACCCCCGAGCCACAAGAACGCCCGCTTCACCGTTTCGCTTGAACACTTCCCCAACGCGGATTTAGAGGCCCTCGAGAACCCGTGCGGTGTCGAAATCGGAGGCATGATATTCGGTGGTAGGGACAAGGACACATGGCCGCCCGTGAGGGAAGCCTTCAACTGGGAGCACGGCGTCATAACGATGGGTGCCTCCCTCGAGAGCGAAACGACCGCGGCAACGCTCGGCAAGGAGGGCATCAGAGAATTCAACCCCATGGCAATCCTCGACTTCATGAGCGTTCACCTCGGAGATTACATAAGGAACTACCTCGAATTCGGCAGAAAGCTGAAGAAGACCCCTAAGATTTTCGCCGTCAACTACTTCCTCCGCGACGAAAAGGGCAACTGGCTCAACCACAAGCTCGACAAGGCAGTCTGGCTAAAGTGGATGGAGCTGAGGGTTCACGGCGATGCTGATGCAATAGAAACGCCGATAGGCTACATACCGAAGTACGAGGATTTAAGAAGGCTCTTCAAGGAAGTCCTGAACAAAGAATACACGAGGGAGGCCTACGAGAAGCAGTTCACGATAAGGGTTCCGGAGCTTCTGGCAAAAATAGAGCGCATTGAAGAAATCTACAGGAAGCTCGAGGACGTTCCTAAAGAGCTGTTCCAGGTTCTTGAGGAAGAGCGGAAGCGCCTCCTTGAGGCCAGGGAGAAGTACGGCGACTACATAAGCCCCTTTGCTTTTGAGGGGTCTTGACACTTTTCTACTTTTTCGTCATCCGACGAGAGGCAGGCTTTTTAAGGTTGAGGTCAATCTGGTATCACCGTCGATGATATAAGGTGGTTGCCATGGCGGACGTTTCCCACACGGTTGAGAATTTAATAAGGGCGAAGCTCCCCTACCCGCTGGAGAATCTCGCAGA
Organism: Thermococcus waiotapuensis; assembly: GCF_055384795.1. Lineage (NCBI taxonomy): Archaea > Methanobacteriati > Methanobacteriota > Thermococci > Thermococcales > Thermococcaceae > Thermococcus > Thermococcus waiotapuensis. The sequence goes on along the minus strand of NZ_AP042429.1, from coordinate 371,020 downwards.
ACTGGCCTATAACTACTGGTGGAGCTGGAACAGACGTGCCACCCGGCTCTGGGAGTACATAGACTCCGAACACTGGCGTGAGTACAAGAACCCGGTTAAACTCCTCCTGGACACGCCCGAAGAGAGATTCAGAGAGCTCCTCAAGGATGACGACTTCATGAACCTCTACGAGCTCGTTATGGACCAGTTTACTGCATACATGAACCCGAAATCAACGTGGTTCTCGACCAACTACCCCCAATGGGATAAACCGATAGTCTATCTCTGCATGGAGTACGGCATTAGCAAGAGCCTCCCGATTTACTCCGGTGGCCTCGGAATCCTCGCCGGGGATCACCTCAAAACCGCGAGTGACCTCGACCTTCCCTTCATAGCTATAGGCCTCCTCTACAAGCACGGATACTTCAGGCAGGAGATAGACAGGGACGGAAGGCAGAGGGAGATATTCCCGGAATACAGGCCAGAGGAAATGCCGATAAAGCCTGTTCTAAGCAAAGACGGAAAACCCCTCCTCGTTGAGGTTCCTATTGAGGACAGGATCGTCTACGCGAGGGCCTTTGAGGTCAGCGTCGGCAGGGCCAAGCTCTACCTCCTTGACACAGATGTGCCCGAGAACAGCCCGGAGGATAGAGCGATCTGCGACTACCTCTACAACGCCGAGATGGACAAGAGAATAAAACAGGAGATCCTCCTCGGAATAGGCGGAATGAGGCTCCTAAGGGCCCTCGGCATCGAGCCCGGTGTGGTTCACCTCAACGAGGGGCATCCCGCCTTTGCCAACCTCCAGAGGATAGCCTGGTACATGGAAAAAGGCCTCACCTTCACGGAAGCTTTGGGCATCGTCAGGGGAACCACAGTTTTCACCACCCACACGCCGGTTCCGGCAGGCCACGACAGGTTCCCGATTGAGGAAGTTAGGAAGAGGCTTTCAAAATTCCTTGAAGGAAGAGAAGAGCTCCTCGAACTCGGCCGCGAGGGGGACCAGCTCAACATGACTCTGCTTGCGATAAGAACTTCGAGCTACGTCAACGGCGTAAGCCAGCTCCACGCCGAGGTAAGCAAGCTCATGTGGAAAGACCTCTGGCCCGGAGTTCCCCTCAACGAGATCCCGATAGAGGGCATCACAAACGGCGTCCACACAATGACGTGGGTTCACGACGAGATGAGGAAGCTCTTCGACCGCTACATCGGCAAGGTCTGGAGGGAGCACACCAACATAGAGGGCATCTGGTACGCCGTGGAAAGGATTCCGGATGAAGAGCTCTGGGAGGCCCACCTCGAGGCCAAGAGACAGCTCATAGAGTTCCTCAGGGAGAAGACAATGGAGAGGAACAGGAGGCTCGGAACCGATGACCCGATACCTGAGATAGACGAGAACGCCCTCATAATCGGCTTCGCCAGACGCTTTGCGACCTACAAGAGGGCAACTCTCATCCTGAGCGACCTCGAGAGGCTGAAGAAAATCCTCAACAACCCAGAAAGGCCGGTTTACATAATCTTTGGCGGGAAGGCCCATCCGCGCGACGAGGCTGGAAAGGAGTTCCTGAGGAGGGTTTATGAGGTCAGCCGGATGCCAGAGTTCAGGGGCAAGATATTCGTCCTCGAGAACTACGACATGGGAAGCGCGAGGCTCATGGTCGCTGGAGTCGACGTCTGGCTCAACAACCCACGCAGACCACTTGAAGCAAGCGGGACGAGCGGCATGAAGGCCGGTCTCAACGGTGTCCTCAACGCGAGCATCTTCGACGGATGGTGGGTTGAAGGCTACAATGGGAAAAACGGCTGGGTCATTGGAGAGGAGACAACCAAGCCGGAGAGCGAAGAGGACGACGCAAAGGACGCTGAGAGCCTCTACACCCTACTCGAGAAGGAGATAATCCCCACCTACTACGAGAACAGGAGCCGCTGGATATACATGATGAAGGAGAGCATAAAGAGCATAGCCCCGCGCTTCAGCACGCACAGGATGGTCAAGGAGTACATGGACAGGTTCTACTCCAAGGCCATGAGCAACTACATCTGGCTCACGAGGGAGAACTACAAGGGAGCCAGGGAAATAGCGGCCTGGAAGGAGAGAGCTGCCTCATCCTGGGGCAACGTGGAGATAAGGGAGGCCAAGGTCCAGGGCAAGAGGCTCGAGCTCAGGGTTTACCTTGACGGACTCAGGCCTGAAGACGTTGAGGTCGAACTTTACTACGGTGTCAGGGCTCAGGGCTACGAAATAGAGAAGCCCCACATAGTCGAGCTCAGGCATCCCCAGGAAGTCGGGGAGAGCGAGTGGCTCTACGTTTACGAAGGCAACGCCCTCAGGCATCTCGGCGACCCCTGCTGGCACTACGCTGTGAGGATTCACCCCCACCACGAAAAGCTCCCACACAGGTTCCTCCTGGGGTTAGTGAAGTGGAAGGGGCTGGAGTAATGCCCCTTTGTTCGGTTTTCATTTTCTCGCGATGGCCGAAAATCTATTAAATAAACCCGCCAACGGCTGTTGGAGATATTCGCCAGGGGGATAAAATGGACGACGTCAAGAAATGGACCTTCTACCTGATAATGCTCGTGGCCGGTTTTGCCACGGGGATAGGAACAATAGGCCTGTTCCCGCAGATGTGGCTGAAGTACGGCATCACTGGGCTCGTTATCCACGTGGTTGCGTTGGTCATCCTGACGGTTCTCGCCATAAACGAGGCAGAGACCGTCATGAGGTCAGGGTACTATTTCGCCGAGCTCTACTACAAGGTCCGGAGAAAGCCGGGAATGATGATAGCCTTCCTGACCATCGGGGTGATGTTCCTCTCCTACTACACCGGCAACGTTGGCCTCTCCCTGCTCTCGCCCTTCCTCGGAACGGGCACCTTTGCAAGGCTCGTTGCCAAAGTTATCCTCATAACCATAATCTTCGTCGTTATCTCCCGCGCAAAGGAGAAGACCTTCACAATAATGGCCCTGGGATCGCTCTTTCTCGTGCTGATAATCCCTGCTTTGACCATACTTTCGATGAGCCAGATCCCCAAGAACGCGGAGGCCATTTCCAGCGCGTGGAGAATGCTCTTCAGTTCCCACCCCATAACCTTCAGCCTGCTTAGGGAGGTCACTGACAGGGCCATTTACGCTGTTGGGCTTGGGTTCGGCTTTTACATAATGCTCGGGAGCTTCCTGAACGAGAGGTTCAACCCAAAGGTCATCATAGGAACGGGCGTCTTCATCCAGTTCATTCTTGGAATCCTCTCCACGATAGCCATTATTTACATAGCTGCACCGACTGACCCCAGTGCGTTTAACGAGTATGTAGCAGGGGGTGAAGAGGCCGCGATAGCTCTCCTCGGAAAGCTGCCGGATATGCTCGCAAACCACACCCTCGTCCTCTACGCAATCGGACTGACCATATTCATGGCGGGGCTGACCAGCATTCTGCCGAATTCCGAGGTGGCCCTCCAGATACTCCAGTACCTCCTCAAGACGAGCAGAAACAGGGCCGCCATTTACCTCATGGGCCTTGTCCTCCTCGTGGGTGTGCTCGACTCCCCACCAAGCGTTGCCAACATGATGCTCAGAGCAGTCAGTACGGCGCTCTTCGTTACGGCAATATTCGAGATGTATCCGATAGTCTCAAGAAAAGAGGGCATGACCCCAGTCCAGCTCGGCGTGGTCTTGATATCGGGAGCCCTGTTTATTGTGGGATTCCTCACCCAGCTCGGCCACGACATCAACCTGGGTGGCATATACTATGCCTCTGCATTCCTGGCCTTGATAGTGGTACTGGTCGGCCTCTTTGGCGAGGCCCTGATGCCCGAAACAAAAGAAGGGGCCTGAGCTTTTTTCTTTTAAAAATTAAAAAGAGGTCACTTGTGGGTGAATATCGCCACGACCTTCTCCTTCTTTACCTCGTCGATTCTGACGAAGCCAAAGCGCTCGAACTGGACGATATCATCGACCTTAACCTCTGCATCGGCTTCAAGCAGGCCCTTTCTGAGAAGAAGCTCTTCTCCCTCCGGAACGAGAACCTCGCAGGGCCTGCCCTCGGTTACCCAGTGCACCATCTTCCAGCGGTTTTCCTTCGCTGTCTCGTAGTCAACGCTGTGGAATTTTGCCTTGATGCCTTCTTCGCTGGCTTCAACTATTTGAACGTTGAAGAGGTCCTTCAGGCGGACGAAGTTGCCCGGCTTGAACAGCTCCATGTCGTCCCTGGAAACGTAAACCGGCTTACCCGGCTCGAACCTGAGCCTTCTAACTCCCCTTTCAGGGTGATCCGGGTGGAGTGGTATCTCGGCGACGAACTCCCCGGCACCTTCAACGTACATAGGAACGGGATCGGCGACGAAGAAGTAGCGGTTGGCTACCGGTTCCACTATCTTCCTGTTTATGGCCGCCAGGTTGTCCCAGCTTATTGTAGCATCGCTCCTCTTGAGGCCGACCTCGAGGATTAGCTCCCTTATTGCCTCGGGCCTTATACCGCGCCTCCTGAGTGCCCTGATGGTTCCAAGCCTCGGGTCGTCCCAGCCGAGGTATTTGCCTTCCATAATGCCCTTTCTCGTTTTGGACTTGCTGAGGATAACCCCCTCGATGCTCAGCCTGCCGTGGTGCACCGTCACTGGATACTCCCAGCCAAAGTAATCGTAGATATACCTCTGCCTTGTCTCGTTTTCCGCATGTTCCTGCCCGCGGAATATGTGGGTAACTCCTAACTCGTGATCATCTATGGCCGAGGCAAAGTTGTAGAGCGGCCAGACGCGGTACTTGTTGCCCGTCCTCGGGTGGTCCGGGTCGTCTATGATTCTCAAAGCCGGCCAGTCGCGAACGGCTGGATTTGGATGCTTGAGGTCGGTCTTTATCCTGACCACTGCCTCACCTTCCTTATACTCGCCGTTGAGCATCTTCCTCCAGCGCTCGAGCTGAACCTCGACCGGCTCTTCCCTGTGGGGGCAGGCAATTCCTCTGTCTCTGAGCTCGCTGAACTCCTCCGGCTGGCAGGTGCAGACGTAGGCCTTGCCCATCCTAATGAGCTTCTCTGCGTAGTCGTAGTAGATTTCAAGCCTGTCGCTGGCCGAGTGTATCTCGTCAATCTTAAAGCCGAGCCACTCAAGGTCCTCCTTAATCCACTCATAAAAGATGGGCTCGGGCCTCTTGACCTTTGGGTCAGTATCATCAAAGCGGAGGATGAACTTGCCGTCGTACATGCGCGCATACTCATGGCTCAGAATAGCCGCCCTCGCGTTCCCGAGGTGGAAGGCGCCATCCGGGTTAGGAGCAAAGCGGGTAACCACTTTCCCCTTCTCTGCCTTCGGAAGCGGCGGGAGGCCCTTCTTTTCCTCCCTCTTTTCCTTCTTCCCCTCAAAGAACTCGGGATAAAGCTCCTTTAGCTTTGCCTCCTGTTCCCCAAGGCTGAGGGAGTTCACCTTCCCAACTATCTCGTTCACGAGCGGGATTATCTCCTTAGCTTTCCCCCTTAGTTCGGGGTTCTCGCCGAGAACCTTGCCCACAACTGCCTTGGGTTCGGCCTTCCCTCCGTGCTGGTATGCGTTGATGAGTGCATACTTCCAGATTAGTGTCTCAACTTCCATTTTCACCACCTGGGAGAGAAGAAAAGGAAGGAGTTATAAAGTTAGCCACATCACTCGGCAAAAGTGATTATCTTCAGGTCTATTGGCCTTCTGACAACGTTGGCCTTTCTGGCCCCGAGCAAGTACTTGACACCCTTCTCGCTGACGATGTCTATAAGCCTCTGGGTGATTATACCGTTGAATATTATAGCGTAAATGCCGTCCCTGTTGCTTATCGTCGTCAGCAAGTCTCTGACGGGGATCTCCGCTATGATGTTCTTGTCTTTGTCGAGCAGGAGAGCAGTCTGTTCCTTTTTAACTCTCTCTATGAAGTCCGCAAACTCTTCCAGCTCGGAGGCCTTCTTTGGCTGCTGCTGAATGGGTTTGATTATCCTGGCCTCCTCTGCCTTGGTCTCAACCTTCACTTCCTCTTCCTGTGTTTTCTCAGGGATTTTCTCAGTTAGTTGAGCCTCCATCTCAGGTTTCTTCTCTACTTTCACCTCGGGTTGAACATCGAGGCTTTCCGCGGGTTTTGCCTCTGCGGCCTTTTCCCTCTCCTTAATTATGTCGTAGAAGCTTTTTCCCTTGTAAAACACCTCGGTTATGACCTGCTCCGCGGGTATCTTGCTCCTGAGCGCCTTCACGATCTCCTTCTTTGTAAGCTCCTCGACTTCCTTGCCCTCCGGTGCCCTGGCAACGTAGTCCACATCTGCAACCTGGAGGAGCTCCTTAAGTATAAGCTCCCCGCCGCGGTCGCCGTCGGTGAAGGCGGTAACGATTCTCTCCTTGCTGAGCTTGATTATTGTCTCGGGAATAGAGGTTCCTTCAACGGCTATCGCGTTCTTTATGCCGTGCTTGAGAAGGTTGAGAACGTCCGCCCTGCCCTCAACGACTATGATTGAATCCGAGAAGGGCACATGGGGCCCCGCGGGAAGCTTTTCTGGCCCGTATTCAATCAGCTCCTTGGCACGGACAGCCTTTTTAACTTCCTCTGTGAGCTCCTGCGTTTCGGGAATCTCTTCCTCCACGAGGGTCTCAAGTATCTCCTTGGCCCTCTCGATTATGTACTTTCTTTTGGTTGCCCTCACGTCCTCGATGCGGAGAACCTTTATCTGGGCCTCTGCCGGACCAACCCTGTCTATCGTCTCCAGAGCGGCTGCAAGGATCGCGGTTTCAACCCTGTCGAGGCTCGATGGGACTGTTATCGTTCCGTAGGTTTTCCCGGCCTTCGTGTGAACCTCAACCCTGATCCTTCCAATCCTCCCGGTCTTCTGAAGCTCCCTGAGGTCGAGATCGTCCCCAAGAAGACCTTCAGTCTGACCAAAGATTGCACCAACGACGTCGGGCCTTTCGACAACGCCGTTTGCCTCAAACTCAGCGTAGATGATATATTTAGTCGTTCCGAATTCGTCTTTGGCTGACATATCATCACCCCTTACCGTTTCTACCCTTTTCTTTTCGGACAAAATATGCTGGAGGACGTGCTTCTCCCTTTTCATTGAAACCCCTCCAAATGGGGGCCAGAAACGGAGAGGTAGAGCTCGTAGAGCTCCTCAACACCTTTTATATCCTTCTTCAGGATTTTCCTGAGCTCTCTGCGGGTCTCTGCATCGACTCTGCAGGAGTAACCCTCCAGGTACGAGAGGAGCTTTTTAGCAAGTTCCTCGCCCTTTTTGTCGAAGTCTGTAAGGATCATGACGTCGCGATACCGTGATGCAACGAGCGCTATTTCAACGAGCGGTAAGCGTGAGAGCCGTATTATCTCCGCTCTGACCCCCAAATTTCTCAGAGCTACCTCGTCTCGCGGGCCCTCAACTATGATGGCCCCCTCAAACTCTCGCAGTTTGTCTATAAGCTCCAGGAACCTTTTATAGTTTTCGGCGTACATTTCGCCGTCGTTCTGATGGCAAGGAGATGTGGTTATAAGCTTATTGGCCAGTATTCAGAGCTTATACCCGAAGCCGAAAACCGACCAGGGGAGGTAGTTGCTTTTCTTTCCGTGATGCAGGGCCGGAAATGCTCCAATAAACGGCAGGGCCATGAGTACCACTGATTTCCGGCTGGTTGCGTTAGTCCAAGACCACCAAAAGCCCGCCAGGGAACCTATGAAGAGTAAAAGATCATCCAAGCCCACCCCGGGTTTGACGCCGAGAGGGGATCGAACAAGAGGCCCGAGCTATCCAATACAAGCATGATAAAACTTTTTCATTAGCAGGCGTTCCTCACCGGGACCGTGTGGCTCATGGGCTCCTCGTAGAACTCATCCATTAACCTCTGGAGCTTTCTGGAGAGCTCCACCTGGTTGCTCCACGAGCCTTCTATCCTGCCTTCTGCCGCCATCCTTCCCAAAAACCTCTTCATCTCCTCGCTCAGGGGGGAGGACTTACAGCGCGCCCACGGTGTTCCGGGCAGGGGCATGAAGTAATGGGCGCGAACCGTTCCACCCTTCCTCATAATCCACTTCATAAGCTCAATGCTCATCCTCTGGCTCTCCTCGGTCTCATTTGGCAGGCCAACTATGAAGTCCACGACGGGCTCGAAGCCGTATTCTACCATGTACTCCACGGCCCGTTTGACGTGTTCAACCTTGTGAAGCCTGTGCATTGCTTTGAGCATCGCATCATCCCCGCTCTGGGCCCCGATGGCGAGCCTCCTGTTGTCCGCGTAGTCAATGAGGAGTTCCAGAGTCTCAGGCAAAACGAACTCCGGTCTTACCTCGCTCGGGAAAGTTCCATAGAAGAGCCGTCTACCTTCCTTCCTCAGTGGCTGGAGCGCCTTCAGGAGGGCCTCAAGCTTGTCCAGCTTCAGCACTGCCCCAGGAGAACCGTAGGCGAAGGCGTTTGGGGTGATGTAGCGCATGTCCTTCATTCTGCGCGAGTACTTCACTATCTGGTCTATGGGCCTATGCCTCATGCGGAACCCTTTGATGTAAGGCGTCTGGCAGTAGTAGCAGCCGAAGGGACAGCCGCGTGTTATCTCTATCGGGGATATCAACCGAAGGCTCTCCGGATAAGGAGGAAAGCGCCAGAAGTCCTCAACCTTTGCAAAGCCAGTGAAAACAAACTCGCCGTTGAGATAGAAGGCGAGACCTTTAATATCAGCCAGCTCAGGTGTTATTTTGTACCCGGTTTTCTTCAGCTTTGTCAAGAGCTGGAACAGAACCTCTTCCCCCTCGCCGATGACTGCAATATCAAAACCGAGCTTTAGCGTGTGCTTTGGCATGGCTATCGCGTGGTAGCCGCCCGCTATCAAGAGCGTCCCCTTCTCCTTGAGGAGCTTGACTTCCATCGGAAGGGGACCCCAGATCTCTTCGGTGAAAAAGGAATACAGCACAACCTTTGGCCGCGCCTTTAGAATCTCGTTAAAATCCTTGGTTATGAGAAGTTCGCCCAGATCGAAACCTTGGCTCTCCAGGGCACCCAGGAGGTGAACAAAGGCGTTGTGATTGCGCTTTGTCATTCTGACCGCTATTTCCGGCATGTTTTAAGGCTCGAGAAGGGAGCTTAAAACGGTAACGGTCTGGAAATGGAAGAGAAAAGCTAAAAGACTTCAGGCCTTAACGGCAAGCCTGACGTCTTCGGCCTTAACGGTCTTCCTGCCGGCGTGTCTGGCGAACTCAGTGGCCTTCTTACCGACCTCTATGGCGTACTCCTCGAGGTACTCGGCGAGGACCTTGGCGGCATCCTCGCTGACCCTTTCGGCACCGGCCTTCCTTATAAGCCTGTCAATTGGGGCAATCGGCAACTCAGCCATTCCCAACACCTCCTTAAAGGGTTCTTCGTTATTTTTTAGCGAATTGGAGATATATAAAGCTTTCGGTAATTGGAGGGTTTGGGCAGGAGATATCGCCGCAAAACTCCCCTAAAAAGAATTCCCGCTCAAAATATCAGGACGCGATAGCCAGTTTTGAGAGGGCGGAAAAGATGTTCCCCCAATTGACTGATGAGGACAGAACTTTTGAAAGTTCACAATTCCAGAAGTCTCCCGACAGCGATTTTTCCTGAAAGTCCCGTCCTCTGGGAAGAGCTCAGAGACGGAGAACGAGACTGGTGCGGGGGCGGGGATTTGAACCCCGGAACCCCTACGGGACGGGACCCTCAATCCCGCGCCTTTGACCAGGCTCGGCAACCCCCGCGCCGCCAGAATATAACGCCCTGGGAGCCTTTATAAAGTTTTCTCTCGGGAGACGAACTGGCCAACCAAAAAATTTATAAAGCAGCTTCCACTCTATGATTTCGGGTCGTGGGCCGGTAGCTCAGCATGGTTAGAGCGCGGGACTCTTAATCCCGTGGTCGGGGGTTCGAATCCCCCTCGGCCCGCCAGATCGCGTTTCTTCTCAACGCGTTCCGTTTGAGAAGGAATGCGTTTGAGCAACGTAAGGAGTTAGGAAAATGAGCTTTGAAAAACTGGGCTTATCAGAGGCCACTTTAGTGGCGGTAAGGCAAAAAGGCTTCTCACAGCCAACAGACATCCAGAGGGAGGTCATACCGCGTTTTTTGAACGGAGAGACGGATATAATCGGCCAGTCACAGACCGGAACTGGAAAGACAGCCGCCTTTGCGCTTCCGATAATAGAGGCCATAGACCCCGGGGAGAAAAGCGTCCAGGCGATAATCCTCACACCTACAAGGGAATTAGCTCTCCAGGTGGCGGAGGAAATCAAGAGCCTCCGCGGGAGGAAGAGGGTCCACGTCTACGCCCTCTACGGCGGCCAGCCGATGGGCCCGCAGGTGAGGGCCCTCGAGAGGGGCACGCACATCGTCGTCGGAACCCCCGGAAGGGTTCTCGACCACATAAGGCGCGGCACCCTTGATCTCAGCGGTGTTAAGTTCTTCGTCCTCGACGAGGCCGACAGGATGCTTGACATGGGCTTCATAGAGGACATAGAGACCATAATGAAGAGTACACCCCGGGAAAAGCGCATTCTTATGTTCTCCGCAACGATGCCGGGGGAAGTCCTCCTGCTCGCCAAGAAGTACATGAGGAACCCGGAGGTCATCACAGTCAGCGGGGATGAGCTCGTCCCGGGGATGGTCGAGCAGGAGTACGTCGAGGTATCACCGGCCAGAAAATACAGGAAGCTGAAGGAGATTCTCACCGAGGACTTTTACGGCATAGTCTTCTGTCAGACCAAAACGGAGACCAGAAAGCTGAGCGACAGGCTCAGGGAGGACGGCTACAACGCGGAGGCCCTAAACGGGGACATGAGCCAAGCTTCTAGAGAGAGGACTTTCAAGAGGTTCAAGGACAGAAAAACCTGAATCCTCGTGGCCACGGATGTAGCTGCGAGAGGCCTTGACGTACAGGACATAAGCCACGTGGTCAACTACTCCATTCCGATGAACCCCGAGCAGTACATCCACAGGATAGGGAGGACAGGAAGGATGGGCAAGAAGGGGAAGGCGATAACCTTCCTCCAGCCAGGGGAGGTCAGGAGGTTCCGCTATATAACCAGAGACGCAGGGGTTGAAGTCCGGAGGTCACCCCTGAGCGAGAAAGCCCCCTCGGAGGAAGAGAGGGAGCTTGAGAACGGATACCCCCGGAGACGGGGCGGAAGAAGGTTTTAGCCGGCTTTCCGGCTTCTTTTTGAACAGCTAAAAACTGGAGCCGGGGGAGGGATTTGAACCCCCGTAAAGCGGATCTGCAGTCCGCCGCCTTGCCTCTAGGCTACCCCGGCGTTTGGCCCGAAGAAAATTTGGCGCCGCGGCGGGGATTTGAACCCCGGTGGGCACCGCCCACCGGCTTAGCAGGCCGGCGCCCTACCAGGCTAGGCTACCGCGGCACTCCAGTGCTCAAGCTATATGGGCCCGCGAGGGTTTTTAAGCTTTTTGGCGATTAAAAGGAACTCGCAGACTGCAAAAACAACGGGAAATAAAAGAATTATGCCTTTAAGAAAATCTTTTAAGCGTGAAGAAATAAACCACAGTGGTGAGCGAGGTGGTCTATTATACTCACGGGACCAGTCCTGTAACTTTTGGGGCCCTGCTGGTTCTTTACTACTTCTCAATACCACTCGCCGTAATCTTCTGGTACGCAAAGTATGTGAGCTACATAAAAAAGCGTGACTTCAAGTTGAAAAAGCTGGGCATCTATCTCATCGTTGCGATTTTCATAACTTCCATTTCAGCCTACGAATTAGCCGGGATATACTTTTACATTCACTCCCCCGCGGAGGGGATAACCTGCTACACCTCCTCATGTGTGCTCTCTTCTGAATTACTCAAGAGGTACAAGGTAAATACCACAGAGCTGGAGAGATTAGGGCTGCCTAAAATTGGCCCAATGGCGGTTTATAGGGTATATGACACCGGAAGGGATCCGGAGACTTTTCTACCAAAGAAAATGGACTATCTGGTAATAGTGAAACCCCTCATTATCGTCCCTGCTGCGAGGGTTTACGTGTACCACGTGGGGTCCGGTGAAAACTCATGGAAAAAGAGCTTCACCATAGTATGGCCACTTCAACCCGGTTCGGTCATAACAGAGAACCTAAAAACCGAGTTCACAGTAATAATAGTGACGGGAGGAGAAGGATCAGGAGTCTGATCAGAAGAACTTCCCGAAGTTGTGCTGCGGAATGGGACACTGCACTATTCTCCTGGCCCACAGGCAGTCGGCGCAGCTCGGCTCGTTGCCCCAGCAATCTATATCGCTCGTCTTGACGAAGTCGCAGGCGTCAACGAGGGAGCAGTCTGTACACGAGGGGTACATGTAGTTCTTCATGGTGAAGCGGAACCAGGTGTACTTTTCGCTCGTCCATATCTCGGCGAGGCTCTTCTCCCTCACGTTGCCGAAGGAGTAGGCGTTAACCTTTTTCTTCCTGCCGAAGATGTACTCGTAATAACTGTGAAGGAAGCGGTAGCAGGGGGCAACTTCCCCATCCCAGCGGACGACGGCGACGTTGTTCTCGTCGAAGTCGCAGCTCCTCTCGGTCTTCAGCTCGAACTTGGGTAGCTTTATGTAGAGGCCGTTGTGGGCTATCTTATAGAGCTCATCAAGGATTGGCACCATGTCAACGCTGCCGTCGTAGATTATGTCACCGACCTGTTCCTGTGTCAGCGGAAGGAGGTTCGAGACGAGCATGGAATCAACGCCGAGGTCAAGCAGGAAGCGTGCCATTTCGGGCAGCTGTTTGTAGTTCTCTTTGGTAGCAACGACCTCAACGCCGATGCTCGGCCTGTGCGTCCCGTACTCCCCGCGGTATTTAACGAGCCTCTTTATCCTGTCGGCGGTCGCGGCAGCGGCAAGGTGCCCAAGGGTTATGGCATTCTGAGCCGTTGGAACCGTGTCCATGGAGAAGTATATCAGGTCAACGCCAAGCTTTGCGAACTCGCGGAGCATGTCGTCGGTCATGAGGGTTCCATTGCTGCTCATTCCTAAGGCGAAGCCCCTCCCCTTAACTTCTCTCACCATGTCCATGAAGCGCGGATGAACGGTCGGCTCTCCGATACCACCGAAGTAAATCATCTTGAGCTCCGGGAACTGCTCGGCGTCGTCAAGTATCTTGAGAAAGAGCTCCCAGTCCATGTCCCCCTCTTTATCTTCCCAGTGTTGCTTGAAGCACATCTCGCACTTCAGGTTACAGCGGCTCGTTATTTCAATGTAGAGGTACTTCATGTCGAGCTTCGGCCTGACTATAACCTTCCCGTCCCAGAGGGAGAAGGTGTACTCCTTTGGGCTGAATTCTATGCCCATCTCAACCACCCCCGGCTGGAGGGAATATGCTCACGGTGTCTTCGTCCGAGAGGGGCGTATCGAGGCCCCGAAGGTGTTCGATGTTCTTCCCGTTCACCAGGATCAGGTATCCCCTCTCAAGCTCCTTTTTAAAGCCGGGGAACATTCGATCCAGCTCTTCTAAGAGCTCCCCGACTGTTTTCGGGCCGCTTATTTCCAGCTTCCTCTTTCCGGTGAACTCAATGAGCGTCGCGAAGAGCTTAACCAGCACAAAGATCACCTTAACTAAGTTCTTCTCGGGGGAACATAAAAAAGTTGCTGGACAAAAATGGGAAAAGAATCAGAGGAACTCGGCTATGCCGAGCTCTTCCGCCTTCTCCTTCGGGACCCTTCCGTCCTCGGTCCAGCCGCGGAGAGCATAGTAGCGCGGGAGCATCTCCTTCAGGCGGACGGTGTAGCCCTTGTTCGGCCCCTCGGGCATAGGCTCCTCGAGGAAGCGCTTCGGCAGGGTATCTTCTTTGAGCGGGTCAAGGCCAGCCTTGAGGTTGAAAATCCTCTCGGCGTTCCAGATGCGCTCCCCAATCCTGAGGTAGTCCTCGGTTGAGAAGTTCCAGCCCAAAGCGGCATTCAGCATGTCGCGGTAGTCGTCCGCTCCAAGGCCGAAGGTCGTGAAGAGGCACAATCCAGCGGCGTCGATGAGGGCCGTCAAATCCTGGAAGATTATGAGCATCTTCACCTTCTCGTCGCTTATGTCGTGGGGATCCATCTTGTAGGGATAGCCCAGGATCTCGGGGCTTATCATGTAGTTCTTGATGTGGCAGCCGCCACGGTTGTTGGTGGCGTAGCCAAGGCCATGTCCCTCTGCACCGCGCGGGTCGTAGGCAGGAAGCTCGAGCTTCTTGACGCTCATCGAGAACTCTGGATGGCCATAGCTCTCGGCGAAGCGGTAGCCACCCTCTGCAAGTTTGTCGCCGATGCCCTTCCTGTAGGCTATCTTCTCTATGTAGTAGTGCAGAACCTCAGTGTTCCCCCACCTGAACGGTGGCGCATCGCCCAGCTCTTCGTCAGTCAAGTAACCCTTCTCATAGAGCTCCATGGCCGTGGCGAGCGTTCCGCCGGTTGAGATGGTGTCGAGACCGAACTCGTCGCACTGATGGTTGGCCTCTATTATGCTGGCCAAATCGTTTATGCCGAGGTTTGCTCCAAAGGTCCAGACGCTCTCGTACTCCGGCCCCTCGGTTACACCAACGGTGGGGAGCTTGTTGACCCTTCCGCAGCCTATCGGGCAGGCGTAGCACGGCTGGTTCCTTATGAGGTACTTCTTTGCCATCGCCTCACCGCTCTGCTCGTAGGCGTGCTTATAAACTCCAGTCTGGAAGTTCCTCACCGGGTAAAGGCCGTTCTCGTTGATTATGTTGACCAGAACGGCTGTACCGTACTTCGGGAGCCCGCCTCCGGCGACCGGGTCGTTCTTGAGTTTGTTTATCTTCTCTCTAACTGTGAGCATGAACTTCTGTTTGTCCGCTATCGGAACCTGTTTGCTTCCCTCAACGGCTATCGCCTTGAGGTTCTTGCTGCCCATGACGGCTCCAACTCCGGCCCTTCCGGCCGCCCTGTGGCCGTCGTTCATTACGGATGCAAACTTGACGAGGTTCTCGCCCGCCGGCCCGATGAGTGCTATCCTCACCTTTTTGCTCCCTACCTCCTTTCTGATGGCCTCCTCGGTCTCGCTCACGACCTTGCCCCAGAGGTGGCCCGCGTCGCGGATCTCGACGTTGTCGTCCTTTATGTAGATGTATACGGGCTTTTCGGCCTTGCCCTCAACGATTATGCCATCCCAGCCGGCGAACTTCAGCTCGGCACCAAAGTAGCCGCCGGAGTTGGCCATGGTTATAAAGCCTGTCAGGGGGCTCTTGGTAACGACGTTGTACCTCCCACCGGTTGGGGCGCTCGTTCCGCTCAGCGGGCCCGGGGTGATTATCAGCTTGTTCTCTGGGCTTAGAGGGTCGGCCTTCGGGTCCATCTCCTTGAGGAGGAAGTATATGGCCAGTCCCCTGCTTCCGAGCCACTTCCTGGCGAGCTCTTCACTGTACTCCTCAACCTTTACCTCCCCGGTGGAGAGGTTCACGCGCAGGAACCTTCCCCAGTTGCCATACATAAAAACACCTCGTGACAGAATAGTACATCAAAGTATATAAGGGTTTAGGAAAACACCGTCGTGCACAAAAATCCATTCTGTTAGCCAGGAATGTTTACGGGCGTTCAGTCTTCGGAGAAAGCCATAAATATCACGGCCTAATGAGTAAATCCGATGAACGCGCCGGTCTTTAACTCGAAACTCTGTGCGGTCTGCAAGGGCAGAAAGCTCCTCTGCGGGAGACCAACCTGTCCAATCCTTGAGCGCTTCAGGGTAGCTCAGAGTGTGGAGCAGAAGCTGAACAAGAGGCACCTCTTCGGCTCATCGCCCCCGGCCATCTTCGTCGGTGAGTACGGTTACCCAAAGGTCAGGGTCGGCCCCCTCGTCCCGCCGATGGAGGGAGACACAAGCTACCTCGATAATCCCCTCAAATGGGAGGACAAAACGATACGCGATGTCCTCTACTACCGCTCCCTTCTCGTTATGGGCGAGGTTGAGGCGGATGTGAACGTGAGGAAGAGCGGCAGGATACTTAGCCAAGTTCAGGAGCTGGCGATGAGCGTTAAGCCAGTTGACAGCGAAATCCTGCTCAAGAGCAAGCCGGTTCTCAAGGTCATCCCGAGCGAGTTTGCCCCTCCGATAGGGCCCAAGGCTGAACTCCTCGACTTTGAGCTGACGGAAAATCCAAAAATCCCGCAAAGGACTGAATACGTTGTGGACGACGAGCTTAAGGCGGAAGAAGCGATAATGAGGCTCTACAACTGGGGCTTTGACGAGTACTACATCATAAGACTCCTCTCAGCCGGGCTTCTCGGCGTGGACAGGAAGCTCGTTCCCACCAGGTGGAGCATCACGGCCGTGCAGGACACGATAGGGAACAACCTGAGGGGAGAGATTCTTCATTATCCGCCCATCGGCGATTACGAGGTCTACTTCTACCGCTTCCTCGGTAACAGATACGCTGTTCTTCTGATGCCGGAGAGCTATGCCTTCGAGCTTTTGGAGGTCTGGCTTAAAGGTTCACTCTTTGGCGCTTCGGAGCCGGAAGTCATCCACGACTATGAAGATTTCCGCGGCAGAAAGGAATACGTCAAGGAAACGGCTGGAGCCTACTACGCGGCCCGCTTGAGCGTCCTTGAGAACCTGCGGAAAAGGAAAAGACAGGCGAGGGCTGTGGTCTTTCGCGAGGTTACCCCTGAGTACTACGCCCCCGTTGGCGTGTGGCAGATAAGGCTCGGAGTGAAGAAGGCGATGGACAATCCCATAGGGCGCTTCGGGACGCTAAACGAAGCATTAGAGGCCATTAAGGGACGCCTTGAGCACCCGTTCGAGAAATACCTCGAGAGGAGCTACATCCTCGGCCACCTCGCAAAGCAGAAAACTTTAGACCAGTGGCTGGGAAAGGTTTTAACGTGACCGCCCAAACCGGGATGATGAGCCCCATCCCGCTGAACGGTGATAACTGCACGTCAGGCTGACACCGAGTGGAGGTGATAGTGTGGAGGGGGTTGACCTCGTTAGGGAGCTCGTGAGGATTGAGAAGAAACTTGAGGACATAGAAAAACTCCTGAACGAACTGCTTGAGCGGGAGGAGAGTTATGCCCTAATGAAAATCTCGGAGGAATCTCTAAGGGAGTTCCTCGCAGACGAACCGGACATCTACTCTGAGGAAGACCCTAAGGTGAGATACAGATGCGACAGTCCAGAAGGATATTCTACTCGGCGAACTTGGCGAGATTGGCCCGGTTCTCAGAAAAGAAATAAGCCAAGAGATATGCTCACTCCTGGGGTTTGAGCCATGAAAAAGAAGCTCGCCCTCATAAGCCTCGACGGGAACGGTGTGTACAACCTCAGGCACATGCCCTTCCTGAGCGAGCTCGCGGAGAGCGGGGCCTTTGAGGTAGTTGATTCGATCTTCCCCACGCTGACCGATTTAGTGCACGCGAGCGTCATGACAGGGATATGGCCGAAGGATCACGGCGTCGTCGAGAACGGCTATTATGACAGGCTGAATGATAGAAAGGTCAACTTCTACGAGTACGAGGTGGCCTTCAATCCCCATAAGGTCATAAAGGCGCCGACCATCGTCGATATCCTCAGGGGAAAGGGCATAAAGACCGGTTCAGTCAGCGGCTACACGATGCCGCCCTTCAGCGGAACAGACATCAGGATTTTCCCACCCTTCTTCGCGGACAACGGGCTTTACAGGGAACACGGCAGGGACTGGAAGAAAGATGTATGGGTGTTGAATTCAGCCCTCTACATCTACGAGGAATGCAAGCCTGACCTGCTCCTCGTCCACTTCGCATCAATAGATGGCATGAGCCACGACCACGGGCCCCTGAGCGAGGGCGCGCTTAAGGCTGTGGAAACCGTCGATACAGCCGTTGGAACCCTCTGGGAGCGCCTTAAAGATGAGTACGCATTCATAATCTTCGCAGACCACGGGCAGGAGGATGTCCACACCTGGGTGAACCTCAAGGAACTCCTGGTTGACAGCGGAATAGGAGTTAAAAGGGTCTCTTCCGGCGGCGGCGTTCACGTTTACCTGAGAAACCCGGGCGAAGCAGAGGATGCCTTTGAGATTCTCAGAAAAGCGCCGGGCGTTAAAGAAGTTTTCTTCCGCGATGAACTTCCCCACCTTGACAGCCCGAACAGCGGCGAGCTCATAGTTTCTGCAAAACCCGGCTACTGGTTCTGCTCCCACGGGATGTGCAAGGGAATAAAGGGCGTGAGCCACTGGACCAAAGGAATGCACGGCTCCAACAACGATCCCGTTGTGAAGGTTCCGCTCATCCTCTGGGGCTTTGAGAACGCCAACATAGAAAACGCCTCGCTCATGGACATAGCCCCCACAATCCTGGACTTCTTCGGCGTTGAGAAGCCCTCCAACATGGTGGGGAGGAGTTTGATAAGGGGATAACTGGAGTGAGCACTCGCGGAGGATGTGGCCTTTGCCCGTGGTGAGTAACTCAACTCCCTCATCCACCTCGCCAAGATAGAAAGGCTCGAACTTCTCATGGAGTTTTTTGGTGACTTGTGCCACGTATAGTATTGAAAGCAGAAGGCCAGAGGGTTGCCCTAAACACTACCTACGTTAAGGTAAGGCCCCTTCTTCATGTTTCTCAGCCGCCTGAAGTATTCGTCCTCCTCGAGCCACTCCTCTATAAGGTCGTCGAGCCTCATGGTGAGAGAATTCGGCGTTGTTGTCGCGTATATGACTTCCCTAAAGCCGAGGGACTTCATCTTCCTTAGGATATCCTTTATCTCCTCGTTGCCCAGGTCGTGCATCAGGAAGAACTTCCTCCCGTGCCAGTTTCCACTGCCCTTCAGCGAGCCGGCCTTTTCGATGATCTCACTCAGAACCCAGCCCCTGCACTCCGCGGGAATCTCGTACACGGGAACGTTCCCAAAAGCGTCCCTTACGAGCCTAACTTCCTCCTCTGAAAACCCTATGAGGAATATCATGACGCCACACCATAACAAGTAGGTGCCGAGGTTAAAAAGTTCACCCAAAAACAACGGAGAAAAGCGGAAGACGAGACCAGCCCTCAACGTGAGGACTGGGCAATCCTCTCGATCTCTTCCTTCTTGCTGTAGGCGAAGCTCTTGGGATCGGCGTTGGCGGCGGCAATTATCTCCTCAGCGAGAGCCTGGGCGTAAGAGGTCTTGTTGCGGTAGCACTTTATGCTTGCTCCAAGGGCGATGTTCCTGAGGGCAAAGTCGAGCCTCCTGAGCGGGGAGACGTCAACTGAGACGTGGTAGCGGATTCCACCGAAGGATATGGTCGTCGTATCCTCCCTGTGGGCGGAGTTCTCAATTGCCCTGACGAGAACCTGGATCGGGTTCTGCTTCGTCCTTTTCTCGATGATCACGAAGGCCTCCTTAACGATATCGTAGGCCTTCATCTTCTTGCTCATCAGCGAGCGATGTTCCCTCCTCATGAAGTGGCCGCCGGCCTTGTAGTGGCTGGCACCGCTCCTCATTACCTTGTTGATGAGCCTCTCAACGATGTGGACGTTGGCCTTGCCGAAGGGCTTCTTGGCGTGCCTTCCGTGGTTGTGCGGGAGCAGTCTCGGCTCAAGGTTTATGTAGGGCTTGAGCGACACGTCGTTGACGACAACGTCCTCAACGCTCCACCTGCCCATGACCTTGAGCTCCTTTGGGAGGTAAAACCTCTCCGTTAGTGCCTTGGCCATTCACTTCACCTCCTCGGCTTCTCCTTCCTGCCCTTGACGAGCTCCTTGAGGGAAACCCTGTTCACCTTGACGACTTTGTACCTGATTCCCGGGATGTCACCCACAGAACCTCCCATAGGGCCACCGATTCCCTCGATGATGACCTCGTCGTGTTCGTCTATGTGGTTGATGGCACCGGTACCAGGGGTGAAAGCCGTGACGACCTTACCGTTCTTGATGAGCTGAACCCTAACTGCCTTACGCATGGCAGAGTTAGGCTGCTTTGCCTCAACGGCTATCTTCTCGAGGACAATTCCCCTTGCCTGAGGAGCGCCCTCGAGCGGGTCGCTCTTCTCCTTGAGGTGGAGAACCCTTCTCTTGTACCTTATGTCGCTCCAGCGGAACTTCTTCCTCTTGAGCTTGAGCTTTCTTCCCGCGAATTCTCCATAGGGAGCTTTCTTTCCAGCCATGATCATCACCTCAGATTACGACCACATCAACAATACCGTGGTGTCTCTCCATCAACTCTTTCACGAGGTTGATGTTCTGGCCGCCCTTTCCAATGGCCCTCGGCTTGTCCTGCGGGCCAACGTCAAGGAGGGCGACCTTTTTACCGTCACGCTTCTCAGTGATGTGGATCTTTTTAACCTTAACCCCGAGGCTTTTATAAATGTTCCTCAGGAACTCCTCGGGATTTTCGGAGTGCTCTATGAGGTCTACCTCCTTTCCGAGCATGCTCTGAACGCGCTTGACGTTAGCTCCCTTCTTTCCGAGGGCAAGGCCCATCTCGCCCTTCTTGACGACGAAGATGAGCCTGTTCCTCTCGGCGTCTATGAGGCAGTCGAGGGCAGTCGCTCCGGTCATGCTCTCGAAGAGGGCTATGTACTTGATCTGGTCAGTGTTGAGCTTGAGCGGCATCACTCCTTACCTCCAGCCAAGGCGAGTATGTTGCTCTCGCCAGGGTTAACTACTGCCAGGGAAGCCACTACAAAGGGCTTACCCAGCAAGGTACCCAGTTCGACACTCGTCCCCTCGAACTCGTAAACGGGTATCCCGCTCAGCTTCGCGTAGTAGTAGATGTCCCCCTTTATCTCGGCGGGGGCGTTTTTAGCCACTATAATGAGCTTGGCTTCACCGGTTTTTGCGAGCTGTATTGTCCTCCTTGAACCGAATACTGCCTTTCCGGTTTCCATTACCTTTCTCAGTTCAAACGCAAGATCCATACTTCACACCTCCCTACTCCCTTTCGGTCTCAGGGGAAGGCCCATCTTCAGGCTGACTACCCCGGTTCCAACGGGGACTGGCTGGCCGATGAGGACGTTCTCAACCACGCCGTTGAGGGGATCAACCTCTCCCCTCTCGGCTGCTTCGAATAGGTGCGTGGTAGTTATCTCAAAGGAAGCCCTTGCCAGGACGCTCGCCTTTTCTCCGACCACACCATGTCTCCCTATCGGACGGATTACTCCGTCCAGAGTCATCATGTCCGCGACGAGCATGATGTGTCTTATATCAACCTCCAGACCCTGTTCACGCATTGTGCTCACTATTTCCTCTATTATGGCGTTCCTTGCCGCTTCAATGCCGAGCACTTCCGCGATCTCCCAGATGTTGTTAGTTCTCGTCCTGGTTGGATCGACGCCGGGAACCCTTAGTACCTGTTTGAAGTTCGAGCCCTCGGTGTATATCACGTACTCGTCGCCTTCCTTCCTTATGATGGTCTTTCCGACGCCAGAGAGACCCTTAAGGCGGTGCTTTTTAACCTTTTCGGCAAGCCTCCTCAGGTCTGAGAGCCTGCCGACCTTTTGGGGCCTGACGATGATCCTGTAACCATCAGCCTCAAACTCAACGTTCTTAAAAGAGCCGGACAGCTTTTTCAGAATCTTTTCCATGTCAAGGCCTGTCTTTTCGAGCCTCTCGGGATCAATCTCAACTATGTACTCAAAGTTGAGGATGTCTATCGTCTCCTCCCTGGCGAGGTTTTCAAGGGTGGTCCCCTCTATTCTCCTGGCGACTTCAAGGGCCTTGGCCATGTCCTGCCTGTGCTCCTCGTCAAGATAAACCGTCATGATGGGCGTTGATGGGTTCTTCCTGGCATCGACAATTTCAATGATTCTTGGCAAACCGAGGGTAACGTTTATCTCAGCGACACCCGCGTAGTGGAAGGTGTTGAGGGTCATCTGGGTTGAGGGCTCACCTATAGACTGTGCCGCAACGGTACCGACGGGTTCCCCCGGCTCAACGAGAGCCCTCTCGTACTCCTTCACGACTTCCTCCACGATGGCCTCTATCTCGGCCTTTGTGAGCTTGTACTTCTTGGTGTACTTGATGAGCTTGGTGTAGAGCTCTTCCTTAACCGCCTCGGGGAGGGGCGTCCCCTCAACTAAAGATTTAATGGCACTGGCCGCCACCATTTTTCCACCTCACGCCTTTCCGTTCCCCCTCACCTTGAGGAGGGTTCTCAGGATGACTCTATTAACGTCAACCGTCTTGCCCTGCCAGCTCTTCATTGGATCGACACCGTCTTCACCGTACTTGAACTGGACTATGATTCCCGTTGGATCTCTGACGGTTCCATCGTAGTCCACCTTAAGATCCTGGAGGGCGTTTATCAATCTCCTCTGCATGTAACCGCTCTGTGCCGTCCTGACCGCGGTGTCGACGAGGCCTTCTCTACCACCCATGGCATGGAAGAAGTACTCCTGTGGTGTTAAACCGCTCTTGTAGGAGTTCGTGACGAATCCCCTGGCCCTGGCCCCGAGGTCGCCGGGCTTGAAGTGGGTCAGAACCCTTCCGCGATAGCCACGGTAGAGACGCTTTCCACGTATTGACTGCTGGCCGAGCATTGCCGCCATCTGGGTGATGTTGAGTATCTTACCCCTTGCCCCGGTCTTGGCCATTATCACCGCGTGGTTGCCCATACCGAGGTATCTCTCCGCAACCTTACCCGCGCTGTCACGGGCCTCTGCTAAAACGGCCATTATCTTGCTCTCGAGAGTTTCTTCAAGCGTCTTACCCGGGAGGGGCTCAAGTTCGCCCCTCTTATAAGCCTCGATGAGTTTCTGAACCTTTTCCTCGGCCTCGCGGATTATCTCCTTAATTCTGTCCAGGGCCTCCTCCGGGAGGTCTTCATCGTCTATGGCAGTGGTGAAGCCCCTGTGGGTTATGACCCAGATTGTAAGCTTGGTGACCTGGTCAAGGAACTGCCTGGCCCTCTCGACGCCGTATTCCCTCACGATAACGTCGAGAAGCTTTCCGTCCTCCCTGCCGTAGACCGTCTTGTCTATTGCACCGCTGAGTAACCTCCCGTTCTGGATGTAGACGAAGCCATCGCAGGCTAACTTTCTGACCTCCTCTGGATCAGGGAGGAGTTTCTCCTCGATTAGTTTCTCTAAGGCTTCACATCTCTCCGGTTCATCACAGAGCTTGTTGCGGTACCATATGGTGAGATCGCTTGGCAAAAGGAGTGAAAACACCGTCTTTCCGCTCCAGAGAGGCTGGCCGTTTTCAAACTTGTCAGGCTTGGGCAGTTCGTCCACATCAATGCCCGCGAAGGCGATCATCTGCTCAACCTCAAGGCGGGTGAAGTAGGCTCCCTCCCTCGTAAGGAGATAACCGCCTGAGATGTGGTCCTGTATTCCCGCAATGATCGGACCACCGTAACGCGGTGAGATTATGTGGTTCTGGACTTCCATGAGTATCTTTGCCTCCGCCTGGGCCTCCTCGGTCTGAGGAACGTGAAGATTCATCTCGTCACCGTCGAAGTCCGCGTTGTAGGGCGGGCATACTGACAGGTTAAGTCTAAAGGTTCTATAGGGCATAACACGAACGCGGTGGGCCATAATGGACATCCTGTGAAGCGACGGCTGTCTGTTGAAGAGGACTATATCACCATCCTCAAGGTGCCTCTCGACGGTCCAGCCGATGTCTAGCTTTTCCGCGATTATCTCCAGGTTGCTCTCCATGAGCCTTATCCTTTTGCCCTCCGGGTCAATGACGTAGTTGGCGCCAGGATACTTCTCGGGGCCGTTGAGAACCCTCTGCTTGAGCTTCTCAAAGTTGAACTCCGTGACCTTCTCGGGAACGGTGAGCTCCATCGCTATGGCCACAGGAACGCCGACCTCGTTAATGCTTATCATGGGGTCAGGGCTGATGACGGTTCTCGCTGAGAAGTTGACACGCTTACCGCTGAGGTTGCCCCTGAAGCGCCCCTCCTTACCTTTAAGCCTCTGAGCGAGCGTTTTAAGCGGCCTTCCGCTCTTGTGCTTGGCAGGGGGGACACCGGACGTCTCGTTGTTGATGTATGTGGTGACGTGGTACTGGAGGAGGTCCCAGAGGTCTTCTATAATCAGCTGGGGTGCACCGGCCTCTATGTTGGACTTGAGCCTGTTGTTGATGCGGATTATATCTACCAGCTTGTGAGTGAGGTCATCCTCGGCGCGAATGCCGCTCTCAAGGGTGATGGATGGCCTCATCGTGACCGGCGGAACTGGGAGAACTGTAAGGACCATCCACTCAGGCCTGGAATTCTCCGGGTGCAGGCCGAGGAGGGGCAGATCCCCGTCAGGGATCCTCTCAAGCCTGTCCCTTATCTCGTTTGGCATCATTCTGTGCCTGTAGTCGTTGCCTTCCTCGTCCTTCCTGAGCTCCCAGTATACGGTCGGTCTCTCGAACTTAAGCGGGAATTGTGGGGCACCGCAGTGGGGGCAGACCATTCTTTCCTTGGCCTTTTTATGAATCTCCCTGATCAGATCATCCCTGGCCTTCTTCCTGTCGCCAATTACTTCAAACTTCTTCATGTACCCCTCTATTTCCTCATCGGTGAGCTTTATCCTGCCACACTCCCTGCAGGTGCTCTCGAGGACCCTGAGGATAGTTTTGGCAAAGCCAACGTGGACAACAGGCCTGGCCAGCTCGATGTGGCCAAAGTGACCGGGGCATTCACCGGCTTTTGCCCCGCAGGTCTCACATCTCAGCCCCGGATCGATAACACCGAGCCTCTTGTCCATGAGGCCGCCCTCTATGGGGTAACCGTCCTCGTCGTAGGTGTCCGGAACGGTTATCTCCGCCGCGCTCATCTTTCTGATTTCCTGCGGTGAGAGTATGCCAAACTCAATACTGCCGATAACCTTCCTCATCGAGTTCATGGCTCTCACACCCTATCCTCCAGCCTGAGGGAAGGCCTAATCATCATCGCCTTCAGCTCGTCGAGGAGCAACTTAAATGCGTAGCTTATCTCAACTTTGCTTATTCTCTCCTCTTCACCACAGACCGGACAGTAGACCCTGTCTCTGCGTTTGTCCTCAAGGGCTATATGCCCGCAGTTCTCGCAGACCCAGACTTCGGTCTTGTCACTTTCCTCGAGGAGACGCTCGATCAGGAGCATCGCGGCGCCATGTCCGATGAGGACGTCACGCTCCATCTCACCGAACCTGAGGCCACCCTCCCTTGCCCTTCCCTCGGTTGGTTGCTTGGTGAGAACCTGAACGGGACCGCGTGAACGGGCGTGCATCTTGTCAGCGACCATGTGGTGGAGCCTCTGGTAGTAGATGACGCCAACGAATATCTCCGCCTCAAGCCTTCTTCCGGTTATTCCGTCGTAGAGGATCTCCCTGCCGTTGTGTTTGAAGCCGAGCTCTTCGAGCTCCCTCCTGAGCTTCTCCTCTGGCTCACCGATGAAGGCCGTTCCATCTACGCGTCTGCCCTTGAGGGAAGCCACCTTTCCGCCGATGGCCTCAATGAGCTGTCCGACGGTCATACGGCTCGGGATACCGTGCGGGTTGACGATCAGATCCGGAACGATACCGCTCTCCGTCCAGGGCATGTCCTCCTGCGGGACGATTAAACCGACGACGCCCTTCTGACCGTGCCTGCTCGCGAACTTGTCGCCTAACTCTGGAATGCGGAGATCCCTAACCGTAACCTTGACGAGCTTTGTTCCATCGCCGGTCTCGGTGATTATCACCTTGTCGACTATGCCCTCTTCACTCGGCCTGGCTGCAACACTGGTTTCCCTCCTCTCCTGAAGGGCGATTCCGCCAAGGCGACCCTGCTCTTCAAGGAACCTGGGTGGGGAAGTTCTTCCAACGAGAACGTCTTTTCCTTCGACCCTTGACTCGGGGAAGATTATACCGTCCTCATCGAGATTGCGGTAGTATCTATCCCCGAGATAACCCTTAATCGTTGGATCAGGCTTTTCGAAGCGGTCCGTCTGGCCGCCGAGGTAGCGCTTCTCCTCTGCCTCATAGGTTCTGAAGAAGGTGCTCCTTCCAAGGCCGCGCTCTATCGATGCCTTGTTAATGATTACAGCATCCTCCATGTTGTATCCGTAGTAGCTAAGAACCGCAACGACAAAGTTCTGGCCCGCTGGCCTCTCCTCGAAACCAACTGCCTTCATTATGCGTGAGTTGACGAGCGGAACCTGCGGATAGTGCAGGAGATGACCACGCGTATCAATGCGAAGCCTGAAGTTAGCAGCCCCAAGACCGAGGCTCTGCTTGGCCATACCGGCTCCATAGGTGTTACGCGGGGCAGCGTTGTACTCCGGGTAGGGGACAAGGGAAGCAGGAATACCGAGTATCGCGGCAGGCATGAGTTCGAGGTGGGTGTGCTCCTCGCTCACTTCCCACGGCCATGTTGCCACGTAGGCGTTCTCCTCTTCTTCAGCATCAAGGTACTCAATGACGCCCATCCTTACGAGGTCACTCCATGTGAGAGTGCCGTTCTTTATGCCCTCGACGTGCTCCCTCGTGAGCTTCGGCTTTCCGTTTTCTACTATGATGAGCGGCCTCCTGACCCTGCCATCGTCGCTGTTTATGTAAATCTCCCTAACGTCTCCCTCCTCATAGAGGGCCACGTTGATTACGTCGCTTATCCTGCCCGCTCTTCTGTCAGTTTTTATTCTCTCAACGAGCTCGCGTCCTTTCTCGACTGTGCCTACAAGAACACCGTTGAGGTAAACTCTGTAAAGACCCGGGGCAGGTCTTCTCTCCTCAATGGGGACTATGCCAAGTCTCTCCAGATAAACCCTTACCTCTTCCTCCGGGAGCCCCGTGGTGATCTGGGCCATCAGGGCGAGGTTCTTAACGAGACCACAGTTTGGACCTTCAGGCGTTTCCGTTGGGCATATCCTGCCCCAATGGGTTCCGTGAAGGTCACGCGCCTCGAAGTGCGGCTGTTCCCTGTCAAGGGGGGAAGTTACACGCCTGAGGTGGGAGAGGGTTGACATGTAGTTCGTTCTGTCGAGGAGCTGGCTGACGCCCGTCCTTCCTCCCGGCCACGAACCGGTCGCCAGGGCGTGCTCTATCCTCTCGCTCAGCACATCAGGCCTTATCGAGTTCCTTACAAAGCGCTGTATGTTCTGGAAGGTGTACCTTTCCCCCTTCCTCTGGTAAGTCTTGGTCATCTGGTACTCCATGTCCTTGACGAGCTGACCAAAGGCAACGCGGAAGAGGTCTTTGAGCAGATCCCCTGCGAGCTTGAGCCTTTTGTTGGCATAGTGATCCTTATCGTCCTCACCGCGGAGGCCAAGTGAGAGCTCGAGAACCTTGAGTGCCATCATGCCGAGGTAGTAGGCCTTGGCCTTCCTGTTCTCAGGCCCAACGCCCATATGTGGCAGGAGGTTGTTGTCGATGATGTGCTCGGCCCTTCTAAGCCTGTACTCCTTTGGCTGTCCCGGGAGGGAGAGCTTGCCTATGTAATCGAGCGCATCTTCCTGCGTTCTTATATCGCTGGCATCCTCCAGGTTGTCGAGGAGGATCTGCTGGATCCTCGGGTCGTCGCTGACCGCTTCCACTATCTCCCTATCGCTGAGAAGACCGAGGGCACGCATTACGTAAACGAACTTGACCGGTTTGGACACATTCGGAATCGTAACGTACAGAATCCCGTCTTTTCTCCTTTCAACGGTTATAAGTGCGCGGTAACCGTGTCTGTATGAGAAGACCTTGGCAATTACTCTTTCCTGCCTTTCGTCTCTTTCGACGAGAGTCCTGTTGGGGGCAAGATCCTCGATAGAAACGATAACCCTCTCGGAGCCGTTGATGATGAAATATCCTCCCGGATCCTTTGGATCCTCGCCGAGCTTCACGAGCTCTTCATCGCTGAGGCCGTGAAGCCTGCATATCCTGGACTTGAGCATTATCGGGAGCTCCCCAATTCTCGCCTCAACGGGTTCCTGCTCAATTCCGTTGACGACTGGAATGAGTTCCAGAAACAGAGGCGCGGAATACGTAAGATTCCTTATCCTGGCGTCCATTGGATAAAGCAGCCTTCTCTGTCCCTGAGCCTCCTGAAATACCGGTTCCCCTACCCTTATTTTCCCGAACTTGACCTCTAAGTTGGGTATGTCCGGCTTAACCCCACCAAACTCGTCAATTACCTCCTGAAGACCATAGTCAACGAAGGCGTTGTAAGAGTCGAGGTGCTGTCTAACGAGTCCCTTCTCCTTCCAGTAGGATTCCATAACGAGCCAGAGGTCGTCGGGGGTAACCTCAACAAGAGTGGGTCCTCTCACGCTCATGCTCTCACCTCAAAATCAGCCTTCAACAACGAGCCTGTAGTAATAGGAAGTGCCCACGGGGCTCTTTCTCTTGATTTCAATAACGTCACCGGGCTTCGCCCCCAGTTCCACCACTGCCGGATCAGAAGCCAGTATCTGGGGGAGCTGAGAGATTTTGATCCTGTACTTCCTGAGGAGCTCCTCCTTCTCCTCCTCGCTAAGTATCCTGTGTTCCGGAACCAGTTCGTGCATAAACACACTAAATTCCTTTTTCGCCGTCACCGAGAAATGCCCCCTTACAGTTTTTTAAGAATGACCGCCACTACCCACCCGTTCAGGTTCACCTATATAAGCTTTTCGAGATAGGGGTGAGGTGAAGGGTTTATAGGCCTTACGAAAAGTTTAAGAGAGGTTTCGCGCCCAAAAAGAACCTCCAATGAACTACTCTGTCTATCCCAGTCCGCGTAAAATTTTTAAACTTCCCCCCCATAATGGGGACGCGCGGTGGTAGTCTAGCCTGGTCCAGGACACCGGCCTCCCAAGCCGGTAACCCGGGTTCGAATCCCGGCCACCGCACCAGTATAACCTTTTCTAACGAAAGCGTCCACGGAAGATAGCTATTCTGCAAAGCCTTTATGAGCTGTGAGAACCCCCGCACTCCCAGGGTACAGACATAAGTGGGGGAGAAAAGGGGACATCACTCACCGGTCGCGCCCTTGAGGGCGTCCTTGCACGGACACCTCCTCTCCTTAGGGATGTACTTGATTGCGCCCATCAGGAGCAGCTTGAGTTCGTTGCCCTTTTTCTCCATGAGCTCCATCACTTCAGTGTGGGTCAGCTTTTCCCTGCTTATTCCTGCGGCGTAGTTAGTAACTATAGCAACGCTGGCGTAGCACATCTCAAGTTCCCTCGCCAGAACTGCCTCCGGGCACTGGGTCATTCCAACGACATCTGCACCGAGTACCTTAAGTGCCCTTATCTCCGCCCGGGTTTCAAACCTCGGGCCCTCCATACAGGCGTAGGTGCCGGTTGGATGATAGTTAAAGCCCAGCTCCTTGGCCGCACTCATGAGGGCCTTTCTGAGCTCCGGACAGTATGGCTCCGTAAAGTCCACGTGAGCGACGAATTTCCTACCGTGGGGGCTGTCCTCGCCATCGTAGAAGGTGTAATGCCTCGTTTTGGTGAAGTCCATCAGCTGGTCGAGTATAACGAAATCACCGGGCTTCATATCAAGGTTCAGGGAGCCGACGGCGGAGGTGGCGAGGATTCTCTCAACACCGAGCTCATAAAGGGCCCACATGTTGGCGTGGTAGTTTATCTTATGCGGCGGAACGCTGTGCTTTTCGCCGTGTCTTGGAAGGAAGGCTATTTCTTCGCCTTCGTACTCACCAATTTTCAGCTTAACCTTGCCGTAAGGCGTTTCAACGGCCTGTTCCCGGACGTTTGAGAGCAGAGAAGGGTCGTAAACTCCGGAACCGCCTATTATCGCTATCCTCGGCATGCGCACCACCCAAAACAATCAGCCCGAATTCATTAAAAAGGTTTAGGAGCCAATATCCTCCCTCCACTTTTTGTGCTTCTGAGCCCTCTCGCTCAACTCTTCCTCAGCGTTCTCCCCTACGGAGCTTTCAACTACCTTGACGAGTATTTCCCCCATCAACCACGATCCCCAGTCCCTGTCACGAACTTCGGCAGCCGCTTCGATGGCACTATCGATGTCCCCCTTCTTGAGATGGGCAAGCGCTATGGCCCCGAACGCCAGGGACCTTAAATACGGGTCGGCAATCTGTTCTGCAAAAGTTCTGGCCTCTTCAGGATAGCCGATCTTTGAAAGGTAAGTGGAAACTTTAACGAGGACAGCCATATCCTCAGTTCTCCGTCCTATAATCAGGGCAACCCCCCGGTAAGCGGGCGACACCGGCCCCTTTAACAGCTCGTCCATTACAGCGCGTGCAAGGGGATCAAACTCCTCAGGCGGAAGAGACAGCTCGCGGATAAATTCCTCAAGATTCCCGGGGCTGGAGATGAGGGTTATAGCTATTTTCTTTGCAACCTCGGCCCGGGGGAAATCGGTCAAGGAGTTTAGAACTTTAGTCACAAACCCGACCTTCCTTCTAAGAGAGAGCCCGATTAGAAACGTTGTCAAATAATCCCTCCCCGAGGACATGGAAAGCTCCTTTATGGCCTCAACAAACTTCCAGTAGACATCCTCGGAAGCACCTTCCTCACTGAGCTTCCTGGCGATCTCATCGATGGAGGAATCCATCCAGTAGTAAACCCCTATTTTGGGAAGAATTCTCAGGGCGCTCGCAAATTCCCCCCTTCTAAGATGCTCCTTAAAAAGCTCAAAGGAAATCCTTGACTTTACATCCTCCGAAGACACCCCATCCAGGAGGGATGACACCCTTCTCAGATCACCCTTTTTGATATAAAACTGAAAGATTTCCGCCATAATCAGGTCCCGCTTTTGGGCGTCTTGAACGTCAGTCGAGTAGAGAAGAGCTTCATCGGGCATTCCGATAACCAGGGCTCCCCTTGCTATATCCAGGAGAACCACATCCTTTGCAGGGCCTTTTAGAAGGAGAGAACCCTCATGGGCGCTTCTCAGTAAGTCTCTTGCCTTCTCTTCCATTCCAGAGAGGTAAAGATACCTGGAAACGTCCACCATGGCCTTCAGAACAACGATTGGATTATCGATATCATTGATGGCAGAGAGGGCAAGGGAAAAAGCCTTCCCGTAGTTGGCGTCACCAGCAAGATAAAGCCTGTGACCAATCCTGGCAAGGGTTACGGCCCGCACGTAAGGATCGGGGATCTCCCGGGCGGCATTTATAACCTGGGAGTGTAGTTTTACTCGCTCTGGGGAACCTGTATTCACAGTACCACCCATTAGTTCTTTAAGGAGTCAGTGTTATATAACTTTTCCGGGAAAATCCAGCTAAAAACTTATTTTAGTTGGAGAATTTTAGCGTGCACAGATATCAGCTTATATCGTCGTAGACGACGCTTACGGTTTCGCCGTCGTCAAGAACTACAAAGGCAACCTTTGCTCTTTTTCCGGTCTTTGGATCAACAACCAGGAAATCAGGATCGACCAGGTACTGACTGTCCGGGAGCTTCCAGACATCGTTGTAGTATTCTCTAAGCTCTTTCAAAAACAGATGGGGGCTTCTTTTAATAACAGTTGTCATGGTACTCACCACTGATTACTACAACTTCAAAGTATAAAAAGGTTTCGGAAAGTCAATCGTTAAAATGGATATCGTCAAATGACGATATCACTGAAGGAGTGCCTCAACGTACTCCATTTCCTCTGGTATGAGTTTCTTTCTGCGGCGCTCCGTATCAGCCAGATATTTGTAATTATAAAGTGCAACCAGCCACTCCATTTTCTCACCTCCTCTCGCCCGCTCCGGGAAAGAATAGTGGTTTTAGGTTTAAAAAAGTTTTTAGCCCTGTTTTCTTCGTTAATGCTCGTCTCAGAATAGGGATTAAACCCAAAGAGGAGGATTGCCCCAAGTTTTGCTGCGATGTACACAATTGGAAAAATTTAACGGCTTAAAACAGAGTTTAATCTAAAGTTATGAGCATCAAACTCGCAAAGAACACAAGAAGGGTTATAAAGATGGCGGCACACTTAACCCCGGAGGGTTGACAATGGCTCTAGAGAGGCTGGGGAAGGCACTGAACAGCGCACTGAGAAAACTCGCGAGGGCTGGCACAATCGACGAAGCCCTGATAAAAGAAGTCGTGAGGGACATACAGAGGGCATTAATCCAGTCGGACGTGAACGTTAGGCTGGTTCTCCAGCTCACCAGAAGGATAGAGGAAAGGGCACTAAAAGAGAAACCACCTGCCGGGATGAGCCCAAAGGAGCACGTTATCCGGATAGTTTACGAGGAACTCACGGATCTCCTCGGTAAGGAAGCAGTGCCCCTCGAGATAAAGAAGAAACCCACGGTTCTACTCACGGTCGGAATTCAGGGCTCGGGAAAAACCACGACCATAGCCAAACTTGCAAGGTATCTCCAAAAGAGAGGTTACAAGGTCGGTCTTGTGTGCACAGACACTTGGCGTCCAGGTGCCTACTCCCAGCTCAAACAGCTCGTTGAACCCCTTGGGATGGGGGTGTTTGGAAATCCCGAGGAGAGGGACGCAATAAAGCTGGCCAGAGAAGGAGTCGAGTACTTTAAGGATAAGGGTGTGGACGTTATAATAGTCGACACCGCCGGCAGGCACAAGGAAGAAGCCAGCCTGATAGAGGAGATGAAGCAGATAAGCTCAGCAATACAGCCCGATGAAGTCATACTGGTCATAGACGGTACAATCGGCCAGCAGGCTTACAATCAAGCCCTGGCTTTCAAAGAGGCCACACCAATAGGCTCGATAATAGTCACGAAGCTGGACGGAAGCGCCAAGGGTGGGGGTGCTCTTTCGGCAGTCGCTGCAACCGGAGCACCCATAAAGTTCATAGGTACAGGAGAGAAGATAGACGACTTGGAACCCTTTGACCCCAAGAGGTTCGTCTCCAGGCTTCTTGGACTGGGTGATATAGAGAGCCTCCTCGAGAAGTTCGAGGAACTGACCCAGGAGCAGGAAATCAGGGAAGAAGATTTAGAGAAGTTCCTCAAGGGTAAGTTCAACTTAAAGGACATGTACGCACAACTGGAGGCCATGCAGAAGATGGGGCCCCTCCAGAAAGTACTCCAGATGATCCCCGGTTTGGGCTACTCCCTACCGGACGAGGCCATCAGAGTCAGGGAAGAAAAACTCAAGCGCTACAGGGTCATAATGGACTCCATGACAGAGGAAGAACTCGAAAACCCGGACATCATAAACTACTCCCGGATAAAGAGAATTGCCAGGGGATCGGGGACCTCAACAAAGGAGGTAAAAGAGTTATTAGCCCAATACAACCAGATGAGAAGGATGTTCAAAAACCTTGACAAGAGAAAGCTCGCGAAGATGGCGAAGAATTTTGGAGGGTTAGGGGGGTTGGGGATATGATCGAGGCTATAATCCTTATAGTTACGAGACCCGGGGCGGAGAAAAAGGTTTACGACCAGCTTAAAAACCACCCCAAAGTAAAGGAAGTCCACAAAGTGTACGGAGAGTACGATCTCATCGCCCGGGTGGAAGTCGAAGACATAAGGGATCTTGATGAGTTCCATGATAACGTCCTCAGAAAAATAAAAGAGATCGAGGTAACCGAGACACTGATAGCCAGTACCTACGGGATCAAGGAGTGAAGGCCATGACCCTCGAAACGAGGCTCGTGGCTGCAATAGACCTGAAGACCCTGGAGGTTACAATTCACTCCAGTGAAGTTTAAATGTGTTGAGAACTGCGGAAAATGTTGCCAAGAGCTGGAGATACCCCTCAGAGACGAGGATATAGCGAGAATAGAAGAACTCGGATACAACGCATGGGAATTCGTGGATTATGAAAAACTGTTCTACCGGGGAGACAAATTCCTGGGTTATGGCCTTAAAAAGAGGCCCTTCGATGATTCATGTGTTTTTCTGGATCCCGAGACGAAAAGATGCAGAATATACGGGCATAGACCCCTAGCCTGCCGGCTTTATCCCTTTGTCTTCATAAAGAAAGGCGACAGGATGGAAGTTCACATCAAGCTTGATTCTTTCTGCCCCGGAATAGACCATCCGGAGGGAGAACCCGTAACTGCTGACTTCATACTGCGGGAATACAGCGAGGTGATTGAAGAATGCCGCACCAAAGCCACGACAGAGTCAGGACACTCGCTGAGCGAAAGTGAAGCAACACCGAAACATATTTATACATTTTCTTGTTAAATGCGGGGCACCGGAGGTGATAGCGTGAGTCAGCTGAAGTCAGTCAAGGAAAAACTGAGACTTATCGCCCTGCTCAGGCTCCTGAAGAAAAGCTACACCTACGAGGAGCTTTCGGAGATAACCGGACTCCCGATAACCGTCCTCAACAGATACGTAAGGGGAAAGGTCCTTCCCAACAGTGAGAGAACCAGGGAGCTCACCCAGCTGCTGTCCCAGTACGTGAACCTTGAAAACGAGGTAAGGAAGAGGCTCCGTTTTGACAGCAGGGGCTTTTTCGACAGCATGTCAGTGCTCGGCGACACATCGCTTATGACCCTCCTATCCGAGGAGATAGCGAGTAGGCTTAAGGAGGTTGAAATCGAAAAGATACTGACGGCGGCCACCGACGGTATTCCGCTGGCAGTTCACCTTGGGAGAGAGCTCAACGTTGACGTTGTCTACGCCAAGAAGAAAAAAGAGGTCGGTGTGGAGAAGTTTTACGAGGTCAACTATGTCCCGAGCGCCTCGGGGAGCATAACAACCCTATATCTCCCATCGTGGGCGCTGTCGAAGGGGGAGAAAGTCCTAATCGTTGACGACGTCGTCAGGAGCGGAGAGACCCAGAGAGCACTCGTTGACCTCTGCAGGCAGGCGGGTGCCGAACCCGTCGGGATGGTGTTTCTGGTGAGCGTGGGGGACATAATTGATAGGCTCAGGGAAGAGTACGGAATCCCCGTAGAGAGCATCCTGGTTCTGGAGAGATGAATTATGGCAAAGTTCATGATTTACAACACGGCCGGCCTCACACTGCCGGTGGAAGCTGAAGTCGGTTCCCCCTTTTATTTTGAGTGTCCCGAAGAAGAATGCGGCAAGAAGGTTGTCATCGAGGGGGTAATCATCGAAGTCTCCGAGGTGGAGTTCAATAAAGCCCTGGAAAGCACTATAGAGGAAGATCCAAGCTTCAAACCAATCGAAAAGATAGAAGTGAGAAAGTACCTGTTCAGGGGAAAGGTAAACGGCAGGGGAGTCGAACTCCCAGCCGAAAGCTTGGTGGACTTTGCAAAGAGGTTCCTGGAAAACCAGAATAACCTTATTCTTCTGTGAGCAGGGGGATTGCAAACTTTTCTTTAACTATGTCCATGACGACGCTGGTGTTCGTCTTTTCTACCCCCTCCAGGGAAAGCAGCCATTTAACGAATTTATTCATGTCCGCTCTGTCCCTGAACTTGGCAACAACGATTATGTCGTACTCGCCGGTAACGTCGTACACCTGCATTATCCTCGAACTCTTTGAGATTTCTTTCTCTATTCTTACTATGTCCTTCCCCCTAGCCTTTATCCCGATAACCGCAGTAAGGCCAAAACCAAGCTTTTCGTAGTCCACATCAACGCAGAAGCCCCTGATAACTCCCTCATCTTCCAGCTTTTTTATTCGGTTGTAAACAGTGCCGACAGCAATGCCGAGTTCCTTGGCTATCTCCCGATAGGAATACCTGGCGTTCTCCTGAAGGAGTTTGAGTATCTTTAAGTCCAAGTCATCCATATTCACCACCCCGTACAGTTTACCGTAAACTTTAAATACTCTCCGCTGAAGGGAAGAAACGGGTCTGGACCGGTAGCCTAGCCAGGATAGGGCGGCGGCCTCCTAAGCCGCAGGTCCGGGGTTCGAAGCCCCGCCGGTCCGCCACAATTCTGTTAACGCTTCCGTTTAGCAAAACTGATTTATATGCTCACGTTCTATCTCTCCCGGTGATATCATGGCTTTCCTCAAGGTAGTCCCGCTGGAAGAGGCTTTAAGAATCGTGGACTCGTTCAACCTCAAGCCCCGGGTCGAAGAAATACCAATAGACGAAGCCCTCGGACGGGTTCTTGCGGAGAACATCGTTTCTCCGATAGACGTTCCCCCCTTCGATAGGGCCACTGTGGACGGTTACGCTGTAAGGGCCCAGGACACATTTATGGCGAGCGAAAGCAACCCCGTTGAACTGAAGGTAATAGGAGAAGTTCAGGCAGGGGAAGAACCCAGAATCAAGCTTGCCCCGGGTACAGCTATCTACGTCTCAACAGGTGCCCCGCTCCCCGAAGGGGCAGACGCGGTAATCCAGTTTGAGGATGTTGACAGGAAGGACGATGAGATAATAGTCTACGAACCAGCATACCCGAGCCTGGGCGTCATGAAAGCCGGGGCCGATATTCCCAGGGGGAAACTGGTTCTCGAAGCCGGCACAAGACTGGGGTTTAAAGAAACCGCCCTGCTGTCTGCCCTGGGATTCAACACGGTAAAAGTCTACTCAAAGCCAAAGGTTGCGGTGATAAGCACGGGGAACGAGATAGTTCCGCCGGGGGAGGAACTCAGGCCAGGAAAAATCTATGACATAAACGGAAGGGCGATAACCGACGCCGTGAGGGAGCTTGGCGGGGAAGCGGTGTTCCTGGGAATAGCGAGGGATGACGAGAAGAGTCTCGCGGATCTGGTGATAAAAGGAGTTGCCGAGTGCGACATGGTATTGATAAGCGGCGGCGCAAGCGGTGGAAGGAAGGATCTCACAAGTTCGGTAATAGAAAAACTCGGGAGGGTCTACATACACGGCATAGCGATCCAGCCAGGAAAGCCGACGATAATAGGCGTCGTGGACGGAAAGCCAGTCTTTGGTCTTCCAGGTTACCCAACCAGCTGTCTCACCAACTTCACCCTTCTCGTCGCGCCCCTCCTGAGGAGGCTCCTCGGAAGGGAGAGCGAGGTAAGGAAAGTCAAGAAGAGGCTTGCCCACAAGGTCTTCTCCGTCAAGGGGAGAAGGCAGTTCCTCCCGGTTAAGATTGAAGGCGAAAAGGCCGTGCCGATAATGAAGGGGAGCGGGGCTGTGACGAGCTTCGTCGAGGCCAACGGCTTCATTGAGATTCCCGAGACGGTGGAGATACTTGAGGCAGGGGAAGAAGTCGAGGTAACGTTATTCGGCTGATTTCGTCGCCCTTCCAATCCACTCATCAAAACCTTTTTTAAACTCCTTACCGTTCCATCCCCCGGTGAAGACTATGCTGGACATAAAGCTCATCCGCGAAAACCCCGACCTCGTCAGGGGCGACCTCATCAAGCGCGGCGAGCTTGAGAAGCTCAAGTGGATAGATGAAATCCTCGAACTCGACGCCAGGTGGCGCGAGAACCTCAGAAAGATAAACCAGCTCAAGAAGGAGCGCAACCAGCTGGCGATAGAGATAGGAAAGCGCAAGAACGCCGGAGAGCCAGTGGAAGATTTACTCGCGAGGAGCGACGAAATAGCGAAGCAGATTGAAGGACTCGAGAAGGAAGTCGAGGAGCTCAGAGAGAAAATCAACTACTACCTCTGGAGGCTCCCGAACATCACCCACGAGAGCGTTCCGGTTGGCAAGAGCGACGAGGACAACGTCCCGATAAGGTTCTGGGGTAAAGCAAAGGTCTGGGAGGGCTTTCTCGAAAGCTTTAAGGAGCAGAGCCTCGGGAAAATGGAGTATGAACTTCTGAGCTGGAGGCCGAGGATTCACCTCGACATGCTCGAACTTTTGAAGGGGGCCGACCTTGAGAGGGCCGCGAAGGTGAGCGGAGCAAGGTTCTATTACCTCCTCAACGAGCTGGTTATACTCGATTTGGCTTTGATACGCTTCGCCCTGGACAAACTCATAGAGAAGGGCTTTACCCCGGTGATTCCGCCCTACATGGTGAGGCGCTTCGTGGAAGAGGGAGCAACTACCTTTGGGGACTTCGAGGACGTAATCTACAAGGTTGAGGGCGAAGACCTCTACCTCATCCCCACCGCGGAGCACCCGCTTGCAGGCCTTCACGCCGACGAAATCCTCGACGGAAATGAATTACCACTCCTCTACGTAGGAGTTAGCCCCTGCTTCAGGAAGGAGGCAGGAACTGCAGGAAAAGACACCAAGGGGATCTTCCGCGTTCACCAGTTCCACAAGGTTGAGCAGTTTGTTTATTCCCGCCCGGAGGAGAGCTGGGAGTGGCACGAGAAGATCATAGCCAACGCGGAGGAGATATTCCAGGCTTTGGAGGTTCCCTACAGAGTGGTAAACATCTGCACCGGTGACCTCGGTTACGTTGCCGCCAAGAAGTACGACATCGAAGCCTGGATGGCGGGCCAGGGCAAGTTCAGGGAGGTCGTTTCAGCAAGCAACTGCACAGAGTGGCAGGCGAGACGCCTGAACATCCGCTTCAGGGATAAGACCAACGAGAAGCCGCGCTTCGTCCACACGCTCAACTCGACTGCCATAGCCACCTCGAGGGCTATAGTGGCCATCCTCGAAAACCACCAGACGGAGGAAGGTGTTGTCAAGCTCCCGAAGGCCCTCTGGAAGTATACCGGTTTTAAGGAAATCCTGCCGGCGAGCATGAAGGAGAAGTGTTGCCAGGATTGATTTTTCTTCTTCCCGAATCTCCCAGGGCATTGTTCTGCACAGGGGCCTGTGCCTCCTAAACCCCTCCCCTTTCCCTGACCTTCTTCCTCACGTTGGGGTCGCGGTCGGAGATGATTTTCAGGGCCTCCTCAAAGCTCATCCAGTCGGGCACTTCCTCGTTGAGATAAATTCCCGTCCTCCCTATTCTGTCCCTCCTCGTGAGGACGTGGACGCGTTCAGTGACTATGTCGATGCTCACTCCAAGGAGCTTTGCCACCTCACTCTCCCTGCCGACGACTTCCCTTTCAATGTGCCCCCTCTCGGTCGGGATTATTAGGATGAGCTTCTTGTTCACCCCGGGAACGCGCTCTCTGGTTTTGACCCCCCACATGTCAATCGTTCCTCCCCAGCGGTAAAACTCAAGCTCCCTATCAGTTGGCTCAATTAGGGGAAACGTAACCGCCGTTTCCTCGTCTATCTCAATGACGCCCTTTATGAGGTGCCATGGCGTTGCCATCACTATCTTTCTCCTCCTCACGAGGCCCTCAAAGGCTAACTCGATGAGGTAACTGGGAACCTTTATCGGGATGAATATGTCTATGTCGCTGTCTCTCCTAACGTCTCCTCTGGCTACACTGCCGTAGAGCTGCGGGTCGAACTGGGAAAGGCGTTCCATTATCCCAAGGGCTTTCTCCCTCTTTTCCCACAGGTAGCGCCATCTCTTCGGCGAATAAACTACCTCTCTCTCGTCCCAGACGCGGACGACCTTTTCCCTCGGCATAACTTTAGCTATCCCTTTAACTTTTTAAAGCCTCTCCAAAAAAGGTCTAAGGTGGGGAAAATGCCGGTTATAGGCATAAACATCACAAGGATAGAGTTTGAAAAGAAAATCCAGCCCTTTTTCGGCGGCAGAATAGAAGTGAACTTGAGCCCCAAAGTTAAGGATATGAGGCTCGGCGAGATAAGGACTCCCACTGGAGAGACGCAGGGTATTGAGATCCTGTTCAAGTACGAGATAGCCTACAGGCCCGAGATAGCTGAGGGCTTCATCGAGGGGGCCGTGATGTACCTCCCCCAGAGAAGTGAGGAAATCGATGAGATCCTGGACACGTGGGAAAGCGAGAGAAAAGTCAAACCCGAGGTCTTTGCAGAGGTCGTCAACTTTATAACTCACTCCGCGGCGCCGATGCTCTTCGTAATAGCCAAGGAGATGGGCCTGCCCTACCACGTGCCCCTGCCGAGGGTTGACGTAAAAGGGCACAATCCCGGTGATATGGTATGACGATAGTGATCCCGATGTGGGAAGGAGTCCAGAGGGATAAATTGAGCGTAGCGGCGGGGATACTTAAGAGAGGTGGCCTGGTCGCTTTTCCAACCGAGACAGTTTATGGCCTCGGCGCTGATGCCCTCAACGAAAGTGCTACCAGAAGGATTTTTGAGGCCAAGGGAAGGCCCGCTGATAACCCCCTGATAGTTCACATAGCGGAGGTAGAGTGGCTCGAAAAACTGGCAAAGGAAGTTCCTGAAAAAGCATGGGAACTGGCCGAAAAGTTCTGGCCGGGACCCCTGACAATCGTCCTGCCCGCGAGGGATACCGTGCCGAGAACCACGACTGGGGGCTTAGACACCGTTGCCGTGAGAATGCCTGCCCACCCAATAGCACTGGAGCTCATAAGGCTCAGCGACGTTCCAGTTGCCGCCCCTTCGGCAAACATAAGCGGCAGACCGAGCCCAACGTCCGCAGACCACGTCATTGAAGACTTCTACGGGAAGATAGATTGCATAGTGGACGGAGGGGAAACTCCGATTGGGGTTGAGTCAACCGTTGTAGACCTCACGTCCGAAGTGCCCGTACTTCTTCGCCCGGGGGGACTCCCCGTTGAAGAGCTCAGTAAAGTACTCGGAGAGGTTCTCATCCATCCGGCCCTGAAGGGAGAGAAAGTGGACATAGCGAGGTCCCCGGGGATGAAGTACAAGCACTACTCCCCTAACGCACAGGTGATAGTGGTAGAAGGCAATAGAGAAAAAGTCGGGGAGAAGATAGACGAGCTCGTTGAAGAGTACAGAAAAAAAGGATTTAGAGTTGGAGTAATGGCCACGGAAGAACATGACGCCGATGAATTTTTCTACCTTGGGGACAGCGTTGAAGAAGTTGCAAGGAACCTGTTCAAAGCCCTGAGGGAACTGGACAGAAGGGGAGTAAACATCATAATCGCGGAAGGTGTCGATGAGAGGGGCCTTGGCATGGCCGTGATGAACCGACTCAGAAAAGCGGCCGGTTACAGGGTTGTCAAAGTATAGGATAAGCTTAAATAGAAAGGGCCGTATCAAACTTTAGGGATTGAAGCTTTAAATCACGGGGTGAGCAAATTGGCCATCCTTCCAGACCTCGCCTCACCCGAGGACCTCGAGGGGATAGGATTCAAAAAGCTTCAAGAAGGGGAGATAAAGGAAGGGTTAAAGCTAATCCTTCAAGCGGCGAAAAAGTATGAGGAAGAGAAAAAACTTGAAGACGCCGCCAGGCTGTACCAGTACTCCGGGTACTTCTCTCTGGAAAAGTTGAAAAAGCCCGATATTGCCAAAAAACCGCTTCTCAAAAGCGCCTCACTTTACATAGAACTCATTGAGAGGGAGCTGGAAAAGTTGGAAGTTGATACGGACAGGCTCGGCGAGTACATCTCAAAAACCCTCTCTATTTTCGCGACCATAAGGGACGAAAAGAACCTCAAAAAATATGCGAAATACTTCGCGGAGATTTACGAGGACCTGGCCAATACCTACAGGGAAAACGAAAACATCTCACTGGCTATCAAAACGTACGAAGATGCTTTCAGGTACTATAAGCTACTCGAGGACGAAGAATCGATCAAGAGGATCGCCGACATTCTAATAACCATATACGGGGAACTGGCCGAGAAGACGCTCCAAGATGGAAAAATCGGAAAGGCCGCCGAGGCCTTTTACAGGGTCGCCACCTACGTTCTGGAGCTCTTCGACTACGGTTCCCAGTACATTGAGATGATGGACACCGCCGCCAAAAACTATGAAAAGGCCAGCAAGATCGCCTATTCTCAGGGCGACCTGGACGAGACAACCAGCTATCTCCTCGAAGCCCAGTACGCGTATCTTCTGGCAGGAAACGCAAACAGGGCCAAGCTAATAGGCTTAAACAACACAAGAATGCTTTATCAGGTCATAACTTCCCATCAAAAAGAGGGGGACGAGAGAAAAGCAGGAGAAAAGTTCCTTGAACTGTCTCAGGCCCTCCTCCTGATAGGAAAAACGGAAGAGGCTTTTAAAGCATACAGGGAAGCACTCAGCAGGATTGGAGACTTAAAAACCAAAGCCCTCATGAGGGCCGCCATCCTGAAGGTTTATGGAGCTGAGAAAAAAGATAAAAACGTCCTACTTGTCGCTGAGGAAGCCAATTACTACATCGAAAGGGGAGACGCCTCAAGGGCAATTACCCTGCTAAACTCCGTGTTGCTAAACACAGAGGAACTAAGACCGGTCGTTGAACTGCTCCACGAAGCGGAGGGGCTCTCAAGGCCAACCCACTGAACCAAAGACTTTCCGGAAAAGGAACTCAGCAAATTCACCGGGCTTCATTTTTTTCTCCCTAGCCAGTTTCATCAGGATTTTCTGGGAACCGCTACCGTACTGGGCGGCTTTTTTCTCCCTCCAAACCAGATCGGCGGGAAGGCCCATCTTCTCGGCGGCTTTTCTAAGAATAAACTTCCTGACGCCGTTTTTGATCTTCATGCTGTGCGGCATTTTAAGGGCCAGCCCCATGAGTGGAAGTGCAAGGTAGGGATACCTGGTTTCAACGCCGTTGAGCATAGCTATCTTGTCGTCTCTGGTCAGATTCCTCTCGCCCAGCTCAAGAAGGTCCCTCTCCATCAGCTCAGGATTCTCAATGTACCTGGCGTAGCCACCGAAGAGTTCATCGGCGCCCTGACCGCTGAGCAGGACTTTAAGGCCATCGGAAGCGGCGAGGGCCGTGGCAAAATAGAGGGGAATCCCTATGGCAAGGTTCATGAAGTTGGGCTCCTCTATGGCGAAGATGACCTTTTCAATGACGTTTTCAACGTCTTCTTCTGTGAAAAGCCTCTCCTTCAGCGGAATACCGAGCTCGTCAGAGGCCTTTCTGGCCCACTCAACGTCCTCGCTACCCTCAACGCCGGCGGTGTAGAGGGTAACGTCTGAGAACTCTGAAGCTAAGTAAGCGACTATTGAACTGTCCAGACCACCGGAGAAGAGAACCCCTGTTCTGGGGCCAACCCTCATCCTAACGGAGCACTCGAGGGATTTAACCAGGGCCCCAACAGCCCTTTCCTCGGTGAATTCTTTTCTGCACCAGGGAAGCTCTCTTATGTCAAGAACTTTTTTCCTATCGGCACCCCCGGGGGAGAGTCTCACCAGCTCACCGGGCCCAACGGGGACGGCTTTCTCCCCTATTGCCCACAAAACTTTTTTCTCACTGGCAAAAAAGCCGCCGGGGGAAAAGTAAAGGGGCCTTATACCGGCGGGGTCCCTGAACAGGTAGATACTGCCCCTCCAAAGGAAAGCAATGGCGTAGTCACCGTTCATCATTATCATGGCCCTCTTAACGGCCTCGTGAACGCTCAGGCCCCCTGAAATGAGGTACTCGAGGAGGCGGAGCACAACCTCGCTGTCAACGTCGGTTTCAAATTCAACGCCCTTGCCCTCAAGGTAATCCCTGAGCTGGCGGTGATTGTAGATCTCTCCGTTGTGAACGAGAACGATGTCATTGAAAAAGGGCTGTGCGAAGTCCCTCGATCCCGTCATTGCCAGCCTGCACTGAAGAAGACCCACGCTTCCCTCGGGGATTTCACCGATCTTTGAAAAGTCCCCCGACTTGAAAACTCCCAGATCAGTCCAAACGCCAAAGGAATCAGGACCCCTGTGTTTCCCGGCAAGGATCATGCGGATGAACTTATCCTTAAGATTTAATCCCATTCCTCCCGCGATGAGGCACATGGCACTCCCCCGGCGCAGTTGGGGGGATGCCAGATAAGCTTTGCCAATTCCAACTTGGAGAGGTTTTCCAAAAAAAGTTGCAGGATGTGAACATCTGTCCAGGAACTCAGGTCAAATCTCCGCAGGTGCAATAGTGTTCATAGGAAAGGGTTTCCAGCTCATCAAACCCCTCGCCGGTTTTAGCTGAGGCGTAAACAACCCTAACCGGGGAAGAAACCTCTGGAAGAAAAGAACATATCCTGCTCGCCAAAAGGCCCTGCATGGATGGATCGAGCCTAAGGCGGGCGTTTAAATAATCTACCTCCTCAAGGAGCCGCCTTATCGAGGGCAGTTCTTCCTTAATTAAGTCGACCTTGTTGAGGACGGGAACCGTTGTCGTGCCCAGACGGAGGGCTATCATTATGGCGAAGAACCTGACGAAACAGTAGTCGCGGGGCTTCTTCAGGATCTCGGGGCTGAAGAGGTACGCGACCAGCGGCTCGCTCAGGTGCTCCGTAATCCTGATACCAAAATCGTGAAAGAGAAAGCTCTCCATCTGCCCGGGAGTGTCTATAAGGAGGTAGTCGCGCTCTTCATCAAGTTCAAGTATTCCCCCGACTATCCCCTCAGCGTGGGAAAGCAATCTGTCATAGCTCTCAACTATGGCCCCGTTTGGCCCATAGCCCTCCTTCATAAGTTCTTCAACGGTTAT
Organism: Thermococcus waiotapuensis; assembly: GCF_055384795.1. Classification (NCBI taxonomy): domain Archaea; kingdom Methanobacteriati; phylum Methanobacteriota; class Thermococci; order Thermococcales; family Thermococcaceae; genus Thermococcus; species Thermococcus waiotapuensis. The sequence goes on along the minus strand of NZ_AP042429.1, from coordinate 327,133 downwards.
TATATCCCGGACGTCGATGTCCGGCCTGTAGGGGAGTTTCTTAACCCCGGTGTCCAGGTTGACGTAACCGACTGATTTACCGTTTTTCTCAAGATACTCCCCGAAGGACGCGGTTATGGTTGTCTTTCCGCTACCTGCCGTACCCAGAAAAATCAGTATCATCGCACCACCTCATTACATGACCCTTGCCTTAAAGCCCGCTATTCTGATAACCTCCTCGGCCAGCTTCATAAAAGCCCTGGCACCCTCCGACTCCGGGGCGTACTCCACAACAGGGACTCCTTCAAGGGTTGCCTCCCTGACTTTGGGGTCCTCTGGAACCACGGCCAGGAGGGGAACTTCCATGACCTCCTCAGCGGCCTCAGGAGGGATGTCGTTTTCGCTTCTTCCGTAGCGGTTGAGAACAAAACCCAAAACGGCCAAACCAGCTTTTTTGAGGACTATCCCAACTTTCATGGTGTCCGCTATGCACGCGATTTCGGGGTTGGTGACTAAGATTACCTCCTCACCGCTAAGCATGGCGTTCATTGCGTCCATCTGAAGGCCGGCGGGGCAGTCTATTAAGACGAAATCGTACCTGTCCTTCAGGGGCTTTATAACCACGGGAAGCTTTCTGGGGTCAGCTTTTTTAACGTGCTCCCAGTCTATAGCTGCGGGAATCAGATCAACGTTTTCGTAACGTGTCTGATATACCACTTCATCGACCGTTGCCTCCCCGGCGAGAACGTCGTGTAGGGTCGGTTCGGCATCATCAATACCCATTACCAGGCTGAGATTGGCCATCGTCAGGTCGGCATCAACCGCCAGAACCTTTTTGCCAAGCTTTCCAAGGGCTATTGAAAGGTTTGCAGTCGTCGTCGTTTTCCCAGTCCCACCTTTACCGCTCGCTATTGATATCAGATGCCCCATTGAGCTCACCGCTGGAAAGTTTGTTTTCCATCTTTATGAACTTTGAGGCACGCTAACTTTATGAAGGCATCCGACCACCCAGTTCCGGTGAGAAAATGAAAGTGTTCGTTCCAGACACGAGCGTGATAGTTGATGGCAGGCTGACCCAGTTCCTCTCAACGCTCGGTGAGAAGGTTAAGGTGGTTATCCCGGAGGCGGTCATAGCGGAGATAGAGCACCAGGCCAACGAGGGGAAAGCCATTGGCCATGTCGGCCTTGAAGAGCTCAAAAAGCTCCGCGAGATGGCCGACAGAGAGGAGATACTCCTTGAGTTCTACGGCGGCAGACCGGAGCTCTGGCAGATTAGAAGGGCCAAGGCAGGTGAGATAGACCACATGGTGCGCGAGGCCGCGAGGGAGCTCGGTGCAACCCTCATAACCGGCGATCAGGTTCAGAGGGACGTTGCCATAGCCAAGGGGATAGATGTAATTTACCTTGCCGCCAAGAAAGAGCTCAGGCACCGCCTTGAGGACTTCTTCGATGAAACAACCATGAGCGTCCACCTCAAAGCTGGTATAAGGCCGCTCGCCAAGAGGGGCAAACCCGGCGAGTGGAAGCTCGTTCCCGTCAGAGACGAACCTTTAACAGATGAAGAGCTCGAGGAGGTTGCCAACGACATTGTAGAGCGCGCCAGGCGCGACCCGGAGAGCTTCATAGAGATGGACGAGCCAGGAGTGACGGTCGTTCAGCTCAGGAACTACCGCATAGTCATAGCCAGACCGCCCTTCGCTGACAGGATAGAGATAACCGCGGTGAGACCGGTCAAAAAGCTCAGCATAGAGGACTACGAGCTAAGCAAAGAGCTCATGGAGCGCCTTAAGGACAAAGCGGCCGGGGTCATCGTGGCCGGCGCCCCGGGCGAGGGAAAGACAACGTTCGCTCAGGCTTTGGCCGAGTGGTACGCCTCCATGGGTAAAATCGTCAAGACGATGGAGAAGCCGAGGGATTTACAGGTCAGCGAGGAGATAACGCAGTACACAGCCCTAAACGGCAGGATGGAGCTGACCGGGGATATCCTCCTCCTCGTCAGGCCGGACTACACGATATTCGACGAGATGAGAAAGACCAGCGACTTCAAGGTCTACGCCGATTTGAGGTTAGCAGGCGTTGGAATGGTGGGGGTGGTTCACGCCACGAAGCCCATCGACGCTATTCAGAGGTTCATCGGCAGGGTCGAGCTCGGGATGATACCGCAGATAGTCGACACGGTAATTTTCATCAAGGCCGGTAAAGTTGCGAAGGTTCTGACGCTGGAGTACCTCGTCAAGGTGCCGAGCGGCATGAAGGAAGAGGACTTGGCAAGGCCAGTCATAGAGGTCAGGGACTTCGAGACGGGCGAGCTTGAGTACGAGATATACACCTACGGTGAGGAGGTAAGCGTCGTTCCCGTTAAGAAGGAGGAGAAGGCCCCCGCCCTGAAGCTCGCGGAGAGGAGGCTCAAGCAGGAGATAAAGAAGTTTCTGCCGGATGTCTACTCGGAAGTCGAGATAGTCAGCCCGCACAAGGCAGTTATCTACGCCGACGAGTTCGACATTCCAACCATAATCGGAAAGAAGGGCAAGAGGATAAGCGAGTTGGAGAAGAAGGTGGGAATAAGCATCGACGTCAAGAGCTTCGCCGAGAGGGAAGCGGAGAAGCCGAAGGAGGAGATACCCGTTGAAGTCGAGGCAAAGAAGAAAACGATCGTCCTCAGAGTTTCGCCTGACCACGCGAAAAAGCCCCTCAAGTTCTACGGGGGAGAGCAGTACATCTTCACCGCAACACCGAACAAGAAGGGCCTCGTGAAGGTGAGCACGAGCACGCCGATAGGGAAGGAGCTGAAGAGGCTCATCGAAGCGGGCATAAAGATATGGGCCAGCACATGAGACAGGCTTTTAACCCCCTTTTCCGGGGGACATTCTGCCCTTCATGGGCTCGGCTGCGAGGGTAGTCATCACACCTCAGCTAGCGAAATCCTCGTCATCGCCCTCATAGGTAGCTCTTCCCCTTTAATGACTTTTCGGGGGTTAAGCCATGCTGGTGCTTGCCTCGGCTTCACCGAGAAGGAGGGAGATACTGGCGAGGTTCATAAAGGACTTTGCCGTGATGCCAAGCAACGCCGACGAGAAGTGCTCCCTCACCGATCCCGAAGAGGTGGCACTGGGGCTGGCCAGGAGAAAGGCGGGGGAAGTCCACTCCAGGGCTGGCGGAACGGTCATTGGAGCCGACACCGTCGTGAGCGTGGAGGGGAGAATTCTTGGTAAGCCGAAGGACGATAACGAGGCCTACGAAATGCTAAAACTCCTCAGCGGCAGGGTTCACAGGGTCACGACGGGCTACTGCATAATCCACGAGGGAAGGGAGCACTGCGGGGCAGTGGTCACGGAGGTTAAGTTCCGCGAGCTGGACGACGGGATCATCAGGGCTTACATAGCCACGGGCGAGCCGATGGACAAGGCGGGGGCCTACGGGATACAGGGGCTCGGGGGCCTCTTCGTCGAGTGGATAAAGGGGGACTACTACAACGTCGTTGGTTTTCCAATGGAGATAATCTGGAAGCTCAGGGAGCTGGGCTTTGAAGTCATATCACGATGACGTTCCTTTTATTGAGATTTTGCCCTTTCTGGCCGGTTTTACTGCGATTTAGACGGCTCCGAGCCCCCTGGAAGTCTTTAGTAACCTTTTGTTATTATCTAACATTTTGTTACAGGTTTTTGTGCATTTTGTAACGAATTTTTTTCGGAGCTTTGAACGGAGGAAGGGAAGAGCCTGGAATCCAGCCCTTCCTATGGAAATCGGAGTTTTTTGAGTTTAAAGGGTTTAAACGCCATTTTTGCCTGTTTGAGCTCTTTTTCTCCCTTTGGAAGTCTCGTGCTCATAAGGGTACATTGTGGGAAAAGCCCCGAGGGATGGTTTTGTCCGTTGAGTTTGGCCTTTCAATAGCCGGAAATCCGGTCTTTTGGGGGCTCTTTTAAGACCCCTCCACAGAAAAACTTATAAAATCCGGGGATTAATATGGTCTTGCAGGACAAACTGAGGAGAAACCCGCCCTGTTGCAATAAGACTCTGAGAGAATGGAAACACATAATAACTCTTATGAAAATACAATGAAATTTCAATGGTTGCAATAAGACTCTGAGAGAATGGAAACTTGTGTGTGGGTTTGTGTGTGTTGTGTTGGTTTTGTTGTTTCGTTGCAATAAGACTCTGAGAGAATGGAAACTATACTCATGCCTCCCAACAGTCACAAACCTCCCAGTTGCAATAAGACTCTGAGAGAATGGAAACATACTCATCAAAACGATTAATCTCATCACCAAACTTGTTGCAATAAGACTCTGAGAGAATGGAAACTATGTTGATGTTGGAGCTGGGTTGAATGGTTATTCTGGTTGCAATAAGACTCTGAGAGAATGGAAACTGAGCTCTCTGTCCAGCCCTGTTGGGAAAAATAATGTTGCAATAAGACTCTGAGAGAATGGAAACTCACAATACTCACACTCAACAGCACACAAAATATACTCGTTGCAATAAGACTCTGAGAGAATGGAAACCGTGTCTTGCCCTGCCTCCCTTACAAAGACTAACTCGTTGCAATAAGACTCTGAGAGAATGGAAACACAACAAAAACAAAAAACCAACACACCACCCAAACAATGTTGCAATAAGACTCTGAGAGAATGGAAACCCGGGAAATCCTTTACGTATCCCTCAACGCTGTCCCAGTTGCAATAAGACTCTGAGAGAATGGAAACCTGCGGTTTTGGCACAAAGAGAACCACTGCGACAACGTACGTTGCAATAAGACTCTGAGAGAATGGAAACCTTGAACCTTTGCTCTAATCAATTCATCATCACTGACAGTTGCAATAAGACTCTGAGAGAATGGAAACCATATACATTCGTAGGTTGGGTAGAAAGGTAGGGGGTTGCAATAAGACTCTGAGAGAATGGAAACTAACGGTTGCGGGGGCAACTGCCTTGATAAGTTCTTGTGTTGCAATAAGACTCTGAGAGAATGGAAACGGAACCGCTTCAAGACCTGCTCCTCCACCATCTTTCCCGTTGCAATAAGACTCTGAGAGAATGGAAACTCCCATTTCCGTTCCCGTTTTCCCAACTTTTCCCATGTTGCAATAAGACTCTGAGAGAATGGAAACCCTGCTCAAGAAGCGCCTGCAGGCGTGCTTTTGCCAGGGTTGCAATAAGACTCTGAGAGAATGGAAACCGTATACTGACCAACTGTAATACTCATTCCCGCCGACACGTTGCAATAAGACTCTGAGAGAATGGAAACTAAGGCGGCACCACAACCCCATTATCAACAACCTCAAGTTGCAATAAGACTCTGAGAGAATGGAAACGTCTGGAATCGTCCCATTCCATGTAAATCTAACACCAGGTTGCAATAAGACTCTGAGAGAATGGAAACACGAACTCGAACTTCCACTTCAACTCCGCCGCTCTTGCGTTGCAATAAGACTCTGAGAGAATGGAAACCATTTTTCCGCCTCCTGCATCTGAGTAATACCAAGGAGTTGCAATAAGACTCTGAGAGAATGGAAACGCGGGAGAGTCTCAGTAACGTTCGGGAAGAACGTAAGTTGCAATAAGACTCTGAGAGAATGGAAACAGTCGTATTAGTAATCATATCAACATACTCCATCTTCTGTTGCAATAAGACTCTGAGAGAATGGAAACACAAGCATATATACCGTAACCGACGAGTTTTCACCAAGTTGCAATAAGACTCTGAGAGAATGGAAACTACAGCTTGTTCGGGTTTAGTTCGATTTGTATCGACTGGTTGCAATAAGACTCTGAGAGAATGGAAACCATACCTGAGCGCAAGTTTCCTGGCGGCTTCCCTGCTCGTTGCAATAAGACTCTGAGAGAATGGAAACCCAACACAAGTAACTGAGTCATCATTATCTCACTCTATAGTTGCAATAAGACTCTGAGAGAATGGAAACGTAGGATACGAATTATTCTTATAAACTCCATTCAAAGTTAGTTGCAATAAGACTCTGAGAGAATGGAAACCGGAACAAACAAAACATAACCCCTCTTATCATAATCACTGTTGCAATAAGACTCTGAGAGAATGGAAACAGCTCGCCTACTACCAGACCCAGCAGGGGTACTATGAAGTTGCAATAAGACTCTGAGAGAATGGAAACAATAAGGTGTATAAGGAGACGGATGAGTTTTATGAGTGTTGCAATAAGACTCTGAGAGAATGGAAACCACTAGATATTAACTAATCAAGAGTATATAAACTTTTGTTGCAATAAGACTCTGAGAGAATGGAAACCGCATTGACGGTAACAAGGACTTAACTATTTGCCCAATAGTTGCAATAAGACTCTGAGAGAATGGAAACCTCACTCAACAGCACAAAAGACTCACGCACATATCATAGTTGCAATAAGACTCTGAGAGAATGGAAACCCTGTACCTTTTTGTTCGCCAGTGCACTCGCTAGCATCAGTTGCAATAAGACTCTGAGAGAATGGAAACAGCATCTCCTTCACCTCCTTTCTTTGGGGAGTCCGGGACGTTGCAATAAGACTCTGAGAGAATGGAAACGACGCGACTGCTTCAGTAAAGTCCTTAATGTAGCATGTTGCAATAAGACTCTGAGAGAATGGAAACTCTTATCACAATACCATCCCTAATAGACTGAACAATGTAGTTGCAATAAGACTCTGAGAGAATGGAAACGCGGTGAAGGCGAGCAGAAAAACAGGGGGTTAACCTGGGTTGCAGTTGCAATAAGACTCTGAGAGAATGGAAACATCCTCTCTCCCCACTCTAACAATGATGTTCCTTCCGGGAACGTTGCAATAAGACTCTGAGAGAATGGAAACTCAAGAACACCCCTACCAACCACATCAACAAACACCGTTGCAATAAGACTCTGAGAGAATGGAAACGCAGGGGGGATGCGTATGAACGTGCTTGAGTTACTTCCCCTGTTGCAATAAGACTCTGAGAGAATGGAAACGACTTTGTGCACTTTTTGCACTTTGTGCACACCCATGTTGCAATAAGACTCTGAGAGAATGGAAACCGTGAAAAACTCACGCGACTTGCTAATGTGCTCTGGTTGCAATAAGACTCTGAGAGAATGGAAACTTGCTCTCGATAACCACGAACCTCCCGCCTGGGTATGTGTTGCAATAAGACTCTGAGAGAATGGAAACAAGAACCGCACTAGGTGGGCGATGCTCCACCTCTCTGTTGCAATAACACTCTGGGAAAATTGAAAGACAAGAACACGGTTCTAACCGGGCTTTGATGGAAGTCCCGGCAAACTTCGAGGGGGTGTGGGGGACGGAACGTCCCCCCAGACTCTGGGAGAATTGAAATCAGAAGAATCGAAACTACAGAAACTCCTCGAAGAGGAGGTCCTCCTTCTTTCCGCCCGCCTTTAAAAACACGCTCTCGCTCCACTTTACACTCCCCACATCCCCTGGAGTGTGGGCGTCGCTCGCGAGGGTGAGCTTTATTCCCCTCCTTATGCACTCCCTCACGAAGTCAAGCTCCGGAACGCTGTAGCGGGAGCTTATTTCAAAGGCCTTTCCGTTCGCTTCCGCAAGCTCGAGGATCTCCCCAATCTCCTCCGCCCCGGGGAAGCCCGTGTACGGAAAGTTGGCCCCGAAGTGGCCGATGACGTCAACCTCCTCGTCCATCAGAGCAATTTTGACGAGCTCCAGGTACTGCCCGGGAGTCTCAAGGTACTCGTGAACGCTCGCTATAACGAAGTCGAGCTTCTTCGCCATAAAAGCAGGGACGTCGACGCCGTTTTCCGTTATGTTCCCTTCCACCCCGGCCAGGACCACGACCTCAGAATCTTCCGCCCACTGCCTTACCTCGCGGACGTAGCGGTTCAGGGTCTTCGGCTCAAGGTAGTGGCTGTGGTCGGTTATTGCGAGAACCCTCAGCCCCTTCTCCTCAGCGGCCGCTATGTTGTCCGATACCGTGCCAATGCCGTCCGAGTAAACCGTGTGCGTATGGGTGTCGTGGGGGAACCTCATGGCAAACACCGGGTGATGTTGGATGAGGGGTTTAAGCCTCTTATTGTTGGACAAAATATCCAACGTAAAACCTAACCTTGAACTTTGACAAACCTTTAAATACGGCGGAGACCATTAGGAGTGGTGGTGCTCATGGTGGAGCGCTCAAAGGTGCGCGTTGTAGTGGCGAAGCCCGGCCTCGACGGCCACGACAGGGGGGCAAAGGTCGTTGCGAGGACCCTCAAGGAGGCAGGCTATGAGGTCATCTACACTGGGATAAGGCAGACGCCCGAGCAGATAGTCGAGACAGTTATCCAGGAAGATGCCGCAGTCCTTGGAATAAGCGTACTTTCCGGGGCGCACATGGTTCTCATCCCGAAGATACTCAGGCTTTTGGAAGAGAAAGGGCTGAAGCCCGGGGAGGACGTTGCCGTCTTTGCCGGCGGAATAATCCCACCCGACGACGCTGAGGAGCTCAAAAAGATGGGGGTCTTCGAGGTCTTTGGCCCCGGAACGCCGCTGAAAACCATAATAGAGGCCGTTGACAAAGCCGTCGAAAACCTCAAGAGGTTCAGGGCTTAGCTTTATATTATCCCTGGATAATTTCTCCAGTGATGCCTATGACTGAGGAGCTCGACGACTTGATCGAACTTGCCCTCAAAGGCGACAAGAAGGCGATAGCCAGGCTGATAACCCTCGTCGAGAACGACGAGGAGAAAGCCAAGGAGATAGTGAAAAGAATATCCCCCCTCACCGGAAAGGCCTACGTCGTTGGAATAACCGGCCCACCCGGCTCCGGAAAGTCAACCCTCCTCGACAAGCTCATAAAGCTCGCGAGGGATGAAGGGCACAGGGTCGGCGTCATAGCCGTTGACCCAACTTCACCTTTCACCGGCGGGGCTTTGCTGGGAGACAGGTTAAGGATGCAGAGGCACTCGACCGACGAAGGCGTATTCATAAGAAGCATGGCAACGCGCGGCGCCCTTGGGGGTCTGGCAAAGGCTACCAACGACGCCATAAAGGTTCTCGACGCCGCTGGCTACGATCTAATATTCGTTGAAACGGTTGGAGTCGGGCAGATAGAGGTGGACATCGTCAAGACCGCCGACACGGTTGTTCTCGTAACCGTTCCCGGACTTGGCGACGGGGTTCAGGCGATAAAGGCCGGCCTCATGGAGGTCGCCGACGTATTCGCCATCAACAAGGCCGACAGGGAAGGCGTGGAGATAGTTTACCTTGAGCTCAAGATGGCCCTCGAGTTCGAAATGGACAGGTGGAAGGAACTGGGATGGGAGCCGCCGATAGTAGAAACGACGGCCTTCACCCTTAATGGAGTCAGACCCCTCTGGGAGGCCATAAAGCGGCATAGAGAGTACATGGAGTCGAGTGGAAGGTTAAGGGAGCGCAGGGCCTTCCGGGCCAGGGAGGAGGTAAAGACCATAATAACCTCCTCGATAGCGAGGAAAGTCGAGGAGAGGCTCGCGGGGGGAGAGGCCAAAGAGCTTATTGACGGGGTCGTGGAGGGGAAGCTTGACTCGTATTCGGCTTCTCAAATCGTCATGGAGAAACTTAAGGAGGACCTCTGGAGGTGATGGCATGTTTAAGAAAATAGACCACGTTGGTATAGCCGTCAGGAACCTTGGGGAGGCCATGAAGGTATGGGAAGGCCTCGGCCTCAGGGTTGACGAGGTTGAGGAGGTTCCGGATCAGAAGGTCAGGACTGCAATAATTCACATAGGGGAGAGCAGGATAGAGCTTTTGGAGCCAACTGCGGAGGATTCACCCATAGCGAAGTTCATAGAGAAGCGCGGTGAGGGTATACACCACATAGCCCTCGGCGTTGATGACATTGAGGAACACCTCAGGGAGCTGAAGGAGAAGGGCTACCAGCTCATAGACGAGAAGCCGAGGATAGGCGCCGGTGGGGCAAAGATAGCCTTTGTGCACCCGAAGGCGGTAACAGGTGTTCTCCTGGAGCTTTGCCAGAGGGAATGAATTTTCAGCTCGTTTCACTTTTTGTGATGCTTTTTGTTTGCCCCCCTAACGGTTTTATCCCAAATGTATTCAAACGTCCAGGCAAACTATGCGAATACAATGGAACTCAATGTTATGACAAGTGCCAAAAACCGATAATCTTTTATACAAAAACTACAACTTTCTCTGGGACTTGATATGATGTTCTCAAGGCTGGCAAAATCGTGGGGAGCGAAAAGGAACGTTGATGAAAGCACCGGAATAATTTCACCAGTGGAGCTTGGGGATGTGCTTCTCTCTGTATCTAAGTGGTCTCCAGTCCTTTTTGTTGGCAGAATTCCACCAAAAGTCCTCCTCTCTAATTTAAAGGTCCCGACAGGAAAAATAAAACCCCTCTGGCTTACAACGGTCGAAACGCAGAGTCCCCACGCGGTTAACCCGAGACATCTGTATAAGATTGTGGCAATAATTGAGAGGGAAGTGGCAACAAACAAGTCCCGGGTAATAGTTGATGGAATCGAGTACCTCATAATAGAAAACGGACTGGAACCAACCCTAAAGTTCTTAGGGCAGGTAAGAGACGTAACGGCTCTCCATGGATCAAGCCTCTATGTTGTGGCAAGCAACGCCCTAAACGAGAAAGAGATAGCCCTCATAAGAAGGGTTTTGGGTTTGCCGTGAAAACTGTTCTGGCGCCCCGGCGGGGATTTGAACCCCGGACCGCGAGGTCCGCAGCCTCGCGCCCTATCCTGGCTAGGCCACCGGGGCACGCCCGCTAACATTCCTGAGGACGCCTTATAAATTTAACTTTTCTGCCGTTGTCGAACCATGCAATGTCAAAGGAACGTTAACTTTATCTCGGGAAATGTGTAACACCGTCGGTGATACCATGAACCCGAAGAAGCTGGTAATCTACGAGGTCTTCCCCAGGAACCACACCGAAGAAGGAACCCTCAAAGCCCTGATGGATGATCTTCCAAGGATAAAGTCCCTCGGCGTGGATTACGTCTGGCTCATGCCCATATACCCAATAGGGGAAGAGGGAAGGAAGGGAACCCTCGGCTCTCCATACTCCATAAAGGACTACCGTTCTATAAACCCGGAGCTTGGAACCTTTGAGGACTTCAAGGCCTTCGTTGACAGGGCACACTCTCTTGGCCTGAAAGTCATGGTAGACGTTGTATACAACCACACCTCCCGGGACTCCATCCTGTTCCACGAGCATCCCGAGTGGTTCTACAGGGAAAACGGAGCCCCTTCCCGGAAGGTTCCGGACTGGAGTGACATCTATGACCTTGATTATTCCAAGCCAGAGCTCTGGGAATACCAGATAGAGACCCTCAAGTTCTGGGCCAGATACGTGGACGGCTTCAGGTGCGATGTGGCCCCCCTGGTTCCCCTCGAGTTCTGGAAGAAGGCGAGGGAAGAGGTTTCCAAGGTGAACCCCAACATCCTCTGGCTTGCCGAGACGGTACATCCTTCCTTCCTGCTCTGGCTCAGATCTAGGGGTTTCGTGGTTCACTCTGATCCGGAGATGCACGCGGCTTTTCACCTCACCTACGACCACGACGGCAGGGAAGTCTTTGAAGCCTACCTGAGGGGGAAGAAAGGCCTCGGGAGCTATGCCGAGTATCTAAACGTCCAAGAGGCGCTGTATCCAGCGGACTACGCGAAGCTCCGTTTCCTGGAAAACCACGACACTCCAAGGGCGGCCTCCATATTCCGGGATGAACTCAGGCTCAGGAACTGGACTGCGCTTACGTTTATGCTCAAGGGAGCGACACTCGTTTATGCCGGCCAGGAATACGCAATAAAAAAGGCCTCGAACCTCTTTGAGAAGGACCCGGTACCCTGGGAGACCGGCGATGAGGAGTTCCTGAGGTTCTTCGAGAGGCTTATTTCCATCAAGAAAGCCTTGAAGTGTGAAAACCAAAGGGTAAGGACGCCCAAAGAGGGTGTGCTTGTCGTGGAGTGCGATAACGCGACGGGGGTCTTCAACGTAGAGGGGAAGATCGGGGAGATCGAACTGGAGATCAACGGAAAGAACCTCCTCACAGGAGAAGATGTAAGGAGCAGGGACGGGAAACTGGAGCTGGACTTTGAGCCCATGATAGTCCTCCGGGATGGCTAACGTGGGAGCCACCGAAAGATTTATAAAGCGGCCGGGAGTGAGTATGTACCGGGCCAGTGCGGTGGTAGTCTAGCCTGGTCCAGGACAGCGGCCTGCCACGCCGCTGGCCCGGGTTCAAATCCCGGCCACCGCACCATAATTTCTGACGTTGCTATTTTATGAGATTTTTCTAAGAATCTTCAAAGCCCGGCACGTTACCGTTTTCTGGGGTTCCCGCTTCCCGCGACGTTAGGGCGCATGTGAAGGGAAAACCTTAAAAGCCCCCAGTTTTTAGTAAATAGGGGTAACAAAAAAGGAGGTGGGAAGATGACGTACGTGGCTGTTCTGGCCAACATAAACGGAAACTTCCCGGCGTTCGCGAAGGCCCTCGAAAGGATTGAAGAGCTAAAAGGAGAGGGTTATGAAATTGAGAAATACTACATCCTGGGCAACATCACAGGGCTTTTCCCATACCCGAAGGAGACCATTGACGCGCTGGAGGACCTGATGAAGGAAAACAGGGTAAAGGTGATCCGTGGTAAATTCGACCAGATCATCGCGGAAAGCGACCCGCACGCGGAGGGCCCGAAGTACATAGACAAACTGGATCTCCCCCGCTACACCAAAAAGGCCCTAAAGTATACGTGGGAAAAGCTCGGACACGAGGGAAGAGAGTTCATAAGGGATCTACCGATTTACTTAGTGGACAAAATAGGGAAAAACGACATCTTCGGCGTTTATGGAAGCCCGCTTAATCCCTTTGACGGAGAAGTACTTCCAGACCAGCCCACAAGCTACTACGAGGCGATAATGAGGCCCGTAAAGGACTACGAGATACTCTTCGTCTCGTCCCCGAGGTACCCCGTGAACGCAATGACCAGGTATGGAAGGGTCGTCTGCCCTGGAAGTATAGGTTACCCCCCGGGGAGAGAACACAGGGCAACGTTTGCACTGGTGGACGTGGAGACCCTGCACACGAAGTTTATAGAGGTCGAGTACAACAAAAAGCTGATCGAGGAAAAGATAAAGACCGAAGGCCTCCCGGAGGAAATCATTAAGGTACTCCACCATGGAAAAGTCTGAGGTTTCCTTTTTTCATCCCTTTTGGAACCCCAGGTAAAAACCTGCTATAAAAGCACCAGTCCCCGGAAGAAGTCCAACGGCCTTCTGGACAAGACTTACTGTCTGAGAGGTTGCACTCTCAGCCAAATTGAAAAGTTTCTGGGTATCTATGGTTATGACGCCCTTCTGCTGGAGCCAGAACAGGCTGAGTATATAGGCACCGATTATAGTCATCACTATTTTCATGAACTTCTTCAGAGCGTAGCCAGTGATGAAGCCCGCTACACCCCCAACGCCAACATCCCCCATCATACCACCAAGGCTAAACTCCATGCGTCATCACCGGAGATACTGAAACATGGGAATTAATAAGGTTTTCCAGAGCAAAAGGTTTAAATTACACAGTTTTGAAATATTTTACAAGCCTTAAACTCGAAGGTGGGAGCATGACGAGCCCAATGGAAAGGTTAAAGGTTAAAATAACGAAGGAAGTTTTATGGCTATACGTACTCAGCCTCCTCAAAGAGAGACCCATGTACGCCTATGAACTGAAGCAGAGAATAAAGGAAAGCTTTGGGTTCGAACCTGCGACGGTAAGTTCTTACGTCGTCCTGTACAAGCTGGAAAAAGAGGGCTACGTAACTTCGGAATGGCAGGAAAGTGATGTCGGGAAGCCACTCAGGAAGTATTACCGTCTAACCCCGAAGGGGGAGAAACTGCTGGAAGAAGGCATAGCTTTTCTCGAAGGGATACTCTCAAAATTGAAGGGATAATCCCCCAGGCGTAGCAAAACGGAAAACATAAAGACAGAATAGAAAACCTCAGCGTGCCATTCCACCGCGTGGCTCTCTCGCCTTTGGTCTAAGCCCCTTGTAGCCGCACTTTCTGCACTTCTCAGCCTTCCAGGGGTTAGTAGCACCGCAGCGCTTGCAAACGTATTTCTTAAATATTCTTGCCTCAGCCTCAGGGAATCTCGCCATCGTAATCACCCCAGGATCCTGACATGTCTTAAAGCTGGTGCGGGGGACGGGATTCGAACCCGCGCAGCCCTGCGGCAGCGGATCTTAAGTCCGCCCCCTTTGGCCAGGCTCGGGCACCCCCGCGCGAGGGAAATTAAGTGGGGGGAGTTAAAAAGTTTCCCCTCAAGCTTTGACGATCGTCATCTCGAAGTCCTCAACCGGAACCTTGAAGTCCTCCCTGCTCTCAATTTCCTTCCTGTTGTAGAGTATCTCCCTTGCGAGGATCCAGTAAATGAGGGCCAAAGATTTTCTGCCCTTGTTGTTGGTCGGTATTGCTAAGTCGACGTAGCTGAGGAAGTTCTCGGTGTCAACGAGGGCAACTATCGGGATGCCTATCTCAACGGCTTCCTTCACAGCCTGGTGGTCGGCCCTTGGGTCGGTGACGATGAGAACGTCCGGTTCTACGAAGTTCCTGACCTGCGGGTTGGTCATAGTTCCCGGAAGGAAACGGCCTGGTATTGTCCTGGCGCCAGTGACCTCGCCGAACTTCTTGACGGGCTTTTGGCCATAGAGCCTGACGCTCACGGCGAGGATGCTCTCGGGGTCAAACCTGGCAAGGAACTTGCCGGTGACCCTCAAGCGCTCGTCGGTTTTCCTGACGTCGAGGACGTAGAGGCCGTCCTGTCTAACCCGGTAGATGAACTTCTTCATGTCCTCGGTCTTCTGCTGGGTGCCGATGTGGACACCCGCGGCAAGGTATTGATCGAGCGGAACCAGATACTCCTCCATCTTTCCCAACCTCCTTCATTCTTCAAACGTTATCAACCTACCCCTTTCGCCGAGATCCTCAGCAATTCTGTTGAGTTCATTAAGCTTAGCCACCGAGTCCTTCCCCAGCATAATGGCCGGGCAGCGAAGGCCCAGGGCTATGTGGGGAAGGGCCTCGTCGGCCGATTCATATCTGGCCTCGGCCAGGATTGGGGTTATTCTCTCGGATTTAACATCGCTGACTAAATTGTAGAGATCAGTGAGAGTGCCGAGGTTTATGGGTTTTATGGACAGGGCATTGTAGTAGCGTCTGTCGAGTATGCCCTTTCTCTGGAAGAGATACTCGCCATCGACAAAAACTCCATGGGTTCCGGCTATTAGCTCAAGGAACACCTCTTCGTCGCCCACCGGCTTTATATAGGAAACGTTGTAATCCTCAACGATGGAAAGCACTTCCTGGATCGAGAGGGGTTTCTTCTGGACTATGCCCAGAGTTACTTCGAGGCCCAGCTCACTTCCAACCTTCTCGCTGGCCCTGGAAAGTTCCTCAAGCGAAGGCTTCTCTGCAACATTCAGGAGATTAACCGCGGCGTCAACAACATCGGTTATCTCCATGATGTCCTTTACCAGGACATAGTAGTCGAAGTCTTCTCCCCCCATAATCTCAAGGAGTGGAACCGGGAGTTCTGTTGTGAATGTACCCCCAATGTAGCTGTACAGGGGCATCTTCTTTACACTGGCCGCCGCCTTGGCAACGGCCACCGAGACGGCCAGGGCAGTGTTGGCACCGATGTGACTGAAGTCCTCCGTTCCGTCTATCTCCCAAAGGTAGCTGTCTATGAGCTCCTGCTCGCTTGCGTCAAAGCCTATGAGCTCAGGGCCGATTATTTCGTCAACCTCACTGACTGCCCTGTGGGCCTCCGCTATGTAGAGCTGAGGGTTATCATCGACAGGGGCGGCGAAGCGGCCGAAGCCCGAAGTAGTTATGACGTCAACTTCAACCGAATACCTACCACCCCTGAGCACTGCAACCCTGCCCACTACGTTCTCTATGATGGTCATCGCCCATTCCCTCATACGGGTCTTACAACTGTTATTGGGATTACCCCCATCTCAAACTCGACTATCGCGGCCTGGAGCGGAGTAGCCCCCTCTGGGACGTCCACCAGCACGGGAGCACCCATTGCTATCTGGAGCGCCCTCGCTCCGATGATGCGGGCCTTTTCAAAGCGGGTATATGTGAACATGCTTACCACCCTGCCACTTCCAGTGAGGTTAAATTTTGGTGGGGCCGCCGGGATTTGAACCCGGGTCTCCGGCACCCCAAGCCGGGAGGATAGACCAAGCTACCCCACGGCCCCCCAGAAAGGTGGTTTTTAATACACCTTATACTCCATTACCTGGTCTATTAACTCGACGTGGCTGAGCAGCGTTCTCCTACAGCAGTATCTCTCAACACCGAGCTCGTCCAGTACTTTAACCGGATCTTCCCCGGCCTCGACCCTCTTCTTGAACTCGTAGTATTTGTCGCCTATGACCTTGCCACACGTGAAACACCTTACGGGGACTATCAACCTCATCACCCCAAATTTTTAAAGGAAAGCCATCAGCGGTAGGACTTCTGCCTCTTGGCCCTCGGACCCTTGGTCGAGCGGTTGGGCTTGTGGGGCTCGGTTCTCCTGCTGTCACCAACGAGCATAGTCCTGTCATACTTCATAAACTTTTCCTTCAGGTTCATGTCGTTGGTCCACTCAACGAGGGCCCTTGCTATGGCGACGCGGGCAGCTTCTGCCTGCCCCATGAAGCCGCCGCCCTCCACTTGGACGTCGATGTCAACCTTGCTGACGATCTCCTCACCCGCAAGGATTAGCGGTTCCATGATGGCGAAGCGAGCCATCTCAGGCTCGATTATCTCGACCGGCTTGTGGTTGATCCTGACGCGGCCCTTCCCTTCCCTTATGGTGGCCCTCGCTATGGCAGTCTTTCTTTTACCAGCAGTCTGGATGACCCTCATCTTTCTCACCTCAGAACTTTCCACCGAGGAACTTGGCAACCTCACCAACGGTGACGTACTTCGGAGTTGCAAGCCTCGACATGTGAGCCTCACTTATGGTCTCGAACTCCTTACCCTCTAACTCCTTGGGAACACCAGCGTAGACCTTGAGCCTCTTGAAGGCCTTCCTTCCGCGGTCTGTCTTCCACGGGAGCATTCCCCTGATGCTTCTCCTGACGATCTCGTCGCTCCTCTTCGGGTAGAATGGCCCCCTCCTGGGGTTGGTTCTGGTTCTGAGCTCAGTCCTCTGCTTGTACCTGGCGAAGATGTCCTCCCTGTTTCCAGTAATGATGGCCTTTTCCGCGTTGACTATGACGACTTCTTCGCCTTCGAGGAGCATCTTGGCAACCTTTGAGGCGAGCCTTCCAAGTATGAGTCCTTCAGCGTTAATTATCCTCATGGCTCATCACTCCATTATGATTACTCCACTACCCTTCGGGTTTCTCTCGATGAGCTCCTCAATCGTGAGAACCTCGCCACCGGCCTCGACTATCTTCTTCTTGGCCATCTCGCTGAACTTCCAGGCGGCAACGGTGACCTTGTGCTCGAGCTTGCCTGCGCCAAGAACGCTCCCCGGAACGATGATGGTGTCACCCTCTTTGGTGTAGCGGTTTATTTTGCTGACGTTTACTTCAGCCCTCTGCCTCCTTGGCCTCTCAAGGCGCCATGCGATGTCCTTCCATATCCTAACCCCTTCTTCGTTAGACCGCTTTCTTAGATAGCGGATGAGTCTCCTCAGGTTCACATCAGTTGGTCCAGTTCTCTTGACCATGATCATACCTCCCGTTCTCTCTCACAGTGGGAAACCGACAGGTCCGGACGGGGTGAGCGTGAATAGTGCGGGGGCGGGGATTTGAACCCCGGAACCCCTGCGGGAGTGGATCTTGAGTCCACCGCCTTTGACCAGGCTCGGCAACCCCCGCGTCAGTCGGCTAATTTATGGAGCTCGTTTATAAATCTATCGCTCTTTCTCATGAGTATCTTGAGTGCTGTGCTGACGATTTCCCCAACGGGGAGTTCTCCGTTGCTCTCCACGGTAAAGACGAACGTATTGGGCACCACTTCTTCCCTGATCTTCTCACCTTCGTATGCCTCAAATTTGCGGGGGAGGTAGAAGGACTTGGTGGTTTCTATCACAAGCTCCTTTTCAGTTTCCTCAACTGGGAGGCCTCTCTTTTCGGCCAGTTCTTTAAGTTCTTTCCACTCAGGAACTTCTTTGCTCACGTGGATCCTCGTGAGGTACTTGTAGTAGACAAAGCCCGGCTGCCACTTGGCGTGATCCTTTCCGCGGCCGAGCCTTGCATAGGCGTTGAGGGCAAGCTTTTGCCCTTCGGCGAGCTTTACTATCGGGATATTGGGATTAGCGGGCTTAATTTCGGGGTCATCGCTCTTGAGATCGCCGGAGTATACGACCCCCGGGCCTTCGGCCTGGAGTGAAAGGGTAACCGTGTAATCATCCAGTTCCAGGGAATCGAGGGAAAACCTGGCGTGTGGCGTCGTCAGAGGGATCATAGCCAGCCTGTGGGCTATTATCTCGTCAAACAGAGCTGAATCGTTCTCGAAAAATTCGACCTCGTCAACCGCAAAAGTCGGGACCTCTGCCAAAATAGTCCTCCTAAGGGCATTGGCAAAAGCTACATCAACGCCACGGAGAATGAACTTCAGAGAATCTTCCTTTTTTTCAAGAATTTCGAACTTAGGCTCCATGTGCACCACCAAAAAAGAAGTTATGGGGATCAGACACGCCTACCCCTTCTTCCGCCCTTTGGCCTCGTTCCATCGTGCGGTATTGGTGTAACGTCCTCAACGCGGCCTATCTTTAGTCCTGCCCTGGCGAGGGCCCTGATGGCCGCCTGGGCACCGGGGCCCGGGCTCTTGCTCTTGCTTCCACCGGGTGCGCGAACCCTTATGTGGACACCGGTGATACCCTTCTCCATGGCCTCTTCTGCAACCCTCCTGGCGGCCAGCATAGCCGCGTAGGGGGAAGGCTCATCCCTGTCAGCTTTGACGACCATACCACCGCTACACCTGCTGATCGTCTCGGCCCCGGTGAGATCAGTGATGTGGATGATGGTGTTGTTGTAGGAGGAGTAGATGTGCGCAACTCCCCACTTCTCCTTCTTCTTTATGCTAACCTGCCCTTCCTCGCTCATGCCTCACCACCCTGCTTAGCCTGTTCAATAACCATCCTCTCGGGGTGGCTCTCCTTGGCAAAGGGAGAGCCCTTGGCGTAGGTTATAGCGTCTTCCTCCTCACGGAGGACGAGATAACCCGGGGAGCGGATTACCTGGCCGTTAACCTGGATATGTCCGTGAACTATAAGCTGTCTGGCCTGCCTTATGGTCCTTGCAAAGCCCTTCCTGTAGACAATGGTCTGCAACCTTCTGTCAAGGACGTCCTCGACGGTGAGGGAGAGGACATCATCGAGGACTGCATCCGCTGGAAGTAGACCGAGCCTGTAAAGCCTCTGGAGGAGCTGGGCCCTCTCGATCTCAGCCTGCTTTCCACGGGCCGCGAGGAGTCTCCTCGCCCTACGCCTGAACTCCTTGAGCTGGGTCTCGTGACGCCAGAGCTCCTTCTTGTTCTTGAGGGCGTACTTCCTCATGAGGACTCTCTCACGGTCGAGCCTCTCCTTAATCCACGGGTGAGAGGGAGTCTCATACTTTTTCCTCTGCCTCTTCGGGTCTCCCATTTACACCACCTCACTTCTTCTTCCTGCTAACACCAACGGTAGTTCCATGCCTGAAGTTCGACCTCGTTCTCTGGCCCCTGACCGGGAGACCAAGCTCGTGCCTGATGCCGCGGTAGGCCCTTATCCTCTTCAGCCTGTTGATGTCCTCACGCCAGGCCATGGCAAGCTTGGCGGTGATGAGGTGCATGTCCTTACCAGTCTCGTAGTCCTTCGGCCTGTTCACTGCCCACGCGGGGATTCCGTGGGCAACAGGATCCTCGAGGATTTTCTCTATCAGCTTGACCTGCTGGTCGGTGAGGTAGCCTGCCTTCATGAACGGGTCTATGCCTGCAACTCTCAGCACCATCGTGGCAAAGTTTATTCCGATTCCCCTTATGCCAGTCAGTGCCCACCTAAGCTGTTTGTTTCCGTCCAGATCAACGCCCGCAACGCGGACTATGTGCCTGAAGTTCTCGGTCATTACCAACACACCTCCACATCTTTCTCAGAGGATTTTGGCGCCGGGACGGGGATTTGAACCCCGGCGGGCAAACGCCCACGGGCTCTCAAGGCCCGCGCCATTCCAGGCTAGGCGATCCCGGCATACACGCGATAGCCAGACCCCTTAGCCAGCTCTCTCACTTCGGTAAAGCTCTCCTCCAGCAGGGCCTTAATATAGTTTGCGCCCTGCTTTGTGCGGACGACCAGCTGCAGCAACCCCCCGTCGTTAAGATGCTGTGGGGCATTTATAACTATTTCCCTCAGGATGTCCTTGCCAGCGTGAACCGGGGGGTTTGTAATGATAGTGTCGAACTTCTCACCCGTAACGGGCCCGTAAAGGTTTCCCCACCTAACCTCGGCGTTTCTAACGCCGTTGATTTTTAAGTTTTTCTTCGCTATAGCAACTGCCCGCCTGTTAACATCGGTCATCACTACATAATCAACGAAGCGGGAGGCTACTATTCCAATCGCACCGTAGCCGCAGCCCAGATCGAGGACGCGCCAGTTATCGTTGAGCACCATGCTCTCTATGAGCAGTTCCGTCCCCCTGTCGAGCTTTCCGAAGGAGAAGACCCCACTGGCGGTGATGAACTTGAAGCACTGCCCCCTAAGGCAGACCTCTATCGTTTTGGTCTTCAACGGCGTGCTCGGCTCTTCTGAGTAGTAGTGGCCCATGTGCAGTGGTAAGAAGAGGGGTTTATAAAGATGAAGGGCAGAGCGGTTTATAGGGCTAATGCCACTTAAAGCCGATAAGCACCGTGAGTATGATCACAACCAGCCATACCCATCCAACTGCTCCCAAGTACTCGGAAGAGCCTCCATTGTGGGCTTTCCAGGTCATGAGACCCAGGAGGACCCTAAAGCTTGCCCCCTCTAGCTGAAGTACCCACGAGACTCTATTCCTGCCCGCAAAGAGATACCGTGTTCATTTTTCACCTCCGGCTGATGGGAATAGACGCTTATATCCTATGTCGCCAGTGCTAAAGTGATAGCCGCAGTAACGATTAACAGAACAACCCCAATCAATAGCTCCACAATGGCGATTTTTCTTGTCCGTTCAAGTACACTCCGCTTAAATGATTCTTCAAGCCTGTTTTTATACTCCCTCACATCCTCCGGAAGCTCCTCCTCTGGAAGGGGATTCAACGTATCTTTTTCAAGCACGAAGGCGAACCACTCCGGCCCTTTAATGTATTTTAGAAGTCCAGATGTTATCAACCACAGCGAAATACCGTAACCAGCTCCGAGGAGGTATTCGACAGGAACCATACCGGGCACCTCCAGTTATATACTGGCAACCTAAATAGTCAAGAGCTAACATAATCCTGCCTTTTCACAGATATAAGCTCCTCCTATCTGACAGGCTGTGTAAGTCCCTGCTCCTATTATAACCCTAAGCAAAGTGTTGCATGTTGTCCCACAAACTCCCATGCAGATTATAAACCCAATGCCTCCCGCTCCTATAAAACCTACACAGAAGGGGGTACAGGCCTTTGTGCACGCTAGATAACCAGACACACCCTCAGCCAGCACTGTACATAGAAAACCAGCTAAAGCTATACAGCCCGTGCATCCAACGCTAAAGTCAAACGTAAGAGCTATTCCCACTGCTTTCTCTTGGTTATACTCTGGGATTTTAAGCCTCACCAGGTGTGATAAGTGTCTCAGCTCGTGGGCGCTCTTATCCCAGATCCACTTCGTCACATCGTGCCTTCCAAGCCCCATGAGAACCCTGCCGAGAGTCCAATAATACTCCGAAAGAGTCAAATTGTCAGCAGTAATTATCACGTCACCAACGGGAACAACCCTATCCTCATCATTCGGAGCAATGTTCATCCCAGTTACGAAAACCCTGTACCCACCAGTCTCTGGGTCAGTGAATATCCTCGTAACGAGGGTGAAATTATACTGGCTCCTTTCAGCATGATAAACCAGCGCATACATCGTGTAATTAAACGTGCCGTTGTAGAAGTTCAGCCCGAAGAACAGCAACTGCTCACGCTTTTCTGTCATGTTGTATAATGTAACCACTGAAACATTGATGTTAGCACTCGCGTTCGAGGCACTGCAGTTCGAACAGACGCACGAATTGTTCGTCAAGTTGGTGAAGTCTATGATCTTGTTAACCCAGGTGACGTTCATGTCAAGCTTACCCTTCTCATCGTACCACGCAACTACCGCCCTGCGGAAGGTCACGCTGGAGTTGCTCGCGCCCATCCCCATGGCCTGGGGAGCCGCAATCAACTCCAGACTCAACAGAAGAGCAACGAGGAAAAAGCTAAGAGCAAACTTCCCCCAGTTCACGACCAACACCCCGGCATGTGGTCATCAACAATAGGGCACGAGACTATATAAGATTTTCCTTTAACCAGTTGGATTAGACAGCACTTTTATCTTTCGTAATGTATTCAATTTCCAACCGTACTAAAACAACGAGAACGAAACAAAAGAAGCAAAAGTAAAAGAGCGAACAAAAGAATACAAAAGGGCACTAGCTCCAGCAACCTTTGCCCGGCAAAGTTTCTACCACATCTTCGGATACCACTCCCTCGGCATGAAGACCTTGTCAACGTCAACGGCTATGCCCTTGCTCCCCTGGAGCATCTCACCGCTCGTCATCGTGGCCTTACCGATTGCCACCAGCTCGTCCTTGAGGGTCATTATGGCGACAAGATCACCCTTCTTGATGCCCTCGTTGAGCTTTACTATACCCGGAACGGCTAAATCGGCCCCGTGGGTGACGGCTGAGACAGCTGAGTCCCTTATCCACACCTTGGGAAGGTGTTCAACTGCCTTCTCCATCGGCTGTATCGCCCTCCTGAGGTACTCCTCGATGCCGTCTTCTTTCCAGAAGTGGTAGTAGTCAACGAGGTCGTGGAGCGTCACGAGGGTTTCATCCTCCTTAAAGGGGCCGCTTCTGGTGCGACGCAACTCGGCCATGTGAGCTCCAACTCCAAGGGCAAGGCCAATGTGGTGGATGAGCGAGCGGATGTATGTTCCAGCCTCAACGCCAGCGCGGAAGAGAACGTCCCTGCCGTCTATCTCAAGAACCTCGATGTAGTAGACCTTCCTCGTCCTAAGCCTCCTTTTGACCGCGCTCCTGAGGGGTGGCCTCTGGATTATCTCGCCCTCAAACTCCTTCATGATGGTCAAGATTTTATCCTCTGAGACATCTCCGTGAAGATGCATTAGAGCAACGTACTCCTTTCCAGCAGGAAGGAGGGCCTGGACAACTCTGGTTGCCCTGCCAATCGCGACAGGTAGAACCCCGCTGACTTTCGGGTCTAAAGTTCCTCCGTGGCCAGCCTTGCTGAGGTTGAGGAGCTTTTTAATCCATGCAACGACTTCGTGGCTCGTCGGCCCGGGTGGCTTGTCGAGGTTTATTACGCCAAACTGCATGTGCATCTCGAGCGGCCTCTTTTCCGGCGGAAAGCCCCATTTCGGATTGGTTTCAGCCTTTTCGTCCTTGATAAGAACTTCTCGCTTTATATCAGCCGGCAAAATCCTCCTGACTTCGTCCCTCGCCATGGGCACCACCTACGGATCCCCTAAAGCTTTAATGAATTCGTTTTCTCAACCTCCGCCAGCCTGAGGACACCTACTAAGGTATCAGGCTTGAGTTCACGGTGCAATGGGACCACAGCACCAACCTTTCGTCCATTGACGTGTTTAATCAAAATTACATGGCTTCCCCTTTGACGGGAGACCTCAAATACAAACTTTGAAACGAGCACCTTAACAACATCTTCACCCGAGAGCCTTGGCAATCTGGACATTGATATCGCCCACAAAGGTTATGTTCTTCAGTTCGTCCTTTAGCTCTGGAAATTCTTCCAGATAAAGTTCCAGGGCCCCCCTCAAGTTCTCTATAGCCTCCTCTATGGTCTCCCCTTGAGTTGTAACTCCGGTGAAGACTTCTCTTATCACATAAACACCCTCTTCCTCCCATATGACCGCGTGGAAGTTCATGCCCTCACCCGCTGGATTTTCTGAGAACGCCCTTATAAATCCACCTAATACCTAAACCGATACGTGAAGACCGGCCAGTTGGGTAGGTATTTAACGAGCTTCAGATAGCCTGGCACAAAGACCTCCCTTTTGCCCCTATCAAGCCCCCTCAGTATGGCATCGACAACTTTTTGAGGTTCCACTGAGCCCTTCGGGACCCTGCCATTCCAGAAATCCGTCTTAACCTGCTTTGGGTATACCCTCATGACGTGAATTCCCCTCGCCTCCAGCTCCCTCTCAAGGTTTATGGTAAGGTAGTGGAGCGCGGCCTTGGCGGCGCAGTAGGATGGCAGTTCAGGGACGTTGATAAAGGTAACTCCGCTGATCACGAACACTACAGTCGAGCCCTTCGGAAGCATCGGAGTGAGAGCCTTCGTGAGCTCAATTGGTGCAAAGGCGTTCACCCGGAAGAGGTTCTCCAACTCCTCTCTCGAGTGCTCAAGAAGGGGTTTCCTGACGGCGAAACCCGCGTTGTTTACCAGAAGGTCAACCCTTTCGACACCAAGCCTCTCGAGCGCCTCTAAGACTTTATCTGAAAAATCCTCCTTACTTAGATCGGCGATTATGTATTCAAAGGACAGCAGCTCATCCCGGAGTTTACGGAGCTTCCCCTCATCTCTGGCCACACCCACAACCCTATAGCCCCGCTCAAGGAGCCTCTCAACGAGGAGTCTCCCAATTCCACCGGTTGCACCCGTCACAAGTGCGGTCTCCATGAAACCACCACAAAAACCTGAAAGCAAGGATTTAAAAGCGTTGAGAAGTGAAGAAGCGGCCAAAGGCCGCTGTATCACTCAAGGCTTATTCCAGCCCGCTCAAGGGCGGCCTTTATCTCCTCGTCGGAGGCGCCCCTGGCGATGTTCACCTTCTCCGGAAGGGGCTCGAGGTGCCTGACGTTCATCCTCCTGCGCTTGACCTTGTTCAGTCCTGCGCCAGTAACGAGGACGAAGTTCCTGTCGATTATGTCGGCAACGACTACCTTCTGACCGGCCCTCCTTCCGGCAATAACGACGGCAATCCTTCCAACCTCTATAGCTGGCATTCATCCCACCTCCTTTTCTTTTTTCTTCTCCCCCTCCGCGTCACCGACGGAGGAAAGGTGGTCGATGGCGGCCTTCACGATCGCGAAGACCCCATCTGGACCCCAATGGGCAGTGTTGATTATCAAATCGTAGATGGATTTGTCCTCGATGTCGATACCGTAGAGGTTTAAATACCTTTTCCTGTTCTGTTTCTCCCTCTCGGCTATCTGGACAAAGGCCTCCTCAACGGAGATGCCTTCCCGTTTGGCAACCCTTCTGGCCCTCTCCATTATAGGAGCATCGAGCCAGATTTTGAGGTCTGCGTTTTTAACCATCCATCCCGCCAGACGACCCTCAATAACCACGTTACACTCCTTGGCTGCCTCGACCTGTTTCTTGTCAACTTCCCTATCGATCTCGGGGTGAAGCTCCGCGTATTTTTGAAACTCTTCGAGAGTCATGCCCATTTCTCTGGCCATCTGACGGAAGATTAGCCCGGCATAGATGTGCTTGAACCCGTAGTGCCTGGCAAGGTTCTGGCACAGGGTTGTGGTTCCCGAACCAGCGAGGCCACCAACGGTTATTACGAGGCAGCCCTTCGGCATGGGAACACCTTCAGAGAGCTATGCTGGCCCTTATCTGAGCCTTCATAACCTTCCTCATGCAGCTCGGGCAGAGGTTCGGGTAGGGCCTTTCCGGCCTCTTTGCGGTCTTCGGGAGCTTCCTGAGTTCGCTAGCCCTTCCGCGCGGGACGCCGTTGAGCGGCCTTCCGCACATGGCGCAGTGAGCTATCTTAGGTTTCTCCCTCTCAAAGTGGATAACGGTTCTTCCCCCGGGAGTTCTGACGTACTTCCTCCTCCATGACCTTGACCTGTACACAGTCTTCATTCCTCTCACCTCGCAACTCCTTTCAGCGGGGCATTTTTAAATTTAACCCATATCGAGGAATTTCCTCAGCACCATGCCGATTACATAGCTCGAAAGCACATACCATCCAAAGTAGCCGAGCTCGTCTGGCCCAAGGGCAGAGTGGTACCAGCCGTGGAACCAATCAAAGAGGAAGAAGTTAAATGGCGCTTTAGCTATCGCGACTTCTACGTACCACCTCCTCAGCCAAGCGAAAAACACCCAAAATATGGGCAGGGTCAAAAGCATAGGAATCATCTGCTGCCTCATCAAGTCGCTCTGCATTCTCATGAGCTCCAGCTGCTTCTGCTGTACTTTTTTTAGCTTCTTTTCATCCCCACTTTTCTGGGCCTCCATCATTTCTTTTTGAAGCTGCTTTGAAAGCTCCTGGATCTTCCGCATCTTCTCGACGTCCATGAAGAAGTAGTAGATCAGAGTATACAAACCTCCGATCACGAATCCGGCAAAGGTTATAGCAAGCAGGGGATGCTGAACTATGTAGCCCCCGAAAAGATCGTCAAGGAACTCGTATATTCCCTCAATCATATTCCCTCACCGCCAAGTTCAGCACTTCCACCAGCTCATTTACTGCCTCTTCAAGACCCTTGTCCTCGTGGTTTTCGATTATCTTTATAAGGGCATCGGAGTGCATGGCGTAGGCCACAGCGGCTGCTCTGTTGAGGTCCTGGTGCCTTTCTATCTGTTCCTCGGTTTCAACGTCCCGGTCTCTCTTCAAGTCCCTCAGCCTCCTGCCAAGGATCTCACTCGGGGTTGCCTCGATGATGACGATAAAATTTGGCCTTATCGTCTCGATGACCTCTTTTGGAAACCCTAAAAGATAGCCCATGGGAGTTTTTATTGTGGCATGCGTGTCGAGAAGAACCGGTTCCTCCCTGGCAATTTCCACGGTTCTTTGGGCCGCCTTAAGCTGAAGTTCCTTCTGGATTTGGGGATCAAGTTTCCTCATCTCGTCCCGGTGCTCCACTAACCCCAGTTTCTTAGCCTCCTCGAACATCAAATCACCGAAATTCACCAGCCGGAACTTAATCCGGGACTTTTGGAGCGCCAGCCGGGTTATTGTGCTCTTCCCAACCCCAGGAATCCCGGTTATCATGACAACGAAGGGCATCCCTACCACCTTTTTCCCCAATCCGGTAAAAATAGACGCACAGGTTTAAAAGATTTAGCCGGAAAAAGAAAAAGTTCACTCGGCAAAGAACCTTCTAAGGGCCGGGAACATTTCTGTAGCCTGCTCTCTGGCTATCTCCTCATAGAACCTGTAGAGTATGCCAACGGTAAGGAGTATTCCCGTTCCGGTACCGAGTGCACCGAGGAAACTTGCCAGCACTGCCACTATTGCAAGGGTAAGCGAACCCCAGAAGGTGACGTAGGGGATGTACCTGCCGAGCACCCTCTCCAGTATCCTCGGATCCCTCCTGAATCCAGGTATCTGAAGTCCGGCGTTCTGAAGCTGTTTGGCTATGCTCCTGGCGTCAAGGCCAGTAAGCTCAACCCACAGGAATCCAAAGAGCACCGACCAGAATATCGTCTGGATTGCGTATATCAAAGCATAAAGCGGGTTGTGTACGAGCTGGAACACATCATAGGGTGGCACAGTATATTTAACGAGACCCGATACCGGAGTGGTGCCCTGGAACGTCCCGAGCCAGGTGTAGCCGTAGTTGTTGAGTAGCCTGGCCCAGAGCTGGATGTTCGAATAGAGCGCCATCGTGAGGATAATGGGTATGTTACTGACGTACATGAACCTTATCGGATACCTTCCGCGGACTGTTACCCTTCCATAGCTGAGGGGTATCTCAACGCGCATGCTCTCCAGGTAAACGACTATCAGGAACACCACGATAGTTGCCAGCAGGTTAGTCATGTCCGGGAGGTTCGGTCTGTACACTGCCCCGCTGAGATCCCCGTTAACGAGGTGCTTTATGAAGGCTGGAATAGCACCGCTGAGTTCATCCGGGTTCCCGGGTAGGGGTAATGGGTTGAGGGATTTTACCATAACCTCCTGAGAGACTCCGGCGGCAATGAACAGGCTGATACCGCTCCCTATTCCCCACTTGCTCACGAGCTCGTCGAGCAGTATCAGTACCGTCGAGCCAAGTCCGAGCTGGATGATAATTAGTATGCCCACTGCGAGAGTAATATCTACCCCGATCTTACCGAACGCACCAGCGAGGACGTATATCGAGGCCTCGAAGAAGGCCATGAATACCGAGAACAACCTCTGAAGGGCCTGATAAAACCTCCTATCCTCAGGATTTGAGAGATCAAGCCTGAGGATCTCGGAACCAACAAGAAGCTGGAGTATGATTCCAGCGGTGACGATTGGACCTATACCGAGGGTCAAAAGCGTACCGTTCTTACCAGCTAACACGAATCTGAGGGAAGCAAGATAGTCCTGGAAGTGAGGCGGGAGACCATACAGCGGTATTTCAGCCAGTATGAAGTACAGCAACAGGGCGGTGCCGGTCCAGGTGAACTTCTCCCTCAGCGGAACCCTTCTCTTGGGCCTTTCAACCTCGGGGAACCATTTTTCGATGGCGTATATTACTTCTCGGACGCCCATTTTTCAACACCCGCGGCAACTGTGATGAAAGTTAAAGAAGGTAGGATCAGGCGAGGATAACCTCGCCACCGGCCGCTTTGATCTTCTCCTCGGCCTTTGGAGTGACATAGTAGGCTTTGACGACCAGTGCCCTGGTTAGCTTCCCTGTACCCATGACCTTGTCAACACCGAGGGCGGTTGCATCAAAGACGAGCTTCCCGTCCTCCTCGTAGATGACGCCCATGTCCCTGAAGAGTTCAAAGTTTTCGTCAATGTCGCTGAGGTTTATGGTCTGCGGAGTGTACTGAACCTCTTTGGGCCTGTGGAAGCCGCGCTTGCCGAGGTGGTCGGGGGCGTACTTGATGGTCCAGGTGAACTTCTGGTCCTTCCTCTTTCCTGTTCCGGCCATACCGCGACCGCCTTTGCTTCCACCGCCGCGGTGCTTCTTCTTGCAACCCCATCCGTGAGTGTGACTCCCGCGAAGCTTTCTAACCTTCTTCCTCCTCCTTATCATCTCTCGCCACCTCAGAGCATTCTCTCAATGAGCTCGTTTATCTTCTCACCGCGGTAGCCCAGGGCACCACCTTCCTTAAAGCTGCGCTTCTTGCTGTCCCTAAGTCCTCCCCTCGGGGGGTGGAGCCTGAAGACGGGCTTTATGTTCGGAAGGTCAGTGAGCTTCATCTCGCCGTTTATTATCTTCTCCGCGAACTCGTCGATGGTTATTCCGAGCTTCTCCTTGACGTACTCATCCGTGACAGGCCTGTTGCCGATGAGCCTGCCGCGCTTCCTGATGAGCTCCGCGAGGGTCTCCTTGTTGATCTCGCCCCAGGTTATGTAGTCCTTGACCTTCTGAATCATACCACTGTAGCTCGGCGTGTCATCAATTATGACAAGGTGGTTAACCCGGTGGAGGCGGAGCATAGCCAGGGTGTCCCTCACTTCACCCTTCGCCCTGATCCCGCTCCTAAGCCTGATGAGTGCGAGCTTTGTCATGTTCTCCCACCTCACTCAACCTGGAAGTTCGCTGACATCTCTTTACCCACAACTATGCCGTAGCGCTCGACGTCCCCTGGCTTAATGGCAACGCGGTTGGTGTTGTAGAGTGCGTTGAAGACGGCCCTGGCGAAGTTGACTGTCGTCCTCGTCTCACCCAGTGTCTGGGACCAGATGTCCTGAACACCAGCCAGAGTGAGGATCTTCTTGCCAACGTCACCGATGACCAGTCCGAGACCACGTGGACCGGGCATGAGCCTGACCTTGACGCTACCTTCTTTCCCCTCAACTGCAAAGGGTATGGAGTGTGGCCTTCTGCACCTGCACTCCCAGCTTCCACAGCCACGTTTGACCTCAATGATGTTCATCTTTGCATAGTCGAGGGCCTTCCTGATGGCTATTCCAACTTCCCTTCCGTGGCCGATTCCGAGGCCGACGTAGCCGTCCCTGTTGCCAACGGCAGCAAGAACGCGGAACCTGATGCGCCTTCCGCTGTCGGTCATTCTAACGGTGAGGGCTATGTCGAGGATCTCCTGGTTCTCCCTGAGGTTGACCTCCGGAAGGAGGACGTCGACTATCTGCGGCTCTTTTATCTGATAACCCTTCCTGAATATCTCGTGAATGTCAGTTATCTGTCCCTCTTTAACGAGCTTACCCAGCTTTGTCCTCGGCTCCCACTCCTCAAGGACGCGCTGGGCCATCTCTCTCGGGTCGCTCATTCTCTCGCCTCCCCAAACTTCTCGATTATCCTAGCCTTAACCTCTTCAAAGTGCTCCGGGAGCTTCTCGGGCTCGAGGCCCTTAATGAGATAGCCACTAAACTGCTTCCTGTAGAGGGCCTCGTCTTCCTCCTTAAGGGCCTTGGCGTAGTTTGCCACGTGCTCACCGTTTATCCTGTAGTCCTCCGGATAGATCTCCTCGCTGTGGGGAATGTTAAGCCCGGCATCAACGGCACCCTTGAGGACGGCGAAGATTGAGCTTCCCCTGGTCGGAGGGTGAAGGCCTATGTCGAGGATTGCCTCCTCAATGCCCGCCTGCTTCGCTTTGTAACCTATTAGAAGACCGAGAAGGTAAGCTGACGGAGTGTTTCCGCCGTGGCCCTTCCAGCCGAAGTCCCTCACGAGCTCCCTGGTGTGGGCGGAAACGAGTGTCCTGTCCCCCTTGGGGTCGTAGACAACTATCTGCGCTATGTGGTGGTTGAGTGTCTTCCTCACGACAAGCCTGGGCTTGCCGGACTTTAGGAGGGCAAGCCTCTTGTGATAGTTGGTCTTACCCTCTCTCCTCCTCCTGAACGGAACCTTATACCTCGGTCCGTGTGCCATTTCTCTCACCTCACCCTTTCAGGATACCGTGCTCCTGCATGAACATGTAGAGCTGCCTCTTGTTCCTGAACTGGCCGCCCTTGACTCTGATGTACAGCCTCCTGTAGGTGTGGGCATCCAGTTTTCCTTCCGCTTTGAGCTTTCTCAGCTCCTTCCTCAAGGCCCTTATGATCATCATCCAGCGCTCCTTCTTGCCAATCCTGGCGGTCTTCTTGCCCTTCCTGCTTCCCGGGCCGCGGTGCCTGCCCTTTCTCCTGGCTTCCTGATAGGCCCTCGCCCTGGCCCTGCTCTGGCCCCTGACCGGCTTCTTCTTTATGACCCCGTCGTGAATCATCCTCTTAATGTCCCCACGGGTTATCGCGGTGGCAACGTCATCAATCCTCTCGGGGTCTATCCATACCCTGTTCTCTCCACACTTCAACAGCTCGGCTGCGATCCTTCTCTGGGTCCTGAGCATGATTATCACCTCACGTTGAGAACCTTAATACCGAGCTCCCTGGCCCTTGCAATGATTATCTCCCTCTTCTTGGCCCCGACGGTTCCCGCAATCCTGGCGGCCTGCCTGATTGGATCTATGGCTTCGAGCTCTTTGACATTGTGAACGAGGACTTCCTCGTAACCGCTCGGGTGGAGACCGCGAACTGCTTTCGGTGAGCTCCAGCCGATGCTGGGTGAGAGCGGCTTGCCCTTCTTCTTGAGCCTCATCTTGCTGTCTATTCCCTGGGGCTTTCTCCACTTGGGGTCGTTCTTGAACTTCGGATACCTCCACCACTCCTGGCGGAGGAACCTCGGTTTTTTCCTCTTGAGCCTGGCCCTTATCCTCAGGAGTCTCGCCTTCTCGTTCATCCCTCACACCTCACTTCAGAACTTAATCGGCTTGCCCGCCTTTTCAACTATGTAAATACCATCCTGGAACACTCTTCTATCCCACTTGGTTATCCTTGTGGCCTGCTCGATGTTTGCGGCAGTCTGACCAGTTGCCTCCCTGTCAATGCCCTCGACGATGACCTCCTGACCGCGAACCTTGACGGTAACGCCCGGGAGTATCTTTGCCCTCCTCGGGCTCTTCTCACCGAGGAAGTTCTCTATGATGACCTCATCCCCCTGAACCTTGACCGTTATCGGGAAGTGGCTGTAAACTACCTTGAGCTTGTAGGTGAAGCCCTCGGTCACGCCCTTAATCATATTGGCTATGTGGGCCCTGAAGGTTCTCGCTATAGCCACGTCCTTCTTCCTCGGGAACTCCTTGTAAACCACAACTTTCCCGTTCTCGGTGAATATCTGGACGCCGGGGTACTTGAGCTCCCTCTCAAGCTCGCCCTTTGGTCCTTTGACCTTGACGGTGTTACCCTCAACGGCAACCTCGACGCCCTCCGGTATCTCAATTTCCTCACGAATCCAAGCGTCCATCGGCATTCTCACCACCTCTTCGCTCCGCAAAGCGCTGGCGCAGATCCTGCCAGCGGGATCGTCAACACATTTTTCTGCTTCATATCCTCCAACTCCTTTTCGTCAGCCGTTCTCAGGCTGCTCAGTAGACGTAGGCTATCAGCCTTCCGCCGATCCCTTTCTCGATGGCCTCCTTGTGCGTCATAACGCCCTGAGACGTCGAGACTATGAGGATACCGAACTCGAACGCCGGAAGGAACCTCTTCTCCCATTTCTCGTATTCCATGGCCTTAACCGGGAAGCGGGGTTTTATTGCTCCGGCCCTGTTTATCTTGCCCCCCAGCTGAACCCTGTAAATGCCGGCCCTACCATCGTCAATGAACTCAAACTCGCCGATGTAACCGTTCTTCTGCATAACCCTGAGGACTTCGCCGATTAGCTTTGAGGCGGGCTTTATGTAGACCTCCTTCTTTCCAACCCTCTCACTGTTGGTCATGTGGGAAAGAGCGTTTGCAAGCGGGTCGAGCAGAGTCATCGCATCTCACCTCACTCATACTTCTTAAAGCCGAGCTTTGGAGCGATCTCGCGGAAGCAGTGCCTGCAGAGCATGAGGCCCTGCACCCTGACTATCGGACCGTACTGGCCGCAGCGCACGCACCTTCTCGCTCCCTTCCCAAACTTCCTCGGCTTCCTCTTGTTGTAATCAGCTTTCGCCATCTCACAATCCCTCCACCTTGGCCTTCAACTCTTCCATAGCGAAGAGGATTCCCTCCTCTTTGGTCAACTTGTGCCTGGTCGGTATCTTCCCCCTCTGCCTCTTTCTCCTCGCTACCCTAAAGCCCGGCCTCTCGAGGGTGACGCATACGTCCATACCGAAGATACCTATCTCCGGGTCGTACTCAACGCCGGGGATGTTGATGTGCTCGTGAATTCCAAAGCAGAAGTTGCCGTGCTCGTCAAAGTTGCTCACGCTGAGCTTTCTGTCGACGGCATCAAGGAGCCTGTTGAGCATCTGCCTGGCTTTCTCGCCGCGGAGGGTGACTTTCACGGCTATTGGCTCACCACGCCTGATTCCAAAGTCCCTGTTTGTCTGCTTGGCCTTTCTCCTTATCGGCTTCTGGCCAACCAAGCGCTCGAGCATTGTCTCGGCTTTGGTAAGTCTCTCACCGCTCTCGCCAACACCGATGTTTATGGTGACCTTGGCTATCCTGGGCTTCCTCATGGGGTGAGCTTCCCAGTCAGCGAGTATGGCTTCTCTGTTTATCTCCATCTCTTCTCACCTCACGGAAGGGAAATAACGGGCCTGTCCTTACCAAGGACAAAGGCGTATTCCTTCAGGGTGTCGAACTTCTCCCCGTTCTCGTCCTCGATTGTGACTACATCAGGCCAGCCCATCGGGAACTGCCTGATCTCAACGATTCTACCCTTTCTTGCCACGTTCTTACCCTGAGTAACGAAGACGTAGGCACCGACCTCGAAGGGTATAACTTCGACGATCTCCCTCTCCGGGACCTTCATGACGACGGTGTAGGATGTCCTGAAGGAGTCTTTCTCAGCAAAGCCAACGAGGTGGTTGCTTCCGTCGTGGAGGTTGAGCTGGACCTTGGAACCCTTGACCATACGCTTGTTGGTTATCCTGAAGGGCTTGAGCTTTGCCTCTTCCTCGCTTATCGGGTGGAGTATGAGCTTTCCAATCCTGTTTGGAAGAACCCTGTAGTGTTCGCCGGTTTCAGGAATGGAAACTACGTCCATTATTCCAACCGGGAACTTGTAGTCCTTCCTAACGCGTCCATCGACGAGAACCTTGCCCTCGTTGAGTATCTTTCTGGCCTCACGTGCGGTCTTCGCGTAGCCGAGGTAGTCCCTGACTATGTAGAGCAGCGGTATCGAAGTGCCCATGCTGTGCGGGCCCGGCATCGGTCTAACGGCCCATTTGTACTCCTTCCTGTGGAGATACCATGAGGTTGGAGCGGCAAGCCTCTTAAGGTGCCTCTTCGGACCCTTTCTCGCCATCAGGCAGCCCTCCTCTCAATTATTTTTTTCCTCTCCTCGTCCTCGAGGTTGAGTTCGATTATCATCACGTTGGATGGGTGAAGCGGATAGAAGACCTCGGTACCGTTTGCCTTGGTCTGAGTAATGCCCTCAACGTGAATTCTGTAGCTCCTGAGATCAACCTCGAGAACTTTGCCTTCCTTCCCCTTGAAGTCACCGCGCATTACCCTAACCTTGTCCCCTTCCCTGATTGGGAGATTTCTCACGCCGTACTTCTCCCTGAGCTCCCTGCTAAGGGGAGCGCTCATTATCTTCTGCCTAAGGTGAAGGGGGGCGTTGTAAAGGAACTTCCTCTGCTTTTTGGGCTGTTTAGAGTCGAGCCTCATTTCTCTCACCTCACAGCACTATGCTCGCTATGCTACCGAGCCTGATCCACCTCTCGGCGGCCTCCCTAGCTATCGCACCCCTGATCTCGGTTCCCCTCGGAACGCCCTCGGGCGTGACTAAAGCTGCCGCGTTGTCCTCGAACTTGACGCGCATGCCGTCAAGCCTTCTGTATTCCTTCCTCTGCCTTACGACGACAGCTCTAACCACCTGGTGCCTCATGTCCGGTCTTCCCTTCTTGACTGCTGCTATAACCATGTCACCAACGCCTGCTGAGGCGAGCCTTCTCCTGGTGCCCTTGTAGCCAACTACACCGATGATCTGGATGACCTTGGCGCCGCTGTTGTCAGCTACATTGAGGTAAGCACCAACCGGGAGGGCCCGAGTGGGCCTGACCGGACTTATACCCCTCGTTGCACCTGCACCCTTCTTGGCCATACTTCACACCCCCTCAGCCCTTTCAGCCCTCTGGACGACTGCAACGACGACAAAGCTCTTGGTCTTGCTTATAGGCCTGGTCTCAGCTATGAGGACACGGTCGCCCATCTTGGCGTTTATGCACTCCGGGTTGTGGGCGTGAACCTTGCTCCTCCTGAGCTCGTACCTCTCGTACTTCTTGAGGTACCTGTAGTGCTGTCTCTCGACCACTACCGTCTTCTTACCCTTGTCGCTGACCACTACCCCTTCGAAATATCTACCGTGTATCTTGAGGTGCCCGTGCCAGGGGCACTTGGGATCGTCGCACTTTTCAGCGGGAGGCTGAACGTTCAATCCTATCTCTCTCATTTTCGCCACCTCTTTTTCAACCTCATCTCAGGTCTCCCAACCAGGTTAATACCATTCACCCGAATCTTGCCGGCGGCCGTTTCAAACTCGAACTCGGCAACGTCCTTCGGAACGGTCCAGACCCTATCACCCAGGATGGTGAGAGTGTTACGAGTCTCATCAAGGACGTAGCCCTCGATGCCAACCAGCTCTGGATGAGATGCCCTTATAACCTTTGCTTTCAGCCCTATGAGCTCGTGCCAGAGTATGTTTTTTGCCGTTACTCGACCTCTATGAGCCCCTCTGAAAATCCAAGTTCTACCAGCAATTTCTTGACCCTTTCTCTGTGGTCTCCCTGAAGCTCGATTCTTCCGTTCTTTACTGTTCCGCCGCATGCCAGCTTCGCCTTCAGATTTTTTGCTATGTCCTCAAGGTCGAATTCCTTCTCGTCTATGCCCTCGATTATGGTCTTGAGCTTTCCATAGCGGGCTTTCTCAACGTAGACCCGAATCCTCTGCTGTTCCTTCAGCACTTCTTTAAAGAGCATCTCATCCAGAGGGTTAACAATCCTTGGCACCGAACCTCACCTTTTCTCCCCGAGCTTCTCCTTTTTTATGGTAAGCAGGCGCGCTATATCGCGCCTGAGGTTGCGGATGACCATGGGGTTCTCCAGAGAAGTCCCCATGGTGAGCATACCCCTCTCCTTGGCGAGCTCGAGGCGGAGCTGCCTGATCTTCTCATTAATCTCCTCGACGCTCATCTCCCTAATCTCACTGGGCTTCATTGGTGCTCACCTCTTCCTCCACTATCTCCTTGATCTCGATCTCGTCCGGAAGCTTTGCATCGGGAGGCATGATCGAGACCTTGACCCCTATGACACCCAGCTTGAGCACTGCCTGGGCGTAGCCCTTGCTGACGAGAGTCTCGGCCGGATTTCCAACCTTTGCCAGGTAGCCCTGGTAGAACCTAACGCTCTTAGCTCTTTCACCGGTGAGCTTTCCGCTGAGCCTTATCTCAACGCCCCTTGCACCGTTCCTCATAATAGCACTTATGGCAGAGTAAGCGGCTCTCCTGAAGTGTATTCCCCTCTCAAGGGCCTGGGCCAGGCGAACGGCCTGAACCTTGGCGTTGAGGTAGGGGTTCTTTATTTCCTCGACCTCGATCTGGGGGTTCTCGAGGCCAAACTGCCTCTCAAGTACTCTGGTCAGATCCCTTATCTTCCTTCCGCCCCTGCCAATAACGTAACCGGGGTCGGCGGCGAATATTATGACCTTGGTTCCGAGGGGGGTCTTCTTGATGTCGATTCCACCATAGCCGGCTCTTCTGAGCTCCTTCTCAAGGTACTCGTCGATAAGCATCTCCTTAACTCCTTCCTTGATGAAGTACCTCTCAACGGCCAAAAGTTTCACCCCCTAATCTCCTCGACAACTATCTCTATGTGAGTGGTCTGCTCGTTAAACTGGGTGGCCCTTCCAAAGGCCCTCGGGAGGTAGCCGTGAAGCACTGGACCGCGGTGCGCTGCAGCATGGATTATCCTGAGCTTGTCAACGTCGAGGCCCTTCTGCTCGGCGTTGTTCCTGGCGTTGAGGAGTATCTTCCTGACTGCCCTGGCAACTTTGACTGGATAGCGACCGGGACCGAAGCCCTTGCCCGGCTTGTGGCCCTGGCTGTCGTGGTGCTTCCTCAGTGGAACGGGCCTCCTCTTTGCTATGACGTCGTCGAGGTAGCGGAGAGCGTCGTTAAGCATCATGCCCCTTATCTCCCTGAGCAGTTCAACGCTGTACTTGGGTGAAATCCTAAGGTCCCTTGCGCTGGCGCGAGCCATCCTCTCGGGGTCAAAATTTTGGAATGAGTAGGAAAACCTGCCCCTGCTCATCTATACCACCTCACTTAACCGCCACGAACATCGATGACCTCGTTGCACCGACACCCGGTGCGCCGTGGTGGACGACCTTTCTCGTCATGGCAAACTCCCCGAGGTAGTGACCTATCATCTCCTCCTTTATCTCAACCGGGACGAACTCCTTCCCGTTGTGGACGTGGATGGTTATGCCGACCATCTCAGGGAGTATAACCATGTCCCTGCTGTGTGTCCTTATCGGCTTGTTGTACTTGCCCTTCTTGGCAAGCCTTATCTTCCTGAGGAGCTTCTTCTGCTCAGGTGGAAGGCCCCTCTTAAGGCTCCTCCTCTGCCTGGAGGGGAGGAGCTTGGCGAACTCCTCAAGGGGCATGTTGAGCAACTCATCGAGCGTATAACCCCTATATCTAAATTCCTTTCTCGCCATCTTCACTTCCTCCTACCAGTTCTTCTCGCGGCTATGTGACCAACCTTCTGACCTGGAGCGGCCCTCCTCGACACTGTGCTCGGACTACCGATGTGGTGCTCCTTACCACCGTGCGGGTGGTTGACCGCGTTCATCTTGACACCCCTCGGCTTCGGCCAGAACCTGTTCTTAGCCTTGGCTATGTAGTAGGCCTTACCAGCCTTGACGATGGGCTTCTCAAGCCTACCACCGCCGGCGACAATGCCTATCGTTGCCCTGCACTCTGGCTTGAACTGCTTGAGCTCACCGCTCGGGAGCTGGACTATGACTTTGTCCTTCTCCCTGCTCACGACGAGGGCGTAGGTTCCCCCGGCGCGGACGTACTTCCCCCCGTCTCCAGGGGTGCCCTCGATGTTGTATACGTACGTTCCCTCAGGTATGTTTGCGAGGGGAAGGGTGTTGCCCGTATCTATTGGAGCCTCGGGACCGATGTAAATCTCCTGTCCAACGAGAACTCCCTCGGGGGCAATGATAAGCTTCTTAGTCCCATCCTCCAACTTAACGCGGGCAACTGGGGCCGTTCTTCCAGGGTCATGGAGGATTTCCTCAACGACTCCCCTAATGGTCTTCTCCCTCGTGATGTTGAGTGGAATGTACTTAACAGCGCCCCTGTACCTGTGGGAGGGGGCCCTAAAGGTTGTGGTTCCCTTACCTCTCCTCTGCTGGATCAAACTCTTTCCCATCTCACTCACCCCGTCAGAACAATCCCATTCTTGCGGCAACCTCACTTGCGTTGTACTCGGGCTTGAGCTTCACGTAGGCCTTCTTCTCGCCTTTCATGGTTATGAGGGTGTTGACCTTCTCAACCTTGACCTGGAACATCTCTTCCACGGCCCTCTTGATGTCCTGCTTGGTTGCCCTCTTGTCCACTATGAAGGTGAGCTTGTTCTCCTTCTCAATGAGTGAAACGGCCTTTTCGGTAACGACGGGCCTTACGATAACCTTGTACGGATCCATCTCCCATCACCCGTAGATCTCCCTAAGCCTCTCTATCGCACCCTTCGTCCAGATTGTGAGCCTTCCCGGGTGGGTTCCCGGGGCGAGCAGCTCGACACCGAGGTTGTCAACGGTAACGACATCGACTCCGGGGTGGTTCCTGGCCCCCTGGACGATGCCCTCGTTCTTTGCAACGACGATGAGCGGGCCCTTGGCCTTCTTGTATCTCCTTCCACGCATCTTGCCCTTTCCGGCCCTTATTCCGGTGTTCGCCTTTGCCCTCTCGATGTCGTCCCAGACGCCGAGCTTCTTGAATATCTCCCTGGTCTGTGCCGTTTTGAAGACCTTCTCGAGGTCGTCAACTACAACGAGCGGGAAGGCAGGAACGTTGTCTACGATGTGACCCCTGGCCTTAACGAGGTCTGGGTTTGCCGTTGCGGCGATGGCGCTCATTATAGCTAACCTGCGCTCCTTCCTGTTGATGTCCTCCCAGATGATCTTCTCGACCTTCGGCGGGTGGGTCCTTCTTCCTCCGACCGCGAAGGGAACGAATGCGGCAAACCTCGGCGGAGTCTTTATCCTCTCAACCCTCGCCATGTCGTGGCCCTTTCCGATGTTCTCGGTAACCCTTCTCTTACCCGCCTGGGGGTCCCTGCCCTGCGGCTGTATCCTGTGAGTCCATGAAGCGATGACTGCGCGCCTTATGAGGTCGGGCCTGAAAGGCGTGGCAAAGACCTTGGGAAGCTCGATTTCCTCAACGGCCTCGCCTTCGAGGTTGAAAACCTTAACCTTCATTTATCTCACCTCACTGCTTGGACTCCCTACTGATGTAAGTTATCTGCGGCCTCTCAACGGGCGGCTTCTTCGCGGGCGGCCTTATGGCCGGCCTAACCCTTATTATCCTCTTGAATGAGCCCGGAATCGTGCCCTCTATCATGAAGAAGTCACTCCTGACGATTCCGTAGTGCGGGAAGCCACCCTTGGGGGTTATCTCAATCTCGTTACCGTCCAGGTTGAGCTTTCCGTTCTCCCCTATGGCGATGAGCCTCTTGTTGAGCTCGGTCCTGTGGTGGAAGCCCGTCTGACCAGCCTGCGGGACAGTCCACATAACGCGAGCCGGGTGCCACGGGCCGAGGTTACCGATGTGCCTGCCCTTTCCAGCACGCTGGGCCTTGTGGAACTGGATCTTGACGCCCCAGCGCTTGACCGGACCCTGGGTTCCCTTGCCTTTGGTGACCGCTACAACGTCGAGAAGCTCGCCCTCGTGGAGAACCTCACCGACCCTTATCTCCCTGCCTATCCTCTCCTTGGCGTATTCGAACTTTGCCGCGATGTCGTTGCCACCAATGGCGTACTCCATGACTTCCGGCTTCTTCTTGAGCCCGATGAGCCACGGCTGGGTGTGGACGAGAAGGCGAACGTCGACTACCTCACCCTCGTTGACGAGGTCCTCAAGCTGGCCGAGCCTGGCCTGGAACGCCTCCTCGCTGTAGTCCTTGGGAAGGGTCTTTATGCGCCTCTTAACGTGGTCGTTCAGCTTGTGGAACCAGACCTCGGTCGCTGTTTCAAGGCCGAGGTAGCCCTGTCTGTAAGCCCTGATGCCGTAGACGAAGAGCGGCGGAACCTCTACTATGGTAACCGGTGCGAATATCTCCTTTCCTTTGGTGAGCCCTGGGTTGTCGTCTATCATGAGGATGTGGGTCATCCCGGCCTTATAGCCCGCAAAGCCCAGCATCCTGACTTCACTGTCCTCCGGCCAGTTTCTAATCTTGGGCACTATGCTCCTGGCCCTCTTCCTCGGGGAATATGCCAGTGAACCTCTCCTTGGCCTGTGTACTTTTCCCATCTCAATCCCTCCTTATGAGGTTAAATATCGCGAGCGTAGCGAGGAGAGCCTCCTCGGTGCGGACCGTTTCAGTCCGCTGATCAGGGATCGTGTTGAGGATCAGATCAAACTCAAACTCCTCTCCGCCGAGGAGCTCCATCACGCCCTTCCTCGGTGAGCCAAACACGAAACCGACCTCCCCCTCCAGCGGGGGAAGCTTCACCTCCCGGATGTCGCGACCCCTCCTGGAGGTCGCGATGACCAGATCCAGCCTGGCCTTTTTAAGTGTTTTCGCCAGCGACTCCTCCGTCAGGTGCACCCTGTACCCCCAGTATTCAGCTGGCTTCGCTGGCACCACTCTGAGCGGTCTTAACGAGATAATCCTGAACGTCGCACGCCCCTCGATGTCCCCTTCGACCATCGCGAGTTCGTCAAGCCCGATGTCCGCGTAGACCCTTCTGCCCTTCCTGAAGGCGATGCCCTCGCGGATTTCGCCAACCTCCGGCTTTCCCTTGAGCTTGTGGTGGGGCGTCCTGAGCGGCGGTATAACGCCGGCGTACTTGAGCTCTGGCATGAGCGGGAACAGCTTCTTCCTGAGATACTGCGGCGTTTCCGCGTATTCGAGGAGGGTCTTGATGAATTTCCCGTCCCTCCCGCCGGCCCCGTAGATCCAGATGTGCTCGACGCCGAAGATTGCACAGGCCCTGGCTATCTGTCCGACCTTGTAAGTTCTGATCTTTGGGTCATCGCGCTCTTCGAGGAGTGAATCCGGAATGAAGACGTGCCAGGCCATTTTTCCGTCATCCTTCTCTCTGCTAACTTCAACGCTGGAGTGGGGTCTATGGAGACTGTTTAAAAGGCTTTCGAACCCTTCCACCCTTTTTGGTTTGGGAGATGTGAAATTTTTTTGCAATCAGCCCTTGCTTGCGCAAGCGCTGGCGGAAAGTTGGGGGCTTTTTCAGTGGTGCCAAAGTGGAGGTAATTTCCTGTTTATTGGCAGTTCACGGGTAAGTCCTCTCTTCATTACCTGGATCACCCGCCGGATTAACTTTCAAAACGGAAGCTACAAACTTTTGGTCAAGCTTCCCCAAAGCTTGCTCTGTACTCTTAAACCCCCGGAGAGGGCTTCGCCCCACGGAAAAAACTTTGCCAGCGCAAAAGCTGGAGAAGGTAACCTCAGTCCACAAAAGCCAGCCCGTTCCACAGCTCCCGTATCTGGCGCGTGGCCTCTGGATAGACCCGCTTGAAGGTTATCCTCCAGTAGCCGTTCTTCAAATCCTCGATGTCCTCGATGTGGATCTCAACGCCCAGCCCCTCGAAGTGGGTGACCATCCTGTGGGCGGTGTGCCTATGCCCTTCACCCTGACAGTGAAGGTCTCCTCGACCTCCCCGCCGTGTGCCACCTCGTGTATGCTCTCGACGAAGGGCCTCAGCAGGGCCTTTCCGAGGGCTTTGGCGTACTCTTCGAACTCCTCTCCTTTGACGTGCTTCTCAGCTAAGTAGAAGGCGAGCCTCTCTATCCTTCCCATGAAGTAGCCGTGGGGGAGGTCGCGGAACACGTGCGAGCCTATCTTTAGGTCATTGATGTTGGCGTAAGGAGTTGCGTACTTCGCCATCTTCATCATATCCGGGCTCTTCATGACGATGCCCTCCCTCTTCTCCCTGCTGAGCCTCTCTATTAGGTTGTAGAGCTCATCCAGGCGGGAGTAATCAAAGAGGCCAAAGCTCTCGACCTGCGGAATCCCGTATTCCTCAGCGAGTTTATAGCGCTCCTCAACCGGCAGGCTCTTTCCGGTTCCCTTCTCCTGGATATCGAAGAGGAAGAACCCTATATCCTCCTTCACGTAGGGCGGCCCCTCAACTATGTAAGGGCTTTCGGGCCCGGCTACCTCCCCAGCCAGGACAAGGTCGGGATAGTCTTTGAAAAACTCGAAGTCCACAAAGTCCCCTATCCTCTCCGTCGTGAACGGGCAGACGAAGCCGCCGCGGGTGAGGGCGAGGACTTTCTCCCCAACCTTAACGACGCGGACGTTGTAGCCGTCCACCTTCTCCTCGACGTAGAAGGGCCTGCTCTTGAAAACCCTCTTTACCCCGTTCTCAAGCTGAACGATCCTCTTTATGTGGGGAAAGCCGATAACGGCTTCTCCGTTCTCGAAAACTACCGTCCCCCTGCGGAGTCCCCCGGCAGAATCGCGGAAACGGACGTATCTAACGCCCTCAAACTCGTCCTCAACGATGCCTCCCTTACCTTCCAGAACGAGCAACCTCTCCTCGGGGAGGCCCAGCTTGAGGAGGAGATGCCTGAACTGTGGGCTCACCATCTTCCCACCGGAGAGAATAGGGCAGCATCATTAATAATCATTATGAACCCCGCACAAAAATTCGCCATGGGGCGCGCACAAAAGTTGTAAAAGGGAGGCAAAGGGATAGCGCATCAGAGCTTCATCGCGGAAAGAACCTTGGTGGTGACGTCATTGCCTTCCTTGTCGTAGATCCTGTAGTAGGCTGAGTAGGGCAGCTTCATCTTTGCCCTGCGCATCGAGTCAATGGCAAACTTAAGGTGGGCCTCGTTCACCCAGACGGTGAGGATTTTCTGGTCCTTCTTAACCCTCGCCGCCAGTCCAATCGGCTTTCCAAAGGGCCTGCGCATACCGTTTCCGTAACGGTCGGCCTTCCTTCCGGTAGCCATCGGGTTCTCCCTGAGCACCTGGAACGGGTAAACCCTTATCTTGAAGTGGTAGTTGCTCTTTCCGGCGGCCGTCTGAAGGTACCTGTTGACCTGTATACGGATGGCCTCAAGGGCGTTCTGCCTTATCTGCATGGCCTGCTTGGCGTGAAGGCTGACCTCGTACTCAAACTCGGCCGAGGGTTCGCCCATGTCGAATATCGTTATCTTCGGCCCGGGAGCACCGCGGATGTACTCCCTCCTCGTGTAAGCGGGCTTGTCAACGTCCCTATCAATCTTTGCTGGCCTCAGTCCCATACTCTCACCTCCAAATGAGCGTAAGCCAGGCCTAAACTTAGCTTGACCACCCTTTTATAAAAGTTTTGGACGGTCTCTCAGCAGGTCGCATTTTACCTGCCTTTAAGCTTAACTGCCCCCAGATGATGGGCACCTATTAATGCCCGTTCTCGCCCGCGTTCCATCGGGCGGACCCTGAACGTCAGTGTGAAATTTTAAAAAGCAACGGCCGAACTGAAAACTTTTCATTTACCTGGCACCAGCGAGAAAAAAAGCTTCAAAAACCAAACCCCCAGTTGGGGAGAATCCTTTTATAGATCCCGGCTCAACTCTCACCGAGGTGATGTTGATGGAGCTGAGGTTCAAAATGCAGTACGAGGACGCGTACAGGGAAGTTTACGAGATGGTGAAGCCCAAATACAAGCTCTT
This sequence comes from Thermococcus waiotapuensis, assembly GCF_055384795.1. Taxonomy (NCBI): domain Archaea; kingdom Methanobacteriati; phylum Methanobacteriota; class Thermococci; order Thermococcales; family Thermococcaceae; genus Thermococcus; species Thermococcus waiotapuensis. The sequence continues at coordinate 283,270 of NZ_AP042429.1, read as the reverse complement.
CACAGCCGGCCCCGTTGCCTGCTTCCCCGAGGTTCTCGCGATAATGAGCGTCCAGATGTTCAGCCACCGCGCGGCCGAGGCAAAGGAAGCTCACGTTGATACCCTCAAAAGGCTCAAGGCTTTCCTTGAGGCCGATAAGGGCGAGATAATCCTCTTCCCGAGTTCTGGCACTGGATTCATGGAAGCGGCCGTTAGAAACACCGTACCGCGCGGCGGGAAGGTTCTCGTCACAGCCGTGGGAGAATTCGGAAGGCGCTTTGCGGAGGTCGTCAGGGCCAACGGAAGGGAGGCCGTTGTCTTTGAGAAGGAACCGGGCCAGGCGGTCAAGCCCGAGGAACTTGAAGACACCCTCAGGAAGAACCCGGACGTTCATGCGGTGACGATAACCTACAACGAGACTTCAACTGGTGTCCTCAACCCGCTCCCCGAGCTGGCAAAGGTTGTCCACGAGCATGATAAGCTCCTCTTCGTCGATGCCGTTTCAGCTATGGGCGGTGCAGACATAAGGTTCGACGAGTGGGGCATTGATCTGGTCTTCTCGAGCAGTCAGAAGGCCTTTGGAGTGCCGCCCGGGTTGGCGATGGCGGCCGTCAGCCAGAGGGTGTTCGAGATCGCCGAGAAGATGCCGGAGCGCGGCTGGTACTTCGACCTGCCCATGTACAGGAAGTTCAACGAGAAAGATAAAGGAACGCCCTCAACGCCACCCCTGCCGCAGATACTCGGCCTCAACGTCGTTCTCAGGATAGTTGAAAAGATGGGCGGAAAGAAGGAATGGCTCGACATGTACAGGAAGAGGAGTGAGATGATAAGGAACGGTGTTAAAGAGATGGGCCTTGGGATTTTGGCGGAGCCCGGCTACGAGAGCCCGACCATCACAGCCGTTGTCGTACCCAGCGGAATGAAGGGCGTTGACGTCTACAACGCGATGCGCGAGCGCGGCTTTGAGCTGGCCAAGGGTTACGGAAGCGTGGCAGAGAAGACCTTCAGGATTGGAAACATGGGCTACATGACCTTCGAGGACATAGAAGAGATGCTCGCCAACCTCCGCGAGGTCATAGAGAAACTCAGGAAGAAGTGAAATCAGAGCAGGGGCTTGAGCTCCCCGTTCTTCACTTTGTAAATTTTGTTTATCCCCCTTGTTCCCGTCCTCCAGTCCCTCTTGAGCTCCACAACGACATCGAACCTGTCGAAGGTCTCCCCGCCTATCCTGAGCCAGTGCTTCACCTCGCTTTTTATGTCATCTGCGAGGGCGAGCGAAGTCACTATGAAGGCGTAATGGCCTATCAGCCCGAGCAAGATCCTGGCCACGTCTACCGTGTGGAGCGTGTCGATGACAACGTAGTCCGGGTTTATCTTCTTTATTTTGGCTATCACATCGGCGGTGCGATTCTCAAGCGGCTGGCCCTCGAACTGGGTGTCTATGATAGCTAAGTTGGGCTTGAAGGGCTTGAACTCGCCGTAGGCAGTAATTACCGCCACTTTCCAGTCATCTGGGACGTAGTGGAGGAGGGCCTCAACGAGCTTCGTCTTTCCGGAGCGGCTGGAACCAACTATGAGAACGTTCTTTTTGGCCAAAAGAGCCTCTTTAAGAACCTTGAGTTGCTCCTCCGTTGCGGAGCCGTAGCGGACGAGGTCTTCCGGCGTGAAGATGTAGACGCCCATGGCTTCCACCGCAGATACTCCGTTTCAGGAGTTATAACCCTGCCGCTTGGCCACTTCAAACTTGACTGAATATATGTCAATTCAAATCGAAAATTTGGAACTTTAGACAAAAATTTTGCTAAAATCTTGTCATTATCTGACAAGAATTCAAAAATTTTTGCACAAGGGTAATAAATCCAGAGCATCTTGACGAAAATTGGTGACCAACATGAACGCCCTCCCAATCGTAACCAGAAAAATTGAACCTGCAATGGATGTCCAGACGAAAGCCATTGACTATATGACAGGATACCTAGTGGAAAGGGGCTTTAAGTGGCTCCTCCCCGTGATGCTGAGCCCGATAACCGACCCGCTGTGGCCGGATCCGGCGGGGGAAGCTTTGAAGCCTCCGGAGATAGAGGCCTATGGCTCAAGGCTCAGGCTGATGCACAGCATGATACTCCACAAGCAGGTTGCAATAGCCATGGGTATAGATAAGCTGTTCATCCTTTCCCCAAACATAAGGCTCGAAGGCAGGGAAGCAGACGACGGGAGGCATGCCTACGAGTTCACCCAGCTCGACTTTGAAATCGCCTACGCGAGCATGGAAGAGGTTATGAGCCTTATTGAGGAGCTAATAACGGGCCTCTTCCACGAGCTTAAACTTCTCGTATGGGAAACCTTTGAAAGGGAGCTTCCGAAGGCAAGGAGACCTTTCAGGCGCTTTACCCTCGAAGAAGTCAGAGAAGAGTTTGGAAGCGAGGAGGAAGCGAGCAGGGCTTTGGAAGAGCCCTTCTGGATAACGGACATTGAAAGGGAGTTCTACGACAGGGAAGACCCTGTGAGGCCCGGGCACTTCAGGAACTACGACCTCTACCTTCCCGAGGGCTATGGAGAGGTTTCAAGCGGTGGGGAAAGGGAGTGGGAGTACGGGAAGATACTCGCGAGGATACGTTCCTCCGGGTTGAGCGAAGAATCCTTCAGGCCCTACCTCGAGGTCGCAAAGGCCGGCCTCTTGAGACCCAGCGCGGGAGCCGGGATAGGTGTGGAGCGCTTGGTCCGCTATATTGTGGGGGCAAGGCACATAGCAGAGGTTCAGCCCTTCCCGAGGATTCCTGGCCTTCCGGCGGTTATTTGATCCCCGCCTTTAACACTTATCACAATTGATTTAAACGTATTCCCCAAACTTTTTTGGCGATGCCAATGAGGAGAAACCTGTTCCCGGCGCTGAGAAAGTTCAGGGCCTACCTGAACACAGCCAGCCTCGGCCTCATGCCGGCAAGCGCCCTCCAGAGGGCCAACGAGCTTCTAACGGACGTTGTGAGCTTCGAGGGCGAGGTCAATTCGGTGGACTACATGAACCAGGTTTTCCTCGAGCCGGCGCTCAGGGAGGCCGCAAAACTAATGGGGGTTCACGTTGAAAACGTGGGCCTCTCAATCCAGACAACAGAGGGGCTCAGGAGACTCCTCCTCTCGATGGAGCCGCGGAAGGGACAGAACATAGTCTCCCTTGACACCGAGTTCCCAACGATACCGGCGCTTCTGAAGAGCTACTCCAAGAGGTTCGGCTTAGAACTCAGGGTGGTCAAGAACGAAAACGGCCTCCACCCCCTGGAGACCATCGAAAGGGCCATAGACGACAACACCCTCGCCGTAGTCCTCAGCAGTGTCAACTGGGTAACCGGTGAGAGGATCAACCTGCGGGAGCTCTCCAGGGCTGTTCACGAACACGGGGCGTGGCTTATCGTTGACGCCGTCCAGCACCTCGGCTCCCTGAGGCTTTACCCTGAGAAGGAAGGGGTGGATGCCCTCGCAGCGGGGGGAGAAAAGTGGCTCCTGAGCCCGGACACCGGGGCGGGACTGATCTACGCCTCTGACGAGTTCTTAGAGGGGGCAAAGCCCATAACCGGCCTTCTAAACATGGAGCCTCCAACAGAAAACTGGGGGAGCTGGTGGGGGTTACCGGACAAGGACCCCTGGGGCAGGCTAAAGGTTTCCGAAGGCGTCAAGAAGCTTGATTTCGGTGGCGGGCCGCCGTATATCATCGCCGCGGCCTTCAGGGCCTCCCTGGAGCTTATAAACGAGGTGGGAATCGAGGAGATAGAGCGCCACAACCTGAGGCTCGCTGAGAGGGTAACGGACGAGGCCCTGAGTGCGGGGCTTGGTGTTTTTGGTGAAAACTCAGCGATAGTGACAGTAAAGACTGGCATGAGCTATGAAGGGGAGGAAGAAGTATACAGAAGGCTCTCCGGGAGGGGAATCGCTGTCAGCCACCGCGGCGTCTTGGGTCACCACGGGATAAGGGTCTCGCCGCACCTCTACAACACAGTGGAGGACGTTGAACTATTCCTGGAAGAGCTGTTCGGGGCCATGGGGGCTGGCTAGAAGGCAGGGGGCATCTGAATTTTCTGGCCCGACCTTTCCTCGAAACCCTTATATTATATTCATTGTTTCCAATTAATCAAGGTGGAAGCGATGGACGTGAGCGTTCACAGATTGATCGAGAGCATTAAGCCCGGTGAGACTGCCCTTCTCGAGTACCTGCCCTCCTACATCCCGGAGTTCACGCTCCTGAAGCTCATGGAATACTCGGAGGAGAAGAAAATCCCCCTCATAATCGACGACAACTTTGATACCCTCCCAATCATAGCGGCCCACATAGAAAACCTCGGGATCAAAGTGGACTTCAGCAGGGTTTACGTCGTAAAGACAGGGGGCAGGATAAATGTGGGCAACGTTGTTGCGAGGGTCCCCTTCCATCCTGACCTCCGGGTTTACATAGAAAACTATGGGAGAGCGGCCAGTAAGGTCTCCGAAAGGTTCAGTGATGCCATAAACCTGGTCCTCGGCCTTGAAAACTTCCTCAAACTCCCCTCAAGCCCTCTGGATATTTACTTGACCATTTGGATCCTTCAGAGATTCCTCGGAAACACCAGAAGGAGGGCATTCTACCTGCTTAACAGGAAAATATTGGAGTCCATCAGCCCCGTTGTCTACAGCGAGGTCAGAAGGGTGGCCAGCACGGTTGTCGAGATGGTTCCGTATCCTATGGGTGCAATACTCCGCTTTGTCAAGAGCACCAACGTGGACCTACTCGGGGAGGAGGTAAAAGTAGACATAGGTGGTGAGCTATGAGCCTTTCCGAGCTCTTTGGCCTTCTCGACGGAATGAAGTTCGGTAGCACCGTCATCGTGGAAAACAGCGCCCCCATCGGTGGGGAGGCATTCCTGGCAGTCCTCCTCAGGTACGCCCGGAAGAGGGAGATTCCAGTCCTTGTTGAGGACATCCTCGACGCGTTCCCTCTCTACGTCAAGCATCTTAACATGATGGGCATAAACCCCGATCTCTCAGGCGTCAGGGTTCTCAAGGTGGGCGGAGAGGAAACCGTTGGAAACGTGGTCAAAAGGGAACGCTTTAATATGGATCCCGACGTGTATGTAAAACACTATGAGGAGCTCTTCTCCTCAGCCACCCCTGAGGGGGAGTTCATAGATATTGTACTTGGCTTCGACAGGCTCCTCGTCTTCCAGGACAGCCCAAGGGGAACTGAAACCATCATGCAGGCCATGAAGTCCTTCATTACCAACAGAAAAAGAATCGCGTTCTACATAGTGGAGTCCGCGATTATGGAGAACCTCAGAACGAGACCTCTGCCAGTTCTCGAAGATTTAGCGACCTCTGTGCTGGAACTGAAACAAGAAGGGCGAACGCTGGTGGTAAACATCCGGAAGGATCCGTCGATGTTAAAAACGAACGTGAGTATCATAAAGCTTGATCTAAGGGAAGTTTTCCCGGGGAGCGAAACAACCCGGTGAGACCGATGGGGCTCCTGAATAGAGTATTCAGAAGAGCCAAAGACGAAAATCCCCTGGAGATAGTCTCCATAAAGCCAGTGGGAAAGTTCAGAGTAGAAAAAAGCCTAACCGTTTGGGGGAGGCAAGTTCTCATCGGTGAGGTTCTTGAGGGGGTTATTTACCCCGCTTACAAGGTCAAAGCAGGTAGAAGCGTTGCCCTCGTCTACCGCATCGAGAAGGAGCACAGGGAGGTCGAGTTTGCCGCTCCGGGGGATAGAGTAGCGCTCATCCTCGAAGGAGAGGTAAAAGTGAGAGAAAACGATGAAATTGAAGTTTACCAGTCGTGAGGTGATTGCATGATAATCTGGGACGACCACTTCCACGTTGACCCCTACCACGGGCTCTTTCTGGAGGCAGTCAAGGAGTTCCACCGCGCCGGGGGGACGCATCTCGTCGTTGTTTACAAGACGGCCCACGACTACGGCTTCGGTGGAATGAAAGCTGAGGACTTCATGAAGGCCATGGACCTTCACATTGAGCTCGTCGAAAAAATCAACAGGGAGACACCTGTGAAGGCCTACGCGGTCGTTGGCGTCCATCCTGCGGAGTTTGATTACCTGGCAAGAGAAAAGGGCCTCGAATACGCGAGAAACGAGGTCATAAAAGCTTTGGAATACGCCCAAAAGCTCTGCCTTGAGGGGAAAGCGATAGGCATAGGAGAGATAGGAAGGCCGCACTATGAGGTTCCCCCTGAAATCTGGGAGGCGAGCGTGGAGCTGATGAAGTATGGAATGGCGCTGGCGAAGGAAGCCGATTGCGCCGTTCAGCTCCACACTGAAAGCTTCGACGAAGCAAAATTCAGGGAGCTGGGAGAATACGTTAAAGAGGTTGGCATAAAGCCCTACGGGGTCATCAAGCACTTCTCGCCGCCGCTGGTGAAGGTGGCCGAAGAAGTAGGTGTGTTCCCGAGCGTAATAGCCAGCAGGAAGAACATCGAGGAAGCGATCAAACAGGGCAACCGCTTCATGATGGAGACCGACTACATAGACGACAAGCGCCGCCCGGGTGCGGTCTTAGGGCCAAAAACAGTTCCAAAGATCACGAAGGCCTTCCTCCAGAACGGCGTCTTCACAGAAGAGGACGTCTACAAAATCCACGTCGAGAACCCGGGAAAGGTTTACGGGGTCGAGCTAGAGTAGGGAGAGCTCGATGAAGGTTGGTTAAGCCCCCCATCACCTAATGCTTCATCCACCACCCGCACTCGGCCCGCCCGGACGGGCATATGAAAAAAGTCCAGATTGCAATGTTTGACACCCCTCAACCATCCACCCGCCTTATGACCCTCACAACGCCCCCTCTGCCCTCCCTCTCAACCTCGAAGACCTTTCCGAAGAACCTCTCCACAACCCAGACGTTGGTGAGGAGGTGGTTGGTTATTTCAGCAACCTTCACTTCCCCTCCGGCGAAGGCCAAAAACGGTATCAGCTGGTCGCCGAGGAATTTATCCACCGCCGCCCGTGTCTTCAGCTGGTCGAGGAGCTCATCCGCCGCTTCTCTGCCAACAACCTCTGCCGGTTTGCCCCGCTCCCCGAGGGCATCACCGCCGAGCCTGAGCCCATCCGTCTCGGCCCAGACAACTATCCCGCTCCCGGGGCCAAGGGAACCGCTCACCTCTGTCTCTATATCCACCGGGGCGTTGTAGTGCTCCTCAATCCTCTCCTTCGCGGCCTTAGCCTGCCTCTCCGCTACGTGGGCGGGCAAATTGGTCGCGTGGCTTATACCTGAGAAGCGCTCGATCTTTCCCCACTCAAAGGCAAAGAGCGGTTTCATCTCTTCCCACGGCTCAACTTTGCCAGCGACAGCCCCACCGCCCTTTGGGTAGTGCCCCCTTCTTTTGATTTCAAGCTCCGCCTTCACCCCCATCTTTCCGAGCGCAAAGAGGGTAACGTGCTTGAGATAATCCACCGGGGGGCTCCAGGGCACATCGGTTCCACCGGTTATTTCAAAGCTCCCCCCGATGAAGGCCATTGCGGGTAACAACGCCTGGAGAACCAGCGTTATACTGCCGGCCGTGCTTAGGGGAACGCGTATGTGCCTCGGCTTTGCCTCCCCCGGGATGAATTCGAGCTCGGTCGAACCGACCTGGGCGCCTTTGACCCTCGCGTTGCTGAGCTCTTTCAAAGCTAAAATCCCGTGGAGGTGCTGGGGCCTGAGGCCCGGGTTGGGCCTGTTGGCGCGAATCCGCGTTATTCTAACAGCCTTTCCGGTTATAACCGAGAGAGCAACGGCCGTTCGGAGTATCTGTCCCCCACCCTCGCCGTATGAACCATCTATCTCGACCCACACCACTACCACCCGGCGGATTTTACACCGATTGGTTAAAAAACCTCGCGAAAGCTGAGAAGAATCAATGCCTCCCGAGGTTAAGCTCAACGGCAAGTCCAAGGGCCTCCTCCAGAGGGAGGCCTCTCTTCTCTAACTTCTCGACCAGCTTCGCCAGTGCCTCAACGTTCCACAGGTTGAGCTTTTCGGGCGGGAACTCCCTGAATAGCCCCGGATCAACGGGAAACCCCAGTCTGCTGGAGAGTTCGGCGGCGAACTCCTCCGCACTCAGAGGGGGAAGCCTGAAGGTGACGGAAAATCCAATTGCAGAATACCTCCCAGCGTTCGCCGTCTCAACGATCAGGGGGTAATCCCTCTCCGGATCCCTCAGAATTCTAACTAAATCCCCCGGCTCCGGTTCCCTGAGGAGCCTGGCACCCGGAGGAATCAAACCTCCAATGTCGATGCCCCTGAGGTTTTCAACGAGAACGTCAACCCCCAGGGAAAGAACTTCTTCAAGGGAGAGCCCGCGCGTGGCGAGAGGTTCCGGTTCCTCAACTTCCTCGTTTGCTATCTTCCGATAGAGGGACTCGCTCACGAGGGTTAGCTGGTAGACAGTTTTGGCGTCCCCCAAATAGAGGACACCGTTGGAGAGCAGTTTAAGGCCAAGCCTCGCCAGAGAGGAGCTCAGTAAAGTCTCGGTTCTCGTTGTTATGGCCCCCTTGCCCTCAACGTTCTCAGTGCCCCTGCTCACGAGCCTGTAGTCTGCTGGAAAAAGCCCCCTCGCGCTGAAGAACTCCTCAAGTGTTTTCCTCGCAGTCTCCTCGTCTATAGCGTAGATCTTCACGAACTCAACGTTATCCCCCTCGTCAACGCCCACTAATACTACAGCATCATGCCTCTCTCTGGGGGTGAGGATGTCGTCCATACGCACCGCCCGAAAACCAATCAGAGGCCAATGGCCCCAAGGAGCTCCCCGGTGTCGAGGTTTATTATCTGGACTTCCCTTCTTCTTGTGTCGAGAAGGGCCACGCTTTTAACACCGGTGACGTAGCCGCAGACCTCGCCGGGGTTGATGAGTATCGTCCTGCCGGCTTCCCTGATTTCGTAGCGGTGTGTGTGGCCTACCACTACAACATCGTAGAGCCTGCTGTGGGCCAGGGCCTTAACCAGAACCTCGTTGGTTCCGTGGGTCACGGCTATCCTCATTCCATCGGCCTCTAGCTCTATAAGCTCGTCGTAAATCCCCAAAGCTTCGAAGAGACCCTTCCTTTCGCCATCGTTGTTGCCGAAAACCCCCCTGAGCGGCGCCTCCAGCTTTTTAAGCTCACCGGCAACGAAGGGAGCAACGAAGTCTCCGGCGTGTATGACGAGGTCAACCTTCTTTGAGTTGAAGAACTCGACCGCCTTCCTTATGGCGGGAAGGTTATCGTGAGTATCGCTCATTATCCCTATTAGCATGCTCTCACCCATGTTCCTGTGAACCCAACGGTTTATAGGCTTATCGTGCACCGCCCATGAGACTGTCAAAGGTGAATACATGAATACATTGGAAAAGGGAAAAGGGCTCCAAGAAAGGTACAGCGGGTCACCAAGGTGTACTCCCAAAGTTTATTAGACACCTGCCCAACCACGGTGAGGTGGTGGGATGTTCACGGGCCGGGCACTCATACCGGTGAAGGTGCTCAAACCCTTCGAAGAGAGAACTCCGGGGGACATAGCCCTCGTTGAGGACTGGAAAGCCAAGGTTTTGTGGGAAGCTGGCGTAGGGGAAGTTGTTGACGAGACGGATAAAATCATAGGCGAGATCGACAGGATCATAGCCCAGGAAAGGGAGAATGAGCCCCTAACGGCTATTCCCGAAGGCCTCTACGAGAGGGCGGAATTCTACATATACTACCTCGAGAACTACGTGAGGAAAAACCCAGGAGAGAGCATAGACATCCTCGGAGTTAAGATGACCAAGCTGGCCAACCTTAAGAGAAAGTACCGCTACCTAAAGGAACTGCGCTTCAAAAAGATACTCGAGGCCGTAAGGCTCAGACCAACCAGCCTGGAAGTCCTCGGTAGACTTTCTCCGGAGGAGAGGAGGATCTACCTGGAGTTCTCCAGGATAAGAAACGAGTGGCTCGGGGAGTGAGGGATATGGAGAGAGAGGACATGGTATCGAGGTTCTCTTCCTTCCTGAGGGAATACAAAGACGATGAAGGTAACCAGTTGTACATAAACAAGCTCCGGGACCTGCTCACGGTAATCCCCAGAAGATCGCTAACCATAGACTGGACTCACCTGAACTCCTTTGATCCCGAGCTTGGGGAAGAGCTCATCAACAACCCAGAAGAGGTGATAGCCAGCGCCGAGGACGCGATCCAGATAGTCCTGCGCGAAGACTTGATGTACGAGGGAGAGCTCAATGTTCACGCGAGGTTCTACAACCTGCCTCCAACACTGCTCGTCAAGGAACTCGGGAGCGAGCACATAAACAGGTTTATCCAGGTCGAGGGAATCATCACGCGCGTGAGCGAGGTAAAGCCCTTCGTCGAGAAGGCCGTCTTCGTCTGCAAGGACTGCGGCAACGAGATGGTCAGAATTCAAAGGCCCTACGACAACCTGGTAAAACCCGCAAAGTGCGACGCCTGCGGCTCAAGAAACGTGGACCTCGACGTGGAGAAAAGCCGCTTCATCAACTTCCAGAGCCTCCGCCTTCAGGACAGGCCCGAGAGCCTTAAGGGCGGCCAGATGCCCCGCTTCGTTGATGCAATACTCCTTGACGACCTCGTTGACACGGCTTTGCCCGGCGACAGGGTTCTTGTAACTGGAATTCTGAGGGTTATCCTCGAGCAGAAGGAGAAGAGACCCGTCTTCAAGAAAGTTCTCGAGGTGAACCACCTCGAACAGCTGAGCAAGGAGATAGAGGAGCTTGAGATTTCCCCGGAGGACGAGCAGAAGATTCGCGAGTTAGCCAAGAGGAAGGACGTCGTCGATGCCATAGTGGATTCCATTGCTCCAGCCATCTGGGGCCACAAGACAGTGAAGAAGGGAATAGCCTTAGCCCTGTTCGGCGGCGTTCAGAGGGTTCTGCCGGATGGGACGAAACTGAGGGGAGAGAGCCACGTTTTGCTTGTGGGTGATCCTGGTGTTGCTAAGTGCGTTGATTACGACACAGAGGTCGTTTTGGCCGATGAGAGCCTGAAGAAGATTGGAGACCTTGTTGAAGAAGCCGTCAAGAGGGCGGAAAAAGAAGGAACGCTCGGGAAAGTTGGCGATGGCGTCTACGCTCCCCTCGATCTCGAGCTATATGCCCTCGACGCGAAGACCCTGAAGGTAAGAAAGGTCAAGGCGAACGTAGCCTGGAAGAGAACAGCTCCAGGGAGAATGTTCAGGATAAAGACCGCCAGCGGCAGGGGGATTAAGGTAACACCGACTCATCCATTCTTCGTCTTTGAGAACGGACAGTTTAAGACGAGAAAAGCGGAGGAGCTTAGAAGGGGGGAGTTAATAGCAACACCAAGGAAAGAGAACGAGCCAAGAATAATACCTGAAACGGGAGACGAAAACCTTAGAGAACTCCTCGCCAACTCGGACATTTTCTGGGATAGGGTTGAAGAGATCGAAGAATACAGGCCAGAACACCCCTGGGTCTATGACCTTCAGGTTCCGAAGCACCACAACTTCATCGCCAACGACATCTTCGTCCACAACAGTCAACTCCTCCGCTACGTGGCCAACCTGGCACCGAGGGCTATTTACACGAGCGGAAAGAGCAGTTCCGCGGCCGGTCTTACGGCAGCCGCCGTGAGGGACGAGTTCACGGGCTCCTGGGTTCTGGAAGCCGGTGTTCTCGTCTTAGCGGATGGTGGGTTCGCCCTAATCGATGAGTTCGACAAAATGAGCGATAGAGATAGAAGCGCCATACACGAGGCTTTAGAACAGCAGAGCTACCACCACGATTTTGAAATAATGCTCGCGGACGGCAGGAAGGTGAAGATAGGCGAGCTGGTGGATGGGCTCATAGAGAAGAACCGCGATAGGGTGATACTCGGCAAGGACACCGAGATACTGCCAGTTGATGATATCGAGCTCCTTGCTTACGACCTTGAGAGAAAGGAGGTCGTGAAGGCCAAAGCCGACCGCGTGAGCAGGCACAGAGCCCCTGACAGGTTCATACGCCTAAGGTTCTCCAACGGCAGGGAGATAACGGTGACTCCAGAGCACCCCGTAATGGTCTGGGAAAACGGCAGAATAAAGGAAAAGCCGGCCGGGGAAATCTTCCCCGGGGATATAGCCTTAGGAGTTAGAGAGTACCCCATCGAGATACGGGCGGAATTCAGGAGCGTCTACAGGGACAGAAAGGAAGCGGAGGACTACCACGACTATCTATACTCCAAAGGCATTGTGGGGAGGGTAACGAGGATTGGAGCGAACTTCGCGGTAAAAGAAACGGAGAGAGCACTCCCAAAGGAGCTCGTAAGGCCACTCCTAAAGGCGTGCAGGGCCCTGAACGTAAGACTGACTTTAAAGGAACGCATGAGGCTCACCCAGCCCCTGGTGAGGGAGCGCCACATAAAGGCCATACTGGAAAAAATCGAAGGAAGAATAGCCGAGCTTGAAAGGATTGCCAGGGAAGAGCCCGTCAAGGCGCTGGAGTATATTCCAAAAAGCTGGATCTATCCAAGATCGGGAATAACTTACAACAGGTTCAGAAAGATGCTGGGCGAAGGAAACGGAGCAGCGGTGGGAATGATAAGGGACATTGCAGGCAGAATGACGAGATCAGCCAGGGAACACCTAAACGAGTTCTACGGCTGGTGGAAGGCCAACGTGAACTTCCTCAGGGTCAATAAGGTGGAGAGAATCCCAAACGACGGCTGGGAGTGGGTTTATGACATAACCGTCGAGCCCTACCACCTCTTCGTATCCCACGGGCTGGTTCTCCACAACACCATAAGCATCAGCAAGGCGGGCATCACCGCTACCCTCAACGCCAGAACGACCGTTATAGCGGCCGCTAACCCGAAGTTCGGAAGGTTCAACAGGATGAAGTCTCTTCCTGAACAGCTTGACCTCCCGCCAACGCTCCTTAGCCGTTTCGACCTCATATTCCTTCTCCTCGACGAACCAGACGAAAAGGTTGATGCGAGCATAGCGGAGCACATCCTCAGGGTCAGAAGGGGCGAGGCGGAGGTGGCAACGCCGAAGATACCCTACGATCTACTCAAGAAGTACATAGCCTACGCCAGGAAGAACGTCCACCCCGTCCTCAGCATGGAGGCCATGGAGGAGATCAAAAACTACTACGTCAGAATGAGGAGGGGCTTCAAGAGAAAAGGTGAGGAGGAGGATCTGCAGCCGATACCGATAACTGCAAGGCAGCTCGAGGCACTGATCAGGTTGAGCGAGGCCCACGCCAGGATGCGCTTGAGCGAGACGGTAACGAGAGAGGACGCGAAGGCGGCGATAGCAATCGTGGAAGAAATGCTGAGGACTATAGCGGTGGACGAAGAGGGAATGGTTGATGCCGCAATCTTGGAAATCGGAAAGAGCACGAAGAAGCTGAACAAGATAGAGAAGCTCCTCGACATCATAAAATCCGTAGAAGCGGAGGGAGAGTTCGGGGCCCCCGAGGACAAAGTCATTGAAGCCGCCAGACAGGCCGGGCTCGGAACTGAAGAGGATGTTAAAAAGCTCCTCAATGACCTGAAGAAGGAGGCAAGGATATACGAACCGAGGGCGGGATTCTACAGGGTGCTCTAACAAAGGTTATAAAGGCCGCCGGGGATGTAGGGTGGGGTGAGAGTATGAGCGAGAAGAAGATTGACTTTTACGATTTCGAAGGCCTGCTCGATAAAGCTTACGATGAACTCCCTGAGAACGTCAAGCACCACACTTCCCGTTTTGAGGTTCCTCCTGCGCAGGTCACCATATCCGGGAACAGGACGATAATCGAGAACTTTGTGGACATGGCGAAGGCTATGAACCGCGATCCGGATCACCTGCTCAAGTTTATACTGAGAGAGGTGGCAACGGCCGGAACGCTCGAGGGGAGAAGAGTGATCCTCCAGGGGCGCTTCACGCCCTATTTGATAGCCAACAAGATAAAGAAGTACCTCAAAGAGTACGTCATCTGCCCGGTCTGCGGAAGCCCCGACACGAAGATCATCAAAAAGGAACGCTTCCACTTCCTCAAGTGCGAGGCCTGCGGTGCGGAAACGCCAATACAGCACCTGTGAACTCCTTCGGTTTTCCCTTTCAATTGTATACATCCCCTCTTCTGTTCATCCAGCGGCTTTGAAAATCCTTTTAAACTTTACAAACTACAAGACTCAGCAAATTCAGGGGGAGTTCTCATGAGCATGGAGGAAAAGCTCAACGAACTGTACGAGAGGAAAAAGAAGGTTCTCGAAATGGGTGGCAAAGAGGCCGTTGAGAAGCAGCACTCCAACGGTAAACTTACCGCCCGCGAGAGGATTGAGAAGCTCCTCGACCCGGGAAGCTTCGTTGAAATAGGAATGTTTGTTAAGCACAGGGCCACCGAGTTTGGGATGGACAAGACAGAGCTTCCGGCGGACGGCGTCATAACAGGCTACGGGACCATCGACGGAAGGCTCGTCTTCGTCTACGCCCAGGACTTCACAGTTATGGGCGGCTCGCTCGGTGAGATGCACGCGGCAAAGATAAAGCGCGTCATGGAGCTGGCTTTAGAGGCCGGGGCACCGGTCATAGGCCTCAACGACTCCGGTGGTGCCAGGATTCAGGAGGGAGTCGACTCCCTCAAGGGCTACGGCGAAATCTTCAAGATGAACACTGTTCTAAGCGGCGTGGTTCCGCAGATTACAGCCATAATGGGCCCCTGCGCGGGTGGGGCCGTTTACAGCCCTGCCATAGGGGACTTCATCCTCATGGTGGACAACCCTGCCAGCTTCATGTTCATAACCGGCCCGCAGGTGGTTAAAGCTGTTACGGGCGTCGATGTTACGCCGATACAGCTCGGTGGGGCGATGATCCACGCCCAGCGCTCAGGCCAGGCCCACCTCATAGGAAAAAGTGACGAGGAGGTTCTGGCACTCATAAAGCGTCTCCTAAGCTACTTGCCTTCCAACAACATGGAGAAGCCGCCGAGGGTTAAGACGAACGACTTACCCTTCAGAAAGACCGAGAACCTCTACGGCATCGTCCCCGATGACCCGAACAAGGGCTACGACGTAAGGCAGGTAATCTACGAGATAGTTGACAGGGACGAGAACGGAAACCCGGACTTCCTCGAGATCCTCCCCTACTTCGCCCCAAACGCCGTTGTTGGCTTCGGAAGGATGAACGGGCAGACCGTTGGCATAGTGGCCAACAACCCGATACACCTGGCCGGAGTGCTCGACATAGACAGCTCGGACAAGATTGCGCGCTTCGTGAGAACCTGCGACGCCTTCAACGTCCCGATAGTCACTCTCGTCGACGTTCCCGGTTACCTGCCCGGAACAGACCAGGAGTACAGGGGGATCATAAGGCACGGGGCCAAGGTTCTCTACGCCTACGCCGAAGCGACAGTTCCAATGGTTACGGTCATCCTCAGGAAGGCCTACGGAGGGGCTTACCTGGCCATGGGAAGCAAGCACCTCGGTGCCGACTTCGTGTTTGCATGGCCCACAGCCGAGATAGCGGTCATGGGGCCGGACGGAGCGGCAAACATCATATTCAGGAAGGAGATAGCTCAGGCAGCGAATCCCGAGGAGGTTCGCCAGCAGAAGATTAAGGAGTACAGGGAAAAGTTCGCCAACCCATATGTGGCAGCTTCCCGCGGATACATAGACGATGTCATCGACCCGGCCGAGACCAGGGCGAAGATAATCATGTCGCTCGAAGCCTTGGAGAGCAAGCGCGCTAAACTGCCACCCAAGAAGCACGGCAACATACCGCTGTGAGGTGAAAGGAATGGATACCCAGGCCTTCATGGAGGGCTTCAACCTGACCATCATCGGCATCGCGGTGGTTTTCGCCATACTCGGGGTGCTCGCCCTTGCCCTCTATTTCGTGGGGTGGCTTGAGAGGAGGCTCGTTGAGAGGGAAAAACAGGTTACGCAACCCGCAGCTGCTCCTTCCGTCCCAGAAGAAAAACCGGCGATACCGCCGAGGGATCTCGCAGTTATTACGGCCGCGATTTTGGCTTATACCGCGGAAAAGGCGGCCCAGCTCAGACCCCTGCCATTTAAGAGGAAGGTTTCCGATTCCTGGCGCCTCTACGGCCTTCAGACTCAGATGGAGGATGTTGAGGACTTTAACTACGAGATCGGGAAGTGGTGAAAATGGCCAAGGTTAAAGTCATCGTCGATGGTGTTGAATACGAAGTTGAGGTCGAGGAACTCCCCGGAGGGAAGTTCAGGGTAAGCTTCGAGGACAAGGAATACACCGTCGAGGCCAGGGGGCTCGGGATAGACGTTGGAGCCCTAAGCGTCCCTGCCCAGGTCTCAGCGCCAGCGCTAACGCCAACTCCGGCTGTAACTCCTGCACCGGTTACTCCCGCGACACCTGCTCCGGCTCCGACTGGTGAGGGCGTCGTTACTGCACCGATGCCCGGAAAAATCCTCAGGGTACTCGTTAGTGAAGGCGAGCAGGTCAAAACCGGCCAGGGATTGCTCATCTTAGAGGCAATGAAGATGGAGAACGAAATACCGGCACCGAGGGACGGTATCGTTAGGAAAATCTTCGTGAAGGAAGGCAACACCGTGAACACTGGTGACCCGCTAATGGAATTAGGGTGATGTAAATGGCGACGTTCTTGGACTTCTTTAACACCCTCGGGCTCCTCCACCTCACAGTTGGGAACGTTATAATGATCATCGTTGGCTTAACACTGGTATATCTTGCCATAAGGCACGAGATGGAGCCCCTGCTCCTCCTGCCGATAGGCATAACAGCGGTGCTGGTGAACCTCCCATTGAGCGGCATAGCGAACTGGCCCGTGAACGTGAACCTCCCTGAGAACGTGAGCAGCAGCATCTTCGATACAATCACCTACATGGGCCAGCACTACGGGGAGCCGGGACTCTTTGACCTTATCTACTACCTGCTCGTCAAGACTGAGGTTATCCCCCTCCTGATATTCCTCGGCCTTGGAGCGATGACGGACTTCGGGCCCATGATAGCAGACCCGAAGACGGCTTTGCTAGGGGCGGCGGCCCAGCTCGGCGTTTTCGTTGCCATGCTGACGGCCCTGGCTTTGGGCTTCAATCTGAACCAGTCGGCCAGCATAGGCATCATCGGCGGCGCCGACGGGCCAACGACCATCTATCTAACCACAAAGCTCGCACCCGAGATACTGGCGGCGACTGCCGTCGCGGCTTACTCCTACATGAGTCTCGTCCCGTTGATACAGCCACCCATCATCAAGGCACTGACGACTCCCGAGGAGAGAAAGATAAGGATGGAGCAACTCAGGCTGGTCTCAAAGCGCGAGAAGATACTCTTCCCTGTGATTACAATGGTTCTCATAGGTCTTCTCGTTCCGAGCGCGGCGCCGCTTATGGGGATGTTCATGATAGGGAACCTCTTCAGGGAAAGCGGCGTCGTCCAGCGCCTGAGCAAAGCGGCACAGGAGGAGCTCATGAACATCGTCACCATCTTCCTCGGCCTTGGCATCGGCTCAACGATGAGGGCTGAAAGCTTCCTCACGGCCCAGACCCTCATGATACTTGGACTCGGCATCGTCGCCTTCGCAAGCGCAACGGCTGGAGGAGTGCTCTTCGGAAAGCTCATGATGAAGCTCAGTGGAGGCAAGATAAACCCGATGATAGGCGCTGCGGGAGTTTCAGCCGTTCCAATGAGCGCAAGGGTCGTTCAGAGGATAGCGAGCGAAGAAGATCCCGGCAACTTCATCCTCATGCACGCAATGGGACCAAACGTCGCGGGCGTTATAGGAACAGCGGTCGTTGCGGGTGTCTTCCTGGCCCTCCTGGGCTGACCTTTTTTTCCAAAAACTTAAATAGAAGGAAGCCGCGTTAGGTTGAGCGGTGGTGAAGATGAAAGTTGGAACACTGATGACAAAGGACCCGGTCGTCATCCAGCTCCCGGCGACGAGGGAATACGCCATCGGGCTCTTCAGAAAGCACAAAGTTCGCTCCTTCCCAGTTGTCGGAAAGGACGGCAAGCTGGTTGGAATAGTGAGCATAAAGAGGATCCTGCTCCACCCGGACGAGGACCAGCTGGCGATGCTGGTAAGGAGGAACCTGCCAGTAGTTAAGGCCACAGACGACCTCAAAAAAGCCGTCAAGGAAATGCTCGAGATGGACTACCGCAGGGTAGTCGTTGTGGACGACGAGAACAGGCCCGTTGGAATACTAACGGTTGGGGACATAGTGAGGCGTTATCTCGCGAAAAACGAAAACCTCAAAGAGGTCACCATAGAGCCGTACTACCAGAGAAACGCGGGCGTGGTGTGGAAGGGGACCCCGCTAAAAGCTGCCCTCAAGGCACTCCTGCTCTCCAACTCCATGGCGATACCGGTTATAGACGACGAAGGCCATCTCGTGGGCATGGTGGACGAGACGGACCTCCTCAAGGACAGCGAGGTAATCAGAATCATGAAGCAGACGGCTTTAGCCGCTCAGAGCGAAGAGGACTGGATACTTGAGAGTAACCCAACGCTCCTCTTTGAGAAAGCCGAACTCCAGCTTCCCAAGAAGCCGGTTGAGGGAATAATGAATCCAAACGTTATCGTTGCCACTCCGCACATGAGCGTCTACGACGTTGCACAGAAGATGGTGAAGTACAACATTGAGCAGTTGCCCGTCATCAGGGGCCAGGATGAGCTCGTGGGAATAGTCAGGGACATGGACATCATCAAAGTGATCCTCAACAAGTGATTTAACCCCCCTTCTCAATTCTTACCGGTGGTGCCTGTGGGGGAGGTTAGAGTTTCGCTCTTCGGTTTCGGAAACGTCGGAAAAGCCGTGGCAAGGGTTCTCGTCGAGAAACGAAATTTCTTCCTGGAAAAGTATGGGTTAAGCTTTAACGTGGTCAGCATATCGGACACGAGCGGGACGGTCTGGTTGCCAGAAGGGGTAGACCTCAGAGAGGCCCTTTTAGTAAAGGAGACCTTTGGAAGGCTTTCTTCCTGGGCGAACGACTACGAGGTCTACAATTTCACTCCCGTGGAAGCGGTGAAGGAGATTGACGCCGATATCGTTGTCGACGTGACCAACGAGGGGAACGCCCACGAGTGGCACCTCACCGCGCTCAGGGAGGGAAAGGCCGTCGTAACCAGCAACAAGCCGCCTCTGGCTTTTCACTACGCTGAACTTACGGGGGAAGCGGAGAGGAGAGACATTCCCTACCTCTTCGAGGCGACGGTGATGGCCGGGACGCCAATCATAGGACTTCTGCGCGAGAACCTCCTGGGGGATACAGTTGAAAGGATAGAAGCGGTTCTGAACGCGACGACGACTTTCATCCTTAGCAGGATGGAGATGGGGCTCGACTTCGAGGAGGCTTTAAAGCAGGCCCAATCCCTTGGAATAGCAGAAAGGGACCCAAGCGGAGATATCCTCGGCATAGACGCGGGCTACAAGGCAACTATACTCCACTGCGTCGCCTTCGGGCCAAAAACCTTCGACGAGGCGAGGGTAAAGGGTATAGCCGAGATAACTCTTGGAGAAGTCCAGAGAGCCAAGGCGAAGGGAAAAACAATAAGGCTGGTTGGGACCGTCGAGAGGGGAAGCATAACCGTCGAGCCGAAGGAGGTGCCGCTGGATAGTCCGCTGGCTGTGGAGAGCCACGAGAACGTTGCGGTGATATGGACTGACCTCCTCGGGAAACTGGTGATAAAAGGGGCCGGTGCGGGGCTGAAAGAAACCGCCAGCGGGGTCGTGAGCGACGTTATAAAGGCCGCTCTGACCCTCACGGGAGGGTGATCTTTTTGTTTTTCTCCCATATGATCAGTTCAATCTTCCCAAAGCGGTGATTAATGGCCTGAATTTTTAAAGTTCCGCAGGGAGTTTCTATCTCCTCTGCCTCAAAAAGGGGAAAGGGTCTCTTCAGGAGAACCTGCCCACTGGAGTCCTTTAGAATGACGGATGAGGTGGAGTAATCAGGGATAATGAAAAACGTTCTCCCACTGCACTCAAGTTTAGCTGCACGAAATCTGTTGGCCATAACAATAAAAACGGCCCCAGCAAAGACATTGGGCAGCGAGAACAAAGTGCCCCTCCCCACCACTTCAACCGCAAGCAGTACTACCGACAGAACCAAATAGGCCACACCAGCCTTCCAGAACAATTCGTCCCTGAGGGTGATTTTCTCGAGCTTCACAGCAGGGAGTTGCCATAACTCTTTTTAATCCTTTTTCGAGCCCGTGGTGGTGGAAGCATGGAGCACGTCATAGCGCTCCACCAGGTCTACGCCGAACTAATATTCAGGGGCCTAAAGACCGTCGAGATACGGAAGAGCCGTGCTTTTCAGGGAGGAGACCTGGTTTTCCTTTACGTCGCGAGGGGCAATCCCTATGAGCTTCGCGATACCCTCAGAAGGCTCGGCCTCCACGAGGAGCAAACGCTGACTAAGAAGGGAACTATAGCCGGGGGCTTCGAGGTGGGGGAGGTGATCAAGGCCGACCTGGATACCCTGTGGGAGATGACGAAGGAGACGAGCGGTTTAACCCTCGTTCACGGCGAGAACGGGAAGAAGTGGCTCGGGGAGTACATTAAGGACTACGGCTACGCCTTCACCATAGAAAGGCCCTTCCTCTTCAGGGAACCCGTGAACAGGGAAGAAATGAGAGAAAGATACGGCATCCATGTGGAAGGGATAATCCATCTCTCGAGGAGGACGAGAAAGGGGTGGGTGAAAAACTTGATAGAAGACCTTTTGACGAGAGAGGTGGTTTACCTCTGAGCGGCCTCTTCTCGGAGCTTTTCCTCGGAGGAATCCTCGCTCTCAAGCTCTTCCGGGTTGACCTTCACGTAGGGGCCGAGGCTGAGGGAGTCTATCTCCTCCTGCGTTAGAAGCCTGCTCCTGACCTTCTCGCCTATCAGCGCGCTGTTTCCGAGGGGGTCCATTATCCTGACGGTTAGCGGCCTCTTTCCGTCCTTAACGTCTTTGATGTAGTCCATGATCTCGTCCACCCTCTTAACAGCTTCCTCATCCCCTTCCTGCCGTCTGAATTCCCTCGCCATGAGGAGGGTCTCCCTAACCCTCTCAAGGATTCCTTCAACGTTGGTGACAAAGCCCTCTGCCGCTGGTCCCGGCTCTATCCTGACGCCTATCTCGTCCAGCTCAATGGTTCCGCTCTTGCTCCTCACGACGCGGGTGAATAAGTCTTTTTCCTCCTCGACCTTTACCGTGTAGAGCTTTGGCGGTCTGTCCTCAAGGATCATGACGTCGGCGTTTCTGTAGCCGCATTTTTCACAAATTATAGTGCTCTCCATGACTTTACCAAAGTAGGGGATCTCGTGAACGTGCTGTATGGCCTTCAAGGTGTTTTTCCCGCCGCAGATCGGACAGTCGCCAAGGCTTATAACCTGAACCTCGCCCACTTCCCCGTGAGATATGACTTTCTCACTCATATCGCCCACCGAGAAAAGAAGCAAAGGCCAGTTTATAAATAATTGGTACCCGCAAGGAAAATCAAAATGAGATCACTTGGCGAACCTTATATCCTCCGGGACGAGTAAAAGTTTTATTTCGTCCTTGCAGACCTTCGCCAGCTGGCCGCCAAGTGCCGTTGTCATCCCCTTGATCTGCTCGGCAACCTTTTCCAGTATATCGGGCTTGAGTTCAAGGGGACTCAGATCCACGAGGACAAGGTTACCGTTCTGGAGCTCCTCAGATATCTTTTCGAGGTCAGAGTAACTAGTTACTACAACCTTTTTGACGTACCTAACCTGGGGCTTTACGATCTCCCTGGCAAGGGTATCCTCCTCCAGAGGGATAATGGCTACTTCCCGGTGTACCTGAGAGGGTTCTTCCTTTTTCTTGGCTGACGGGGAAACCTCCTTAACTGGAACAGCTTTCTTGGGTTTATCCTTCTCCTTCTTTAAAACGCCGTCAAACAGGCCCATGGCTTTCACCCCAGTTTGACCATAATCAAGGCTAAAGCATTTAAGTGTTAACATTTATATTTCTTTCCCATTTGGAGCGGCAAAAATAAAAAGAGTTCACGCCTGGGGAAGCTTGAACCCCGTAACATTGAGCAGAATTTCGCGGATTTCTGAGGCCTTCTTGAAGGCGGTATCAACGGCGTACATGATCTCTTCAAGCTTAAAGGCACCACCTTCTCCCTTCTGAACTGCAGAGATGTGACCGGTCTCGTCAGTCGTTATAGTCAGCCTGCTGTCCATGACTGTCTCTTCCTCCAGGCTGGGGTCAACTATCAGAGAAGACCCTATCTTGGCGAAGGTTACAGGAACCGGAACGTGATTAACTGGCAGAGGCTCAAGCTCGCTCAGCTTTATCAGCTCTCCCGTTTCCGCGTTGTACTGAACCTTGGGGATTTTCGTTGTCATCAGGGCAGCCATTGCCGCCAACCCTGCCGCGTCGATCAGGTTCCCGTCGTGGTCGAGGACATGAACGTCGATGAAGAGGACATAAACGAGCTTTCCGGGCACTATAACCAGCTTGTCAAGGTCAATGGCGTTGCTCTCCCTTATTCCCCTGTCCACAATGCGGGCCAGCTCGACTGCCCTCTCATCGGGGGGGCCCGGTTCAAAGGTCGGTGAAGCGAGTGGAACAAGCTCCACGTTAGTCGTCATTACTCCCCTCTCGGGCAGATCCGGGAAGGGCTCCCCAAACTCGACCTTGACACCCACGAGCACCATCGTGTCCCCAAGCTTAACGAGTGCAGAGCCCTCCGCCTTTTCAATGAGGCCGGTCCGGATCTCTATGTTTCTGTAGTCTTCAAGACCCCTGCCATCGAGTCTTTTTCCTTCTTTGAGCAGACTGAGTATCCTGTCGCGCATGAGGCTGGCCATTATCTCGACGTCACTCATCCCCACCCACCTCCCCGGAGATCTTGAGGTACTTCTCCTTAAGCGCCTCGCGTTGCTTCTGATAAACGGCTTTGGCTCCCTTGATCGCGAGCCTGACTGCCTCAAGGAACTCGTCCTTGGTTAAGTACCCGTCCATCTGGAGCAGGGTTATGTCGTTCTTCATGGGCATTACGGCCACCGGGACGTCGGCCTCTCCGTAGTTGTCCTCCTCCTTGTTCGGATCAAGGACTATCTCACCGTCTATTTTTCCTGCAGCACAAGCTGCCACGAGGTCGCGCATGGGTATTCCGGCGTCAGCTAAGGCGAGAGATGCTGCCGTTATTCCGGCCACTCTGGTTCCGGCATCGGCTTGAAGAACTTCAATGAAAACGTCTATAACAGTCCTGGGGAACATCTCAAGTATCAGAGCCGGTTGGAGTGCACCGTGGATGACCTTGCTTATCTCAACGCTTCTCCTGTCAGGGCCGGGCTTCTTTCTCTCCTCAACGCTGAAGGGGGCCATATTGTAACGAACCCTCAAAATAGCCGTTTCAGGTCTCTGGAGGTGCTTTGGATGAATTTCCCTTGGACCGTAAACGGCAGCGATGATTTTGTTGTTCCCCCATTCAATGTAAGCCGAACCATCGGCGTTTTTTAGAACACCTACCTCCATGCGAATCTGCCTGAGTTCATACTTCTTCCTGCCGTCTATTCTTTTCCCGTTCTCGTCGATGAGCTTTAACCCCTCTGGCCTACCCATCATTGCTCTTCACCACCCTCTGTTTCACCAAGATCCGGAATCTCCCCTATTACTCCCCTTTCCTTGAGATCCTGAAGCCGGGAGAGGAGAAACTCCTTGACCCTGTCGGTTAACCCACTGGTGTGGCTTTCCCTGTTCACTTTGAGTATCGCCTCCACGGCCAGCTCCTCCAGTTCCCTGTTCGTTCCACTTACCCAGACCCAGCCGTTCTGGCCAACTATTATCCTCGTTCCGGTGAGTTTTTTGATCATGTTTATCATCGAGCCACCCTTTCCGATTACCCTGGGCACCTTAGAGGAGGTTATAGTCACCAGCTGACCTCCCCTGAGGGGACCCCCGTTGAAGGGCATTCCCTTAGTGGTCAGGTCGATCTGGTTCACCTCATCGAACGCCTTAACCTTGGCGTAGATTATGTCCCCGATGTCGAATATCTTCCTAAGGTCCGTCTTCAGCAGGTCTATCTTCTCTTCCACCGCGTCCTGAACGCGGAGAGTTGCCTGGTACGGAGCGCCTACGTCAACTGTCCAGGACGAGAACTTCACATCAACGATCTTTCCCAGAACGTTGTCCCCAACCTCAGGTATGTAAGGCCCCTCCAGGGGGATAACCTTTATTGTGTCGCCCCTGATATCAACGAGCCCCACAACGGTTGAATAGACCCTGTTACCTTCCCTGAACGTTCCCTTACCTGCCTGGAAGGCTCCCTGCGCAAGCAGGGTTCCAGGAACAACCAGCTCCCTTGGTTTTACAAAAACTCTCTTCATAGCCCCTTCCTCTCTAGCAGTTTAGTTAAAGCTTCGCCCTTAGTGAGGGCATTGAGTTTTTCGTAAAACTCCTCCTCGACTCCTCCAGGAATCTCTATTACGAACATCCAGGAGCCGTCGCTGCCCCATTCTTCGCGCTTTATAGTTCCAAACTTCCTGACTTCGCCGTAGGCCTTTCCGACGTAGTCGCTCGGTATCTTGACAGCTATAACCTTCACCTCAAGCTTTATCGGAAGGAGTGACCTTATTGCTTTGATCACCGCCGGAACCTGTTCCTCGGCATCCTTGAATATGTCAACGTGAACCCCCGCTTCCTCCATGGCCCTGAGGATTCTGTCCACCGGGTGGGGATAGCCAGTTCTGGGATCAACGGCGTGCCTGTGGATTATGGTTGCTATGTACCTCTTCTTGTCTTCCAGCATCTGCCTCCTCTGCTCTGCCGTCAGCTGAACCTCACCCTTCTGAAGGATTACCTTCGCAATCTCGTAGGGATCGCTGGTGCCAAATATCTTCTCCATCTCGTGCTCGCTGGCCTTGTCGCCCTTGTGGGCGTCCTTGAAAACGTAGGGAGTGGCAAGGATCTCCTCAATGGAAACGTCCTTGCCCTCCTTGAAGTCCCTCGCAAGGTATGGATCAACGAGTATCTCGAAGGTCTCGCCGTGGGTTTTAAGCCGGGCGATGACGGCTTTATCAACGCTTATGGGCATCGCCCGTCACCTCAGTAGTTCTGATCGAGTTCGGAGTAGTCCTCTTCCTTCATCTCGACCTCTTCTTCCTTGAGCTCCTCGAGGATGTCACCGAGGTACTTCCCAACGTCTTCGGTGGAGAGCTTCTTCCAGCGCTTGTCCCCGGTGGTTATGTAGGCTACCTCTATTCCCTCTGCACTCGGCTCTTCAAGGGTCTTCGCGAGGGCCATTATGGCGAGCTTTATGGCCCCTTCCATGTCGAGGTCGTCCCTGTAGTGCTCCTCGAAGATCGCCATCGCGGTGTTCCTTCCGCTGCCTATTGCCACTGCCTTCCACTCGAAGTAGGCACCGCTCGGGTCAGTTTCGTAGAGTTCGGGCTTGTCGTTGACGCCGGCCATCAGGAGGGCGGCGCCGAAGGGCCTCACCCCTCCGTACTGGGTGTGGGCCTGCTTCAGGTCGCAGATCTTCTTCACAAGAACGGTGAGCGGAACCGGTTCGCCGTAGGTGAGGCGGTAGATTTGAGCCTCCAGCCTGGCCCTGTCGACGAGAACCCTTGCGTCAGCTATTATACCGCTCGGTGCTACCGCTATGTGGTCGTCTACCTGGAAGATCTTCTCATAGCTACTGGGCTCGATGAGCCTGCTGGTTATCCTCTTCTCTACAGCCAAGACAACGCCGTCCTTCCACTTGACGCCGACGGCGGTAGCTCCGCGCTTCACTGCCTCCCTTGCGTAGTTCACCTGGAACAGCCTTCCATCGGGACTAAAAACCGCACTCGCCCTGTCGTAGCCAGCCTGCGGTGGTACAAACGCCATGTTCCATCACCTCTTCATCCATCTTTTAACCCAAACGAATTCGCCGCGAAGTGTAATTAAGCTTTTCCATCCCCTTCACTGAGGGCCAGCAGGACCATTCTATGAGCCGTTCTCCTCGCCAGCTCAAGGGGAACCAGTGCTATAGGAAAGAGCACCAGCCCGATCAGCAGTGAGAGCCTGCCAAAGGGCGCAAATATCAAAAGGGCAAAGGCCAGCAGGAGTATCAACAGACCTGAAAGCATGAGCTTCCGGTACTCCCTCTTCATTGTCTCAAGCTCAACCATTTTCCCACCCAAAAATGATTAACGGCAGGGAGTTTTAAGGGTTTGGAGGCGATATGATGGATCCTCCTCGACGGCTATCCAGCCAGCGGGGGCCACCTTTTAGCGGCCCCTAAGAGGCATCGGAAAGAGAGGGAAGGGGGCCCTTCTCGAGGGGATAAATCTGGCCATGAACGCCTTAAAAAGTGCCCTAAAACCATCCCCTTCAGAGAGACGTTCCGCACATCCACGTCATTCCCAGATGAAGAGGGGAAGGGGCTGGATCCAGGGGTGAGGGAATTGAAGATCCACTTCGATAAACTTATAAACGCTACGAGAGACGTTTGACCATGCTCTCCGGATACAGCAGGGACGCGAAGATAATCATAGCGGCCAACGCCGCCGGCCAGCTATTCCTCCAGTTCTCGGTGTTCATAATGCCGTTCTACCTGGGGGCGCTCGGCTATGACATGCGCGCGATGGGAAAGTTCTTCTCGGTCCAGACTTTCACGGGCGGCTTTTTCTTCCTCCTCGCCGGACAGATATCACTCAGGATTGGCTATAAAAAGACCCTCCTCCTGAGCGCGTTTCTCGGCCTCATCGGGAGGCTCCTCCAGGTGGCTGCCCTCAACACTCCAGTTCTCCTCCTCAGCTTCTTCCTGGTCGGGGTGAACATGGGGTTGAGGCAACCGAACTTCACAGCCCTCCTGAGCGAGGAGGTCGGGGAAGAAAAGAGGCACCACGCGTTCTCGATAAGCTTCGGACTGGGAACGATTTTCAATGCCATCGGGGTCCTCGTTGCAGGCTTTGCCCCGGGATTCTTTAAGGGTCTCGGCCTCTCCGAGGGGGTCGCCTACAGGCTCGTCATCTCGCTCACCATCCTACAGTTCGTCGTCGTAATCCCTGCCCTGCTCATGATAAGCGACGTTCCGGTCAGGAACTCGCGCATAAACTGGAACCGCCAGTTAGTGGCCAAGATACTCAAGTTCTCGATTCCGAGCGCGCTCATAGGCTTTGGGGCGGGAATAACGATACCCTACATGAGCATCTACTTCAACACGAGGTTCGGAGAAACCCTCGCCGCGATAAGCGGGATATTCTTCTTCCAGCAACTGGCGATGGGGCTTGGCTCCTTTGCTCTTCCGAGACTGGTGAACAAAATAGGCCCGGTCAACGTCATAACCTCATTCCAGAGCATAGCGGCCTTTCTCTTCGCGATATTTCCCTCAATAGAGACCTTCCTGCTGGCGGCTTTCCTCTACGTGCTCCGCTCGATACTGATGAACATCGTCGGGCCCATAAACGATTCCTTCATGGTGGGCTTCTTCTCAACCGAGGAGAAGGCAACCGCCGCAGGAATAATGCAGGCGTTCTCAACCTTCATGAGGGGTTGTGGAAACTACGTCGGCGGACTGCTCTTCGCCACCTCACTGAGCTACCCGTTCTATGTGACGGCCGTGCTCTACGTTACAGCGACGGCGATATTCTACGCATTCTTCATCAAACACAACAGGTGAGAAAAGAAAAACTACCTCCCAGCGAGCTCTATACCGCGCTCGAAGGCCCTGAAGTTGGTCTCCCAGAGCTTCCCGGGGAGTGTTCCCTTAATCCCCTCGTAGATGCTCTCCTTCTTAAGCGGGATCAGACCTTTGCCAAAGGCGTAGCCGAGCATGAGAACACCGAGCGTCCTCGGGTTTATCTTGTCAGCCTCCTCCTGGAAGTTGGCCATATGGACTGGGCAGATTTTTCCTATGGCTTTTTTTATCTCCTCAAGTTCAGGGTAGCGCTCCTTGCCGACGAGGGTCGTTGCAGTGTGGATTGGGTAAGCGTTGATTATGGCAACGCTCTTCTTTGAGAGGAAGCGCGCGTTTCTCAAAGCTTCCGCAGGCTCAAATGCGAGCATTAAGTCTGCTTCTCCTTCCCCTATGAGGGGCGAATAGACTTCCTCGCCGAAGCGGAGGTAGCTGAGGACACTCCCATAGCGCTGGCTCATTCCGAGAGTTTCGCCGATCCTGACGTTGTAGCCCTCGTGCATGGCGGCATTTCCCACTATCCTCGAGAGGGTCAAACCACCCTGGCCACCGACGCCGGTTATTATGAGGTTGAACTCCACTGGCACCACCGGGGAAAATTGGACGGGACAAATAAAAACCTAAGCCCGGGAAAATATTTAAACTCCGGAACCAACCCGGTAACATGTCCTTCGAGAAATACTACGAGGCGTTCAGGGCATACAGCGACATTTACTCGGACGAGTACAGGAGGAGGATTGAGACGCTCGAGCCCCTTCTGATGAAGCACATGCCCTCAAGGGGGAAGGTTTTAGACCTCGCCTGCGGGGCCGGCGGCTTCTCCTTTCTCCTCGAGGATCTCGGCTTTCAGGTCATTGGCCTGGACTCAAGCGAGGCCATGCTCGAGAGGGCCAGGAAGTTCGCCGCGGATAAGGGCTCAAAGGTCGAGTTCGTTAAGGGCAACGCCAAGGAGCTTCCATTTGAGAACAACAGCTTCGACTACGTGCTCTTCATAGAGGGCCTCGTCCACTTCGAACCGCGGGAGCTGAACCAGGTTTTCAAAGAGGTCGCGCGGGTTCTAAAGCCGGGCGGAAGGTTTATACTCCAGTTCACGGACCTCAGGGAACTCCTGCCGGTCTTAATTAACGGAACCGTCGTTGGGGCCGAGTACTGGATCAGCAGGGTCTTAACGGACGAAGAGGAGAAGACGGTTCTGATAGAGTTCCAGAGCGAGAAGGAGAGCTTCAGGGTGCGCTTCAACGTTTGGGGGAAAACGGCCGTTGAGATGCTCGCAAAGCTCTACTTCGGGCAGATCCACAGCGAGAACATCAACGAGCATACCTATTTCCAGGTCTATGTGCCGAAAAAATAAATATCAGGCCTCCATGCGGAGGCGCCCTATAACGAACTCTCTCTCCAGGGAAGCGAGGAACGGTGCGAGCCTCGGCCCACGGTCTTTTCCTATGAAGACGTTGTAAAGGACTTTGAACCACTTATCACTCGGAACACCCCGCTTTTTGGCTGCATCGAAGATAACGTTGTTGAGTTCATCCACAGTGAACTTCCCGTTCCTCTCAAGCCATTCCGCCACTTCGAGCATTGCCTCCCGGATTTCCGGCTCAAGCTCAATCTCGGGCGGCTTTTCAAGCAGGTGGAACTTCACGTCCTCGGGGGCGTACTTCTCGACCCAGTTTTTAGCCAAGCGAATGCGGAGCTTGATCTTCCGGACGTCCTCTTCGCTGAGCTCTTTCGGAACGTGCCCCTGCTCCTGAAGAACGCGGATTATGCCGTCCTCATTGAGGTGTGGCATCTGGACGAGCGTAACGAGGAAGCGGAAGGGTGCCTGGGCGGTCAGTCTCTCCGGAACCCTGGGCATTGACAGCTCGTAGGTTCTCCTGAGCTCCCCTTCCTCCTCGGGGTTCTTAGCCTTCTCGAGGCCGAAGTAGATGCGCTCAACCCTGTCGAACTCGTCGTAGAGGTTGAGAAGGCCCAAACCGAGGTCAATCTTAATCTCCTTGTTCGGCCTGGCCTTCGCGTATATGAAGCGGATTATTCCGGGCTCAAGAACCTCGTAGAGGTCGCTGAGGAGGATAACGTTACCCTTTGAACCGCTCATCTTGCCCCTCTGACCCTGTATCCCGACGAACTCGTACATGAGGGTTATCGGTGCCGGCCAGCCGAAGACCTTCTCAACTATTTCCTTTCCAGTGTCGTAGGAGCTTCCGGCGGCGAGATGATCCTTTCCAGCCGGCTCAAAGTCGACCCTGAAGTGGGCCCACCTCATCGGCCAGTCAACGCGCCAGCGGAGCTTAACGTTGCCCTCCCTTATGTCTGTCTCGCCCTCCCTCCCGCAGTGGGGACACCTGTAGGAAACCTTCCACTCCCCGTCCCAGGCTACGAATTCGGCCTCCTTCCTGCAGTGTGGGCAGTAGATCATGACCGGTTGCCAGTCCTCCCCGAGGGGCGGCTGTTTGGCCATCTCGTGGTACTTGTCGAGGATTGCCTTTATCTCCTCCCTCTTTTGAAGGGCGAGCCTCACCTCCTCCGCGTACTCGCCGCTCTTGTAGAGCTCGTAGGCGTGGAGGAAGTCCACCTCGATTCCAAGCCTGGAGATCTCTTCCTCAAAGAGGGCCATGAAGTGCTCGGCGTAACTGTTGTGGCACCCCCAGGGGTCGGGAACTTCGCGAACGGGCTTCGTGAGGTGTTCCTCCCACTCGGGCGGAACGTTCTTCGGGACCTTTCTGAAGCGGTCGTAGTCGTCCCACATGTGGATGTGGCGAACCCTCTTGCCCCTGTCGCGGAGGGCGTGGCCGACTATGTAAGCGGTAAAGAACTCCCTGAAATTGCCTATATGAACGTAACCGCTCGGAGTAATGCCGCTCTCGACGACGTACTCCTCCTTGTCACCCCTTTCGCGGATTATCTTCTCGGCCATGTGGTCAGCCCAGTGAACCATCCTCACCACCGCGCCTAGCTCTTCCAGGCTCCTTTTAAGCTTAAGCTTGTCCGGTTGCAACGGACCATAAAGAAAAGTTTATAAGCAGATATGGTAAAAACTACCGTAAAACGTAAGGAGGTATCCCCATGGAGGTTGAACTGAAGGGCATGCAGGCCTTCTTTCCAGCGTCGCTCGAGATACAGGAGGAGCTTCTGAAGGCGGGCTTTAAAGTCCCCCACGACAAGGAAACTGGAAGGAAAACGCCGATTCCGGTCGTGGTGAGCTCAAGGGGAGGAAAAAAGCTCAGGAGGGACAGGCTTCTCAAGGCGAAAGACTTTGAGGACGACGGGAAGTTCACTGTAGTGCCTGGGGAGAGGGCAATCATGGGGATGGAGCTTACAGAGAAGGGCTTCCTGATACTGAGGCCGAAGCCCCTCGAATACCATCTCGAAGATATCGGCTTCGTCTCGGTTCCTCCAAGGATATGGGGGACTTGGGCGAGCTTTTCGATACCGTTCCCGTTCTACGAAACGCTGGCAGACTTTTTGAGCGAGTTCAGAAGGGATGAGACTAAAAGCTTCTACCTCGCTTCCCGAGGGTCAGGGAGGAGGATAGAGGTCTACGCCTACAAGGGAAAGGCCAGAAAAGACCTCGGAATTCCCGTCTTCGGCTACGCCCTCGGCCTGCACGGCCTCACGCTCGCGGACGAATACCTCCGTGAGAAGGCCGAGGAAAACGGCGTTCCGGAGGAGAGGCTCCGCTACCTCAAACTGGGCCTGAGGAAGAGAAAGGAGACCAAAGCGGGCCTGAAAGTTGGAGTAGTTTGGGAGAACGGGAAGCCGAGCGAGATAACGCTGAAACTCTCAACAACCGAGCCGAGGGTGAAGATCCAGGGACTCTACGGCGAATTAATTGGAAAATCGCGCGGAGAACTTACGAGAACAGACGAGTGGTATGTTGTAGTCCACGCTGAGGACTTCGCGGGCGCGCTCCATAAGGTGATGAACGCTTTCGGGTAAAGATATATAACCCCAACCCCACTTTTATTTTGGTGAAATCGACATGATCAACACTCCCGGGGCGGTTACAATAGGCGTGCTCTCTATCATAGGCACCATCGCCTTCACAAAAAAAGCTTGGATCAGAATGGGCTTGGATCAACAGGAAGCTGATACACCTCAGCGTTGTGCCCGCGATACTGATGTTCTACTGGGGGCTTATACCCAGGTGGATTTTTGCCGGTGCGGCGTTTCTCATAAGCTTGATCCAGCTGCAGCCCCACCTGAGGAGAAGAGAACTGAGCTGGTACCAGATAAGGAACAACTACGGCGAGGTCTTCTTTGCTCTCTCAGCGTCCGCTATCTCGGCGATACTCCCGATTGAATACGCAACTGCAGTACTCCTCGCGATGGCGGTAAGCGACGGGGTTACCGGCATAATAAGGCACTACTACTTCAGAAAGAACGGGTTCAACGTGAAGCTCAAGAAACACTGGACCGGGAGCTTAGGCTACTTCGTCACGGCGGTGATAATAGCCTTCATTTTCCTCAGCGCGGGGACGGTTGAAAAAATAGGATGGGCGGCCATGCTGACCTTAGCAGAGTACCAGCGCTTGCTCGACGACAACCTGGCCGTTCCCCTCATGGGGGGTTTGCTCTTCCTCCTTTATTGAGCCCACCTCACTTTGAGGCTGTCCTTCTTCACCTTCTCGAACTCGGCAACGAGAGCTTTTCCAGTCCTCTCCATGAAGTCCTCGATATCCATGATGCCAAGCTCTTTGAGGCCGATGGCATCCACCCCGGCCGGGATCCCTTTGGCCTCGACGTTCATCCCGATGTGGATCTTGACGCTCACAGGAGAGACCGTGGCTATCGATATGCTGAGCTTCTTGCCGTTCACGTAGATGTCATCGCCCTTTCTGCTTGTTTTCACCCCGTATTGCTCAAGAACCTCGCAGAGTTTCGCTATGAAAAGCTTCTGAAGCGTCGAGGCAAAGAGCGCGTTAACAAGGTCAAAAACCTCGATTATGTAGTGCACCATGTCATCGCTTTTAATTTCCTTGCTCTGGCGGAGATCCTCGATGTCGATCATCTCCTCAACCCTGACATCGCACTTGCCGCGAAAAACTACGAGCGAGTTCCCGAGGATTCCGAAGTTCCTGTAGGCCCAGTGGCTCCGAATCGCTGAGCCATCGTAATCAATGCGCCCCTCTTTAACAACCAGCAACTCCATCTCAACCACCCCTTTCGAGAAGTTGCCCGAGCCCTTCAAAAGACTTTTACGTCCTCGATGTTCCAGCTGGCTATCGTCAGGATAGAACTCGCGGGACAAGGAAAAGGCGAAGCTCTTCTCCACGGTGTCGAGCAGGCGATCACAGGGGATACAACGGTTGAAGGGCTTTAATTCTTGCAGTTTAGTTCAACAGAAGAGACATGGGCTGAGTCGCGGGGGCCGTGCACAGGCGAGCTGGTCTATCAGACGTCCCGCCCGGGGCACTCGGGCTGTTGGGAGCGGCAGACTGAACGGGTCGGTTTCCCTTCCCGCTTACATCCCCGCCCCATCAAACGGGTCTTCTTCCCGAGCCCTCGTCCTGGGCAACTGACCGGTCGCCCAGGTCCAAGCGCCCAGGAGTGGCCGCCTTTTTTCGGGGGCCGCTTCGGCCTTAGATGCCTTCAGGCCTTATCGGCTACGGCGTAGCTGCCCGGCGTTGCCCTGTAGGACAACCGGTAGACCAGAGGCCGCGGCTCCCTGTTCCTCTCGTACTGGGGGAGCCTTCCCCTCAGGCGGCCAGCACCTCCGGTAGATAGCATCCGACCTGTCTCGCGACGGTCTAAACCCAGCTCACGTTCCCCTTTAATGGGTGAACACCCCCACCCTTGGCCCCTGCTGCAGGGCCAGGATGGGAAGAGCCGACAGCGAGGTAGCAAGCCTCGGGGTCGATATGGGCTCTCGCCCGAGACGACTCTGTTATCCCCAGGGTAGCTTTTCTGTCATCCCTGGCCCCCACCGGGGAGGCACAGGGGTTCGCTAGGCCACGCTTTCGCGGCTGGACCCGCCTCTGTTACGGGTCCAGTCAGGCCGGCTTTTGCCCTTGCACTCTACGGCGGATTCCTGACCCGCCTGAGCCGACCTTAGGGCACCCTCGATACCTTTTCGAGGGTGTGCCGCCCCAGCCAAACTGCCCACCTACCGCTGTCCCCGCTTCCGCGAGTTAGCCGTACGGCAGAGAGTGGGCGGTGTCTCATGGGCGGCTCCACCCGCCCCGGAGGGCGGGCTTCGACGCCTCCCGCCTACGCTGCGCACCCTCCGCCGTACGGCAACGGCAGGCTGCAGTAAAGCTCCATGGGGTCTTCGCTTCCCACCGGAGGTCCCAGGCATACGCGCCTGGCAGAGGTTTCGCCGGGCCCCAGCCGGGGACAGTGGGGACCTCGTTACGCCATTCATGCAGGTCGGCATTTAACCGACAAGGAATTTCGCTACCTTAAGAGGGTTATAGTTACCCCCGCCGTTTACCGGTGCTTCACCCGGTTGTACCCGGGCTTCACATACCGGCACTGGGCAGGCGTCGGCCCCAGTACAAACCCTTTCGGGCTAGCTGGGACCTGTGTTTTTACTAAACAGTCGGGCCCCCCTAGTCACTGCGACCTGCGGGTTACGCACCCGCAGGCACCCCTTCTCCCGAAGTTACGGGGCCAATTTGCCGAGTTCCCTCGGCTGGGTTTCCCCCGACACGCCTTAGGCTTCTCACCCAGGGGCACCAGTGTCGGTTCTCGGTACGGTCGCGGTGGATCGTTCCCGAGGGGCTTTTCACGGGCCCCAGAGATCGGCGGAACCCCCCTTACGGGAGGCCATTCGCGCTTTCACCCGGTTCTCGCCATTACGGCACTCCCCGGGCTTATACGCTTAGCCGGCCTTGTGGACCGGTCCGCCTACCCCGAGGCGTCACCCCTCGGGCTTGCGTTGCCGCACCTACCACCGCGGTACGGGAATATAAACCCGTTTCCCTTTCACCGGCGCCGAGTTACGGGCCGGCTTAGGACCGACTAACCCACGGCTGACGAACATTGCCGTGGAACCCTGGCCCCTACGGCGGCCGGGATTCCCACCCGGCTATGCTGCTACTCCCGGCAGGATCCGCGATACCGACGGGTCCACCGAACCTCACGGCCCGGCTTCCGCCCCATCGGCACGCCCGCCTACCCGATCACGGACCAATCGGTCCGTGCGCCGGGGTCTCGGCGGCCGGCTTAAGCCCCGTCCATTTTCGGGGCCCCTGACCTCGACGGGTGAGCTGTTACGCACTCTTTAAAGGATGGCTGCTTCTAAGCCTACCTCCCCGCTGTCTAAGGCCAGGGACACCCTTTGGAGTAACACTTAGCCGGCACTTTGGGGCCTTAACCCCGGTCTGGGTTGTTCCCCTCTCGGGTGACGGCTTACACCGCCCCCCTACTCCGGCCATCTACGGCGGCAGTGGGTTCGGAGTTTGACAGGGAGCCGGGGGATTTCTCCCCCTAAACTCCCAATCAGTGCTCTACCCCACCGCCTACCTCCGGCCGGGCTATCCTGAGGGATAATTCGGCGGGAACCAGCTATCTCCGGCCTCGATTGGCCTTTCACCCCTAGCCCGAGGTCACGGGAGCGAATTGCACGTCAGCACCCCTAGCGGGCCTCCATCCCTCTGTTGAGGGACTTCGCCCTACCCCGGGCTAGATCGACCGGCTTCGGGTCTCACCCGAGCGACTCCGGGCGCTTTCACACCCCGTCCCTCGCCCTTGCGGGCTGCGGACCTGTCGGTTTCCCTACGGTTTCGGGGCTAACCCCCTTAACCTCGCCGCTCGGGTGAACTCCCTGCCCCGTGCTCCAAGACGGACGGTGCAACCCCGGTCACCTCCCCTCGTACTCCACGGTCGCCCGTGTTTCCTTCGGGGAGGGTCAACCCTTTCGGGCCGCACCCTCCTATCGCCACCTGGTTTCAGGCTCTTTTCACCCCCCTCCCGGGGTGCTTTTCAGCTTTCCCTCACGGTACTAGTTCGCTATCGGTCTCGGGACGTATTTAGGGTTGGGAGCCGATGCCTCCCAGCTTCCCGCCGGATATCCGACCGACGGTACTCAGGGACACCCCAGGAGCTCGGGGACTTACGCCTACGGGGCTATCACCCTCTTCGGCGCCGCGTTCCAGCGGACTTCGGCTTCATCCCCAGGGCTCCTTCGGGGGCCCTACAACACCACATCCCCCGGACCTTTCGGCCCGGGGTTCAGTTTGCCCTGTGCCGTTTTCGGTCGCCCCTACTCACGGCATCGCTTTTGCTTTCTTTTCCTGCGGGTACTAAGATGTTTCAATTCCCCGCGTTCCCCCTCCCGACTGGGAGTGCGGCAAAAGCCGCGGGAAGTCCCATTCGGGAATCCCCGGTTCGACGGCTGCCTGCGCCTCGCCGGGGCTTATCGCAGCTTGCCACGCCCTTCGTCGGCGCCCCGAGCCGAGCCATCCACCAGGTGGCTTAGTTGCCACCGGGCGGGACGTTTCCTGGACCAGCTCGCCTATGCACGGCCCTCACCGTGACCCCTGTTCGGGGTCTCAGGCCCTTCCACCCCGAGCTTGGCTCGGGATGTGCACCTCTTCGTGGTGGACCGGCCGGGATTCGAACCCGGGGCCTCCGCCTTGCAAGGGCGGCGCTCATACCAGGCTGAGCTACCGGCCCACCCGTGGCAGGCCCGACATCCCTTAAACCCCCCGGACGGGATTTCCGGCGATAGGAGGTGATCGAGCCGTAGGTTCCCCTACGGCTACCTTGTTACGACTTCTCCCCCCTCACGGAGCCCGGGCTCGACCCGGCCTCCCCGAAGGGAGACCAAGCCTCACCCGGACCCCGCTCGGGTGGAGTGACGGGCGGTGTGTGCAAGGAGCAGGGACGTATTCGCCGCGCGATGATGACACGCGGGTACTAGGGATTCCAGCTTCATGCGGGCGAGTTGCAGCCCGCAATCCGAACTGGGGGCGGGTTTAGGGGATTCCCTTCCCCTTTCGGGGTCGGATCCCATTGTCCCGCCCATTGTAGCGCGCGTGTAGCCCGGGGGTTTCGGGGCATACTGACCTACCGTCGCCCGCTCCTTCCTCCGGCTTATCGCCGGCGGTCCCCCCAGAGTGCCTCCTCCCCAACGGGGAGGACTGGCAACTGGGGGCACGGGTCTCGCTCGTTACCACACTTAAGTGGACGCCTCACGGTACGAGCTGACGGCGGCCATGCACCTCCTCTCGGCGTGTCCGGCAAGACCTTCAGCCTGGCCTTCATCCTGCCGTCGCCCCCGGTGAGGTTCCCGGCGTTGAATCCAATTAAACCGCACGCTCCACCCCTTGTGGTGCTCCCCCGCCAATTCCTTTAAGTTTCAGCCTTGCGGCCGTACTCCCCAGGCGGCGGGCTTAACGGCTTCCCTCCGGCACCGGGCGAGCCCGAAGCTCACCCGACACCTAGCCCGCATCCTTTACAGCCAGGACTACCCGGGTATCTAATCCGGTTTGCTCCCCTGGCCTTCGTCCCTCACCGTCGGACCCGTTCCAGCGGAGCGCCTTCGCCACTGGCGGTCCCCCTGGGATTATAGGATTTCACCCCTACCCCAGGGGTACCCTCCGCCTCTCCCGGTCCCAAGGCCCGCAGTATCCCCAGCGAGCCCCACGGTTGAGCCGTGAGATTTCGCCAGGGACTTACGGGCCCGGCTACGGACGCTTTAGGCCCAATAATAGTGGCCACCACTCGGGCCGCCGGTATTACCGCGGCGGCTGCCACCGGCCTTGCCCAGCCCTTATTCCCGGAGCTCCTTACACTCCGGAAAAGCCGTGG
Source organism: Thermococcus waiotapuensis (assembly GCF_055384795.1). NCBI lineage: Archaea > Methanobacteriati > Methanobacteriota > Thermococci > Thermococcales > Thermococcaceae > Thermococcus > Thermococcus waiotapuensis. The sequence goes on along the minus strand of NZ_AP042429.1, from coordinate 245,992 downwards.
CATTGCCACGGCACTGGGGGTCCCCCCGTCGCGGTTTCCCGCATTGCGGAGGTTTCGCGCCTGCTGCGCCCCGTAGGGCCTGGACCCTTGTCTCAGTGTCCATCTCCGGGCTCCCACTCTCATGGCCCGTACCGATCTTAGGCTTGGTGGGCCGTTACCCCACCAACTACCTAATCGGCCGCCGGCCCATCCTCGGGCGGACAGAGTCCCTTTCGGCCTGAGGACCTTCCAGTACCTCAGACCTATGGGGGATTAGCCCCAGTTTCCCGGGGTTATCCCCCTCCCGAGGGTAGGTTACCGACGTGTTACTGAGCCGTCCGCCGGTGCGCGCGAGGCGCCCCATGACTCGCATGGCTTAGTCGGACCCCCATAGCAGTGGCCTCCGGCAGGATCAACCGGAATTGAGCAAGGAGTACGGCCGGTGGGACTTCCCTTAGCGGGAAGTACCAAAATTCCCGTCCGGGGTTTGGTCGGGATGTCGGGCCTGCCTTACCCCCGAGGGTTCCGCCTTTCGGCGTTTCCTCGGGAGCGCACATTTTTGTGACCCGGGCTGGAGGGCGGGGTTCATGCTGGGTACTTTGCACCCGTTCCCCCCGACGCCGCCGTCTTGGCGCCCGGGTTTCGTCGCGCCCTGTTCGGGCGCTCCATCCAATGGGGGCAAACCCCTGTGATACAAAATTTTTGCAAAGTGAATGGGAGGGCCAGTTTTTGAAAATAAACAACTCAAAAATTGTGGGAAAGTCGCAAAAAATTTGACATCAAAATGTCAAAGCGAGAGCTAGAGAACCCTAATGATCTCCGGAACAACGCTGATTTTCGATACGGGGGTGGGTATGGTGTTGGTCACCGCAAGTTCGTCCACAGCATTACTCACCTTCTCCACAGCGCCTTCGGCAAAAACCCCGTGGGTAACACCAACGAAGATTTTCCTCGCCCCCAACTTTCTGAGGATTTCAGCCGCCATTATCATCGTCCCGCCGGTGCTTATTATGTCGTCCACTATCAGTACGTTCTTCCCCCTGACGTCTATTTCAACCGGTCTCATCTCCACCTGTGTTGGCGAAATTCTGCGCTTTTCAAAGTGGCCGTATTCAACCCCGAGTTCCTCGGCGACTCCCCTGGCCCTGGACAAAGCACCCTCGTCAGGGGAAAGAACTACGCCCTCCCCCAGCTTCTCTCCAAAGTAGTCTGCCATTGACTTAGCCGGAGAGACGCTGAAGGCTTTACCGGGGAAGAAATCAAGTGTTTTTGGATTGTGGATGTCCACGACGTAGAGCTCATCGTAGTAGAGACCAAGCGTTCTCATTACGGCCCTCACGCTTATGGGCTCCCCTTCCTTCGTTATCCTGTCCTGGCGGGAATAGGCCAAATAGGGAACAACCAGCTTCAACCTCTCAAAGCCCCTCTCCCGGAGGGCATCCCCTATCAGAAGGGCCTCAATCAGGTTTTCATTCTGAGGCTTGTAGGTGGACTGCACAACCGTTGCCTCCCTTCCAGAGAGGGGCACCCTGACGTACTTCTCCCCATCGGGGAAACGGCTTATCTCTATATCCTGCACCTCTGCTCCATAGTTGAGCAGCTCATCCTTAAGATGAAGGGCACCCGATCCCACTATTATCATGTTCATCACCTTTGCCGCAAACATGTAAAACTCCAACCTTTTTAAAGGTGACTCATTCAAGTAAATGTCAAACCAGGAGAACCGCTAGGATCCCCGCGAGGAAGATTCCATCAAAGGTTCCCGCACCGCCTATGCTGACCATCTGGGCCCCGAGGTTCTTGATCTTGCCCCAGTTCATCAGGTCAGCTCCTATCAGAACACCCATTGTTCCACTCGCGTAGGCTATCAGAGGCCTGTACTCCCCCCCAATTAGAACAGCAAGAGAAACCGCTATGAGCGGGGGTATGAGGGTTGGCAGGGCTATCCCCACCCCGGGGACGGGCCTGGCCACGATGTTGCTGACCAGGGAGGCTATGGCCATTGCAACGGCCATTCTAAGCAGGACAGAGTAAGCGCCCAATTGAGACAGCCTCACAACCTCGTAGGTGACGAGACTCAACGGAACCAGGGCCCCTCCAACGTTGATCGCTATAATGACTTTCTGCTCGGCCCAATCAAAGTAGGGGACGGGATAGGTGATCCCAAAGAACCTGACTTCCCTCACTCTTATAACCGGCACGTACGACCTCTCCTCTGCTATCGGGATGTTTATGAAGCTCCCGACGAGGGAAAAGAGGAAGAGCGAGTAAGCAACAGGTAATGGAAGCCCAAGCTTGTGAAAGGCCGCCGTCAAAATCTCAGAGAGGAGCGTAAAGAAGAGCAGGAGGAGAAGGAGGAATAAAAACACAAAGGGGATTGCTAAGGGTGGAAAGAGATAGCGGTACCTCATGGCCTGTTCACCGGCTCAACGTTTGCCCAAACCTGGGAGCCTCTTTTGATGTTGACTTTTACGGGCTCCTCAAACTTCTCCGGATTGTCAAACACCCAGGCGTAGAGCGGCTTTCCACCGGAGTACTCTCTGAGGAGGTCGTAATCAACGAGGTGTTTCTCTCTATGCCCGGCCAGTTCCTCTGGAGTGAAGGGGCCAACAACGTCAACTAATTCAGCTTTACCCAGGGCGTAGCCTTCACTGAGGATCAAGATTTCTCCCCGAACCCTGGTTCTGGACTTCCTGATCTCCCACCTTTTTCTGCCCTCGACGAGCCAGTCTGCAAAGGGGCGCCTGACTATGAGCCCCTTCATTATCATCACTCCTTGAACTCGACGAACTCCTCTTTCATGCCATCCTTGGTTATCGTAACGACCTGAACCTTCCTGTCCCCCGTGTAGACGTCCCTCTTTCCGGCCGTTCTTACGGCCCTTACTGCGAGTTCCTTGGCCTCTTCAACGCTCATGTCCTCTCTATAGCCGTCCTCGATTATGGCTATCGCAAAGGGGCTCCCTGAGCCCGTGGCAGTGTACTCGTCGAAGACGAGGCCTCCGAGGGCGTCCAAGCTGGCGAGCTCGGGCTCATCGACGTAGCCCCCGATGAGGATCTGAACCATGTAGGGGAACCACTTGCTCTCGTTGAGTATGTTGCTGAGCAGGTTGGCCATGGCCCTCGTCTTCATGGGCCTGTCCCACGTGAACTGGTAATAACGCGCCTCCGCCTCAAGCATTCTAGCTAAAGCCTGAACGTCGCCAACACTTCCTGCCGTTGTTATGACTATCCTATCGGTTATCGGGAGAATCTTCCTTATGTTGAGCGTTTCGACCATGTGGTCAAGGGAAGCCTGAGTGTCAGCGGCGAGAACAACGCCGTCTTTAACCTTTATCCCTACAGTGGTGGTGCCGGTTTTTTTCTCTCCCACCATAACCCCTCACCTCCGTAAGCGATAGAAGTTGGAGAATTTAAAGGTTTGGTGTGTTTAGAGGGACGGTACAACAGCGGTTCCGGAGTTGCCCCTAACGAACTCAAACTTGATCCCGTAAACCCTCTGAAGAACCTCGGGGGTTAACTCCTCAGTTGGCCCGAACCAGGTTATCTTCCCTTTCTTAAGTATGAGCACATCGTCAGCGTATCTGAGAGTTAAGTTCAGGTCGTGGAGAACCGCAACAACGATTCTTTCCCTGCCGAGGGACTTGACAAGGCCCATAACTTCGAAGGCGTTGTTCACGTCAAGGTGGCTGGTAGGCTCGTCGAGGAGGAGAACCCTTCCACCCTGTGCGAGGGCCCTGGCTATAAGGACCAGCTGGTACTCCCCGCCAGAAAGCTTGAGAACTGATTCGGATCTCTTTTCCCACATGCCGACTTCCTTCAGGGCCCTCTCCACGCTACCACCGGTGAAGTAAGTTCCCATCTCCACGAACTCTTCAACGGTGAAGTCGAACTCCGGAAGGGATGATTGTGGAACGTATGAAACGAGCTTCGCCCTCTCCCTGGGAGAAAGTGCAGTTATGTCCTTGCCGTCCAGTTCTATTCTTCCCTCGGGCTTCAGAATCCCGGCTATACACTTGAGTAATGTACTCTTGCCAGAACCGTTGGGGCCTATGACCGCTAAAAGCCTCCCCTCCCTGGCACTGAAATTGACACCATCGAGGGCTTTTTTCTCACCGTAAGAAAAAGATATCTCCACCCTCATCATGCCCTCAGCTCACCTCTCTTGTGCTTTATGAGGAGGTACAGGAAGAATCCTCCCCCGATGATTGAGGTCACTATCCCCACGGGAATTTCATTGGGTTTAGCAACGGTTCTCGCAATTATATCGGAGAAAACCATGAGAAAGCCACCAAAAACGGCGGCATTGGGGGTTAATCTTTTGTGATTGGGCCCCACGAGGAGTCTGACTATGTGTGGACTTATCAAACCAACGAACCCAATTATGCCTGCCGTTGCAACTGCCACGGCCGTCATGAGGGAGATAACGATTATCAAAAGCTTTCTGAATTTATCCACCTCAAGGCCAAGGGCACTCCCCTCCTCGCCCAAAAGCAGAAGATTGAGTTCTCTCCATTTCCACAGAAGAAAGCCGAGGCCAAAAGCGGTAACTACGGCCATCTCCTGTACTTTACTCCAATCGGAACCGTTGAAGCTCCCCATCAGCCACATGTAGGTTAAGTGAGCGGTTGAGCCAAGGGTGAGCACTAAGTAGGAGGTTATCGCTCCCGCCATGAAGCCAAAGGCTATCCCAGCTAAGAGGAGTGTATCAACCGGAACTCTACCGTCCACCTTCGAAACCCGGTAGACCAGGTACACGGATCCCAGGGCGAAGAGAAATGCTAACTCAGGGATATGGGAAGGGGCGTATATGAAGCCCAGAACTGCCCCAACCGAGGCACCACCGCTGATACCGATTATATAAGGGTCAGCCATGGGGTTTTTGAAAAGGGCCTGGGAAGCCACGCCGGCGGACGCCAGCGACATTCCAACGAGATACGCCAGAAGAGTTCGCGGAAGCCTCAGCTCCCATACTATGAAGAAATACTTGGGTTCCAATCCCCCTCCCAGACCCAGGGAATGTTTCAGGCCATAGAGCAGGCATCTGGAGACCTCCAGGGGACTTATTCTAACGGGCCCTATGTAGAGACTCAGGAACAGGGAAAGGAGCGACAAAACCGCGAGGCCAGTAAAAACGACTTTCGAGTCCCTCATGGGAATGGATTAAATGTCCATTCTTTAAACCTTTCGCTACTCCAGGGGGCTTCTACCATACTTCAGGAAGACCCTCAGCTCTGGCCTCTCGGCCTTTATGATGTTGAGTAAAGCCTTAAGCTCGGCCTCGAAGGCCTTCGTCTCTATCTTGACGCCCTCGTGAGCCTTCTGGAGCGGCCTGAAGTAGCCGTTGCTTTCATGCCAGAGGATTTCGCTCAAAAGCCCGTCGTTGATTTCCCTGTTGCTCTGGAGCAGATAAATTACCCCGCCTTTCATCGTCCTTATGTAGGCCATCGGGACACCGTTCTCGATGTAATGTTCAACCAGGGGAAAGGTCTCCCTCAGGAACCTGGGCATCCGGTGGCTTATTGCATTTCCACCCTGGGTTATGACGTAATAACCGGGAATCTCCTCGCCAAAGCGCTTTCTCAGGTAAGCGTCCAGGTAGGGGACGTCAACGATATCAATCCCAAGCTTTCCGGTCAGCCTTCTGTTGTAAAAGCTCTTGGCCACGTAAACTAAGCTGACCCTAAGGAGCTTCTCAAGGGAGTAGAGGTATTCGAGATAACTAAGAACCACGTGAACGGCATTGCGGGCATCGTCGAGGGAAAGCTCTCTCTCCTCTCCATACTCGTTTAAGAGCTCCTGGAGTATCTCCTCTGCGGTCTTCTCCCCTTTCAGGTACTGATCCAGTTTTCCGGAGATTCTAACGCTTCTCGGCGTAGTCCCTGCAAAGTCCCTGACTTTGTAGCCCTCTATGGCGGAGTAGAACTCCTCGAAATCAGCCAGTTTTTCATCGGCAAGGATAACACCGCCGTTGACCTTTCCCCTCTCCTGAAGCTGGTCTTCGAGTTCTTTGTAATGCTCATCAAGAAGGCGGACGAACTTTTCAATGAGCTCCTTGAGCTTCTCTTTACCGAGGGCGTTCTCTATGGTAGTCAAACCTTTCACGCTCTCGGGGTACACCGGTGGCCTCGTTAAGGAGCCCGTTAAAGTCCCGTCCATCATCACGTGGTCTACTTCACCAAGTTTGGTGGCAAGGTAGCCGAGCTTGTTCTCCAGGGTTTCCATCTGGAGCCTTATGATCTGGTCTGAAATACCCTGGTTGTAGAGCATGGCGTTGGTATAGACCAGCCTGTAGGCGGGCCCGTTGCCGAAGGCGTAGCTTGAAACGGAGTAGAATATCGTCCCGCTGAGCCTCTGCTTCCCCTGGCTACCGTCTACTGCGTACACCCTCGTTTTTCTCCTCTCCTTAGGCAAGGGCATCCACTGGATTTCAGCCAGCTTCCCCTCCGCCTCGCGGTAGCCCCTCTCGAGGAGGGCCTTTATTCTGTCCACGCTCCCCCTGTCAACGAGCCTGTACATCAGCCCACCCCCACTTCCCTCACGACTGAGACACCGTTCTCCAGGCTCACCCTGATGACCCTGTCGGCGGCGTCCTTGAGCTCTTCATCGTGGGAAACGACTATAACCTGGGGTATCTTCCTGAGGTAGCGCTGCATTATGTCAACGAGTCTTCTCCGCCTTTCGTCGTCCAGATACGGTGTGGGCTCATCGAGGATAAGGAGGCTTATCTCACCTGCTAAATAAAGCGACAAGGCAAGCCGAAAGGCCAGACCAAGGGCTATCCTTTCCCCACCGCTCAGGAAGCCGAGACCGTATTCCTTTCCGTTGTAAACAACGCCAAGCCTGACCCCCTTCTCCTCGGCCTTAACGGTGACGCCTGAATATTTTTCTTCAGTCAGCTCCTCAAAGATCTCGCTGGCGATTTCACCCACCTTCGCCAGAGCCCCTTCCTTCAGAAGGTTTTTGTATGCCTTGACCTTTTCCCTGAGCATCTGAACTCTCTCCCTGGCCTTCCTGAGGTTTTCAAGCTCACAGGCTTTCCTCTTTCTGAGTTCCTTCTCCTCCTTCAGCTTTTCCAGGTTGCCCCTCACCTCGTCCCTTTTCTCCTCTAAGGCCTTTAAACGGGCCTCAAGACCCGCGAGCTCCTTTGAGAGGTCCTTTGTTCTCACCCTCAGCTCCTCGTGCCTCCCCTTATCGTAGGATTTCTCGACTTCCTCAAGTTTTTCCTGGAGGGTCTGGAGGTTCTCCTCGGTTTTGGTTATCTCCGCTCTAACGGAGCCGAGCTTTAGGTTAAGGGCTTTAAGGGTCTCCTCCTCCTGTTTGAGCTCTTCTCTGGCAGTTTTCAGCCCAAGGTAACGGCTGTAATACGGCTCGAGCTCCCCCAGCCTGGAGTTGGCCTCCTCAACGCTCTCAAACCCAAGTTCTTTCAACCCATTGAGGAGGGCCCTCTTTTCAGCCTCAAGCCCGCTGATTTCTCTCTTAATGGCTTCAAGCTTCTTCCTTAAGGCGTCTCCTTTCTTCAGCTCGTCCTCAAGCTCCCTTATTTTACCCTCGATTTCGGAGAGCTTTGTCTTAAGCTCTTCACCCCTCCTGCTGGCCCCTTCAAGGCGCTCCATGTCGTACTCCTTCAGCTTCTCCTCGAGCTCCTTTATCTGTTCGAAGATTTCCCTGAGGGCAAAGAGCTCCTTCTCGCGTTTTAATGTCTTCTCTATCTCAACCAGCTCGGCCCTTAACTCCCTCTCCCTCTCGTCGAGGCCCTTCATTTCGCCCGATATCTCCCTGAGTTCTGCCGCGTATTTTTCGAGGAGTTCCGCTCTGTGCTCCTCGGTCAGCTCCCTGCCGCATACGGGGCACCTGCCCCTTGCCTTTTTGAGCTCCATTATGGCCTGGTTTCTCTCCCCGGCCAGGCTCTTCAGCTCTCCCCTTCTGGAGCCCAGCTCCTCGAGTTCCCTGCTTATCTCCTCCTTCCTCTCTTTAGCCTTCCTGATGTCCTCTTCCAGCTTTTCTATCTCCTCCTCACTCAGGGTGAGCCTTTTTCTGAGCCTTTCCAGGTTTGCAATCAATTCCCTTGCCTTCTGATATGTCGCAACATCATCTTCAAGCGCATCAAGCTCCTTCTGCAGTTTTTCTTTCTCCTCGACGAGCTTTTTCATTCTCTCCTCCTTGTCCCCGAGCTCACGGAGGCGCTCTTCGAGGTTCTCAACCTGCTGGGCGTAGCTGGCCAGAAGTTTCTCTATCCTGTTCATGCCATCGCCGAACCTCCTCAGAAAGTCCGATAGTTTCCTGTATTCCTCTGCCTTCGGCTCCACTTCATCGAGCTCCTTTACTTTCTCTCCGAGCTTTTCGATCCTCTTTTTAACGTCCTCAATCCTGCTCACGAGGCCCGATTCCCCTGCCCTGAGCTCCCTCAGGCGACCTTCTACCTCTTTCAGCCCGATCCTGATTTTTGATAGCTCTTCGGCTTTTCTCTCGAGCTCTTTCAGTTCTTCTTCGAGCTTATCAAGTTCCCCCCTGAGCACCGGAATCCTGGGCGAGAGCCCGTTTATCTCCCCGAGGATAGAGACCAGCTCTTTTTCCAGGTTCCCAATCAGTCCATCAATGTTTTCGGTGCTCTTGAGGTAGTCCTCCGTTGCCTTTATCCTCGCCTCTATCTCTTTCCTTACATCCAGGAGGTTCTCGTAGGCGTTCTCGTACCTGTCGAGCCCGAGTACCTGCCTGACTACCTTTTCCCTGCTCTCGTCGCTCTCAAGGATAGCGTCAATCTCGCCCTGGCGGATGTAGACGGCGTTCAGGAAGACATCGTAGGGGACGAGCTTCTCTACCCATTCGCGCACTTCTTTCTGCCCCGTCTCCAGGAGCTTCCAGGAGCCTCCATCGTAGTAGCGGAGGGACGCTATTCCCTTCGTTATCTCCCTGTGAAGCTGATACCTTACGTTCCCCTTCTCGAAGAAGACTGTAATTTCGGTTCCGCTTCCGCCTATGCGCGAGAAGTCGTCCTTTTTGAGCTCTTTTGGTTTGGTAGGCCAGTAGAGGCCAACCAGAATCGCATCCAGGAGGGAACTCTTGCCCGAGCCGTTCTGGCCGATTATCAGGTTTATCCCGCTCGAGAAGGTCACCTTTGTCAGGGCGTGCGACCTGAAGTCCTTTACTATGAGCTTTTCAATCTTCATCTCCCACCACCGAGCCACACCAGAAGGTTAGAACCTTTTGAAGGCCTTTCGGGAGTTTTCTTCTGCCCATTTTCCGACTTTTCGTTTTTTTCAGCCACCGTCTCTTTTTCTCCGTCAATTTCGAGGCCCTTCTCCTCGGTTTCGGTGGGCTTTTTCTCAGGTTTCTTAGCCTCTTTCTCATCCCACCCGCTGCCGAGGAAAAGGCTTACAACGTCCTCGATGTTTTCAACGCTCTTCTCCCCGGTCAGCGCTATGACCTTCAGCTCCACTGGAAGGAAGTACTCTTCCGGTTTAGGAACCTCACCGGAAGGCGTTTTCCAGCTGAGCTTTCTCTCGAACCGGGTTCTCACGTAAACGTAGCGCGCCTTAATCAGCTCGGTGAGCTTTGAGACGTCATAGGGCCTCTCCCAGCGGACGTCGAGCCTTACGAAAGCCTCCTCCGGTATCTTAACCGAGAGGTGTTTGAGTTCCCTCGCAACTGTATCCTCGTCCGCACTGATGCTAACATCCACAAACGGCCTTACTCCGAGCTCAACGAACCTGGGCTCCCAGTCCTCGACTATGTAGAAGCCCTTTTGGGTGCCGGTTACTGGCTTGAACGCCCTCCCATCCCAGCGGTATCTTATTTCATAGTCGCCGAAGTCCCAGCGCTGAAGCGAGCCTGGGTAGGCGAGCTTTCCTATGTCGTAGCTCGTCAGAAAAGCCCTGTGGATGTGACCGAGGGCGTAGTAAAGGTAGCCCTTTGGAAGGTCTGCGAGCTTTACCTCGTAGTAGTTCCTCTGACTCTCAGGCAGTTTCCCCATCATCTCCTCCACGAGCTCCCGAACTCCCTGGTGGAGCATGAGTATCGAGTCCCCTTCGGGGCGGAATATGTCCTTCGGGGGGTTCTTTTCGAGCCAGGCGGCGCTCATGTACTTCATGCCGTGTATTTCAATGGTTTTGCCTCCTTTCTCAAATATCCCCTTGACCAGCCATCCCTCCTCGGTCCTCTCGCTGGTCAGGTAATCGGTTTCAATCCTCTCACTCCTGACGCCAATGAGGTTCAGGAGGCCGAGCTCTTCCAGTAAGTGGTAAGCTGACACCCGTCTCTGGGTTCTGTCGTGGTTTCCTTCAATTGCAAAGACTGGGATTTTCTTCTCCTTTGCGAGTGAAAGTATGTCAATGGCCTGCTTAAGGGTCTCTGGACTTGGCCTGCTGGAGTGGAAGAGGTCTCCCGCGATGAGTATGAAGTCAACCTTTTCAGAGAGGGACTTCTCAATGGCTTCCTCAAAGGCCTTTGCGAACTCCTCGGCGCGGTAGGGCAGGCGATACTGCTCAAAGCCGAGGTGCACATCCGCGATGTGGGCGAACTTCATTCCATAACACCAACCCTCGAGCTTTTTACTTGACGTGGGACACTCCTTCCCACATCCATGCCATCAAAATCAGGGTCAAATTTCTTGGCCAGTGTATAATGATGGGCGCCGTCGAGAGCAAGGTTGAATCTCCCCACGGCTTGAATGGAGGCTTCAAAATCAAGTATCCCAACGGAGTACGGGAAAGCTTCGAGGAATACGTTATCCATGGGGAACATCGGCTTCACCGTTCCATGACCCTGTGCTGGGGCTCTACGGACGTGTGCTTTTCCCTTCTTCCACCCGTCCACCATCAGTCATCTCACGTTTTCAAAAGTCTATCTCAACGCCCTCTTCCCTGTAGAGCTCTTCCTTTTTCCTCTCTTCTTCCTCGCGCCTTTTCCTTGCGAGCCACCTCTCCACCGCGCCGATGTCCTCCCCTCCATAGTTGCCGCCGAGGGCCTTGAAGTCGTATATCCTGACCAGTGCGGGCAGGTTTATCGCCTGGCCGACTATAACGGCCTCCCCCTTCCCGAGGCCAGCTATGTCGGTCATCAGCTCCCCGCTAACCTGCTCGCTCGCCCTGATGACGTATTCCTGGTCTCTGGGGTTGACTATGCGCATTATTATCTTCGTGTTGGTCTGACTCAGAACGTCCTCGCTCAACCTGCTCGGCCTCTGGGAGACGAGCCCAAGGCCCACCCCGAACTTCCTGCCTTCCCTCGCAATCCGCCCGAGGATTCTGACCGCTCCCCCCCCTTCGCCGTGGGGCGCGAAGATGTGGGCCTCTTCAACGATGACCATTACCGGTTCCGCCAGGGCAGGGTACTCCCTCTCAACGCCCCTCAAGAACTCCTCAAGCTCTCCAATCTCTCCTGCAACGGAGGAGATGCTATCCGAGTAGGCCGTCCTGAGGTAGTCGAGCCTCTTCTTTGCCTTCTCGTAGTCCATCCTCGTCTCGAAGACCTTTTCGAGCAACTTGGCAACGACCAGCTTCATCTGGCCCTCGTCGAGTGGGCCGAGGTCGATGACATTAACCTTCCCGGGCTCTATTGACGCAACTATGTCCTCGCTTGAGAGCAGATGGCCATAGTTCCTGAGGAAGCGCGAAACCTTCATCGTCAGCCTCGTTATCGTTTCCTTCTCCGCGGACTTTATGTCCCCCAGATCCCTGTACTTGCCGGCGTGGGGGTCCCAGTATTCTCCGCCGCCCTCGCTTATCCACCTCTGGAGTAAATCGTGGACGAGCTTCACCGCCTCCCTGCCGCCAACGCCCTGGTTCTCGTGGAGCACGGTGTCCCACGCGCGTATAAGGTAGGACCTCTGTATGCTCGCGTTACTCTGTATCTCCATCAAATCGGCAAGCTCTTCGCCGTCCATGGCCTCTGGCCTTATCTTTGCCTCGATAGGGTTCACGTACCCCCTTCCCGTCCCGGGGAGGCTGAGCTTCGTGTAATCCCCGTGGGGGTCGAGGACTATCACGGTTCCGCCGAGCCCTTCAACCAGCTTCCAGAGCATTACCGAAACGGTGTTGCTCTTTCCCGCCCCAGTGACGGCCAAAATGGCGAAGTGCCTTGAGACGAGCTCGTTCACGTTAAGGTAAACCGGGACGTCCTCCCTTATTATCAGCCTGCCAACCTCAATGTAACCGTTCCCACCGTAGTAGATGGCCCTGAGGAGGTCGGAGCTGGCAAGGTAAACCCTGTTGCCATTGGGGACTGGAACCCTCGTGGGAACTACCTCAGCCCTCTCACTGTTTAACTTCACCTTCCCGAGGACGTGAACCGTAACTATTAAAGCCTCGTTCTCGCCTATGCTCTCGCCGTACTCCCTTATATCAAGCTCCAGGGAGGTGTAAGTGCTCTTTCCCTCGCTGAGGAGCCAGTTTATGTTCTTCAGACCTCTGATTGTCCCGATGACCCATTCAACGCTATCACTCCAGCGGCAGCCCCTGTCCTTGGCCTCTTTGCAGAGCCTTGCAACGACGAAGTCGCCGAATTTGAGGTCAACGTCAGGATGGGCATAGAACTGGAAGGAACTCACCATCGCTTCGCCCGTGACTATCCCAACGGGCCTGTCAGGGTCCTGGGCTATCTTCATGGTTTCCACCTGTCGAATGGATTCCACTTCGGTGGCTTTAAACTTTACTCCAGCCAGTAGAGCAAAGAAGGAGAAATCAGCCAGGAATCCGGTCATCATCCCACGGTCAGGTTCGAGAGTGCTCATCACGGGAGTCACCCATATAAGCCACCTTAACCTTTTAAGGTTTCGGGAGAAGGTGAAGCCATGAGCACCTCGGCCAGAGAAGTAACCAGAAGAATACCGCTGGCGATGGTCGTGATAAGACCGGTGAAGCTCTTTGACATCCCTGAAATAATGAGGATAGAGCGTGAATCCTTTAGCGAAGCCTACCCCAGGGGGCTTTTTCTCGTCTTCCTCGAGAACAATCCGGACACATTCCTGGTTGCGGAATACAACGGGAAGGTCATAGGTTATGTAATGGCCTACCTAAGGCCCGACCTCGAGGGCCACATAATGAGCATAGCCGTTGACCCAGCCTACAGGGGCAACGGTATAGGGTCCGCGCTTCTCACTGAGGCCATAGAGAGGCTAATACAGAAGGGGGCACGGTACATTGGCCTCGAGGTAAGGGTCAGCAACGAAAGGGCGATCGGACTTTACGAGCGCTTCGGCTTCAGGAAAGTGAAGAGGGTAATAGGCTACTACTCCGATGGCGAGGACGCTTATTACATGCTCCTTCCTGCGGAGGAATGGAGGGGAAGCTGATGATAGTCTTTTACCTCAGCGGGAACAGGGTCTTCTCAACGGATAAGAACGCAATAGACGGCCTCCACAACAACCGCCGCTATGGAAAGCTCGTCAACGGGAAGGTGTTTCTCTCACTCCTTGAGGCGGCTTACCTGATTGAGAGGGGCAAGATAGAGGTAAGGGATGGGAAAAAGACGCTGACCCTTGAGGAAGTCATGAAGCTTGGAAGGGAAGAAGACGAGCTGTTCGATGCCAAGTACCTGGTTTACAAGGATTTGAGGGACAGGGGCTACACGGTAAAGTCGGGTTTAAAGTTCGGCTCCCATTTCAGAGTCTATCGCGGAGGAACGGAGGAGCACTCCCGGTGGCTCGTCTGGGTCGTTCCCGAGAACAAGACGATAGCTCCCAACGACATAACCGCTCGGGGTAGGGTAGCCCACGGCGTCAGGAAGGAGATGATAATGGCGGTCGTTGACGATGACGGTGACGTTACGTACTACAAGGTCGAGTGGGTGAAGTTTTAGTAACCAGGGCTTTTTTGGGCCGTTTAAAGGACAGCGTCGTTAGCAGGTGGCTCCTCGTGAGGAAGAAGAAGGGGGGCGCAAACATACCGCTCCAGGCCAAAATCCCTCAGTAGCGGTTCGGGAAAGACTTCGCCTCGGAGGGTTTTCTAAATAACGTCAACACGATCACGAGTAGGAGGCTGTTGAGAGCACTTTTCTTATCTTTTCAATCCCTTCCCCGCAGGTGCCGGGATTTCTATCCAGTGGCGTGCCTTGAGTATTGGGTTCTCTTCATTTTTCATTAGAGAAGTAGCATCCAGCCGATGGTTCTAAGTAGTGGCCAACCAAGGAGGGAATCACTGAAAGAAAAACTCCCATCCCTAAAACCTCGAGAGCCTTGAGTAAGTTTCCGAGCGGTGTTTTGAGATTATACTCCCCAGCCCGACCGGAGTTCCGATACTTATACACTGTGGCAACGATCAGGAATATCGGCCCAACCACTAGCGGAATCACCACAGCGTATATAATGGTACTCCCCAAGGTATCCTCAATTCTCCCCCGCCAATTGGTTACTCCAGTCAAAGAGAGCTAGACAAGAAAGGAGTAAACAAAAAATCGGATGGTCGCATATGATCATCCCGCGCGCTTCAGGATGAACACTAGGATGAACTCTATAATGAAACCAAGGAGGACAAAGTATTCTCTTTTTATATTGGCAATAAACGCTAGACCAAGCCAGAGGATCGTAAAGAGACCTACTGCTGTGATTTCCATCTTTGAAACGCGTCCTTCAAGGTATCCACCCAGTATAACCATGAACACAATTCCGCCGTCCTCAATCCACGTTAAGGGTCGGCTAACTTCCCTTGGAATATTAAGCAGTGCCAGCAGGAAAAGGAAGAGGAAGTAAAGGGTGGGAAGTACAAGGCTCCAACGTTTCATAGTTTCACCTCATGGGTCTGGTATGTGGTAATCATTTTTAAAGGTGCTGGGGCCAATCCTGAGATACTTAAGGACGGGCCCGTAGACGTACATGGGTGGTGTCGGTGGTGTCCACTGCCAGTGCCATTCATTCTTCCAAGCCACCCACACCCAGAGGCAACTGTACTCATCAACAAATGAGGAGCCAAGAACCACTCCTGCAACGAATCCCGCTATGGCTGTTACTACAGCGAGTGGAGCACTTCCAGCATAAAACCCAATATATGCACCAACTGCAGTCGGACCAAGGCCTAGCAGTATGTCCGACATGCCCTGTGAAAAGTGTAAGTGAATCAAGCGATTGCCGTATATCTTCACGGTGTCCCATGGTTCAATTCCATAGTGCTCGTAATCTGGGTGAGGGTACTTTATCATGTAACCCTTGACAAAGTACACTCCGTCCCACCAGTAATGTTGCTGTGTGGTTAAGGTCATAATGTTACTTGACTCTTTGTTAATCCCTGGCTGTGATATTAGCTGCTTTGTTCTCAACCCAGGAGCTATCAGGTTTATTGGAGTCCTTGTGGAGTAAGTGCCTCCAGAAGTATCTTTGACACTCAGCAGGTACGAATCACCAATCTTGATGGATGTTATGTAAACGACGTCGATTACCTCGCTGGTAGTTGTGTTTTTGATGATTATCTTCGCTTCTCTGCCGTTAGTGTTGTAGTCGATTAATAAGTCGCCTAAAGTAAAGACCTGCCGGGTTGGTGTGTCCACAAGAAGCTTGGCTTGGAGGTCCTTCATGAACACTACCTTTGCGTGGGGATTTGGGTTAGACTTGGTATTGCCGCCGCGTTTCCTGCCGTCACTCCGACCATCAGCAGTCCGAGTAGGACTGCAAACAACGGCTTCCACTTCATAGGGTTCACCTCCGCAATGGCCATGCAATACTAACTATGCATCTTTTCCTTATAAATTTTTTCTTTCACCTTAAGTAAATGTTCTTTCTTTTTTTCTTTTGAGGTTAATTTATTCTGAGCCATGTTTTCCTCTTAGAATCAGTCAAAAGAAGAAGGAAAAGAAGTTGCATGACCATGCAACCTGAGTTAGGGGTTATGCCCGTTTGGGTATCCATTAATGGGCCGGAGAGAAGAGAAAAAGAAGGACAGGAATTTCACTTCAGGAACCCGGTCTTCTTTCCGAGGTCCTCGAAGGCATCAATTACATACTGCAGGTCTTCTTTTGTGTGGGCCGCCGAAGGCTCGAGCCTTATCCTGGCTGTCCCGAGCGGGACGGTCGGGTAGACTATCGCCTGGGCAAAGATGTTGTACTCCTCGTAGAGCCTCCTTGAGAACTCCTGGGCGCGCTTCTCGTCGTATAGCATAACCGGTGTAATCGGGTGCTTGGTGTTGCCGAGGTTGTAGCCGAGCTCCCTCAGCCCGTTCTGGAGGAAGTGGGTGTTGTCCCAGAGCCTCTTAACGAGCTCGTCGCTCCTCTGGAGAATCTCAACTGCCGCTATGGCAGCGGCAACGTCGGGCGGGTTCGGAGCGCTCGAGAAGAGGAAAGGCCTTGCCCTCTGGCGTAGGTAGTCAATGGCCTCTTCAGACCCAGCAACGTAGCCACCAATGACACCGAAGGCCTTACTCAGAGTTCCCATCTCGAAGTCAACCTTCTCGTGGAGCTTGAAGTGGTCTACTATACCCCTTCCGCTGTCACCTAAGACTCCTTCACCGTGGGCGTCGTCAATGTAAAGAATCGCATCGTACTGCTCGGCCAGCTCCGCCATCTCCGGGAGCCTGGCGAGGTCGCCGTCCATCGAGAAGACACCGTCGCTGACGATGATTTTCTTCTTCCTGTCCTTGTTCTCCTTGAGTCTTGCCTCGAGGTCCTCCATGTCGAGGTGCTTGTAAATAACTTTCGGCGCGCCACTTAGGCGCATTCCGTCGATGATGCTCGCGTGGTTCAGTTCTTCGCTTATGAAGACGCCGTCTTCCTCCTTCCTGAGGAGGGCGCTTATGGCCCCAAGGTTGGCGTTGTAACCGCTCTGGAAGAGTATAGCAGCTTCCCTCTTCTTGAACTTGGCGAGCTTCTCCTCGAGCTCAACGTGGAGGTCCATGGTTCCGGCTATGGTTCTTACAGCTCCTGCGCCGACGCCGTAGTCGAGGATGGCCCTTATGGCCGCGTATCTAATCTCCGGGGCAGCTGCTAAGCCGAGGTAGTTGTTGGAGCACATGTTGAGAACCTTCTTGCCATCAACAACCACCCACGGGCCCTGGGCGCTTTCGAGCTTCCTTATGGTCACGTAGAGCCCCTTATCCTTAAGCTCCTGGAGCTCTTCCCTAATCCAGTCGAGCTTCCCCATGAGAACCACCGGTGCTTGTTGGTCACCGAGGTATAAAAGTTTTGCACTGTCCTGTTCGGTGCAACCTGAAGAAGGCTATCAAACCCAGCGGAGAGCGCGCTCTTTGCAGAGGGCGTCGGTATCTGTTTGGGGTTCCGGGCCGTGGCAAAGGCTAAATACCTGAACCCCCATAGCCTTAAGGGAGGGTGGCAGTTATGTCGGAGGAAGTCAAGGAAGTTAAAATCCTTGAAAAGCCCTGGGTTGAGAAGTACCGCCCCGAGAGACTCGAGGATATAGTCGGTCAGGCTCACATCGTTAAAAGGCTCAAGCACTACGCCAAAACCGGTTCGATGCCGCACCTGCTCTTTGCCGGGCCGCCCGGCGTGGGGAAAACGAGTGCAGCCCTGGCCCTTGCGAGGGAGCTCTTCGGCGAAAACTGGCGCCACAACTTCTTGGAGCTTAATGCGAGCGATGAGCGCGGTATAAACGTCATCCGCGAGAAGGTGAAAGAATTTGCAAGGACGAAGCCGATAGGAGGGGCGAGCTTCAAGATAATCTTCCTTGATGAAGCCGATGCATTAACGCAAGACGCCCAGCAGGCCCTGAGAAGGACAATGGAGATGTTCTCGAACAACGTAAGATTTATCCTCAGCTGCGTCACGGGGGACACTAAGATATACACGCCCGACGAGAGGGAAATCAGGATAAGGGAATTCATGAGCCACTTCGAGAACGGGCTGGTTAAGGAGGTTAGCAACAGGCTCGGCAGGGACACCGTAATCGCGGCGGTCTCCTTCAACTCAAAGATAGTTGGCCACCCGGTTTACAGGCTGACCCTCGAGAGCGGGAGGATAATAGAGGCAACCGGCGACCACATGTTCCTCACTCCGGAGGGCTGGAGCCAGACCTACGACATCAAAGAGGGCTCCGAAGTCCTCGTGAGGCCGACCCTTGAGGGAACCCCCTACGAACCCGACCCAAGGCCGATAATAAACCTCCGGGAGTTCTACAGCTTCCTCGAAGAGATCGAGAAGGAGCACGGCCTCAAACCCCTCGGTGAGGCAAGAACCTTCAGGGAGCTTGTAACGAGGGACAAGGAGAAAATCCTGAGCAGGGCCCTTGAGCTTAAAGCCGAGATGGAGAACGATCTCACCAAGAGGGAAGCTGGGATACTGTTACTTCTCGAAGAGGGCTGGATATCGAGGGCTGAGCTGCAGGAGAAAGCGGGAATTTCGCGCGTCAGGCTCAACCAGATCCTCCAGAACCTTGAGAGGAAGGGCTACATCGAGAGGAAAGTCGAAGGCAAAAAACAGCTCGTCAGGAAGCTCCGCGACGGGAGGGCAGTTAGGAACGCGATGGACGTCAGGCGCATCCTTGAGGAGGAATTCGGGATAAAGATAAGCTACAGGACGGTTAAGAAGCTTCTCTCCGGCCAGATTGACGGAATCGCCTATGGGATTCTCAGGGAAGTCAGGGAGAAGTGGCTGGTGAGGTATGACGACGAGAAGGCTGGAATCCTCGCGAGGGTTCTCGGCTTCGCCCTTGGCGATGGGCACCTCACCAAAACCGGGGTCAGGGTCTGGTTCAACTCAACCAGAGAAGAGCTTGAGATGCTCGCAGAAGACCTCAGAAGGCTCGGCCTGAAGCTATCGGAGATAATAGAGCGCGATTCAAGCTCAGGAATCCACGGAAGGAGGGTCGAGGGAAGGATTCACATGCTCTACGTTGACAGCGTTGCCTTCCACGCACTGCTCCGCCTCTGGGGGGTCGAGGCTGGCAACAAGACGAAAAAAGGCTATGCCGTTCCGGAGTGGATTAAGAAGGGCAACCTCTTCGTGAAGAGGGAGTTCCTGCGCGGTCTCTTCGGTGCCGAGGGAACGAAACCGAAGGGAGAGCGCTACAACTTCAACGGCGTAAAGCTTGAGATGCGCGCTAAGAGGGAGAGCCTTGAGAGAACCACGGAGTTCTTCAACGACATCGCCGAACTGCTCAGGGAATTCGACGTGGATTCCAAAGTAATCGTGTCGCCCGCTGGAGATGGATTCGCGGTTCGCTTACTTGTCACACCAAACGATGCCAACTACCTCAACTTCCTTACGAGGGTCGGCTACGCCTATGCCAAAGATGCCTGCGCGAGGCTCGTTGGGGAGTACATCAGGATAAAGCTCGCCTACAGGGAGGTAATTCTTCCCGAGATAGCTGAAAAAGCCGTAGAGCTCGCAACAGCCACGAACCCGACCCAGGCCGCAAAGGTTCTTGGCGTTAAGAGGGACTTCGTTGTGAAGGGGCCCAAGGGCGTTCCAATCGGCATAACGAGGGACTTCATAACTTTCGAGGAGTTCGTGAGAGATAGAATCCTAAACGGCTACGTCGTGGAGCGGGTTGTAAAGAAAGAAGAACTCGGCTACCTCGATGTGTATGACGTTACCTGTGCGAAAGACCACAGCTTCATCTCGAACGGCCTCATCAGCCATAACTGCAACTACTCATCAAAGATCATCGAGCCGATACAGAGCAGGTGCGCCATCTTCCGCTTCAGACCGCTGAACGACGACGCCATAGCGGAGCGCATTAAATACATAGCCGAAAACGAAGGCCTTGAACTAACCGAGGAGGGGCTTCAGGCGATACTCTACGTGGCAGAAGGCGACCTGAGGAGAGCCATAAACGTCCTCCAGGCTGCCGCCGCCCTCGACACGAAGATAACCGACGAGAACGTCTTCCTCGTTGCAAGCAGGGCTAGGCCCGAGGATATACGTGAGATGATGCAGCTTGCCTTAGAGGGCAACTTCCTTAAGGCGAGGGACAAGCTGAGGGAGATCCTCCTGAAGCAGGGCCTCAGCGGGGAGGATGTGCTCATCCAGATGCACAGGGAGGTATTCAACCTGCCGATCCCAGAGGACAAAAAGGTCGCCTTGGCCGATAAAATAGGCGAGTACAACTTCAGACTCGTCGAAGGGGCCAACGAGATGATACAGCTTGAGGCCCTGCTCGCCCAGTTCACCATAATGGGCAAGTGATGGCCATGCCGCGGGAGATGCCCTGGGTCGAGAAGTACAGGCCCAGAAGGCTCAGCGAGATCGTCAACCAGGAGGAGGCAATAGAACAGGTCAGGGCCTGGGTCGAGGCGTGGCTCCACGGCAACCCCCCAAAGAAGAAGGCTTTGATCTTAGCGGGCCCGCCTGGGTGCGGGAAGACAACCACAGTCTATGCCCTGGCCAAGGAATACGGCTTCGAGGTAATCGAGCTCAACGCGAGCGACGAGCGAACCTATGAGAAGATAGAGCGCTACGTTCAGGCCGCCTACACGATGGACATCCTCGGAAAGAGCAGGAAGCTCATCTTCCTCGACGAGGCTGACAACATAGAGCCGAGTGGGGCCAAGGAGATAGCCGTGCTCATCGATAGAGCAAGAAATCCCATAGTAATGGCCGCCAACCACTACTGGGAGGTCCCGTGGGAGATAAGGGCCAAGGCCCAGATAGTCGAGTACAAGCGCCTCACCCAGGGGGACATAGTCAAGGCTTTAGCGAGAATACTCCACATGGAAAAGGTCACCCTCCCCAAGGAGGTTCTCTACGACATTGCGAAGCACGCCAACGGCGATCTGAGGGCTGCTATCAACGACCTCCAGACGGTTGTGACCGGAGGCGCTGAGGACGCCCAGGACGTCCTGGCTTACCGCGACACGGAGAAGAGCGTCTTCCAGGCTCTGGCGCAGGTCTTCGCCACTGACAACGCCAAGAAGGCCAAGCTTGCAGTCTTAGGAGTGGACATGTTCCCCGACGAGCTCCTCCAGTGGATAAGCGAGAACGTCCCTTACGCCTACTCCAGGCCTGAGGATATAGCGAGGGCGTATGAAGCACTAAGCAGGGCCGACATCTACCTCGGGAGGGCCCAGAGAACTGGAGTCTATTCCCTCTGGGCGTACGCAACGGATATGATGACGGCAGGAGTCGCCGTTGCTGGCCTCAAGAGGAAGGGCTTCGTGAAAATCTACCCGCCGAAGACGATAAAGCTCCTCACCGAGAGCAAGGAGGAAAGGACGCTCAGGGACTCAATAGTCAGGAAAGTAATGAAAGAGATGCACATGGCAAAGCTGGAGGCGCTGGAGACCCTCAACTACCTCAGGGCGATATTCGAGAACAACCCAGAGGCCGCGGCCCACTTCGTGGTCTACCTCGACCTTGATTTGAAGGAGGTCGAGTTTTTAGCGGGGGATTCTGAGAAGGCCAAGACGATATGGGCAAAAAGCATGAACATCGAGAAGAAGCTCAAGAGGGAAGAGGAAGAGGCCAGGGTCAGGGAAGCGGGGAAAGAGCCTGAAGAGGCCGAAACATCAGAGGAAGAGGTAAAAGAAGCCGAAGAGACGATAGAAGAAGCCCGGGAAGAGCCTGAGGAAGAAATAAGCGAGGAAGAGCTTGAGAAGGCAACGGAGGAAATTGAAGCGGTTGGCAAGAAAGAGGAAAAGAAGAAGGGCAAGCAGGCGACGCTCTTCGACTTTTTGAAGAAGTGATCTTCTTTCTCTTTTCCATTCGAGACGTCGTTTAAATCCCTCGGGGGCCACCTCAATCCAGGCATGTCTTCGAGGAGGAACTTCAGTGGAGCCAGAGATCATCCCAGAATCCTCACGTCCGCACAGACCTTAAAGACGTGTGGCTTAAAGTCGCTTACCTTTTTCACCCTGACTGCGCATTCTTTTCCCTGCTTCAGGCATTCCTTGAGTATTCTCTCCCTGAATCTCCCAATCTCTGACTCTTCCACGAAGTCATAGTAGTGGAGCCACGTCTCAGCCTTGCTCAGCGTTAGGGCCAGCGCATCAACGCCCCTCGGCGTCGGACTTATCACGCGGTCGTAGGTTGGAAGCCCCGGAAGAACCTCGAAGGCGTCCCCATGTATGAACTCTATCTCACCCTTCAAGCGTTTCCTGTTCAACTCGATGTTCTCAAGGCCGAGCTCGTAAGCTTCTCTGTTCAGCTCTAAGGCGGTGATTTTTACCTTCCGATAGCGGGCTATGACGAGCGCGTAGGGCAGAACTCCAGCAAAAGGCATCAGAATCCTTTCCCCGTCGCGAACGAGTTGGGCTAAGCGGTAGCGCTCTCCCTTCATCCTCGGGTTGAAGAAGGCCTTTGAGAGGTCCACTTTTATCTCGACGCCGTTTTCCCTGTGGACTGTTTCAAGCCTCTTTTCGCCCCAGATTATGGAGTAGTCCCTTATCCTGAAGGCCCCCTCGTGGAAGCCCTTCTTAGCGATGACCTTGAGGAACGGGTGAACCTTCAGCAGGCCCCAAACGATGTCATCAACGCGGTGTTCAAGCTCTGGCGGAATTTGAACCACCGCTATGTCCCCAACAACGTCATACCTCCTGAGGTGCCCCAGCTCTTCCTTTGTCAGCCTCTCCGCTAAAACGCTCTCAAGGTTCTTGTATATCTGCCTCTCAGGCCTGAGGGGGAGCTCAATGTCAAGAACCTCGTAGCCGAGGGAGTGAAGCCTATCATCCTCAAAAACGGGCAAAAGAACGAAATCACCCTCTATCTTTGGCCTTCTCTTCCCGTCGTAGAGGTTAAGCTTTTTCAGCTTCCCTTTCACCAGCTCCGCTTCCCCCTTCGGAACCCTCAGCGCCGGCACCCCTGCTTCCCTCCGGGTTCTCTTCCTTGGCTGGTTGAAGCACGCCGAAGAGCGCTATTTCCGCCCTTTCCTTCCCCGGTAGCGCATTTAAAATTCTTTCCATTAGCTCCTTCTCACCGATCGGTTCAAACTCCCTGGCCAGTACGGATTCCTGTTTCGGATCAAGAATCCCCCTGGGCAGGAAAAGGAGCATTAAAGAGTTGTTGATCACCACCGCGTCCTTAACTGAGAACAGGAACTTGGCAACGCCGGGAAAGTCGTTGTAAAGTGCCAGATACTCAACGCCCTCAAAGTAAACGCTTGCTGGACTTTTCGTTTCCAAAAATGCCAGTATCTCGCTCTGAAGCACGTGGAGCTTTCCTGGATCTACTGCCCCCCCCCATCTCGGCTCTGCTCAGCCAGATAAACCTGTCCGGCTTAACCCCAGATTTTTTAACCCACTGCTCGTAGGTGTTCCTGCTCACCACCAGAAGACCGGAAAGTCTCTTCAGGAGCATCAAAGTCATGGGGGAAGGGGCCTTGCTCAGCAGATAACCGCCCGTTATGGGGAACTTGCTCTCCCGATAGCCCTCCAGCTGATTGCTGGGTGCTGGCTGTGGGGACGAAGCACGCCTGAGGTTCAGAAAAATCACAAGGAATATCACCGCGTAAGACAATAGGTAGAACAGCGCCATAACCTCCCATATGCCCGTATTCAACAGAGACTCAACGATAACTCCAACAGATCCAGCGGCAAAAAGGCTCAAAGAAACAATCACCCTTTTGCTCAGGTCTCTCCAGACCCCCGAGAGACGGGAATAGTAATGCAAGGCACGGTAAATGCCGAGCAGAGAGCCCAGAAGTAAGACAATGCCCATAACTAACTCCGGGTAGTTAACGTCTCCCATGGCTTCCCCTGGAGAAAATTGGGATCCTTCCTAAAAAACGTTTTGCCTCACTTCCAGTAGGGCTCGCGCATGAGAACGGCCTTCTTGAGGAGCTCAACTATCTCCTCATCGCTCGCACCGTTCCTCATTGCGGTCAGGAAATCTATTAAGTCATCGTTTCTCAGGAGGCAGGTCTTGAACATGCCATTGGACGTAACCCTCAAGCGGGTGCAGTTGGCACAGAAGAGGGTATTATGCATCGCCCTCACAACCTCCACCTCGACAATGCCGTAATCTGTCGGAATGAAGTACTTCTTCCGCCTGTGCATACTTCTCTCGCGTGTCTCCACCGCTCTCTTCTCAAGCTCCCTCTCGACCGGCTGGAGCGGGTAGAAGTACTTCTTGAAGAAGGCAGTCCCCTCAACCTCCCTCGGAACCTCGAGTTCGATGAGCTGGAGTATTGTTCCAGTTTTGGCCGCGAAGTCTATCATATCCCAGATCTCGCCCTCGTTCAGGCCCTTCATGACCGTCATGTTGAGTTTTACCGGGCTGAGGTATTTTACCGCCTCCTCGATTCCTTCAAGAACAGTTTCCAGCATATCCACGCCCGTTATGCGCTTGTAAACGTCTCTCCTGAGGCTGTGGAGGGAGACGTTTACCCTGTCGAGGCCGGCTTTAGCCAGGGGTCTGGCGAGCTCCTTGAGCCTGCTCCCGTTGGTTGTCATGCTTAAGTCCACCACGTAGGGCTTTATGCGCCCCACTATTTCCAGTATGTCCTCCCTTACCGTGGGCTCGCCGCCGGTCAGCTTGACCTTGTTAATGCCAAGGCGCGAAGCGATTCTAACGAGCCTCTCGATTTCATCCGGGGTTAGCTCCAGCTTTGCGTTGAAGTGCTGGCCCTCCCCGTGGCAGAAAAAGCAGCGGAAGTTGCACTCCTGCGTGAGCGATATCCTGAGGTTCGTTACTGGCCTTCCAAAGCGGTCGTAGAGCACCATGGGAACACCACGGCGATTAATCCCTAAGTTTAAAAAAAGATTTTGGGTAAACAAGTCTGGTTAACACGGGTGGAGGAAAAGGTAAAGTAGGGGAAGGTGCAAGGTTTTACCGGCCCAACTGGAGGGAAACTTATGAAGGTCGAGAGGGTTCGTGAGGTTATGAACAGGATAGAGAGCCTCCACAGGGAGTTTGAATCCAAGTTTTCTCTCCTGTACGAGGAGAACAGCTACGAGGGACTTTATGAGCTCGTCAGGGGGCTTTACAGTCTCGTGAGTGAGAAAATGGATCTGGTGGGTGAGCTTTACAGGGAGATGGTTCCCATCGGGGAAGAGGTCGAACCCGTTGCGAAGGAGCTCCAGAAGAGCGAGCATCAGATGAAGTTCCGCCTTGAAGAGGTAATTGCATTACTCTCAAAGCCAGATGCGTATTCTGAGAGGACGAAGCTGAAAGCTGCCCTTGAGAGGCTCGTCCAATTCCACAGGATATACGACTACACCGTGAGGAGGGCCCTCCAGATCATGGGCAAGGAAGTGGAGAGCCTGGAGTTCGTCGAGAGGATTGGGGGAGAGAGCGAAAACCAGAAAAAGCCACCAACCAGTATAATCAGGAAACTCGAACAAATAGATGATCTGGAGAAAAAACTCCAGAGCCTCGTGAGGTTCACATACAGGCTTTACGCCCATCCCGCTGATGTCCACAAAGTTGAGGATGCCCTGAAAACCTGGCACAGAATGGGGCTCCTTTGGGTTGAGGAAAGAAACGTGGAAAAGCTCAGCGGCGTCAAAAACGCCGGTGAAATCCTGGAGGGACTCGCTCTCATTGGAGTAGTGGAAAGGAAGGAACGGGGGGGTGAAAGTGTCTACAGACACAGGAGTTTCAGTTCGGATTAGGGGCATATACAGCACGGCCCTGACGAAGCTCTTGTTGGACAGGGGTTTTAAGATAGCCCAGCCGAGCCAGAAAATAGCCGAAAGGCTTGGAATCGAGGAAACCTACGACGAGTTCAACGTTGACATCTACGACAAAAAGGACCACCATGGAGTCATCCTAACGGGGGAATCGGTCGAGGAGATAAAAAAAGTATTCGAGGAAGAGTTTATAGACGTCGTCTTTAGGCGTCTCCCCTACCAGCTCTACGGGATTTACAGGGGACTCGTTGTGAAAAGGGACGAGAAGTACGTCTACGTTGACATAGGAAGTGCAATAGGGACGATACCCATTGAGGAAGGCAAAAGGCTCCAGGAAGGGGATGAGGTTCTCGTCCAGGTCAAGAAGCACAACCTCCTCCCTCACCTCAGTCCTACCCTCACTGTTCCCGGGGATTACGCCGTTTTGATACCCAAACCACCGGGAAGCCAGAGGCACGTCAAGATATCCAGGAAGATAAAGGAAAGCTCCGAGAGGGAGAGACTGAGGATACTCGGGCTTAGCATTGACCTGGGCGAATGGGGAATCCTCTGGAGGACGGCCGCGGCCTACAAGGACTGGAACACGCTGAGGGACGAGATCGTAAGGCTTTCCAAACTTGCGGAGAAGCTCAAAAACGCCGACAGCTACTCTGCCCCGGAGCAGATAATCGAGGGCAGGAACATCTACGAAGTCGAGTTCGGTGGGGGGGCCAAGAAGAAGCTCGATAAGATAAGGAACAGAGTAATCCCAACCATAGACGGCCACCACCAGCTGAAGGCCTACGACCTGGAGTTCAGCTTTGCCGTTGAGATAGCCGAGGGAATTCTCGCCGAGGTTCCCAGTCAAAGGGCAAAAGTCAACCAGGGCTTTTGGAACGTCCTACTGAACCAGAAGGGGCCAAAAAAGGGCTGGCTCTTCTTCCTGGAGCACAGCAAGCCGGACGGCCAGAAGTTCAAGCTCGGGCCGGGGGAGGTTATGGAGGTCTCAATGAACCCGCTGAGGATAACCCTGAAGAGACACCTGAAGCCCGGAAAAGTCTACGACGGCCTCGACGTCCCGATAGAGTTCGGAGATTATGCAGTAACTGAGATAGAAGCCGGCAGGTGGTGGTTCGTCCACCGCTATTACAACAGAAACGGCGAACTCAAAGGCGAGTATTACAACATCAACACGCCCGTCGAGATATACCCCGATAGGGCCCGCTACATCGACCTCGAGGTGGACATCGTGAAGTGGCCCGACGGGAAGAAGGAGATCATAGACAAGGATAAGCTCAGGGAGCACTACGAGGACGGGGTAATAACCGAGAAGCTCTACCGCGCCGTGCTCAAGATAACCCAGGAGGTTTACGAGAGGGTTTAGGGCAACTTTGATGCCATCCTCTCAGTCTCTTTTTCAACCTTTTATCGTGGAGGAGATTTTGAAGTCTCCGAGCGCGCGTTTTGTGTTCCGTCACCTCTTCCCTGGACTGTTCAAGGCTGAGGAGACCATTCTCAGACCCTGCTCCTCCTCTTCGACCTCCGCCGGAGATCGGGCACACCAAAGCTGTTACTGCGTCATCGAGAAGGGCAAAGGAAGCTGAGTTGAGGAGGAAGAGCACATCTAAAAAGTCGTTGAGAGTCGAAGTTTCCGACGGATATCACAAAATCGATTCCAGGGAGGTTTTTGGGACTTCTTTCCTGCTCTCCCTTCCGGGTTCAACTGAGTCCTCTATCCCCTTCTCCGTTATCCTGAAATAAGCCATCAGCCCTTCAGGTCTAAACCGGTGCCTCTCAAGGACGGCAACCCTCCTCCCGGGGGTTGGCAGTCTGTCGAGGCGAAGGATGTCCTTACACCTGTAGCCAAGCGTCTGCTCGGCCACGGGCTTTGTCATACCCGTCTCGCTGTCAAAATGGACCTGATTGATTACCATCACGGGAATCGAGTTTTTCCTGGCTATCCAGAGGAGAACCTGGAGCTGCTTGTTCAGCTCAACGTTCAGGGAGCGCCAGTCTTCCTCTGCCCGGTAGTGTGCAGTTATGGAGTCAACCACGACGAGAGAAAAGCTCCCGTTGACGATCTTTTTCAGGGATCCTATGATTCTACGCTGTTCCTTGAAATCACCGGGATGAAAAAGCACGAAGCGCGAAAGCGCCTCCTCTGGGTTAAACCCCCTGAGCTCCGCTATCTGGGAAAGTCTCTCCGGAGAAAAACCTCCCTCGGTGTCAACGTAAGCCACCTTCCCCCCGCTCAAGATGCCAGCTTGAATAGCCAGAGTGGTTTTTCCGGAAGCATAGGGGCCATAGACCTGGCTCAGAATTCCCGGAGCAAAGCCTCCCCCGAGGAGTTCGTCAAGGGCCCTGGTTCCGGTGGAGAGCATGGGTCACACCTATACCACGAATTCCTCTCCTTGCTTGAGGACTTTGACAAAGGCAAAAATCCTGCGCCTCCTCAGTTCTTCAATCAGCTTTTCGGGAGAGGCACTGCTGTAAACCCCATAGTGCATTGGAATAACAACCTTCGGCCTTATGTCCTCGACTATCTGGACAGCCTCCCTCTCGTTGGCGGTTGAACGGCCGCTTATTGGAACCATCAGGATATCCACGCTTCCGCGGAGGTTCTGGAGTGCCGGAAAGGGGTAAGTGTCCCCGGTGTGGAAAACCTTTTTGTCCCCCTCTATGAGGTAGCCGAGGGGGTACTGGCTTGATGGGTGCTCCATGAATATCGCCGTTACTCTAACGCCGTTTCCAAGCTCTATTGTTTCCCCAGCCTGGATTTCCCTCACCTTTGTTACCCCATCGGCCACCGCCATCATGTAGACTGTCTTGGGGCCTATAACAGTGGCATCCCTGAGCCTGGAGAGGAGCTCAACCTTACCGTAGTGGTCGGTGTGCTCGTGGGTTATCAGTATGTAGTCGACGTCCCCGATCCCGTCGTCTTCAACCTCGGGGTAAGGGTCGATAAGTAGCCTGACCCCGTTCGTCTCTATCCAGAAGCATGCGTGACCGTGCCATATGATCTTCATCAGGTCTCACCACATCTTTTTTCGGGGAGGTGAACTTAAATATTTCCCCACCAAATTGAACCCGATGACATCAAAAAAGATCCTCGCAGCTGGACTGGTAGTGCTCATTGCCCTAAGCCTCTGGGCCGCAACGGAGCTAGAAAACCAGGACAGTGAGACTGTCCTCTCGGAGGTCTCAAAGATACTAAAGGCAGTAGAGGAGATCAGGGGCCTGCAGTTTGAGGAGCAGCCGGAAATAATAGTTCTCACAAAGAGGGAAGCAAGGGAGCTCTTCGAGCCAGGGAAGCCTGACATAGATAGGATGAGGCTGGAGGAAGATGTGTACAAGATGAGCCTCCTACTCCCACCGGACTACCCCTACGTTCAGGAGAAAGTTGAGCAGGACCTCGGGTGGATAGCCGCAACGGTGGGGGATAAGATATACATCATAAGGGAGAACTTTTTCGGGGACGTTAACACTGCCAGGAGGGTAATCGCCCACGAGTCGGTTCACGTTCTTCAGAAGCAATGGTTTGACGCCCCCTACGGGGGGCCAACCCTTGACACCACGAAGGCTATTCAGGCGGCGATAGAGGGGGATGCAGACCTGGTGGCTGACCTTTACTGCAACGAAACCGGAATACCCATTCACAAGATAACAGACCTCTACACGAGGGACCCAGTTGTGGGCCTTGGAGTATTCCCCTACGTTTTCGGCGATCGCTTCGTGGAGTACCTCTACAGGAAGGGGGGCTGGGGGCTGGTTAACTCAATGTATCAAAACCTCCCCAACACCACCAAGGCCGTTATGTTCCCCGAGCTTTACCTCGAAAACTGGACGCCGGTGGATGTCAGAGAGAACGTCGAAAAACTCCAAGAAAATCTCAGCGTAAAGTACTCGAGCAGTATGGGGGCCTATTACGTCTTTCTCCTTTACTGGAGCCACAATTACTCCAAGGACGTAGCCATGGACATGGCCCGGGCGTGGGAAGGGGACTGGCTCATCATGGGGGACTTAACCGAAAACGGAACCCTTGCCAGGGTACTGGTCTGGGAAGTCGTTTTTGAGGACGAAAGCCATGCCAACTCATTTGCCGGGCTGCTCAGGACGTTATCATCAAACAACACCTACGCCAGCTTTTCGATAAGGCAAAACGGTGAAACCGTGGTTTTAAAGAGTGTGAAAAACCTGCCGGAGGTTAAGGCCTATGAAAACAAAACCGAAGTTAATCTGCCCGATCTGTGGGGCTGAGTACAACGGGCCCGTGCAGAGGTGCGAATGCGGTGAACCGGTCGAGTTCGAACCCTTTAAAGGCGAACCTTACCTGGGAAAAACCGTCTGGGAGAGGTTTTACGACTTCTGGCCCGTTGAACCCGAGCTTGAGCTTTCCCTCGGGGAAGGGGACACGCCGCTGGTTAGATCAAAGCTCGGAAAGGAACTCGGAGTAAAGCTCTACCTCAAGAACGAGACCGTAAACCCGACCTGGAGCTTCAAGGACAGGGGAACGTTTTTGGCCATGAGCTACGCCCTCAAAGCCGATTATAAGGCCGTTGGAACAGTCTCCACCGGCAACATGGCGGCGAGCGTTTCTGCCTATGCCTCACGCTTTGGCTTAAACGCAAAAATCCTCGTCTCAGAAAAGACGGGCGACGAGAAGCTGAGGGCCGTTTCAGTTTACGGTGCCGACGTGATACGGGTGAAAGGAGACTATGGAAGGCTCTACTTTGATAGCCTGAAGCTCGGGGAAAGGCTCGGCGTCTACTTCATCAACTCCGACAACCCCTTCCGCGTCGAGGGATACAAGGGGATAGCCTTTGAAATAGCGGAGGAGGTAACACCTGACTACGTTCTAATCCCCACGAGTTCCGGCGGCCTCTTCAGGGGGATAGCGAAGGGCTTCCTTGAACTGAGGGAGAGCGGATTGATTGAGGAACTGCCAGTTCTCGTTGCGGTTCAAGCGGAAGGCTGTTCACCGATATGCAGGGCGTTCAAAGAAGGAAAAGGCAGATTAGAGCGCTTTGAAAATCCAAAGACGATAGCGCAGGCCATAGCGAACCCTTACCCGCCGAGCGGAAACGCGGTTCTAAGGCTCCTCCGCGAGTTCGGCTGGCCCTGCGTTTCCGTGGGCGACGAGGAAATAATCGGGGCCCAGAGGGAACTGGCCGGTGAGGGCCTTTTTGTTGAACCTGCGAGCGCAACCGGAATGGCGGCACTGGAAAAGCTCGGAGAGAGCGGCGTTATTCCCGAAGGGTCGAAAGTAGTTTCCATCCTCACGGGCTCCGGGCTGAAGGCCCTTTCCCACGTAGAGGGCGGAAAAATTGTGGAATGCCCAATTGATGAGCTCGAAAACTGCCTGAGGTGATGGAAATGCTCGTCGGGATAGGTTTGATGCCCCACGGCAACCCGGTTTTGGAACCGCCTGATGAGGAGACGAGAAAGCTGGCCAGGGTTTTGAACGACATCGGGGAGGCCTTTGGAGATGTCGACTCCTACGTGCTCGTCAGCCCCCACAACGTCAGGATGAGCGACCACCTCGGAGTAGTGATGGCGGAGAACCTAATCTCGTGGCTCGGCTTCGAGGGAAAAGAACTTCCGGGCGAGTGGAAAACCGACATTGAGCTGGCCGAGAAAATCTACAGGGCTGAAAAAGAGGCTGGAATTCCGATAGTTGACCTGAACTTCGCCAGCAGGAGCGGCCAATACTCGAGGTGGCCCCTCAGCTGGGGGGAGCTCATCCCGCTCCAGTTCCTTAGGAAAAAGCCCTTAGTCCTGATGACGCCGTCGAGGGGGATCGACAGGAAAACCCTCGTGAAGGCCGGAGAAATCCTAGGTAGAGTCCTCGAGGAAAGCGAAAAGAGGGTTGCCCTGATAATCAGCGCCGACCACGGGCATGCCCACGCCAAAAACGGCCCCTATGGTTACAGAGAGGAGAGCGAGGAGTACGACGAGCTTATCATGGAGCTCATCAACGAGGACCGCCTTGGGGAGCTTCTGGAAATTCCGGAAGAGCTGATAAACAACGCTCTGCCGGACAGCTACTGGGGGATGCTGATAATGCTGGGAGCGATGAGAGTGGGTAAGTTCGAGCTAAAAGGCTCTGCATACGCCTGTCCGACTTACTTTGGCATGGCCGGGGCGCTGTGGGTGAGAAAGTCTTAAATGTCAAAATTTCCAAATGCATCTGGTGATTGAATGTCAGCCATCAAGCATGTGCAGACCGAGTTAGATGAAGAACTCTATAACATGCTAAGGTTGATATCACTGAGGGAGGGTAAGAGCCTCAAGGAAGTCCTGCGGGAGGCAGTGGAGGCCTATGTCAAGATGAACGAGGAGAAAATCCGGGAAGAGGTTGAAAACGACCCTATATGGGAGGCCTTCGGCGTTGTGGAGCTCAAGGGCAGGAAAACCAGCCACGACGATGACTGGGGCGTGGTCGAATGGCGAAGCCGCTGAAGCCAGAGCTGATATACCTTGACACGAGTGCAATGATAGCCTTACTGGCGAGAGATGACCCCGAACACGAGAGGGCGGTGAGCTTTTTCAGGGAAGCCGTTTCAAGGGGTTCGCGCTTCGTCCTAGGGAGACCTACGTTAATGGAGTTCCTCAACGGAGTAAGCAAGCACGTTGGAAAGGACGTTGCCCTTGAGCAGTACAGGCTCTACACGTCGAGCAAGTTCATCTTCATCGAAAGGGAAACAGAGGGCGACTGGGAAAGAGCATGGGAGTTATTCTTCAAATACACCGACAAGAAAGGCCTGGACATGATAGACGCACTGGCCCTTGCCATGATGGAGCGCTTGAAAATAAGAAAGGCCTTCACCTTTGACAGCGACTTCACGGTTCTCTTCGAGACCGTTCCCTAATAAGCTTACCTCCGGCAGTCCCTTACTCCTCCTGAAGCGGACTTTCCGGATTTTTATCTCCCCAGTCGTCCGCGTGTGCTCTTCCTTGCAGGCGTTGACGTTCCAGCCCTCGATGACAACGACTCTGAGGGTCTTTACCTCCGGAGGAATCGAGAAGAGGTCATGCATATCCTCGCCGAAGGCTCCTCGGCCTATTGGCAACTGTGACACGTGCGGGGTCAGCATAGGCAAAGGTCTTATTAACGGTCGCGCCCAAAACGACCGGAGGAATGGAAATGGAAAAGATTGAGGAAATAGCAAGGGAACTGGGCGCCGAGATCCTTAAGATAGGACGGCCGGTGAAGACCGTTGAGCAGGCCACGGGGGAGACCGGGGCCTCGCCGAAGCAGGTGATAAAGTCTCTCGTGATAATAAGCGAGAGGGGGCCGTTGCTCGTCATAGTGGACGGGGAATCAAAGGTGGACATGGAAAAGCTGGAGAGGCTCTTCGGGAAGTGCCGCTTCGCGAAGCCAGAGGAGGTAAAGGAGCTCACAGGATACGAGGTTGGCGGAGTCCCTCCTGTTGGCGTTCCGCTCAGGACAATAGTTGACCCAAGGGTTCTCGAAAACGAGTACGTCATAGGTGGGGGCGGTTCGATAGACAGGCTGCTCCGGATAGAGCCCCGGAAAATCCTCGAGTACCAGAACGCGGAGGTTATGGAAGTCAGGAAATAGCGGTGCCCCGTTACTCACGCGCCGAGTAAATCGGAACTTTGATTATTCACCCTCTCGCTTGAATGTTTTTCAGTTCACCCGTTTTTGAACCGAATAAGCCCCAACAGAGTCTTGCATTGTTAAACAAAAACCGTTATAAATGCTAAAAACGATGCACCAATGCCTGACTACAATGGGGTGAACGAAAATGGCCGAGAAGAAAAAGAGGAGGGTTGTTATCCTGGGGGCCGCCGGCAGGGACTTCCACAACTTCAACGTGTTCTTCAGGAACAACCCGGACTACGAGGTGGTAGCCTTCACAGCCACCCAGATCCCGGACATCGAGGGAAGGGTTTATCCGCCCGAGCTCGCGGGGGAGCTTTACCCGAACGGAATCCCGATCCTGAGCGAGGACGACCTTGAGAAGATAATCAAGGAGCACAATGTAGATATCGTCGTCTTCGCCTACTCCGACGTCTCCCACGAGCACGTCATGCACCTGGCAAGCAGGGCCCACTCGGCTGGAGCCGACTTCTGGCTCCTCGGGCCGAAGAGCACGATGCTAAAGAGCACCAAGCCGGTTGTGGCCGTCACAGCCGTCAGAACAGGTTGCGGAAAGAGCCAGACCTCGAGGAAGGTCGCCCAGCTCCTCCAGGAGATGGGTTACAGGGTCGTCGCCATAAGGCACCCGATGCCCTATGGAGACCTCAGAAAGCAGGTCGTCCAGAGGTTTGCAAGCTTCGAAGACCTCGACAGGCACGAGTGCACGATCGAGGAGAGGGAAGAGTACGAGCCCTACATCGAGAGGGGAATGGTGGTTTATGCCGGCGTTGACTACGAGAAGATTCTCCGCGAGGCCGAGAAGGAGGCCGACATAATCCTCTGGGACGGCGGGAACAACGACTTCCCGTTCTACGAGCCGGACCTCTGGATAGTCGTTACCGACCCGCACAGGCCCGGGCACGAGCTCAAGTACCACCCGGGTGAGACCAACTTCAGGAGCGCTGACGTTATCATAATCAACAAGATAGACACAGCCAACCGCGACGACATCCAGAGGGTAAGAGAAAGCATTGAACAGATCAACCCGAACGCCATCGTCATAGATGGAGCCTCACCGCTCTACGTCGATAAGCCAGAGCTCATCAAGGGCAAGCGCGTCCTCGTTGTTGAGGATGGCCCAACCCTCACCCACGGCGGCATGAAGTACGGTGCCGGATACATCGCCGCCAAGAAGTTCGGAGCGAAGGAGATAATCGACCCGAGGCCCTACGCGGTCGGCTCAATCGTCGAGACCTACAGGAAATACAACCACCTCGACGTTATCCTGCCTGCAATGGGCTACGGGGCCAAGCAGATCAAGGAGCTCGAGGAGACCATCAACAGGGCGGATGCAGACGTCGTTATCATGGGCACCCCCGTTGACCTCAGGCGCTTCATGAAACTCAACAAGCCGGCCGTTCGCGTCAAGTACGAGCTCGAGGAGATCGGCCAGCCCAAGCTCAGGGATGTGCTCAAGGAGTGGGTCGAGAGGTGTGAGAAGCTCAGGAAGTGAGCTTCCCTTCTTTTCTCCCTTTCGAAATCTTTTTATTGGGAAGAGGCTAACTTCCCCTGCCCGGGGTGCCGCCGAGGGCGGAGCCTATGAACTCTGGCGGGCTATTAACCTCTCTGAGGGGTAGGAATGAAAGATTACATAACCTACGCAGTCCTGTCTGCTTTCTTTGCTTCGCTTATCCCGATATTCGGAAGGCTGGGCCTTAAGAACGTCGATTCTACTTTAGCAACCGCGGTGAGGGCCGTTATAATGGCGGTTTTCCTGGTGGGTGTCGCGCTCATTAGAGGCTCGATAAACGTGGGCGAAATCGACGGCAGGGCACTCCTTCTGATAATCCTCTCCGGGCTTGCCGGGGCGCTCTCGTGGCTGTTCTACTTCATGGCCATAAAGAACGGAAGGGTTCCCGCGGTTATCGCCATAGACAAGACCAGCGTCGCCCTCTCGATATTCCTCTCGTGGCTCGTCCTCGGGGACAAGATGGACATGAAAACGGCACTCGGGGCGCTCCTGATAGTCATCGGAGCTATCTTAGTGTCTCTGTGAGCCGGTTCGAATTTCTCCACCTGGGGCTCAAACGGTGATTGAAGAAGTAAGCTTCGGAATGCCAGAGTTGGCCACCTCAAGTACCTTATCCCCCTTCTGCTCCTTTCTACGATGGAGGACAACGACGGAAAGCTTCAGCTTTACCCACTCTTCATTAGCTATTATCTCCGCGTGAAGGCCCTTAATGTTCCTAAGCACATGCCTGTCAACGCCAAACTTCTTTGAGGCTCCCAGCAGCTCAAATCCAACCACACCGAGCTTATCCTCACCCGGCAACACGCCGAAATCCAGGATGAGGTCGTCTCCAACCATGATTGACTTATACTCCCTGCCCGGGACGCTGACGAACAGCGAATCAACGGCGAGGTCATAATCAATGGGCCTGAGCCTCTTTTCAACCTCGACCATCGTCCACCACCTTAATCCTTTTGCTCGAAGGCTGAGGCTGACTCCTCACTCTCCAATCACCTGCACTACAACCCTTCTGTGCCTCGGCCTGACGTCCAGCTCGACGAAGAATACCTGCTGCCAGGTTCCCCTCACCAGGCGGCCGTCAACGACCGGGAAGCATTCGCTTGCCCCTAAGATGGTGGCACGAAGATGGCTGTGGGCGTTGTCATATATCCCCCCGTGGAGGTAGCCTTTTCCCGCAGGAACAAGCTCCTTCAGAGCCATCTTAAAGTCCTCCAGGAGGCCGGGCTCGTGCTCTATCGTCACCACCGCGCCCGTTGCCCCGGGCACAAATACAAGAACCTGCCCGTTTTCTATTCTGCTCTCCTCAACGGCCCTCTCGACCTCTCCCGTTATGTTAACGAGGTCAATCTCACCCCTCGTTGAGAAGCGAAGCTCCTTCGTGAAGACCCTCATTACCCCCACCCCCAAGAACCTGCAGGAGGCGTTCAACCTTATCAACTACTTCAAAGGGGTCCCTGCCGAAGATATAGACCACGGGCTCAACACCGTGGCCGCCTTCGTCGATAACAACATCGTACATCTCACTCGAGAAGGGGCTGGCTATCTTTTTCATGGCTTCCCTTTCCTCAAGTCCGGCAGTGCTCACCCTGGCGAGCTTAAATCCAAAAAGCTTTAGGGCCCTCTCAACGTCGTCACCATAGCGGATGTTGAGGACGCTCCTGACCTCGGGCCTTAATTTCCCGACCCGGACAAGGATACCCGCCGTAAACCGGCTTGCCCCGAATTCTGGAGGCAGGGCGTAGGGTTTCCCCTTCGCAAGGGTTATCCTGCCGGGAACTGCCGCAACATCCTCCGGGCCAGAGGGCGACTGCACCGAGTAAGCGAAGTTGCTCCTAACCTCGGGGATTAGCCCGCCAAAATCCTGGAGGGAGATTAAACGTCTCAAAGCGAGCGAAAGCTTCTCCAGCACTTCCCCCTTTCCGGAGGTAGAATATATCGTGTGGCAGGCCTCCTCGCTGATCCCGGCGTACTCGGCGTAAAACCTGCAGAGAAAGCCGCTCTGGAAGAGCTCAACCAATCGCCTGGAAACGAGAACTGTAGCCCCTTCCCTGGTGCCCCCGTAGAGGATGAACCTCCCGGCTTCCTCGGCTATCTCGTCTATCCTGCTGGCAAGCTCATCCGGCAGTTTCTTATACCTGCCAGAGAGGTATTTACTCACCATCGTCTGGGTAACCCCGAGGTAGTCAGCGATTTCAGCCTGCCTGAGGTTCCCCCTGTAAAGAACCTCGGCAATCTTCGCCCGCAGGTAGGGCATTATTACCTCAGCGAGATAAACCGCTGGAGTCCTCATAACCACCACCGGTGGGGTTGCTACCGGGCCGCGGCCTAAATGGATTGCGGTCGCTCTTAACCATAAAAATGTCAAAAAACGTTTAAAAACCCACCGCTTTTACACTGGAAGGGCTCTTATGGACTGGAAAGGGCGCGACGTGATAAGCATACGGGACTTCTCCAAGGAGGACATCGAGTTTGTTTTGGGGGTCGCCGAAAGGCTTGAAGAGGAGCTAAAGGAGAAGGGTCCCCTGGACTACGCGCGCGGCAAAATCCTGGCGACGCTCTTCTTCGAGCCGTCGACGAGGACGAGGCTTAGCTTCGAGAGCGCCATGCACAGGCTCGGGGGCTCGGTTATCGGGTTCTCCTCCACGTTGGGCACGAGCGTCATGAAGGGGGAGAGCCTGGCGGACACCATAAAGACCGTTGAGCAGTACAGCGACGTTATAGTGATAAGACATCCCATGGAGGGTGCCGCGAGGTTAGCGGCCGAACTCGCGGAGATTCCCGTCATAAACGCCGGCGACGGGAGCAACCAGCACCCGACCCAAACCCTGCTCGACTTATACACTATAAAGCGCACCTTTGGGAGGATTGACGGCCTAAAAATCGGCCTGCTCGGGGATCTTAAGTACGGAAGGACAGTCCACAGCTTGGCGGAAGCTTTAGCCTTCTACGACGTCGAGCTCTACCTCATCTCACCCGAACTCCTCAGGATGCCAAAACACATCGTTGAGGAGCTCCGCGAGAAAGGTGTTAAGGTTCACGAGACGGCAGACCTTGAAGGAACAATCCCTGAGCTGGACGTCCTCTACGTGACGAGAATCCAGAAGGAGCGCTTCCCGGACGAGGAAGAGTATCTGAAGGTCAAGGGAAGCTACCAGGTGAACTGCGAGCTATTGAAAAACGCCAAAGAGGGCATGAAGGTAATGCACCCGCTCCCGAGGGTTGATGAGATTCACCCGGAGGTGGATAAGAGCGAACACGCCCTCTACTTCAGGCAGGTTTTCTCTGGCATTCCTGTGAGGATGGCCCTTCTCGGACTGACGCTGGGGGTGCTCTGAATGTCCGAGCTCAAGGTTGAGATAATACCAGATGGAACCATCATAGACCACATCCCCGTTGGAAAGTGGCTGAAGGTCGTGGAGATCCTGGGCTTAACCAGGCCAAACGGTGGGACCCTCCTCATCGCCTCGAACGTCCCGAGCAAGAAGCTCGGAAGGAAGGACATCGTTAAGGTTGAGGGACGCTACCTGAGCGAGGAGGAGGTCAACAAGATAGCACTCGTGGCACCGTCCGCCACCGTCAACATCGTAAAGGACTACAAGATCGTCGAGAAGTTCAAAGTGGCGATCCCTGATGAGATAGTTGGAATCCTGAAGTGCCCCAACCCGAACTGCGTCAGCAACCACGAGTACACAAAGCCGAGGTTCAGGGTCGAGAGCAGGGAGCCACTGAAGCTCCGCTGCCACTACTGCGAGAGGACGATCGAGTGGGATGAGATACTCGGCAACCTCTGAGGAAGGCTTTTAACTTATTCTTCCACCCTTTTCTGCTATGCTCGCAGTGGAGGAAATTCAAGAACTCATCAGGCAGATTAGGGAGGAGCACGGCTTTCCGGACAGCCCCTTCAGGATAGACGAGGTTCGCTACGATGAAGGGGGCGACAAGCTCTTCATAATAACCCACGACAGGACTGATAAGAGCGCCCTCATCGGCAACGGCCTGGTCATTGGAAAGCTCAGGGAGAGGCTCGGGGTAAATCAGGTAACGGTCTACTCGAACCTCGACCTCGAGGTAAAGAAAAAGAAGCTGGAGGAGGCCGAGAAGCTCATAAAGGGCACGGAGCTGGAGTTTTTACTCCCAATAATCGAGGCGGAAAAGCGCTTTCCACCGAGAAAATGGCCGGAGGTTAAGGGGGACGTTAAAACGCTCGTCTTCCTCAGTTTCAACGCTAAAGCCTTAATAGGCTTTGCAGAAAGGTTGAACCTGCCCTATAAAGCCGTTGGATTAAAGTACACCTTCCCCGAGCTCCAATACGGGCCCATAGAGGGAGAACCGGGGGAACTCCTCTTCCCCAGCGAAGGGAAGCTCGTGGAACTCGCAAAGGAAAGGGGGGCAGAGTTAGTTCTCGCGGACTTTCCCTTCGGTCTGAGGTGGAGGGACGGGATAGCGCTCCTCAACCCCTTCCGCTTCCTGCACATCGGCTTCTTTGAGCTCAAATACCTCTTCGGCTTTAAGCTCCCCACGGTTATAGACTACGACGCTTTAGTCCGCTTTATAGCCGAGCTAACTTACGAGGGCCTCATGGAGTCAACGGACGGGGCGGAGATAATATGGCACTACTGGAGGCGTAGAAAATGATAGTCGGAGTAGTTGGGAAAATCGCCGCAGGAAAAACAACCGTTGCAGAGTTCTTTGAGGAAAAAGGCTTCTGCAGGGTCTCCTGCAGCGACCCGCTGATAGACCTGCTGACCCGCAACGTCTCTGACTACTCGTGGATCCCAGAGCTACCTGAGAAGGCCGAGCCGACGCGGGAAAAGCTCATAGAGTTCGGGAAGTACCTCAAGGACAGGTACGGAGGGGACGTGCTCATCAGGCTCGCCGTTGATAAAAAGAGGCACTGCAGGAACATCGTCATAGATGGAGTCCGCTCAAAGGAGGAGATAGAGGCCATAAAGAGGCTGGGGGGAAAGGTAATCTACGTCGAAGCCAGGCCGGAAATAAGGTTCGAGAGGCTAATGGGGAGAAAGGCGAGCAAGGACAGGACTATCAGGAGCTTCGAGGACTTCAAAGCAATGGACGAAGCCGAGGAGAGGCTCTACCGCACGAGCGAGCTGAAGGGCCTCGCGGATTACGTCATTGTAAACGAGGGCACCCTGGAGGAGCTGATGAGAGAGGTCGAGGGAATAATAAAAGACATCGCGGGGAAGGTTTAAAGGGAGCTCGGCGAAAGGAAAGGCGGAAAGCCCAAGCCTGGAGAGCACTCCGGTTAAAAATCTTAGGAGTTGAGCAAAATGAACCTCCTCGTCATTGCCCCCTGCCTCCTCAGCCCCTTCTATGTCTACCGCGGGCCGAAGGAGAAGGAGTACGAAACGGCGAGAAGGCTGAGGGAGCTGATAGGGAAGCTTGACGGTGAATGGCAGGTTTTGGCGTATCCGTGCCCGGAATACGAGTTAATCGGCTGGCCGAGGGCACCTGCGAGCAGGGAAGTCTACGAGAAGCTGGGCATGCGGGAGAGGGCGAAGGTAATAGCGGACTTCGTTGGGAGGGTCCTCACCGAAG
Source organism: Thermococcus waiotapuensis (assembly GCF_055384795.1). NCBI lineage: Archaea > Methanobacteriati > Methanobacteriota > Thermococci > Thermococcales > Thermococcaceae > Thermococcus > Thermococcus waiotapuensis. The sequence goes on along the minus strand of NZ_AP042429.1, from coordinate 205,906 downwards.
AAAAGCCAGAAAGGGTAGTCTTCGTCGGCGTTAAAGGCTCGCCAACCTGCGGCGTCTTCCACGCCAGCTCAAGCGACCCGGAGAGCTATCCATACCGGGCCATGCAGGAGTTCTTCTACCTGGGCAAGGAGGAAAGGTTAAAGCGCTCGAAGGAGCTCGTGGAGAGGCAGGGTTTTAAGCTCAGGCCTTTGCCCGGGATACTCTTCGAGGTTCTAATGGCGAGGTTCCCGGAGGCGGTTTACGTGGAATTCGATAAAGAGGATATCGAAGGGAGCCTTAAGGGGCTCGCAAACGTCATTACATTATGACTCAAAGCAGGTGCGATAGTTGCAGAAAGCTTATAGGAAGTTTCCCGCATAACAACAAGGGGAACAAAATGAATGAGATACTCCTTCGCACTGGCCAGGCCCTGAGCCTCGGTGCAAAGCTCTTCACCGCGGCTTATCTGTGGCACTCCTATCAGAGGTCACGCAGAAAGTCAGCCCAGATTTTCTCAGTTGCGTTCCTCGCGGCATCCCTCCAGGTTCTCGGCGATTTCATTGGAATCGAAACACTCAACGCCACTATGGTGGCCCTCTTCGCTTCACTCCTCTTCTACGGGAGCCTCAAACTCCTCGATGAGGAGGGGCTTTCATTTACGATCAGCCGCGGCTATTACGTTTCCCTGACTCCACTAATCCTCACCCTCTACATGCTCACCGCGGAGCGCTCGACTTCCCCCAACTGGCTCGCCACGGTTGGCGTCGCATACGCGGTTTCTGGCCTCTTCATCCTCCTCTCGGGTTTTCTGCTCCTTGGCCTGAGAAACCTCTACGGCAACTCTCTGAAGTACCTCGGGATCCTGCTGATTGTGTACGGGGCACACGAGATGGACTATCCCCTGCTCCGGCCGGTTGACTGGTTTGCACCCTTTGGGTTCTCGCTGAGCGCCATTCTGACCCTTCTTATAGCTTACTCCTTTGTGAGGCTCGCTGGAGGGGAAGAGTTCCTGAAGCTCCCCCAGGAACGTTCAAAGCCACTCAAAGAAATCAAGCCCGGACTTGCTCTGCTGTCTCCGGAGGAGTACAAAAAGCTCTTACCCGCGATCAAAGACCTCCCCATCTTGGCATTCACAAGGAACCCCCGGGAGGCCCCCGAGAACTGGACCGTTTACACCATAAGCCAGATAGAGCGCGAACGCACGGTATCCCCCACAAACCTCCCCAGGATCACGGAAATCGTGAACAGGTATTTAAAAGCCGGAAACGGTGGTGTGGCCCTCATTGACGGCATTGAGTATATCCACATTTACAACGGATTTGAAGCAACTGCCAAGTGGCTGAGCACCCTCGGGGACATCGCCTATGTTAACAACGGAAGTGTGATCGTGGTGACCGAGAAGGAGACCTGGGATGAGAGGGAGTGGAACCTTCTCATGAGATTGGTAACCTGACCCTCCGCCCCAGAAGGGGATTTAGAAAAAACTAAATTTGGATGTCCCCAATGGCCTTCTTCACGAGCTTTTCCGCCCTCTCCATAAGCTCTCTGGCTTTCTCCTCCGTGTGTGCCTCGAGGGTTACCCTCATTATCGGCTCAGTCCCGCTCGGTCTGAAGAGAATCCACCACTCGTCGTTCTCTATTCTGATTCCATCGATGTCTATGAGGCGCTTATAGTCGAAGGTCTTGAGGGCCTCTCTCCCTATGATTTCCATCGCTTTAGCCTTCTTTTCGTTGGGGCAGGGGATTTTTGCCCTCAAAGTCACGTAGCGCGGAACATCCCTGGCGAGCTCGCTTAGCGGGCCGAGTTTATCGATCATCTCCATGACGAGCACCCCCGCAAAGATTCCGTCAGGGGTTAGGTTCCACTGGGGGATTATCCACGTCCCGCTCGGCTCGCCCCCAAAAATCCCTCCGTGCCTGGCAAGTTCATCCGCAACCGCAACGTCGCCGACGCGGGCCCTGATGACCTCACTGCCCAAGGGTTTAACATAATCATCCAGAGCAAAGCCGGCGTCAACCGTTGTGATGACTTTTCCCTTCCCGAACTTCCTCAGCATGTAGCCGGCCATAAGCGAAAGCATAACTTCATACTCAACGAAGTTGCCCTCGTCGTCAACAACTCCAATCCTGTCTGCGTCCCCATCGTGGGCTATACCAACGTCAGCCCCCATAGCTTTCACGGTCTTCGCCAGGGCTGAGAGGCTCTCTGCGTTCGGCTCAAGCTCGCGAACGAAGAATCCACTCGGGTGGGAGTTGAGCGAGATGACTTTATTTCCAAGCTCGCGCTGGAGGTAGGGGCTCAGAACTGAACCGGCCCCGTTGCCCGTGTCGAGGACAACGGTGTAGGAGTTCTTAAGCCTGACCATCTCGAGGGCCCTTTTGATGTACTCCCCCTTTGGATCCGTCTTTCTAACGCTTCCGATTTCGTTCCAGGCCGCTTTTTTGAAGTTTTCCGAATCAACTATCGCCTCAAGCTGGGCTTCCATCTCGGGAGTGTAAGCCATCCCGTTCGGCTGCCAGACCTTTATGCCGTTGTATTCGGGTGGATTGTGGGAGGCAGTTATCGTTACACCCGCGTCTGCACCGTATAACCTTATCGCGAAGCCCGTCAAAGGCGTTGGGGCCAAACCGATGTCTATAACGTCAACTCCCGTGCTGAGAAGTCCGCTTATCAGGGCGTTCTTCAGCATCTCACCGCTCGTCCTCGTGTCCTTTCCAACGACGACCGTTCCTCCATCGAGATAAGTTCCAAGGGCCTTTCCGACCCTCAGGGCCAGCTCGGGAGTGAGTCTTTCGTTTACGACCTCCCTGATGCCGCTGGTTCCGAAGTACTTCCCCATGATGACCACCCGCGATGGTTATGTCCGGTGGTAAGGATGGGGCAGATATAACCTTTTCCCTCAAACTGGCTTTCCTTGCCCGAGAAGAATGCACTCTTCCCACAGAAAAGAAAGGGGTTGACGGGGAAGCTTCATCCCCGAAGTTCTTTCGCCAGCTCGGCCAGTTTCCTTGCCCTTTCAGGGGAAACTTCGTTTTCGACCTTCCCATCCCGCTTGATCCAAGTGCCGACTATGAAGCCGTCCGCGTGCTTCCAAAGCTCCGAAAGGTTGTCATAGGTTGTTCCAGAGCCGACCAGAACCGGGACTGGAGAGATCCTCTTCGCCAGGGCAAGCCTCTCGATGTCAACCGGTTTCCCTGTAGCTTTTCCGCTTATCACAACGGCATCCGCCAACCCCCTCTCGACGGTGTCCCTGAGCGAGTCCTCGAAGTTGTCGAAATGAACAGCATGCTTTACGTGCACATCCGCGAAGACCTTGATTTTGCTAGGAAGAAGCCTTCTCAGCTTTGCGAGCCCGGGGGCAATGCCCTCTATGATCCCCTGGTCAGTGTAAGCCACGCCGCTGAGCACGTTCACCCTTATGAAATCCGCCTTTATTGCGTAAGCTATCGAGTAAGCGGCGATGCCGTCGTTGCGGAGGACGTTTATTCCCAGCGGAAGGGAAACCTCGTCGCGGATTTCCTTAGCAACAGCGGTGAAGGCCGCAACAGTGGTTTTGTCAACGTACTTCTGGAACGGAACGTCGCCGAAGTTTTCGACCATTATCGCGTCGAAGCCGGCTTCTTCAATTGCTTTTGCGTCCCTGAGGGCGGCCTCAATTACCCCATCGAGGTCGTCGTAGAGGTAGGAACCCGGGAGGGGTTTGAGGTGAACCATCCCTATGAGGGGCTTTTTCCCGAAGTCCATGACACCACCTTAGATATCAGAGAGTTTGGCGTTAAGAGGTTTCTGGCGGGGAAAAGTTGACATACTTGGTCATCTAAACTTCATAAGGTGATGGAAACGGAAAAGGAGGAAACCCAAAAGCTGCCCAAGCCAGTTCTCAGGCATCTCGAGCCAGATGAAAGGGTTCTTTTTTCAATCAAGAAAAAGATAAGCCTGGAAAAGCCAAAGTGGCTCCTTGTAACTGACAGGAGGATAATCTACCTCGACGAGAAGGTTCTCGGAAGGTACGACTTGAAGGCGCTCCCCTATCAGAAACTGGAGCAGGTAACCGTGAGGCTGGGTATAATGTCGTCCGAGTTCATAATAGAAGGGGAGGAGAACATAAAGCTCAGGCTTGGCTGGATGAACAGAGAGGAGGCAAGTAAGGCGATAAACGCGATTAAAGACGCCCTCAATGCCATAGCAATTGAACCCGTTTCGATAGAGGTGAAAAAGGGATTAACAGGCGAGACGTGGGTTCTGAAGAAGCCGAAGGAGCTCTTAACGAGAACCATGCCCGCTTACCAGCCAGTCCGGCCGGTCGCGAGAGAAGAGAAGGAAGATCCCCTTGAGAAGCTCAAGAAACTGAAGGAGCTCTACGACATGGGCGCCATAAGCCAGGAAGAGTACGAGGAGAAAAGGAAAAAGCTGCTGGAAGAAGTATAGAGAAAAGCTACCTGCGCCTTTTAATTACCAGCGGGAGCAGGGAGAAGGCAACAACTGCTACAGGGCCGCAGATGCCAGTCGAAGTCTCTTTTGACTGGGGAGCGGAAGATGAAGCGGTTGAAACCGTCGATGGCTCGAAGGGATTAGCTGGGAGTTCATTCTTTTCGCTGGGGTTCATCAGGAAGACTCCCGCGCTTTCCTTGGCGTACTGGTAGAATGTCATCGCGTTCGTTATGTCCTCAGTGGTGTTGCCCCTCTCGTAGCTCTCGGCAAACTCGTAGTAGGCTATAGCTATCAGCGGGTAAATGCCACTCATCTGGGCAAGACCTATAGCCGTTCTCGCGGCCTCTTTCATCTCCTGCAGTTTCTCCTGGAGAACCGTCATGTCGTCGATAGCTAATGTGTCCAGGAACACCTCCCCGCGGACTCTGGCTTCCATAGCGGTGAATATGGCCGCAGAGTACTTGCCGTCATCGTAGTACTCCTCTGCCTCCTCTATCGTGGACGTGAGGTCGTTACCGAGGACATCACCGTACATTGACTCTATGTAGGTGGCTATCAAGCTGGACTCATCTATGTAGTTCCTGGCCGTGGCCCTCAGGGATTCCCTCTCAATGACCTCGCCGCCGGCAAAGCGCTCCCCCAGTTCAGCCCAGAACCTGGCGGTTTGGATTCTCTCGTAAGAGTAGGCGGCCTCACCGACTGAGTCCCAGTAGTCGGAGTTGTAGTAGTACCTCCAGGCGTCCTGGAGGCTCCTCTTGGCCTCTTCAACCCTTTCCTCGGCGGCCGCCACTGCCTGAAGCATCGTATAACCTCTTATAGTTAGGTTAGAAACGAACGCCTCCGTGGAATTCAACTCCCCCTGAACGCGGTTGAGGAGGGAAGCTACCTCCTCTGGCCTGGAAACCTCCACGTACCACTGAACCTGTCTTATGATTATTCTCGCCTGAAAGTCCCTGCTGAGGGCGCTGTAATACATGCCGGAATCTATGTCCCTCCTGGCCCCGTCTATAATTCCCTTTGCCTGGTCGAGGGCCTGCTTGAGGGCAGTGTACGTGGAGTAATCAACGTTGCTGTTCCTGAGCTCTTCAAGGACTTTATTGTAGTAATCGGTCGTGTTCTGATAGTCCTGCTGGGCATCGTCCTTAAGGAAGGACGTGTCTATGACAACGGTGGGGGAAACCTCAGGCTTAGGAAGTCTGTGGCCGGTGAAGTAGTAGACAGCATCGTATATGTCAGCCACCTCCTTAACCTCAAGGCCCCAGCGCTCCTTAGCGTACTCCACAACGTCGACCTTCTCGCTCGTTGTTGTTATCTGAATAACCCCTCCTACGCTCCTATTCTGGGTCTCCTGAACCACCTGAATCCTCTGGCCCTGGGGGATGAGGAAGAGCTTTGAACCCGCGGAAGCGGCGGCCGATGCCTTCTCGAGTATGCCCCCCACTGGACCGATTGTGCCGTCAGGGTTTATCATGCCCGTCATCATGACGTCGTTTCTCACGCTCCAGCCTTCCAGGGCCGCTATTATGCCAACTGTCATAGTGGCGCCGGCGGATGGGCCGCCGATGATTGGCGTGTCAGCTTTCACCTGAATGAAGACATCGTATCCGCTCATGTTCTTTCCAGTAACTCTGCCCGCTATCTGGGTAGCCAGTCTTGCACTCGCCTGCATATCCACTTGAGCCAAAGGCCAGGTTTCGAGGTAAACGTGCCCGCTTCCCGGGGCAACTGTTATGACAAAGGTCGTTGCAACGCCGACCAGATTGCCCTCTGGTGTTTTTGCAACGGCCGGGGCCTTCAGGACCACCGTATTACCCCCGCTGGGACACTGAGCGGCCACTGGAGACGGCACCAGGAAGAGACTTCCGAGAACGATAAATGCCAACAGGAAACTAATCAGGGCCCTTCTTGAGTCCATTAGACCACCCCGAAGGAAATATCCAGGGGAAACTTAAAGGTTTCCATCAGCGCAACGGGTCATTTTCAACGTTTCCTCTACTCCCCAAATCCTCCGAGCAAAGTGCCTTCAAATGAACGATAACTTTAAAACTTAACGACCTAAAGCAGGCACCGAGGCGAAGGATATGGGCCTGTTCAGCGAGCTGATAGACAGAAAGTTCAGAAACATGGCTGAGAGACGCTACCGGGACATCCTGGAGGAATACCGGGAGTTCTTCCTGAGCGAGGAAGAGATGGTAATACCCGAGATAAACTCCATCCTCTTAGTTCTGGATCGGTATTCGGAGAAACCGGAAAAGGAGGTTTACGAGACCATATCAGCCTATCCCCATGCGGAGGTCTGCGTAATCTACACCATCGATGAAACCGTCGCCAGGCTTATATCGGCGACCCTCGGCGAAGAGGAAGCCAGGAAGTTCAGGGAAGTTGAAAGGGAACAAGGCGAAAAGCTGCTGAAAGAGGTAGAGGCCTCACTGAAGGAATTCGGCTTCGTAGTTAAGTCCAGACTCCTGTTCGGGGACAAAGGGGAGGTGGTTATAAACAGGGAGGATAAGTACGACCTCTTCGTCGTCTCCAGAAAATACGGTGGGGAAACGTCCAAAACCTCTCCGGTGAGTCCGCTCGTCATAAAGATAGTGCAGCACGTGGAGAAGCCAATAATGATGTACTGAGGTGAGAGTATGACAGTTAGCGGACAGGAGCTTTTTGCACTCGTGGTCTTCATAGGAGCCTACGCGGCGATAATGTCGGAAAAGATACACAGAACGGTAGCCGCCATGGTGGGAGCCTCCCTAATACTGATCGCCAAAACGGTTCCATGGGAAAAACTTCCCGAGTACCTCGACCTCGACACCATACTCCTCCTGGCGGGGATGATGGTAATCGTGAACATATCCCGGGAAAGCGGTCTCTTTGAGTACATAGCAATAAAGACGGCAAAGCTCTCAAAGGGTAGCCCCATGAAAGTTCTCCTGCTTTTCGCGGTCGTTACAGCGGGTGTAAGCGCTTTTCTCGACAACGTTACCACCGTCCTCCTCTTGACTCCCATGCTTCTCTATATAACCAGGCAGATGGAGATAAACCCAGTGCCGTTTTTATTAGCTGAGATCTTCGCATCAAACATAGGCGGAACGGCCACACTCATAGGAGACCCCCCGAACATTATGATAGCCTCTGCAGCAGGACTTAGCTTTAACGACTTCCTGGTCAACATGGCTCCGATAGCTTTCCTCAACCTCTTCATCACCGTGGGGATTATCTACCTGGCCTACAGAAGTGCCATGAAAGCCCATAAGGAGCGTGAGGAGAGGATAAAACTGACCATAATGAGCCTCAACGAAGGCGACGCCATAAGGGACAGAAGTTTGTTCAAGAAGTCCCTGACAATAATAGGGCTGGTAATCTTGGGGTTCTTTTTCCACGACAAACTTGGAGTCGAGCCGGCTGTGATAGCCCTCACGGGGGCTTCAGTACTGCTCCTCTGGAGCAGGGCATCACCCGAGGAAGCACTGGAGAAGGTCGAATGGGCAACGCTGTTCTTCTTTGGAGGGCTCTTCATCATAGTTGGCGCACTGGTGGAGACCGGGGCAATAGCCCAGGTAGCCAGCTGGATGATGGGACACATACACAGCGAAGGTGAAGCCATAGCCATAATAACCTGGTTCTCGGCCATATCAAGCGCCGTCGTGGACAACATACCTCTTACCGCCACGCTAATACCGATAATAAAAGCGATGGGCGGAACTCTCAACGTCTATCCGCTCTGGTGGGCCCTCTCTCTGGGGGCGTGCCTGGGAGGAAACGGCACAGCGATAGGGGCAAGTGCCAACGTTGTCGTCATAGGAATGGCCCACAGGGAGGGAATAAGAATAACCTTCGGGGATTTCCTCAAGATCGGGATGACAATAATGATACTCACCGTTGCCGCGGGGATGGGAATAATATGGGTGAGGTACGTTGGACTGTGAGGTGGTAGCATGAGAATACTGGTTTTGGTAGATGGCTCGAAGTGGAGCCAGAAAGCCGCCCTCCAGGCTTTTTCAATAGCGAAGAGGAAGAAGGCAAAGGTAATCCTATACTCTGTCCTCGACAGAAGGGAAGCAAGAGCCATAGCGGTTCAGCTCAGCATGAGAAGGGGCAACATAGAGGAGCTTCAAAAGTTTGAGGAGACGGTGTGGGAGGAAATGAAGAAGAGCATCCACGAGATAACCACTGCATTGCTCGGCGTGGCGAGGGAAGAGGGCGTAAACTGCTCCATAAAGGTAAGGGAAGGAAACGCAAAGGAAGAAGTACTGAGAGAGGCCAACAGTGGAGAATACACTCTAGTGGTCATGGGAGCCTTTGGAAAGAGCGGAAAGACGAGGATAGGCTCCCTGCTGGAAGAGGTCATAGGGAAGATAAATCCCCCGGTTATAGTAGTTCGTTAAACTACCTTTCCGTGGGTAACGAGACCTGGAACGTAGGCCGGGCCAATCCTCTCCCCCTTTTTCCCAGCTGCTTCCGCTTTTTTCAGGATTTCAAAGACGTTCCCAACGAACATGTTGCCCTTTATGGGAATCTTTTCCTCACCTTCAACCCGGTAGCCCAGTTCAACCGTGAGTGCGAAGTCCCCGCTTACGGGATTGGCGGTGTGCTCACCGAAGACCCTCGAAATTATAACCCCCTCAAACTCCTCCTCGCCGTAGTCTCCAGGTTCGACGACCACGTTGCTGAACCCTATTTGGGGTACCGTTCTAAAGTCCCGGACAGCGTTTCCAGTGCTGGAATATCCCATAAGGGAAGCGAACGTGTGATCAAGAACAAAGCCCCTCAGGATGCCTTTCTCAACCAGGGGCGTCCTCTGGCCCGGGCTACCTTCCCCATCAAAGGAGTAACTCCCAACGCCCCCCGGAACCGTCGGGTCGTCGAAAATCGAAAGGATATCCGAAGATACTTCCTCTCCCGGTCTGGAGAACCTTGAGCGGCCGTTGTAGACGTTATCCCCCCGGAGGTTTTCAAGGAAGATGGAGAGAACCGAGAGGAAAGCACTCGGCTCTAAGAAAACCTCTCCTTCATAGGGTTTTCCCGGTTCAGCGTTGTAGTTATCTTCCGCAAGGGACAACGCCTTCTCCAGGATATCATACCTCTCTTCCCAGCCCTTCAGACTGCGATAACTCTGGCCGTAGTAGCCACTTCCGCTCTTCAACCCCTTCTTAACGACGTAGGAGGATATGCTGAAGCCCGTGCTCTTCTCCATCAGTTCAACCCCATTGGAGTTCAGGACACCGTAGTGAACAAAGCCCATGCTCAGGGAACCCGAAAATGTATAGGAACCACCAAGTTCAGCTTTTTTCTCAGCCATAATAGAAGAAAAGTGTCTGGCAAGCTCGTAGGCTTCTTCAAAGGGAATTTCCTCAATTTCGGGGTCGTAGATGTCACCAACTTTTTCAACTTTTCCCGGAGAGGGAAATCCACTGAAGGGGACGTTTCCAACTTCAGCGAGCTTTATGGCCCTTTTAACAAGGTCTTCAAGGGTGTCACTGGTGTGGCTAAGGCCGGACACGTATGAAAAGCCCATCTTGCCCTTCAGGCCGATCCTGAGCCCTATACCAGAGGAGAACTTTCTCTGGGCCTTCTCCAGGGTTTCACGTTCTATGCCAAACGAACCAACCCTGCCCCTCTCCCAGTAGATCTCCCACTCAACGTCTTCCCGTTCCAGGATTCTGACCAGCTTTTCAATGTAATCGGGAATCACTACTTCAACCCCCCAACGGTTGCCTTCGTCAAAACGTGAGGCCCGCCGTCATCCACCGGAACCCACTGACCCTTGCCGCAGTAACCGGGGAACTCCACCCTAACGTCGCGCCCAACGGCCATCACATTCCTGAGAACGTCCAGGATTCCCCCGGAGAGAGAAACATCGCGGAGATGCTTCGTTATCCTTCCGTTCTCGACCAGATAGCCCTCCTTGGCGCCAAAGGTGAAGGTGCCGCTGGCTATGTCCACCTCTCCTCCCTTGTCCCCTATCATGTAGAGCCCGTTCCTGAGTTCTTCCACCATTTCATCAAATGACCAGTCCCCGGGCTCAACGTAGGTGTTGCTCATCCTCACGAGGGGCTGGTGAGCGTAGCTCTGGGCCCTTCCGTGACCGTTGGGTTCGAGCCCCAAAACAGCGGAAGTTTCCCTGTCGGTGAGGTACTCCCTGAGAATGCCGTCCTTTATGATCTCAACCCTCTTAGCTTTGACTCCCTCGTCGTCGTAGGGGTAAGAGCCGAACTTTCCGGGCAAAGTTGGATCATCGACGACAGTTAATCCATCAACGGCTATCTTTTCCCCAAGCTTTCCGGCCAGGATGCTCTCACCGTTTTTAACGGAGTCGGCCTCTACTGCATGCCCTAGGGCCTCGTGGATGAAAACTCCCGTGAGTTCGGGATCCATGAGAACTTTAAATTCCCCCGAAGGCGGCGAAGCCGCTTTTAGAAGCTCCATCGCCTTTCCGGCAACGAAAGGTCCCCAGTGGCTTAAATCGACTTCTTCAACCATTTCAAAACCCCCGACCCCCCCGAAGACCTTCCAGTACTGCTGCATCTCCCCGGCCGAGTGAGCGGTTGCAGAAATTGACAGCCTCACACGGGAGACAACAGTTCGAATCTCGCTTCCAAGGGAATTTATGAAAACCTGCTCATTAACAGAATCGTCATAGTGCACGCTCCGGTTTTTTATGCTGTCCCCCTCAAGGGAAGAACCAGCCCCCCTCACGAGGGAGAGCTTATCCTCTAAGTCAACTTCCGAAACCTTTTTCCTCCCGAGCATCTCGACGTCATCCCTCACCGGGTCGCCAAGGTATATTCTGGAGCTCCCACCTGAAAGGCTGGCTATCTTTATCGCTATTTTTATAACCTCCTCAGCCCTCGAAAGGTCGTTGGCCGATGAAAAACCCCATGAAGATTTAAACGCCCTGACCCCTATGCCCATCTCAACGTTTGACGAGAGCTCTTCAAGTCTGTCGTTCTGAAGGGATATGGAAGTTAAACCAGAGCGGCTTATTCTTATGTCGAAGTACTCAACGTGGTACCTCTCGGCCAGCCTCTCAGCTATTCTAAGGAGCCTCTCCTCCATCCAACCACCCCGGAGAAACCACGAAGGGGACTCAAAAGAGAGCCTTAATAAACATTGCGTGGGTCTCCACACTGGCAATGCCGCCCATGTCACAAAGGCCACCGATCCAGAACTTATCGTTGAGTGGCTCGGGGACTAAAGTTTTTAGGCATTCGGTTTTATCACTCCCGGTGATTGTTGTTGAGAAGGCTGTGGGTTCTACTCCTCATCCTCCTGCTCCCCCAGGCGGGAGCAACGAGCTTCCATGTTCCGGAGAGGAGCGTTATTTACCAGGTTATGGTCGACAGGTTCTACGACGGGAACGCAAGCAACAACGGACCGTTTTATGATCCGAGCCATTCCAATTACAGGATGTACTGGGGCGGTGACCTGGAAGGACTCATCGAAAAGCTCGACTACATAAAGAGCCTCGGAATAACCGAGATATGGATATCACCAATCAACGACAACATCAACACCCTAGCCTACGGTTCCGCCCCCTATCACGGCTACTGGCCCAGGGACTTCAAAAGAATAGAGGAGCACTTCGGAACATGGGAGACGTTCAGGAAGCTCGTTGAAGAAGCTGAAAAGAGGGGAATGTGCATAATAGTTGACTACGTCCCCAACCATTCGAACCCTACCAGTGATGGCGAGTTTGGAAAGCTTTACGACAATGGAACTCTCATTACCAACTACCTCTACGACGCGGAGAAGGCCGTTATAAACCCCTACACGGGTAGCAGGGAGTACATCTACCATCACAACGGGGGCATAAGCGAGTGGTACGGGTTCCAGCTCAAATACGCTAACCTCTACGACCTGGCTGATTTCAACCAGCACAACCCCTTCGTGGACAGCTACCTGAAGGAAGGGGCAGAACTCTTCCTTAAGGCAGGTGCCTGCGGCTTCAGGATTGACGCCGTGAAGCACATGGATCTGGGCTGGTTAGAAACCTTCTATCTCTACCTCTACTCCCGCTCCAGCGTTCCGCTCTTCATCTACGGGGAATACTATAACCTGGATCCAAGCAGAACCGACGACCTCTACTTCTTCTACCAGTACTCAAACGTTACTTCACTCCTCAGCATTCCAGTAAGGGGTAAAATAGCGAACACGTTCGCCTATGGTGGAAGCTTCGAAAGCCTGGCCCGCGACCTGGAAGAATACTACTCAACCTTCGTCTATCCGAACAAGGCCGTAAACTTCCTCGACAACCACGACCTCGTCAGGTTTCTCAACATGAACCCCGACAAAAACCGCTTCCACATGGCACTCGCACTCACCATGACTCTCCCCGGGATACCCGTAATCTACTACGGTGATGAGAGCTACCTCGTCAGCAAGGACGGCAAAGGCGACCCCTACAACAGACCTATGATGGTCTTCAACAACACAACGGAGGCGGCGAGGATAATAAGAACCCTGGCAGAGCTCAGGAAGCGGAACGATGCCCTCGCCTACGGGGACTTCAGAACCATTCACGCGGAGTACTCCCTGTGGGTCTTCAGGAGGGACTTCGGGAACCACAGCCTCGTGGTTGTGCTCAACGAAGGGGATGACAAAAACTTAAGCCTGGCGCTCGACTGGGGAGATGGAACCTACACGGACGTGATAAACGGAATCAACATGACCGTAAAAGATGGAAACGCCATCCTTCACGCTCCCAAGGACAGCGTTCTCGTGTTCCACAGGGAAGGCGTTCAGAAAAAGCCACTGATAGGCTCAATAACGCCCTATTCAGCCCAGCCCGGAAACCTGGTGGCGCTGGCCGGAGCGTCCTTTGGAAGGACGGGCAGGGTAATAGTGGGTGGAAAGGAGGCACAGATCATCAACTGGAGCGATGACCTGATAATCTTCAGGGTTCCAGAAGTTGAAACCGGCTCCCCATGGGCTGACGTTTACATAAAGACCAACTATGGGGAGAGCAACCGCGTGAAACTCCGCTATTATAGAAAAGACGTTATACCCGTCCTGGTGGCCGTAAAAGGGAGCGACCTCCAGGGATATCTCTGGATAAGGGGCAACGCACCGGAGCTTGCCGAACCCATGCCCCTGATAAAGTCCTCAACTGGCTACTACTTCACGGTTGTTCCACTACCCGAAGGTGTTCCCTTCGAGGTAGAGATCCTGGACGGCCTCCCGTGGGAGGGGCTGGTATCTACCGGAAAAGTTTACCACGGGGTGGCCAACTGGACGACCCTGCTCGAGCCAGGACCGCTTCCAAGGCCAACAACCACTACCACCTCAACCACAACGACAACTACAACGACGAGCACATCGACCACAACAACTACCACCCACACGACCACCTCAACTTCACTCTCTTCCACTACAACGACCAGCAAAATCACCACGTCAAGCTCTTCGACGACTACCACAACTACCTCTGAGACAACCACCAGTAGTTCCAGCAGCCCAAGCTCAAGTTCGAGTTCAAGCACCACTACTACCGGCCAGAAGGGTGGAATCTGCGGCCCAAGCTCGGTTCTTCTTATGGCCTTTCTGCCCCTCCTCAAGAGGAGGGGTTAGCCTTTTAATTTCCCCTCCAATACAACTTCGGGTGAGAGAATGCCCTACCTGGTGATCGAGCACCTTGAAGAGATAGGCGAGTGGGTTCTCCTGGAGTACAGCCACGCGGCCGAGTGGTGGGGGGATAGGCTGATATTCACCAACGTCCGCGAGGAGGAGAGGGAGAGATTGGCCAAGCTCGGAAGCGTTTTAGCTGAAAGCGTAACAAGGTTTCCCTTCGATAGGTCAAAGCTCATAATCCTCGACCCCTTCGCGGAGGAAGAGCTGAAGCCGGAGGAGGTCGGGGAGGACAGCATAATCGTCATTGGGGGAATCCTCGGCGACTTCGAGTTCACGGGGAAGACCAAGAAGTTCATAACCGAGAGGATCGAAGGCGCCAAAGCGAGACACATCGGGAGCGTGCAGTTCTCCATAGACGGCTCGGCGATAGTGGCGAAGCTCATCGCGGAGGGGAAGAGACTTGAGGAAATCGAGTACGAGCTGAACCCCACGATAAAGCTCGACGAGTTCAGCGAGATAACGCTCCACTATGCAGTACCAAAGCTGAACGGGAAGCTTCTCCTCACGCCGGGACTGGTAGAGCTCCAGAGGAGGGAGCTGGGCTACACTGAGGGGGAGGAGATAAGCGACGAGGAACTAATCGAGTTCTTTGAGGGGAAAAGGGAGCTGGGATGAGCCCGCTGGAGACTCACGGGCGCCCGCGCACCTCAAATAACCCTCTCCCCAGCGCCCCCTCACAATTCCCAGTCCTTTTCTCTTCCCCTCAAACTTCTCGGGTATGTAGCATAAAATTTCAATCCCCAACGATTCCCGCCTTCCAGAGGAGCCTTAGAACGTCGCTCGACCTCTCAGTGAAGTGCCCTCCACGGAAGGCCTTTGAGACAACGACGACACTGTCCTTGAGGGTTTCGCATGGTTGCTGTATCTCATTTTTCATTCCCAAAAAGCACCTCAATTTCCTCCCAAACCCTCGCCCTGTCGGCCCTATCAACGACCAGAAATACCTCCTGAACGCTCCCATCGCTCTTGGCGACGAGCTTTAGGCCGGTCCGGGTTTCCCTAGTCACCTTTATCTCGAAGCCCCGAGAATCGCTCGCATATATCCTGCCCGGGATGACCTTCTTGACCCCCGGAATCCGGGCTATCTCTTCGAGCGGCCTCTCGAGCCCCTTGAGAAAGTGGTGCTCCCTTTTGACGCCTTTGCGGAGGTGCCTTGGCATGGTAAAGGAAGGCAGAAAAGGTTTTTAGGCGTTACGCCCTCTTCCTGACCTTAACCGCGACGCCCTTCTTGGCCCTGACCATCTCCTCTCCGCTGAGAACGGCCTTCCCCACGCCGACAACCTTCCCGTCCCTCACAATCCCAACTACGTCATCTGGCCTTATCCTCTCATCGGCCTCGTTCACGCCAACGGCAAAAACATCCCCGCGGAGCTCGAAGTCTATCTTCACCCAGTAGGCCTTAAGCCTGTCGTAAATCCTCTGCATTCCAAAGGGCGTGACGCTTATGACCCCATCCTCAAAGGTTCCTGTCTGCTGGTCATCAACAAAGAGGCGGAGCATCTTAGAGCCCTTGACCTGGCCGTTTTCTGGAAGAACGGCCTCCCCAGCTCCTGCGCCGAAATAAAAGTCGAAGACCTTCCTTATGTCCTCGAAGTAGCGGTAGGCTCTGTCCTCCTTGGTTCCCTCAAGCGGGAACTCCTTCAGGGTTTCGGTTAGAGAGCCCAGGCTCTCCTTACTCGTCGTGCCGTTCTTCACTTCCGTGAATATTATCTCCCTCCCGGTCATCTCAGAGGCGAGCCTGGCTATCTCGACGTAGGCCTCATCGAGGTGCGCTATAATGGGAACGTCCTTCGAGTACTTTTCGAGGGTTTCAGCAAGCAGTTCAGCGGCCGGCTTTATCTCCTCTTCGCCCCAGTGGCCGGTGACGACAATGTCGTATTTAGCTAACCACTCCCACTCCCTCGGGACGACGCCGAAGGGAGAGGTTAGGACAAGCTCGTGGACTTTGCTTGTTCCGGAGCCTAAAGCCTCCTTCATAGCTTTCCTGTAGAGGGTGTGGGAACGAGAGAGGGAGTAGGGCTTTTTAGCCGAGCACGGGAAGAGCAGGACTAACTCGGTGTTTTTAGGCGGAACGAAGCGCTCCTTAACGCGGGAGTGCCAGCGCTTAACTTCCGGTCTCCTGATCGAGGCGTCACTTATGAAGTAGACCGTCTCCTTCTGGATCGGCGTGTACTTTTCGAGGTAGTCGGAGTGCTCCAGATCCGCTATGCGGAGTATCCCGGCGTGATACTGAGTTGGGAAGTAGTTTTCCACCAGGTAACGGAGTTTCCCCTCTTCGAGGGCCTTTCTGACCTCAAGGATGGTCTTCCTCGCGAAGTCGAGGGAGTTTGGCTCATCGCTCCAGAGGAGGGGGCTGAACTGGGTGAAGCCTTTGCCTTCGAAATCGTAGAGCTTCAGCGAGCGCGTATCGAAGGCGTCAACGCCGAGGTAAACGGCCAGGGGATAGAAGAAAGGCTCCAAATCGGTTATTATCATGACGTTGGGAAACCTCTCGCGGAGCTGGCGCAGGATTCTTACGAAGTAGCGGTACTCCTTGATTAGGATCTTAGAGTTGCCGAGATAAACTGCCTCAAAGCCGTGTCTCTTTATTATCTTAAAGAACTCCCCCAGGTACTCGGTTCTCCTCAGGGCTGGCAGGTAAAAGGCGTTGAAGCCCCCATAGTTTACGCTCCAGAGCCTTCCGATGGCCTTCTCTATAATCTCTCCGGGTGTGTAGAAGCCGAGGGGTATCGACGGGGCCAGGTTGAAGTCGTAATTCCCTGGCCCATCCGGGTGGAAGAAGGAGTTGAAGGGGGAGAGAGTGAAGTCTACCCCTGCCAGGGCAGGCGTCCTGAATGAATAATCTCCTACGCGAACTAACCCAAGCCTTCCCGGGCCTTCGTGTTTGAGGACTTCCATAGCGAGGCCTCAGACGAGGTTGTACCTCTGGAGGAGCAGGAGCTCGTCGAGCGTAAGCTTCTCACCGCGCTTGAACTTCTCAAGGGCCTCGACCGCCCTGTCAAAGTTGCTGTCCTTCTTGGCCCTCATCTGGGCGACGAGCTTGTAGGCTATGAGCTCCTTGTGCTTCTCGTCGTACTCCTGTATCTTCCTCTCAATCTCCCTGAGCTGTTCCCTGATTTCGCGAACCTTCTCGCGCAGTTCGACTACCTTCTGGTGGTACTCATCGGCCTCCTTCTTTATTTCGTCGGCCTGGTTGAATGCCTGTATCATCTGCTCGTGGAACTGCTGGCTCTGGTTTGCCAGCTTCTGTATCTCAAGGCTTATCGCCTTCCTTGCCTTCTTAAGCTGGTTCACCTTCTTCCTCGTCTCAACGAGTTTCTTGTGGAAGCGGTCAGCCTGCTGGATTATCTCAAGCTCGGTTGCGAGAACCTGTATCTGATCAACGATCTGCTTTTCCCTCTCAGGGGTGATGTTGGGGTTGGTCTGGAGCTCCCACTCAAGCTTCTCAATTTTTTCCTGTATCTTTTCCGCGGGCATCTTCAGTCTTCTGAGCTGGTTGTACTCATCCCTCTTTGTTCTGTACTCGAGTATCTCCTGATAGAGGATGTCGAGCTGTGCGTTGATCTCCTCCCGGTTCTTCTTGAGCTGCTTTATCTGCTCATTGATTTCATCCCTCTTGGCCTGGTATTCTCTGGCCTTCTGCCTGAGCTGTTGCACTTCCTTGTTCTTCTCGTCCCTTTTCTGAACCCAGTCCTGAAGTTCTTTTTCAAGCGCATCGAGTTTGGCCCGGATTTCATTTCTTTCCTTCTCCAGGGCCTCCAATTCTCTCTTGATGCTCTTTATCTCTTCTGGGTCTACTTTGACCGTTGGCATCGCTCTTACCCCTCTCCTCTTTTTAGAACAGCTCTCTCAAATCAGCTTTCTAGTGAGGGATTGAAGAAGCAAATAAAAACTTTTTGGATTCGGGGTGGGGGTTCGATTGGTTTAAATACACAGAACCCGAATACCCTGTGGTGATACCATGTTCGTCGGCCACTATAAGGACGTTCCCGAGGAGGAGACGGGTTTTGAGGGAGTAACCATCAGGTGGCTGGTTTACCCGAAGCTGGGGGCCAGGAACTTTGCCATGAGGTACTTTGTCATGAGGAAGGGCTCGGAGATACCGATACACCAGCACGACTGGGAGCACGAGATATTCATAGTCAGAGGGGAGGGGATGATCACAAACGGGAAGGAGGAGCACCACGTTAAGGCCGGGGACTTCCTCTACCTCCCGCCCAACGAGCCCCACGGTTACAAAGCCACGGGAGAAACCCTGGAATTCCTCTGCATTATCCCGGCGAAAAAAGAAGCCGTCCCGGAGAAGAAGTGGTGATAATTTACCCTTTCGCTCTTTTATTCATGTCCGCCCAGGAGGTATGTGGCGCTCGCCTTGGTGACCTTGACCTCAACCAACTCCCCCGGCTCACCGGAGTCGAGGATTATCTCCTTGTAGTTGAAGGTTCTCCCCTCAACACCGCCCTTCTCTCCAGGACCGTGGACGAGAACCTCAACTTTCTTACCGAGGTAGGACTGGTTTATCTCGTAGGCTATCCCGAGCCTGAGCCTGTGAAGAACCCTGGAGCGCTCCTTCACCTTCCAGCCCGGCAACTGCTTCCACTTTGCCGCTATCGTTCCGGGCCTCGGTGAATAGCGGGAGACGTTTATTTT
Organism: Thermococcus waiotapuensis; assembly: GCF_055384795.1. Lineage (NCBI taxonomy): Archaea > Methanobacteriati > Methanobacteriota > Thermococci > Thermococcales > Thermococcaceae > Thermococcus > Thermococcus waiotapuensis. Next base: position 187,221 of record NZ_AP042429.1, on the reverse strand, counting down.
GTCAGGCCTCACACGCTTCACGAGCTCGAGGGTGTTCTCAAAGGCCTCGTCAGTCTCGCCGGGAAAGCCGACTATTATGTCCGTGTTGAGGTTCAAACCCGGAACCTTTCTCCTGAACTCCTCGACTATTTCTTCAAACTCCTCGACGGTGTAGTTCCGGCCCATTCTCCTTAAAACCCCGTTGTCGCCGCTCTGAACCGGGAGATGAAGGAACTTGTAGACCTTCCCGCTCTGGTAGGCATCGATGAGCTCGTCGAGTATCCTTATTACATGGTTCGGGTTCATCATGCCGACCCTGACGCGGAAGTTGCCCTCGATGGCCGTTATCTCTTCGAGGAGTTTGGCTAAGTTAGTGCCTATATCAAAGCCATAGCAGCCTGTGTCCTCGCTGGAGAGCTGTATCTCCTTGTAACCCCTGTTCAGAGCCTCTTTCACCCACTTAACGATGAGTTCTGGCTTATAGCTCTTCAAAACGCCCCTCGCAAAGCGGGTTGAGCAGTAGGTGCAGGCGTTGAGACAGCCCTCGCTTATCGGAACCACGAAAACAACACCGGACTTCCAGAGACGGGGAAGTTCAAGCTTATCTAAATTCCTCTCGCGCCAGCTCTCAACGCTGACGAACTTTTCTCCCCTCTCTGCTCCCTCCACGGCCTCGGCTATTCTGTCTATGCTCTTAACGCCGAGGATTCCAGAAACGCGGGGGTCTATGGCGGAGGGATTGACGTGGGGAAGGCAACCGGTGACGATTACCTTCTTCCCGGAGTCAAGGAGCTCCTTTATGCGCTTCTTCATGTGCTTCTCGGTGGGGTCCTTCACGGCGCAGGTGTTCACCACAACGTAATCGGCATCCTCGGGAGTTTCAGCGAGGTCATAGCCTGCCCTAACAAGTATGGCCTCCATTATCTCTCCGTCCGCCTTGTTCCTGGTACAGCCGTAGGTCTCAATGTGAACCCTGACCATCGGACGGACTTGGGAAGGGGGTTTTAAAAAGTTGAGTGGGCGAAAGTGTTACCAGGGGACGCTCTTCCAGCCCATCCTGTAGGCGAAATAGTTGGCGGACCAGTGGATGAAGGGCGTGAGGATCAGGAGGGCAAGCATCTGGCCGGAAGAGATTGTCTTAACCGGATAAGCAAAGGCCAGGGCACTTATCAGGAACCCCAGCTGGTCGAGGCCAATGGCGGGATAACCCCTCGGGAGGTCCAAGCGTCGCTTTATGAAGCTCCCCACGAGGTCGCCGATGAGGGCACCAAAGGAGAGAAGAAATGCCAGCAGGAGGGCGGTTTTAAAGGGGCCGTAAAAGCCGGGAGTTATGAAGTACTGGATTGCACCGACGAGCGTTCCAGTTGCAAGGCCGCCAAAAAAGCCCCTCCAGGTCTTCCCATCCCCGAATATCCTCCTCCCATCCCGCCAGGTCCTTCCCCCGTCCATCGGCCTTCCCCCGCCGAGCACCACGGGAGAGGCATTGGCAAAGTAAGCCGGGAGTATGTACCAGAACGCCCAGAGGAGAGATGAAAGCCAGCCCATTGATTCCACCGGGGAAGGTTGGAGAGGGCTTTAAAAAGGCTTCTGGTAGAAGTCTTTTAAACCTGGCTGAGGACTTCAACGCGGTGGGCGAAATGCCGATGAGGTGCAAGTTCTGCGATAGACCAGCCTTCATAAAGCTTCACTACCCAAAAATGTACCTTTGCGAGGAGCATTTCAAGGAATATTTCGAGAGAAAGGTGAAAAGGACGATAGAGCGCTATGGGATGCTCAAGCCGGACGACAAGGTTTTGGTCGTCGTCTCCGGTGGAAAGGACTCGGCAGTCACAGCTCACGTCCTCAAGAAGTTCGGTTACAACATCGAATGCCTCCACATAAACCTTGGAATAGGCGAGTACAGCGAAACGAGCGAAATCTACGCCAAAAAGCAGTGCGAGATTATAGGTGCTCCCCTCCACATCGTCCGCGTGAGGGAGCTTTTGGGCCATGGAATCGGCGAGGTAAGGACTAGGAGGCCGACCTGCTCCTACTGCGGACTAACCAAGCGCTACATCTTCAACAAGTTCGCCTACGACAACGGCTTTGACGTCGTTGCCACAGGTCATAACCTCGACGACGAGGCGAGCTTCATCTTCAACAACATCATGAACTGGAACACGCAGTATTTGGCGAAGCAGGGGCCCGTGACGCCTTCGGAGTTCAACGGCAAGCTGGTGAAGAAGGTCAAACCCCTCTACGAGGTCACCGAGAGGGAGGTTGTTGCCTACGCTTTAGCTAACGGCATAGAGTACAAGATGGAGGAGTGCCCGCACGCGGGGGGAGCAACAACGCTCGAATGGAAGGCTATTCTAAACGAGATGGAGGAGAAGAGGCCGGGAACGAAGATAAACTTCGTCAAGGGCTATCTGAGGAAGAAGGGCCTCTTCGAGGCCGAGCTGGAGGAAGAGTTTAAGGAGTGCAAAGTCTGCAGAATGCCGTCGAGCGGAGAGGTCTGCTCCTTCTGCGGGTTCTGGGGGCTGGAGAAGCCGGTCGATTTCAGGGTTAAGAAATAGCGGAAGGCACGAAATTATGAAAGCGAGGGAGTAAATATAAAACGATCAAAGCTCCCTGAACCTCAGCCTGAAGCGGAGCTCCCCTTCCACCGGGAAGAGAAGCGTGTAGCTGACGCCCTGCTGGATGAAGTCCCAGCCGCTCTCGCTCTGGCTGAGGGTCTTTATCGGATACTTCCAGACCCTCGCCTTCTTGTCGAGCTCTATTCTAACCCTCCCGATACCGTAGGGGTCGTTGACCTCAAAGCTCTCCGCCTCGAATTCAGCCGGCTCTTCCATGACGCTGTGAACTGCCAGGTTTAGCTCGACGCCGAAGAGGGTCCTCGCATCGCTTCTCACTGTATAATCAACTACGAAGCCATCTTCCATAACGTGGAAGGTCTTCTCAACTTTAGCAGGCTTTCCTGAGACTGTTCCGTCCCTTTCGAGGGTTATCCCGTCCTCGAAGAGGCTGAAGTCGTAGGCTCCACTAATGAAGTCGCCAAGCTCCACGTAGCGGTTCAGCCTGTACCCATCGAGGGTCGTCTCTGGTTCAATGAAGTGGTCCTGGAGGATGGCCCTGAGGTGGCTATCATAGGCCAGTTCGCGCCTTATCCTGTCGGGAATCTGCTTTCCAAGCTCGTGTATGCTGGCAACGCCATCGCCGCTTCCCTCTTCCGGAGTAGCCGACTCGGGAGCCTCATGGTAGTGCTCCCACCTTCTGGCTATAACGTCGTTGTAGTTGACGGCCTTTCTCTTTGAGCTGAACTCGAAGAGCGCTCCACCGTAGGCAGGCTTGAAGACGGCGTAGAAGTTTCTGTTCTCCAGGAAGACCTCGTCCCTGCCGTCGAAGTCTATGTCCCTGACGAAGTTCCCGGTGGAAACGAAGCTATTGGCCTTTATGATGTTCTCCCACACCGCCCTCCTCAAGTGCGGGAGGTAAACGCCGCCGAAGACGCCGTGCCAGTAGGCGTCGTTGCACTGGGCCTTGAGGAGGAACTTCCTTGCCTCCGGGTTGTCCCCAACGGCTTTGCTCACCATAAGCATTCTCTTGTGCATGTAGTTGCTCTCCGGGTACTTGAAGAAGAAGTTCTTCCAGATTCCCCCCCTCACGAAAACGCGGTACTTCTCGAACCTGTTCTCCTTCTTGAGCTCCTCAACGAACTCGACGAAGAGCTTCGCCTGCTTTGCTGGCAGAGACCACTCGCTCATCTCGAAGTAGGATGCGATTGGCAGGTAGACGAGGCCCCTCGGCTTGAACTTTGAAAGGTACTCGGAGTAAAGCATTAGGTTTATCCTCTCGTCGCTTGAAACCTTCTCAAAGAACTCCCTGAGCCAGCCCTTCCCGTAAACCCAGTCGTAGGTTCCCGGCCAGACGCCGAACTTCTCGCCGTCGTCGTGGAATACAGCTACTTTGCTCTCGTCCCCGTCGTCAAGGCCGTGGAGGTACTCCAGCGTCTTATCGACCGGGCGGAAGGGGATGAGATATCGGAGCTTCTCGTCTATCGGGAAGACCGTTATAACCTCTCCGCCGTCCTCGGTGTAGTAGGGCCAGAAGAGTTCTTCCTTAGCTAAACCAGCGCTCATGAAGTGATAGTCGTCAACTATGACGTACTCTATGCCAGCCGCGCGGAGGCTCTTTACCAGCTCTGGCTGCCATACCCTCTCCGTCAGCCAGACACCCTTAGCCTCGTAGCCGAGCTTCTTCGCGAAATCTTTCAGCAGGTTTATCTGCTCTATCCTGTCCTCTTTGGGAATTGAAGCTAAGACCGGCTCGTAGAAACCTGCCACGACTATTTCCAGCTGGTCCTTCTTCACAAGCGAGCGGAGAAGGTCGAGGTGCTCTGGCCTGTTCTCCGATATCCACTCCAGCAGCGGGCCCGAGTAGTGAACGGCAACCTTCATGTTGGGGTAGTTCTCCAGCGTCTCCATGAAGGGCCTGTATGACCTTTCGTAAGCGCTCTCCATCACCCACCCGAAGTTCCCCAGCGGCTGGTGGTTGTGTATCCCGAATATGAAGTTCACCATCACGACCACCCGTCGAATGTTATCACTGAAGGTGATACTGAAGTCTCTGGTATAAATACCTTTTGCCCACCAGAGCACGTATCAGAGGAGGGTGAGAAGGTAGAGAACCACCGCAATCGCCAGCTGGTTTGAGAAGTTGTCGTCGGGGGGAAGCTCATAGAACTCGGCTATTGTACCTGCCAAAGAGCCTATTAACGCCGCGGTTAGCCCCATTAGGGGAGCTATTACAATTACTCCGGAGAGAAAATAAGCCAGACTCCCCTCAAGGCTCTTTCCGTTGGAGAAGCGGTGTTTTCCAAAGCTTTTCCCTACTATAGCCGCCAGGGCATCACCTATCGTTGCAACGGTTATTGAGGCTATGGCTATCTCCTCGGAAAAGAAGTACACTATAACGAGGGAAGCCACTGAAAAGTATATATGAGCCCCTATGCCGTTCCTCTCGTGAGACCGCTCGATCTCCTTAATGTGTTTCTCAATAACCTCCACGCCGCTGACCATTTCCGGCCTTATTATCTTGAGCCTAACCTTTATCCTGTCACTCAGCCCCTCAATGATTCTGAAGGGTTCAAGAACCACAAACAGGACAAAAGCAAGGGCCACAAAAGTGAGGGTTAACTCCCTACCGAAGAGCACGTAAAAAGCGGGAACGGTGAGTCCCGTCAGATGAAGGGCCTTTCTCTTGACCTCAGTTTTTATTCCATCCGGCATTCCTTATCACCTCAAGGGCCTCGAAAAGGTCATGAACAACGTAGTCGGCGTTTTTGGATGGCCTGCCTTTGAAGTAGCCCCTCCTAACAAGTATGCCAACGGCGCCTATGGCCTTTGCGCCCGCCATGTCCGTTTCGTCTCTGTCACCTACGACGTACACCTCATCGTCCCCGAACTTAGAGACAGCCAGCTTAAAGTTGTGGGGGGTTAGCTTTGAGTAGCCCGTCTCCTCGCTGATTATAACGTCGTCAAAGAAGCCTTCAATGCCCAGCATCTTGAGCTTCTTCCTCTGCCACTCCGAGGAGGAGTCTGTTATCAGAACCACTCTGGCGCCCATCTTTCGAAGACCCTCCAGGAAGGGGAGGGCGTCTGGATAGAGCCTCAGCCGGGAGAAGAACTCTTTCTCGACCAGGGACGTTATTTCCTCAACCTCTTTGCTCTGGATATCGGGATAAATCTTCATAAGGACCTCTCGGATGACATCGCTCATGTCCATTTTATGGTAGCGATCGAAGCTCTCCAGCTTTCTGTACTCCCTGAAAAGAAAGTACCTGATAAGCCTGAACCTCCGTCGCCTTAGAGCATACATAATAACCTTGAGAAGAGTTTTCCTGCCAGCCCCCCAGGTGTTGCAGAGTGTATCGTCGAGGTCAACTATCACAAGCAAGCTATCACCGCTGAGTGTTGGGCAGGACTCTTAAAAAAGTTTAAAAAGAGTTCCCCAAATGGGGGGACGATGAAGGGGGAAATAATCATACTGGCCGGGATAGCACTCATCTTCATGGGCTTTCTCCTGGTGTTCATAGGAACGCTTGTATCGTCCTTAGGCGGAGAAACGGAAGTCGAGGGCGGGGGAGTCATAATGATAGGCCCCGTGCCGATAGTCTTCGGTACTGGAAGGGGAGCAACAATAGCCACGATCCTGGCGGTCGTTCTCATGGTTCTGTGGATCGTTGGAGCCTCATAGCCAGGAGGGGATGACGTGGACTTCCTGATGGCGCTGGCCATTCTTCTCGTCGTTGCAAAAAGCTTAGAATGGAGCTTCGAGAAATTCGACGTTCACCCCATAATACCCCACGTCCTCACTGGAATAATCCTCGGTCCTTTCCTTTTGGGCATCATAGGGCCGAGTGAGGAACTCAATGTTCTCGCCGAGTTCGGGCTGATAATGATGATGCTCTACACGGGGCTGACCAGCAACTTCTCGGCCATAGCCCAGAACACGAAAAAGGCCACGGCAGTTGCCGCGCTTGGAGTCCTGGCATCGTTCCTCCTGGGCTTTCTGACCGTCAAAATGTTCGGAAAGCCGCTCTCAGCGGCCATATTCGTCGGGGTGACCCTCGGGAACACCGCCATAGAGATCACGAGCGGAGTAATCGTCAGGGAAAGGGTCAAACGTGAGGTCTCTTCAATACTCATGGGGGCCGCCTTCGCCGACGACATAATTGCCGTCTACCTAATAGGAATAATCACCGCGATAGCCAGAGGAAGCCTTGACGCCGCTTTCTTCGGGATACTAACTGTTAAAATCTTCGTCTTCATAGGTTTGACCCTCCTGATATCGGAACGCGTCTTCAAAAAGGCCGAATGGTTTGGGGTCGTGGTCAGGAATTTGGACGTCTTCTTCACCTTTGCCCTCATACTCACCTTCCTCCTGGCGATAATAGCGGAGAAGGCTGGCCTAAACCAGATAATAGGGGCCTACCTTGCGGGCCTGACGATAAGCAGGCTCCGCGAAAGGAAGGATCCAACGGTAGTGACCAGGATAAAGCTCAACGAACTCATAGAAGACCTGGAAGTCGTCCTCACGGAGTTCTTCATGCCCCTGTTCTTCATCTACGTAGGGCTCATGTTCAACCCCCCGCTCAAGGAGGTCAGCCTGGCCCTGATAGTGGCCCTCTACCTTGCCGCAGTCCTCGGAAAGTTCCTTGGTTGCGGTCTCGGGGCGAGGGTCTCCGGCCTCAGCTGGGAAGACTCAGCCCTGATAGGCATAGGGATGGGCGGCAGGGGGAGCCTCGAGCTTGCAATACTAACCTTCGGCCTCCGCACGGGCATAATCGACCAGGGGCTCTTCGCCAGCGTCATAATCGTCTCAATGCTGACGGCCCTCACAACGCCAGCGTTCTTCAAAACTTACGCTGAAATCCGAGCAAAAGCTTAAATCCCCAGACCAAAATTAGACGCCGGTGGGAGAATGAGGTTTCCGAAGGAAGGGGCGAGCGAGGAAGAAGTCCTCCGGGAACTGGAGAGGAAAACATCGGAAGACCTGACTTTTGATTCCGGCAGGATTTTAGGTTCCATGTGCACCTATCCTCACCCGTTGGCCGTTAAAGTTGTTCAGCGCTACATAGACAGAAACTTGGGCGACCCGGGGCTTCATGTGGGGAGCCAGAAAATAGAAAAGGAAGCGGTTGACATGCTGGCAAGCCTCCTCGGGCTTGAAGGGGGTTATGGGAATATAGTTTCCGGCGGAACTGAGGCGAACATTTTAGCCGTAAGGGCCTTCAGGAATCTGGCCAGCGTTGAGAAACCGGAGCTCATTCTCCCGGAGAGCGCGCACTTCTCCTTTATCAAGGCAGGAGAGATGCTCGGGGTAAAGCTCGTCTGGGCGAAGCTGAGGGAGGACTACTCCGTCGATGTTAAGGATGTTGAGAGCAAAATCACGGACAACACGGTAGGAATCGTTGGAATAGCTGGAACCACAGGCTTGGGCGTTGTGGATGATATCCCTGCCTTAAGCGACCTCGCTTTGGACTACGGCATTCCCTTGCACGTGGATGCAGCTTTTGGGGGCTTCGTGATACCTTTCGCCAAAGCCCTTGGCTACGATATCCCCGACTTCGACTTCAGGCTCAAGGGGGTAAAGAGCATAACGATAGACCCCCACAAGATGGGGATGGTTCCAATCCCGGCCGGGGGGATAATCTTCCGCGAAAAGAAGTACATTGACGCCATAAGTGTCCTGGCCCCTTACTTAGCAGGCGGGAGGATATGGCAGGCGACCATAACAGGAACAAGGCCCGGAGCCAGCGCTTTGGCAGTCTGGGCAATGATAAAGCACCTCGGCTTTGAGGGGTACAGGGAAGTTGTTAAGCAAGCAATGGAGCTGAGCAGGTGGTTCGCGGCCGAGCTGAAGAAAATCCCGGGAGTTTACCTCATCCGTGAGCCGGTGCTCAACATAGTCTCCTTTGGAGCCGATAAACTGGAAAAAGTCGAGGAGGAGCTGAAGAAGCGGAAGTGGGGCATAAGCGCCCACAGGGGCTACATCAGGGTCGTTATGATGCCCCACGTGAGGAGGGAGCACCTGGAGGAGTTTTTGAGGGATCTGAGGGAGATCGTCTCCCGTATGCTCTGAAAATTTCGTTCCCCCATCATTATCTTTGCCAGTTCTGGCCTTTCCCCTTGCGTGCACAAATGTCATTCAGTGACACCCATATATGTCCACGTGGACGAAGACCCTGTCAACCTCGGGGAGCTCCTCTACCAGCTTCTTAACCTTGTGGCTGACATCGTGGGCCTCCTTCAGCGTCAGCTCCGGCGGCACCTCGATGTGGAGCTCCACGTGGAGCCTGTTCCCGACGTAGTGGGCCCGTAAATCGTGAACGCCGAGGACGTTTGGGACGCTGAGGGCGCGCTTCTTTATCTCCTCGCAGACCTCAAAGGAGGGAGCTTGGCCGGTTAAGTAACCGATGTTCTGGAGGAGTATATCCAATGAAACCTTCAGGAGGAAGACCGCCACCACGAGCCCTGCCAGCGCGTCGCCGTATCTGAATCCGAGCTTCTGTGCAGTCAACCCAACCAGAACCGCCAGGCTGCTCAGGGAGTCGCTCCTGTGGTGGTAGGCGTCCGCTATTAGAATCTGGCTGTTAAGTTTTCTGCCGACGTAAACGGAGTAGCGGAACATGACCTCCTTGGTGAGGATAGAGAGGAGGGTAACTCCGAGCATGAGGGAGTTAACCTCTACCACCTCTCCCCTCAGGAGCCTATAGACGGAGTCGCGCCCTATCTCGTAGGCAACAATGAGGAGCGCCTCCCCTATAAGGAAAGCAACCAGCGGCTCGAAGCGGGAGTGACCGAAGGGATGGCTCCGGTCAGGGGGTTTGGAAGATATCCTTATTCCCGCGTAGCCGATGACGCTCGTTATCACATCGCTCAGGGAATGGATGCCGTCGGAAATGATGGCAATGCTGGAATAGATGAACCCGATGGCCAGTTTGAGAAGGGAGAGGAGGACGTTTCCCACTATAGAAAGCCAGATGGGTTTGTAAACCTCTTCCAAATTACCACCTCCACGCCTCGGCGTCATGATGACGCCCAACCTTATTAGGTTTTCCAATTTTATTAGAGTACCCCAACGAGATAAAAATAAGGGCGCGGTCAGTCCGTCACTCCCTCATCACGCCTCAGGCAAGGCTGAACTCATCATCCCAGAGGAACTCAAAAAAGAGGTTAAAAAGGTATGCTCAGCGATCACCTTTCCATCCTCACCGGTCGGTTCGCCCATCACTCATCATCGCGTTAACCGCTTCCCTTAGGGGTTTAATAGGCTTCTCCTCACTGGCTCGCGATGATCATAATGTTAATCTTTGATGTGTCGGTGAGGCAGTCATTGCCAGCCGAGGGAGAAAGTTGAACAGTTAAGGTTACCTTCAGGACACCATTTTTCGGAAGTGAGCCCGAGAAGATCTGAAGTTCGCTCATATTGAGCTCTCCCAGGCTCTTTCCGATGTAGTCGCTGAGGACTTTCTCATCGTCACCCTGTGAGACGCGGAAGTCCGTGATAATCAAATATCTGCTGAGCTCGCCGGTATCAGGGGTTTTATCGACCAGGGCCTCAGCCTTGCTGAGGGCACCGTTCTCGGTGTCGGTGATGTTGAAGACCATGACCACGGAGGAGACCGGGTAGTCCCCGCGGTTTTTGATGTAGAATTCGGCAGTCCTCTCTTCCCCTGGCTTAAGGTTGTCAAAGGAGAAGAGCTTGTAGTCATCGTAGAACCTTTCCCCGTCCTTGCTTATGCCGATGTCGAAGTCTCCGGTGGAGAGCTGGTTTCCCTCGGACCTGGCCACGTCGCTGAAGTACGAAACCCCGAACTTGACGCCGGCCAGGAACATTAAGAGACCGAGCATCCCAACAACTATAGCCCGTTTCATTTTAATCACCTCCGATAGTTATCGACTGAAATTTAAGAGGGAAGCTTATAAAGTTTTCTATCAAAAATGGTTATCAGCAAACCCAAGAAGAGTTACAAAATCAGATAAAACAACCTGAAAAGAGGACTAAACCATCACAGGGAGCACAGAGTGGCCCTCTAACACTGGAATCGAGGATATGGAGCTTTATCATGGACTAGAGGTGTGGGACAAAGAACCCCGAACTTAGGAAAAGCCCCGTCGGTGGGCATGCCAAGATACGGAGGATTAAGTTTTTAATTCCCCCGTTTTACCAAGAAGCTGATGACCGAGAGTTTAAAGTTGAAGCTGATAAAAAACGCAGGCTGGCTTTTCGGTGCTGAGATGATTTCAAAACTTCTCTCTTATGGAGTAATTTTCATTCTCAGCAGAAGCCTCGGGCCGGAGGGGGTTGGGCAGTATTCTTTCATCTTCTACTACGTGGGTCTTCTTGGAGTGTTCTCCGACCTTGGTGTCGGTTACTACTTTATGCGCGAAGTCGCAAGGGACAGGAATAAGGCGGAAGAACTTTTGCCTGACGTTTTGGGGTTTAAGATAGCTCTAGCCCTGTTAAATTTCCTTATAATCGTTGCACTGACGATGCCCCTCCCAAGGCCAGGTTGGATGAAGATCCTCATCATTTTGACCGGGACAGAAGCTATGTTTAATTGGATCTCCTACGTGTTCGTGAATACCATGTACGCCCACGAGGTCACCAAATACGAGGCACTGGCCAGGACAATTGAGAGAATCTGGGCATTCTTCGTTGGTGGTGCAGTTCTTTACACCTCTCGCTCCCTCCCGCCCTTCATCGTAGCCATTCTTACTGGATACGTCATAAGGGAAGCCCTGAGGGTACACTGGGGTTCCAGGTTTGTTAAGGCCATCAAAATCCGTTTTAAGCCCGAAGTCTGGGCGTCCCTCCTTAAGAAATCATACCCCTTCTGGCTGATTGGGTTGTTCACCCTCATCTACTACAGCACGGACATGGTGATGTTGAGCCTAATGAAGGGGGACTACGAGACGGGGATTTACAGGGCGGCGCATACTCTGGTGGATGTCTCACTCCTAGTTCCGGGCATAGTCATCTCAACGACGATGCCGTCCATGGCGAGGCTGTGGGTGGAAGACAGAAAGACTCTCAGCGTTCTCTTCAGAAAGAGTTTTCAACTGCTCTTAGTAATTGGCATCTTCGGAGCCGTTGGCTATTACATCTTCGCTCGCCTTGGGATAATCATTGCTTTCGGGGAAGATTTTCTCCCGAGTGTTCCTGTTCTAAGGGTTCTCGCCTTTGCCATGCCCTTTATGTTCCTGAACTCCCTCTTCGGTAGCTTCATGAACGCGACCGGGAGGGAGCTCACCTTCACGAAGATAACGGGGTTTACTGCCTTGCTCAATGTGGTACTAAACTACATCCTAATACTTCACCACGGGGCCAGCGGGGCGGCAGCGGCGACTGTGGTGAGTCAGTTGTTCGTTACCCTTGGGAGCTATGTTTATATCACCAGCGAGAGCAGATAGAATAAGATTTTAGGGAGCCTTAATATAACAACTATCGTCGGTGATAATACCAACGACCTAAGAGAAAGCCCACTAAAATGTTTAAGCTATCATTCTCTATTTTAAACGTATTGTGCTTCCTGAGCTGATTGTAGCAACATTAGTGTTCCTAAAAGACGGAATTTTTGACAAATCTTTAACCCCTGCGAATGATTTTCATATAAGAGTGTCGAACCATCTTCATATCACCTCTATGAACTAAGGATATTCACTTCGTAACCCTCCGTATGAACCATTTCACGGGAATAACACTATCAACGGCTATGCTCCATAACCAGAGGACGTCACCGCTCGCCCTCCCTAATATCAGGTAGGGGAAAATCACTCTGGAATACTTTAACATGTATAGGAACTTGTGTTTCCTGTCAACAAAATCTAAATGGCTCAATATACTGCCAGGGTACTGGTGTTTTTTAATTAACGAAATCTCTTTCGTTTTGCCAAGTTTCTCCAGTTGCAAGAACAACAACCTGTAATTGTTTTCAATCTGACTAAACCTCTCTTTCGACAATATGTTTTTATTCGCAACCACACTGCTACCCATTCTGTTGTTGATGAACCCGATGTAATCGTCGACGAAGACCTTATCAATAACGGACAGATAAAAGAGGTAGAAGTAACTGTCCTCAGAGTACACGTACGGTGTATATCTGATATTGTACTCGTCAAGTATCTTCCTTTTCAGGACGGCGTTGCCCATACCAAACCTGAACTTACCTTTTAGCCCGTCAAAACGTGAATAAACGCCGCGGGTGTAAATAAAGTCTCTCGTAGAGCCATTACTCCTGATCACCCTGTAACTTGAAACGTATGCATCCACGCCATCATTCTCAAGGTGGTTAACGGCGTTCTCCAGCATCTTCTCATTAATCCAGTCATCACTATCGAGGAACAGTATGTAATCGCCAGACGCGCGTTCGAGGCCGATGTTACGGGTTAATGGGAATGGCCTGTCTGGTTCGAAAATGCCAATTATTCTATCGTCCTGTTCCATGAACCGTTGAATTATCTCCTTACTGTTGTCGGTAGAGTAATCGTCAATGATTATTAACTCCCAGTCATCATACGTTTGGTTCAGAACACTGGTAATGGATTTTTCCAACCATTTCCCCTTGTTTTTGTTGGGCATTATGACGCTGACCTTAACCATGACTCCCCCACTATAACTACCCGAGAAGATTTTAAAACTTTACAGTGATAACTCATTCGATAAAAATGAACCACGTCAAACTCCAACTTCTGGCATCTAGAGTACTCTCACTCGCGAACACCATCCCTAAAGACGAAAACAGGATAGTCTTCTATTCAACACCAGACGTTTCTGACAACGCCCTCGCACTCTTCAAGTATGTTTACAACATCAACGATGGGTACACCTTAGTGTGGCTCCTCAACAGCCCCGACTCCCGCGTTGTCCCCGCCCTACGGGAGAAGTATCCGGAAGTTAGAACCGTGCCCCTTTACTCGGCCCGAGGCCTCAAGGAACTAGTCAGGGCAAAGTTCGTTGTGACAACGGATGTCCTACCCGTGACCCCACATTTCGGCCAGAGGGTAATTCAACTCTGGCACGGCCTGCCTGGTAAAAAGACGGGCCACGAACACCCCCTCGGAATAAAAGACCTCTACCTCTACATGGACCGCTGGACGACCGATTTTGTGACAACTTCTGAACTGGTCGTTGGGGCCTTTGTGAGGCAGTTCATGATAAACCCAAGAAAGTTCAGGATCCTCGGCCAGCCGAGGAACGACGGTATTTTCACCAACCTGAGACTCTCCAGGGAACTCCTTTCGGGGATACTAAACATCGACGTTGAAGGGTACGACCACGTGCTCTTTTATGCCCCCACTTACAGGTACACGAGTTACCTCAAGGACTTCGAGGCGAGTGTGGGGGTGGTCAAAAGTCTCCTTAACAAGAGGTTCACCGAATTTTTGCAAAGGATTAACGCACTGCTGGTTATCAAACCGCACAAACTTGTGGCGGACGCGGTCGCCCCGGAAATTGAAAACAGCGGGAACATTAGATTACTCACAGACGAACCTCTGGTGGAGCGTTTCCTCACTATAAACGACGTTATGGGAGCGTTTGATGTACTCATCACAGACTATTCGAGCATTTATGAAGACTACCTCCTCCTGGAGAGGCCCGTTGTTTTTTACCTGCCCGACAGGGTAGAACTGGAGAGGAAGAGCGGATTTTTGTTACCCTACGAGTTTTTTGCGCCGGGGGCCAAACCGGAGGACGTTGAAGGGCTGATCAACGCGCTGGCGGGGTATATTGATGACCCTTCTCTTGACTCGGAGTGGAGAAAAACTGTTAAAAATCTCCTCTACGAGGTAGGAAGTGATGACAAATCATCTGAGAGGGTTTACAAGAGACTGATCCGGGAGGAATGACGATGACAACGCTTATTTTGCTCGCTGGAGGAATCGGAAAGCGTGCAAATCTCGGAATTCCAAAACAATACTACACACTGGAAGGCAAGATGATAATAGAGCACACGCTGGAAAACATCTCTGGTGTTCGGGAGATAGATTCGATTGTACTCGTCTCCAATCCGGATTTTATTGAAATCGCAGAAGAACTGAGGCAGACGTATCCCAAAATCTCCAGAATAGCCCTAGGGGGAGCAACCAGAAACGAGTCCCTGCTGAACGGATTTATAGAAGTCAAAGAGACCGAGAAAAAGGTCATCGTACACGACGCTGTTAGGCCGTTTACTCCCAGGTGGATTTTTGAGAGGATCATTTCAGAACTCGATGAAAAAGACGTCGTTACAACCGTGAATCCCATAACAGGGAACCTCATAGAATTGGATGGTGAGAAGGTAAAGAGGATTTATGACCGCTCAAAATACGTGATGGGAGAAGCACCAACTGGTTACAGGTATAATGCTCTCAAAAAAACGCTCGAACTCGCAGTGAATGGGGGCTACCTCAACACCATACCCCACGACATCCTCCTGGCGATGATGGCAGGTTTTGAAGTCCACACCCTCAACTGCAACTGCTTCAACCTCAAGATAACGTTCAAAGAGGACATGGAGATAGCCAAAGCCCTGATAAGGGTCATGAGGGAGGGCCGGTGAGGCCGAGGGTATCCGTTGTGATCCCTACTTACAACAGAGATACCCTTCTAAGACGGGCGATAGAGAGCGTGTTAAAACAGAGTTTCGATGATTTTGAGGTTCTAGTCATCGACGGTGCCCGGAGCGGATCAACACGGGAGCTCGTCCGTTCCCTCGGTGATGGAAGGATTAGATACATCCCACAGAGGGGAAAGGGGATAGCCAACGCCCGCAACCTCGGCGTCTTAAAATCAAGGGGGGAGTTCATAGCGTTTCTCGACGATGATGACCGCTGGAGAGAGGACAAACTGAAGCGTCAGTTGGAACTCTTCCGGGAGTTACCTGAAAGTTATGGTCTTATATACACTGCCTTTACATACTACTATCTGGAGAAGAATCGAGTTCTCGGGATAAAACATCCAAAGGCGAGTGGGAACGTGTACAAATACCTGCTCAAAGACAACATAACGGGCACATCCACAATAATGGTCAAGCGTGACTGCTTCAAAAAGGCCGGTCTTTTCAGAGAGAGTTTTGTCACCTGTGAGGACTGGGATATGTGGCTCAGAATATCGAAAATTTGCCTTTTCGGGGCCATAGATGAGCCACTTGTTGATTACTCAATTCATTCGGGCCAGTTTTCGTTTGCAAAATATTTAGAGGGCAGATATAGGATGATAGAGGAGCATGAAGACATAAGGCATAATCCCAGGGTTCTCAGTTATCACCTGCTCCAGATAGGTCTTCTGAAGGTTTTGGGTGGGGACAAAACTGGAGCGAAAGAGATACTTGCAGCCTTCAGGCTCAACCCGGTAATGGGAGACAACTTTTTGGATATCCTCGGCTCTCTCTTTGACGTGAGAACGAGAATATACATCCTCAAGTTCCTTGGAAGACTCTGAATCTCGGTTTTCTTTGGAGTGCTAAAGGCCGTAAGCGCTGTCTCAGAATTTCTAAATTTCTCCACTGTCCACAGAAGCAAGTATTACGCGAACCAGAGACCATCCCAAGGCAATCCTGAACTCGGACGTTACCTTCATAACTTCCAGAACCCAAAAGATGACCCCCTCGACCTCAAGTACATTAAAGCTGGAGCAAGTCACTCCTGCCAAGCCCTAAAGATTATCAGTTAAAGGCGCAGTTCTTCCGAGCACTACAAAAAGTTGTGTATCTTAGAGGATATTCCATTTTCGTCAGATTCCCTAGCCAGCATCTAACCGCTGAGGATCTCGTAAACTTTCATGGCAACAACCACTAGAAAAACGAGCAGAAGGAAATAAGCGGAGTACTTGAGGCCCTCTTTCGTCTCCTCCGGGAGATAGAACTCACCAACGTCCAGGGTTATCAGGATGCCTATGAGGGTCACCGTGAGGAAAACTTCCGTGGAAGGGGAGAGAACAGCCGAAATAACGATCCAGACGCTGAGAAAAATCATAAGATACTCCCTCACAGCCATTTCTCAACACCGCCGGCCCTTTTCAGGAGGAGCCTGAGATACCCTTTAACTTCACCAATCTCCTCAACGGTGAGAACCTCGCCGGCACCGGCCGCCAGGGCAACTAAAACGGCTGAGAGCACCGCATCAGCATAGGGGAACTCCCTGCAGGGGCTTTTAACGTAAATCTCTACATTCTCGCCTTCTTCAAAGACCTTGGGAGCTGAAAGGCCGAATCTGTCCAGGACGCCCGAAACGGCTGAGGAAGCATAGCCCACACCTGAGCCAATGATCTCCAGATCCTCAATAAGCCTCCACCCTGGAACGGGTGACAGGAGCAGGCCCGGTTCAGGTTCGGAATAAAGAACCCTTCCCTCAAAGAGCCTGCCGAGGTTGGGCTTCCCTTTGGGGGAAACGGGGATGAAAATCCCACCGTGGGGGAGGTTCTCATAGGGAGGGATCACGAAAACCTTTCCCTTGAGTCCAACGTCGGAGGCAAGGTTTGAAAAGAAAGCACAGGAAGAAGAGCTCAAAACGTCCCCGGTCTCAAGGGGGAGACACTTCCATCCGGGGAGGGAAAAGGCAACTATGCCGATGATTATAGAACCTATCCCGAGGTTCACCATGGCCTGATTGCTCAAAGAGCCCCCCAGGTACCAGAGGACTGTCCCCAGTGCCGTCAGGATTCCACCCGATAAGCGCCCCATTTTAACCGAACCTCGATTTGGGGGAAAGCTTAAAAAGATTTTCGTGCTCAAGTGGGCGGGAGTGAAATGAGACCATGGAACATTACAAAATTTCTGACGGTTGCCATTATCGTTCTGCTAATCCTCCCTCCCGCGGGAGCCAGGGGAGTTGAGAAGCCGGTTCCCCATGATGAGTTTTTCTATCAGTATTTCTCCCAAACCCTCAAGAAGTTCGCGTACTCCCTGAGATACGCCTACTACGAGGGAAACGACTATGGCCTGACTCTGGCAGAGAACACAAGTAGCGAACTCCTCCAGATAATGATGGAAGGTAGGATTTATCAGGAGAAGGGGGTAAAGGCGAAAGTCTTCGAGGTTCTGCCCCCGTTTTACAACTTCTCCGTTGAGCTCGTGAGCCTGGATAAGCTTTTGCTCAGCTTCCAGGAGAACAATCAAAGTCCTGCCCTTGCAATGGGTGTTATAGACACAATCACGAGGATGGAAGTGTACCTCGGGGAGATAAAGTCGATAGAGCTCTACAATGAGACAGAGATACTGAGGTTTGACACAAGAGAAATCGAGAAATACCTGAACGAGATCAGAACTGCCGCCGAAAAAGCCTTAAACCAGACCCAAAACCTGAGCGAAATCCTCAATCTGACACTCTACGTCACCAATAAGAACCCGATAGTAAACCAGAGTGTGACCTTCTTCGGTACGGCGCCATTAAACGAGAGCGTTGAGATAATAATAGGGGACAAGAACGGTCTCGAAAGGGGAATTGTAGTCCCAGTGTCGCGGTACTTCTTCGCCCTTTCCTATCGCTTCACGAACCCCGGCAAATACTTCGTGAAGGCCGTCCAGGGGAACCTGAGCACGGAGTGGCTGGAAATCGATGTAAGAAAAATACCAACGTACTTCCTGATCACCTCCCCGACCTCAGCAATAATTAACACGGCCCTTACCCTCAAAGCCGTCCTCGTGGATTACTACTCAAATCCCCTCCCTGAAAGAGAAATAACTGTGAATGGAACTCCTTTCATAACTGATTCAAACGGGACTATAGCCCTTGACCTGAAAAGTTCAAGAGAGGCCAGCTTTCGTATCACTCTGGAGTTTCGGGGAGACGAGTTCCACGAGGGCACGAGCAAGGTGGTGACAGTGGAGTTCACGAGAATACCAACGACCATAACGATAACCGGTCCTGGCACCGTCGAAGCCGGCAAAACCTTTGAAATCAGGGGTTCGATTAGTCCAGCGATAAACTCGACCGTTGAAATCTACGTTAATGATCAGCCCTACGCGATAGTTAACTCCACCAACGGCCTCTTTTCCCTAAGCATGGCACACGAAACCGCTGAAACCCTGAAGATATACGCAGTCTTCAACGGCACCGAGCTCTATCTTCCATCCAAATCGAACGTCCTCCTAGTGTCTGTGGTACCTCCGGAGGACAACCTTCTAAGATACTTAGCAGTCATCCTAATAGTCGCTGGCATCGTTACCTACTCCCAAAGGGACAGGCTCCTCAGGGGAAGGACTCGCCAGGGAGAACCCGAAGGAACCGAAGCCCTTCCCGGGATATCCCTTGAAACTCCCGCCAAGCCGGAAATCCCCGAAGACGTCGGCAAGGCATATTCCCTCGTAAGGGAGCTCCTGCTCAGAAGAAGGGGAATACCAAAGAACCTGACACCCAGGGAAGTCCTGGAAAAGCTGAGGGGATGGGAAGGGTACGAAAGCCTGAAAACCCTGACTTCCATACACGAAAAAGCCGTCTACAAAAAAGAAAACCTCACCGAAGCCGAGCTTCAGGCCTTTAAGAAGGCTGCCGAGGCAGTGATAACTGCCCTAGGTGAGGCGGGATGAGGAAGACAGTAAAGTACGCCCTGCTTGTGACGGGAGTTTTCATACTCTTCACCATGCCGCTGACGGTTCCCTACTTCAAGAGCTCCGCCCAGTACAGCATGTTCAACCCGAACTGGAACGGGATATCAAAGTTTGCGGGACTCCTTTACGGGGAAGGAAAGGAGCCAGTGCCCCTGCTGGGCCCCCTGGACTCCTACGATCTCTCCGGAGGAACACTCATGATAGTCGGGCCCGACTTAGACTACACCGCCGGGGAGATAGAGGCAATAAAGAGGTTTGTAGGGGATGGAAACACGCTCTTCATCGCGGACGACTTTGGGACGGCCAATGAAGTACTCAGGGGCCTCAACGTGCCAATGGGCATTTCCGAGTACCCCTTGAGGGACTTTTTCTACGAGATAGACGACCGCTTTCTGATAACGGTAAGGATAACCGATCCGGTGCTCGGTCTGGGCGTTGATAAAGTTATAACCAACGACCCCTCCGCGATAATAGTAACCAGAGAGGGCGAAGTCTACACGAGCGGAACGGCGATGATAAACTTCCATAAGAGGGCTTATCCGATTCTGGCCATGATGCGTTACGGAAAGGGCAGGATAATAGTCTTAGCGGACCCGGATATACTGAGCAACAACCTCTTCGACCAGAACTACCCCTTCCTGAGAAACCTGGTAGACTACATCCCTGGCCCGGTTTACATAGACGAAGGGCACCACAGCGACTTCAACCTCTACACCCAGGGGACGATAACGATACAGAGGGTTCTGCCAAAGGAGGGCGCCCAGAAAATCCTCTTCCTGCTGGGGTCGCTGGTTATAATTTATGAATTCGGCGTGCTTAGGTATCTAAGGAAGCCATTCGGAGTCATAGTTAAAAAAATAATCAGGGGAGAAAACTCCCTGGAGGAAATCGCGCTCAAACTTGCGGAGGAAAAGGGATGGGATAAAGAAGAAGTGCTCGAAATGCTGAAGAGCTTGGGTGATTGAAAATGATAATCGAAAAGATAAAGGCGGAAGTAAAAAAGGCCGTAGTTGGAATGGACGACGTTGTCGAGCTCATGACCATAGCACTGCTCTCAAAGGGACACGTTCTCCTCGAAGGCGTCCCGGGACTGGCAAAGACAACGCTGAGCAAAAACTTCGCGAGGAGTTTAAACCTGAGCTTTACCAGAATACAGATGACGCCAGACCTCCTTCCGGCTGACATAATAGGGCACAGCTTTTACGACATGAGAACAGGGGAGTTCAGGATAAGGAAGGGGCCAATATTCACGAACATCCTCCTCGTGGACGAGATAAACAGGGCATCGCCGAAGACACAGAGTGCCCTGCTCGAGGCCATGGAGGAGAAACAGGTCACCATAGAGGGCCAGACCTTCAAGCTTCCCGATCCCTTCCTGGTAATAGCCACGAGAAACCCGGTTGAGGTTGAGGGCGTCTACGAGATACCAGCGGCCCAGGCGGACAGGTTTATGATGGAGATAAAGGTCTCGTACCTCAGCGAGGATCACGAAAAGGAAATGCTGAGGAGGAAAACCCTCGGCCTCTTCGACGAGGCAAAACCTCTCATCGCCAAGGAAGAGCTCGAAAAAGCGGCAAAGGAAGTCAGGGGGGTAAAGGTCAGCGAGCCGGTAATAGATTACATCTACTCAATCCTCAAGGAAACCAGAGAAGACGAGAGGGTCCTTCTCGGAGCCTCACCGAGGGCCGGGGAACACCTTCTCCTTACTGCCAAGGCAAAGGCTTACCTGGAAAACAGGGACTACGTCATTCCGGACGACGTTAAAAGTTTAGCTGTTCCAGTTTTGTCCTACAGAATCCTGATAAAGCCTGAATACGAGATGGAAGGTCTAACGGGGGAGGAGATTGTTAGAGAAGCCCTCAACAGGATAGAGGTGCCGACTGGATGAAAACCGCCGACTTCCTGCTCGGTCTCTCAGGGGTGCTCCTTGCCGGGGCGATATTCCTCCAGAGCCCCGCACTGGCCGGGATCTCCTCAATGGTGATGGCCTACTACTCGGCGGTCAGACTGGCCTTTAGGGGAGAGGGAAAGGTAGTGCTTAAGCTTCCCGAGAGAGCCACCGAACTGGAATGGGCGGAGATCCCGGTGGAGGTTGAGTCGAAATTTGGCGTTCCGGGAAAGGCCATCGTCAGGATTAGAAATCCCGATCTGGAAGCTGAAGATGCCTCGATAGACCTGGAGCCAGAGGAAAGGGCAAAAACCCATCTCAGGATAAAGCCCTTGAAGAAGGGAACACTTGATCCAAGCGTGGAGGCGTTCCTCACAGATAAATCCGGCCTTTTTATGAGAGAACTCATGATCGAGGGGGTTAAGCCGCTGACCGTTCTCCCCTCGCCGAAAAAGGTTGCCGAAGCGAGGAGGCTCAGAAAAGAACCAAACGCCTTCGCAGAGCTCCTCCATGCCCTCGGAATAGGCAGTGAAAGCATAGACTTTGAGGAGCTGAGGGAGTTCATGCCAGGGGATGACATCAAAAAGATAGACTGGAAGGCGACTTCAAGGATCCTGAAGCCGGTAGTGAAGGTTTTTAAAAGGGAAACGCTGGCGGATGTTTACGTCCTCGTTAACGTGGATGAATCCTTCAGAAGGGAGATAAGGAACGTGAAGACAGACTACTTAGCCCTCATTCTGGCCCAGCTAATAGCTTACTTCGCCCGCCACGGCCACAGGGTTGGAATAGTTGCCTACAACGATGGCGAAGTTTACAGAGTCATAAGGAGCGTCCATGAGCCGAAGATGGCCCTCTCGGAGCTTAAGCTTGAGCCCAAACCTGGAAGACCCCAGCTAAGACCCTCCCCTCTGAGGGAGGACATTCTCATCAGGAGGATCCTGCGGATAAAGGCGAGAACTCCGCTTTCGGGCATCGAAAAGGCTGTAAATACCGTTCCTGAAAGCTCGTACGTGGTTATACTCGATGACATCGGCCTCCATCCCTGGGCCATACTCAGCGCTGCCAGCATGCTCGAGGAGAAAGGCTCTAAGATAGCCATCCTGTATCCCAATCCGGTGAGATTTATCCCGCGGGAGAGCGTCAGACCAGAAAACCTCGAATCCCTTTATCTGGCTTATAAGGAGAGGAAAGAGCTGCTGAGGAAGATCAGGGGCAGAATAACAGTTGTGGAGGTGTCGCCGAAGGATCTCCTACCAAGGGTGGTGAATGCCCTATGATAGGCCTCGTTGCTTCAATTGTGAGTTCAGCGGTGCTGAAATCCTGGATTCCACTGGTGGCGGTCATAGCTTACGCCCTCACCCCAAGGGGGAGAAAAGCCGCCCTCTTCGGAGTTTCCCTATACTTTCTGGCCCTCATATACAGCCCCGGCTTCGATTCGGTTTACACAGCGAGGGGTCTGAGGGAGCTCGTAGTCCTGGGAATGACGACGGTTTTAATCCTCAACGACGTCCTCCAGGGGAAGATAAAGGTGAAGGATAAAAGAGAGCTCGCCCTTCTGGGCGTTCTGGCAGTCTCTGCAATAAACGACTACACCCTTTTCGCGGCACTAATAGTTGTAACTGCATACGAGCTCCGCGAAAGCTTTGGAAAAGCCGCCCTTTACTTCCTCTCCTGGCTGGCCGTTACGGGGGTGACCCTGCTCATCCTGAGGGGAAAGCTCCCGGGGACCGCTGCTGAGGCCTTCGTGATAAGCGCCTTGGGACTTGCGGCGGTTGCAGCAGGAATGATCAGGGACACGGATCACGCTGAGGTGTAAAGTTATGGCGGTAAAAATCAGAACGTTCGAAGTGCTTGTTGTGCTCTTAACAACGGCCGTTTTTCTGATTTACAGGACTCCCTTCACGCTTTACGCTGGCCTGATTTACGCCCTAACACTCCGCATCTCGGAAAAGAGGGCCCTCCCGAAGAGGCCCGGATTAGATCTCCAGGCAATCATCGGGGCCTCGTTCATCATGATCTCACCGGCCTTTCTTGTGATCAGGCTGGGAGAATACACGAGCCCCTCGGCCTTTCTCACCTTTCTCCTTCTCGGCCTCCAGCTCATACTCTACGAATTACGGGGCCTTGAGGTGCCTTCAATAGTTGTAGCCGGGGGAGCGACGATAGCCCTGCTGGCCAAAACCGATCTGATCAGCGAGGCAATAGATGCGACAAGTGCCCTCTTTGTGGACGTCACCTCGATACTTGTTAAAGGGCTAGTGACCCTCTCTGGAGTCCCCATAAAGATCAACGGAAACGTGGCGGTGGTAAGGAAAAGTATAGTGATAATCGGCTCCGGCTGTTCTGGCTTCGATGCCTTCGTTATTTACATCCTCGCGACCCTGCTGCTCATTTACCTGAGGAAATCCAGTAGAAAGGAGGCCGCCCTGTTGCTCCTCGGCGCCATCGGGATAATTCCCCTGAACGCGGTTAGGATATTCACCCTTCTGGTCATTGGCTACTACAGCGGGATGTCCTTCTTAGAGCTGTTCCACTCCCACCTTGGGGACCTGATGTTCGTTGCCTATGTCTTCATCTACTGGTGGGCCGTGCTCAGGTGGAAGAAACAGGTAAAAGGGGAAGAAAAGCTCACCGCCTCCTGAAAAGCAGTAGAGTACCCAGGGCAACGGCCAGGCCAACGGCGAGGTTGCTGAAGAAGGGAATATTTGAGAGGTCAACCATATGGGCTGTATCTATTGAACCGTCGCCCAGCTCACCGTCCGTGTTCAGGGCGCTCATAAGCTCAACTACCCCGGGCGAACCGGGATTTACCGTGCCGCCCCCGCCGTCCCCTATGAAGACAAGGACGTTAAAGCCTATCGAAGAGGGGTTTCCGAGGAGAGACCTCGGGATTGCCACCTGAACAACGCCGCTGGCCTTTGATGCTATAGCATAGTAGTCCCCGGTGAGCCCGTTAAAGCTTGAATCATAGATCTTAACTCCAGGCTCAGTGAATAACACCGAGTCTGGCACTCCCGCCTTTGAGAGGTCGACGGTTACCCAGTAGTCCCAGCCAGGGGAGTACCTAAGCGAGCCGTCATAGGGGACTGCATGGTTAGCCCCTGAGCCCGTGTTTATCGGAATGGCTATGATCGGTGCCCCGAAGCTTCCCAGAGAGGACAGGTTCCCCAGCTTTATCGAGAAGTATATGTAATCGCCGTCCGCCCTTAGGCGAACGCTCAGGAGGTCGTAGTTCTCAGGGTCCCACGGGTAGTTCTTTGTTGAATGCTCGTCTCCAGGGGCGTCGTTCCAGACGTATTCGCCGTCGTGGATCTCCCCTGTGTTGGGGGCGGGCAGGTAGCTTCCCCATGAGCTTTCGTCACCGGTGAGGGAGGTGTAAACACTTCCCGGGACGTTTGAAGGTGCCAAATAGAGGTGGTAGTCCATCCAGCCGTTGTTGTCCCACTCACTTCCGTTCGTGAAGACGAAGTCCACGGAACCCCAGTTGGTAGAGGTTTTGATGGTAACCTTCCAGAGGCCGTTCTCATGGGTCATCGGCGTGTCCGTCACGTCTTTCCAGCCGTCGTGTCCCCAGTGGAGCGTTAATGAAGTAGAGCCTTCCAGGGGGCCACCGCTCGCGTTGTAGTATATTGTAACCGATTCACCTGCGCGGGGATTTGACGGAGAAGCCAGCACGGTTCCCCTTATCGGCTCGCTGAGGAGCTTTCCAAAGATTGAGGCGTTCCACGGCCCGGCATACAGGTAAAAGGTGGCATCGCCGCTGAACTTTATCTCATCGACTATGGTACGGGTTCTCCAGTCCTCTCCCCTGTTGAAGGAAGCTGGGCCCGGGATTACGTAGGCCCCGAGCGTGTCCGTTTCAGTGTTGTAGTAGCCCGCAACTTTGCCGTCGTAGAGCCAGACCCTGCTCATGTGGGCCTTCCCGTTGTGGAGCATGTCGCCTAACCCCGGCGAGAAGCCCGTCTTGACGTAAATCGTCTCGGCTACGTTCCGGTAGGTTACCTTGAGATAGGGCCATCCCCTGCGGAGCTCTATGTATTTGGTGAAGCCTCCAGGGCTTTTTGCGGCTATGAGAACCTTTCCACCGGTTCCGTTGTCGAGGATGGAGAGCTGGTAGTAGTCGTTCTCATAGGTTCCGCCATTGTGAGCATCGCTCAGACCCCAGATGTGGTTGCCGTCGTTGTAGTCACCTTCAGTCCCACCCCAGAGGGCCATCGAGTTCCCGATGATTACCTGCCCGTTGGAGTCGAAGAGCCAGCCAATCCTTCCGCCTATCGGGTCTATCACAGCGTAAAGCCTGTCGTTTTGGATTACGATCTCGTTGTCTTTGTCGCCGTCAACGTTCTTCCAGTAGGCTAAGAGCGGTTTGTCGTTATCACTGAGCCACCACGCGGCATAGGCGTAGGCCAGCGAGTGCCTCATGTGGGAGGTTATTTCTTTTTCCCAGCCGCTTATCGGCCCCGTGAGGCCGTCGTGCCAGCCGGTCTCGTAGAGGTTTGCTATGAGGGTTATCCAGGCCATCTCCACGAGGTTGTTGTTTATTCCTTTGTTCTCCAGGGTCTTAAGCTCCTGGTAGGCATCCCACCAGAGCGCACCGGCGCTCTTGGGGCAGTTGTAGGGGTAGTAGTTTATGGCCCAGTCTTTGTACCAGGCATTTCTCTCAGCTACCCCATCGCCGTTTACGTCTCCAGTGCCCCCATAGCCGCTCATCCCGCCTATTTCGGAGTAAGTGCCTGGGACCGGCCAGTAGTCGCCCCCATCACCCCAGAAGCGGTCGCCCTGCCACGAGTTCCATGAGAGAACGTCGTCAAGTTTAACCGCCTGGATCCACGGGTGGGAGGCGAGGTACCTCACCGCGTAGAGGTAATCCTGGGGATCCGTTGGCCAGTTTGCCACGCCAGCGGCCTTCTCCCAGTCGTCGGCGTAAACGTCTATCTGCTCCTGGTCACTGCTCAAGGCGAGGTCGAGCCAGTGGGCCTTTACGCTCGTCCAGATATCTGACTCCCAGTCGCTTGAGCTGTAGATTACGTCCTTCAGCCAGTCGTCGATGAAGAAAATCCTGAGCATTCCGTTGGGGAGCCTGTAAACCTTTCGCGGGTTTATTGGATTTCCGTTGGTGTCCTTACCGCTTCCGTGGGTGTTCTCGTCGAGGATGACTGCCTCAGCGTAGGGCTGGCCGTCCGCCGGGTCTATTGCCGCAAAGTACTCCCACGGGTCGCTCTTTACCCCGTTGAGAGGATCGCCGTCGCTGAGCCCGGTCTCCCACACCCTCTCTGGAACCCAGGCGACCTTTGGGTTGTAGCGGAAAAGCTCCCAGATGAGGGTATTTTCAAGGGCGATGCTCTTCACGTTCAGGTCCTGGGGGAAGAAGGGCATTATGTGCTGACCGTAGGAGGAGGTGAGTACGCTTATCCACCCCTCGGAGATGCCCTTGTTTATCTCGTCCCTGAAGCCGAAGTCCCCGCAGTGGGGGTCGTTCCACAGCATCGACTCGAGGAGGACACCGCTCATGTGGAGGTTCACCGGGACTTTGTACTGGTCGTGAACCCGGAGTATCTCGTCGAAGCCAGTCCCTATGCCCCCGCAGAAGACGTCCGTGCAGCCTATGTGCTGGTTGCCGTGGTGGACGAAGGCGACCTTGGCGGTGCCAGCGTGAGCATTGCTTGAAACGGAGTAGTGGAGGTCGTCTGGGAGAGAGTCAGTTATGACAGGGTTAAAGTCCTTGGAGGACAGAACCTGGAAGTTAACGGTGCTGGTGTAGGAATAACCCGGGAGCCTGCCCGCGTTGAGCTGAACCACTATGAAGTCGTACTCAGCGTTGAAGGTAACCCCAAGTACGGCCCCGTCCAGCGTGGAGCCGTTGGGCAGGTAAACCCTGTAATTACCCGGCGAGTAGATGGCGACCGCAGCGTCCCACTCCATCGAAGTGCTCCCCTGCAGACCGTCGGGGAGCCACGTTGCGCCGCCGCTGCTGTAGTCCATCAGGATGTACCAGTTGGCGTTGTTCTCGTCGTTAACTTTGAGGTTCATGAGGTCTATCCTCATGGACACGACCGAGGGATAGGCCGCGTAGTAGAATGCTATAATGTCCCTCGCCCCGTCGCTGCCGTCGCTGTAGAGATAGATATCGCCATGGCCGTCGAGGGCCTTCACATTATCGTAGTTCCACGAGAATGGGTCTCCACCCGCTATCTGGCCTGAGTCAGCTGAAATAAGGTTATTATTGCCGCCGAAGCCCGCGAAGAGGCTTCCCAGCAGTGTGAGGATCAGAAAAAGGGCAGGTTTCCTCGGCATCTTCAACACCACCGGTGGTACATCCATTGGAAATGAAAAAGACGTCCTAAAAAGCATTACGTCCGCAAAAATGGGAAAATTAAAGGGGGCTCAGAGGCGCCTGAAGACCAGCAGAGTACCCAGGGCAACGGCCAGACCAACGGCGAGGTTGCTGAAGAAGGGCACCTGGGAGATGTCAATATCCGCGTAGTAGTCAACGTAACCGTCCTGAACTTCGTCCCAGGTGTTTGGCCCGGTGGTCGTCATCGCATCGAGCACGTCTGAAGCACCATTTATATCCCAAGCATCACTCGAGGGGTTCATCCTAACCACTGCAAGCTCAACCCTTATCCTGCTCGGGTTTCCGAGTTCTGACTTTTTAATCCTGACCTCAAGGGCGTCGTTGGCCGTTGAAGCAACGAACATGTCGTCCGACGATGAGACATCACTCCAGCTGTTATCCACCAAGTCCAGCGGGGAGCCACCCGCCCAGACTGCTTTTCCGTCTCCATAAACTGGGGTACCATCACTCACTTGCCCGTGTGCCAGGTTGATGAGGAGCTGGTACTCCCAGTTGGCGTTTCCGTCCCGTGCTACCTGGGTATCAGAGTTGAAACCAAACCATGTTTGCCCTGAACCCTGCACCTGGTCAGTGTCTATGGTTATCATTATGCCCGGCGCCCCGTCTTGGCCAACGACGTCGAGATCTTTGAACTTTATGAGGAAGTAAATGTACGTATCGTCGGCGGTGATGCGGAACTCGGTTATGTCAACTCTGGGGTCCGGATTGCTAAAATCCGTCCTCTCGTCCCCCGTTGCATCCTTCCAGATCCACTCCCCATTGCTTATGGTATAGCTGTTGTCTGAGAGAAGGCTTGAGTCCCCAGTCCAGTCGCTTGGGTCTCCATCCACTGTTATTTTGTAGTTGCCGGCATTAACAAAGCCAGCAAGGGCCATAAACACCATCAACGCGGCCACCAGGGCACCAAACTTTCTCATGGCTCAACACCTCCCAGTAGTTGCACTGGCCCAACTTGTCCAACATCCCCGGAGGGCATATCCCTCCAGGTGATACTACATTCTTTTCGCGCCCGGAGGTTAAATAGGTTTTGCTCCCTGACAAAAACATTTTAAGAGCCAGGGATACTCTCACCGGTGGTCGAATGGAGGAGCTCACCGGCGTAAGGAAGCACTGGGATTTAGTAACCGTGGTAATGCTTTCACTTCTCCTCGACTTTCTCATAGCCTACGCTCCGGAGAGCATTCTGAGAAAAGCCCTAGGCCTGGCCTTCGTCCTATTTTTCCCGGGCTACGTTTTCATAACGGCCCTCTTCCCGGAGAAAAGGGAGCTGGACAACCTTGAGAGGCTTGCCCTGAGCTTCGGGCTGAGCATAGCGATAGTCCCCCTGATAGGCCTCGGCCTCAACTTCACCCCCTGGGGAATAAGGCTGACGCCAATCCTCGTCAGCCTGACAGTCTTCAACGTTGCGTTTGCCGCTATAGCCATCTACAGGAGGGGGAAAGCGGTAGAGCCCTGGGTGCCCTGGATAACCCTTGAGAGGATAAAGAAAGAGCTCGAGTGGGAGGAATCGAGCAGGCTCGACAGGGCCCTCACCGTCATTCTGATAGTCTCGATAATAACCTCCATCGGGGCCCTCGCGTACGTGATAAGCCACCCGAAGCAGGGGGAGAAGTTCACGGAGTTCTACATCCTCGGACCGGAAGGGAAGGCGGCCGATTACCCAACAAAATTGAGGGCCGGCCAGGAAGGCGGGGTCATAATAGGAATAGTCAACCACGAGGGCAGAAATGTCACTTACTACGTCCAGATCTGGCTGGTTAACCTGACATGGGACAATGGCACGAACACCACCGTAATCCACGAGATGTACCCGATGCCCGGCTGGTTCAACGTAACACTATCCCATGTTCCAGTAAACATAGAGGGCAACTGGACGCCGCAGTTCGAAACGAACTACACCTTCAGGATAGACAGGCCGGGGAAGTGGCAGGTCTGGTTCCTCCTCTTCAAGGACGAGCAGCCAGAGCTTCCTCCTGCTCCCCCAGATGGGAACTACGCCGAAACAGAGGCGAAAAACCTGATACTCGGGGCAATAGACGGGACAATACAGAGCCTCAAGCTGAACGTGGAGGTCGTGGGGTGATCGGGGAGTCGGCAGGTTTATAAGTCGGGGCGGCTCATAGAGGGGAGGAACAAGGGAAACGGGGAGATGCTCATGGTTTCATCGGGCCTCATAATAGGGGCGGGGGCCGTCTTGGCACTCTGGGCGGTTCTCTACGGGCTCTCCGGGAAGAGAGAAGTCGACCCCCTAACGGGAGAGCCGATTCAAAAGGAGGAAGGGTTAGAGGTGGATCTCTTCGTCGCCATGTGGCGCACCAAGCGGTTGCTTGGTTTCATCGATAGAACCGCGTCGCGGGCAAGGAAGTTCTGGAAGGTCTACGGGGACGTTGGGATAGTGGTGGGTTTCATGGGGATGGCCTATGTCTTCTACGCCCTCCTTAAAACGGCCCTGGCCGCGCTCCAGACCCAAGGAAAGCAGGCAGGAGTCCAGCTGGTCATCCCCGGGCTAACAATACCTCTCTGGTATGGCCTCATAGGTCTGGCCGTCGTTATGGTGGTTCACGAGCTGAGCCACGGTGTAGTTGCCCGGGCCGATAAGCTTCCCCTCAAGTCCGTTGGACTTGTGCTCTTCTTAGTCATTCCCGGCGCCTTTGTTGAGCCTGACGAAGAAGAACTGAAAAAGGCACCACTCAGGACGAGGCTCAGGGTTTACGGTGCCGGATCACTCGCCAACATAGTGACCGCGTTGATAGCGGTCATGGTGATAAACTTTGCCCTAACGCCCCTCTTTCAGCCAGCCGGGATAGAAGTCGCGGGCGTAATAGAAAACTCCCCC
Source organism: Thermococcus waiotapuensis (assembly GCF_055384795.1). Lineage (NCBI taxonomy): Archaea > Methanobacteriati > Methanobacteriota > Thermococci > Thermococcales > Thermococcaceae > Thermococcus > Thermococcus waiotapuensis. The sequence goes on along the minus strand of NZ_AP042429.1, from coordinate 157,091 downwards.
GCCTTCGGGGTGCTGGAGGCAGGGGACGTCATAACCGGGATAAACGGGGAAACCATAAGGACGCTCGAAGACTTTGAAAGGGTCATAAACGGCACGAGGCCTGGAGAAGTGATAGCCCTGACCATCCTGAGGAACGGAGAAGAAAAGAGCCTAAGCCTGAAGCTTGGCGCAAGGGAAAACGACCCCGAAAAACCTTACATTGGCATATACCTTGGCCAGCACTACACCTCAAAGGTCGGCCACGAGGCTCTCGTATTCCCGCTCTTCTTCGCCTTCTACTGGATTTACATCCTAAACCTGGGCATAGGACTCATGAACCTCTTCCCGCTCGTCCCCCTGGACGGCGGCAGGATGCTCGATGACGTGCTGAAGGAGTACCTCCCCGAGAAGCTGGCAAGACCGGTGCGGTACGCGACGATAGGGGTGGGGCTCCTCCTGCTGGCCCTCAACATCTGGCCGGCCCTCCTGAACCTTGCGAGGTGAGCGAGCCCAACCCTTTTTAAACTCACCCCCAACCTCATCTGGGAGAGCCATGGTACATAAGTGCTCAAAGTGCGGAAGGGAAGCCGTCTATCATGCACGCTACACGGGCAGGTACTACTGCCACAGGCACTTCAACGAGATGGTTGAGAAGAAGTTCAAGGAGACGGTGAAGAAATACCGCCTCATAGAGAAGGGCGAGAGGGTAGCCGTCGGCGTTTCTGGCGGAAAGGACAGCGTTGTCCTCATGCACTTATTGGCCAAGCTCCGCGAGAAGTTCCCCTTCGAGCTGGTGGCGATAACCATCGATGAGGGCATAGCCGGCTACAGGCCGGCGAGCGTTGAAGTTGCAAAGAGAAACGCGAAAAAACTCGGGATAGAGCACAGGGTTTATTCCTTCAAGGAATACATTGGCTTTACCCTTGACGAAACTGTTGAGGTAATGGGGAGCTTCGAAAGGGGAGAGCGTGTTGGGGCGTGCTCCTACTGCGGCGTCTGGAGGCGCTGGCTGCTCAATTATGCCGCCAAAGACGTTGGAGCCGATAAGCTGGCGCTCGGCCACAACCTCGACGATGAAGTCCAGATGGTCCTCATGAACATTCTCCGCGGGGACATAGCGAGACTCGGGAGGACTGGCCCCTACTATGAAGAAATCCACCCAGAGCTGGTTCCGAGGATAAAGCCCCTCCGCGAGATTCCCGAGAAGGAAACCCTCCTGTATGCCCTCCTGAACAACATTGAAGTCGATTTAAGCGAGTGCCCCTACGCTGTTGAGGCATTCCGCGCCGAAATCCGCGACTGGCTCAACGAGATGGAGGAGAAACACCCCGGAACGAAGTACCAGATCCTGAGGAGCTACGACAGGCTGTTCCCACTGATAGCAAAGACCTACACTAAGAAGACGAGCGAGCTCAACCGCTGTAAAATATGCGGCCAGCCCACGACTGAGGAGATATGCAAGGCCTGCCAGTTCCGCCTCCAGGTGGAGAGGAAGGCGAAGGAGAAGGGGCTGACCTTTAGGGTGGAGTGAAGGGTGGAGGGTTTTCCGTTGAGAATCATCGAAACTCCAATTCCGCTAAAAGAACTCGACGAAATCCGCGAGAGGAGCGGGGCAAAGGTTAGCCTGACGCCCCTGGGGAGAACCCGAAGGAACGGCATTACCCTCAACCGGGTTCTGATACAGGGAAATCAGGAGGAAATAGAGCGTTTCATGGAGTTCCTCATGCGTTCAAGGGCGGGGGGATAGCTATTCTATGATGACCCGCCCGCGCTCTATCCAAAAGCGGTAGCCACCTTCCCTTGGTTTGAAGTCCGGGAGAGGGGATTTCCTTATGACCATCTTCTCTTTGGTGGAATCCACGGAGGAGCAGAACTCGATGACGTACTGGCTGTAGAGAGCTATCCACGATACCAGCCTATCGGAGGCCCTGCCCCTATTAAGCAGAAAGATGTTGATCGGCCGCTTCCTCTTCTCCTCCATTCTTGCCCTTTCTTTCAGCGCCATCAGGCTTTGGAAGAGCTTGATGGTATTCTCTTCTCCAAGAAGGAAAGCGAGGCCATCTACCGTTACGTCTATCCCTATGGGCCTCCTGTCATGGATTCTTTCCTCCAGGATCCTGCGGTAGAGGTGGAGGTACTTGGGGAGAAAAGTCGCGGAATCCATGTGGAGCCGGTGTAAACGTAATCCTCACCATAGTCCAGCTTGTGGAAGGAGGAAAATATATCCACTATCGCCAGGTTCCCAGCTTTCCCCTCCTTTTCAACGTCGAAGTTCAGCATTCCGAGCTCCATCCTCAAAGGCGTGAGGGGAAGGACATAGTCCAAGATGACCCCAAAGTCTCCCTCCCTGATCCTGTTTCTCAGGATTTCAACGGCAAGCCCCCAGCCGTTGGAGTAGGTGTCGTAGGTTATGAGCAGGTTACTGTCTTCGAGTAAGCCCCCACCGAGAGCCTCATCGAGAAGAGGAATACCCGTACTGAGGACCTCCACATTACACCACCTTAGGGGATATAAGCGTCAAGAGTATTTAACCCTAACTCTACAAAGTCATTCCGGAGGAAGTCCATGCCCGCCTTTGCAGGGGGGCTCTCCCCGCTGTGCTGCTCCCCCAGCTCCCTGACTCCTCGGAGAACCTGGTGGACTTTCACTGAAATTCAGACAAACTCCACGCTATAAATAGGGGAACCCCAAATCCCAATCGGTGGTGGAGATGGAAGAAGTTAAGGAACTCAAGGAAGTGCTTGAGAGAGTTGACGGAAAACTGATAACGGCCGGGAAGATGTACGGGGCTATGAACTACGCGGTCTGGCTCGTAGTGATGGTTGGCTACTACATCCTCGCGGAAGCAGTAAGGTATGAACCTGTGAAGTCGGCGCTCTACTGGGCGCTTGGAGCGGAGACTGGGGCATAATTAAAGATAAAAATGGAGAAAGTACCACCTCACTCAGCAGGGACTTTGGCTCGGAGATAAAGGCGAGCAGAACCGTCAGTCTGGCGTTACTAACTGTCTGGATTATAGGAATCGTCATCGGACTCGTCCTGATACCCTCAAGCTCGGCTGAAGCAAACGCAGACACGGGGTTCGCGGTGGGTCTGCTTGCCTTCATCGCTTTCTCTCTGCTTGGCCAGTGGCTGGTGATAACAGGCGGAAACGGAGAGTTCGAGATGGTTCTCACCGGATTGTTCTCCGTGCTCGGGGCACCCATAGCCTTGAGCCTCCGGGAAGGCACGGCCGTTTGGGCCGGTTTGCAATGGAGATCAAAGACCTTCACGAGAGAAGTGATGCCATAAAGAAAGCGGGTGATCTTTGACGCATACTCCGGCCCTCCCATCATGGTCTATGGCAAGAGGCTGAGGGATGAGAGGGCTTTTGAGAGGATCAACGGGGGCTGACCAACTTCGGTATCGAGGTCGCTGGAAAGGAAGAAGACCTGGATACTTATCCACCTCAGCCACACAAACGGGACAGGCCTCTGGGATGTCATTGACGTCACCCGCTCCCGGTTCTAACCCTCTAACTGTAAACGGCGGGGCTTTCGAAAAAGTAACCTTTCATCAACGCGAAAAAGCTCTGCGACACCCCTCGCAACGAACGGGGTGAGGCCGCCCCTTGGCAGGCACGTTGGTCACATTGAGTATCTGGTTGACCTGGCGGGCTACAAGCACCCCAGCCCGGGTTTTGACTTCGTCTACCACCTTCTCAAATGGAGCGACAGAAGCATGGGGAGCTTCGAGAACGAATCGAGGATAGCCGCTCTAATCGAGAGGCTACAAGAGAACCCCCGCCCCAAAGGGGTGGCCGCCATAACCTTCGAAAACTTCAGAGGATTTTCGGAGGGGTTGTGGGATGGGGGCTGAAAAAGCAGTTGGGAAGTTTAGCCTCTCCTCACGAATCTGGGCATCAGAAGGAGTCTCCCCCTCCTGATAGCGTCGGTCGGTCTGAGCATCTGGACCTTCTCTATGCTGCGGATTCCCCTCCCAGAGGGCGACGCGGGCTCTGGAAAACCTACTGCAAGCGCTTTTTTGCTGTGACGCACTGTATCGGGGGTTTCCTCGGAGGAAAGTTTTGAGGAGATCCTCTCCAGTATCTCCCTCTCCCGGGTTCTTAATCCGTGTAATTTCCCCTCTCTGTATGCCTTAAGCACCTCCCTGAGGAGACCCGCTTCCTCTGCTGCCTTGAGTACCCCCCTCTTAAGTCTGTTACCGGCCCCTACCCACTCAGAGTTCCCGGTGTAGCCCACCCAGTAGCCAGCCAGGTACGCTCTTTTAACGATGTCCTGCTCTTCTTCCACTTCCCTGAGGGTTAAACTATTTCTCCTCACTTAGATCCCCCTCTCATTGAGTCACGACCAAGCCCCTGTCTGTGAACTTCAGGGGGAATATGCGCGTCTCATGCCTCGTCCTGCGCATCTTCAGAACCTGCACCCCGCGCACCATGTCTCCCACTGTGTCGTCCATGAAGTAGTGCAGCATTATCACGCCCTCGGCCAGGTAGTACTCCTCGGTGTATTTATCCAGATCCGTTAGCTCCGCCACGAGGATAGCTGTTACCCCCATCTCCTCGATCGTCCTTATGAAGTTGGCCAGCTGTGCCCTCTTCTCGGCTGGATTAGTGTTGCTGAAGTCTATCGCAGTAATAGGATCCACCACGAGCCTGGATACTCTCTGGGACGCGGCTATCTCCCTGATGCTCATCAAAACGCTCCCCCATGTCGGGGGTTTGCCGGCTACCTTCCAGAGGGTCTTACCGTAGTCTTGGAGAAATATCTTGCCCGACTTCACATAGCTCCACACGGAGGGATCGAAGCGAGCCATGTCCTTAACTGCCTCGAGTGGATCGTGGATGAGGGAGAAGTAAGCCGTGTTCTCGCCTTTTCTGGCCCCCTCAAGAAGGAAGTGCATCGAAAAAGTCGTTTTGCCGCTCCCAGGAGGGCCAGTGAGGAGATAAGTTTTACCCGGTAAAAGACCACCCTCTATGATTTCGTCAAACCCTTTAACCCCCGTGGGGATCCTGACCGGTACGTCCATTTAGTACCCTCCCTTCTACCCTCTTAGTAAGTTTGGCCATCATATATAAAAGGTTTTCCAGAGTGTATTACGCAGGTGAGAACGGTGGACGAAGTGTACTTTCTCACACACAGGGAAGCCGCGAGGCTACTCCTCTCGGGCGGCAAGGTAAGGGTGAACCTTGACCTCCGAAAGACGAACAAGACGTTCGAGATCACTCGCGAAGGCGAGGAGTTCGTCTTTCCCGACGGGACGAAGGTTGAAAAAAGTGTTATCGAGAGAATAGCCAAGGACGACTCCTCGGTCTATTTCGTCAAAAGTGGCGGAGTCTACAAGGCTGCCATAGCGGGGGAAGGTTACTACAAGCTCGTCCCGACGATCCCTCCTACCATAGAGATAAACGGGATTAGAATGCACCGCACGAAGGAAGTGAACCCCCTCCAGGACACGAGGAACAAGGTGAACGCGGTAAACCCGAGGGAGGGGGAGACTGTCTTTGATACTTGCATGGGGCTCGGTTACACCGCCATCGAGGCCTCAAAGAGGGGGGCCTACGTGATAACCGTTGAGAAGGACCCGAACGTCCTTGAGCTTGCTAAGATAAACCCCTGGAGCAGGGAGCTTTTCACTGGAGGGAAGGTTCAGGTCATCCAGGGGGATTCCTTCGAGGTCGTTAAGAGGTTCAAAGACGGAAGCTTTGATGTGGTAATCCATGACCCGCCGCGCTTTTCCCTGGCTGGGGAGCTTTATTCAGAGGAGTTCTACCGCGAGCTTTTTAGGGTTTTAAAGCCCGGGGGAAGGCTCTTCCACTACGTCGGCAACCCTGGAAAGAAGTACAGGGGGAAAGACCTCCAGAAAGGCGTCATGGAGCGCCTGAGAAAGGCTGGCTTCGTTGGTGTTAAGCGCGTCGAGGAAGCGCTCGGCGTTGTTGCGAGAAAACCGGAAAGGGATGGAGGTTAAATCCCCCCGACTTCCTCCAGCTCTTCGAAAGCATCCAGATTCGTGTAGTAGTCCATGAGCTGGGCTATCTCTCTTCTGAGCTTGAAGCTCCTGGCTATCGCTATTCCAAAGCCTATTATCGACGGCCATATCAGATAGAGGAGCAGCTTCATGTCGCTGATCGGAATCGGCCTCGGGTCCGTGAAGCGGTTGAAGTTCCATATCATCAGCGCTATCATCAGCCAGGCCGTGGAGAAGTTGGTCAATCCACTGCCGCTCTCGCCGAGCTTGAAGCCCGGAACCACGTCCTTTGTAATCGGCGGAAGCAGGTTGCTTCCCATGAAGCCCAGCTGGTCTTCAAAGACGTGGAGCCACTGGCCGAGCATCGAGGCCAAGGCGAGCTCGGTTGCGTGGCTGTACCCTATCAGCTTGAAGAAGGCGAAGACGATGAGGCCTATTATGATGCCCATCGTGAGCGAGTGGCTGAAGCCGTGGTGCCAGGGCAGGAAGCGGTCCTTAACTACAGTTTTCCCGTTGAACTCGGTCTTCCTGAAAGCGATCTCCGGCCCCGAGAAGGAGTCAACGCTGGTAGGCTTGGGATAGGTCTTGACGAAGGGAACGTCCACCTTCGCTATACCGTACTTCCTGTATTCAGGGACTTCACCGCCTATGGAAACGCCGCCCGGAGTCACTATCGGCCCCATCTCCACCCTTACTTCTTTCTTCGGCGGGTCGAGGTAAATCCAGAAGCGCCTGTAGACGTCACCCGGAAGGCGGATGTTGTGAATTTTAACTATTCTTTCTCCTTCGTGATAAGCTTCCTCTATGGCCTTCGCTATCGTCTCCGCTATTCCCTGCGGGTGGGGGGCGTCGCTGATGACGAGCCTGAGCGAACCGTCTTCCCCAACGTCAACGTAGCCAAAGACCAGCATTTCCTTTCCTTCCCTGATTTCACCGAACTCCTCCTCAAAGAATCTGTAGTCGTCTCCAAAGGCCTCGACCGTTATTTTTCCTGTTCCATCGGTTAGGGTGAAGACTATGCTGTTGTACTCTTCGCTGACCGTCTTCACGGTTCCATCTTTATCAACGATCTCGTAGGATATCGTTCCCGAACCTCTGGCCAGTATCTCCTCCACCCTTCCCCTGACGGCAAAAAACTGGTAGCGGTTTTTCTCGCTGAGATCACGTATCTTGACGAGCTTTGGAGCGTAGTGCTTTTTCTCATCCCAGGGCGCTGGGTCTATCTCGTAGTCTCTCCTCGCAAAGAACTTTCCGAACTTGAAGTCAACGAAGTCCGGAAAGTAGGCTGCGGCAGCGGCTATTACCGGGATCAGGATGCCCATCCTGAGGTCACTAACCAGCGCGGGGAAGAAGGTAACCGCGGCAAGGCCCGATATGTAATGGGTAAATCCCCTCATTCACATCACCCCAGCCCGAGCAGGTGCATAAAGGCTCCAGTGTTCCCGGTCATGCTGATAAGAACCGGCAGGATCAACCCGCCGAGGCAGTAGCTCCTTCTCGTGTTGAAGGCCGCCGCCATCATGCCTATGGCCGTTGAGATGAAGAGCACCACTACTCCCATCCAGCCTGTCAGGAGGTAGGAGATGACCACAAGCGTCACTGCAACAACGTAGGAGAGCTTCCTTATGTGGGCCACTTTGAAACTTCTGACTATCACCCTGGAGAGATAGTAGGTGAAGAGAAAGCTTATGCCGGCACTGAGGAGGATTACGCCCACCGCGGCCAGGTACTCAGCGTAGCTCTTGGGGGTGTAGACAGAGCTGACGAGCCACGCAGCGGCGCCCCTCGTGAGTCTTAGGTTTGGCAGGAAGAGCAGCGTGAAGGCTCCGACGTAGTAGATGACCCTGTTGACACCCTGACTTATGATAAAGGCGTCGTCGCCGCGCTGGCTCGTCATGTGGCCGGCAACGAGGGCACCCATTCCTCCGGTGATTATCGGGTAAACCGCCGCTATCGTTCCTCCGAGCGCTCCACCGAAGCTGGCCTTGAGTATGTTGTAGACGCTGCTCTCAACGTTATCTTCAGTTTTCTGGTCGAGCATCGGCGGATTTGAAAGGATGTTCAGCAAAACCCAGGACATTCCAAAGAAGCCTATAAACATCGGTGTTAGCCTTGTGTAGGCACTTGTCACTGGCAAAAGGTTTGTGTTCATAACCACGAAGCCCAGAAGACCGGAAAGGAAGAAGACGGCTATTCCTCCGAGGATCTGTCTCCATGCAAGCCAGAGCCTTTCTCCAGGTGTCTTGCCCCTATCGCCCTCCTTGGGCCACTCGCTCATGAACATGAAGACAACTATCGCCACCAGGAAGTAGGTGATGTAGGGACTCGTTGCCTGGTAGATCGGAGGAAGAACCCGGGGAAAGATGAAGAGCGCGCTCAGCACAAGTATCAACGTTCCTGCAACGGCTCCGATGAGGTAGAGCAGCACGGCTTCATGCCCCCTTCCAAGGAGCAGATAGCGCTGTGTCGGGAAGAGAAGGAAGACCGCACTCTCGTCGGCAACGCTGAAATAGACGCTGGATATAGCGCTGACGTAGGCGTAGGCCACAATGGCACCCACTGTGAAGAAGGGAAACGCTTCAACTGGCATGAACTCGCCAACGCCGAAGACTGCAACCAGGAGGGCAATGATGTTGAATATGTGGAAACCCGGGATCCAGGATATCAGCGAACCGAAGAGTACTCCTGCGAGCGACCAGGGCAAAATTGTGGAAAGGGCGAGCACGGCCATCACCTCACCTCAATGACGTTCCGCGTGTATGGAATGACCTCAACGGTTCCCTTGTATTCATCCACGTATCCGCCGACCCTTACCGTCTGACCCTTCTCGAACGTCATGTCGCCAGCGACGCTCTTAGGTATGAAAACAACGAGTTTACCGCTTCCGTCGTCTACAGTCAGCTTTACATACGTTGATCCGGTGTATACATCCACTACAGTACCCTCAACTATCACGGTTACCCCCTTCATGTCCAGGGTAACGCTTCCGGTACTGACTTTCCTGGCCGGGACTGCATTCACCACGGATATTGAAACAATCCTCTTGTTGGTAGCGTCGTAAGTTATGCGCAGCAAGCTACCCGTCCCTGCCTCAAAGGGGTTTGGTATTATTTTGTTGGAAACGGTCAGGTTAGCCTCCCCGCTGGAATCCTTTACGAGCATCACATAGGTAGAGTTGACGTAGTAGAGCTTGACCCAGGTGACCTCGAGCGTAACGTTTCCGCTGGCGGAAGCAAGGTCAGCAAGGGTTACCCGTCTAACCGTTGTTGTGGTTGTAGTGGTAGTCGTGGTTCTGGATGTCGTGGTAGTCATTGTTGTCGTGGTTCTATATGACGGAGTGGATGTTGTTGTAGTCGTTGTGGTCTGTATAGGAAGCGGCTCCCCGTGGGCAAGGATGGCCTTTCCGGTGTAGGGGACGACCTCAAGCGTCCCCTGGTACTCCTCCACGTAACCGCCCATCCTGACTCCAAGGCCTTTCTTCAGGCTGTCCCTGGTAGTATTGTCGAGCTCTGAGATGGCGGATGAGGGTATGAACACCACTATCCTACCAGTCCCGTCATCGACAGTGAGCTTGAGATTGGATCCTACCTGAGCAACGTCAACTATGTTGCCCTCGATGACAACTATTCTGCCATATGCCCGTTATGCCAACACGCCCCCTATCCGATTGCGGCTCAAGCTTGAAGGAGATGCTTAAAAGTATCTAACGCTAACCCCGATGGGTGGTGGAATGAAAGAAACGGCCATTGTCGGGATAATATTCACGGCCGGGATATTAATCTCCGTGCTCTCCAAAACTTACTATGGGGTTGTTTTCGCGGCCCTCGGCGTTCCGGCTTATCTGGCCTACGTTGCCAGGCACCAGAACATACTGGCAAAGTCGAGGCTTTACGACAGGGATCTTTTCCTTATGATACTTATAGCCCTCGGTGTGATGCTCCTTTTCAACTACCTCTGGGATCCAAGACTCGGCCTGATAGCCCTTGCAGTTGCAGTTCCGGTGCTGGCCCTTATACAGGACAGGCTAAAGTCTGGAAAGAAGCCTCAAAATTCCTGAGAGCTTTGCAGTTTTTTTGTATTCTACCAGCTCATTCCTGAGCTCGTCAAGAAAATCGCAGCCAAGGGAAAACTTTTCTCTAATTCTTTTGGCTATTGAATTGTCTCCCAAAAACATCATCGCCATCGCCGAAGTGAGGTTTCTCGGCCTCCTCCAGTTGGCTTTCTCGAAATCGATAAAATAAACGGGCTCCCCGATTATTATGTGCTTCCCTCCCTGAATCTGGCCATGGTCTAACCCGAGCCTATCTAAAAGGGCCGCCTTGAGCGCTATTTCGATTATGTGGGACTTCTCAAGGTCGGCGTACAGAATGGGCTCGCCGGAGGCGAACTCCCGGACCATGTAATTTAGGCCTTTGAACACCCCCGTGAAAAGCAAAGGCGGCGTTATTCCGAACCTGGACACTAGCTGTGTCAGTTTGGCTTCCGTCTCGAAGTTGTTTCTGGGGGAATCCGGCCTTTGAAGCTTAACGATTACTTTTTTCTCCCCGAGGTTTCCGGTAAAGACCAGACTGGTGGTTCCCTTTGAGTAAGCTTGCAGGCCGCTTATCCCGCCTTTCTCCAGTTCTGCAGAAAACTCCTCAACGAAGTTTTGGGGGAGCAGGCTCTCGAACATAATCCTCGATAACCTTAAATACTTCGGCGATTAAAATTATTTTGGTGATGCCCATGGTGACGGCGTTTATCCTGATGGTTACTGCCGCCGGAAAGGAAAGGGAAGTCATGGAGAAGCTTCTGGCAATGCCCGAGGTTAAGGAGGCTTACGTGGTCTACGGGGAGTACGACCTCATCGTTAAGGTCGAGACCGAGACCCTCAAAGACCTTGACCAGTTCATCACGGGAACGATAAGGCGCATGCCCGAGGTTCAGATGACCTCGACGATGATAGCCATCTGACCCTCTTGTTCTTTCTTTCTGGAAAGTGGAAAAAGAAGCTCACCGTTAATAGCCTTACTCTTTTGGCGGCTTCATCATGAGCCTCAGTCTCTCGGCCGCATCCTTTGCTTTATCAGAGATGTTGCTAACGGTTCTCGCTATGTTGAGGATGTAGAAACCGTCGGCCCAACTCAGATTGTCAGCAATTTCAAAGACCTTCCGCATAAGTTCCGTGTCAAGGTCGTCTATCTTGCTCTCAACGTCCTCTATCTCCTGGATTATCCTGTATTCAGCCTTTATCTGGTTCTCCGAGAAGCCGCTCTCTATAACCCTATCCATCTGGACTATCGCCTCGTGGAGGAGTTTTGCCGCCTTTATGCTCTCTGCTCCCATCTGGATTATTATTTCCTCGATCTCCGCGGGAATCTTGCCTGATTTCTTCACGAGGAGCCACTTGGCGGTGTCTTCGGCTGCATCGGCCACCTTGTCCTGCATGTGGAGATATATGAGGATGTCTTCCCTGGAGACAGCCATCATAAGATTCGAGCTGAGCGAGTCGCGGATTTCCTCCTTTATCTCGTCAGCTACGTCCTCAATGCGGTCTATCTCGACCGCTAACCTGTTCATCTCCTCGTAGTCTTCCCTCTTCCATGCTTCGAGGGCCTTCTCGAGGGTCTCGACTGCCTCTATTACTACCTCGGAGTGCTTTATTAGCGGCTTGAATGGGCTCTTCGCGAAGAGCTTTGTCCAGACCTGCATGCCATCACCCCACGAGCAGGAGGATCTTGAATATGGCCGCGCTGATCAAAGCGGCTACCGGAACTGTGACGAACCAGGAGATTATTATATCAATAACGATGTCCTTGTTTATTGCCTTTACTCCCCTGGCGAGGCCAACACCTACAACCGCTCCCACAACGGTGTGGGTTGTTGAAATCGGCAGTCCGAGCCAGCTCGCTATTAAAACCACGGTCGCGGCTGAAAAGTCTATGGTGAAGCCCCTGGTGTTCGTCAGCTCTGTTATTCTCTTTCCAACTGTCTCTATGACGCGGTAGCCGTAGGTTGCAACACCGACTGCTATTCCCAGGCCGCCCAAAGCAAGTATCCACCTGGGCACGGGAACCTTCATTCCCGCCATCCCCATGCTTGCCACTGCGTAGACTGCCGCCACAGGCCCGATCGCGTTGGCAACATCGTTGGCGCCATGCGCTAGGGCCACGTATCCAGAGGTTATGACCTGGACGCGCTTGAATATGCTCTCGACACCTACCAACGGGTCGTCGCTCGGGAAGTGGAGCTTTATCAGGGGGTATGCCACGAGGAAGGTAACAACGCCCGCGGGGAGGCCGTAAAGCATCACGCCAGTCCTTAGGTCGCTCCCGTGGAGGACTTTGTTGTAGAACATCGTAGCTATCACAATGGCAGCCAAGCTTATCCAGAAGGGCGACCAGAGGTGGGCGCTTCTAACCGGGTCCCCTGTTTCAAAAATGCTCCTCGTCATGGCCCTGAACACCAGGAAAGCCATTATGGCCCCGATGATGGGGGATATAATCCAGCTGAGGACGACCTGTGTCATCTTGCCCCAGTTGACTATCGCCGTTCCGGCGTAGACGATTCCGTAGCCGACTATTCCTCCTATTATCGAGTGTGTCGTCGAGACTGGCAGACCGAACTTGGTCGCTATGACCAGCCAGAGGGTAGCCGCGAGAAGGGCCGCTATGGAGCCGTAGATGAGCACATTGGGATCTGTTATCCTCGCCGGGTCAATGATTCCACTCCTTATCGTCTCGGTAACGCTCTTGCCGAAGAAGTAGGCGCCTATGAATTCGAGGACTCCCGCTATGATAACGGCCTGTTTCGGCGTTATAGCATTTGCCCCCACGGCGGTGCTCATTGAGTTGGCCGCGTCGTTTGCCCCTATAGCCCAGGCCATGGCAAAACCGAGGATTATAGTTATCAGCAACCACGGATCCACCTCGCTCACCAGAATTAAATAGCGGGCGCTCTATAAATATCTTGCCGCAATAAAATATAAGTGTGAATATAGGAAATATATAGATACATAGAAAATATAGTTCAGCCCCTGACAACCTGCGTCCCGGTTTTTCCTTCAAGCGCTTCAACAGCCCTGTCCAGGGAGGCTATAACGGCCCTCTCGCCGCCCCACTCCACGAACCTTATCGCGGCGAGAACCTTCGGGGCCATGCTGCCCTTCTTGAAGTGGCCCTCCTCATAATAGCGCTTCAGCTCATCCACAGTAACCTTTCCAAGCCACTTCTCATTCGGCTTTCCGTAGTTTATCGCTGCACCGTTGACGTCAGTAAGGATCATGAAGATGTCGGCCTTTACTTCTTCAGCGAGCCTCTCTCCGGCCAAGTCCTTGTCTATTACTGCCTCAACGCCCTTCAGCTGACCGTTCTCTTCAATTACCGGAACACCGCCCCCGCCGCTGGCTATGACTATGAAGCCCTTCTCTACAAGGTCAACTATAACAGGAGCTTCCACATGGCCCTTCGGGTCAGGACTGGCAACGACTCTCCTCCATCCCCTTCCGGCGTCTTCTATAACCGTCCAGCCCTTTTCCCTCGCGAGTTTCTTTGCCGTCTCCTCATCGTAGAACGGACCCACTGGCTTGCTCGGATTCTTGAAAGCCGGGTCATCCTTGTCGACGAGGGTTTGGGTGACTATCGTGGCAACGGGCCTCTCAACTCCCCTCTTTCTAAGCTCGTTTATGAGGGCCTGGCCGATCATATAACCTATCTGTCCCTGCGTCATAGCGCCCGCAACGTCCATCGGCTGGGCCGGAATACCGTGAACGTGCTGGCCGGCATCCATCTGGAGGAGCAAAGCCCCAACCTGCGGCCCGTTGCCATGGGTGATAACAACTTCGTAGTCTCCGCTGAGGATTATCTCAGCTATCTGCTCTGCAGTTTTTCTCACGTTCTCCATCTGCTCTTCGTAAGTTCCCTTCTGACCTCTCTGGAGGATTGCGTTCCCGCCAAGGGCTATAACCACCCTCTTCATTCTCCCACCTCCGGGGATGAACAATTCCGATTAAGGGCATAAAAACGTTCGTTAGGTGCCTAGGCTGTCCATCAGAAAAAGGTTCGATTTATCCGTGTCTATGTTTACAAAATAAAGGCTCAGAGATACCATTCAGAAAAGCTCCAGAGGTTTAGCCTCTCGAGGGTTCTCATCACTCCGAGGGCAATACCGTCAACCTCTATTCCCCCGGGGGGCTTGTAGGCGTCGCCGACGATGTAAACATCCCCAATCGGAAAGTCCTCCACAGTTTGCCCGCTGGCAACCCGGTTTACGGGGTTTCCATCCAGGTAGGTCTGGATTAGCAGGATTTCACCCTTTTCATCGAGGCTGGAAAATATCCTGTAGATGTCCTCGATGCCCTTCCTCTGCTCTGCCTTGACGTTTCTGCTCTGGAGTGCGTGGTGGAGCATTATCAGCGTATAGCCTTCCGGCGCAAGCTCCGGGGAAACGCTGGATGGCTCGTTGTAGCCGTTTATCCTCTCGGTGTCGAGGGTGAAGACGACTGTGTTTCCCACCCTCGGTTCGCCCTTCAGGGCGACGTTGTACTTTATGCCCTCGCTCGGCCTGAGGGAGTCAACGCGCTTTAGGTACTCGCGGTCGAAGTTGTCCCTGCCTATTAGCTCGACGGTTTCTCTTACGCCGATGTTGGAGATGAGAACGTCGTAGTGGAGCTCATCCCCGTCGGCTGTGATGACCCTCTTCCCGTCCGGGTCTATCTGCTCAGCCCTCTTCCTCGTGAGAACTTTTCCGCCGTTAGCTTCGGTTATCCTAGCAAGCTCGTCCGTCACAGCTTTACAGCCGCCCTTAACGAGACCAGGCCCTCCCCACTTCAGGGCCGCTTTTATCTCTCTCGCCAGTTCTCCAGCGGGAACGTCAAGAACGCTGTCGGCCCAGCCGAGGAAGCTCTTGATGAAGAGGTCAACGAACTCGCTATCACCAATTTTCTCCCTTATCCACTCCCGTCCGCTCATCTCGGCCTCTTCGCCTGTGGGAAGCTTGTTCCTCTTTATATCAGCGAGAAGTTTCATGGCCCTCGCCCTCTCGCGCCAGCTTAGATACTTCCAGCCGTCGCGGTAGTGGAAGGTTTTTCCCTCGTAGAGTATCTTGCCCTTTGGATCGGAATTCACTATAGTAACGTTTGCACCGAGGAGCCTGAGGAGGTGAGCCAAGGGCCCGTCTTCGCCGTGGGGAAGCATGTGGAAGGCACCTGTGGAGAGGCCGAAGCCTCTGTAGTTCAGATTCGTAAAGCGGCCGCCGATGTAAGGTGCCTTCTCGAGGACCGTAACTTCGTAGCCGTTCTTGGCGAGGAAGGAGGAAGTCAAAAGCCCGCCAATTCCAGAGCCTATCACCACCGCCCTCATCTTATCACCTGAAAGACTGAAAAGGCGAGAAATATAAGGGTTTGGCCGTTGCATGGGTGTGCAACCCCTTTACTCCAGTTTCTTTTGGCTCATCCTAAGATTGGAACACTGCTTGGAATGAATTTATAACATAATAAACAGCGAAGAGTTTTTATTCAACGCGAAAGAAAGGTTTATAAAAGGAAAACTCAAGGTTTAGCCAAAATCCAGGAGGGGTGAAGCACGAATGCTCCCCTATTTAATTTTCGCTTTTTTAAGCGGCATAACAAAGGGAAGCACCCTGTTGATCCTCGGCATAACAGGCGTGCTTATTTCAATCCTGATTCCGCAAACGCCCATGAAAAAGGTAGAATCCCTGACTTTCATTGTTACCCTGATTTGTCTCAGGGTCATCTACACACTCGACGATATAACTCTACTCTGGCTGTTCCTGGCACTGGCGCTCCAACTTGGCTACGTCATGATTGCCCTGAAAAACGTAAAGACCACAAAAGCATTTTTGGCCGGGCTTTTTGTATTCGCGGCATTTTCCACGATTACCTCGGGTTCATACCTCCCCACGGTGACCATAACGGCCCCCGCAATTCTCTTGGTTCTCTACGGCTTTGAGGCGATAAGGGGTGATAAAAGGTGCTTAGAAAAAGCTTAATCGGATTAGCTACGCTAATGATTTTAATGTTCTCCGGTTACGGCCTTTGCGAAAATAGCGCCAAAATAACCGTAGATGCCACAATACAAGAGAAATGGGTTGAGTTCAACTTAACTTCAGGGGATGCGATGGTAATAAGGATCTTGAACATCAGCGCGGCCAACGTGACCTTCGTCAAGGGGCCCGGGATCATAGTGTCACCGGTGGGAGGGGAATACCCTGCCCTGGCTCCAATAGTGACACTTTACTTCGACCTCAACGGCAGTGCCTACGCGTTCTTTCCATCGGAAACCCTCAGTCTGGGGCATTGGGAGAAAGGGGAAAACATTACATTAATGATGGCGGATAGAACGATCATAATAGAAAACGGTAACATCGTGAGATCCTTCAAAGCTCCGACCGAGATTAAACCGGCTCACTACATCACCGTCGGAACGACATCAAAGATGATGAACGCTACACTGGAGATCGAGAAATTTAGCCTCTTTGATGAAAAGCCACGGAGAAGCGAGGAGGCAGTACCTTCGATGAGCTTTGTCTACTTTCTCGTGGCACTGGATGTAGGAGCCGGGGCCCTCGTCTGGTATAAAAAGAAGTAAAAAGCTTTATTTTTACAGCCTCCACTCCACCCCAAGCTCCCTGCTGTAGGCGTCAAGAACCTTTTCAAGGTACTCCTTGGCGGTGCCGACCTTGTCTATCCTGAACTTTTCGGCCCAGCGCTCGTTCCCGAACTCCTTGCTTCCGGCGGCGACGAGGTCTATGACACGCATGCTGTCCCAGAAGACTGGAGTGTAGCCTGCCTTCCTCGCAAACTCAATGAGCCTCTTTATCTGCTTCCTCGCGTGCTCCTCCATGTCTATGTTCTCCCCATAGGCCTCCATGAAGAGGGCCTTGAGGACGGGCGTCAGCCAGCCGCGGTGGAAGCGGCACCAGCCGAGGTTGTCGTACCAGAACTCCCAGAGGGCGCTGGCTATTATCTTCTGGGCGAGCTCCTCGGGCTCGAGGAAGACGCCGAACTGGTATAACGTCCAGTATCTTCCCTGCACTGGGAGCGGGATGTAGTTGCCTATGGCCCAGTACATCGTTGGCGTCATCTCGCCGTCCTCGCCGAGCGGTGTAAATACTGCATAGTCCTTGAAGCTCTCACCATAGCTGAGCCTGTCCTTGAACTTTTCATCCAGAATTACGCTGGCTTTCCTCTTTCCGAGGCCAATTATCTTCGCTATCTCGTTTTCCCCAAAGGCGACGCGGTGAGCCAACTCTGCAACAAGCTTCGCGTTCTTCTCGCTCGCCTCGACGGGCCTCTCAAGTAGAGCATCCTTAGTAAAGTCGGGCTTATCGCTTAGGCCGACTTCCTCTGGCCTGAGCAGTCCGCGGTGAACGAGCTCGAGGACCCAAGCGGCCGTGCCACCGAACTCTATGGCGTCGAAGCCCATCGCATCCACCGCTGGAACGCTTATGTCGCTCGCCCTCAACGTTATCACGCCGCTGAGCGGGCCGTTGGCTTCCCTCGGCTCGTACTCTATGTGGTGTCCGTTGGCGTACTTCTTGCAGACGACCGGGCAGGGTTCGCCGCAGTTCGTCCAGTTCTGTGGCTCTATGGCCTCCCTGTTGAAGGGCTCCCAGTAGTGCTTCATTATAGCCTCGTGTATCTTTATGCGCTCCTCCTTCTCAATGTAGGGCATCTGCCAGTTGAGAATCGGAACGAAGTCGCCCTCGGCCGGATAGTTCCCTCCAAAGGTTCCGCCGCTCTTCAGCTTGGGGTCGTACTTGTATTTAACTGTTTTCTCGGCTATGACGTCGTTGTAGGGCTTCTTGTGCACGCCCTCGACTATGCTCTTAACCGTTCTGAAGGATGAGATGTCCTCACCGGGGAAGGCCCTCTTCCTGGGCTTTCCACCGAAGATTATCCCGACGACGTTGTGGGCCCTTAGGAGAACTGAACCGGAGCCACCCCTCGCCGCCCAGTCCTCACTTCCCTCAACGCGCTTGCCGTTCCTGAGTGTCTGGGAGAATATGGCACCATAATTGCTGTTGAGTGCGGCAGGCCCGACGACCGCTATGCGGTACTCAAAGTCAAAGCGCCCGCCGAAGGTGTCTATGAGGTACTGGGTAAGGGCATAGACGCCCTCTTCGCCCCTGTAGCCCTTCCATATTTCCATGACTCTCTCCAGCTCGATCTCGTGGAGCTCAGCCTTGACGTTCTCCCCGTCGTTGTAGAGGATGACAACTACAGGCTTCTCGGCTTTCCCCTCAAAGGTAACGAAGTCAACGCCAACGTTCTTGAAGGCGTAAGCGGCTCCACCCATCGCCGAGGGGAAAAGCGTCCCGTAGAGCGGTGAGCGGAAGAAGAACATGAGCCTGTGGGCTCCGGGTAAGATTGAGCCTGAGAAGGGCCCCATGCCCATCACAACAATGTTCTTGGGGTCGTATGGGTCTACGCTGTGAGTTCCGAGCTTCTCGTGGAGCTCGAGGCCGTAGTCTATGACCCCGTAAACCCCATCCTTCTCAAAATTCTCGCTCTCTATCTCTTTCTCGTCCAGCTTCAAGTGAAGCACGGTGAACCTCATGCTCCCACCCCTTTGTATCACTCCGGGTGTTATCTCTCTTTTGAAGAATATTTAAGGTTTCCGCCAGGACTCGGAAATACGGCGGGGGGATATAAAAACGTTGGTGATTAAAAGGGTGCAGGGTAGGGATAAGCAAAGATCACTCGATGTCCTCGAACCTTTCTTCAAGCCTCTCGAGGACGCCCGGAAGGGTCGTGTACTCCATCTCCTCCATCGGGAGCCTGTGCGGCTCGAAGGGCCCGTGTCTGCGCATATATTCAGCTATCTCCACAGCTTTCCGCCTTGCGTGGTCGAAGGCAGGGTCGTCGAACAGGTCAACCGGGCCGACGAGCTCTCCCCTCGGGCTTATCTGCCAGCCGAGTGCCACTACCCTCGGCGGACCATCGAACCTCGTCGGGTTGGCCTGGTGCATTGGAACCGGCATTACCGGGCCGTTGTGGGAGCCCCTCATCCAGCCGCTGACGAGGTGGGGGAAGGCGAAGGGCTCGAGGACCTCACCGAGGGCCGGGAGGCCGCCCTGGGCCCTTACTATTGCCACCGGGTCATCCTTGCCGACGTATTCTCCAGCCACCTCGTAGAGCTTCTCAGTGCTTACAACGGCGACTGGCTCGTCCTTGCTTATTGAGTGCCCCTCCTTCGGGTAAACGCGCTTTATAACGTAGCGGCTCTTGGCACCGATGAGCGCCAACAAATCATAGAGCTCCTCCGGCGTGTTGAGGATGACGCGCCTGTGCTTGAGGATGTCCCAGACCTCAAAGCGGAAGCCCATGTGCATCTTAGGGTCAATCACCAGTCCGGCAGTGTTGAAGGGGTCTGCAAACATCCTGAATATCGGGAGGTTAAAGGCTCCGGGCTCGGTCTTGTCCATGTGGAAGGTAACAACGGGCTCGCTCTTTCTGAGGGTTATCTCCATCTCGGCAACGCCCGGCCCCATACCGCGGACGTTACCGCTGAAAGCGTCCCTGAGGAGATCCTGACCGGCCCCGTAGAGGCCCAGCTCTTTGGCAACTTCAGTGGCCGCTTTAAAGGCATCCCAGGCGAGACCGTGAACCTCGGGGCTGTCAACGCCCTTTTTGTGGGTCATTATAAGCTGAAGGTCGTCGCCGCAG
Organism: Thermococcus waiotapuensis; assembly: GCF_055384795.1. Taxonomy (NCBI): domain Archaea; kingdom Methanobacteriati; phylum Methanobacteriota; class Thermococci; order Thermococcales; family Thermococcaceae; genus Thermococcus; species Thermococcus waiotapuensis. Next base: position 137,479 of record NZ_AP042429.1, on the reverse strand, counting down.
GTAGCGACGTAGAAGTCTATTATCGTCCCCTCCCCTCTGGCCCTGCCCAGGATTTCTTCGGCAGTCTCGACGAGCTGGGGGTGAACCCTTGAGTGTCCCGGCCAGCCGCCGATGTCCGCTTTTATAACGCTGAGTGTGACCTTCTCCCCAACCAGCATGCAAACCACCGTAACCATAACCACTTTTATGCTTATAAAACGTTAATATCACCGCCGATGATACACAAAAAAGCGTCAAATTCGGGCGTTCTAAAAAGGGAAGAAGAGGATCACTCACAGATGTCAGTCCAGCCGAACTGCTCCTTTGCTACCTTAATTAGGTTTTTAAGTTCCTCCTTCTTGATATTGACGCTCGAGCTCGCACCAACGAGTGCTATGATGCCGTGAACCTCCTCCTGAACCTGAATGACCTCGTCGTGGACCTTGACAACCCTGAGCTCCCTCTTTGCAGTCTCCTCCTCGCTTACCCTGAACTTGTCCTTTCCGATAACTATAGGCTCCTCCACGGCAACCACCCCATTATATTTGCACCTCAAGTTAATAAAACTTCCGCCATCACAAAACTTATAAACCCCGGGAGATTAGCTAAAACCGGACGGGGGCGTGGTGTAGCCTGGTCCATCATCGCGGGCTCCAGAGGTATGAGGACTTGCGGGTTTGCTGAGAGGGGATGAGCCTTTGGAGCTCTGACCCGGAGAAACCCGCGGACCGGGGTTCAAATCCCCGCGCCCCCACCATCGATTCTGCCGAAGGCTCAATCCTAAATTTTATAAGGTAAAGGCCGCTCCTTCTACCGGGCAGCCCCGTGGTGTAGCGGCCAAGCATGCGGGACTTTGGATCCCGCGACCCGGGTTCGAATCCCGGCGGGGCTACCATAGAAGCTTTTGCCCGGCAAAAGTTTCACCAAAGCCTGTACGTGCTCTTCGAGTGCTTTACTCGGGAGCTTTTCACTAACCAGGTTGGGTATTCCGAGCGTAAAGTTCGGCCTGTTCCTTCGCTCGGACTCGTAACCAAAAACTTAAATTTAAAAATTCTTAAATAATCCCAAAGATATTTAGCATAAGGTGAGAAAAAATGAACAAGATGACAGTGCTCAGGAAGCTTATGGAAATGGGCGATGCATTCACAGTCATGGAGGCAAGGAACAAGCTGGGGATAGATGGCAAGCTCCTGAACTACTATCTACGAGAACTTACCAAGGAGGGGTTTCTGAGGAGGCTCACAAGGGGCATCTATGCAGTAACCCCTAATCCAAGCCAGCCACCTGCCACAGACGAGTTTCTTCTGGCATCGTTAATCGTAAAGCCCTCCGCTATCGCCTACTGGAGCGCCCTCAACTATTACGGACTCACCGAGCAGATTCCCGGAATAGCGTTTGTCCAGACTCCCCGAAAGAGGGGGTACCCAAGAGAAATGAGCATCGGAGGGCAAAGGTTTAAGGTCATAACCGTCAGACCCCACAAGTTTTTTGGACTGGACACTATCAAGGTAGGCAGGAGAAACATCAGCATAACCGACCCTGAAAAGACGTTAATTGACTGCCTCGATAAGCCCCAGTATTGCGGAGGCATCATAGAAGTCATGAAAGCGCTAAGAAACGGTTCTTTTGATAGAGAAACCATTTTGGAGTACGCGGAGGAAATGAGGAACACGGCAGTTCTGAAGAGACTCGGTTTTCTCAGCGAAAGGCTTGGACTTGGCCTTGAGAGAGAAATAAAAATACATGAGAAGAGCCTCAGGAGTTTCCCCCTGCTGGACCCGACAATGCCCTCGAAGGGCCGTTTTGACCGCAAATGGGGCCTTAGAGTGAATGTTCCCGAAGATTACTGGGGTGAGCTTGAATGATAGAGGATGAGATAAAGCAGAAGGCCAAGAGACTAGGAGTTCCTATTTCCACTGTCGAAAAGGATTACGCAATAAGCTGGATGCTTTACGGGGTCTGGAAAAGCGGACTCTGGAGGCAACTGGCATTCAAGGGGGGAACCTGCATCAGGAAGGCTTACATTGAGGGCTACCGCTTTTCGGAGGATCTTGATTACACCCTAATAGGAGCGAGAGACGCTGAAATGTTTAGAGAAATTCTCGGAAGGGCTGTTGACTTCGCAAATGAGGGACCCGTTAAGTTCATGGAACCTCTAATTGAGGAAAGGTTTGGCGTGGAACATTACATCGGACAGCTCCTGGGATTTCAGATCAAGATCCCGTTTAGACTGCTGAGCCGAACCGGAGTTCCCGCGAGGATTAAGATGGACATAACCCTCGAACGGTACGAGAAGATCCTCCTACCCCTTCAGGATAAACGGGTTCTCCACAGTTACTCGGATTTTTCCAGATTTCGTATGGTTCGGGTTAAGGCCTATCCTCTTGAGGAGATATTTGCGGAGAAGGTTAGGGCGCTTTTTCAGCGGACTCGGCCGAGGGATCTTTACGACGTCTGGGCGCTGAAGGAGTTTATTGATCTGAAAACCGTGTTAAAGATACTGCCCGAGAAATTCGAGAATAAGGGCGTTAGACCGGATTTAGAGTGGCTAAAAGACAACAAAGAGTATTATTGGAGAGCATGGGAGAAAAGTCTTGGGCACCAGCTGAAGGAACTCCCAGAGTTTGAAAGGGTTTGGATGGAGATCATGAGATTCGTGGAAGGGATAACAAAAGAATGGGGCTGATTGGGAGCGACCCGGGTTCGAATCCCGGCGGGGCTACCATAGAAGCTTTTGCCCGGCAAAAGTTTCACCAAAGCCTGTACGTGCTCTTCGAGTGCTTTACTCAGGGGCTTTCCACTAACCCGGAGTTAGTATTCCGAGCGTAAAGTTCAGCTTGTCCCACCAACTATGAACGCAGTAACCCCCTACTGCCCACCTCCTCGCTCAAATAAGAGAAAACACGAAATCATTGACTATCCTGTCAATTAGTTCTTTGGCCTCTATCTTCTCAAGCCACTCCCCAGGAACGGCTTCAAAGCCATAGTACGTTCCCGCCGGCCCTCCAACCACCGCGCCTGTCGTATCACTATCCTCCCCCCAGTGAGACAACCTCTCTAACCGCATCCTCAAAACTGTTGTTTCTCAAAAAGGCCCAGAGAGCCGCCTCCAGGGTGTGAACAACGTAACCACTCCCTTGAATTTCCGATTCAGCAAACTCGTGCTCAAGCTCCCGCGAAAAGGGTTCCATTGGATCTCCCAGCAAGTTCAACTGCCTCTGAATATGCATCAAACTTGTCAAGCCCGCCTAGAATGTTCCAGACCACCATCGAATAAACGCCGCAACCTACGAGGGAGCGCGGATGAGCGTGAGCCAGCATTGAAACTTCATGAATCATCCGGAGTCGCTCTTCGAGGTTCTTTATGGTGAGACCCCTTCAGCCAAGCGTTCTATCGCACGTGACGTCGTGAGGTCTTCATCAAAAGCGTACCCCCTTGGAGTGAACTCCCCGTCATAGTACCAGCTGATGAAATTCCGAGCAATTCTTTCTAGACTGTAACCGTCTTTTAGCGCGTGGGCGGTCGCCAGAGTTAGGGATGAGTCATCGCTCCAAAGCCCGTCGAGCATTGGAATATCCTTAGGGAGGGGAGCGTCTCCCACAACGACCCCCAGAGTCCGCCCTTAAGGCTAGACACCAGATCAGGCCTGTTGTCCATTGACTTTCACCTCCAGATATGCCCATTCAAAAGGTTTCCCTTTGCCGGCTTCATGAGGAAAGTCTCTACTTTAACGACCAAGTCTACAAAGATGCGTGGCATGAGGTTCCCATTAAGTACCGGGGTAAGTAAATGTTCAGGGAACGCTTTAACCCCGTGAAGGGTTCCAACCAAATAGCCAACTATCGCTCCGACAGTATCGGCTGTCTTTACTGCTGAAAACGGCCAGGGTAATTGCTTTCGTCGGGTCATCAGCATAGAGCATCATTGTGTAGGGGGCCATCGGCACGATCTCGAGGAGATACGCACCCGAGCCAACGGCGGTGTTCAAGTCAAGAAGACTCCACCCACTGGAGAGAGCCTTTTCCAAGGTTTTCTCAACGAACTCCCAGGCTGGCCCGGAATAGGATTTGAATTTTCCGAACCTCGGACTGTATCGGGAGAAATCGCCCTCAGCATCGCTCCACAGTTCTCCGGTAGGGTTTAGTAAATGGGGTATCACAACAGGGGAAAGCCTCATTAAAGCACCGTTCCCCGCACTCTCAACCCCCGAAAGATACCACGGCTTTCCGATTCCAATTATCCATTCAGAGCTGAACCTGTCCGCTAGGGCTTTCGGGTCGAACCATTCCTCTCCAAGAACACCTCAATGGTCCAAAAAGTCAGCTGGATGTCATCCGTGATGTGCGCTTCCGGCAGGTAGTCGTTTATCATCCTGAAATTTTCTTCACTGGGTGGCTTCCCCTCAAACGGCGAACCGAGGGCATCTCCGATGGGAACTCCGAGTAGCATTCCCCTGACTTTGCTCAATTGAACGCGGTCAATTAGTTTTGGTTTGCCGTAAAGGAGTTTGGATTTCTCGGCGTTGAGGAGGTTCTCTTCAAAGAGGACGTCCATTATGCAGGCAGTACTTTTGCACTCTGAGAGTTTTCTTTCAGGTTTGGTTGAACTATGAGGCATTTTTATCCCTCAATTTGGCGTTCTCCCCCCACAGGATAAGGGAGTTAATCCTTTTAACCCTATCGAATGTCTTGCTGTGTGTTCTCTGGATGACAGAGGTTCATTAAACGCTCAGTGGTGACCACTCTCCTCATCGTCCCCTCGGAAGGGCTTGGCGTCATCATCGCTGGGCTTAAAAACTCCCAAGGCCTTTTAACCCTGGTGGTTCCAGATGAGGTTCATCCCGCTCATTGTAGCCAGGCCCGAGGTTCAGATGGCGATAGACGAAGCAATAATGCAAGCCAGAATCGAGGGAAGGGTTCCGGACACGGTGAGGCTCTACGCCTTCAGCCCAAGCTCAGTAACCATGGGCCGCTTCCAGAGCATCGTCCACGATGTCAACCTCGAAGAGGCGAAAAAGCTTGGCATTCCGGTGGTAAGGAGGATTACGGGCGGAGGAAGCGTCTTCCACGACGAGTTCGGGGAGATAACTTATTCTGTTGTCATTGGTGAGGACTTCCACCCTGCCCTGAAGAACGTCGAGAGCAGCTACCGCTATTTGGCCGGCCCCCTCGTTGATGCGCTTAAGGAGCTCGGCCTCGAAGCGGGCTTTTCTGGCCTGAACGACATTATAGCGAACGGAAAGAAAATAAGCGGCTCGGCACAGACGAGAAGGAAAGGAGTGATTCTACAGCACGGCACATTCATGTACTCCACGCGCGTCGATATTCTCGGAAGAGTTCTGAGGGTTTCGGGGGAGAAGCTCAGAGATAAGGGCGTTTCAGGCATATGGGAGCGCGTTACAACCCTTGAGCGCGAAGGAATAAAGCTCAGCCGCTGGGAGGCCTACGAGTTGCTCAAGCAGAGCTTCTCCAATGCTTTTCCGCTGGAAGAGAGCGAACTCACCGACTACGAGCTCGAGCTGGCGGAGAAGCTTGTGGAAGAGAGATACGGAAATCCCGGATGGAACGAGATGCGCTAGGGGATTCTCCAGTTCCCCATTTCAAACTTCTCAGCAAGCTCGTAGAACAGCTCATCCTCACCAAGCTCTTCCCTAAGCTTTCTGAAGTTTTCCTCCAGCCGCGGGAGTCTCCCCTTCGAGCGTTTCAGCATGGAGTTGCCGACCTCAACGGCAAAGCGGAGGTAACCCTCGTCTACTAAGACCTTCCCGTCCTTCCCGAGGGGGGCGGTGAGGTATTCCGTGGCGTTTATCTCGACGAGGTAGCGGCTGGAGATGACCTTAAATGTGGTGTATTTAAAGCCGCTGGCCAGTCCAATCTCGTGGAGCTTTTTGGCCCTTTTCCTGTCCTCTGCGACGATGTGGAAAATCGGTGGCTGGCTCTTGAGGAAGATAAGGCCTTCCCTCGCGTCCCCCAGAGCTTCCCGCGCTTCCTCAAATTTTATAGGCCTGTGAACTTTCACCAGCCACCGGGAGAGTGGCTTCGCTCCCAGGGCAGGTTCCTCGATTATGCCTATCCTGCCGGAGCAGGAGGAAGTCGTGTATATCCCCCTGATCGAGTTGATGAGGAGGAGAAGGTCAATTATGTCCCCGTCCACCTTTCCTTCCTTCATTGCCGTGAAGAGACCCGCGAGAGCCTCGCGCTTGGCTTTCATCTCAAAACACCTCACCAGCTGGTTTTGGGCTAAATTTCAGTTTTAGCACCTTCTCTTGCCACACAACCACTTATCGGGGCGTTTTTCAGGGATTCTGGCGAAAACTTTATAAAGCTAACCCAAAAGGTTTAGCTGGAAGTGGCCGGGGTGGTGTAGCCTGGTCTAGCACAGGGGACTGTGGATCCCCTAGCCCGGGTTCAAATCCCGGCCCCGGCCCCATAACGGCCCTTACAGAGCAAGCGCTGGCGGAAAGTTGCTGACTGTTCTGGATAACAACTAAAAAGATGAAAAGTCAAAGGAGCCCTTCAATCAGCTTGTAATCCTCTTCTGGGATTTCCCTCATGGCTTTGCCCATTAAATGCCCGCTCCACTTCTTTTTGTTAGTGATGAACTTCAGCTTCGGGATCAGCGGCTTGAAGTCGAGCTCGCCGAGCTTCAGGGGCTTAACCTCTATCCTCAGCGGGTAGGTCTCATTTGAGTGTGGCGGGCTTTTGAAGATCCTCGTTGAATCCTCATAAGGCTCGCTAACGACCTCAAAGATGCCCACGACCATGGGTTCGAGGACTTCCCTGTCCTTCCGCTCCTGCTTCAGGTAAATCACAAGCCTGTCGCCGGGTTTAACTTTGGCGATAGTGTTCTTGTGCCTCTTCGCGACTTCCCAGACGTTCCTGTTCTTAACAACCTCCCAGTTGTCGCGATTTGTGATGCAGAGCCAGTACCTCATTTCAAACCACCCCTCTTACTTTTGTCTTTGGTATACATATCTTTTGTGGAGTCCCCACAAAGCAATACCAAAGAATCACCCCACCGAGAGCACCTTCCGGACCCTGTCCCTCACACCAACACTGACCTTTCCGGTGATCTCAACTTCCTCCCCATCTTCCAGGACAGCATAAACCTTAGCATCCCTCTCAAAGGGATGGAACACCTTCAAAATGACCGGCCTGTTCTTTCCAAGGTTCGCGACGATATAAATCCAATACCTGTCCCTATGACTTTTTGCGAATTCATACTCTGCAGACGTGACCTCCGCGGTAAGCAGAAGCGACTTGTGCCCCTTGACCTCAATGAACTTCTCCCCCTCGGGCTCAACGACCCTAACGTCATAATGCTCTTTCAAAGAGACATCCTCGACTTTCCAGTCTCCACCGGAGCCATACTTCCTTTCCAGCCTCTTTCTCTCGAGCTCCAGGACAACTTCCATCGCCCTCCGCTCGCTTTCCAGGATGTCCTCCAGGGGAACAAAGTTCCTTTCAGTGATGTGCCTGTACTCATCCGTTGGCGCTTCTACGTCTTCCTCCGAGAACCCATAAACGTCGAGAATAACACCTGGAATGTACTTTAATATGTTGAACCTCTCCTCGCTGATGCCCTCGATTCTCAGCACCTCAGTCACCTGAACCACCGTGCTCCTGAAGAGGCCCTCCCCCTTCAGTCTGCCCCGCGAATTTTCGTAGTCTCTGTACTTTGTCCTGAGGCTGTAAAGCCTATCCCTGGCAAACGTCTCGACCTTGGAAGATGCCACACGCTCCTCCATAGTGGGTTCCGGCCGGCCAATAACAACAAAACCCCGCGAAAACACTTCAGTAAGGTGCTCCAGCAGCTCGACGCCATAGAAGAGCTCAAAATTTTCACCTTTTATGAGGACAGGATAACGGTGAACCTCCTTCCCAGATTCCTTATCGACCAGCCGCACAAGGTAAAGGTACTCAATACCACTCATACCCCGCACACCAATCCTCACCGGCTCCAACTCCGAGGGCCCTCCCCCGACGATATCATGGAGAACCGGCAAAATCTCGGGGACGTTCTTCCTCCCTAAAACCTCGGTGATGTAAACCCTCAGCACTCTGGAGACCTCCTCCCCGTCAAAGTCCCTCCGGGCGAGTATACGCTCGAGCTCCTCCCGAACCTGCCTCGCCGTGTCGGAAGGAACCATCTTCTCAATGTTCTGGCGGAGGTTCCTCAGAGTACGCACTATGGCTCCCACATAACCGGTCATTTCCCTCTTTATTGATGCAAGCACAAGGTCGTACTCGGAAGGCTCCTCTCCCGGAGTGCCCTCTTCCGCCGCATCTTCCTTCCATATGGCCTCAAAATCCCCGGAGAACATCTTTTTTCCAAAAACGGGTTTGCCAATGTGCTGGGCGCTTCCGATGGCTTCGGTTATGTTCATGATTTTCCGGTAAAGGTTCTCCAGGACATACAGGTCTGCCTCCGTCGCCAGGAACAGAGTGTAAGCGGTTGTCTCCCTCGGCTGGCTGAGTCTCCATATCCTCCCAACCCTCTGTTCCAGCTTTATCGGGCTCCAGGGAGCCTCGTAGTTTATAACAACGCTGGCCACCTGAAGGTTCAACCCCTCCGAGGCGACATCAGTCGAGACCAAAAGCTTTCCATGCCTCTCAAACTTTTTCATCTGCTCCTCTACTTCTCCACTCGACATTCCCCCGTAAAGGACCGAAATATCCTCATTTCCAAGCGCGACGTTGTACTTCTCTGCAAGGATCCTGGGGAGCTTTCTCCTCACGTATTCCAGCGTGTCCTTAAACTCCGTGAAGATTATCACCTTCTCCCCCCGCCCGAGGTGGTGTGAAACAATCCTGGCAACCATTTCGAGTTTGCTGTCATTCTCTCCGATCTGCTTTGCCAGCTCGAGAAGTTCTTTGAACGACTCGACCTGTTTTCTGTCGAGAAGAGGGGAGTAGCTTTCAATTATTTTTTCGACAACGTCATCGAGATCGTTGAAGTCCTCCAGCTCAATCTCGTCATAGCCGAGGCCAAAAAGACTTTTGATGTACTCGTCAATCTTTTCAGCATTCCCTCCCCCGCCGGAGCCCACACTATCGACAATTTTGCGGATCGTCTTCATCGCCGCTTCATAACTCGATGACGCCCTCTTTTTGACAAGAACTGCAAGAAGAGCCCTCGGAGAGTTTTTCCCGGCGTTCTTCGTCATTTCGAAAAGCACTTCATCGAGCCTGCCAAGAAACTCCCTTTCGGCCCCGGACACCTCAACAACAACCGCACCAAAATGACATTTTTTGAAAACCTCCCTGCCCTCAAGCTCATTGACGACCTTTTTTGTCCTCCTCAAAACGAGCGTATCCCGGGTTTTTTTGTAAAAATCGGGCCTGTCAAGGTTCCGGAACTGGTCCATAATGGTCGGGTCGAGTAGAGCTATCCTCGCGAGATAATCAACCGGATTGCCCCTGTGGGGCGTCGCCGAAAGAAAAACTACATTGAAATCCTTTTTCTTCCCGACAAGGGCCCTGAGGAACTCATACCTCTGAGTGCCGAGGGTACTATTATGGACTTCGTCAACGATCACCAAATCCCACGGGACATTAAGAAATTTCTCATTGTGGGGATACCTCTTGGCGAGGTCAATCGAGACAACCACGTATCCATCCGCATTCCTCAGCTTGCTCTCAACCTCGTGGCCGTTCTCGATTACTGTGGGAAAATCCCCGACCCTTCTTATCTCCTGCTCCCACTGCTCGCGGAGAATCTTCGGCACGAGGACAAGGATTTTCTTAGCCTCTCCCCTCAGCTGAAGATACCTCGCAATGGCCAGCGCCTGGACAGTCTTCCCCAGCCCAATTTCATCGGCGATGAGCATCCTCACCGGCCGGGTGATCATGGCATGGTAAAGGGGCTGGAACTGGTGCCTGAACGGAGTTATTGGCTTCCTCCCGGGGGCCGTCAAAGTGGTGTAAAAGAGTGCGGGACTGTGGAGGAGAACGTCCCGCAAAATTCCTTCTGGAACCTTCTCGCTCAAACCCACTCCACCTCCAGGAAGCGTTTTGCGAGGTAATCAAGCTTCCTCCGGTTCTTGTACTTCCAGTAGGCGTTCTTGAACTTAGAGGCCCAGAAGTGGAGCTGTATCGGTTCCATCGAGAGCACGTAGTCCTCGAGCTGACCCCACTCCGCGGGCGTCTTTAGGGCCGACATGACAACGCCGTAAATCATCAGACGGAGGTAAGCGTAATCATCGCTGGTTCTCAGGATTATCCGCTTGTCCCCGCTGTACTCAAGCCTTTCCTTCTCTGAGGGGGACAGGTTCAGCCACTCGAGGAGGCTCTCCTTTGCTTCGATCCTGTAGCCCAGCTTCTTGGCAAAATTGAGAAATTCGGGGAGGTAAACCCTTGCCCTCGCCTCCACTTTTCCCAGGACTTTTTTCTGCTCCCCTGCGCCCATAACGCTGAACACCGGCATGAACTCGACCAGCTTCTGCTCCCGCGTTACGGGGAGGAAGGCCTTCTTTATGTATCTGAGGTTCACCTGGTACTCAACGCTGCCCTCCACTTCAACCCTCCTCCTTCCTGAGCCTGAACAAAACCTTCCCGTTCAAAGGCCTGAGCTTTTCGAAGAGGAGGTCATCGACCACCACTTCCTCCGAGAGGCTGAGATCAGCCTCAAGATTTGCTTTTCCACCGAGTAATTCCTCCGTCTCCCTCACGAGATACGCAAGCACCTCCTTCTCCACACCCTCAAAGCGGCCCTCCCAAAGCGGCCTGTCAATCCTCAGGCTTCCGCTTACGGTGCCCTTAACGTTCTCGGGGACAAGGCTCAGCGTCTCAACGTCCTCAATGCCAAGGATTGAAGTCAGGAACATGCCCTTGTGCTCCTCCTTGAGGGTATCAGTTTCAACGATTTTCTTGCCAAGGTCGGGGATTAAACCCACGTCCAGGTAACGCGTCCTCTTGGGGCTCCGTCCTTCAATCGTTGCGGTTGTCTTCGTCTCGGGCATGATTATTGTCCAGGTAACCTTTGCCGGTTTTCCGCCTTCAAGCTTAACTTCATCGGAGTCGAGCTCCCCACGGGTCACCGAGAGCTCCACCGTGAAAGAGTCCCTTCCGAGGGGCACGACCGTTACCTCAAGCTGAACCGGCTTCCCCGGCTTCTCCTTCACCTGGGGCACTCCAATCTCAAGCTCGAATTCACCCTCTGTTACCGGCGTTTCCTCCCTCCTCTCAACAATGTGGCCCCAGAGGACCATGTCGAAGTATTCATCCTTTACCCTGCAGTCGTTTCCGCCCGTTACAATGCTCTTCAATGGAATTCCAATCTCCGAGGATAACGAATAAACCTCGTACCACGTCTTCACCCTGAAGTCCTTATCCTCCCTCGGCACGATTAAGTCCTTCTCATTTTTCAGTAGACTGCAGACCTGCCTGTGGAGGGCGGTTTCCCTCGGCAGGATTATGTCACTCGGCTCAACGGCATTGGGCGGGTTGCCCTCCTCCTCGGATGTGGGGACCTCGTTGTCAACCTTCTTGAAGAACACTTCCCCATCGCGCTCAAGGCCAATCTTCAGGTCACGAATTGCGTTCTTTATGGCCCCGCTGATGTGGCTGTCCTCAATCATCGGCAGGCGCGTGTTGGTTCTTATTATTGCAATGAGCTCCGAGACCCTGTAGCCTTCGGGCCTCAGAACTTCAACGCCGACGTCCCTGAGGGTATCAACGAGCCATTCAAAGTCGAACTCGTTAACAATCTTGCCCTTGCTGAGCAGGGTGGAGTAAACGTTCTCAACGACCGACTTTGAGCTGGACTGGGCCCTGGTGATGCGGACATCGTCGTTCTCCGGATAAGCCACCTGCCTGAAGGAGTTCACAATCTGTGCCTCAAGGTCTTCGCGGGCCTTGCCCTCGATGTCCTTCACCATGTTCGTCTGTATCTTGACAACTTCCTCACCGAACTGGCCGTACTTGACGTTGATGTCCCTGATGACCTCGTTGCAGGCCATTATCCTCGCCGTCGTCTCGAGGAGATGCCTAAAGCTTCCCTCAACCGGATAACAGACGACAACGGTATTCCTGTAAGTCCTCGTACCGGTCCCATAAGCGTAAATCAGTTTTCTCAGAGTTCTCTCATCAACGTCGTCCCTCACAAGCACATGGAGCTTGTAATCTGGGGTGTCGTTGAACTCCTCCGGCTCCTTCGCCACGACGATGTACTGCTCCCTGAAGAACGTCACGTGATCCTCGATTTTCGCGCCCCTACCCCTCGTTGTAGTAATGCTCTTTCTCTCCCTGACTATCTTGTTCACGTGCTCGACGAGCTCGTTCCACACTTCTCCAAAGCGCATTTCGAGAAGCTCCCTTGCCCTGCTCTCCACCATCTGGGCCACGTTGGCAATGCGCCAGAACCAGAGAACCCTGTCCTTTTTGTTGAGGTAAACAAAGCGGACACTCGACATTATCTCGTCGACAGTGTCCTTGATGTCGGTCGGGAGCCATCCGTTGGCGTCAAACTCGTTTAGTTCATAAACGCCCCTCGCGATTGAATCCGGCGTGGGGAAGCCGGGCAGGGGGACTGGCGAGTCGAATGAGTATGTTTTCAAGAAGACGTACTTGAGGACTATCTCAGCGAGCCCGGGCTTGGAGAAGTCTTTGAACTTGCTCCCCTCAATGTCGGTGTCAACGATGGTGGCGTAATCCATGAAGGTCTCGCTCTTGCCGAACAGCAGGCCCCTGAGCTTCTCATTCCTGAGGTCGATGTGGTGGGGCATTACCATCGAGGGGACGAAGCCCGTTTTCTTATACCTGTCAACAATTTCCCTCATGACAATCCTCGTGATCCTGAGCATGTCCCTCGTCCTCTGAAGGCCGGCCCTCTCGATTATCGTCCTGAGTATATCCACGTACTCCGGGTGGAACGGGTAACTCCTCCTCAGCTCGTCCTCGAGGTTGTGCGCGTCGCCAAAGATTTCTTTATTGCTGAGCTCGGAGTGCATTCTGGTCAGGGTCTTTATCCTTTCCCCGTCGTCAATCCCCCTGAAAATCCTCTTTTTGAGGACTTCAACGAGCTCGTTGCCCGCCCCGGAAGTCCTCATCGGGGAGTAAAGCTCCGAGCCCCCGACCCTGCTGACGGCCGACCAGATGGCCATGACGACTTCCCTGTTGTACTCCTTCTCGACTTCAAAGACCCCCTCCTTCTTTTCCATCGGCAACGTCATGACCATCGCACTGCTTGAGCCGAGCAGGGCCGTGGCAAGCCTGTCAAAGAAGTTGTCAACATTATTTGCATAACGCCTGTCGTCCTCGTTCCCGGAGTTGTAAAGGTTGTCGAAGTAGTCCACGACCTCGTCAACGAGGAGAACAACCTTCCTATCAAAAAGTTTTCTCAAAGTATCAACATCGGGCACGGTGGCGTTTTCATCGTTCTTTTCAACGATAGAGTACTTCCCGAGGGAGTGGGCAATGTAACCCCAGACCGTCTTCACACTGTACGGCCCGACCTCGAGGGGCTTGCTCGGCTGGCCGAGCCTGCCCTTACCGTAAACGGTAACGATTTTGACGCCGCCGAGCGCCTTTATCCTCTCCGCCAGGTTTTTTATTTTCTCCCTCTTCTCGGGGTCGTGGCCGGCAAGGACTTCAGGGTCGAGCATAGCTTCGGGGTCCCTGAAGGCGTGGTAGACAGTGAGGAGCGTGTGGGTCTTACCGCCGCCGAAGAGGGAGTAAATGAGGAAGATGTTGTGCCTCTCGCGGCCCTCGAGGGTCCTTATGATCTTGTCAAGAACATCAAGCATAGCATCCGTAAAGTAAGTCCTTCTGAAAAACTCCTTTGAGTCGGTGTAGACCCTGTGGGCGTTACCGCTCACGACGTCCCCGAGTTCCGGGGCGACCTGCATGTCGAGGGTTTCATCAAGAACATCGTCCCAGACTTCAAAGGGGCCAAACCTCATAGTCCCTCACCCCTCACGTACCTGGTGAGCCTCCTCATGAGGAGAACCTCAAAGTGGCCGTCCTCTTCGAGTTCCTTCTCAATGGCCCTTTCATCGGCCTTTATTACCTCCCCCAGCGGGCTCAGTAACCGGCCATAAACGGCGGTGTAATACTCACCCACGAGCTTTGCGACCGCGAGGGCTTCTTCAACTTCGGCGCCCCACTTCCTCCTGAGCTTCTCGATGACCTCCTCAAGGCGGGACTTTCCGAGCAGGGCATAATATTCGAGGAGCTGGAGGACGTCAACCGCGTTCCCGGGTTCGGGCTCGAGGGGGTTGAGGCCCTTCTCGTAAAGGAACTTCTGGAACTCCCTGGCATCGAGGGCCTTCTTCCCGAGCAGGTCGGGCGTATAAAGTGTGAACTCCTTTTTGCTTGCCGAGCCCTTCTCCTTCAGTACACCCGCCTTTATGAGGCCACTGGCGTCCGTGAAGGTCGCGAGGTTGAGGAGGACTATGTCGTTGGGGCTGAGGGCACTGTTGCCGAAGAGCACCTTGTAGGCTGTATAAAAGACCGCCTCGTTCGAGGTTACCGCCTGGCCCCCCTCAACCTCGGCGATGGCCCCGATGATGCCCCTTATCGTCGCAGGGTAAACGTAGCCTTTGAGGAGCTCCCCCGTCGAAAGCGGGCCCTTTGGAGAGAGCACTTCTGAATACTTCGTCACCTCTTCAAGCACGGCCGCCATGACGCCGTAGAGCAGGTCGAGGCCCCTGTAACCATACCGGAGGAACTCCTTCGCCGACTCCCTTGCCTTTGCGTCCATCTCGTTGCCGAGCGCCGAAACCTGCACAGGCTTTCTCTCCCCGGCGGGCTTCCGCCAGACGGCAACAATCGACGTGTCCAAGCTGAGCTTGCCCCGGCTCACGATGCTTGTTTCCGACTCAGTGTTCAGCGGGATGGCCCGCGTTATCTGGAGCTTCGCCCTCTTCCAGCCGGCCTCAACCAGGTTCGCCCAGCTCTCCGGGTCAGTGTGCGCGTAATAAGTGACGATTATTCCATCGTCCCTGAGGTGCTCACGCATCGCCACAAACGCCTGAGCAAAGAGGTTCTCGAAGTGCTCGGCGGCCCTCTCCTTCCTGTTTTCCTCCCCCTCAAAGCGGCCCGCATTGATAGAGACTTCCTTCTTTGCAAACTCCTGCCACTGCGTCTTTATTTCCACCCATTTTGGCCCAACCTGCTTGAAGAAGGCCGTGGAGTGGAACCTCGGGAGCAACCTCTTTCCATCCGAGTCGCTGAGGGCCCTCTTCAGCCAAACATAGTAGAAGTCGGTGAGCTCTGCGTAGGGGACATCGTCAGCGTAAGGCGGGTCGGTGACGATAACATCGAACTTTTCATTGCCCAACTTACCAAGCATGGTGGCGTCGTCGAGGAGGACTCTGACTTCGCCAGAGCTGTTGGAGACGGCGGAAGTGAGGTAGGAGAGGGCTTCGACGTTGGTCTCGATTCCACGTGCATAGCTTCCAGCAAAGTTTATATTTGGAATTGTTTCGCACCAATTCCATATCATAGAAATTCCACGGTATGACATGATATTCGCGGGCTTCAAGGCCAAAACCGAACCAAATCCTGTAGAAGATGTCCACGGGGTCGCCAGTGAAGTGTGTTCACTATACCTCACCAGCGCCATCGCCAAATACGTCGCCACCGCCTCAGCGTACTCGAAGGCCTCCTCCTTACCCCAGCCCTCCCGCAGCTTCTCCTCCTCAACCCTCTTGCCCGCCTCGTGGATAAATTTCGTGAGCTTCACGAGCGTGAGGAGCTGGCGCGGGTTGAAGAGCTTGTAGAACTTGTCAAAGCCGTAGGAGATTGTCCATATGCTTCTCGATTCATACTCCGGTATCGGCTCCACCGGTATGTCCGGGTCACCGCTTTCGAGCATTTGTCTGACCTTCTCCTTTGCCTTCAGAAGTTTTTCCTCGTCGTCTTTTCCTGCTGGCTCGAAAGTCAAGTCCTTCCCATTGACCTTCACCTTCACGAGGGGCCTCGGGCGCGCAAAACCCTCGTCCCCCTCGTTGTACCTCTTCAGTGCAAACTTCACGTAGAACTCCCTGTTTTTCCCGCCCTCCGTGTAATGCCTCCCGCTTTCGTCCGCATACCTGATGACGTTGCCGCAGGCGAGGCAGGTGAGCTGGCTCTTTCTACTTTCGATGTTCGCCTTCGGTACTTTGAAGACCACCTTCTTCCCCTCGACCCTGAAGTCGCCCTCCTTCAGCTTCCCATTCTTCACGGCATCCAGGACTTTCCTCACGTAAAGCTCGCCCTCGAAGACAATCTCCCCTGTGTCCGTGTCCACCACAGCACCAGAAACATCCCCAAAGACTCTGTTGAGGTCGATTACCCTGATTACAACCTCCCCACCGTTCCCCTCGGGCACCATGTAGGCGAGCCTCGTGTAGCTCTTCCCGTCCTTTACGCGGGCGAGCCAGTAGTTGCCAATCGCCGGGGTGAACCGGCCACAGTGGGGGCACTTCACCTCCCAGGTGCCGATGTAGACAGCGGTGTCACCGTCGTAGAGTTCCTTTATATCAGGGTCGTTCCTGAGCTGCTCGGTAACCCAGTTGCCCCACTTCTCGACGTCCTTCACGAGCGTTTTTCCAAACTTCTTCGGGTATTCAAGCACAGCTTTCAAAAACACGTACGTCGTCGGGAGCAAATCCACAGCAGTAACGTCCAGCCCAAGGCGGAGCCCCTCGAGGGGGATGGAACCAAAGCCGGCGAAGGGGTCGAGGAGCTTCTTGCCCCTGAAGTACTCCTGCAGGTCGGGAGGTATCCTGGGGTTGGTGCGGTGGGGCGTTTTCTCGTGCAGGCCGATGAGTGTCTTGAAGCGTTTTTCATCGATGCTCTCGGGCAGGAGGGCGCCCGCTATAACGGCCCTTGCGCCGATGAGGGGTTTCCTCGTCCAGTAGAAGACCATTTCCCAGTAGGGTGGCCTCCCGGGCCCCTTCTCTTTGAGGCTCTTCTCATTGACCTCCCAGATTGGAAAGCGGGGGCTCTCGATAAATCGCCTTTCCATTTTACACACCCGTGCAATTTAACACGCCCCGCAATAAATACCTTTTGATGGCGGGCGATACACGGTGTAACGCCCCGAGCACAGCCACAGACGAAATCTTTATTAAGGGGTTCATCTCAAATAGAACCAGGGACAGTAGCGTTAATAAGGACCTCTCGCCTGTTCCCCGTAACGACCCCGGAATGGGGTATGAGGGGGCGGTGGAGCAGGCGGTCTCTGCCGCTTTTGATGTTTTCCTGTCGTTCTGTCCACGGCGTGGCCGGTGTTACCCTCCATTACCGGTCGTTCTGCCCCCACTAGATAAAACCCCTCGATATCCCAAAAATCCCGGGACCGCAAAAAGCCCGCTAAAACGCGAAATCCTCCAGGGAAAACTCCTCAATGACCCTTTCAAACTCGTTCTCCGGGGCATAGGTGAAACCGCACTTTGAGCACTTCAAAACGCCGTTCTCCTCGCTCAACGGCGAGAAGCAGACCGGACAGCGGTACTCCTCGCGGTGGAGCCTCTCGTAGACTTCATCGCGCATGACCACAAGGTTGAGCTCGTTCTCCCAGTCCTCGTGCAAAAGCCCCCAGTAGGGGGTCTCGGTCGGGTAGAAGTCCTCAAGGATGAGCGCGTTTATCCCTATACCCCTGACCCCAGGGGGCAGCTTTACCGCTGGCTCTATCACAACCACGTACTGGTCGTAGAACTCTATGTTCTCCGCCCTCACCGTCAGACCGCGGGAGAGCCTGGAACGGAGGGGGAAAAGCTGGAGGAAGAGGCTTTCCTTCTCAACGTCCCAGCTGGCGCTCAGGGAAACCGGCCCCTTCGTGAAGAACTGGGTTATGGAGTGGTCGTCCTTATCCTCCCCGGCAAAAGAGAAGCCCAGCTTTTTCACGGCCCTCCAGAGGAAGTTCGGCCTCGGAAGCTTTTGGTAGTTCACCAGATACTCCCCTATCCAGCCAGCCAGGGGCATGGAGTAACCTACGAAGGCCTGCCTCTGGACGCGTAGATAAGCAACGCTGGGGAGGAGCTTGAAGCCGGCTTCCATCAAAAAGTGTGCGGTTTTGTGGTATATATGCCTATCGCAGATAGACCAAAAGGAACAAAGAAGCCTCACGAACCGAAGAACTCATCGAGGCTAATCCCCTTCCTCTTTTTCTTTGTGCTTTTACTCACGTCCTTCTTTTCGGGAGCACGGGCCTTAGAGGAAGTTTTTCCTGAGCCGGCGGAGAGTGCTGTTTTTATTCCGGAGCTTTTTTGGGGCTCTGAACTCCCTTCACCCTTGTCCGCGGGTTTCTCCCCTTTTAAGGCGTTCCCGTTCTTTCCGTTGAACCCGTCGAGGTAGCCGCTGGCTCCGTTCGAACTGCCAGTCCTCTCCTGTATCATCCTCTCGCAGATGTCCGCGGAAAAGCCCATGAGAGTTCTCTGCTTCTCCGGAAAGACGGTCTCGAAGAGCGTCCTTATGTCCTTCTCGGTCATGCATATCCTCTGCTTCGTATAGCTGGGGACGTTGTATTTAGTAACCAGCATCTTGGCCGTTGAGAGGTACTTCTCAATGGCGCCCTTGCTGACGGTGAGGACTATCTTTCCGCCGCACTTTGGACACGTCCCGCTCATGGGCGGCCTCCGGTACTTCGTGTTGCACTTCACACAGCGGAACTCCTGCCTCGTGAAACTCCTGAGGTTGCCCCTTAAATCGGGGATTATGTGGGAGTTGAGTATCGTCTCTGCAACGTGGTGCTCATCAACGGCGCGGATCCGTTCTGCCAGGGCCAGCTGTTTCTCAACCTTCTCCTCCATGTCGCCGAGCTGTTTGTAAAGGCTCATTTTTGGCCCCAGGCCGATGTCATCGGTGTCGTGGGTGAACTTTATGCCCTCGTACATCTCTGGCTTTCCAAGCCTGTCCTCCACGCGCTCGATGACCTTTACCTCCTTGGGCGATTTCAGCTCGTAGGTGGCCTTATAGAACTCAAGGGGATAATAGCGGACGACGTCCATGTTGTGAACCTCGCTGTCAACCTCCCTGGGGTCAAGGCGTGTGGTAACGACGAGGGGGGCGTCCATCTTGCCGCCGCGCTTCTCGGGCAGATAGTAACGTGAAAAGTTCAAAAGTACATCCAGAAGTAACATTACACTGTCCTCGTCCCCGTCGCACTGATGCGTTATAATATTTTCGTTTATTATCACATTGTGATACATTTTTGCATTCAAAGAGAACACAAAGTTATCTCTAGGCTTAACATAACGAACTTGTTCAACACGCAGGAGATTAAGCTCACCCCCAATGATAATACCCATAACCTCGCCTTCTTTAACCTCAAAAGCCCTCTTCTCCACGAACTTTCCGTCTTCATAGACGAGCACGGGGTGATCAACGGTTGTCTCAAAGCTCCTTCCCAGCTCAAGCTCGAACCTTATCAGATGGTCCGTTGACGGCGCCTTTATGACCTCCTCGATGTCAGTTAGGACAACTTTGCCGCTTTCTGGGTCAAAGGAGTAAACCTTAACGTCCACCTTGGGCTTTCTCCGGACGTAGGCCATGTTCTCGTAGCTCTCATCATCGAAGAGGTCGTAAAGCTCACGGAGCGTAATTCTAACAGGTCTGCCATTAATCTGGACGAGAATTCTCGTATCGCCCGGGAAACAGTTCCTCCTCTTCGCCGCGTGATAGTACGGGTGGGCATAGCCCACTAAAACGTCGGAGAAGCCGATTATCCTCCCGATGATCCCAGCTGAAGTGTGGGGGGCAAGGCCTATGACGAGATGCCCTATCAGGTCTTCCATCTTTTCCGCGTTGTAGAACCTCGGAAGGCCGTAGAACTTCTCAAGGAGGTCATCAACAAAGCGCGCCACCTTGAGGAGGTATTTTCCTGCCTCATACGAGAGTATCACATCCTGAACCTTCAGCTCGACTATCTGGTCGTCCCTCTCGAGGGGCTTTCCCTCGAAGTCGTGGGTGTAGCCAAGCTCGCGGAGCTTTTCGACGCTTACTCCAATCTCCTTGGGCTTGAAGTGTGTTATGGGGGCATCGGTGGCGTCAAAACGGATTGTGCCATCTTTAAAGACGTAGATGTCGTTCTTCACCCTCAAGATGCCCTTCTCCAGGGGCTCGGCCATCTTGTAGCCGGAGGTCATGCCCTGGACGCCTTTAAGCCTGTCTATGCCGTAGACTTTCACGTTGTCCATGGCCTGTCTGAGCAGCTCCGACGGCTTTATCGTCCTCTTCGCGTAGGGTTTGAGCTCGACTTCACACTTTGGACAGCGGAAGTCAAATTCCTCTGCCTCGCCCTCAGGGTAATCCACGTTGCACCTGGGGCAGTGCCAGAGGAGCTCCTTCCTCGTCCCGCAGACCGGGCAGAGGTGCTCGGGCCCAACGTGGCCGCATTTGGGGCATTTGAAGAAGGCTATCTCGACGCTCGCTACCTTACCCCCCTCGGCGGCCTTCTTGATGTCCCTGCTCGAACCCCCGGCGAGGCCTATCGGGAAGAGCACCTGAACCGGCGGTTTCATCCTCCTCTCCTTGGCCTTCTCCGGCCTGCCCATTCTTGCACCGAGCCAGCTTATTCCTCTATCCCGGAGCTTTATCCCGTTGTTCTCATTGATTATGTCAATGACTGTGAAGAAGGGCTTTGCCCTGAACTCCCACCCGAGGTTTCCGAGGGGGGTCAGCAGGGCCGCGGCCCACGGGTAGTCAACTACGATGACCTTTTTGCGGTCTTCGGTGCGCTCAAGCCTGTGCGGGAGGCCCAAAAGCTCGAGATAGCGCTTGATTTTGGCGTCGTTATCAACTATTACCTTCCTCGCGAACTTTATCTTTCTGAACTCGTCCCACTCGATCTGGGCTTTCAAAAGGGCTTTTTGAAGCTCCTCAACCTCCTCAGGTTTGAGGGTGTTCCAGTAGAGGGTGTAGTAGGGGTGGAGGGGGATATCGAGAACCTTGGAGAGGTGTATCGCCTCCTCCACGCTCGGCCTGACGCGGAGCGGATCGCGGAGGAGGTTCCACAGGAAGTCGGGATCAATCTCAATGTACTCCGCCGCCTCTTCAACAGCTTCCCTTGAATTTTCCTCGAAGGGTTTGAGCTCGACCTCGTAGGTTTCCGCCATGGCCCTGACCAGTTCCTGAACCCACCATTCCTCAACGTAGTTTGCAGGGAGGAGCGTCTGGTTGTTCTCAAAGAAGTCGCCGAAGTTAACTAAGGCATCGCCAACGTAGAGGATCTCCTCAACCTCGTTCCTCACCTTAAGGGCCGTCTCGTAGTCGTCAACCTTAACCACGGAGCCGTTCTTGAGCTTAACAACCGGCCCTTCGATTGTTGTTGCCGGGGTTACGACACAGCCCTTGCCGGGTCTTTCAGTTTTCATCTGCGTTCCAATCGCTATGAACTCGTCGAGGAGGAGCATGGTTGCGGGGTTGACGCTCCAGGTGGCGAAACCACTGACGCGGCTCCTCCCATAGCGAAGACGGAAGCCGCCGTTTGTAGAAGGCTCGGCAAAGAGGGGCCTACCACCGATTATCTCCTTCGTGTACTTCTTGTTGGGCGCAATGTTGGCCTTAAAGCGCTCGTAGAGCTCGTAATAAAAGCCCTTCTCGACCTTCTCCTTAATTACCTCACCACCAGCTTCCTCGGCCGTGGAACCAGCTGAGTGCTTTTCTTCAGCCTCGCCACTTTCCTTGGCTTCCACAAACTCCTTTATCCACTCCCAGCCGTCGATGCCCATCTTGTCTATGTATTTAACCAGCTTCTTCGCCTTCTGGAGAACGCCCTCGGCCAAAACGAGGATTGCACCGCCGCGCAGGTGGTTTGTCTCAACGCCGGGGACGTTCCTGTGGGAGACCTCGACCTTGTCCGTTTCTTCGCCAGTTATCTCGATTGGGATGTTCTTCATGGCGAGCCTTACCTCATCGGCCTCCGGGTGGTACTGCAACCTTGAAACGGTGCGGTGGTAGAGGTCTACCTCTTCAACCATACGCTCCACGTGCTTCTCGCTCGGCTTGAAACGATCAAGACCGAGCTTCCTCCTCACATAGTCACCAACGAGGACGCTGAGGGCTTGAGCTGTTCCGCCGGAACTCCTTATCGGGCCAGCATAATAGAGGGCAAGGTATTCGCTGTTGTCGGCCCACTCGTTGCGTTTTATTTTAACGTCGGCTATTCCCTCAAGCGGGGCAGAAACTATGCCCTCCGTGAGGATCGCGAGGGCTGTTCTTACCGCCTGCTCCGCATACTTCTCCTTGCTCCCAAAATCACCGAACTTGCCATCGATTATCTCGTCCACAATCTTCAGGGCGGCTATCTCTTTCCCGTATTCTTTCACAAGCGCCCTTATGCGCTCGGCAACGCCTGGCGGCCCAACAAGGCTCTCGACACGACCGGCCATGTCAGTAGCCTGAGGAACCTCAACGTCCAGGCTGGGGTCTTTGCCCTGGGAGCGGGCCCTTCTCGCTATCTCGTAGGCCCTGTCAATCTCGCGCTGGAGGGACTCGAAGTAGGCCTTCATTTCGGGTGAGTAGAGTTCAGTCATGTTTACCACCTCGGATTTAAGAAGAGAGCAGGAGTACGTTCTGAAGAACTGGGATAAAATAAATAACAAGGTATAGCTCAATACCAAAGGATACCACCTAGTCTGGCGGTATCCCCATGTTATTATTGACAGCAGGGCTATATAAAGATTTCGTGCCATCAAGCTCAACCCCCGTATTTAGAGACAAGCTCTGATATCTGCAGGTGAGTCACAGGGAAACCGAGACGAACAAGATATTCCCCCATCCCTGAGCCATGTGGTCCTAAAGAAACAACAATTCCCCCATTTTTACGGAGATCATCGATGTCTCCACCACTTCCTCCCTGAAGTGCAAGGAACTTAATCGAACCACCAACTTTAGAGGCGTGCCTCAGAAGGTATTCAAACACAGGAGATTGTTCAATCAAACGCTGTTCCTCATCCTTCTGGAACAAGTCCTCTTTTATGACATAAATTAGGGGACGAGGATACCAGTTCTGGGGAAGAATATCGTTTTCAGTAGAGGTGGGCACTATTTTGGACAGAGCCTTTTTACCAACATGATAGACTTTCAGCAGCTCCACAGGGAATCCTAGAGAAGGCAGATTTCTAATAAGAGTGTCCACATCAAGTCTCCATTTTGAAAGCAGGATACTTTCTTTGATATACCTTAAGAGAAGATCTGCAGTAGAAACCAAGGGATTAACTTTATCCCCATTCGGGATTATTTTAAGTTCAGCCACATGTTTCAAAAGTTCATCCCACGCCTTCGTCTTAGGAGAAGGATTGAAGTTGTCGATGTAAACCTTAGCTTTAGCTTTTGGATTATTGAGTCTAGATACAACCACCCAGGCTGGAATATATGCAAAATACGATTTAAGAACATTTTTCAAAAAGGCCATGACACTTTTTTGAACACCATTTGGCATGGAAACCTCCTTAACTCCAAAGGAGGCAAAAACAAAGTTTGTCGTAACCTTGTTGGGGACAACGACTTCGTCGACAAAATTCTTCATAAAAAGCAGGTACTTAGTTGGATCTCCCTCCCTTCCAATGAGATATCCTCTAAGATCTGATGATGAAAAAATCCATCGAGGGGTTTTTATTCCTCTATCATCTTTTAACCCCTCAAAAAATTTCCTGTATGCTTGAAGATATGTATCAAAATACTTGTTGCTAACGCTAACAGCGACTCCAATCCTCGCAATAAATGTCCCTTTCTTTCCAACAAATGTTATGTCTCCCTCATCGGAACCAATCATCAAGCCCATAATCAAACCCCCTCACAAAACTGGTCAAACCGGATTACAGCCCTCAAACGGGCGGTTTCTACATCTATTATCGGAACCCTGGCCGGGGTTGGGACTATGTTCACCATCTTCTGGAACTCGGTCTGGGCCTGCCAGGTTCCGGTGTTTATGACGAAAACACCGTTGTAGATACGGTATTCCAAAACATGGACGTGGCCAGCCTGGAAGAGATCAGGAACACTCTCAATGACCAGCAGATCATCCGGATCAGGAGCAATGGGGACTTTCCCGCCAAAGGTCGGCGCCAGATGGCGGAGTTTTAGGAGGTTCACCATTGCCTCGGCAGGCCTGTGGTGGCTCCTATTGGGGATCTCACTGACTACATCCTCTATTCCCCTACCATGGGCCACGAGGAAGTCCCTCCCGTGAAGCCTTATCACAGCAGGATTGCTTATTATAGTGGCGTTTTTAAGCCTGAAAATTGGCCTCGCGTACTCCTCATAAAAACCGGGCTGAGGAACGGCGGTTCTGGCCGCATCGTGGTTACCGGGCCCGATGAACATACGGATATGCTTTGGAACGTTCCGGAGGAGGTTAGCCAAAGCCTCGTACTGGTCAAAGATATCCGGTATTGCCAGCTCATCGTACTGTCCGGGATAAATACCAATGCCGTCCACAACGTCTCCGGCAATGATCATGTACTTTATCCTGCTGACGAGCTCGGCATGGGCTTCGTTCTCGACGTCACCGTTTAACCAGTCGAGGAACTTAATGAAGGCCTCCTCACAGAACTTTTTGGAACCAACGTGGATATCACTCAAAAGAACGGCGTAGACCTTCTCTTTTAGAGGTTCGTGCTTTCCGCGGAACTTGGGGACGTCGGGAAGGTAAATTTTCTCGGCAAATATCATCCCCCTCCCAGAGTACCTGCCGGTAACGGCTATAACCGAGTCGTGCATGATCTCCATTACCTTCTTGGAATCCTCATGATCCCTGTTTACGAAAACCTTAACCATGCCCGTGGCATCTTCTATCTCCAAAACGTAGCCCTTTGAGGTTTCCTTTTTAGAGTTCACAAGCCCAACAACTGTTACCTCATCGTCGGGCTTGATATAGCTCAGCTTTCCAATGTCTATGATGCCCCCTATTTCGGGATTCTCCCGGAAGATGCGCCTCATCTTCCTAAGGCGGGATCCGAACATTGAACGATAAGCCTCGACCAGGGGTTCTCCCTCTTTCCCAGAGGTGTTCTTAACCCTTGGCGGGTTCAGCTTAACGTTTCTCACGTCAAAAACAATGGCATAATCCCCTTCGATCTCGGCGGCAAGGTAGTGGAAGTTCTCCTTGGGAGTTATTTGGACATCAGAGTAAACTGAGTATGACCTGGTCTCCTCCTCGGGAACCTCCTCCTCGACGTAGGCAATGGGAATTCCGTAGTCACCGTAGACGATCCTTGGACTAATATCGCCATTCCCGTTTTCACCGTTCGAATAATCCAGGTACTCGTCTTCCGGCTCAGGCTCCAGAAGAACTTCATCTTCTTCATCCGCTGACTCCGGGATTTCCACTGGAACGTCCTCGGTGATTCCACCATCTACCCCATCTTCAGGCAGGTTTTCGATGTCCTCACTTCCAGTGGAAACAAAACTCTCCCCGGCATAATTTAGGTCTTCGTAAGCCTCCAGAACTTCGGAGGATGCACCAGAAGCCCCAGATTGCGGGGGTTCTCCAGTGGAAACATAACCCCCTACCTCGCCAGGGGAGTCCTCGTTGGAAAAGGACTCTGAAGCCTGTAAAACGCCGTCTGAAGAAGATGAAGGAATACCTACAGATGATGTGGGTGTAAATTCCTCAGTTTCTTTCTCCACGTGAGATTCTCCGTTTTCTATCTCCCCAGCAACTCCACCGGAAACCAAGCCTTTCTCCCTGAGAAATTCCTCTGCAAGGGTTAGGTCGATTAGGAAGGTCCCGGCAGATTTGACGAACTTTATGAGCTCCGCCAGGGTGAAGTCTTTCTTATAGTGCGGCTCGAGAAGGTAGTAAGCCGGGGGAGTTATCAGATAGCCATTCTTGATTAAATCCTCAACGAGCATCATATCAGCCTCCTCTGCCGGGAGAGGTCAACCGCCAAAAGAGGCCTGAGCTGGTCTTCCCCGCTAAAGAGCTTCTTCACCTTTTGGGGAACGACGTTTAGGCGGATCTCTTTCGTTCTGCCGTAGCGTCCCTTACTAACGACCTTAGCGTTAATGATCCCGAGCATATCGAGTTCGTTTATCAGATCGCTGACGCGCCTCTGGGTGAGGGGATCCAGGTCAATGTAATCGCAGATCATCTTGTAGACCGAGTAAACGTCTCCCGTGTTCGCTGGCAAATCGCCGTTCTCATCGAGGAGAACCACGGCATAGAGGAGAACCTTGGAGTGGAGCGGGAGGGTCTTGATAACCTCTTCCATGGTATCCTGTTCTATCTTCTCCTGGGCGAGCCACACGTGCCGCTCGGTGACCTTATCAGCCCCCTCCCGCTCGGCTATCTCCCCCGCAACCCTGAGAAGATCGAGGGCACGCCTGGCATCACCGTGCTCCCTCGCCGCCAAAGCTGCACAGAGCGGAACCACGGCATCATCCAAGACACCCTCGTTAAAAGCGTCCCCGGCACGTTGCATTAGGATATCACGAAGCTGGTTGGCGTCATAGGGTGGAAAGACAATCTCCTCCTCACTGAGGCTGGAAAGAACCCTGGCATCTAAATACTCTTTAAACTTCAGGTCGTTGGAGATTCCTATTATGCTAACCTTGGCCCGAGAAAGCTCGGTGTTAATCCTCGTGAGGGAATACAAAATATCATCGCCGCTCTTCTTGACGAGTTTGTCTATCTCATCCAGAACGATAATAACGAAGCGCTCACGGGCGTCTATGACCTCTTTGAGCTTCGCATAGACCTCATCGGTGGGCCAGCCGACGAGGGGAATCTCAACGCCGCTCTCAGCCTTGAAGTGGTTGACTATGTTCGCGAGAACCCTGTACTGGGTGTCCACAATCTCGCAGTTGATGTAGATAACTTCAACTGGAACGTTGTACTTTTGAGAAATTTTCTTGAGCTCCTCGGTAACGAACTTGATGGTGACGGTTTTTCCAGTTCCGGTTTTTCCATAGACAAAGACGTTAGAGGGTGTTTCACCACGGAGAACAGGGACAAGTATGTGGGCGAGATCCTCCACCTGCTTTTTCCTGTGCGGGAGCTCCTTGGGAGTGTAGCTATGCCGGAGAACCTCTTTGTTCTTGAATATTTTTTTCGCGTGAATGTACTTCTCAAAGATCGATCCAAGGTAGTCGTTCATGGCCCTCACCGATTCGAGCTCCCGTGGAAGTGAGACCCGATAGTTATATCTCAAATTCCGGACCACAGCGAAGGCAAATTCCTGACTGCCATAGGATATCATGATTGTCTCCACCGGAAACATTTGGCCCAGTGGAAAGCAAGGCGATATCCATTAGAAGGGTTTATATTCTTTGCTTGTCACGGAGCTGTCCAAAAGATGTACATGGAAGATTAAAATCCGAAGGCTATTCCGCAGACGACGAGGGTAGTTTAACAAGTTCATGCCAATACCCTCTGGGTTCTCCAGGAGAAAAATCCGGTTGTTTCACAGGAAACCGGGAGTACCAAAGCACATGGATGTTCATGATATTTTACATTTGAAAAATCTCGGAAGCACGGGGAGAGGATTTCCAATGAAAGAAGAATGGACGGATATGTACACGAAAACAAGTTCATTAGGGTACATATATGTGAAGTTTAGGAAAACAACTACGCTTAAACAAATCTCATTGTTAAACGGACCTGTAGCCCCCCAGAGTTTTGTTTCCACTGGAAGCGGGTTTTGGCTACACCCAAAGAGATCGTTAATTTTGGTGAAAACACTCCCGTCTTCTATGCAACTTTTCCCTTTTATTTTTTTCTATGAACATTGTCTAATGTTTGACCGAAAATATTCTCAACAAATGAACATCTCTAAAAATTATTTAAGCTTCGATTGAACTTTGCTGTGGTTTCTATACATAAAATCAGAGCTAAAGTTCCTGTATCTTTGTAAATCCCCTCTGACCCGTCCTTTTTCCGAATCCTGGTTCCAGTGGAAATGAAACTCTGGGGGGTCTTTCAGATGTTCATCGAAAAAGACCTACGTTTCCACTGGAAAACTCGATCTTCAGTGTACTCTAAAGTTCTTCAGTGAAATTTTTAAATCTGAAGGTCTGTATTATCAAGCATGATCCCGGTGATTCTGGTTAAGCGACTCCTCAGGCTTCACGTTAAATTGAGCAAAAACCGAGTTATTATCATAGCGGGTGCAGTTGTTGTCTTTGCCCTCCTGTTCCCTGCCCTGTTCGTGGTTTTTGAGGGCGTCGATTTTTTCACGGCTCTCTACTGGGCGGTCATAACGATGGCCACCATCGGTTATGGTGACGTGACTCCCAAAACAGTCTCCGGCCGTGTCGTTGCGATGGCCGCTGCAGTTGTTGGGATCTCAACTTTCACCGCCCTTGTATCGGTGCTGGCTGAGCTCTTTGTTTCATCGTCCTTGAGGAGGATGATGGGGATGCATAGGGTGAAGTATTCAGAGCATTATGTTGTCATCGGAGAGGGGAGTACTGTTCCGAGCTGTGTCCAGGAGCTGCTCCTGGCCATAGCCAGGGGTGAAGCCAAGCCCGGGGACATAGTGGTGGTTTTTCCAAAGGAAGAAGAAAAGAAAAAGGTGAAACTTCCTGAGGAGGTAGAAGTCCTGGTCGGGGATCCCACCAGCGAGGACACCCTTAGAAGAGCCGGGGTTGAAAGGGCTTCCAACGTTATATTAGCCCTCGAGGATGATTCAAAGGCCGTCTTCACGACCTTGATGATAAAGAGGATGTCCAGGGCGAGGGTTTTAGTCGAGGTCCTCAAGGAGGAGAGCATAACTCTCCTAAAACAAGCCGGTGCAGAGCAGGTAATCCCGAGTAGAAACTTCGCAGGAAGGCTCCTGGCGAGTTCAGTGTTTGAGCCGGAGGTGGTGGATGTTATAGCCGACATAACAACTGCCACCGGAGGTTACGATATTTCTGTTATCATCGATGAGAGGGCATGGGGCAGGCCGTATCTGGATGTTTTGAGGGACCTCAGAGGAAGGGGGTATACACTCCTGGGCTATTACCTTGAACGGCCAGTTCTTGATCCTGATCTAGACAAACCGATTCCTCAGGGGGCCAAACTAATCGTTGTGAGGCCTGCTGGGAAGTAATTGGGCTTTATCAGGATTTTTCTTCCTTTTCCCTTCCCCTGAGAAAAGTATATAACTCTCCAAATTTACCCCCTTCCAGGGTACGAGTTAGCGGTGATGGTCATGGCCCGAAAGAAGAGCGATGAAATTAAAGAGCTTGAGGAGTTTGAAGAATTTGAGGTAGATGAGGAAGAGGAACCTAAGGAAGAGACTTCAAAGTCTCCCGGCAAGATTACCACGCTGGAAGACCTTCCTGGAGTCGGCCCTGCAACGGCTGAGAAGCTCAGGGAGGCAGGTTACGATACCATCGAGGCCATAGCAGTTGCCTCTCCCCTTGAGCTTAAGGAGATAGCGGGAATAAGCGAGGGCGCCGCCCTGAAGATTATCCAGGCCGCGAGGGAAGCGGCCAACATAGGGACCTTCATGCGAGCCGACGAGTACCTGCAGAAGAGGGCAACAATCGGCAGGATTTTCACTGGAAGCAAAGCCCTTGACAAGCTCCTCGGCGGTGGAATCGAAACACAGGCGGTAACGGAAGTATTCGGTGAGTTCGGTAGCGGTAAGTGCTTTGCCAGGGACACCGGGATTTACTACGAGAACGACACCCTTGTGCACTTTGAGACGATAGAGGACATGTACCTGAAGTACGCTTCCGTGTCAGGGGAGCTCCCCTTTGACAACGGTTACGCAGTTCCACTGGAAACTGTCTCAGTCTACACCCTTGATCCTGACTCTGGAGAAATCAGGCGGACAAAGGCGGCTTACATCTACCGTGAAAGGGTTGAAAAGCTGGCAGAGATAAAGCTCTCAACGGGCCAGACCCTTAGGGTGACCCTTCCTCACCCCGTTCTGGTGTTCAGGGATGGGCTCCAGTGGGTCCCAGCGAGGGAAATAAAGCCGGGGGACATTGTTGTTGGCGTGAGGAGCGTTCCAGCGAACTCCAGTGGGATTGATCCAGAGAGGACCTACTTCCTCGGGCTCTTCGTAGCTGAGGGAACTTCCAACCCGCTCTCGATAACTATTGCCTCCGAGGAGCTGAAGGACTTGGTAGTTAGCTTCATCGAAAAGAACGACGGCTATACTCCAACCGTTGAGGTAAGGCGGGATCTCTACAGGATACTCCTCAGGAAAAAGACTGCCGAATGGCTCGGCGAACTGGGGGTTTCAAATGCTTTCACAAAGGCCGTCCCTGATGAGATACTGAACGCGGACGAAGATTCAATTGCGGCTTTCCTGGCAGGCTACATAGACGGCGATGGCTACGCCACCGGCTCGATAGTGGAAATGACCACGAAGAGCCGGAAACTCGCCGACGGCTTGGTGTTCCTCTTCAAGAGGCTTGGAACGGCCGTAAAGCTCTCCGAAAAGAAGATCGGTGACGAGGTTTACTACAGGCTTTACATAACCGGCGAGGACAGAAAGGTCATTGAAAGGGTTTTAGAGAGGGCGCGCCTCAAGTCACGGGAAATGAAAGAAGGCGGTATCGGCAGGTATCCTCCGGCCCTCGGCAGGTTCCTTGGAAGGCTCTACTCCGAGTTCCGCCTCCCGAAGAGGGACGATGAGACGGCCTACCACATCCTAACCCGGAAGAAGGACGTCTGGTTCACAGAGAAGACTCTCTTCCGCATTGAGGAGTATTTCAAAGATGCCCTTGAGCGGCTCGATGGAGCGGAAAAGGCAATCCTGGCTGGAGAAAAGCCCGATCTTCCCTTCGCCTGGACAGCTCTCCTCAAGTACGGGTTCACCGAGAGACAGGTCTCCAATTACCGCACGAGGGGCCTTCCAAAGAGGCCTGAGCTGAGGGGAAAGGTGGCCTCTGCGCTCATTCAGGAAATCGAGAGGCTGAGAAAGGTCGCCAATCTTGCACTTGAAACCATAGCTCTCGTTAGAAAGCTTGAGTTCCACGAGGTCTCCTCAGTTGAGGTAATCAACTACAATGACTGGGTCTATGACCTCGTCATCCCGGAGACCCACAACTTCATAGCTCCCAACGGCCTCGTTCTCCACAACACCCAGCTCGCCCACACCTTAGCTGTCATAGTCCAAAAGCCACTGGAGGAGGGTGGCCTGAACGGCTCCGTGGTCTGGATTGACACGGAGAACACCTTCAGGCCCGAGAGGATAAGGCAGATCGCCGAGAACCGCGGCCTCAACCCGGACGAAGTCCTCAAGAACATTTACGTGGCAAGGGCCTTCAACAGCAACCACCAGATGCTCCTGGTTGAAAAAGCCGAGGAGATTATCAAGGAGAAAGCCGAGACGGACAGGCCAGTAAAGCTCCTGGTGGTTGACTCGCTCACGTCCCACTTCAGGAGCGAGTACGTCGGCAGGGGAACGCTCGCAGAGAGGCAGCAGAAGCTGGCCAAGCACCTCGCTGACCTCCACCGCCTCGCTAACCTCTACGACATAGCGGTTTTCGTCACCAACCAGGTTCAGGCAAAGCCCGATGCCTTCTTCGGCGACCCGACGAAGCCCGTAGGTGGCCACATCCTGGCCCACAGCGCCACGCTCAGGATCTATCTGAGGAAGGGTAAAGCTGGGAAGAGGGTTGCTAGGCTCATAGACAGCCCGCACCTGCCAGAGGGCGAGGCGGTATTCACGGTAACCGAGAAGGGCGTTGAGGACTGATTTTTTTCTTTCTTCTGTTTGGGTGTTCCGCTTTATCCCTTGTTAGAGTATGCTTTTGTGCTCTCTCAGTTTTAAATAACCTCTTTTGTCGTTTTAATATGCCTGGAAAATTAAAACCCTATGGAAAAACGTTGGTCACTCCAACTAATGAGAGAAAAGTTTATATGGTTTTGTGCCACTATTATTGATGACCACATGCCGGGGTGTTGGTCGTGAACTGGGGGAAGTTTGCTCTTAGCTTTTTCCTCGTTGCTCTTCTGTTGAGTCTGGAGTTGATTGCGGCTCCCCAGGCCATGGCGATTGGTGTGAATAACTCCAGCGTGACCTTCCGCAGGGCGGTAGTTGCGTGGTACGATGAGAAGGGTAAGCTTGACATGAACGTGACTTGGGTAAATGCAACGTTGAACCTCACTGGTTTGGCAAATTTCCTCTGCGCCTGTCGGAATGCCAGTTCTTGTGGGGCTCTTAACGAGAGTAACCACTATAATGTCTCAATAGTCACGCTGTACAACATGACGAAGAAGCATGAGCAGTTGCTGTTTATCAGGGTTACTGCTTATAATGCCACTTTTAACTACACCATGTACAACCTTGTTTATAGGGCCGAGAAGAGCCGGTATAATTTCACCCTCGTTACGAGGATATTCACTGACCCAGAGACTGGTGGGTACAGGGTTTTCGTAACTGGGATGAACATTGCTCCGAATGATGAGGATAGGGTTGTTCCCGTTGGTGACGTGATAATTACTGCTGACGATTTGACTCTTTCGGAGTATTATTGGACTCTCGGCAGGGTTCTCATGGGGCTTGGAAGGCACGATGTGACGAAGTGGGTCTGGGATAAGAGCGCCCAAGAGCTGAGAGACCTATCGCGCTTGGTGAAGCTTAAACTACCAGAGTATGAGCAAGAGAAAGCAGTAGGCATTAGTGGGATCATGGATAGTGATTACCTTCTTTATGCTCCTAGTTTGGGTCTATTTACTGTGAAGATTTACTGTGGAAATCCTGTAGTGTCAATATACTACGTCTATATATATGCATATGCTTCACTAGTTGCTATCGTTGCAGAATGCGGAACTGGTATTGGGTGTATTGCAGGGTTACTGGCAGCAACAACAAGTACAAGAGCATTATGTGAGTACTGGAAAGTATGTCTGGCGATAGGAGGTATATACACCTTGTCCTGTACTTACGCATAAAGCTTTTTAATTTAAAGTTGTATACCCAAGCAGGAGGTGGGCTATATGAGTGTCTGGGGGTGGATTACTTTAATAGGTTTGGCGGTCTGGGCATTTGATTTTTTCCGTAACGAGAGGATAAAACGTGCCGAAACAAAAACACTCAGGGTGGCTTATGGGGTGGGATATATTGCCCTGGGTACTGCGTTTCTACTTGCTACACTGTTGGACTTTGGGCTCATCTCCGCTAATTCCCAAGTAACTTGGCTCATGGTAATGTTGCCTGTGATAGCACTGGCTATGATTGTGCTGGGCGTTTGGCATAGGAGTCACAATGACGACAGTAATTTATCTCGAGGAGCACATTGAAAGCAAAGGTTTCAAATGACATCGGCAATACAACCGGATAATCCGAGTCTGTCCCTTCAAAACACTCAAGGTGGTTTCATGTTCAAAAGGGGATACCTGATGATGTGGATATCTACGGGAGCAATCGGGGGTGCAATTGGATTATTTGCAGTATCAATGATTACGGGGAGGGAGTTCCCGACAGTTACCTATCTTGGATTCATCGTCGGATGGAGCATCGGGGTAATCGGATTATTCAGAGCGGGAAAGAGATTCGGTTGATTTACGTCCCCCTTTGAAAAAACGTTTAGTTTTTATAGCCCCCTTCCAACTCCTCCCCATGCCTAAGGTTGAGTTCAGGGCCAATCCTTCTCCAGAGGAAATAAAGCTCCTGGTTGATTCGGCGATTTCATCAGAGGCGTTACTCACGATTTTCGCTCATTGCAGGGTTTACTACGACGGCAGGGCCAAGAGCGAGCTCGGTTCGGGGGACAGGGTCATAATAGTTAAACCCGACGGCTCCTTTCTGATTCACCAGAGCAAAAAGAGGGAACCCGTGAACTGGCAACCTCCCGGAAGCGTGGTCCACGTTGAACTCCGGGAAAAGCCTGTTCTTGTTTCCGTTCGGCGGAAACCCCCGGAGACCCTCGAGGTTGAACTGGAGGAGGTTTACCTCATAACGGTTTTTCATGCTGAAGACTACGAGGAGCTCGCCCTCACCGGAAGCGAGGCCGAGATGGCCGAGCTGATCTTTGAACAGCCCGAGGTCATAGAGCCCGGATTTAAACCCCTCTACCGGGAGAAGCCAGTAAAGCACGGCATAGTTGACGTTCTTGGGGTGGATAGCCAGGGGAACATCGTCGTTTTAGAGCTAAAACGCAGGAGGGCCGATTTGCACGCGGTAAGTCAGCTCAAGCGCTACGTCGAGACCCTCAAAGAGGAGCACGGGAACGTCCGGGGAATCCTCGTCGCGCCTTCTCTAACTTCCGGGGCCAGAAAACTCCTGGAGAAGGAGGGGCTGGAATTCAGAAAGCTCCAGCCGCCGAAAGGGGGGAAGAAGTCCCGGGGGAAACAGCTCAGGCTCTTTTAACCAATGCTCATTTCGTGGGGGAACAGTTCCCTCACCTTTGCCACGAGGATTCCATCTTTTCTCTCGACTTCAACGACCCTGCCGAGGCCCACCAGCTTCACCCTTGCCCTGCAGACGGTTACTTCCCTTTCGTCACTTTCCTCCCAGGGGATCCTTGTGTTGATTTCCCTCGCCTCAATGAGTTCTGCCAGCAGGCCTTCTGTTCCGGTGGAAACGTCCTCAAAGGGGTCGTAGGTCAGAAAAAGCCGGAGGGCCTCGTCGAGGGCCTCCTCAACTGCCAAAATGTTCCTCGCGCTTCTGAGCTCTACCGTCCTGAAGGGGTTCCTCAGCAGGTCGTCGAGGACCCGTCTCGCGATTCCGGCTATGACCACTGCCTCCATGCTCCCACCTCACAGGTAAATGTCCTCGTACTGTTTCTCGGCCCTCTGCCTTGCCAGCTCCATCTGCTCGTGCATCTTCCTGAGCTGCTCCTCTATCATCCTGGCCTCCTGGAGGAGCGGTTCCGTGCTGAAGTCCAGGTTTGTGAGTTTTTTCACGACCTCTAGAACGTTGGCTGCCGCCCTCGGGTCGGGCCTGTCTCCAAAGGTTTCGCCCATGAGCGCGTAGGCGTTCAGTCCCTTCCTGCTTGCTTCCCAGAGGAGCTTTCCGCTCATCCCCATTATTGAGCCGTACTGGAGTATCTTTACACCGTTGTCCCCCAGTTCCCTGTTGAGGTCCTCGCTGCTCCCAACTCCCCACACTTCCAGCGGCTCCTTGAAAAAGCCTATTCCAATTCCCCCCATGCAGATGACTTTCTTGGCTTTCATATCGCTGAGGTAGTTCACAAGTTCCGAGGCTATCTCATTGACTAACGTGGGGGGAACGTATACGTCAGCGACGGCGACAATTATGTTGTCTTTTCCGTAGAAGCGCAGCGGAGGATTTGGCTTTCCCTCAAGGATGAGTGCCATTGGCGGGATGAACGGACTCTCAACGTAGCCTATCATCTCCATCCCGAGTTCTTTGGCTAAGAAGTTGGCCGCTATGTGTCCCACCAGCCCTATCCCCGGGTAGCCCTCTATCAGGGTTGGGTTCTTCACCTCGGGAAGAACGAGCTTTACCGGTTTTTCGTTCTCCATCCTCTCACCCGTACCAAAGTTTAGTTCCAAAAGGTTATTAAATTTTCGGAGTCCCATTTCCACTGGAAAGGCAACCCTTAAATAACTCTGGCCATATTTTTACAGGGTGATGTCTATGGTGAAGATCGGCATCATAGGCGGTTCCGGCGTCTACGGGGTCTTTGAACCAAGGAAAACGGTGAAGGTCCACACCCCATACGGCAGGCCGTCGGCTCCAGTTGAAATAGGCGAAATCGGGGGCGTTGAGGTTGCCTTCATCCCGAGGCATGGGAAGAACCACGAGTTCCCGCCCCACGAGGTTCCTTACAGGGCGAACATCTGGGCGCTTAAGGAACTGGGCGTTGAGCGGGTTATAGGGATAACCGCCGTCGGCTCTCTCCGCGAGGAGTATAAACCTGGCGACATCGTCATAACCGACCAGTTCATCGACTTCACGAAAAAGAGGGATTACACCTTTTACAACGGGCCAAGGGTTGCCCACGTTTCCATGGCCGACCCCTTCTGTCCAGAGATGAGGAAAATCTTCTACGAGACCGCAAAAGAGCTCGGCTTCCCCGTCCACGAAAAGGGCACCTACGTCTGCATTGAAGGGCCGAGGTTTTCGACGAGGGCCGAGAGCTTCATGTTCAGGCAGTTCGCCCACATCATAGGAATGACCCTTGTTCCGGAGGTTAACCTTGCCCGCGAGCTGGGCATGTGCTACGCAAACATCGCAACCGTTACCGACTACGACGTCTGGGCCGAGAAGCCGGTCGATGCGCAGGAGGTTCTCAAGGTCATGGCCGAGAACAACTACAAGGTCCAGGAGCTGCTCAAGAGGGCCGTTCCAAGGATCCCAGAGGAAAGGCACTGCGGCTGTGCGGATGTCCTGAAGAGCATGTTCGTGTGAGCTTCCGAAATTACTTTTTTGAATTGTTTTTCTTTTCTACGTCTTCAGTCCTGCATGTGGTTGGTTGAATACTTTTTGAGTAATTTCTTTTGTGACTTATCCAGAAAAAGTTATAATGCTACTATAAAGCGTAAGACTTAAATATGAGTTTATCTTCATCAATATTGGTGATGCACGTGAAGAGGCTCGCGGCCGTGCTGGTTGTGTTCCTTATCCTGGGTCTGACTATTAGCTCTGTCGTGGCAAGTGCAGAACTTGCCTCTGTAGGGATACTTCAAAGTGAAAGCAAACGTACCTGTTCTGCTGGCGATGCACAATCTTTTGGAGATCTCGAAGCTAACCTAACTGCTAAGGGGGTGCTAAAAGTATACGAAGGTCACAGTTCATCTGCGGTTCTAATGGCTACAGCGCTTCTGCAGAGCATGAGCAGGAGCGATATAGCGGCCGTTCTTGAGGACAAACATTTCGATCTTGGGCAGACACGTGTTCGTTATGTGTCCATCAACGGCACGGAAACCTATGAAGTTCTAAAAGTTCCAATTGTGAACAAGGAAGGAGAAATCGTTGGTCTCGTTGGACACGTAAGAAGCAGTCACTACGAAGGCACTTTTATAGGGATATACAACATGGACAACGGTTCAGTTAGCATTGTTAAATTACAGGATGGGAATATCGTGGAAGTCAATAGCTATTCACTTAAGGATTCACAGGTCTCTATTAGTGGCTCCTGCCTTGAGTCAATACTGGGTTGTCTCTTCTCTCTAGCTTCTCTCGAAACCTCCATTGCTCAATGTCCATTATGTGTGCAAGTTGTAACATGCATCCCAGCATGTGCGTCTATCTTTGGCACTCTTTGGTGTTTGCTGTGTATTGGAACAGGAGCTTTGGGATGCTTTAACTGTGCCGCTGTTGTGTGGGGAATTTACTCCTGTGCAAAAGCTGCTCAATGCGTAGGGAGGTGAACCCCATGGAGTTAAAACAGCTCTTTGCTCCATTATTTTCTATTTTGGGGATAATGACAGCGTTGGCCTATGGAGTTCTTCAGGAACGGTATTTTCCTGTGTTTGTTGGAGTTCTCAACTTGATATTGTGGGCTGTTGAGCTAAAGTGCCAGTTTAATTGTAGGTGCATGGGGGATAATATTCAAAATGAATTACTTCTTATTGGTACGTTTTCTGTGTTCAGTATATCTTTGAGTTCCATTGCAAAGGCGATTGCGTTGGGCGGTAGCTTAACACTAGCTCTCTTAACCATGCTAACTTTTGTCCTGTACCGGCGAAACTCGTCTGATGACTCTGGAGGGAATCGGAGATGATGAAAAGCATACTAGTTGTTTTGATTGGTGTTGCACTGATTGTAGGTTTTTCTGCGGGCTGTATTTCTGCTGGAACCTCTATAGACGGTATTCTGTCCTACTGGCGCTCCATTAACTCTTTCACGGCTCGTGAAACAATCAAACTCGGCAATCAAATCTTCGAAAGCTACGTGAACTTCACAAGGCCTGACAAAATCACTCGGGCGGATTACGTAAACGGGTCACTGATTCAAGAGATTAGGGTTGAAAACGGCGTCCAGAAGGTCGTAACGGTCAACGGGACATTCATTTTGAACGCTACCCTTGACGACGTCAACATCCTCGACCCCTTTGCTCTAATACTGAATAACCTCGGCTCATTCAATGTCACAAAGAGGAACAGCACGCTCCTTCTGACGTCCAAGACCGGTGGGCTTCTCTCGTATGAGGTGGAGCTCAATGGAAAACTGCCCAAGAAGATTACGGTAAGGCAGGCCGGACTCGTGCTCGTTGTTGAGTACAAAATGATTACTGCAAAAACTTGAGGCCATGAAACGATGTTCGTATGATTTTCACATTTCCTATTTGTGGATTCCTCTGCTTTTTGACTTTGAAGCAGATCACTACGGAGGGTAGTGGCCGTCGTTTACCTACCGTTCTGGGGGATACGGCCATGCCTTGAACGTCAACAAATATCTGTAGGGACGGCTATTTCTCTATGGAACCACTACTGCTTCAACCTCTACTCGTGGAAGCTCTGTGTTCCCCCGGACTTCTCCCCAACCTTTTTAACTTTCACCGGAAACACACCTCTTCAAGAGGTGATCCTTGTGAGCATTCTCCTCAAGAACGGCCACGTTATCTACGGCGAGGACTTTGAAATAGTTAAGGCCGATGTTCTCATAGAGGAGAACAGGATAACGAAGGTGGCCAGGAACATAAATGGGGGCGCCGACACGGTTATAGACGCCACCGGAAGGGTGGTCTCTCCCGGTTTCGTTAACCTCCACACCCACTCCCCCATGGGCCTCTTCAGAGGCTTAGCGGACGATCTCCCGCTGATGGAGTGGCTTGAGAAGCACATCTGGCCGAGGGAGGCGAAGCTAACGCCCGAGTACGTCAAAGTCGGAGCCTACCTCGGGGCCCTCGAGATGATCAAAACTGGCACGACTACATTCCTCGACATGTACTTCCACATGGACAGGGTGGCTGAAGCGATTCTCGAGGCAGGTCTCAGGGGCTACCTCTCCTACGGCATGATAGACCTCGGCGACCCGGAGAAGACGGAGAAGGAGATAAATGAAGCGCTTCGTGAGATGGGGGAGATAGAAAAACTGAACTCCGAGAGGGTTCAGTTCGTCTTTGGCCCCCACGCCCCCTACACCTGCTCAATAGCCCTGCTAAAAGAGGTCAGAAGGCTCGCGAGTGAGAACAGAAAGTTGATAACCATCCACGTGAGTGAGACGATGGCCGAGGTAGGCCAGATAGCTGAGAGGTATGGCAAAAGCCCCGTAGTTCTCCTCGATGACATCGGTTTCCTCGGAAGCGACGTTATAGTGGCCCACGGCGTCTGGCTTGGGGGTAGGGACATCCAGATTCTCGCGAGACACGGCGTTACAGTCGCCCACAATCCTGGTTCAAACATGAAGCTCGCCAGCGGCGTCATGCCCCTTCAAAAGCTTCTCAAGGCGGGCGTAAACGTCGGTCTTGGAACGGATGGGGCAGCCAGCAACAACAACCTCGACATGCTGGAGGAGATGAAGTTAGCGGCGCTCCTCCACAAGGTTCACAACCTCGATCCAACGGTGGCGGATGCCAAAACGGTCTTCAGGATGGCGACGCTCAACGGGGCAAGGGCCCTTGGAATAAAGGCTGGTATGATAAAGGAGGGTTATTTGGCAGATATTGCTGTAATCAACTTTTCTCAGCCCCATCTCAGGCCGATAAACAACGTGATAAGCCACCTCGTCTACTCCGCCAACGGGAACGACGTGGAGACGACTATAGTGGATGGTAGAATCCTTATGCTCGACAGGGAAGTTCTGACCCTGGACGAGGAGAGGATACTTGACGAGGCTGAGAGGATCGTGGAGAAAATAAGGTGATCAGCCCCCGAGGTAGTCCTCAACGAGGTCCTTTGCCGGGGGCTTGTGGAGTTCGAGGACTTCTATTTTTTCTATCACGTTTCCTTCCCTGAGTTTCAGCTTTACCTTGCCTCCGTAGACCTGGAGGTCATCCAGCATGCCGTATACAGCGTCCTCCGCCTCCAGGGGAGTCTTGAACTTCATTATGTATTCTTCCCCTTCGGGGAGGAGGAGCTTTATCCAGTATTCGTTTTTCCTCTTGAAAGGCCTCGTGACCTTTGGCTTAAAGTTGTCGATGACAATTTCCACGGGATCACCTCCACACTTGTTAAGCCTCTCTAAACCTTTTAGGCTCTGAATTTTTAAGGGTTCCGACTGAAGGGGAGGTCAAGGTTGAGCCTCCGGCTTGTCTCAACGATATCCCTCAACGGAATCACTGCACTTCTGGCTCCTACCTTTTGCACCGTCAGGTATGCAAGCAACATACCCAGCTTCGCCGAGTCCCTCAGCGACCAGCCCCTCAGGCTCCCGTAAACTACCCCTGCATCGAAAGCATCCCCTGCTCCCGTGGAATCCACTACCTTGGCGCTCAGTCCCCTTATCTCCTCTACCTCTCCGTCGGCAGTTCGAATAAGCGCCCCGCCCCCGTTAAGGGTTATAATGAGGTTCTTCGCTTTGCAGAGGCGTGGATCAAGGGAGCCGAACTTCCGCCTGTATTCGTCCTCGTTCATCAGTAGGTAGTCGATCTTCTCCTCCACGCCGGCTGGTATTCTGGCTTCCCCGATGTCGAGTGAGACCGTTATTCCGTTCTCGCTCGCGAAGTTGACGGCCTCGACTATTATTCGCTCGGGGTTGGACGAGAGGTGAATGTGTCTGGCCTTCCTCAGGTAGTCAAAGTTGATCTCCCTCTTCTCGTTAGCCCCAGGGTATTTAACGATTCTCTTGTCCTCCCCGTGGATTATGACAACTGCAATTCCAGATGGGGCGTCCACGATCTTTATTCCCCCGGTATCGACCCCTATGCTCTTGAAATATCTCAGATGGGCCTCTCCCATCTCATCGTTCCCAACGGCGCCGATGAAGCCCGTCCTCAGACCCATGTGGGCTAGCCAGGTTATTGTGTTCCCGGCCGCTCCTCCAAGGCCAAAGAAGGCCTTCTCAGCGTTGACCTTCTCGTGAAATTCAGGAAAGTGGTCTACTAGCATTATTATGTCGTAGTTTAAATTGCCAATTCCGATCACGTCAAGGTCTTTCATCTTTTACCACCGCCTCTGTTTTTGAAGCCGTTTTTGTTTCACTTCCCTTAGACCACAAACTATTTAAAGATAATTAGCTTAGCCAAAGCGGAAGCTGAGAACCGGTTTTCAACCTCATGGGGGGCCGATCATGGAGGAGATCATCAAGCGCATTGTCGACGCGGAAAAGGAAGCAGAGGCGAGGATTGAGGCCGCGAAGGGTGAGGCCAAGAAGATCGTTGAAGACGCAAAGGCAGAAGCCAGGGCCATTGAGGAAAAAATCCTTGAGTCTGCCCGTAAGGAAGGGGAGGAACTGATTGAAAACGCCAGGAGGGAAGGGGAGGAGGAGGCCAAGAGGATCCTCGCCGAAGGGGATAGAGAGATCGAGGACATGAAGATCAAAGCAACCCAGAATTTTGAGAGGGCTGTCTCCGCCGTCATAGAACTCGTGAGAGGGAGTTGAGCATGTTCCGGCCGGCTTCAATGCTAAAGGTCGAGCTCATAACACTTGAGCGGTACAGGGATAGGTTGCTTACCTACCTTCACGAGGCCGGTGTTCTCGAAATCAGCGAAATAGACGTCGGGATAGTTCAAAGGGATGCTCCCAACGAGTTCTACCGGCAGGCGGCTTCCTACGCGATAACTATATCCAGGATGGCCGAATTCCTCGGGGCACACCTCCCGAAGAGGGGAGGTAGCCTGAAGGAGTTCATCTTTCCGCCTGAGCCGAAGAAGAGAAAATACTCCTACAGAGGCATTGAGGCGCTCATAAAGGACACCGAGGCGTTCCTTAATGTGGTTGAACCTATCGTTAAGGCCGCCGAAGCCAGGATAAACTCCATAAACTCGGAGATCGAGAGGATAAAGTCCAGCATCGAGACCCTTGAGCTTCTGGCCTCTTTTGATCTGGACTCCTCTTATCTTAGACACTCCGGAATCGTTACCGTCCTCGTGGGAACAGTTGAGAGGGCAAAATTCCCGGCCCTTGAGGAAGAGCTCAAGAGGTCCACTGATGGCAGGGTGGTGATAGTTTCCAAGAGCCTCAAGGACAGCGTTGTCGCGGCAGTTGTCTTCCTTTCAAGGGACTACGACAAGGTCAACCCGGTTCTGGCTAAGCACTCCTTCGAGAGGATTGAGGTCCCTGAGGAAAGGGGAACTCCCAGGGAGCTCTTGTCCAGCTACGC
Organism: Thermococcus waiotapuensis; assembly: GCF_055384795.1. Lineage (NCBI taxonomy): Archaea > Methanobacteriati > Methanobacteriota > Thermococci > Thermococcales > Thermococcaceae > Thermococcus > Thermococcus waiotapuensis. The sequence goes on along the minus strand of NZ_AP042429.1, from coordinate 95,512 downwards.
CCAGCAACTGGCTAAAAAGGAGGAGGAGCTTAAGAGGGCCCGTAAAGAGATCGAGGAGATAGCGGAGAAGTACTACGAAGACGTGAAGTTCTACCTTGAGCTCATGGAGAACGAGCGCAACAAGGCCAACGTCCTGGGCATGCTTGCCAGGACCGACATGACCCTTGCCCTGACCGGGTGGGTTCCGGAGGAGGAAGCAAGCAAGTTGGAGGAGGGTGTAAAGCGGATAACCGAGGGCAAGGTTTACATATCCTTCAAGAAGCCGGGCGAGGAAGAACTCGACAAGATCCCGATAAAGCTCAAGAATCCTGGCTGGGCCAGACCCTTTGAGATGCTCACCCAGATGTACGGTCTTCCGAAGTACAACGAGATAGATCCGACGCCGATACTAGCGTTTACCTACTCCTTCTTCTTCGGCTTCATGCTCACGGACTTCCTCTACGGCCTCATCGTTGGAATAATCGCCGCACTACTGGTCAAAGGGCACAGGAAATTCAACGACGGAACATACAAGTTCTCCTACACGCTCCTCTGGAGCTCGTTCTTCACTGTAGTCCTTGGTGCCCTCTTCGGCAGCTTCTTCGGGAACGCGCTGGACATAGTGGGTGCGGCCCTCACAGGGAATCCAAACTTCCAGATGTGGCGCATCACCGACCCCCTCACAGATCCGATGTTCGTCCTCATAATTGCCTTGGCCGTTGGTCTCGCCCACCTGTTCCTGGGCTATACTATAGGCTTTGTTGTCAAGTGGAAGAACGGCGACAGGAAGGGGGCCCTTCTCGACCAGCTTTCATGGATACTCATAATACTGGCAATAGCTCTGTTTGCAACAGGGAAGAACGTCCCGGCCTTCGTTAGCTCCGCCAAGGTTCTCTTCGGAGCTGGCTTAACGCTCTTCGCCATTGGTACAATAATTAACAACGGTGGCTTAGCCGCTCTGCTGATAATCTCAAACTTCTTTGGTTTCGTGGGATCCTGGCTCAGTTATGCTCGTCTAATGGCCCTTGCCCTTGCAACCGGTGGAATAGCGATGGTCATCAACGTCCTGGTTCAGATGATCTGGGGAGTCAAGTTCCTCTACATAGGTCCGATAATCGGCGTGATTTTGTTCTTTGGGGGGCATATATTCTCCGCGGCAATCAACGTCCTTGGAGCCTTTGTTCACTCTCTCCGCCTTCACTACGTGGAGTTCTTTGGCACCTTCTACTCCGGGGATGGGAAGCCTTTCGAGCCCTTTAAGTCCAGGAGGGAGGTGTCTGAGGTAACGCTTAAAGTTGAAAACGCATGAAAAGATGGAGGTGCTGAAGGATGGATCCGATAGTTTACGTATCCCTTGGAGCGGCCCTTGCGGCGGGTCTTGCCGGAGCCGCTTCAGCCTTCGGTGTTGGAATTGCCGGCGCAGCAGCAGCCGGAGCGGTTGCGGAGGACGAAAAGAACTTCAGGAACGCGCTGATACTGGAAGGCCTGCCAATGACCCAGAGTATATATGGCCTCATCACCCTCTTCCTGATACTCATGAGCGCCGGGATCATTGGCGGTGGCTTTAGGTTCGCTGACCCGAACAACATAGACAACCTCGTCAAGAGCGCCATACTCTTCGGTGCAGGTCTTACCGTCGGCCTTACTGGCTTTTCGGCAATTCCTCAGGGTATAATCGCTGGAGCCGGTATTGGCGCCGTCGCCAAGAACCCGAAGACCTTCACCCAGGGCATCATCTTCGCCGCTATGGCCGAGACAATGGCCATCTTCGGTCTCGTCGGTGCAATCATCATGATAGCCACCGGCGTCGGCCTCTGAACCCTGTCTTTTTCCATTAATCCGACGGGGGATTGCCATGGAGGGTGCAGAACTCATAATCCAGGAGATCCAGAGGGCGGCGGAGCAGAAAGTTCAGTACATACTCAACGAAGCCAGAGGGGAGGCCGAGAAGATCAAAGAGGAAGCCAGAAAAAGGGCAGAGGTTCAGGCCGAGTGGATACTCAGGAAGGCCCGAACCCAAGCGGAGATAGAGAAGCAGAGGATAATAGCGAACGCCAAGCTTGAAGTTAGAAAGAAGAAGCTGGCTGTTCAAGAAGAGCTCATAAGGGAGGTTTTGTCTGCCCTCAGGGAGAGGCTCTCATCCCTCCCGGATGAGGAATACTTCGAGACGCTGGTGAAGCTTGCCCGGGAGGGCGTGGAGGAACTGGGCCTTCAAGAGGTGATGGTTTCCTCAAACGGGAGGACTCTGGAGCTTATCTCCGGCAGGCTCAACGAGTTCAGCAGCAAAATAGGCGCCCGGGTTATCCTCGGGGAGCCATTGAATACCATTGGGGGTATAGTGGTTAGCGATCCAGTGGGTAAGATTAGGGTTGACAACACCTTTGAGAGCAGGATAGAGAGAATGGAGAGCGAGCTCAGGGCAGAGATAGCTAAAGCCCTCTTCGGGTGATCGAAATGCCACTGGATTCAACCGTAACAGCGATACTTGACACAACTCTGGGGGTTGTGTTCACGTGGCTGATCTGGAAGACAGGGAAAATACTTTACAGGTATACCCCCTACGCCTATCCAAATGCCCGAATAAACGCCATGGAGGCCAAACTCCTCACCGATCAGAGGATCAACGAACTGGCTGAAAGCAGAACACTTCAGAATTTCGTCGCCAATCTTGAAGACACTGACTACGTGTCCCATTTAGCTGCAGTATCCCTTGACGATCCTGCGGAGATAGAGAAGGCCCTTGAAAGAGCCCTGGCATCGGCTTACCTCCTGATGGAGGAAATACTTCCGAAGAGGGTTTCGGGCTTTTTCAGAGTCCTGCTTGAGGAGTGGGACGTTAGGAACATATCCAACGTCATCAAGGCCAAGTACATGGGTGAAGTGGTCTCGGACTACGTAATCGAGATTGGCCTCATGGTTCCAAAGATTAAAGCAATGGCTGAGGCCAAGACGATGGAGGAAATCCTGGTGATTCTCGAGGGTACTCCGTACGGTGAATACTACCAGAAGCTTCTCCTTGGTGAACTTGACCTGAGGGGGTTTGAAACTCTCGTTTACAAGACGTACTACAGGAAGCTCCTCGACTACGCACTGTCGAGAAAGGATGAAGAAAAGATAATCCTCGAGGAGTTCGTAAGGACGAAGATTGACATAAGGAATATAGTTACGGTTCTCAGGGCCAAGAAAGCAGGTCTTCCAGCGGAGGCAGTCAGGGAGCACCTCATACCCGGTGGAAAGGTCAAGCTGGAAAGCGTGCTCAACGTTGATAATCTTGAAATGGCCCTGGCTGAGCTCGACTCCACCAGGTACGGCCGCGTTCTCAGGGACGTGAGAGAGAAAATCAGTAAGAATATCGGAATTGCTGAAAACGCCCTCAACGATTACCTGATCTCAAGAATGCGTGAACTTGTGAGGTTCTATCCACTAAGCGTTGCCACGCCGATAGTCTATATTCTTGAGAAGGAAAAGGAAGTTCGGAAGCTCAGGACACTCGCGAAGCTGATAGGCGATGGGATACCCCCCGAGAAAATCAAGGCCAGGATAGGAGGGGAGGAGGCATGAAAATAGCCGTCCTTGGTGACCCAGACACTGCAATAGGCTTCAAGCTCGCAGGGGTTCACGAGGTCTATTCTTTTCGCTCAACCTCCATGGATTATGAAAGGGCAAGGAACAAGCTTAGAGAGCTCCTTCAAAGGGAGGATATTGGGCTCGTGCTCATTACCGAAACACTCGCCCGTGCCGTGGGCATTCCAGAAGTAAAGTTTCCGATCATCCTTCAGATACCGGACAAGTCCGGTTCGAGGTTTGGTGAGGCCCAGATTAAGGAAATCGTTAGGAAGGCAATCGGTGTTGAGCTGAAGAGGTGAAGGGAAATGGGGAGGATAACTCGCGTAACCGGACCACTCGTCGTTGCTGATGAGATGAAAGGGGCCAAGATGTACGAGGTCGTTCGCGTCGGTGAGATGGGTCTCATAGGGGAAATCATCCGCCTTGAGGGGGACAAAGCGGTAATCCAGGTCTACGAGGAGACCGCAGGCGTAAAGCCTGGCGAATCCGTCGAGGGAACCGGTTCCTCGCTCAGCGTTGAACTTGGTCCAGGATTGCTCACCTCGATGTACGACGGTATTCAGAGGCCGCTTGAGGTTCTCAGGGAGCTCAGCGGTGACTTCATAGCGAGGGGTCTCACGGCCCCGGCCTTGCCGAGGGACAAGAAGTGGCACTTCACGCCTAAGGTCAAGGTCGGCGATAAAGTTGTCGGCGGCGACATCCTCGGTGTTGTTCCGGAGACAAGCATCATCGAGCACAGGATCCTCGTTCCCCCGTGGGTTGAGGGGGAAATAGTCGAGATAGCAGAGGAAGGCGACTACACAATTGAAGAAGTCATAGCAAAGGTCAAGAAGCCCGACGGAAGTATAGAGGAGCTCAGGATGTACCACCGCTGGCCTGTCCGTGTCAAAAGGCCCTACAAGAACAAGCTCCCGCCTGAGGTTCCTCTCATCACGGGGCAAAGAACCATCGACACCTTCTTCGGCCAGGCAAAGGGTGGAACCGCGGCCATTCCGGGCCCCTTCGGCTCAGGAAAGACCGTTACCCAGCACCAGTTGGCTAAGTGGAGCGACGCCCAGGTGGTCGTCTACATCGGCTGTGGTGAAAGAGGAAACGAGATGACCGACGTCCTTGAGGAGTTCCCGAAGCTCAAAGACCCCAAGACAGGAAAGCCGCTCATGGAGAGAACAGTGTTGATAGCCAACACTTCGAACATGCCTGTAGCCGCGCGTGAGGCTTCGATCTACACTGGAATCACAATAGCTGAATACTTCAGGGACATGGGTTACGACGTCGCCCTGATGGCAGACTCCACGAGCAGGTGGGCGGAAGCTCTCCGTGAGATTTCCGGAAGGCTTGAGGAGATGCCCGGTGAGGAGGGTTATCCGGCATACCTCGCGAGCAGGATAGCGGAGTTCTACGAGAGGGCAGGCAGGGTTGTCACCCTCGGAAGCGACGAGAGAACAGGCAGTGTTTCAGTCATAGGTGCCGTTTCACCGCCCGGTGGTGACTTCAGCGAGCCGGTTGTGCAGAACACCCTGCGCGTTGTGAAGGTCTTCTGGGCGCTCGACGCTGACTTGGCCAGAAGGAGGCACTTCCCGGCAATCAACTGGCTGAGGAGCTACTCTCTCTACGTTGACTCGATACAGGACTGGTGGCACAGGAACGTTGATCCAGAGTGGAGGAAGATGCGCGATACAGCGATGGCCCTCCTGCAGAAGGAGGCCGAACTTCAGGAAATCGTTAGGATCGTCGGTCCGGATGCCCTGCCCGACAGGGAGAAGGCTACACTCCTCGTAACCAGGATGCTCCGTGAGGACTATCTCCAGCAGGATGCCTTTGATGAGGTCGACACCTACTGCTCGCCGAAGAAGCAGGTCACCATGATGCGCGTCATCCTCAACTTTTACGAGAAGACCATGGAAGCCGTCGACAGGGGCGTTCCCGTTGACGAGATAGCCAAGCTCCCGGTCAGGGAGAAGATAGGCCGCATGAAGTACGAGCCCGATGTTGAGAAGGTCAGGGCCCTCATTGAAGAAACCAACCAGCAGTTTGGGGAGCTTTTTAAGAAGTACGGGGCGTGATGCCGATGCCGGGGATGGAGTACTCAACCGTTAGCAAGATTTACGGGCCGCTCATGATCGCTAAAGGCGTCAGAGGCGTGGCTTACGGTGAGGTCGTCGAGGTAGAGACCGAGAGCGGGGATAAGAGGAAGGGACAGGTCCTTGAGGCAAGGGAGGACATGGCCATCGTCCAGGTCTTCGAGGGGACGCGCGATTTGGACGTCAGGAGCACGCGCGTCCGCTTCACAGGCGAGACCCTCAAGGTTCCCGTTTCAATGGACATGCTCGGAAGGGTCTTCAGCGGTATAGGCAAGCCAATTGACGGCGGGCCTGAAATAATCCCCGAGGACAGGCGCGACGTTCACGGCGCTCCACTCAACCCCGTCGCCCGTGCCTACCCAAGGGACTTCATCCAGACGGGTGTTTCGGCCATAGACGGGATGAACACCCTCATCCGTGGCCAGAAGCTGCCCATCTTCAGCGGCTCGGGATTGCCCCACAACATGCTGGCCGCACAGATAGCCAGACAGGCAAAGGTTCTCAGTGATGAAGAGAGCTTCGCCGTCGTCTTCGCGGCAATGGGTATCACCTACGAAGAGGCCAACTTCTTCAAGAAGAGCCTGGAGGAGACCGGAGCGATAGAGAGGGCCGTCCTGTTCCTCAACTTGGCGGACGACCCGGCCATCGAGAGGATCATCACACCCCGTATGGCTCTGACCGTTGCGGAGTACCTCGCCTTTGACTACGACATGCAGGTTCTGGTTATCCTCACGGACATGACCAACTACGCTGAGGCTTTACGTGAGATTTCAGCGGCCAGGGAGGAAGTCCCGGGAAGGCGCGGTTACCCTGGCTACATGTACACTGACCTGGCCACAATATACGAGAGGGCCGGCCGCGTCAGGGGTAGGAAAGGTTCGATCACGCAGGTGCCCATCCTGACGATGCCCGACGATGACATCACCCACCCGATTCCAGACCTCACCGGTTACATTACGGAGGGCCAGATAGTCCTCAGCAGGGACCTCCACAGGAAGGGTATCTACCCGCCAATAGACGTTCTGCCCTCGCTGAGCCGTCTGATGAAGGACGGTATCGGTAAGGGAATGACCAGGGAGGATCACCCGCAGCTCAGCCAGCAGCTCTACGCGGCTTACGCAGAAGGAAGGTCACTGAGGGACCTCGTGGCAGTCGTCGGCGAGGAGGCCCTGAGCGAGACCGACAGGAAGTACCTCAAGTTCGCCGACAGGTTTGAGCGCGAGTTCGTTGCCCAGCGCTACGACGAGGACAGGAGCATCTTCGAGACCCTCGACCTCGGCTGGGAGCTCCTTGCCGAGCTTCCTGAGAGCGAGCTCAAGCGCATCAGGAGTGAGTACATCCTCAAGTACCACCCGAAGTACAGGAAGGGGGCTTAGCCCCTTCAAAATTTTTAGGTGGTCGAAATGCCAGAACTGCTCAACGTGAAGCCAACGAGGATGGAGCTCCTTAACCTGAAAAGGCGCATTACTTTAGCCACGAAAGGCCACGAGCTCCTCAAGGACAAGCAGGACGCCCTCGTAATGGAGTTCTTCACGGTCTACGACGAGGCACTGAGACTCCGTGAAGAGCTCAGCAAGGAGATGGAAGCCGCTTTCGAGGCCCTTCTGAATGCCCAGCTGGAGGTCGGAACCCTCAGGCTGAAGGAGGCGGCGCTCTCGGTTAAGCCAAACCGTGAAATAGAGATAAAGCAGAGGAACGTTATGGGCGTTTCGGTTCCACTGATCGAGGCCGAGTCCTTCAGGAGGAACGTCCAGGAGAGGGGCTACTCCTTCGTTTCAACTGGCCCCTCTGTTGATTTAGTCGCTGAAAAGTTCGAGGAAGTTCTTGACCTCGCGGTAAGGCTCGCTGAGGTTGAGGAGACCCTCAAGAGGCTTGCTAAGGAAATTGAAACCACCAAAAGGCGCGTTAACGCGCTTGAGTACATCATAATCCCGCGCATGGAGGCGACCGTTAAGTTCATCAAGCAGAGGCTTGACGAGATTGAGCGCGAGAACTTCTTCAGGCTGAAGAGGGTTAAAGCCCTCATCGAGGCGAGGAGTCAGGGTTCTTGAGGACAAATTTTTTTATTTTCAGCTTCCCGTTTCCAGTGGGTGATGCAGTTGGTTGAAAAACTGTTCTATTCCGACCCATACCTCAAGGAGACCACCGCCAGGGTGGTTGAGGTTAAAGACTTAGGAAACGGTCGCGTGGCGCTCAGGCTTGAGGGGACGATATTCTATCCCGAAGGCGGCGGCCAGCCGTCCGACAGGGGGTTTATAGAGGGAGATGGCTTCAAAATAAGGGTTGAGCACGTTAGGGAAGCCGGGGACGTGTGGCACGAGGGAACTCTCGAGGGAAAACTCCCGGAGCCGGGTGACAGCATTAGAATGCTCCTCGACTGGGAGTGGAGATACGAGAACATGAGGAACCACACCGGCCAGCACATTCTGTCGGCGGTTCTCAAGAGGCTCTACGGCCTTGAAACGACGGGCTTTCAGATATTCGAGGGCTACAACAAGATAGAGGTGGACGGCGAGATCGACTGGGGGATGGTTGAGAGAGCCGAAGTCGAGGCCAATGAAATAGTCTCCAGGGGCCTCCCCGTTGAGGTGGAGGAGTACAGGTACCTCCCGGAGGACATCGCGGCAATACTGCGGAAGCACGTTACAAAGGTGACGGACAGGGTAAGGATAGTGAAAATAGGGGACGTTGACGTCACGCCCTGCGGGGGAACCCACGTTAGGAGCACCTCTGAAGTTGGCCTCATCAAGGTTCTCCGTTTCTACCAGAAGTCCAGGAACCTCTGGAGGATAGAGTTTGCCTGCGGTAACAGGGCCCTTAAGTATCTCAACGGGGTGCTTCAGGATTACTGGGCCAGCTTAGAGGAGATGCCCAACAAGAACCGCCCGCTCGTTGAGAGGGTCAGGGAACTGAAGGGAGAAATTGAGAGGCTTGAAGCCGAGAAGGGCTCCCTCCGGAAGGAGCTCTGGGAGTGGAAAGGGAGGGCACTTCTCAAGGCCGCGGAAGACGTCGGCGGTGTTAAGGTCGTTGCTCACCTGGAGGGCTCCCCTCTGAAGGACGCAGAGGCCTTTGCGGTCTATCTCGTCGACAAGAACCCGAACACTATAGCCTTAATCATCGGGGAGAACTACGCCATCTTCGCGAAGAACAGGGAAGTCAGGGGGATATCCATGAATGAGCTCCTCAAACAGGTTCTGAGAGAAACCGGCGGAGGCGGAGGTGGCAGTGAAGTTCTTGCCAGGGGAGGGGGCTTTAAAGAAACCCCCGAGAAGGTTTTGGAGGCCGCTTTAAGGGCGGTCAGGGAGAGTCTAAGCCGAGCTTCCTTCTGACCAGCTCCCACTGCCACTCCGGCACCTCGGGTTTTTCAAGCTCTTTCTCGCCCCTTTCCCTGCTCATGAGCCCGTATCTCACTAAAGCCGCTATCCTCCTCTGCTCGAAGCTGTGGCCGTGCCTCTCCCAGTAGAGCTGCAGCGCCGGTCCGAGAACCAGGCAGTTTGTTGTGTAACCGGGAAGCTCCGGGAAGTCAAAGGGGAGCTTTTTGAGTATCTCGAAGCGCTCTTCCTCGGTCATCATTGAGAGGAGCCTTATCTGGACTATTCCCCCGGCCATTTTCCTGTAGGGGTGGTGGCCGAAGGGGAGCTCATGGCCCGTTATGATGTAGCGGTAGCCGTTTCTCAGCGCGTACTTCCTGAGCTTTTCCATGGTTCGACTTGAGCAATCCCTGCAGGGGCTCTGGCCCTTGAGGAGCGCCTTCCGGAAGATGTCGGAGTAGTCGTAGCGGAGGAGCGTAAATGGAACTTTAAGGGCCTCAGAAACCCTGCGGGCGTTCTCTATAGCTTTTTCCGCCATGAGGCCGTGATCCACTATCACAGCTTCAAGCTCCGGAACTTTGTAGACCTCCTTTGCAAGGTAGAGTGCCACCGTGCTGTCCTTTCCCCCGGAGTAGGCGACGATTGCCCTCTCAACGTTCTCCATAACCTCTTCCAGTTCCCGCCTGACGGCTTCCCTGTCCATGGGGTGCTTTAGGTAAATCAGGCATTCCTTGCATACTGGCCTTCCGTCGATTACCTCTATCTTCGCCGTCCTCTCGTCGTGAACGCAGAGCGAGCACTTGAGCATGTCGGAGGAAAGGGGAACCGCCTTTAAAATATTACTGCCAGGTTTTTACGGCTCGAGGAGTTTTCTCTCCCTCTTCACGATGGGAACAACGTCCCTGGCTACTCTTCTCGCACTGAAGAGCGTGATGGGGTCGAGTGTCCTGTAGATTGCCAGCTGGCAACCGCTTATTCTCACATCGATGTGCTTTTTGGCCTCCATAGCTGTCTTTAGAAACTCCCTCACACTCTCGGCCCTCTCAAAGTCGAGGCCGGCTTTCTTGAGCCTTTCAACGTTGAGCTCGTGGATCGTTAGGGGCTGGAGCATCATCTCGTCTATTCCAAGGGAGGCGGCAAGCTCTGCTATCCTCGGTATGTCCTCGTCGTTTATGCCCGGCATGAAGATGGTTCTAACAACTGAGCGGACACTTTTGTCGCTTCCGACTATTTTCAGGGCGTTTATCACTGCGTCAAACGTGTCAGCGTTCGTAATCCTTAGATGCTTCTCCCTGCTGGCCGCGTCGAGGCTTATCATCACGAGATCAAAATCGAGCTTTTCCCAGAGCTCTTCCGTTAGGAGGGAGCCGTTGGTCTGCAAATCGAGCCTCGCGTTCGGAAAGCGCTCGCGGAGCATCTTGTTGACCTCAACTATGCGCGGGCTCATCAAAGGCTCGCCGTACTGGGAGACGGTTATGGCCTTCGGGTTGTCCCAGCCGTAGTAGCCGGGCCTTGGGGCCTTCCCGAGCTTTACGGCAACGTTGGAATAGCAGAAGATGCAGTCGTGGTTGCACGCCGGAGTAAGCTCATAGCTCGGGTGATGAACCGGGTTGGGATTGCTCAAATCAAGCCCCTGGCAACCCGGGCAGTGGGTCGGGAACTCCAGATCCATCACAAACTCCTTCAGCAGTCTCGCCTCCCTGTTCTCGAGCCTCTGCGGCTCAACGCCCATGCTTCTCGCGAACTCCTCCCAGCTCATTTTAATGCCCATGTCACCACCTGCTCATCAATCGAAAAGCTCTTTAAAAGGTTGGCTGGACTGATGTGGGAAGTGGTAACATGGACTTCCTCTACACGAAAAACTTCGAAGAGCAGAAGGAAAAGGCGATGGAAGGCCTCAGGAAAGCTCTGGCCGAGGATAAGGTGGACCACGATATAATCCCCCTCCTTGATAAGATCAACGCCCTCGATAACTACTTCACCACGAGCTCATGCTCCGGAAGGATCTCCCTCATGGAGATGCCTCACTTCGGCGACAAGGTTAACTCGGTCTGGCTCGGCAAGTGGCACAGGGAAGTAACGGTTGAGGAAGTCCTTGAAGCAATCGAAAAGCACCGCTCCGGCCAGCTGTGGTTCCTTGTGAGGAGCCCGATCCTCCACGTCGCGGCTAAGACCATGGAAGACGCGGTAAAGCTTCTCAACCTCGCGGTGGGCCTCGGCTTCAAGTACAGCAACATCAAGAGCGTGAGCCATAAGAAGCTGGTCGTTGAGATACGCTCCACCGAGAGGATGGACGTCCCGCTCGGTGAGAACGGTGAACTGTGGGTGAGCGGGGAATACATAGGAAAGGTCGTGAACCTCGCCAACGCCCAGGTCAGGCGCTTCAAGAGGAGGCTGAAGAGGCTGGAGGAGGAAATAGAAAAGCTCTGGGGGATTAAACCTCCAGAGGGAACTTAACGTAGTCGAGAACGCTACCGCGGCTCTTCTTGATCTCAACGTGCTCGACTAGCCCCTTAAACTCCCCGCCGGCGAGGCCGTCCGCTATTATCGCGCTCCCCTGGGCGGCCTCCTTTGCCATGCCCTCGAGGCCCCTCAGCTTCACCACCGGAAGACCAAAGTGCTCCTCAAAGAGTTCCTCAACGTCCTTTCTGAGCCCGTCTATGCGCATGAGCCTTCCGGAGAGGATTATCTCCTTTGCATCCTTCACGACCGCCAGCTCGCTCGCAACCGCTTTTAGAAAGCCGTCCTTCATGGCCTCCCATGCCCTGGCGAAGGGCTCCTCATCCAGCCTCCTGGCGAACTCCTCAGGCTGGAGGATTTTATTGGCCGCTATAACAGTTGCACCGCCCCAGAACAGGTGCCACTTCCTGACCCTCCCGAGGAGGTAGGCGAGCTCCCCGTCGAGGGCGCCGCTGTTGACATAAGCCGGGCCGGGAAAAACAGTCCCGCCTATTCCATCCACTATCTTCCCGCCCTTGACCGCTCCGGCGTAGTTGTATCCAAAGCCGACCTCGAGGAGGACGAAGGAGACGTCTCCATAGCCTATTCCGAGCCTCCCCGCCTGGTCGTGGATCCCGAGGACGGTTATGGCCATCTTGTCCGCTGTCCCCATGTCTATCTTGTTGTACTTCCTCCACTCTGGGACGGTTGGGAGGTGAATGACGCCTGGTATGAACCAGACGTTCATGCCTTTTTCTGCCATCTCCGATACCATCTTCTGGAGGCCGATGAGGACGGGTATCTCCCTCAGCTCATCCTCCCTGACGAGGGTCATCTCGAAGCGGTCTCTTTCAGTCAGCTCGCTTATGTGCTTTAGGGGAACTCCATAGCCCGAGGGGCCGATTATGAGGTCAGCGCTGAACTTCTCTATCTCTTTCACGATTTTCCCCGGCTCTTCCGCCACAACTTCGCTCGGGAAACTCAAGTCAAGCTTTACCCTTCCGTCTTCAAGCCCTATGACGTCGAAGCTCTTCGTGCCAGGGTCAACGCCTATAACCCTCATCTCGTTCACCGGGGGAAGTAGGGGAGGGGATATAAAAGTTGTCGGGTGAGAGATGTCACAGGTAAACCGCCGTTTTCGGGATTTGGGTCTTTTCAGGTGCCGTTTAGGGTTTCTCTTAACTTATCAAACTCTTCGAGGAGATAATACGCCTCAATACCGGCATCTCTGCTGTTTTTAATCATTATCCTGTCGTTTGAAACGAGGATGCTCCTGGTAAGTATGGCAGTTGCTATATAGTATGCATCCACCGCACGAGGGTGGACGTTCTCTGAGACGTAAACAGCAAGGTTAAAAAGTTCGTTCTCACTTTTTATGTTGAAGTCTTCGATTAATCCCACCAACGTTCGGTAATCTATTCTCACGCCGAGTCTCCTTGCCACGGACAGCACTTCGATTATAAAGATCCGAGGAACATACACGGGCTTGCCCTCTGCTAACTTGAAAAAAATCCAGTGCCAACTTCCTTCTTTTGGGATTCCCTTCGAAGAGGGCATCTATGAGTATGTTGGCATCTAGGACTATAATCTTCTGTCCTCCTCGATTAATCTGGAGGGGTTTTCAAACTTGGGAAGGGCCTCGCTGAGGTTTTCAAGCTTCTGGAGGAACTTTTTAGTTATAACCCCCTCCTTGACCACTATGACAACCCTCTCATGGTTGTGGAGCTGCGGTTTTTTGAGGGGTTTGAAGACCCCATCCTCATAAACGGCCTCAATCTCCTCCATAACGTCACCACATTAAGGTTGGCTTAAAACTTTAAAAGGCCATCTGCTTCCAAGAAAGGACTTGACCTTAGATAGGGGCAAACAGCAGAAGAATAGGAAAGGTTAAAAAGTCAGGGCTTCAGTCGAGGTCGCTGCTGAAGTCCTCGCTTTCGCCCTTGCCGCCTTCCTTGTCCTTGTTCTTGTCGAGCTTGCTGGCGGCGATGACGTCGTCTATGCGGAGGATCATTATTGCTGCCTCGCTGGCGCTCTTGATGGCCTGTTTCGGAACGCGGAGCGGAGCGATGACGCCGCGCTCCAGCATGTCAGCAGGCTCTCCCTCGAAGACGTCGACACCGATGGTCGGGCCCTTCTCCTTGTGGGCGGCGATGACCTTAACGAGGGTCTCGATCGGGTCGAGACCGGCGTTCTCAGCGAGGGTCCTCGGGATTATCTTGAGGGCTTCGGCGAAGGCCTCAATGGCGAGCTGCTCCTTGCCGCCAACGGCCTTGGCGTACTCGTCGAGCCTGATGGCCAGCTCAATCTCCGGGGCACCGCCGGCAGCGACGATCTTGCCGTCCTCGACGATGTCCTTGACGACCTTGACGGCATCCTCGAGGGCCCTCTCGACTTCATCAACTACGTGTTCTGTGCCACCGCGGATGAGGATTGTTACAGCCTTCGGGTTCTTGCAGCCTTCGACGAAGACCATGTTCTCTCCAGCAACTTTCCTCTGCTCGACGAGGTCAGCGTGGCCGAGGTCCTCCGGAGTTAGATCGCGAACGTTGGTGACGATTTTAGCTCCAGTAGCCTTGGCCAGCTTCTCCATGTCGCTCTTCTTGACCCTCCTGACTGCCATTATGCCGTATTTGGCAAGGTAGTGCTGGGCTAAGTCGTCAATACCCTTCTGGACGAAGACGACGTTGGCTCCAACCTCCCTGATCTTCTCGACCATTTCTCTGAGCATCCTCTCCTCCTGCTCGAGGAAGGCCTGGAGCTGCTCGGGGCTGGTGATCCTGATCTCGGCGTCTGTTTCGGTCTCCTTGACTTCAAGGGCCTCGTTGATGAGTGCTATCTTAGCGTTCTCGACCCTCTTGGGCATGCCCGGGTGGACGACCTCCTTGTCGACGACAACACCCTTGATGAGCTGGGTGTCTTTGACTGATCCACCCTCCTTCTTCTCGAACTTGATGTTGTCGAGGTCGACGACGTACCTTCCGTCGATCTTCTCGGCGACCTGTCTAACGGCCTCGACGGCGATTTGGGCAAGGTAGTCCCTCTCCTCCTCGGCGGCCTTACCGGTGATTGAAGTGATCGCTGCCTTCTTGAGGGTCTCGACGTCGTCAACGTTAACGTCCCTGGCTATGTTTTCGAGTATTTCTTGGGCTTTCTCTGCTGCGAGGACGTAACCTTTGACGATGATGCTTGGGTGAATGTTCTGGTCGAGTAACTCCTCAGCCTTCCTGAGGAGTTCACCGGCGATGACGACAGCAGTGGTAGTTCCATCGCCCGCCTCCTTGTCCTGGGTCTTGGCAACCTCAACCATCATCTTCGCGGCAGGGTGCTGGATGTCCATCTCGTCGAGTATGGTTGCACCGTCGTTGGTGACAACAACATCCCCAAGGCTGTCGACGAGCATTTTGTCCATTCCCTTGGGGCCGAGGGTGGTTCTGACGGTTTCGGCTATTATTCTCGCAGCCAGGATGTTCAGTCTCTGGGCGTCCCTACCAACGTACCTCTGAGTCCCCTCAGGCAGAATAACAACCGGCTGACCTGCGAGCTGGGCCATACCCCTCCACCTCCTTTCTTTTTCTCCTTTGTTGGAGGGTGAGTTTTAGCTACAATTTGTGTCTCCACGCTATCCTTCTTTTGGACTATTTATAAACTTTTCGGTCAGTCCCGGTGAACCCCATGAATGTTCAGGGGACCCCAGTTTGCCGGGCAGGGCCTTCGGCAAGGTGATTTGTATAGACTTCAACGCCAAGTCCCTCGAGCTTCTCCCTCAAAGCTTCCACTTCCTCCGAGGGCCAGCAGTGGTTTGAGCACCAGATCTCGTCCCTCGGATTCGTCAGCGGTTTTCCGACGAGGGGGTTCAGGACGATGTAAAAGTCAGTGTCAATGCCTCTGAGCGCCTCCTCTACCCACGGCCAGGCATCGAAACCCTTCGCAACCGGAATCCTGAGTTCAAGCTGGAGGCCGTACTCTGAGACCGTCTTGAGCCCTTTAAGGAACAGCCTCCAGAGCCCTTCGCTTGCTTTCTCTGGAAGGCCGTAGAGAGCGACCGGGGGTGCCTTGATGTCAGTCGCTATGTGATCAACGAGATCTGCCTTCAAAAGTCTCTCCAGCGGGTTAACAATGGTCAGGTTTGTGTTCAGGCTCACCGGCACGCCAAGGATCTTTACTTCCGCTAAAAGAGCTCCCAGCTCCCTCCACTGCATCAGTGGTTCCCCGCCCGTTATGTGGAAGTAATCAATCAGGGACTTGCTGGACTCTAGTTCATCCAAGAGCTTCTCCCCATCGAGGGGGAAGCAGTCCAGGCCCTCAGCTATGCGCCAGTTGTGGCAGAAGGGGCACCTTAAGTTACACCCGCAGAGCCAGAGGGTGAAGGTTACCTTTCCGTGCACGTCAACCATGCTGACGCTCTTCCATCCGCTCGTGAGCATTTGACCACCCCAAAATGAATCAGGGGGAGTAGTGCCTTCTCGTCCAGAACTCCCTCTTCCTGAATGGGTTCCAGTTCTTGAGGGGTCTGTAGTAGCCGATTATCCTGCTCCATATCTCGACGTTCTCGCTCCCGCAGCGCGGACAGTGGGTGTATAATCCAGTGGTGGAGTAGTTGCAGGAGTTGCAGACTGTAATGGCTGGGGTGTAGCTCCAGTAAACCAGCTCCGTCTTCATAAGCCTCTTCGTGAGCCTCGCCAGCGCCTCGAGATCGGGTTCCTCGCCGAGGAATATGTGCATCATGACCCCACCGGTGAAGCTCCTCTGGACCTTCTCTTCAACCCTTATCCTGTCGGCAAGATCTATGCTGCCATAATAGGGCGCTATGCTTGTCGAGTAAATCGGGTTCTCGGGGTCGCCGAGGTAGTCCCTGAGCTCCGGGAACTCGCGCAAGTCCTTTACGGCAAGCTTTGCCGCGGCGCTCTCCCCGGGCACTTCCTCGACGTTCCAGGGCGTCCCGGTTTCGCGCATCCACTCCCTGGCCTTGGCCGTTGCGAACTCGACCATCTCCTTCATGAGCTCTGCCGCTTTAATCCAGTCCTTTTTCGTGCCCTCCTCCCAGAGCTTCGGTTCGTTGAGGTAAACCGCGGCCGCCTCTGGCAGGCCAAGGATTCCGATGGTGTTGAAGTGACTCCTCGGGAACTCCTCGAGGTAGAGGCGGATCATCTGGTACATCTGCCCGTAGTTGGTTATGAGCCCCACATAGCGCCCCCTGAACCAGTCCGTTGTTTTCCTCGCGATTTCGAGGGTTTTCTCGTACTCCTCCCAGAACCTGTCGTCGTCTCCCTTCGCTTTGAGGGCGAGCCTCGGTAGATTGACGGTCGTAACGTTTACCGAGCCCGTAACGTCTGGCATGGCCCAGAGGCCACCGAAGCGCTGTCTTTCCACTTCTTTAAGCCACTGTTCTTTTACATCCTCGGCACTGAAGCTAAATTTCATTTCGTTTTTGTCAATCACAAGCCGGCAGCACATTGAAAAGCTGGCATCGGGATCAACCACGTTCGTGTTCAGCCAGTAGAAGCTTCCGCGTTTTGCCGCCGTCGTGAAGAGGGCCTCAAACACCTCCGGGTCGTCCCATAGCATCTTCGCCGTGACCATTATCGTGGGAATCGGGAATGTGAAGGGCTGGCCCAAGGCATCCCCTTCCCTCAGGACTTCCGTGAGGGCGATAAAGAACTCCCTGGCTTCCTTCTCGTACTCCCCGAGTGGTTCGGCCTTTTTCCCGGCGTAGACGGCGTAATCTCCTTCGAGCATCTTCTTTGGAGCGTCGAGTGTTACTGTGAAGTTTGTAAAGGGGGTCTGCATCCCTACCCTGCTCGGATAGTTGAGGTTGTAAACGAGCCTCTGGATCTGCTGTTTGATTTTACTTCTGTCGAGGCTTTCACGCCTTATGAAGGGCCCGGCATACCACTCGACTGAGCTGAGCGCCTGGGCGCCGCTGAAGTAGTGTTGCATCGTTATGAGGTAGTTCGCTATGTGGTCAACGTAGGTGTCGAAGTGTTTGGCTGGCCTCGATACTATCGTGGGCGTCCTGAGGCCCTTTTCGAGGAGTCTGGCGGTGCTGTGGCCCGTGCAGTATGGGACATAGAGGCTGTAGGGGAGCTTGTGTATGTAGATGTCGCCGGAAAAGTGGGCTTCCTTTCCTTCCTTTGGGACGAGCGAGACGCTCTCCTTCAGGGCCTCCTCCATGACGTAGGCGAAGAAGCCCGTCGGCCCCGGGTAGCGGTTGGCGTTTTCAAGGACGTCAAGGCTGTTCCAGCCAGCGTACTCCTGGATGATGTCCTTCTTCACTTCCTCCATTTTGATCACCTGGATAAATTGTCCATGTGTAGGGATTGAGGAGGGGAATATAACCCTTTGCCTTGAACCATTGGACAAAATGTCCAATTGGTCGGGAAGTTTATTTGAAAATATCAGACACTCTCCTCAATCATGGGATATTTGACGGACAAGATGACAAAAGGAAGAGAAAAGTCTTATAAATTGCGACAATTGATGGTCATAATGTTAAAATTACGCCGAAAATTCTGGCGATACTCCAATTCTGCTCTTAATCTTAAAGTCCCCGCGGGCCATAGCTTTTTAACCCTCCTGGAGAACCGGGGAACGGTGATTTGAAATGAACATCAAAAAAGAGTGGGAAAATGCCCTGAAAAACAGGGACTGCGAGAAGCTCCTCGAGCTCTTTGACGATTACGTTGATTCCATCGAGGACGAAGAAACACTCAGAAAAGAGCTGGAAAGGCTCAAAGAGGTCGCCCTTGAGTGCGAAGACCCCTACGAGCTGGCGCACGAGATTGGCCACGTCTACGCGCACCTCGACGATGTTGAGGGTGGAATAGAGCTCTATAGAAGACTTGTCGAGAAGAACAAAGACGACCCGGAGGAGTACGCGACGGCGCTTTACTACTTAGCGGATGCGTACGAGCACTTTGGAAAGCCGGAGAAGGCGGTAGAAGTTTATGAGAAGCTTTTAAAGCACGAGGAAGAGGTGCTGAAGAACGAGAGGGAGATTGCCTTAACTTTAGCGAACCTCGCTGTGAGCTACGATGAGCTCGGGGAAACAGAGAAGGCGATAGAGCTGATGGAGCGCGCAAGGGAGATGTTCGAGAAGCTCAACGATGAGAAGAACCTCATGATAAGCCTCCTCGATTTGGCCCACTTCCACTACGAGCTCGGTAACTACGAGGCTGCTGAGGCCATCATAAAGGAGATCCTCAGGAGCCCCAGGGACGATGAGATAGAGATAAACGCGAAGCTCATCGAGGCGGAAATCCGGGCGGGCAAAGGGGACTACGGCAAAGCCTTCAAAGCCCTGCGCGATGCCCTCGTTAAGGCCATTGACGTCGGCGATGAGGTGTTTGAGGTTGTCTTTGAGACGCTCGTTGACTTCATCGAGGGGCTCTTCAACGAGGGCGCCTACGAGGCGGTGGCAAAGAACATGGACGCCTTTGCCGAGCTCTTCGAGGATGACACTGCTTACTTCTTCAGGGCCATAGCCGAGCTTGCCCGCTGGAAGGCCAATGAAGAGGGGGCAAAGGAGCGTTTCGACGAGCTTCACTCAAAGGTTGAGAACGAGGAGCTGAGGGCCATACTCGATGAGTGGAAGAGGCCCAGGCTGGGCTTTGAGCTTTAGTAGCCCTTCAGCCCTATTTTTCTCGCCTGTTTTTCGCTCCATTTGTATGCCAGATAGCCGAAAAGGGTGTAAGCCGCGGAAACCAGCAGGAGGTGGGCTATCTCTCCCCTGGCCCCCCAAATCCCGTGAACAACGGCTTCTCTGAGGGCTTCGGTGGTCGGAGCGTAGGGGAGGGCCTTTGCCATCAACTGGAGAGGTTTGGGGAGGATTGAGATTGGATACATCGCCCCGCTGAGGGCAAAGACGAGCATTTCAAGGATGCTTATGAAGGGCCCGGGATCGCGGAAGTAGAGGACGATTCCAGCGGCTGCTAAGCCCAGGCCCACCATTCCGGGCGTTCCGAGGAGGAGAACGGCCAGCCCCCTGAGGAACGGGATGACATCTATTTTCAGGTTGAAAAGTACGGCAAAGAGGGGTATGTAAACCAGAAGGAACACCCCGTTGAGGACGAGCCTGACGAGGACGTTGCCGAGGAAGAAGGTTATCCTCCTCATCGGTGAGGCGAAGGAGTACTCAAGGGTTCCAACGTAGAGCTCGTCAACCACGCTCCAGACGAACCCGCTGAGGAAAGTCAATCCAAAGCCGAGAACCATGAAGCCGAGGACGGCAAAGAGGAGGTAGTCCGAGTAGCCGGTGAGTTCCGCCAGGGATTCCGAGTACCTTTTGCCTGTCAGCCCTATTCCGATGAGGAGGGCGTTGCCAGCGAAGAAAAACCCCATGAGGATGTCGCTGATGAACCAGAGCCTGTAGCTCAGGAAGACCTTCCAGTTCTTCCTTGCCACCCCTGCGAGGGCTCCCAGCTCTTCAGTAGCCGCCATAGCCCATCACCCTGGCTGTTTTCTCCGCCCACCTGAACACCGCGTAGCTCACGAGCCAGTAGAGGGGCGTTAATATGACGAGCCACAGGGTCTCATCAGTTACGGCTGAATAAGGCATCCCAACGAGTAGCTTTCTGACGGCGCTGGCGGCATGAGTTAGCGGGATTAGCTTAGAGGCCGAAGCGACCCAGTCCGGGAGCGTTGAGAGGGGGAAGAAGACGCCCGAGAGAAAGAGGACCAGGAACTCGAATATCTGAGCAAAGGGCCCTATGTTCTTGAGGGCCATCACGAGGCCAGCGAAGATTAAGCCCGAGCCGAGGAAAGCCAGGAAGGCCAGCCCTACAACGGGAAGGGCCCTGAGAAGGGCTGTTCAGGAGAGGCTCACTCCAAAGGTCACCACTCCAGCTAAGAAGACGATGGACATGACCACGGAATCCATGAGCATCCAGCCTACGGCTAAGCTGATAACCATCTCCAGGAGGCCAGTGGGAGAGGCCACGTTGCTCTCCAGCGTCCCCCTCTGGAGCTCCTGTCTGACCCCCCACACGGACGCCTCCAGCGGTGAGGACGAGACCCACCAGAGGACGTAGCCTATTAAGGCATAGGTCGGGTAGTCGCCGACCCCCGTGGAGGCCTGGAGGAGGGACGAATACCTCCCGCCGAGGATTGCTTCCCCGAAGTAGACGAACTGCACGAGGAACACTATCCCGACTAAGATCGAGCTCAGAACCCTGAGCGGATAGCGGAAGAGCATCCTGAACTCCTTTTCAATGACCGCTAGAAAGGCCATCTCAATCCCTCAGCGCCCTTCCGGTTAGCTTTATGAACACATCTTCTAGCGTCGGCTCGACCCTTTCTACCGATAAAACCTTTGCCCCGGCCTTTATGAGGCTCTCAACGACCTTTGGCAGGTCTTCCTCGTCGAGGTTTCCCCTGAGGACGAGGGTTCCGCGCGTTGGATCCTCCCCAGAAACTGTTAACCTCTCGTCAACGGCCTTCACCTTTTCCGACCTAAGGTTTTTAACCCGTATCTCCACCGTTTCGCCCTCGCTGACGAGCTTCTTGAGGTTTTCCGGCGTGTCGAGGGCTATTATCCTACCGTGGTCGATTATGGCAATCCTGTCGCAGAGTTTTTCTGCCTCGGCCATGTAGTGGGTCGTCAGGAGAACCGTCTTGCCCTCCTCCCGCACGAGCCTCTCCACGAACTCCCTGACGAATACGGCACTCTGGACGTCGAGGCCGAGGGTGGGCTCGTCCAGGAAGAGAACCTCGGGGTCGTTTATCAGAGCCTTGGCTATGGCCAATCTCTGCTTCATTCCGCGCGAGAAGCCCATAACCAGGTCGTTCCTCCTCTCCCAGAGGCCGACGAGCTGGAGGAGCTCCCTTATCCTCTTCTCAGCTTCGTCTTTTGGAACGTAGTAGATGCTGGCGAAATAGCGGAGGTTTTCATAGGCGCTCAGCCGCCAGTAGAGTGTTCTCTCGCCCTCGGCAACGAGGTTTATTCTTCTCCTGACTTCCCTTGCCTGGGTGACGACATCGTAGCCGAGAACCTTTGCGCTTCCCCCGCTCGGTTCAAGAAGGGTCGTGAGTATCTTTATCGTCGTGGTTTTTCCAGCACCGTTTGGGCCAAGGAGGCCGAATAGCTCTCCTTTTTCGACTTTGAAGGAGACGCCTTTGAGTGCTTCTACCCACTCAACCGGCCTAAAGGGTAGAGGTATTCTCTTCGGGTAGCTCTTCCTCAGGTCATTGACCTCAATCGCCGGCATCGTGACAAAATCAGAATGGACTTAGAAAAAGGTTTCTGGGGCAGAGAGCCCTCAGATCCTTGAAACTGTCTCAACTTCGGCGCTCTCAACGTTCTCAACCTGTCTGAAGGCCTCGAGAACCTGGTCGAAGTCGTAGCCCTCTTCGTCCTTAGCTAAAACGTAGAACTTGAGGGCGACGAGGCCAAAGGCTATGGGCTCGCGCTCGACCTTGGCGAGGCCGAACTTCTTTGGAAGCGCCTCTTTGAGCTTTGCCTCGAGCTCGTTGAGGTCGACCTCCGGATCGGTCGGCATGACCTTGACGACACCGACGAGGTTGAAGTCGCCCATCCTTTTCACCTCCTCCTAATTCACGGCCCCTCCCAGCCGCACTTGGGGCACTTGTAGGGGACGTTCAGGACCCTGCAACTTTCGCAGCGCCAGATGATTGCCTCACCACAGTTCGGGCAGATGAAGTGGGTGGCGTGCTCCCTTGGGGTTATCTCTTTTCCACATGATGTGCATACGGGTATCTCGAACTTCATCTCCACTGCGAACACCTCCAAGAAAGGTGGTTTTTAGCCACTGGAAAGCGTTCCGGGGTTCCACTTATAAATCTTTCGAAAGAGGGCTCATTGTTCCTCGCTTCATCACCAAAATCAGAAAGGAGAACGCCAATCATTGCCCTCCCTTAGATCTCTTCTTTTACCGACACGAAGGAGACCATGGTAACAGTTTGGCTAATACCCTTTATTTCCCTGAGCCTGTCAATAACTATCTTCCCGATCTCCTCCGAGTTCCTTGCCCTCACCTTTATCAGGAGGTCCCATTCTCCGGTGATTATATGGACTTCGTACACTCCATCAAGGGCCGCGACCCTCCTGGCGACTTCTCTCTGGTTTATGCCCGAGTCCGGATCATAGCGGGCGAGTATAAATGCTGTAGTTCCCAAATCGAGTTTTTTGTAATTTGGCTTTATCGTGAACTTCTCTATGACTCCCTCGTCAACGAGCTTCTTTATCCTGTAGTGTACTGTTGTCCTGGGTATCTTCAGCTTCTTGCTGAGGGAAGCTATGTTCTCTCTGGCATTTTCCCTCAACTCTTCAAGAAGTTTAAGGTCTACCTCATCAATATGCCCACTCATCCCTATCCCCTGTCGTTGCTGCCATCTGTTCAAATTGTTGCCCGAGGGATTGAGGTTTCTTCTTATTTAAGGTTTTCTTTTAGCCAGGTGGCAAAGGCCTTAAGGGCCCTTCCCCTGTGGGATATCCTGTTCTTTTCTTCAGTTGTCATTTCGGCAAAGGTCTTCTCAAAGCCCTCCGGCCTGAAGATCGGATCGAAGCCAAAACCCCCCGATCCCAGGGGCTCGGTGGTTATTTCACCGTCTACCCTCCCCTCGAAAGTGTGAAGTTCCCCGTCCCAGTAGGCTATCACGCTCTTGAAGTATGCTTCCCTGTTTTCTACCCCCCTCATGAGCTTGAGGATTCCCCTAATCCCGAGGGTTCTGTAAACGTACGCTGAATAGACCCCTGGGAAGCCATTGAGGGCCTCAATGAAGAGGCCGGAATCATCGAGGAAGAAGGGCTCCTTAAATCTCTCCGCAATCCACCTGGCCCCGTACTCGGCGACTTCTTCCAGGGTATCCGCCTGGATTTCGGGATAGCCAATCTTCACCTGGTATACCTCGATTCCAAGAGGTTCCAGGTATTCCCTTGCTTCCATTACCTTGCCCGAGTTGGAGGTAATAAAGGCCAGCCTCATGAAATCACCTGAATGGAGAAAAGGAAGAAACATAAAAAGCTTTACATCAGTCTATTTTGTAGCCGATTTTCTCAACGAGTTCCCTTCTCTCCTTCTTCTGTTCCTCTGTCTCTATTCTGTTGGCGGCTTTTCCATCGACCACTCCAAGAATGCTTCTTCCCAGTTCTGTCTCGGCCACTATGACCTGGAACGGATTCTCGCTGGCCCCGTAAACCATCGCAACGGCCGGATGATTTTTGACGGTGTTCAGAACGTTAATCGGGAAGGCGTTTCTCATCAGAATTACAAAGACATGGCCTGCACCGATTTTGAGGGCGTTCTTTGCCGCGAGTTGCTCCAGCTCCGGGTCGTTACCCGTGAACCTGGTGAGCTGGGGTTTGGCCTCGTTCATGGCTATTCCAAACTTTATTCCGGGTACGGCCGTGAGAAGTGCCCTGGCTAAATCATCGACTGTGAATATTGAGAAGTTGCCCTGTCCGATTATTACCTCAACGCCCTCAGGTTTTTCAATGTCTAGTACTTCTATCTTCACCACCGCAACCACCGATAAAGATATAACCGTCTCAGATTTAACCTTTTCGTGGAGCATCATGCCGGGGGAGGAGTTTTCCCAGTCTGAGATGGAGTTTCTGATAGGCATACTGGAGAAATACCCAACGGAGAGCCTCAAGAAAATAGCCGAGCTCGAGGGCATCGACTACTACCGGCTAAAACGTCTCTACGATAAATACTACGGAACAAAATTCACGGTTAATCCGGTGTATGACATTAAAAAGCTCGGCCTCAGGAGCTTTGTTGCCTTTCTCTCCGTTCCCCGGGAGGATCTCTTTGAAGTTGCCGATAGAATGAGGGCGAATCCTTTTATCGTTTATGTAAACGCGATGTTCGGTTTTAAGAACGGTATCTCGGCGATACTGTACATCCCCAAGGATCAGGTTGACCTCGTTGATGATCTGCTGGCCAAGTACTCCGAGGACTATGAGTACTACGAGATGAGAAGTTATCTACACTACTCGGGCGACGATAACTTTGGCGACTGGTACTTAAGCTATCCCTATGCCCAGCTCATGGATCTTCACTTCTGGGATGCTCGAAGACCCATTTCGGAGATAGCTAAAACCCTCGGAAAGAGCCGATCCACTGTAAACTACATGCTGGACAGGCTTAAAAAGGAGAAAATAATACTTGAGTACATAGCTGTGGTTGATGCTCCAGCCTATGACAGGGGAGTTCTTGGCCTGACCAGGGTATTTAACGATGAGGTCCTCGAAAAGTTTGAAGAGTACGAAATACAGGTGGGGTTCTCCCCGAGGGATGGCTGGTATCTTATTGAGTGGTATTTCTCCTCAAAAGAGGATCTGGCGTCGAAAATTATGGAGTTCAGCAAGTACGTTGAAAAGCTCGGTATTGAGTATTTTGATGTTCTGAACCCCATAATGGAGAAATACAGAGAATGGCGCTTTTCGGGGATGGTAAGAAAGGATGGAAGGGGGTACCGCTGCATACTCGATTTTTGATTAGAGCAGGATTGAGCAGTACTCAAGGCCGTCTATCTCTCCCGTGGCCTGGTATTCAAGGGCGCGACAGTCGTGGCACAGGTACCTGAGCGGACAGGCTGAGCATCCCTCTATTTTGTCCTTTGTCATTTTCCAGAATTCCTTGAGTTTCTTCTTCTTTCTTATCCCCCTCAAGTCCCCTTTTCTCACATCCCCCACAACGAAATTCCTGAGAAGCGGGCAGGGTGTTATATATCCGTCGGCGCTTACTGCAATTGTCCCTGCCAGACAGTCGTGGTACATCTGTGCCGTTGGGTTTTCGCCCATCCTTTTCTCGATAACATTGAACTTCAAAAACCGGGCCGATTTTGGATACAGCAGGTCCGCGTATATTTCGAAGTCACCCGTTTCGTCGAGCCTGTTCAGGAATGTTATCGCTTCGTCGAGCTTCTCTTGGGGAATCATCACCAGAAGCCCGTTCACGTTGGGGTTTAGAGAGACCTTCAGTATCCTGTCGGGGTCATATTCGAGCTCTACTATGGTTCTGGTTCCTTCAACAACTTCGTATTCATCTAAATCCTCCTCGAGAACAACGACGTTCACCTCCGGGATCCCAACTTCAGCTGCTATCTTTGCTACCTTCGAGAGGTCCCTTGGGCTGTCGTAGTTCGTTATCCAGACTTCTTCCCCGTTGAGGGCTCTAAAATCCCGAAGAACGTTTCTGATTTCCTCTTCACTGAGCCTTTCCCTCCGGAGGAAGAACCTGTTGTTTCCTATGCAGCCCATTGACCTTGGTATCCCGTGCGCCTCGTCGAACCTGCCCTTACCTTCTCCAAGCTGGAGTATCAACCGCTCTACATCCCCGCTGTGGGCTTTTTTGCTCCATGGTGGCTTCCCAACGGTGACGTTCTGGGGGGTTCCACCAACTGAGGGGATAGCCGGCCAAGTTTTTACCGCCTCAACCATCAACTTCACCAGAAGAGGTTGGGGGATCACATATAAATACTTTTTCTATGCGAATTTTGCATTTAACCGAAGATAGTAACAAAAAAATGGCGAACTACTTGCCATGGTAATCCTTTGCGGGGACTGCTTTATCCCCTTCAATCCAGAAGGCCCCTTCTTCGGTGATCTCTTTTTTCCATACCGGGACTCTTTTCTTTACCTCGTCAACCGCCCACATGCAGGCTTCGAAGGCCTCTTTTCTGTGGGGGGCCGATGCCACCACCAGTATGGTATCTTCTTCAACTTTCAGTTCCCCCCTCCTGTGCCATATCAGCATGTCAGTTATTCCGAATTTTTTCAGCGCCTCTTCCCGTATTTTCTTCATTTCTTCCACGGCCATTTCGTCGTAGACCTCGTATATTAGCTTTAGAACCTTCCTTCCCCGGCTCTGGTTCCTTACCTTTCCCAGGAAAATGACGTATCCTCCGGCTTCGGGGTTTGCTATTGTTTCGGTTGCCCTGCTAATGTCGAACTTCCCCTCCAGCACGGCAACTTTCTCGTTCACCATTTTCGACACCTTCGTGGGTTTTTGTCCGGATATTTATGGGTTCTCTTTCGTGGAATCTTTCAGGTTTATGATCTCGAAGGTGTTGTAGGCAAGATCCACTATCAGTAGCTTGTTGAGAAGGGGTTCTCCGAGTCCTGTTATGAGTTTTAGCACTTCCATAACCTGGATGGAACCTACGAAGGCCGCCGTTGCCCCGATTATCGGGAACTTGCCCTCCTTCTCCCTAACGTTTCCAAAGATTTCTCTCAGGCTCATGGTTTTTCCCGGAACTATCGTTGTCACTTGGCCATAGGTTCTCTCAACGGCCCCGTGAACGAGGGGTTTTCCTGTTCTCTGAGAGTAATCGTCGAGTATGAACCTGGTCTTAAAACTGTCCAGGCAGTCAACTATGATGTCCGCGTCCTTTAGGACCTTATCGACGTTTTCCTCGGTTATCCTGGCCACTAATGGGGCGATCTCGATTGATGAGTTGAATCTCCCGAGTTTCCATGCTGCTGAGACGGGTTTTGGGTTCTTACCCAGGTCCTCTTCCCAGTGGAGTATCTGTCTGTTGAGGTTGCTTAGCTCCGGCTTCTCCGAGTCCACTAAGAGTATTCTGCCCACTCCCGCCGCGGCCAGATAATACGCCACCGGGGATCCAAGGCCCCCGACGCCGACGACAGCAACGGTGGCGTTCTTCAGCTTTTCCTGTCCTTCGGTTCCCCACACCATTATCTGCCTATCATACCTCTGGAGGTCTTTCTCGCTGAGCATCCCATCACCAAAAACTCATTCCCTCCGGAGTTTATCACCTTTTGGACAAACGTTTTTAGGGCCTAACGGGATCCCTCTGCGGTGTCGGTCGTGGGGGATGTTGCCTGGAATGCTGCTAAGGCACAGCTTTTGAGGGAGGGTTACCTTGAGGTCGGTGACTTCAGGGTAGAGCTTACCCTTGACAACACTTTCCTGGACTTCGAGTACGTTCCCAGGGTGGCGGTTTACCACGGGAAAAGGGGGTGGTACGTGGTGAGAAACCCAATCCCCAAGGGGGAGCGGCTTGATGAGTGCTGGGAAAACGCAGTCTCTTTTCTTGAGAAGGTCGTCAGAGGTGAGGTGATTCCTGACCTCGGGGAGGAGGAAGTCTCCAGAGAGTTCGCCGAAGCCCTCAGGAGCACCCTGCTGTAGCAAAATTGCTATATACCCCAAGCTCTAAACATGCCTTTGGTGGGGGGAATGGACATAGCTAAGTATATCGATCACACTAATCTCAAGCCCTATGCCACCTCTGAGGATATAAAGAGGCTCTGTGACGAGGCAATTCAGTACGGCTTCTACGCGGTCTGCGTCAATCCTTACCGAGTTAAGCTTGCCAGGGAGTACCTGAACGAAAAGAAAGCGGACGTTAAAGTTGCCAGCGTGATAGGTTTCCCGCTTGGGGCAACTCCAACCGAGGTCAAGGTCTTCGAGGCGAAGAAAGCTTTGGAGGACGGTGCCGATGAGCTCGACATGGTCATCAACATCGGCGCGCTTAAGGACAGAGACTACGACTACGTAAAGAAGGACATCGAGGAGGTCGTTAAGGTCACCCACGAAAAGGGTGCCAAGGTCAAGGTCATCATTGAGACCTGCTATTTAACTGAGGAGGAGAAGGTCAGGGCCTGCGAGCTGGCAAAAGAAGCTGGAGCGGATTTTGTTAAGACTTCCACGGGTTTTGGCACCGGGGGAGCGACGGTTGATGACGTTAAGTTAATGAGAAGGGTAGTCGGAGAAGGGATGGGTGTCAAAGCCTCCGGGGGCATAAGAACTTACGAGCAGGCGCTGGCCATGATAAGGGCAGGGGCCAACAGGATAGGCACCTCGAGTGGAGTTGAGATCGTGGGGGGAGCTGGGAATGCCGACTAAAGAGGAAGTCCTTGAGATAATAGAAAGAGCGGCCCAAGAACTGAGGGAGGAGGGCCTCACACCGGACATTCTGTTGGCTGGGCAAGAGTTCATGAAGCACGCGAGCGGGGCAGTTGATGGTCTCGGGCTCTCCGTTTATGTGGTCAAGGAGCTCGAGTTCGATGCAGTCATAGCGGACTCCAGGTACCTCGGACAGATGAGAAAGGCCTCAAAGAGGATCTCCATAGAACCCCTCCTCGTCGAGGAGGACGTCTGGGAGGAGATAGAAAAGCTTTGATCAGCCCCTTTTCTCTATAGGGCCTGGCCACTTCTCTAACTTTCTTGCAGCCACCACCAGAGCAGTCCCGAGGAGAAGACCAGTTGTGATTGAAACCACCATTGGTGCCAGGGCCTCCGTGGCGTCCTGGAGCGGTATCCCCTTGAGGGCCCAGAGGTAGACCTCTTTGCCCCCGACTAATATTGTCCCCCCGACTATAGAGCCCGGCAGCAGGGTTGAGAACTCGCTTCCCGCCCTTCCCGTCTTTCCCACAATCCACCCTGCGAGAATGGAAAGGAGGAGCAGGATCAGGGTGCCTTCCGGGTTTGGCGATAGAACGTACTCGCCGGCAGCAAGCCCCATGGCCGCCGCTATCCCGGCCAGCTCACCGAAGGCGAGGGAGAAGAAGAAAAACCCCACGTAACCGAGGGTCAGGAACGACCCGTCTGGAAGGCTTTTCTTACCAAAAACGTGAAGAGCAAGGGTTATGGCGGTGGAGAGGGCCGTTATCGGGATTATCAGGTTCATGCCAAGGTTGAACTTCCTCCTGTTTTTGAAGATAAACGCCACGTAAGCGGTGACTGTTAAAAGTGAGATCGCCTTGAGGGTTTCCACACCAATCTCCATTCCGATCCCAGAAGGGGGTATCCTGCGGGGCTTAAATCTTTTTCTTAAAGAGAGAAAAAGGGGGAATCAGTGAACCCTGTAGCCGTGCCTCTCGCTGACCCTGTGTATGGCCTTTTCCACTATGTCCAGGCCTATCTTGGCCTCCTCTTCATCGATGGTCAGCGGTGGGATGAGCCTTAGGGAGCTCCTTCCGCAACCGAGGGTGGCCAGGCCCATCTTGAGGGCCTCCACGACTATCTCGTTCCTCTCCTTTGCCGCGTACTCTTTGGTCTTCCTGTCCTTTACGAACTCAAGGCCCCAGGCAAGACCAATGCCGCGGACGTCCCCAACGAGCTCGTACTTCTCCTTAATCTCCTCAAGCCTCTCCCTGAAGAGCGGCTCGAGCTTCCTGGCGTTCTCCATGAGGCCGTTCTGGAGCTCGTCTATGACGGCCAGAGCCGCCGCGCAGGCGAGGGCGTTTCCGCCGAAGGTGTTGCCGTGGACTCCTTCCTTGCCAAAGTCGAGGTCAGCCCTGAATATGGTGGCCCCTATCGGGACACCGCCCCCAAGGGCTTTGGCGACAGTTATTATGTCCGGGGCGATGCCGAAGTTTTCTATTGCCCACATCTTCCCTGTCCTTCCCATTCCCATCTGGACCTCGTCGTCAATGAGGAGTATACCGTACTTGTCGGCCACCTTCTTGAGCTCCTTGAAGAAGTTCTTCGGCGGAACTACGTAGCCGCCTTCGCCCTGTATTGGCTCGAAGATTATTCCCGCAACCTCCTCCGGCGGAACGTAGTGGTGGAAGAGGTAATCCTCAAGGTACTCGAGGACCCTGTTTATGAGCTCGTCCGGGTTCTCGTAGCCGTCGATGTGCCAGGGGTTCCTGTAGGGGTTCGGGTAGGGGATGTGTTCAACGCCGGGCATCGTCGGGAACATCCTGCTCCTGTGGACGGGCTTGCTGGCGGTGAGGCTCATCGTTCCGTGGGTCCTCCCGTGGAATGCCCCAATGAAGGCTATGAAGAGCTTCCTGTTGGTCGACCACTTGGCTATCTTGAGGGCCGCCTCGTTTGCCTCGGTTCCGCTGTTGCTCAGGAAGACCTTCTTCTCAAAGTCGCCCGGGGCGATCCCTGCAAGCCTCTCCGCGAGCTGAACCTGGTAGGGGTTGTAGTAGTCAGTTCCGGCGGCGTGGATAACCAGATCAAGTTGCCTCTTCACGGCCTCGATTACCCTCGGGTTCCTGAGGCCGGCGTTCAGAACGCCTATTCCGGATGAGAAGTCGAGAACCCTGTTGCCATCGACGTCGATCCAGTAGTTGCCCTCGGCCCTCTCTATAACGAGGAAGTACTCGTTGGGGTCGTTCGTCGTGGTGGCCATGTACTTGTGGTGCTTCTCTATTATTTCCCTCCCCTTCGGCCCGGGGATCTCTTTAACCTGGGGTCCCTTCATCCACATCACCGGAGGGGCTTGAAAAAACTCCTATATAAGCCTGTGTTCATCGATGAACATTTTTGTTCGAAGATTTTTCGAGAGAACCCAGAAAATTCCCAATGGGGAGAGATAGGAGAAGGCAAAAACACCGAGGGGAGGGCCGGGAATTCACTCGGCAACCTTCGAGTTCCACTCGTCGAGTAGCTCCTTGGCGGAGTTGGCCGCTATCGCCCCCTGGCCTATGGCGACCGCTATCTGCTTGAAGACGTTGGTTATGTCCCCGGCGGCGAAGATTCCCGGAATCTTTGTGCGCATGTGCATGTCCACCGGAATGTAGCCGTAATCATCTGTTATTCCGAGGTGCTTGACGAAGTCCGTCTTCGGCTCGTAGCCGACGAAGATGAAGACACCGTCGACCTTCATCTCCCACTCCTCTCCGGTGACGAGGTTCTTGAGCTTAACAGCCTCGACCTTGCTGGTTCCCTTGATCTCCGTCACGACGGTGTTGAATATAGCTGGGATGCCGCTCTCCTTAAAGCGGTCCTGGAGTACCTTGTCGGCCCTGAACGTGTCGCGCCTGTGGATTAGCGTGACGTCAACGCCTATGCTCTTCAGATATAACGCCTCCTGAAGGGCGGTGTTTCCGCCGCCGACCACTACAACCTTCTTGCCCTTGAAGAGCGGGCCGTCGCAGGTGGCGCAGTAGGAGACGCCCCTTCCCGTGAACTCCTCTTCCCCTGGAACGTTGAGCTTCCTCGGTGCGGCTCCAACGGCTATGATTATCGTCCTGCCTTTGTACTCCCTGCCGTTCTTTGTCTTCACAGTGAACTTGCACGGCCCCTCGTAGTAGGCGCACTCCGCCGGGTCAATCCTCTCCACCTCGTCGAAGACCACATCAACTCCCAGCTTCTTGACTTGCTCGTGCATCCTCCTTGCCAGCTCTGAACCGCTTATCCCTTCGGGAAATCCGGGGTAGTTCTCTATGAGGTCCGTCAGCGCCATGTTTCCGCCGAGGTCTTTGCTGATGATGAGGGTCTCCAGGCCGTAGCGGGCCGCGTATATCGCCGCCGTGAAGCCTGCCGGCCCCGCTCCAATTATGAGCACGTCCCATGTTTTATTCTCGTACTCACCACCGCGTGAAAATCCCCCAAGGCTGAACATTTTCTCACCCCAGGTTTCCTAACGTGGCTTATTTAAAAGCATTATTGCCCGGAACTGTGTAACGAGCTCTCATGATCAGAGGAGCTTGAGGGAACCGTCGAGCAAAAGGTGCAGGGTGTAGCCCAGGAACGCCGCGATGCTTAAGTAGAGGCTCTCTCCCCCTGTCATCCTTAACCCAAAAGTACCCAGCAGGTAAGCTAAGAGGCCGTATACAGCGGCGAAGAGGAGGGAGTGAACCACTCCCCTGTGCCTTGGCATCAGCCAGGTGAAGCCAAACCAGCCGCTCAATGCTCCAACAACTCCCACACCCCAGGCGGCCGTCTGGTTGAGCCATTCCTCGCTAAAGCTGAACCAGTGAAGGGCCTGGAGGTAAACGGCGCTCCCTACTGCAACAGCCACTATGGGCTTCGTCCCCCTGTGGAGCAGTGCGTCCGGGTGATCCATGTCCGGCAGATCGCTTCCGAGAACGTAGAGTGCGTAACCGAGGATGAGGGCAATCGAACTGAACTCAAAGGGGATTCCGGAGTACTCCTTGAGTATTCCCGCCAGGGCCACGGCGAGCGGGTAGGTGAGTATTCCGGAGAGCAAATGGGCATCGTAGTTGGGCATCGAGGTCACCCCGTTTTCTCCCCGACCTCTCCCGCCTCCAGGAATTTTCTAACGTAGTAAGGAACCTTGTAGTTCCCTCCCGGGTCGCCAACGAGGAAGCCTATAGTCACGAGCCTGTTGAGGGCCTCATAAACCTGGTTGGCAGGCTTTTTCAGTTCTTTGGCCAGGGTGATGTAGCTAACAGGCCCGCCGTTGAACTTGTAAACTATAGCCTCGACCAGGTCGCGGTAGTCCTTTGGAATCCTTCTGAGGTACTCCTGGAGGTTCTTGGGTTCCTCGAGGATGGTGGTCACCACCAGTTCGTCTATTGGATCGAACGCCCTCTTTGCCGCTTCGCTGAGCACGTAGTGGAGGAGCCTCAGGATCTGCCTCGGGTTGCCCTTTGCAAGGTCATGGATTAGTCTTATCGCCTCGTCTGTAAACGGGTAAAGAGGCTTATCCGTGTCCCTTATCCTGACCCTGTTGAGCCTCTTCTTCACGAGCTCGAAGGTTTCTTCCACGCTCATAGGCCTCAGCTTGAACTCGTAGTGGAGGCGCATGAAGAAGGCCGGGAAAATCTTGGAATACTCTTCGTAAGCCTCAGGAACCGAGGCGAAGGCAACTACACAGCCCGGGGGCATGGTGCTTATAACGTGCCTCAGCATCTCGAAGAACTGTATCTTCTCCTGCTCCCTGGCTCCCTGCATGTTCTCGAGCTCATCCAGGAGAAGGGCCGAGTAGGGGTACTTCTTCAGTTGCTCAACGAGGAGCTCGGCTATGTCCCTGCTCTTGTACTCCTTCGTGTCGCTCAACATTTTCTCCAGCCTGTCGATGAAGCCAAGCCTCCTGCTCAGGTTTTCGAGGAATATGTTCGTCCTGCTCTTCGGCGGGTTTAAGGCGTAGAAGATGTCGCGCGTGAGCTTTAAAATGTCGCTGGTGTCAACTTTGACGTATATTGCCTTTCCACCCTCCTTCTCTATTGCCTTGGCGATGCTCTTCAACCTCTGGGTCTTCCCCATCCCAAGGGGCCCCACTATGCTGAGGGCTATGGAGCTTTTGTTGCCGATTACCTCAGAGAGAATCATCGAGAGCCTCATGTCGACCTCCTGGTAAACGTGAATGGCCTCGACTTCCTCTATGCCCTCGCTCGCCAGCTGTTCGAAGGGGTTCTTTGAGAGGCCGTATATCTCGTACGTTTGAACGGGATAAACTTTAAGTTCCTGGCTCTCCATTTAACCCACCCGGGTTAGTTTGTCGGTTGGAATATAAAAATTTGTCCATTGGTGAGCCAAGATGGTGGTTCTTATCGTGACCTGTCCCCCCGGAAGGGAGGGAGACGCGATACTCGAACTGGAATGGGCCCTCGAGAAGGTTCATGTCAGGGGAACGGACTGGGGAGGGGTCCTCATAGCTGAAACGCCGCTGAGTAAGGACGAGGTAATAAAAAGGCTTCTTTCCTTCGAAACGCAGGCACTCCAGAGGGTTACCCCGCTTGACTATCTCCTGCCCGCTGGAATTGAGGAGATGGAGGAGAAAGCCGTTGAACTCATGAAGGGGAAAACCGGAACCTTCGCGGTTAGGGCAAAGGTGAGGGGGAACAAAAAGCTCGGTGAGAAGGAGATCGAGAGGGCCCTGGGTTCCAGGATCGTGAAGGAGCTTGACTTGAGAGTTGACCTCTCCAGACCCGACTGGGTGGTGGCGGTTGAGGTCATTGGAAAGAAAGCCGGGTTAGGCGTCCTCAGGGGGGATGAGGTTCTGAAGTTTGAAGTTAAGGATTAAAGGTTACCCGACAATCTTGACTGAGAGACGAACTCCTTCAATGCCTTGAAGTCGCCCTCGAGTGCTACCAGCGGAAGGTCGTTGACAAGGCAAATGGCACCGATGAAGGGGTCTCTCAACCCCATTGGGGTTCCCTTTTCCCTCAGCTTTCTGTGGAGGTAAGCGGCCATTTCAGCGGATTTTCCCTCAAAGGGAAGCTCAATGAGGGAGTTCAGCCATATCAGTTCCTCTTTTTTAGGAAGACCGACCAGGAGTTCAAAGCGCGTTATGGAAGTCACGTAGAAGGTTTTGTCCAATTCTAAGACGGCGTTGAAGGCCCCAGAGAGAGGGAAACATAACGAGAGAAATCACAGGTTCAGAGGTGGCCATTTACAAAACCCTTAAGGCAGTGGAAAGATTGAAGTCCCCACGAGACAGAAAAAGGGTAGGAAAGCTGTGAAATCACAGATACCTCTCCTTCACCCACCTTATGAAGTACTCCGGGTTCAGCTCCTCGCCGATGGCCTTCCTGAGGAGCTCCTTGGGCGGATAAATGGAGCCGTACCTGTGGATCCTCTCCCTCAGCCAGGCCTTTATCGGCTCGAACTCGGCTTTGGCCACCTTCTCCTCGAAGTCCGGGATGTCGCGCTTTACGTGGTAGTAGAGCTGAGCCGCGAGGAGGGTTCCGATGCTGTAGGTCGGGAAGTAGCCTATTGTCCCGTGCGCCCAGTGGATGTCCTGGAGGATTCCCTCAGCGTAGGTCTTCGGCTTTATACCCAAAAGACGCTCCATCTCCTCGTTCCAGAGCTCGGGTAGGTCCCTGGCCTTAACGCCCTCGTTGAGCATCATCCTCTCGAGCTTGAAGCGGAGGAGTATGTGGAAGTTGTAGGTTACCACGTCCGCCTCGGTTCTTATGAAGTCCGGCCTGACCATGTTGAAGTAGAGGTAAACATCCTCCGGTGTGTAGTTGCCCATGAACGGGAGGTTCTCCTTAAGCGCCGAGTATATTAGGCCAGCGAACTCCCTCGACCTGCCGATTATGTTCTCCCAGAACCTGCTCTGGCTCTCGTGGATTCCGAGGCTTACTCCCCCGGCTATCGGCGTAAACATGAGCCTCTCGTCCTGCTGGAGCTCGTAGAGGGCATGGCCGAACTCGTGGACTGTGCTTAATACCGTCCTCCTGAAGTCGTGGCCCTCGTACCTGGTGGTGATTCTGACGTCCCTTATGCCGAACTCGATTGTGAACGGGTGGGCGGAAACGTCGAGCCTTGAGCGAACGCCGAGCGGGAAGCCGAACTTCCTGAGGATCCAGAGGTTTACCTTCTCCATGGCTTCCCTCTCGTACTTCTCCTTCTCGAGCGGGTGGTTCTGCGGGACTTTGCCTTCCTCCATGATTTTCTCGAGGAGTGGTTCGAGCTCCCTCTCAAGCTTGCCGAACATTTTCTCGACTTCTCTGGTGGTTAAGCCCTCCTCGAAGAGGTCGAGCAGGGCATCGTAGGGCTCGTTATCATAGCCAAGGTAGTCAGCGGCGCGCTTTGCCAGGTCGATGATTTTATCAAGCCAGGGCTCGAACTTGGAGTAGTCGTTGCTCTTCTTTGCCTCTTCCCAGGCTTTGGTGGCCTGGCTTGTAACCTCGCTCCTCTCCCTTAGGAACTCGGGCGGGAAGGACTTGCTTATCCTTATCGAGCGGTCGAGGACTCTAACTACACCGCGCTCGTACTCGTTGAGCTCCAGCCCCTTGGCCTTCTCCACGAGCTCCACGAACTCTGGCCTGAGGAGGAACTCCTGGCTGAGGACGCTTAATTCGCCCTGGGCAACGCTCCTCTCGAGGATGCCCTCTCCGGGCATGTTGACCTCCATGTCCCAGCTGAGGACGCTCTGGGCGTGGCCGATGGCCCAGATGCGCCTGTACTTCTCAAGGATCTGCCTCACGGTCTCGTTCTGGAAGACGCTCTCCATGCTATCCCACCACTGGAAAATTTCCATTGAACTGCTTTTAACCTTTTCGATGAAGATCTGAACGGTGAGAGTGGGAACCAAATTACTACCACCGGAAACGGCTTAAAGGCCTGGTCTTTTATCCGGGGGAGGTGATGGTAATGGGGTTTGACCTTGTGGTGCTCGGTCACGTCTCAATCGACCACATACGCATGCCCGGAAAACCTGAGGTGATACTTCCTGGGGGTGCCGCGGCGGCCGTCGCCACTTCTGCAGCTCTTGCAGGTGCAAAGGTGGGGCTTGTTACGAAGGTTGGGGAGGACTTTCCGAGGGAGTGGCTTGAAAAGCTGGCCTCACTCCTGGATGTTAGGGGCGTTCACGTTCTCCCGGGCAAAACGATACACATCTACATGATTTACCACGAGGACGGGAGCGTTGATGCCCCTGTCGAGATGGGGGTGGCGGAGAAAATGGGAGAAACCCCGATTCCCGGGGAGTACATGGGGGCAAAATTCTTCCACATAGCCCCGATTCCTCCCGAGGAACAGCTGAAGGCCCTGAGGAGGCTTGAGGGGAAGAGGATAAGCATCGACTTCAACCCAACTTACATGGAGGACTACCGGAGAAGGACCGAGCTCATGAGGGAGATAGTTTCCCGCGTTGACGTTCTCTTCCCAAACGAGAGGGAGGCTTTGACCATAGCGAGGGCTAAAACGGTTGAAGAGGCCGCGAGGAGGCTCCACGAGTGGGGGGCAAAGCTGGTTGTGATAAAACGCGGTGAGAGGGGAGTTCTGCTCTACGACGGCGAGTTTAGAGAGTTTGCGGCGCTTCCCATAGGGGAGAAGGAGATAGTAGACCCAACCGGGGCTGGAGATGCCTTTGCGGGCGGCTTCCTCGCTCGCTACTCGCGCGGAAAACCGCTTGATGAGTGCGTAAGACTCGGCCTCGAGAGGGCCAGGGAAGTCCTGAAAAAGGAGGGGAGTTGGAGCGTTTAGCTCTCCCCTGCCAGCTTCGTAAAGGCGTAGAGAGCCAGCACTATGCCAACGGCTATCCCAGTTATCTCGAGCCTCGGGAAGAGGGGAGCTATGGCCCTCATCATCACGTACGCGGGGATGCTCAGTGATGCAGAGAGAACCATGACGGCGTAGTGTTCCAGCGGGGCCTTCTCCCTGTCCATCTGTCCGAGTTCAACCGCAAGGAGGGCTAAGATGATGACGCTAAGCCCGTAAACACCCCCGACGTTTTTGTAAATCAGAACTGCCCCCACCCCGATGAGGTACAGCATTCCGAAGAAGTGCCAGTGGATTCCCGTGAGCGCCAGGGGAAGGAGGAGAAGGCTCCAACTGCTGACCGTGTAAAGCATGTAAACGGCCGGAATCAGGGGGATGATAGAATAAAGGCGCCTCATCTCCCGATCACCTCCCCTATCGCTGCTTTGAGGGGCTTTTTGACGTCCCAGTCGATTATTATCCCGTGGGCCGCCAGCTTCCTCAGGTGGGCCTTCCTCTTGAGGTCGAGGAGCTTCAGGGCGAGCTCCTCTTCCCTGCTCCCGGGCGTGAAAACGCTGTAGGGATTGGGGGACACCACGACGACGCGGTAGCCGTAGGCGGCCATAGTCCTCAGGGCTTCCCTGCTCTCTTCCGTTGAGAGCGTCGAGAAGTACACGAGCTGTGCCCTCGGCGGGAAGCGGGAGCGTATGAGGTGCTCCACCTGGTAGGCTATCATGTTGTTCCTGTCTGGCCTCGCCGTGCTGAGGAAGTCAACGCATTTGAAGAAGTGCCTCTTGCCGTAGTCGATTCTGACCCACAGGGGGACCGCTTCCGCCAGGAGGAGGCCGAAGCTGGTGCCGTCGTTGAGGGCGTTGAGCATGAGGGATGCCGCACCCCTGATGAGGTGGTCAAAAACCTCCTCGCTTTTGTATGAGGCATCAACTATGAATATCACGTCGACCTTCCTCTCGCTCTCGTACTCGTTGGACATGATCTTTCCCATCTTTGCGGTCGCCTTCCAGTTGATTACCTTAAGGGGATCGCCGGGCTTGTATTCCCTGATCGCGTGAAACTCCACTCCCTCTCCCACCCTCGGGGAGGGCAGGGGCCCTGTGGTTACCT
This sequence comes from Thermococcus waiotapuensis, assembly GCF_055384795.1. Classification (NCBI taxonomy): domain Archaea; kingdom Methanobacteriati; phylum Methanobacteriota; class Thermococci; order Thermococcales; family Thermococcaceae; genus Thermococcus; species Thermococcus waiotapuensis. The sequence continues at coordinate 57,457 of NZ_AP042429.1, read as the reverse complement.
TGGTCCCCTTCGTCGAGTAAGGTGTGGGGACGTCCTCTATGATCGGCATTCCTATCAGCTCGGTGTAGTGCTCTATGAACCGGTCGAGCTTGAAGAAGCCGAAGGGGTCGCGGTAGCTGACCCATACGCCTTTGAACTCGTGGATTCCCCTCCTAACGCGCACCAGGTATTTTATCTCCTTTTCCTCTCCACTCCCCAGGGAGAGCACGTACTCTTTGCTACCCTGTATGAGCTCCAGCCCCTCGGGGAGGTCCTCGATGACCTTGAGGCTCGGCATCCTGACGCTGGACTTTATCCTCAGGACGATCTCGGCGGTTTCTCCCTCGAGGATCCTGCTGTGGGGGATTCTCCTTTCCACCTCGAGGCTTATCACTGGCCTGAAGAAGAAGAGCGCCACAAAGAAGACCCAGAGGAACGGGAGTGTGAGATAAACCAGCTCCCATCTAAGGAAGGCAAAGGAAAGGATCGCTATCGTCCACATGGCTAAAAGAGTTTCCGCCCCCCTCTCGGTGAGCTCGGGTCTCATCCCTTCCGCGGTCACGGTGGTCCCTCACTCAAATTTTGGAACAGGGACTCTGTCGAGGAGCTTTTCCATTATGGACTCCTGGGAGACCCTGGTGTACCAGAGCTCACGCTTGAGGATGAGCCTGTGGCTCAGGGCAGGGACGGCGACTTTCTTAACGTCGTCTGGAATGACGTAGTCCCTCCCTTCCAAGGCCGCGTAGGCCCTGGAGAGCTTCAGGAGGGCCAGGCTACCCCTGGGAGAGGCCCCTATCTCGATGTCCTTTTTGTCCTCCCTCGTGGCGGTGATTATGCTGGTTATATACTCAAGGATGGCATCGCTGACGTAGACGTCTTCGACGGCCCTCTGCATTTCCACAACTTCTTCTGGGTTAGTTACTGGCTTTATGTCAACCTCTTCCCTCTTTCTGGCCATCCTCCTGCGGAGGATTTCCATCTCCTCTTCCCTCAGCGGATAACCCACCCTGAGCCGAACAAGGAAGCGGTCGAGCTGTGCCTCCGGGAGGGGGTAGGTTCCCTCCTGTTCTATCGGGTTCTGGGTGGCTATGACTATGAAAGGCCTGGGAAGGAGGTAGGTGTTGCCCTCTATGGTTACCTGCCCCTCCTGCATCGCCTCGAGCAAAGCCGACTGCGTCTTCGGCGGGGCGCGGTTGATCTCGTCTGCGAGGAGGACGTTGGTGAAGACCGGCCCCTTCCTGAACTCGAACTCCAGGGTTTTCTGGTTGAAGACGCTCACGCCAAGTATGTCGCTGGGGAGCAGATCAGGTGTGAACTGGACGCGGGCGAACTGAACCCCCAGGGCCCTGGCAAAGCTCTTGGCCATGAGGGTTTTTGCGAGGCCCGGCAGATCCTCGAGCAGTATGTGCCCTTCCGCTAATATTGTGGTCAGCATAAGCCTGAGCACTTCGTCCTTACCGACTATGGCTTTTTTGACCTCTTCAAGAATCTGGCTTCCCTTTGAGCTGACTTCCTCCACCTTCATTTATCTCACCTTCCACTATCCTGAGGGCCCTCTCAAGGTTGTCGAGAAAGTCTCCCCCCTTCCTCAGTTCCCGGAGGGCCTCATTGGGCTCCGCGTGGAGCCTCTGGTAAACTTCCGCCGGGCTGTCTGAGAGGGCCATGTAGATCTCGATTATGTTCTCCTCTACCAGGCTCCTTGAGATGGCTCCTTTCTGGGCCTTTTTCACCATGTTGAGGGTTCTTTCAAACTCGCTTTTCCTCCTGACTTCCTCTTTGCCCCTCCTGACCGCGTAGTTGATCTTCAGCTCATAGCTGAAGAGATAAGCCACCGTTATAAGGGATAGGAAGAGCACAGAGATCCAGCGTAGGGTATATTCCCCGAGGGCTACGCCCGCTGTGGCCGGAATGATCGCCAGGGCTATGAAGGCCTTGCTAACCCTCACCGAGGTCACCCCTTATCTCTTTGTAGGCTTTCAGGGCCTCTTCTGCGTCCTCCCAGGTGACCCTTTCTGGGGCGTATTTGGCCTTCTCAAAGAGCCTGGTCAGCGCCAGGAACGCTTCCTTCCGGTACTTTGTGTGTTCAACGTGCTCCCAGTGGGTCCAGCTTTCCTTATATGGAAGACCCAGGTATTCGAGCCAGAGGACGGCGTTTTTGTATATCCCGACTACCGCCTCGCGGGGGTCAGGGAACATGCCGAGGCCGGTATCTTCGAGCTTCCTGTCAAAAGCTTTGGCCTTCTCCCTTATCCTCTTCTTTGCCCTTCTTTTCATGACCTCTCTGTAGTATCCAATGGCAAACACCGCGAGCATAACTATGAGGGCTATCCCGGCCGCGTAGCCTATCCAGACTGTGTTGTTCCAGGCCGTGTTGTGTGCCCATCCCCCTTCGATTGTGCTGTTGCCAATGGAGACGTTGGAAGGCTGGGGTATGCCAATATTTCCGGTGCCTTCTGGAGTGTTGTTGATTGGGTTAATGGGGGAGTGGGCCGGAGAGCTTTTGCTTATGAAGTAGATAGCCAGCAGGGCGAGCATGATTACCAGGGCGTTCCGCACGAGGTGGGAAAAAACGTTCTCCCTGTAGAGATCCTTTCTCTTGAGCTTGATGTCCTCCCAGCTCAGGAGGAGCAGTATTATGACGACGATTGACATTATAACCGCGAGGGAAAGGAGAAGGGGCCAAACCGCCGGCCCGGACTCGCTCGTTTTTGAGTCGCTTGATCTTGCGGTGTGATTAAAGGTAAGCGTCATCAGGGTTAAAATGATCGCCATGATTGTCAGTGCTCTTACCCTCGTGGACATTTTTATCGATTGCCGTATGAGTCCAGCCTTAAAAATTTACTGGCGGGGTAAATGAAAAACCGGCAACGTTAAAATACGAAAGGTGATCTCGAGCTGGTGATGGTCATGGAGAGAGTGCCGAGGCTTTACGTTGAATCCAGGCCCGGGGACTGTCTGAGGGACTCAACTGCTGCGGAGGATTGCGTCGTGATCCAGGGCAATGTTGAGGTGTGGCTTGGAAAAGGAGAGAAACTGCCTGAGTTTGTAGACACTGATAAAGCCACTTTCCTGAAAAAGGAGGTCTACGACCGCTTTTACCTCTACGTTGATCGGCTGGAGCAGAAAATGATTGTTGACGCCATCATGGTTCTCCCCGACGGAAGGACGAGGATATACCTTAAGAAGGGCGATAGGCTCATGCTTCTCCCAGTGGAGGGGTTCACAAAGACGCTGATAGCCAACGTCGGCAACAGGGTCAGGACGGGGGACGCTTTTGCCGCAGTGACGACCAGGAAGGGGGAGGTTCACTACCTCAAGCCGCCCAAAACTGGAACCGTTGTCTTCATAGACGAGATAACCAACAGGCCTCACTACGTTTACTACCTTCTCCCCGAGGAGTGACTTTTTTTCTTTCACCGTGACCGGCTTGCCGTGGGCACCAAAAGCGTTATAAGGGTGCCAGTCTAAGGGGTATGAAAGCAATTTTGGGGTTGAAGAAAATGAAAGTCGAAGTTGGAGATTTTGTTCTGTTCCACTACATCGGGAGATACGAAAACGGCGAGGTTTTTGATACCAGCTACCGCGACATCGCTGAGGAGAACGGTATCCTCGTTGAGGAAAGGGAATACGGCCCTATCGGAGTCACAGTTGGTGCCGGTGAACTCATCCCCGGCGTTGAGGAAGCTTTGATCGGTATGGAAGTCGGGGAGAAGAAGGAAGTTGTCGTGCCACCTGAGAAGGGCTATGGCATGCCCGAGGAAGAACTCATCGTCCCCGTTCCCATCGAGCAGTTCATATCTGCAGGCATTGAGCCAATGAAGGGCATGTACGTCATGACCGATGCCGGTATGGCTAGGATAATCTCAGTTGAGGAGGACACCGTTACCCTTGACTTCAACCATCCCCTCGCCGGAAAGATCACGGTTTTTGAGATAGAGGTCGTAGAGATAAGGAAAAAGGAGAGCTCCTGACTCTTTTTTCTTTAGAAGCTTATGTTCACCAATTTCATTCCCTGAAAGACCAGAACCCCCATAATTGCCAGCATTATCCCGTATTTCAGACCTGCTGAGAACTTTCCTTCCCTGATAACCCCTATTCCGAGGCCTGAGACTATAGCCTGTATGATAACGAAGCCAAGCAGGATATTGATTACTGTCGGTATGTCCGCGGCGGCCGGCCCCTGTATCATCTCCTTCATTATCTTCCCCACGATCCCCAGGATGGCTGGCCCTATGAACCCGCTCGTTATTATAAAGAACATCATCTGCATTCCTGTTGAAGCCTTTCTCTCCTTCCTTATCCTGAGTATCTCCCTGACGTCATTGGCAACGTAAACCAGGACATCGCTCATCGGGGCACCTCTCTCCAGTGCCTCGGTTATTATCATGAGTGAGCGGTATATAACTGGGGACTTTCTGGTCCTTATGGCCATTGCCCTTAGGGCTTCAACTGTCGAGCGACCCCTGCCTATCTCGCTTACCACCCTCTTGAATTCTTCCGTCAGGGCTCCGAATTTTGCTGTGGTGAGATCCTCCAGCGCCTCTGAGAAAGAGATACCCGCTCTCAGTGAGCTTGCAAGATAGAAGAACGCATCGGGTAGGTTCTTTTCCATATCCTCTATTTTCTTGGAGATCCTCCAGTAGGGGTACAGAAAGGCCATTCCAAGGAATACCGTAACGAGAACAGCGACCCCGTATTTGACCGGGGCCACGATCATCGTGGCCGTTCCGAGGATCACTGCCACGAGGGCGGACACCAGGAGGTACTCCATCGCCAGGAACTCTATTCCCGCGGAGTATATGAATATCTCGTACCTCTTGACCCACTTTTTTGGAAGTATCCTCTCGAGAATCTTCGTCAGCAGGATTCCCAATCCCTGCGACCTCTGTCTCTGTGCCACTGTAATTCCCCCCTCACCTGGGCTCACTGCGCTTTATCATCATAACTATTATCAGGGAGAGCATCGGGAAGGCGAACAGGAGAAGGACTGCCAGGGCACCGGGGGAGATAGCTGTCCCGCCACTTCCTCCGGCGGCACTGAAGGATGAGCCGGCCAGAACGGCTACCACGAACATCGTTGGCATCACTATCGTCATGAACATGTATATAAACGCTATACCGTTGACTTTCTGGACGTATTCTACTAGCTTCATCCTGTACTCAAAGGCGAAATCCTCGGCCATCTTATATAGAATCTCCGCCAGGTTTCCGCCGAACTTTATGGCTCTGAGTATCTGCTTTACTACCCTGCTTACGTTCTCCGATCCCATCTTCTCCTCGAACTTTCCTAAGGCATCCTCAAACGATGCCCCTGTCCTCATGTCCCTGACCATGAGCTCAAACTCCTCGGATGCAGGGCCGTAGTCGGCCTTTGCCACCGAAACGAGGGCCTCGGAAATACCAACGCCTGCATTCAGTAGGGACGCCAGGTGTCTGAGAACGTAGGGGAGTGCCTTCTCGACCTCTGCTACTCTCCTTCTCCACACTATCTTTGGGTAGTTCCTCATGTAGAGAAAGCCACCTATGAACCCCAGGAGGGACATAAGGGTCGAAGTGAAAAGATCCATCTCAAGGAGCAGGGCAAAAGCAAAGGATAGTACTCCGACCATTATCGAAGTTATTATCATGAGGGCAACGTACTTCTCCTTGGACATCCTTATGTTGGCCCTGTACAGGTCGTAGTCAAGGCCTTTTATGGACTGGGTGATCGACTGAACTGGCCCCTTAAACCTCTTCAGAAAGGCCTCGGCAAGCCTTTCTCCAAAGGGGGTTTTGAGCTCTTCCTTTCTTAGTTCGATTATACTCTCTATTTCCTCTTCCCGTGTGCTCTCCCGACTTTCCTCTGTTTCCTTCTGGAGTTCTCTGAGAATCTTCAGCCTCTCCTGAATGGTTCCCGCCTTTGGTATTCGTCTAACGGGCTTCTCCGTCACTTCTATTGTGGTCGCGCCCAGTCTTTCAAGGAAGTTGAGGAACGATTCGATGATCCCCATCGCTCATCACCAACTTACCTTAGGGCTTTAACCTGCTCCTGGAGTTCGGACGAGCTTTCTCTCTCGATTTTCTCAAGCAGGGCGTCCGCGTCAATGTAGAACATCTTGATGTAGTGGCCGACCTCTTCGAGGCCCCTGATTCCCCTTTCTATCATCCATTCCAGGATTATCCTTCTCTTTTCACGTTCCAGTTCGAGCTCGCTTGTGCTCATTCCGGTGTGCCTTGAGAGTTCGTTCAATACCCTGCTCGGAACCTCGGTTGCAATGAGCTCGTCCTTGGCCGGGTCGTACTTGTAGAGCTTGTTGAGCTGTATACTCTCTCCTTCTATGCCCGATATCTCGGCTATCTCGGTTACCCTTCTCACCGTTCCTTTCTTTCTGCTGTTGAACCTCACCTGCATGAGGATGATGTCGAGGGCTGGGATCATTATTCTCGGGACGTTCATCGGCGGGCTCTCGAGCCTGACTATTGTCTCCCTGGCGCTATTTGCGTGGATTGTTCCCATACAGTTAGACACCAGTATCCCGTTGGCCACGTAGTTGTGGTCGTCCTCAACGGTCAGGTCGTAGAGGTATTCTATTCCAAGCTCCTCGGGTGAGACCTCTTCAACGCTCACAACCTCGTCCCAGTAAACGTCACCCTCAGCTATGAGCTGGAGACGCTTCGTCATGATCCAGGCATCTTCATCGCCGATGTCTTTTGCTATCTGCTGGAACGCCAGGGCAATTCCCCTCAAAGCTGAGCGCCTTACCTCGCTCATCCTTCCATTCTCGATGTGCCTTATGAGGCTCTCCGAAACCTTTTCTCCGGCATAGTGGGAAGCCAGCTTTGAAAGCTCGGCGACGCTGAGGCCGAGCCTGAGGCGGAGTGGCTTTATCATCCCACCTGAGACGGGCACACGGTACGTCCTTCTATCGCGGTAGGCCCTTTTCTCGGTGAGGATTTCGTCGAGCTTTGCCCTCTTCCTTGAATGGCGGAGCGGAATAAGCGAGCGGAACTTCCTGAGGTCTTCGATGCCACTTATAGTAACGCGGAAGATGTTGCCCTCCTTGTTTTTGACCCGCGTAACGGTGCTTATTATGCCCAGTCTCTGGAGGGCGTACCAGACCTTTCTCGCAGCGTTTTCGCTTTTGGTCGTGAGGACTATTGAAGGCCCGTTTGGATCAACGTTGCCGTCGGCATCGAAGAGCCCCGCGAGGAAGTAGCGCATCAGTTCATCGTTGGAGAGGATCAGGTGGGGGACGTCCCAGTTGTCTCTCTTCCCAAGGGGTATTCCAAAGGCCCTCGATAGGAAGTTCACGAAGATTCTGGAGCCGTAGGTAACCACTTTGCTCGTTCCGTTGTCCTTTACCATGGGGATGCTTTCGGGTAGGAGATCCGAGAGGGAACCGACAAACGCCCCCATGTAATCGGGATCATCAAAGGTTGCGGAGAGGTAGTAGCCGTCCGAGGTGAGGTAACCGTCACCGAGTATTACGCCGAGTGCATAGGCTAACCGCTCGTCCACTTCTCTGATCAGCTTAACCGGGTTTGAGTTAGCTGAGAGAAGGAACTGGGCCTTCTCTGGCGGTAAGCCATCGTTCGGAACCTTTACCATACCTTCTCCGTTGGGGACGAGGTAATAGTCGCTTATTCCGGCGTAGACCTCTGGGTTCACTGTGGCTTTTCTCTGCGGCGGCTTCGGCGGGTTGAGCATAACGGCAACCCTGTCACCGGGCTTGAGCTTTTCGGCCTCCTTCCTCACGACGTCCCCATCTGAGAAAACAAAGAACGGGTGGGTCTTGGTAAGTATTACCTCGTTCCCGGTTCTTGTCCTTATCCTCAGGAGCTTTTCACCCTCTCTAACCTTTCTCCTCCATACTCTTGAAACGACGTGCTTTCCGGCCTTGAGGTCAGGTCCGACGCTCACGACTTCAAAGCGGTCTTTCTCGCCCAGTTCAACGTATTCTAAATCCTTGTATGTCTTCACTTCACCCGAGTATTTCTCGAAGAGCTTCTCAATCAAATCTCCAATGAGCTCGAAGCGCCCATCCGAGAGCTGGATGACCGAGAAGTCGTAGAGGGCGCCATTATGTCCCGTGTTCATTGCCGTGAACATCGTCCTCGCCTCTGGCCCACGGACCTCACCGACGATGATTCTATCAGGACGCATACGGAGTGTATTCCTCACCAGGTCGTCCATAGTTACTTCTCCCTTCCCTTCGAGGTTGGGAGGCCTCGTCTCCAGCCTCACCCAGTGCTCCACCGGTAGTTGAAGTTCTGCAGTGTCCTCTATGCTGATTACGCGCTCGCTCGGCGGTATGAACATTGCCAGGGCGTTGAGTGTTGTAGTCTTACCGGAACCGGTACCGCCTGCGACCAGTATGTTTGCAGGCTTTACTCCGAGGCCATCAACCAGGAGCCATAGAAAAGCGGCAACATCGCTGTTTAGAGTGCCGTACTTTATCAGGTCTATTATCGTTAGGGGATCCTTCTTGAACTTACGGATTGTTATTGTGGGCCCATCAAGGCTTATTGGGGGTATTGTGGCATTAACACGGCTTCCATCAGGTAGACGGGCGTCGAGAAGGGGGCTCTGCTGGTCAATCCTTCTCCCAACTTCCCTGGCGATCCTCTCTATGATGTTCAGGATATCCCTCTCCTCTTTGAACACTATATTGGTCTTGCACATGTAGAAGCGCCTGTGCCACACGTAGACCGGTTTGCTGGTTCCTATGACCATTACTTCCTCGAGGTTGTCGTCCCTCACAAGGGGGTCAAGAAGGCCGTATCCGAGCATGTTCTGGACTATCATCTCGGCCAGAACCTCTATTCTCCCTTCGGATAGATTTGGTGCCTCTTCCTTCAGCATTCTCTTGACTTCCCTCATGAATATCCTGCGTCTCTCCTCGTAATTCGGTATTACGCTCGGGTCTATCTGGATTTCAGTTATTGCCCTTTCCCTGACTCTCTTAAGGAGTTCTTCTTCCTCCCTGGAAAGTTTTGGAAGGCGGATTTCGTAAATGGGGACAGGCTCGCCCTTCACCCTTAAAATTCTAACATTACCATAAGCATCCAAGACTTCGGCCCGCCCAGTGTAGGATATCTCTTCAGGCTTTGTCTCCCCAATTATGGCCTGGAGGCCCAGGGATGCCTTGGGCTTGGGGAGAGGCAGGGGAGGTGCTGTTCTTTCTGGTGTTTGAGGTTTTGCCTGGCTCGAGCCTCCTCCCAGGATTGTTTCGAGCAAGTCAACGCCGGATGGCTTTGATAGTGTTTCTTTTTCCGTTTTTTGTTCTTGAGGAGGGGTTTTTGTTTTTTCTTCTGTGTCTCCGCCCAGTAATTTTGAAATAATTTCTGCTCCGGATGAGGGTTTTTTCTCTTCTTCCGTCTTTTTGGGAGGTTCCTCCCTTTTGCCGCCGAGTATCTCCTCTAATGGTGAGGACGACGCCGGTAGCAGCGGAATCTCTTCCCTCTTTCTGTTCTCTTTTTCGAAGATACTAGCTAGGGGGTCGCTTTTCCCCCTAAGTATCTCATCTATCCAGGAACCGGAGGTTTCCTTCTTCTTTTTTTCTTCTCCCACAAATCTCACCCGGTTCTACTCCTACCTCTCACCCGAGTACCTCCACTATGGTAAGGGAGTCGTACTGACGCTGTGTAGCGTAGAGGATCTTTGGAACGTATATATCCGGAACTTTTACGATTACCAAGTATGGAACACCATAGGGAATGTTCATAAGCTGGGTTTCTTTCTCCAGGCTTGTCAGCTTTATTCCGTAGTCTTTAAGCGTTGCCATGAGCTCGTCTGGGTTGTTGGTCTTGTTGGCGGCAAGAGCCCTCAGAAGTTGGACGAGGTCTACGGAGTAGTAGTACTGGGAGGAGTTCGAGACATTTCCGGACACACTCTGCATGTTCTCGTTAAGGTTAATGACTCCAGCCGTTGCTGGGATGAGTATGTCTTCAATATAACCCATGTCTGCTATCGTTCCTTCCTCTGTGTATATTCTCACTTTGTCCCCATTCTTAAGGAATCCACCAACTAACCTCTCCTTCGGGACGAGAAGGGCCAGTCTTACGAACTCCACTTTTCTTACCCTGTACTTCAAAAGTTCATTCAGGTCCATCACGGACGTTATGTACCCCTTTGCCTCCGTTTTGGTGAGCATCATTGGTGTGCCGTTGTATTCAAGGATGACATAACTTCCGGGCATACTGTTTATCCTGTCCTTGTACACTTCCTGCCAGAGGGAAACCACTATCGGAATTGGGTTGGTTCCGTTAACGTCCTCAATGGAATTGGCGTTCTCCACCTGGTTGATCAAGCTGTTCCTTGCGTCGAGGATTTTCCCTCTAACGGGAGTTGACACACTCTGCTCCAGAAGCGGCTGGAAGAGAGTGTTTATTTCCTGTATTTTTTTCTCCTTTGTCCTGTTTAGCTCCGTCTCAAACTCCAGCTGTTTCTGTCTCTGCAGGTCAGCCTCGTATTGCTGCAGAACCTGTGAGTAAGCGGCGTTTATGTCTATCCTGTTCAGTTCCTCCTTTGACTTGGCCTGGAGTATCTCAGTCCTCAACTGGGAATACGTTTCTCTCCCATACCCTTTGTCCAGTAATGGTTTAAACGTCTGGTCCAGAAGCTTTAGCTTTTCCCCTCTTGCGTTTTCAAGTTCGGAGGCTTTTTTATTGGAATACCAAGTATAAACACCAAACGATGCAATTAGGACAAGCGCTATAATGATTGATGCGCCAATGATTATTCTCCTCTTTCTCTCCTTTTCCCTCAGGCTCCCGATTCCCCTTCTCGGAAGTCTGGCTCCTGGTTCGGGTTTAGGCTTGGCCGTTGGGGGGGTCTCGGGCTCTGTAGCGGTCTTTCCCAGTTCTCTCAGGCGTCTAATCTTACTTTCTATATCCTCGGCCACTTTGAACACCACCGTGAGAGTTATGGTTTATACCTTCTCCTTTAGTCTCTTGAACTTCAGACTTTATTTAGATTTCGGTGAGGCCTGTGGAAAGGCTTAAGACTCTCGTAGTGAAAATTCAGGGAAATGCCGGGTTTTCATCTGGAATAGCCATTGGAGAGGCGGACGCGATATGCACCCATGCACTCGCCTCGCCGTTGTCCTATGCCTTCACTTCCGAAAGGGTATTAAACCGGTGGGCCAGCAGACCACACGGACGGCGAGACTGTAATCGGTGATTGGGGATGAAGCAGAGGAAAGCTTGGAGAGTGGTGAGGGAAGTAATAGACGAGGCTGACCTTATCATTGAGGTAGTCGACGCCAGGGACCCAATAGGAACGCGCAACAGGAAGCTTGAGAGGCTTATTCAGGAGAGCGGAAAGCCCCTCCTCATAGTCATGAACAAGGCCGATTTAGTGCCGAAGGAGTGGGCCGAGGAGTACAAGAGGAAGAGCGAGGTTCCGGTTGTCTTCATAAGCGCGAGGGAGAGGAAGGGCACCGGAATCCTGCGGAATGAGATAAAAAAGCTCGCGAGGCCCCTGCTGGATGAGAAGGAGAGAGTTAAGGTGGCCCTCATCGGTTATCCCAACGTTGGGAAGAGCACCATAATCAATGCACTCAAAGGCAAGAGGGCCGTTGGAACGGCGCCGATACCTGGCTACACAAAGGGAAAACAGCTGATCAGGCTGAGCAGGAGGATATGGCTTCTCGATAGCCCCGGTGTGGTTCCAATAGATGACTTCGACGAGCTTGTCATCAAGGGCGGCTTTCCGGCGGACAAGATAGAAGAGCCCATCAAGCCAGCCCTGAAGCTCATCTCCCGCATCCTGGAGACGAGAAGGGAAGCGATAACCGAGAAGTTTGGAATTGAAGAGTTTGAAAGTGAAGAGGATGTACTTAGAAGGATTGGCGAAAAACGCGGAATGATAAAGACCGGTGGCGAGGTCGACCTTGAGGAAACGGCGAGATGGCTCCTCCGCGAGTGGCAGACGGGCCGTTTCACGCTCTTCGAGAGCGAGGAAGAGAAGGAGAAGGGCTTTGTTCGGGACTTCGAGGATGTGCTTGAGGGCATTGAGAAGGAACTGCTCCTTGACGCGAGGAGAATCCTGTGGAAGTATGAGAAGGAACTTTGGGAAAAGCTGGACAACCAGAAGCGCGTCGGGGTGAGGGAAATCGGGGGGATGACGGTCGGCATAGCGACGGGATTTAAAAAGTGTGACTCAGCGGTTAAGTTCCTCGAGGAGCTAACCGGGAAACATGTTTTGGCCAGCGAATGCTTCGGGAGGAAGTGGAAGGGCGTGATAGCGATAATGGAGTGATGGCCATGAGGCTCTTGCTGACCACGCCCCAGGGGATCGAAGATTTGGCAAAGGCAGAGGTTGAGAACCTGCTCTCAAAACTTGGGGTTCCGTTTCGAGTGGAGGAAAAGCCCCTCGGCGTCGAAGGCCGCGTTCTGGCGGAGGTTGGAGAGGCATTCTACAGGGATGAAAAGGGCAGGGAGAGGGAGCTTAGCGTTGCCACTTACCTCAACGAGCGCTCAAGGCTCCTCCACAGGGTTATAGTAGAGATCGCGGGCGAGCGCTTTGAGGGAATTTGTGAAGACGAGCCTGAAAAGGCTTTGAGCAGGATCGAGGGTTTTGTGGCTTCCCTTCCGGTGGAGCGTTTTGTGAAGGTGAGCGAAAGCTTCGCCGTGAGACCCTTTAGAAAGGGGGAACACAGGATAACGAGCGTTGATATAGCTAAAACCGTTGGAAAAGCTATATTCGAGCGTTTGGAGCGCTTCGGGAAGCCCAAGGTGAACCTTGACCATCCCTCCGTAATCTTCCGAGCAGAACTTGTTGGTGAGAGCTTTTTCCTCGGGATTGACACGACGGGCGATTCCTCCCTCCACAGGAGGCCCTGGAGAGTCTATGATCACCCCGCCCACCTTAAGGCGAGCATAGCGAACGCTCTCATAGAGCTGGTGAAACCGGATGGGGGTTCATTCATTGACCCCTTCTGCGGTTCTGGAACGATCCCAATCGAGCTCGCCCTGAGGGGCTATCCAGGGAGGATAATCTGCCTCGAAAAGTACCGCAGGTACCTCCTCGGGGCGGAGATGAACGCCCTAGCAGCTGGAGTTCACGACAGAATCGAGTTCCTCCTCGGCGACGCGACGAGGTTGGGTGAGTACTTTGATAGCGTTGATTTCGCGGCTAGCAATCCCCCCTACGGCCTGAAGATAGGGCGGAGGAGCATGATACCGGAGCTTTACATGGGGTTCTTTGGTGAACTTGCCAAAGTCCTTGAGAAGCGCGGCGTCTTCATAACGACCGAAAAGAAAGCCATGGAGGAGGCAATAGAGGAGAACGGGTTTAAAATCCTCCACCACCGGCTCATCGGTCACGGGGGGCTGATGGTGCATACGTACGTGATAGAGTGAAATTTGAAAACTTTTTTAAGTTGTTTTTCATGATCAGGCTATCACGGGAAGCCCGCGGTGGTCATCCTTTTCCCCGGGCCGGTGGCTTTCACAGGCCCTGGCGTGAACTACCCTTGAACCCCAGGGAACCGTAGAAAAGCAACCTTTCCGGGAGACTACGCCGTCGTCGTCAAAAACGAGGAAAAGGGGATGCGGTGGCTCCCGGTGAAGCTGGCTAACAGAATCAGCACAGTATCGAATCCTCTGCTAAAACGTCGAACTCGACCTTTCCAATGCCCTCTATCCAGGCCTCGACCCTGTCGCCGTGCCTCAACGGGCCGATCCCTGCGGGAGTTCCGGTCGCTATTATATCGCCCGGCTCGAGCGTCATAACAGAGCTTATGTATTCCACAAGCTCAGGAACCTTGAAGACCATCTGGCTCGTCCTCCCGAGCTGTCTCAGCTGGCCGTTCACCTTGAGGCCGATTTCGAGGTCGTCAATGTTTAACTCTCTCCTGTCAACTACCCTCGGGCCAACAGGAGCAAAGGTGTCGAAGCCCTTGGAAATCGCCCAGGGGAGACCCTTTTTCCTCGCCTCCTCCTGAAGGTCTCTTGCAGTGATGTCGAGCATTACTGTGTAGCCGAGGATGTGGTCCATCGCCCTTTCCGCTGGAACGCGCTTCGCGCGCTTCCCGATTATCACCGCCAGCTCGACCTCGTGGTCGACCCTCTTGCTCATCCTCGGAAGTATTATCGGCTCTCCCGGGCCTATCAGCGCGCTTGGCGGTTTCAGGAAGAAGACGGGTTTCTCAGGCACGTCACTCTCCATCTCCTTGGCGTGCTCTGCGTAGTTTTTAGCCAGGGCCACTATCTTGCTCGGCCTCAGCTCATAATACGTGTCCCTAAATGGAAGCCTTACCATGGTATCACCACTGGGTTTCGGACGCGGAGCGTTAAAGCTTTTCCCTACGAGGGGAAAAGGTAATAAATCCCATGCCCGCCTAAGTGTTGGGTGGTTGCCATGAAAAAGGTGCTCGTTAAGGGGAATCCCTCGGGTGTTATGGTCGCTGGAGCGCTCTTCACGGTCGTTTTCATAATAATGTCCCTTTCGATACTCAGCGTGGCATCATCTTTCGTGCCCTCCTGGTTTGTCCTCCCCTTCATCATTGTCCCCCTGCTGATTCTGGGGGTTATACTCGGGACGGGCGCGAGAATCCTTGGCGGCGGGAAGAAAGCCTCGTCCCTGTTCAACGAGGCCTCTCTAACTGAAACTTCTGTGGCTTTTCCCGAGGAAGTTGAATACGAGCTGGGCAGGGTCTTCCTCGAGGGCTACTGGAGCTATGAACACACTACAACGAGCTCGAGAGGTAGTAGCAGGAGCTACCGCACCAGGAGAAGGTTCAGCGTCGAGGAAAAGGGTCGTGGCCTTGAGGCGAGGCTTCCCGAGGGCCCCTTCCGCGTTGAGCTCCGTCAGGACGGCACCGGGACCATTGAGGCGCCCGCGCTGAGGATCAGGGGCGGCAGGTACGATGGTTCCCTTATAGTTGTCCTCACCGATGAGGGGGTTGTTGAGGGGGAAGGAAAGCTCGGCCTGAGTAAAGGCGAGGAGGTGGCCCAGGTGAGCTTTAGAGGGGACGGGAAGTTCCTGCGCGGCAGCGTTTGGGCAGAGCTTTCGAAGGCACGGAAGGTCAGGGTTGAGGTCGGCTCTAGTGGTATATGGCGGAAGGTTGCGGAGGGGAGTACCTTTGACTTCACCTTTTCAACCCTCCCGGAGGAGAAAACTGTGATGTTCTCGCACTATGACTCAATTACGCCCCGCTCGATACTCGAAAAGCTGTGGAGCGGGCCAGTTGTCATGGGGCACGGAACCTTTGAGCTCAGGGCTGTCCTGGATATCCCCATGGGGAGGGACGTTGTTGAAACTGACATTTTTAAGGTCAAGTTTGGGATGGAAACTGGCAAAAAAATGGGCACTAAGGAAGAAAGAGGTTAGCCCTTCAGTGCCTCAGGAATTGCCCTATCCCACTGCTCCCTGGCTAACTCGCCGGTGTACTTGAACTTCTCGACCTGCTTTTCGGCCTTCTTTCTCCTCTCCTGGTGCTCCCTGAGGAACTCCTGGACGCGCTCAATCAGCTCGCGTTTGCACTGGCCGCAGAGGAGTTCACCGCCCTTGCAGGCCCTATAGCGCTCCATGAGCTTCTCGTCATCCGGCTCGAAGAATATCTCGAACCACTTGAAGACGACGCACTTCTCAGGCTCTCCCCCCTTCTCCCTCTGCTCCTTCGCCGTGGCCCTTCCGCCCGTTAGGGCAAAATTCCATATCTTCTTGCCAGCTTCCTCGGGATCGTCCGTGAGGTAGACGGCAGTTTCCGGTTTAGAGGCGCTCATCTTGCCGCCGAGGCTGGTTAAGCCTGGCACGAACTTGGAGTGGATTGCCGCGGTCTTGTAGTAGCCGAGGCTCTCCGCGAAGTCCCTCTGGAGCCTCCAGTAGGGGTCCTGGTCTATGGCCGCTGGGATGAGACAGCGCTTCTTCTCGAAGAAGGTCGGTGCCGCCTGTATGGCCGGATAGAAGATCATCCCGATCTTGCTCTGCTCGTTGAATCCGAAAACTGCCTTGGCCATTGAGAAGTTTATTTTCTTGGCTATTGGGATCGCCATCTCGTAGATCTTCGTGAACTCGCTGTTCTGGAAGATGAACGTCTTATCGGGGTCGAAGCCGACGGCTATTATGTCGAGGATGTTGTCGTAGGCCCAGTGCTTGGTCTCTTCAAAGCCCAGCGTCTCCTTGAAGAGGAACTTCTCGTCATCTGTTACCTGGATGTAGAGGTTCACCCCGAACTTCTCTTGGAGCCATTTCGTCGCAAAGAACGGTATTATGTGGCCTATGTGCATTGGCCCGCTCGGGCCCCTGCCCGTATAGAGGAAGAAGCCCTTCCCGCTCTCGTAGTCGGCCAAAACCTTATCGTAGTCCCTGTGCGAAAAGAAAAAGCGCCTCCTGAAGAATATCGGCAGTTCGCTCTTCGTCAGCTCGGCGGTCTTCTGGATCAGCTCTTCCGTGAGTGGGCTCGTTCCGAACTCAACTATCAGCTTGTCGTAGTCCACTACACCATCGACTTCCCATGGGGTAACTTTAAAGTCCTCCATTCAGAGCACCTCCGTTTCGAGGAAAGTACAGAATAGCCGGTCAGGAAAGGGCAATCACCAGGACCAAAGACGACCACCGCGCATGGGATGGAAATGGGGGGAAGCAAATTTAAAGTTTTTGGAGGAGCATGGGGGGATTGCGATGAGGGAGGAAACCGTGGGAACGCTGCTGGCCTTCGTGGTCTTAGTCCTCTTAGGAATTGAGCCAGTCATCATAAAGGCCAGTCCGGTTAATCCATTTGCCTTTGCCTCAGCCGCGTCGCTCTTTGCGTCCTCCATCCTCTGGACGGCACTGCTCGCAACGGGAAAGGCCCGGGAAATCCCGAAAAAGCCGGGCGAGATTAAAAAGACCTTTCTGACGGGTCTATTCGCGACCGCCGTGGCTTATTCCCTCTTCACCTATGGGACGAGGCTCAGCACTGCAATCAACTCCGCGATACTGACCCGTTTTGAGGTCTTCTACTCCTTCCTCATAGGATGGCTCTTCCTCGGGGAGAGGATAACCGCCAGGGGTGCCTTCTCCGCCCTCGCCCTCGTTTCCGGTGTTTTCCTCGTTGTCACGGGCGGGAAGGGAGTGACCATCGGGGGAGGCGACGTCCTTCTCCTCTTAACTCCCCTGTTCTGGCAGATAGGCCACGCGATAGCGAAGAGAACCGCTTATTCTCCCCTGACGATAGCGGCGCTGAGGAACACCTTCGGGGGGCTTTTGCTCCTCATCCCTGCCCTAAAGACCGGCTTCGCCTTCACTCCTCTGGCCCTGGCGGAGGGCATCATAATAGCCCTCACCCAGTCCCTCTGGTACTACTCCATAGCGAGGATAAACCTCTCGAAGGCCACGGCAATCCTCACACCTTCGCCGGTTCTCTCGGTTATGGCCTCGATGGTCCTCCTCGGTGAGAGTGTCGGGGTTTATCAAATAGCCGGGCTCGCCCTCATAATAGCCGGAACCCTTTTAGTGGCCCTTGAGAAGAGTGAGGGAAGGTGAGGGAATGAATCTGGTCGTCCTCGGCTCAGGCTCCTACAGCGGGACGCCGAAACCGCTCTGCAGCTGTGAGAACTGCTCAAGGGCGAGAATGAACCCTACCCTGGGGAGGACGAGGTTCTCGCTCTATTTCGAGAAGGCCCTCGTTGACCCAAGTCCGGATCTGCGCTATCACCTGGTGGGGCTCAACAGGAAAGTGGAGAAGGTCTTCATAACGCACGCCCACTTCGACCACGTAGCCGGCTTCCCTGAGCTTCAGGTTTTCGGAGAACTCGATGTGTATTCTCACAGCCAGGGCATTGAGACGGCAAAGCATCTGGCTTCCCTCTTCCTCGGTGGAGCTTCCCCCGGTAACAGGGTGTGGCGCTACCATGACATCCCCTTCAACGGGTGGTTTGAGCTCGATGGGATGAGGGTGTTCCACTTCAGGACGGTCCACCGCTCGATAGAGAACTCCGGCGGCTTCGTCTTCGAGCTGAAGGGGAAGAAAATAGCGGTGACGGGCGACACGGGGCCGGAGATACTGGATGACAAGGGGGCAATAAAAGCGATGGAAGGGGTTGACCTGTTAATAGCCGAGATGACGCACAGGGAGTCAGTACCGGGGACTCACCTTGGAGTTAAGGACGCCATAGGGCTGGCCAGGAAAGTCGGGGCTGGATATCGCCCACATAAGCCACAGCAACTACACCCACGAGGTTCTGGAAAAGAGGGTAAGGGAGGCGGGAGTTATCGGGGAGGTCGCAAGGGACTTCACATGGATTGAGGTATGAGGGTCCGGTGGTTTCCTTACGTTTCCTTTGCGCGCTTTCTCTCGATTTCCTCGAGGGCTTTTCTCTCCAGCTCCTTTGCCCTTTCAATTCTGTACTCCTCGATCAGCCTGAGGAACTTTTCGGCTTCTCTTTCGCGGTCCTCCTCCTCCCACTTCCTGAGCAGTCTTTCGATTGCATCCTCGAGGGTTTTTCTCTCGACCACCGCAAAGTCATCAACCCGCTTAACATCCAGCTCTTCCCCCATAAAGAACGGGACGTGGGCCTCGCGGAGAACCGCCTTCACAGGCCCGGGGATGGGCTTCTCGGTTATCAAGGCCCTTATCCCCTTTTCCACGAGTTTTTCGGCTATGGCCCTTCCCGCCCCAGCTGGGTTGATTACAAAGAGCACGTCGCCCTTCCTGAGGCCGACTTCGCGCTCTATCCTCTCCAGCTCGTGCCAGCTCAGCACTTCCATGACCTTTAGAGGCACGGCGGAGCCTCTGGCCTCTACCACGTTCATGCGCTTGACCTGCACTAAGTCCCTGCCAAGCCGTTCGATGATGACCTTGGCCTCCCTGAGCTGTCTCTCGAGTGCCTCTATGCGCTTTACCTTGGCCTCGAGCTCTTTCTCTCTGAGAACCTTCTTTCTCACCTCTTCGTCGTAGTCGGCTATTTTTCTCTCAAGCTTGCCTATCGTTTCCCTCTGCTCCCTGATGATTTCTTTCAGCTCGCGGTTCTCGTTCTCCAGCATCTCGATTCTCCTTTCCAGTTCCCTTATGCGCCTGAGGTAGGGTTCGAGGTCTGGGGCTTTTCTCTCGTCCTCCCTTTCTTCCTCGACCTTCGGCCTCTCCCTGAGGGAGACCATCTGCATAGCCTCGCCGAGGTTGTAGCCCTGTATCACGAGGGCCTTTACCTCGTCGGCTTTCTTTGAAAGGCCGGCTTCTCTCAGGCGGGCATCTATGTGCTCCAGCTTTGGTTTAAGGCGGAGGTAGGCTTTGTAGGCCGCGGCCAGAGCATCCCCCTGGTGGTCGTCCTCTACAGTGATTCCCAGGTTCCTCAAAAGCTCGTTCTTCTCCTCTACCCGGAAGCTCTCCCTGGGGACGAAAAGCTGGGCCTTGAAGGAGCGCGCTATCTTCTCGACGAAGCCGGGAGCTGGAGAAACGTCCGTAGCGACTATGACCGGATGCCCGATCTCGCTTATGAACCTGAAAACCTCCCCGACGGGCATGTTCCTCTCGCTGTGGAGGGCTATTATCCTCCCGTTCAGGTCTACGGCCGCTATACCAACAGTTATCCCTGGGTCGATTCCAACTATAATGCTCCTCCGCTCCCTGATGGCTTCCTCCCCCTTGAGCGGTGCAAAGCCGAGCTCGGCCCTCTCCACGGGGTAAATCCTGACCTCGACGTCCCCGCCGTGCATGGGGCTCACCAGGCCTGCCAGCTCTTCCCTGCTCGCGTAAACGCGGAACTCACCCCTCGCTAACCCGTAGTCCCTCTCCTCGGTCTCGAGGTCGAAGGATATACCCGCTCTCCTCAGCCTCTCCTCTATCTCCCTCACCTTGTCGCGGACGAGGTTGTGGACGCGCTTCCTATAGCGGTCCTGACTCCAGCCGCCTTTCCCGGGGCTCCTCCCGCGGGCTACCTTTATGATGACCTCGTCCTCGAAAGCTAAGACCTCATAGCCAACACCTTTGCTCGCGAGCAGGGCTGAAAGCCTGGCCTCCTCGTAGGGGTCGAAGCGGTCAGCAGTTTTTATCCCATGCTCTTTGGCCAGGCTCTGCAGACTTTTCTGCTCCCCGGGTTTCCCCGTTACCTGGACGAGCTTCGTGCCAGGTGGAAGGGAGCGTAAGAACTTCCTCAAATCCTCGCCCAGCTCGGTAACGCTGTCAATCGCAACGATGTCGGGCCTCTTAATTTGGATGAAGCGGATTAGCCTGTGGAGTGTGAACTCCCCCTTTCCCTCAAGCTTTCCGTTGAACCAGCCCACGACGGCAAACCTCTTCGGGTTCTCGCCTATTACGTCAACCCCAAAGATTAGAATAAGCCTCACCTCTCATGGGAACTCCCCCCATGCCCTTTAAAACGTTAGCCAAATGTCCATGTTTGCTCATTCAAACCGAAAGGGTTATCTGCTGAACAGCCTAAACCAAAGGGGTGATACCATGAAGATGAGGGTTGTTTTCGACAAGGAGTATGACATCCCCTCCGGTATCTACAGGGTGCGCGTAAGAGAACTTGAGTTCGACGAGGAGCTCAGGAAAGTCCTGCACGGGGTGGATCCGGCTATCAGAATAAAGAGCCATGAGGTAAAGCTCTCGGAACTAAAGGAGCGGCCCTTTGAGCTCCAGACGAGGGAGGAGGCCGAGAAGACTATAGGGGAGATAAGGGGGGCACTTGTAGAGGCCCTCAGCGCTTTGATAGCCAGGTTTAGGGAAGCCCAGAGCTTCAACGGCTCCGTTTCGTACGAGATAGACTTCAACGAGCTCTGATTCATCCCTTCCATTCAATCGAGACCTCTACGGCCTTTCTAATCGCCCTGTTTATCGTCTCCTGCGCCATAGACGGCCTTGGTTTGTCGAGGGCCTGCTCGTGGCTGAAGGGCACGTGTATGAAGCCCGCCCTCGTTTCCATACCCGCTACCGCTATCGTGTGGAGGGCGGTAAACATGGCGGTGTTGCACACGTAGGTTCCCGCGGTGTTGGAGACCTCAGCGGGTATTTTTTCCTCCCTCAAAGCCTTCACGATGGCCTTTATCGGGATCGTGGCGAAGTAAGCCGTGGGCGCCCCTTCAAAGACGGGCTCGTCCTCGGGGGCAAAGCCCTCGTTGTCCGGCATCTTGCTGTCCATGACGTTTATCGCGACGCGCTCGATGGTGATGTTCGGCCTGCCGCCGGCCTGGCCAGTTAGGATCACAACGTCCGGCCTCTCCTTCACTATGAGCCTCGGAAGAACCTCCCTGACGCCCCTAAAAGTCACGGGCAGGAGATGCTTTACTATCTCTGCCCCGTTTATCTCACCGGGAAGGGCTTTGACTGCCTCCCAGGAGGGGTTGATGCTTTCGCCGCCGAAGGGCTCGAAGCCTGTTACGAGAACCTTCATCTTAACCACCGAAAAGGTTAGGTTTTTAGGCTTTAAAAACTACCTCAAACGAGGGGTGTGGATGAAGTACGACGTTCTGATCATCGGCGGGGGGCCGGTTGGCAACTATCTAGCTACCCTTTTAGCCCGCAAACTGGACGTGGCCGTTGTGGAAAAAAAGCCCTCCTTCGGTGGAAAGGCCTGCACGGGGATAATCGGGGCAGAGAGCTTTGAGGAGCTTGGCTTTCCGGAGGAGGCGGTGATAAACGAGCTCAGGGGGGCGGTCTTTTACTCTAAGATCCAGAGCTTTGAAATCGAGAGAAAGACCCCCCAGGCTTATGTTGTCGATAGAAAGACCCTCGAAAGGGAGCTGGCGAAGGAGGCCATAAAGCAGGGTGCGGACTACTTCATGGGAACCACTTTTACCGGCTTCAGGGATGGAAAGGCGAGGCTTCAACACCTGAATGAGGCCTTTGAAATCGAGGCCGACTTTTACGTGGGAGCTGACGGCCTTGCCAGCACCGTTGCCAGGGAAATCGGAGCAAAGAGCGAGGCTGAGTTCCTTAAGGGATACGAAGCCGAGGTCGTTGGAAACTTCAGGAGAGACTTCACCGAAGTATGGATCAACAGGGAGCTCAATCCTGAATTCTTCTTCTGGGTGACTCCTGTGAGTGAGGAAATCGCCCGGGTTGGGACTTTTGGGGAGCTCGAGGTCTTCAGGCGGTTTCTTACCGGGAGGGGGCTAAAACCTACCTCTATAGTTGAGTTCAAAGCCGGCTCGGTCGGCCTCGGCTGGAGGAAGCCGTGGGTGTCTGGCAACGTTGCCCTCGTTGGAGACGCCGCCCTCCAGATAAAGCCAACCACGGCCGGAGGGATAGTCTTCGGGGCGATATGCGCCCACCACTTAGCGCGGGCCATAATTGAAGGCGACCTCGGAAGTTACGAGCGCTCGTGCTCCGCCATCAGGGACCAGATATCCTTCGGGCTGAGGGTGAGGAAGGTCTTCAAGGGGCTAAGCCAGGAGGGCATAGAGGAGATTTTCAAGGTGCTTGGAAGTGAGGACGCCGTTGAGACAATAGAGGAATACGCTGACTTCGATGATCATCTAAGGACTTTTAGGGCCCTCGCAAAGAAGCCGCGCCTTCTGGCGGCTCTCCTGAAGATAAGCCCGTCCATCATCAGGGCCCTGCTGTGAGGTGATCGCATGGCAACGTGGAGGATGGGTCTCCAGGAGGAGTATTTAAGGGCGATAGCTGAAGGCAGGAAGAAAATCGAGGGCCGCCTGTATGACGAGAAGAGACAGGGGATAAAGCCGGGGGACACGATAATCTTTGAGGACAAGCTGATGTGCGTTGTGAAGGACGTCAGGGTTTACTCCTCCTTCAGGGAGATGCTGGAGAGCGAGGGGATCGAGAACGTTCTCCCCGGGGTTAAGGATGTAGAGGAGGGGGTGAAGATCTACCGGAAGTTTTATTCGGAGGAGAAGGAGAAGAAATACGGTGTGGTGGCCATAGAGGTGGAGCCGGTTGGCTGGACCGGGGGGATGCTGGGTGATTGACGTTGAGGAAATCATCGAGCGGCTCTCAAGGCTCTCTTACGGGGAGGCCTTAGCCTACTGGATAAAGAACGAAATGGAGGAGGCGGAGTTCTATCGCCAGCTTGCCGAACGCGCCAAAGACCTCGGCCTTCCCGGGAGCCTTGTTGAGACCTTTAAAAAGCTCTCGAAGGACTCTGAAAAGCACGCAAAGGAGCTAACGAGGCTTTTCCGTGAAACCTACTCGCGGGAGCCCGGGGGAGACATACCGCCTATAGAGGTTCTCCCCCTGCTCAGCGAGTTCGAGAGGGCTGACCGGCTGGAGGAGGTTATTACTTCAGCCATGGAGAGCGAGCTCATAGCGATGAACGCCTACAGAACACTTGCCGAAAAGGTGGATGACCCAAGGCTTAGGGAGCTCTACCTCAGGCTTTCCGAGGTGGAGAGAACCCACTATGAAGCCCTGAAAAGGGAGTACGAAAAGCTGGGTGGTTGAAATGGCCGTGGAGATTTTAAAAGAGATAAGGAAGCTGAACGAGCGTGAACTCCTCAGCTACTGGATTAAGGGCGAATACGAGGAGGCAGAGATGTACTGGAAGCTTGCCGAGAGGTCGAAAGAACTCGACCTCCCTGAGAACGTCGTTGAGACCTTCAGGAGGCTCGGCGACGAGTCCAGAGGGCACGGCGATGGTCTTCTCAGGATATACCGCGATGAATATGGAGAGGAGCTCGTTGAGGTCAGGGTTCCAAACGTTGAAGCCCTCGACGTCCTCGGCAAGTTCTGGAAAGTGGAGGACCTTGAAGACGTCCTCGAAATAGCCATGGAGAGCGAGAAGCTCGCGGAGACGATATACAGGAAGCTCGCCGGGGAAACGGAGAACCCCAAGCTCAGGGAAGCATACCTCCTGTTGGCGGAGACGGAGAAGGGTCACTACGAGGCCCTGGCTTCCCTCCGGAAGTCCCTCTCGCATGGTGGTTGAAATGGATGACGTTGAGAAGACCCTGAAAGGCCTCATGGACACGCTCCTCTCCCTCTCCGAGAAGGAGGTTTTGTCCTACTGGATTTTTGGGGAGTACGAGGAGGAGAAGATTCACAAGGAGCTCGCCGAAAAGGCTGAAGAGCTTAGACTTCCGCCGAGCCTGGTTTCAACCTTCAGAAAGCTCTCCAAGGAGGACAGGGAGCACGGGGACAGCCTTTGGAGGCTCTACGTGAAGACCTATGGAGAGGAGCCGAGAAAAGTTGTTGACCTTCCCTTCATAGAGGCCGTCAGCTTGGCCAGGGCACTCGAGGATCCCTCAAACGTTGAGTTCGTCTTCAGGGTTGCGATGGAGACGGAGCTCCTCGCCAAAAAGCTCTATGAGCACCTCGCCTCGATAACCGAGAACGGGGAGGCTAAAGGGCTCTACGAGTTTCTGGCAGACTTTGAGTGGGTTCATTACCAGAGGCTCCGCGGCGAGGCCGAGCTCATGGGGATGGACGTGGGAAAGATAGAGGAGGAGATAAGGAAAAAGGGCTTCCTCTGATCATTTTTCTGCCTTCTTCTCCTCCCCGGCCTTCTTCAGCTTCTCTACCTCCTCTGGCTTCAGGGGTACAAAGCGATCAGCCCTGTTGTCGTAGCTCGCCACGAGGAAGTCCCTGCTCATCTGAAGCGCCCCTGTGGGGCAGACGTCAACGCATTGCCCGCAATAGACGCAGCGGGCGGTCCAGAGGGCCACTTTCTTTATCTCAGGCAGATAGACGAAGACCCCGGCAGGGCAGACGTTGACGCACATCCTGCAGCCCACGCATTTATCAACGTTGTAAGCAATCATTCCCCTGAAGTCCTCTGGAATGGGAACCGGCTCCGTTTTCGGGAACGGGTTTGTCGCTGGCTTCCTGAGGAGGTTCCTGAGGACCATTGGGACAAGCGGTGACGCCCTCACATTATCACCTCCATGGCTATTAGGAGCGAGCCTATGAGGGAAGCCAGGAAGACGTTCTTCCAGAGGAAGTCAATAGCTTGAGTTATCTTCAGCCTCCCCGTCACCGCCCTGAAGACGCTCTGGACGACGAAAAGAACGGCGAAGACCTTCAGCGTGTGGAAGAGCAGGTCGATGATCTGAGCCGGGAGCCCTGCGAGGTTGAAGTATCCAGAGACCCCCCACGGGAAGAATATCGCCACGACGAGCGAGGCCGAGATGAATGCCTTCAGCGAGTGGGTGAGCTTGAGCAGGGCAAGGTATCTGCCACTGTACTCGGCTAAAAGTCCCTCGGCTATCTCCTCCTCCGCGTCGGGTATGTTGAAGGGGCCGACCTCTATCTCGCTGGCCAGCCAGATGAAGAAGACGTAGAGGAGTATTACTGCCCCAACGAAGCTCATCGGCGTCCCTATCTCCCAGATGTTGTGGGTATAAAAGATTTCCATGCTGAATGGCCTTAGAACTCCGAGCTTTCCGAGGCGCCACATTATGGCGAAAATCGCCAGCATCATGGCCGGCTCCCTGGACACCATTATGGCCGCTTCCCTCGCGGCGCCTATCTTGGCGTAGGGATTGCCGGAGCTTATGGCACCCAGTATCTTGAAGAAGCCGATGAGGGTTAAAAGGTAGATGAAGACTATCACGTCGCCCTTGCTGGCCAGAACCGGCGCGAAGCCCATTGGAGTGTAAGCTAAAAGCGCTATGGCGGTAGCTAAAGCCAGCACCGGCGCGGCCCTGAACATGAAGTTGGCAGTGTTAGGGATTATGGTCTCTTTGCTTGCCAGCTTGAGGAAGTCGTAGATCGGCTGAAGGATTGGCGGCCCGATGCGCCTCTGCATTCTCGCCACCAACTTCCTGTCTACTCCTTCCCAGACGAGAGAGGCGAGTGAGACGAAGGCAAAAAGGCCCAGGAGGCCGGCAAGTGGGTAGACAAGCTCCCCCACGACGTCCATTGGCATCACCTCGAACAGCTCGACCCAACCGGTGTCGGGTCTCCCCTGATGTCTGGATTTATCTCGCGCGTCTTCCTTATTGACTCCCTGAGGAGGTCTTTCTCGGTCAGGATCACCTTCTTCCCTTCCCTTATCACGGCTACTCTGTCGGTGCAGCTCAGGCACGGATCTATGGAGGCAACGGCAACGACGAAGTCAGCGACCTGGTCGCCTACGACTCCCTTTGCCACCGCGAAGAGGTTCGGGAACGTTGGCTCCCTCGGCTTCCAGCGGAGTGGCCTGTCGCTTCCTTTCTTCCCGCGGACGTAGTGGACCAGCTCTCCCCTCGGTGCCTCGTACCTGCCAATCCCCTCGCCGTCAACGAGGAGCTTCAGCTTGGCGTAGAGGACGTTGTCCTTTGGGAATGCCTTTATACTTCCATCGGGCATCTGATCGAGGGCGTGCTCTATGAGCTCAAGGCTCTGGTAGAGCTCCCCTATTCTGACGGCCATCCTGTCGAAAACATCTCCTCTCGGGCTCTCGCCGGTCACATCCTGGGGCATTACGGGCTTTATCCCGAGGTCGGGGTAAACGCCCAGCTTTTCGCTCCAGCGCGCGTCGTCCCTTATTCCGCTTCCCCTCCCCGTTGGCCCGACGGCCCCCTGCTCGAGCGCAACGCGCCTGCTTATCACCGCAGTATCCCTGAAACGGGCCTCTATCGTCGGGTCGTGCAGGAAGGCCTCCTCTACCTGCGGAAAGACCTCTTTGTAATACTTGATCATGTCGAGGATTACCTCCCTCTTCTTCTCGTCTATGTCCCTCCTGACGCCGCCGATGGTTACCATCGAGTAGTTAACGCGGTTCCCGCTGACGGCTTCGAGCACGTCCATGACCTTCTCCCTTGCAAGCCAGGTGAGGTGGAGCAGGGTGTCGTAGCCGATGTCGTGGGCCAAAACGCCGAGGTTGAGCAGGTGGGAGTGAATTCTCTCGAGCTCGCCGATGATGACGCGTATGTATTCGGCCCTCTCTGGCACTTCTATTCCTCCGGCCTCTTCAACGGCCCTCGTGTAGGTGTGGTTGTGGGAGAAACTGCATATCCCGCACATTCTCTCGGCGAGGTACATTATCTGGATGTAGTTCCTCCTCAGCCCTATCCACTGGATTCCGCGGAGGTTGTAACCGAGCTTGACGTCGACGTCAACTATCCTCTCGCCGTCCAGGGTGAGTATGAACTTCTCAGGCTCCTCCAGGCCTGGGTGAATCGGCCCGAAGGGTATCTTCACCCAGTACTCGGCCTTTTCAGTCATAAGGACCCGCCCCCCGGAGCCCTTTGCTCCGCAAAGTGCTCGCGGAAGATGTTCAACTCACCAGCCTGCTTTCTCGTAATCTGAGGTCTCTTTCCACCGGAACTTTCAGTGTTCGCCCCTCTTTTGATGTCTGACGGCAGATGAGCGCGAACTTCATTAACAGGCCTCATTCCTTTGCACCTCCCTTCAGATAGTATGGATGGCCAGCGTTGTGCACCATCTCCTCCGGGATTCCTTTGTCGTCCATGCGGAGTGGATAAATCCCCTCCGGGAAGTCGTCCGGCAGGAAGAGCCTCCTCCTGTCGGGTGCCCCCTCAAAGTCCAGCCCGACCATCTCCATGCCTTCCCTCTCGAACTGGAGCGCTATCGGAAAGATGTCGCTTATATCCGGAACCACCGGGTTGTCCTTCGGCGCGTGGACGTCAACTATCAGCGAAACAGCCGGAGCGTCGTCGTAGTGAATCAATAGATGGCTGAGGAAGCCCAGTTCGTTCCCCCAGTCCTGCTCGATGCCTATCGAGTAATGCGCCTCGCCGTCGAGCTTTTTCACGAACTCCATCAGCTCCCTGTACTTCTCCCTCGGAATCCTCACCCAGACCCTCTGCCTTCCCCACTTGTTGGTCTTCACCTGAATTTCCGCCTCGGGGAAGCGCTCTGCAATTGCTTTTGCCACCTTCTCGGCCTTGGTTGGCTCTTTAACTTCGTTAGCGTGAGCTTCACTCATTCTTTCACCTCCGGTAGAGCCCTTGCCTGCGCAAGCGCTCGCGGAAACGTTTTTCTACTCACCCGGGCACTTGGAAAAGTGGGGGGCCTCTCAGCTGAGCCCCTTCCAGTGTTCACTCCTCTGGAACACCCTTCGGGCGATAGGTGATTGTGAACTTCCAAAAATTCCCTCATTTTTCAGAACCCTCCTTCAACTTCTCGACAAGCTTCTCGAGGGCCAAAACGACCCCCTGGAGTATGGCTTCAGGCCTGGGAGGACAGCCTGGGACGTAAACGTCAACTGGAATGACCCTGTCGAGGGGCGCGTTGGTGAAGGGGCTCTCGTAGAAGACGCTTCCGCCGCTGGGGCATGCTCCGACCGCTATCACCATCTTAGGCTCAGGGGTCTGCTCGTAAACCAGTTTGACCCTCTCAAGGCTCTGGTTTGTTACGGGGCCCGTAACCAGGAGTATGTCCGCGTGCCTCGGGCTCCCGACGAGCTTTACACCGAAGCGCTCGGCGTCGTAGCGTGGAGTCAGGGCCGCTATTATCTCTATGTCGCAACCGTTGCAGGAGCCGCTGTTGATGTGGAAGACCCAGGGTGATCTCCCCAAAAACCTGCAGAGCTGGGCTATCCTCTTCTCAAGCCTCTCGCGCTCTGATGAGTTTGAACTGCTGGCGGGAACGGTTATGGACATTCCCCTTCACCCCCCAGAGCCCTTTGCTCCGCAAAGCGCTCGCGATAGCGAACTTCATAGGTATGCCTCATTCATGTTCACCCCCAGATCAGGAGAACCCCCATGACGAAGGCGGTGGTTATCACGAGGTAGCTCACATAGTCTGTCAGTAAGCCGGTGTGCTCGTTTCTCAGCGCGGTGAAGAAGCCCTTGAGGGCGTAAGTTAGGCCCCACATGACGTTCTTTCCCGTGTAGTTGCCCTCCAGGTGCTCGAAGCCCGGAATAATCCTGTCCGGGTCTTCGCCGCTGATGAACATCTTCGCCCCCGGCCCGGTTTCTCTCGTTCCCATTCCACTCCTCTTCGCCCACCGCTCAAGTAGATAGGCGAGGATCAGGCCAACGATGAAAACAAAGACGAAGTAGAGGGCATCCCAGTAGCCGAACACCTCAACCACCCCCTATAAGCGTGGCTACGTAAGCTAACTGATTCTCCAGCGCCCTCGCCGCCGGGATCATGACCCTGTTGCTTATCTGCCACGGGAAGAGGCCCATGACGATTATCGCTATTGCGAGGATTATCATCGGCCAGAGCATGCTCGCCTCAGGGTCTTTTGCTTCCAAGACCTTTTCGCCCGGCCTTCCGAAGAATGTGTAGAGGACCCTGACATAGGCGGCTGTACAGAAGGCGGTTCCTATTATCGCTATCGCGCCCAAGACGGGGTTGAAGAGGGCCGAGCTCTCGTAGATGAGCCACTTGCTGGCGAAGCCGTTGAGCGGTGGCATTCCCACTATTGCAGCCGCCCCGATGAGGAAGGTGAAGGTCGTCTTTGGCATTGTCTTTGCCAAACCGCTGAGCTCGTTGAGGTTCCTCGTGCCGAGCTGGTGGATTACCGCTCCAGCAATGAGGAAGAGCAGGGCCTTCATGAGCGCGTGGTTGAAGGTGTGGTAGATAGCGCCAGCCAGGGCTACCTCGCCGGTGTGGCTTCCGTAGGCGGCCAAGCCTATTCCAAGGCCGAGGAGGATGTAGCCCACCTGTCCAACCGAGGAATAAGCTAAGAGCCTCTTCATGTCAGTCTGGATTACCGCCATCGCGTTGCCGACGATGAGGGTGATGCAGGCGAAGATTATGATGACCCATCCGACCGTTTCCCTGCTGATGCTCGCCCCGTAGATGCTGAAGGCTATCCTTGCCAGGGCGTAGAGACCCCCTATCTTGATGACGAGGCCCGAGAGCATCGCCGAAATCGAGCTTGGGGCGGCCGGGTGAGCGTCGGCAAGCCACATGTGGACGGGTGAGGCACCGCTCTTAAAGAGCAGGCCGGCGATGAAAAGGGCCAGGGCAACTTTTGCGGTAACTGTCGGGTTCTGGGCGAGCTTTACTGCCAAGTACCCCATCGTCAGCGTCCCGTACTGGCCGTAGAGGAGGGTTATGCCGAGGAGGACGAGGGAACTGGCCAGGGAACCGGCGAACATGTACTTGATTCCGGCCTCGATTCCCTCCCAGGTGTCGTTCCTGAAGGCAACAAGTGCATAGCTGGCTATGCTCATTATCTCGAGGAAGACGTAGAAGTTGAAAAGGTCGCCGGTTATCGCTATGCCCAGCATCCCGAGCTCGAGGATGAGGATGAGCGTGTAGTACTTGTCCAGGCCGGTGTCGTGCCTCATGTAACCAGTGGAGTAGACTACTGCCATGAAGGATACTAAGGTGACCATCAGCACCATCAGCGCACCGAAGAGGTCGACCTCCCAGACTATCCTTATCGGGAAGTCAACTCCCTGGCCGAGCGGGCTCTTGGCTCCGAGGGTGTAGAGGATTGTCCCGTTTTCATAGACCTGGTAGAAGACCCAGGAGCCAACCGCGAGCGTTGCACCGCTTATTAAGACAGCCCAGGCTTCCTTAGCTTTTTTCCCCGCTAAGCTCACTATCGGCATTGAGAATACTCCGAAGAGAGGGATGATTATGAGGTACGGAAGGGCCATCATCCCCTCAACCTCCTGAGAGCTCTCACGTCAAGGGTTCCGTAGTGGCGGTAGGCGTTAACCGTCAAAGCTATCGCGAGGGCCAGAACACAGACGCCGATGACTATGCTGGTTAGCACAAGGGCCTGTGGGAGTGGGCCCACCATCGGGCTTTTCAGCGTCTCGTAGCCCGTGTAAATCGGCGCAGTTGGAACTTCGTCCAGCTCTATCCTGTAGCCGAGGCTTATGAGGAGCAGGTGAATGCCTGAATCTATGATGTCTAGAGCGAGGATCAGCTTGAGCAGGTTCCTCTTTGCGAGGAGGGCATATATTCCAAGCGCTATGAGCAGGAAGGCGGTTATGAACTGGAACTGTATCATCCCCTCCACCTCCTGTAAAGGGCAAGACCCGCCATGGCACTAACCAGACCCGTGAAGACCTTCAGGCCAACCGCGAGGTTCATTATTGGGAGAT
This sequence comes from Thermococcus waiotapuensis, assembly GCF_055384795.1. Lineage (NCBI taxonomy): Archaea > Methanobacteriati > Methanobacteriota > Thermococci > Thermococcales > Thermococcaceae > Thermococcus > Thermococcus waiotapuensis. Next base: position 26,655 of record NZ_AP042429.1, on the reverse strand, counting down.
AGCCGGCTGAGAACAGCGTCCCGGGGTTTCCGTTGAAGAACGGGCCGCTGTGCCAGAGGGTGTTGTAAAAGAAGGCAACGCTGATTCCGAGCATAGCCGCACCGAGGAAGGCCAGACCACCTATCCCCTCAAGGGCCGAGTAGAGGTTCTTGTTGAAGTGCTTCTTCATTTCCTCCAGGCCGAAGGCGAGCAGGAAGAGAATTCCAGCCCCGGCTATGGTAGCTCCGCCCTGGAAGCCACCCCCCGGAGTCAGGTGGCCGTGTGCGACTACGTAGGCACCGAATATGCCTATGAGCGGTATCGTGGCCCTCGCTGAGGTTCTCACCACAACTCCCATATCACCGTCAGTGGTGCTCATCCCCATCCCCCCTCCAGGGCCTCAAGAGGGCAACGGCACCGGCTATGGCTGTGAAGAGGACCGTGGCCTCCCCGATGGTATCGTAGCCCCTGTAATCAAACACTATGTCCGTGACGATGTTGGTTCCCCCGACTTCCTCAAGCCCGTGGGTGATGTAGTAATCGTCCGTGTAACGGAGGGCCTTCCACTCCTCCCCACCGGGCCCGAACTTGAGGCCGTAGTCGGGGTTGGCCACGTAGAGGAGAACCCCGAGGATGAACAGGAGTGATAGGTAAGCCAGCGTTTTCTTCATTCTCTCCCCTCCCATCTCTCGGTTTTCGCTATCCCGTAGACGACCAGAGCCGTTACGACTCCAGCTCCAACCGCGGCTTCGGCTATGGCAACGTCAGGGGCGTGGAGGCTGTAGAACTCGAGGCTGAGGAGCAGGCTCATCGCCGCTGACATTAGGGCAGCAACCAGCAAATCCCTGGAGAGGATGGTTAAATAAGCCGTGATGAGGACTCCGATGAGTGTTATCGCCTGAATGGCCATGTCAAGGTTAAGGGCGTTCATTCCTTCCCACCCCCGAGCTTCTCCCCGTAGGCGTCAACGACGGCTTTTGCCGGCCTGTAGCCGCTTAAACGGGCCGCCTTTGCTATGGCGTGTGCCCCGACCGGGTTCGTGAGGAGGAGCGCTATTAAAGCCACGAAACTGTGCAGAGCCATTTGGAGATACTTTGAGTCCCCTGTGACGTGGAGCTGGTAAAGGGCGTGGGTGACAACGGCCAAAACCGCGAATATCGTTCCAAAAGTGGTGCACTTGGTCGCGCCGTGGAGCCTCGTGTAAACGTCCGGGAAGCGGTGCAGAGCGATGCTCCCCAGCGTGTTGAAGGTAAGGCTTACAGCGAGGAAAGCGTAGATGAGGTAATCGACCCAGCTCACGACAATCCCCCCTGGAGGTAGCGCGCTATGGCTAAGGTTCCTACGTAGCTCAGCAGGGCGTAAACGATGGCGATGTCGATGTAGATCTCCCTGTCGTAGGCCGCCCCGAGAAGTATCATCGCGGCAACCACGAGGGTGTTCAGAGTGTCAACGCCAACGACTCTGTCCGGCACGCTCGGCCCAAGTATTACCCTCAGCACCGAGATGAAGCCAGCCACCATGACCACTAAAGTCGCGTAAAAGAAGACCTGCTCTATCATCTTCCCAGCCTCCTTGCCCACTTCTCAAAGGGCCCGGCAACTGGTTCCGAGCTTTCTAACCTTTCCATCCCCTCCGGTATCTTTATCCAGTGGATGTAGAGGGCCTTCTCCTCCGGGCAGGCGTCTATGGTTAGAGTCCCGGGAGTGAGCGTTATCGAGTTGCTCAGTATCGTGTATTGTGCATCATTTTCGAGGTCAACGGGGACCCTGACGATGCCGGGCCTTATCTTCCCGGTTATGACGAGCCAGGCGACCTGGAGGTTGGCTTTGACCATCCCCCAGAAGAGTACCGGTGAGTAGGCTATGAAGCCGAGCCACTTCACTGGGTTCAGGAACCTCCCCGCCCTTTCGCCGATAACATCTTTCGTCGCGTAGGCCACAATCAGCGAGAATATCAGCCCTGCTATCAGCTCCTGCGTGCTCCAGAGCAGGCCGTTCGTCCCTGCGGTCAGGACAAGCCACAGCAGGTAGCTCAGGATGAAGGCGGCAATGAAAGGCATGTTTCCCACCCCAACTTTTGGTTTACAACCCCTTCGAGGCTTTATTCTGCGCGTTTTCGTGGATAGTTTGGGAGACCCTTTTAAAATGCTTTTTCAAAGCTTTATTTGCCATAAAAAGGTAGAAAACGAACCGTTGTAAACCAAAGGTTTATGGGAGTTAGGGTGTCCTAAAGTTTTGTTCGCGCTTCCATCCGCGGAAATACGGTCTTTAACCTTTGGTTTACAATTTTCGGGTTTAAAAACGCTTTTTTAGTCCTCAGCCGAGTCTCTATCGAGGGGACTGAAATGTGCACATGCACCTTTATGTTCACCGGAGGTGGTGGAGTTGAGGTACGTTAAGCTCCCCAGGGAAAACACGTACACCTTCCTCGAAAGGCTCAAGGAGTGGGGCAAGCTCTACGCCCCGGTTAAGATCTCGGAGAAGTTCTACGACTTCAGGGAGGTAGACGATGTCAGAAAGGTCGAGTTCAGCTACAACAGGACGATAATGCCGCCGAAGAAGTTCTTCTTCAAGCCGAGGGAGAAGCTCTTCGAGTTCAACATAAAGGCGGCTGAGTACAGGGAAACCATTGAAGACGTCGAGCCCTTCGTGGTCTTCGGCGTCCACGCCTGCGACATCTTTGCCCTCAAGATCATGGACACGATTTACCTCGATGAGCTACCGGACAAGTACTACAAGGTAAGGCGCGAGAAGGGCATCATCATAGGAATAAGCTGCATGCCCGACGAGTACTGCTTCTGCAACCTGAGGGAGACGGATTTCGCCGATGACGGCTTCGACCTCTTCCTCCACGAGCTCCCCGATGGCTGGCTCGTAAGGGTTGGAACTCCCACGGGCCACAGGATAGTGGACAAGAACATCAAGCTCTTCAAGGAGGTCACCACGGAGGACATATGCAACTTCCGCGAGTTTGAAAACAGGAGGAGTGAGGCTTTCAAGTACCACGAGGACTGGGGCAACCTCAGGTATCTCCTCGAGCTCGAGATGGAGCATCCGATGTGGGACGAGCAGGCTGACATCTGCCTCGCCTGTGGCAACTGCAACACCACTTGCCCGACCTGCCGTTGCTATGAGGTGCAGGACATAGTGAACCTCGATGGGGAGACCGGCTACCGCGAGAGGCGGTGGGACTCATGCCAGTTCAGGAGCCACGGCTTGGTTGCCGGGGACCACAACTTCAGGCCCACTAAAAAGGCCCGCTTCAGGAACCGCTACCTCTGCAAGAACTCCTACAACGAGAAGTTTGGTATAAGCTACTGCGTCGGCTGTGGAAGGTGCACCTACTTCTGTCCAGCAGGCATAAGCTTCGTCAGGAACCTGCGCACGATAATGGGGCTCGAGGAGAAGTCCTGTCCATCTGAGATAACCGGGGAGATTCCGAAGAGGGGCTTCGCCTACGCAACTAAGATAAGGGGTGATGAGGTATGAGCAGGCTGGTTCTCCCGAAGGAGATAATGATGCCCAACGATAATCCTTACGCGCTTCACAGGGCAAAGGTGCTCAAGGTTTATCCGCTCACCGAAATGGAGAAGCTCTTCCTGTTCCGCTTTGAGAACCCGGAGTTAGCTGAGAAGTGGACTTTCAGGCCCGGGCAGTTCGTCCAGCTTACAATCCCCGGAGTTGGAGAGGTGCCGATAAGCATATGCTCCTCACCGATGAGGAAGGGGTTCTTCGAGCTGTGCATAAGGAAGGCCGGAAGGGTCACCACGGTAATACACAGGCTCAAGCCAGGGGATACAGTCCTCGTCAGGGGGCCCTACGGGAACGGTTTCCCGGTTGACGCATGGGAGGGAATGGATCTGCTCTTTATCGCCGCCGGCCTCGGAGCGGCCCCGCTCAGGAGCGTCTTCCTCTACGCCATGGACAACCGCTGGAAGTATGGAAACATAACATTCATCAACACGGCTCGCTATGGAAAAGACCTCCTCTTTTACAAGGAGCTTGAGGCAATGAAGGACTTGGCCGAGGCTGAAAACGTCAAGATAATCCAGAGCGTCACGCGCGATCCCCAGTGGCCGGGCCTCCACGGAAGGCCCCAGAACCTCATTCCGGAGGCAAACACCAACCCCAAGAACACGGCCGTGGCCATATGCGGCCCGCCGAGGATGTACAAGGAGGTTTTTGAGTCCCTCATCAACTACGGCTACAGGCCCGAGAACATCTTCGTGACGCTTGAGAGGAAGATGAAGTGTGGAATAGGGAAGTGCGGTCACTGCAACGTCGGAACGAGCACGAGCTGGAAGTACATCTGCAAGGATGGCCCCGTCTTCACCTACTTCGACATAGTGTCGACGCCCGGCTTACTTGAGTGAGGTGATGAAAATGAGCGAGAAAGTCCGCATAGCGTTTTACGCCCTCACATCATGCTACGGCTGCCAGCTCCAGTTCGCCATGATGGACGAGATACTCCAGCTCCTCCCCAAAGCGGAAATCGTCTGCTGGTACATGCTCGAAAGGGACAGCAAGGAAGTCGAGCCCGTTGACATAGCCTTCATCGAGGGGAGTGTTTCAACCGAGGAAGAGGCAGAACTGGTTAAGGAAGTGCGCGAGAAGTCGAAGATAGTGGTGGCAGTTGGTGCCTGCGCCACCCAGGGCGGCGTTCAGAGCTGGACGGACAAGCCCCTCGATGAGCTGTGGAAAACAGTTTACGGCGACGGTAAGGTCAAGTTCCAGCCGAAGATGGCCGAGCCTGTCGAGAAATACATCAAGGTCGATTACAAAATCTACGGCTGTCCGCCCGAAAAGCGCGACTTCATCTATGCCCTCGGAACCCTCCTGATAGGCTCCTGGCCGGAGGACATTGACTACCCGGTTTGCCTCGAGTGCAGGCTCAATGGGAACTCTTGCATACTCATCGAGAAGGGTGAACCCTGCCTCGGCCCGCTCACGAGGGCAGGCTGTAACGCCCGCTGTCCGGGGTTTGGAGTGGCGTGCATAGGGTGCAGGGGAGCGATAGGCTACGACGTTGCCTGGTTCGACTCACTTGCTAAGACCTTCAAGGAGAAAGGCCTGACCAAGGAAGAAATCCTTGAGCGCATGAAGATTTTCAACGCCCACAATCCAAAGCTTGAGGAAATGGTTGAGAAGGTCTTCCAGGGGGTGAGGGAATGAAGAACGTTTATCTTCCAATCACCGTTGACCACATAGCGAGGGTTGAGGGCAAAGGGGGCGTTGAGATAGTCGTTGGAGAGGATGGCGTTAAGGAGGTCAAGCTCAACATCATAGAGGGGCCGCGCTTCTTCGAGGCCATCACAATAGGCAAGAAGGTCGAGGAAGCACTCGCAATTTATCCGAGGATATGCTCCTTCTGTTCCGCCGCCCACAAGCTAACCGCGGTCGAAGCGGCCGAAAAGGCCATCGGCTTCACCCCGCGCGAGGAGATACAGGCTCTTAGGGAGGTTCTCTACATAGGTGACATGATCGAGAGCCATGCACTTCACCTCTACCTCCTGGTGCTCCCTGACTACCTCGGCTACTCCAGCCCGCTCAAGATGGTTGATGAATATAAGAAAGAGATCGGCATAGCGCTCGACCTCAAAAACCTCGGCTCGTGGATGATGGACGAGCTCGGCTCAAGGGCGATTCACCAGGAGAACGTAATAATGGGAGGCTTTGGAAAGCTCCCCGATAAAAGGGTCTTGGAGACTATGAAGAAGCGCCTTAGCGAAGCGCTTCCCAAGGCTGAATACACCTTCGAGCTCTTCACGAAGCTGGAGCAGTACAAAGAAGTTGAGGGGCCGGTGACCCACATAGCGGTGAAGCCCAGGGGAGACGTCTACGGGATCTACGGCGACTACCTCAGGGCGAGCGACGGCAACGAGTTCCCGAGCGAGGAATACAAGGAGCACATAAAGGAGTTCGTGGTTGAACACAGCTTTGCCAAGCACAGCGTCTATAGAGAAAAGCCCTTCATGGTTGGAGCAATCTCACGCCTCGTCAATAACTCTTCGCTTCTCTACGGAAGGGCTAAAGAGCTCTACGAGGGCCACAAAGACCTTCTCAGGGCAAGCAACCCCTTCGCCAACAACTTAGCTCAAGCCCTCGAGCTCGTTTACTTCACGGAGAGGGCGATAGACCTCATAGACGAGGCCCTCGCGAAGTGGCCAGTCAGGGCCAGGGATGAGGTGGAGATAAAGGACGGCTTCGGCGTCTCCACAACGGAAGCGCCGCGCGGAGTGCTCGTGTATGCCCTCAAGGTTGAGAACGGAAGGGTTTCCTACGCGGACGTTATAACGCCCACAGCTTTCAACCTCGCCATGATGGAGCAACACGTCAGGATGATGGCGGAGAAGCACTACAAAGACAGCCCTGAAAGGCTCAAGCTCCTCGCGGAGATGGTCGTTAGGGCCTACGACCCGTGCATCTCCTGTTCTGTGCACGTGGCGAGGCTTTAACCTCTCAACTTTTTTAAGGTTTAACCAGGAAAATGAGTTGGGTGAGTGTTGAAGTGGCGGAGGAGCTTGTTGAGGTTACGATTCACGTCAAGGTTCCCCGGGAGTACGCCGAGGAGTTTAAGAGAGACGTTGAGGCGAGGGCGTGGTACCTCTCCCACAGGGAGGAGCTGTTCAAGAACCTGAAAAAGCTTAAGGGCATTCTAAAAACCGAAAAATCCTGGAAAGAGCTCAAGGAGGAGTACTATGAAGGACTTACTCGTTGACAGCTCCGTGCTCATTGAATACTTCAAGGGCAACGAGCGGGCCGTGAAGTTACTGGATTCCTTTGAAAATGCCGACGTGGTGCTCCACATAAACGACGTGGTCTTCAGTGAGGTTGTTTACATCCTCCTTGGTCACTACCTCGGGAGGTCTCCTAGAACAGCGAAGGGGAATCCAGAGAAGCTCCCTCCGGAAATCGAGGAGGTCTTTAATGTTCTTAAGGCCTTCGGTTTTATCCCCGTGGTGCAGAGCACGGTCTTCAGGGCCATGACTCTAATCCAGAAATACGCCATGCTCCCGAACGACGCCTTAATGCTACATGTGTAGAGCACGGTTTTTCCCTGGTTACCCTCGACGAGGACTTCAAGGCCCCTGCTGGGGAGGAAGGCGTTTCACTTATAGGGGTGAGAGCTTGAAAACACTGATCCTCGCGCTCGGCAACGAGCTCATGAAGGACGACGGCGCTGGCCTTAGGGCTGGTAAGATCTTAGCGGAGAAGGGCTACGACGTCCTTGAGGTCGGCACCGATATCTTCAGGCTCGCGAACAATTACAGCGGTGAGGAGAGGGTTATCATCATCGATGCGGTTTTGAGTGATAAGCTGAAGCCAGGCGAGGTAATCCACCTTCAGGGAGATGAGGTATTCGAGAAGCTGAAGGCCGAGATAAGGAGCGCCCACTTCATGGGTGCGATAGACGGGCTCAGGCTTTTAATGGCCCTCGATGAAAGGCTCGCAAAGGCTGAGATGCACTTCATCGGCGTCGTTGCGAAGGAGATAGACCTCGGCATGGAGCTGAGCGATGATGTTAGGGAAGCGATCCCAAAGGTTGTAGAGCTCGTCGAGAAAATAGTGAAAAGCAACGGCTCGGTTAAATAAAATCAAAAGAGCTCGAGGGTCCTGTTCCCCTCTTCAACGGCCTTGCTAACCCTCAGCTCCATTCCAAAGGCGTTGATTACCGTCCCTTCCTTCGCCGCCCATAGGCCAGCTGGGAGTATCAATACCTCGCCGGGAAGCTCCTTCTCCGTCCTTCCTATCACGACGTAGGCTTCCGCCTTTGGAATTCCGGTTATCCCCGCTTTTATGAGGCCTGCCGCATTAACGCCCGGATGCAGTATCAGCGTCGGGACATCGAACGGTTCTCCTTCCTCCAGTATCGCAACGTCGTAGCCTTCATCAACGATTTCCTTGCCCTTCAGGAGTATCCTGAGCAGTGGGTACTTCTCAGGCTCAGCCTTCAGGAGGACGCGCCTCGCCTTTTTAACATCGTCAAGCGTTGCAGTGGAGAGGCCTCCGCTCACGGTTGAGCCCACTGGGATGCCATTCCTCTCCGCAAAGGCCTTGAAGAAGGCTATCTCCTCGTTCGTCAGCTCCGGGGTGAGGACTAAGGCGTAATCCTTCCCCTCTATGAAGCGCCTGGCTTCCTCCCATGACACAGGCTTACCGTTGAGGAGCGGCCCTGCCAAGTCCCCGGCCCAGGGCCTGGCGAAGCGGCAGAGGTCGCAGAGGTGTTTGTTCCAGCTATCCTCAGCCCTCGAAGCCCTGACGAGGATGCCGTTGTAGACCTCAACGTTCATCTCGCAGGCGAAGGAGCAGCCGTTGCAGACTGTCTTTACCGGCTTCGTCTTCCAGGGCCCCGGCTTTACGAAGGGGAGTTTCTCTGTTATGGCCCCTACAGGGCATAGGTCTATCATTTCGCCGAGGAACAGGCCCTTCATGTCCCCGAGGCTCTCCCCGAGGGGCGGTGAGATCCTTGTTTTGAACCCGCGGAAGAGGTAGTCGAGAACCCCTTCTCCGGCAACGTCATGGGTGAAGCGCACGCACTGGCCGCAGAGGATGCACTTGTTGTTGTCGAGCGTAATCCACGGGTGGCTCTCATCTATTTCAAACCTGTTCCCCTCGCCCTCGAAGGCCTCCTGCCTCGCGTTGTAGAGCGTTGCGTACTCCCTCAGCTTGCACCTGAATACCTCCATACAGCCGCAGCTCATGCACCTTTTGGCCTCCTCAAGGACCTGCTCCTCGGTTAAGGCCGGCTCGACCTCCTCGAAGGTTCCCTTCCTCCTCTCGGGTTCGGGGAGCCTAACTTTAGCCCTCGGCTTCCTCTCGACGTGCTCGTAGTCCTTCTCCGTCACCTTCTTCCAGTGGTTGTAGGGCTTTAAGTCAAAGAGAACCCTGCGAAGGTCTTCATCGGCTAAGACCTCCTCGATGTGCTTCTCCGGCTCTGTGAGGACTTCCCTGGCTTTTTCCAGCTTGCCTTTGAGGTAGAGGTCTATCATTATCGCGGCCCTTCTTCCGGTTGCTATGCTCTCTATAACCGTCGAAGGCCCGAGGACGAGGTCGCCGCCCGCGAAAACGCCCTCAAGGTTTGTCTGGAGCGTCACTTCGTCCACAACCGCCTTTCCGCGCTTCGCCTCTATGCCGAGGCTCCTGAGGAACTCCTCGTCGCAGTACTGGCCTATGGCGAGGATGACGTTGTCGGCCTTGACCCGGAACTCCGAGCCCTCTATGGGTATGGGCCTCCTCCTCCCGCTCGCGTCCGGCTCGCCGAGGCGCATCTTTATGAGCTCTACCTCTTCCACCCTGCCATCGCCGAGTATCCTGACCGGGTCGGTGAGGAAGAGGAACTCCACGCCTTCTTCCATCGCTTCCTCCACTTCCCTCTCGTTTGCGGGCATCTCTGCCCTTGAGCGGCGGTAAACGACGGTAACCTTTGCGCCGAGCCTCAGGGCTGTCCTCGCGACGTCCATTGCCGTGTTCCCGCCCCCAACGATTATGACGTGCTCGCCAAGCTCGACCCTTTCGCCGGTGTTGACCTTCCTGAGGAACTCTATGCCGTGCATCACTCCCCCGAGCTCTTCACCCGGGATTCCCAGCTTTCCGCTTCTCCAGGCACCTATGCTGAGAAAGACGGCATCGTATTTTTCGCGGAGCTCCTCGAGGGTTACGTCCCTTCCGAGGGCTGTATTAGTTTTTACCTCGATCCCGGTGTTGATGACGGTCGCTATGTCTTTGTCCAGGATTTCCCTTGGTAACCTGTAGGGTGGAATGCCGTAGCGCATCATCCCTCCAAGCTCGGGCATCGCCTCGATTATGGTGACCTCATGGCCCATGGTTCTGAGGTAGTAAGCGCATGCCAGCCCTGCAGGGCCGGCTCCGACGACGGCTACCTTTTTTCCGGTCGAGGGCGGAATCTCCGGCATCCAGGGGCCGTGCTTAAGGTCGTAGTCGGCGGCAAAGCGCTTCAGCTGCCTTATGGCGAGGGGCTCATCAACGAGGTTCCTCCTGCAGGCCTCTTCACAGAAGGCCGGGCAGACCCTTCCGAGAACCGCCGGCAGGATGTACTTCTCCTTCATCAGTCTGACGGCTTCATGGTACTTCCCCATCGCTATGAGCGCTAAATAACCCTGCACGTCGCTGTGGGCGGGGCAGGCATTCTGACACCGCCCTATGCAGTCGCCGTAGTGGTCCGAAAGGATAAGCTCAAGGGCGGTCTTCCTCATCGAAACGACTTCATCGCTCAGGGTCTCAACGGAGAGCCCCTCCGTTGGTCTGAGGGTGCATGAGGTGGTGACTCCCCTGGGGGTGCTCACGAGGCAGAGCCTGCAGGAGCCGTAGGGCTCGAGCTCTTCTGTGTAGCAGAAGCCCGGGACATGGGTTACCCTGCGAAGGAACTCTATGAGCGGCTTTTCCGCCGGAACCTCCATTTCCTTACCGTTGAGGGTGATTTTGACCATCACTCATCCCTCCCGGTGAGGATTTCAATCGCGTTGAACCGGCACACCTCGTAGCAGGTTCCGCACCTGATGCAGGCCTCCTGGTCGATGACGTGTGGCTTCAGCCTCTCGCCGCTTATGGCCTTTGCAGGGCAGAACCTTGCGCACGCCGTACAGCCGGTGCATTTGTCTGCAATGATAACGTACCTTATGAGGGGCTTACAGACCTTTGCGGGGCATTTCCCCTCGATGTGCGCTAAGTACTCATCCCTGAAGTAGCGGAGCGTCGTTAAGACCGGGTTTGGGGCGGTCTGGCCAAGGCCGCAGAGCGAGCCCGCTTTGACCTGGTGGGCCAGTTTCTCAAGCCTTTCAAGGTCTTCCAGCGTTGCTTCTCCCTTCGTGAACCTGTCCAGGATTTCCCACATCCTCTTCGTTCCCAGCCTGCAGAAGGTGCACTTTCCGCAGGATTCTTTCACCGTGAAGTCGAGGAAGAACTTCGCAACGTCCACCATGCACGTGTCCTCGTCCATCACAACCATTCCGCCGCTCCCCATTATCGCCCCGGTGGCGTTGACGCTCTCGTAATCAACCGGGATGTCGAAGAGCTCCTCAGGAATGCAACCGCCCGAGGGGCCGCCGAGCTGTACGGCCTTAATCCTCTTGCCCGTCTTTGTCCCCCGCCTATCCCGTAGAGTATTTCCCTCAGCGTTATGCCCATCGGCACCTCCACGTTGCCACCGCGCTTTATCTTGCCCGAGAGAGCGAAAACCTTGGTGCCCCTGCTCTTCTCGGTTCCGAGGGAAGCGTAGGCCTCCCAGCCGTGCGTGATTATCCACGGGACGTTGGCCCAGGTCTCGACGTTGTTTATGTTGGTCGGCTTGCCCCAGAGGCCCTTTTGGGCTGGATAGGGCGGCCTCGGCCTCGGCATTCCCCTCTTTCCCTCAATGGACGCTATTAGTGCCGTCTCCTCGCCGCAGACGAAGGCTCCAGCTCCCTCCTTGATTTCGATGTCGAAGGAGAATCCACTACCGAGGATGTTTTCCCCCAAAAAGCCCCTCTCGCGCGCCTGCTTCAGGGCTATCTTGAGCCTTTTTACGGCCAGCGGGTATTCCGCTCTCACGTAGATGAAGTCCCTGGTGGCTCCAATCGCGTAGGCACCTATTATCATGCCCTCTATGACGCGGTGGGGGTCTCCTTCAAGCACGTTCCTGTCCATGAAGGCCCCGGGATCACCCTCGTCGGCGTTGCAGATTACGTACTTCTCGTCGCCCTTAGCTTCCCTCGTGAACTTCCATTTTAAGCCAGTGGGGAATCCTGCCCCGCCTCTCCCCCTCAGGCCGGACTTTGTGATGACGTCTATTATCTCCTCAGGCTTCATTTGGAGGGCCTTCTTAAGGGCCTCGTAGCCGCCGGCGGCTATGTATTCCTCTATGTTCTCCGGGTCGATGTAGCCAGAGTTCTCCAGCACTATCTTCCTCTGCTTGGCAAAATAGCCGTCTACATCCCAGGTCTTCCTCACTCCCTTCTCCCACCAGTCCCTCTTGACGATCCGCTCTTCAATCGGTTTTCCGTTGATGACGTGCTCCTCTACAATCCTCGGAACTTTCTCGGGGTCAACGTGGCCGTAGGTGATGATCCCATCGTCGGTGATGACATCAACGAGCGGCTCGCGGTAGCACATGCCAACGCAGCCGACTATCTTGAGCTTTATGTCAAGGTTTCTCTTTTCGAGCTCGCTCTTTAACGCTTCATAGGTCTCCCTGGCACCAGCGGCTATACCGCAGGAGTTCATGCCAACCGCTATGGCCTTTATCTCAGACATCGAGCTTCCCCTCCCTGAGCTTTCTGATGAGCTTCCTCACCTTCTCCGGCGTCAGCTTGCCGAAGACCTTCTCGTTCACCATTATCACCGGTGCCAGGCTGCAGCAGCCGAGGCAGGCAACGCGCTCAAGCGTTACGAGGCCGTCCTCACTCGTCTGTCCCTCTTCTATGCCAAGTTCCTCCCTTATTGCCTGGGAGATGTTAACAGAACCGTTTACATGACAGGCGGTGCCGTGGCAGATTTTGACGACGTACTTCCCGAGGGGCTCGAAGCGGAACTGGGCATAGAAGGTGGCAACACCATAAACTTTGCTCAGCGGGATTCCGAGGTATCTAGCTATTTCCTCAAGCGCCTCTTTGGGGAGATAGCCGAAGCGCTCCTGGGTCCTCTGGAGAAGGGGGATGAGCGAGCCCGGCTCCGGGGGGTAAGAGCGGATGTAATCGAGTTCCGCTTCCATAACCATCACCCATGTGTGTTCCTTTGAAAAAACTTCGACTTTGATGTTTATAAGAGTGCACTAAAGCACGTGTTTGCAACATTTGGTTAACAACCTTTTGTTTGAAAAATTCTTAAATCGAGGCTTTACAAACATAAAATAATAACCGCCCGGACGGTGGTCTCCTTGAGGTACATAAAATTGCCTTCCGAAAATTTTGGGGAGTTCTTCGACTCACTCAGGGCCTGGGGAAAGGTGTACGGGCCGGTGAAAAAAGGAAAGGTCTGTTCTTTTCAGGAAGTCCACGGGGTTGAGGAGGTCGCCCTCGACTACAAAAGGACAACGCTCCCCCCGAAGAAGTTCTTCGTGAGGCCCAGGGACGCTATCCTTAAGCTCAAAAACGGCAGGTGGGAGAACGGTGTTGAAAGCGAGCCCTTCGTCCTCTTTGGCCTTCATTCCTGCGACATCCACGGGCTGAAGATCCTCGACAAGGTCTACCTCAGCGAGCCGGCTGACCCGTACTATAAAGCGAGGCGCGAGAATGCCACAATAATCGGCATTAGTTGCATCCCCGACGAGTACTGCTTCTGCAAGAGCCTTGGAACCGATTTCGCCATGGACGGCTTCGACCTCTTCCTCCACGAGCTCCCCGATGGCTGGCTCGTTAGGGTGGGGAGCGTCAGGGGGCATGAGATAGCATGGGAGAACGAGGGGCTCTTTGAAGATGTGACAGAGGAGGACCTCGCAAACTTCAGGGCCTTCGAGGAAAAGCGGGCAAAGTCCTTCCAGAGGAAGCTCAACAGGGAGGGCCTCGCGGACATGCTCGACCTGGCCTACAACAGCCCCGTTTGGAAGAAGTACGCCGATATCTGCCTCGCCTGCGGCAACTGCACCATGGTCTGCCCGACCTGCCGTTGCTATGAGGTCTGCGACAGGTGGCTCAACGCTTACGAGGGAGTGAGGGAGCGGCGCTACGATTCCTGCTTCATGGAGAGTCATGGCTTAGTGGCGGGAGGCCACAACTTCAGGCCCACACGGTTGGACCGCTTCAGGCACAGGTATTACTGCAAGAGTTACTTTGACCCCTCAGCTGGCTTCAACTGCGTCGGGTGTGGGAGGTGTGATGAGTTCTGCCCGGCTAAGATAGAGCACGTTAAGGTTCTCGACGAGGTGAGGGGGTCCCTGCAATGAGCGAGAACCCGTACCTCTCTTACGAAGCCAGAATCCTGGAGGTCAAGGATCTCACACCAAGGGAGAAGCTCTTCACGCTCCGCTTCACGGATCCAGAGGTGGGGGAGAGGTTCGACTTCAAGCCGGGCCAGTTCGTGATAGTGGACGTCAGGGGCTTTGGGGAGTTCCCGATAAGCCTCTGCTCCCCGCCAACGAGAAAGGGCTACTTCCAGCTTTGCATAAGGAAAGCGGGCAGGATGACGAAGTTCGTCCACAAAATGGAAGAGGGCAACACCGTGGGAATCCGCGGGCCCTACGGGAACGGCTTCCCCATGGAGAAAATGGAGGGCTCGAACCTCCTCCTCGTCGCCGGTGGCCTCGGAATGGCGCCCCTCCGCTCCGTGCTATGGTACGCCATCGACTCTGGAAAATACGAGCACATATGGCTCCTCTATGGAACTAAGGCCTACGAGGACATACTCTTCCGTGACGAGATAGTCCACCTCCTCAGGCACGGGGAGGCGATGAACTGCTCCGTAAAGCTCGCCTACGAGGTGGAGAGCCCCTCGTGCATTTACCTCGAGGAGGGCTTCTCCCAAAAGGTCTGCAAGGGCGTCGTTACTGACCTCTTCCGCGGCGAGGAGTTCGACGTGAACAACGCCTACGCCCTCATCTGCGGCCCGCCTGTCATGTACAAGTTCGTCGTGAGGGAGCTCCTGAACAGGAAGCTTTCCCCGGGGAGGATTTACATGACCCTTGAGAGGAGGATGCGCTGCGGAATAGGGAAATGCGGCCACTGCATCGTTGGGACGAGCACGTCCATCAAATACGTCTGCAGGGACGGCCCGGTCTTCACCTACTGGGACGCCCTCTCCACAAGGGGGTTGATATGATGGAGAAGCTTAAACTCGGTGTTTTCGAGCTGACGGGCTGCGGCGGCTGTGCCCTCAACGTCCTCTTTCTCTACGAGAGGCTCTTCGACCTTTTGGAGTTCTACGATATAGGTGAGTTTCACATGGCTTCGAGCGCACACGAAGAGGGCCACTACGACGTGGGCATCGTTACTGGAACTGTATCGACCCACCGCGACCTCGAGCTCCTCAAAAATGCCAGAAACCGCTCCGACTACCTCATAGCTCTCGGAACGTGTGCTACCCACGGGAGTGTGCAGGCAAGCGTTGAACTGCCCCTCAGGGAGAAGCTGAAGGCGGTCTACGGTGACGAAGGCAACCCGATGAAGGCCCTCGACTCAAAGCCTGCAGTGGAGTACGTGGCGGTTGATCTGGCCATCCCCGGCTGTCCCTACGACAAGGAAGAGCTTTATCAGGCCCTGATGAACATCGCCAGGGGAGCTGATCCGGTCAGGCCCGATTACCCCGTCTGCGTCGAGTGCAAGTTAAACGAATACGAGTGCGTCCTCGTGAAGAGGAACCTCCCCTGCCTTGGCCCAATAACCCTTGGCGGCTGTAATGCGGCCTGTATAAAGTCAGGCCTCGGGTGTATAGGTTGCAGGGGCCCCCTCCCGGGCGAAGTGAACCCAGCGGGCGAGTACGAGATACTCAAGGGCCTCGGCTACAATGAGGATTACATAGTCAGGAAGTTCAAGACCTTCGCGAGGTGGGAGCCGTGATAATCGAGCTGCACGAGTTTACCAGAGTTGAAGGCAACGGCAGGGCTGAGATAGTTATCGAGGACGGCGAGGTAAAGGACGTCCGGCTCAAAATCGTTGAGGGCCCGCGCTTCTTCGAATTACTAACCCTTGGGAGACACTACTACGACGTCCCAGACCTCGAGGCCAGGATATGCGCGATATGTTACCTAGCCCACAGCGTTGCATCGGTGATGGGCATAGAGAGGGCCTTTGGGGTCGAGGTTCCCGAGGAGATAAAGCTCCTGAGGGAGCTCGGACTCATAGGGGAGCTCCTTGAGAGCCACGCGCTGCACCTCTACCTGCTCGTTGCCCCGGATGTCCTCGGCTATCCCGATGCCATAAGGATGGCCGCCAAACACGGCGAGCTCGTTAAGGAGGGGCTCGCACTGAAGGCCTTCGGGAACAGGATAAGAGAGCTCATCGGCGGGAGGGAGATACACGGCATCAACGTCAAGCCCGGCGGCTTCGGTAGATACCCCACAGTTGAGGAGCTGGAGGAGATAGAGAGGGAGAGCGAAGCTCTGTTGAAGCTTGCGAAGAGGGCCGTGAGGCTCTTCGCGGGGTTAGGCCCCTACGGGGAACGGGCAAAGCACTTCGTCGCCACGGACGGTTATCTATGGGGAGAAAGGCTGATTTCAGAGGAGGGAGGGCCCTTCCACTACACCGAGAGAATAGAGGAGCGCTCCTTAGTTTACAGCTTCGCCAAGCAGAGTAAATACAACGGCGAGAGCTTCCTCGTTGGAGCTTTGCCGAGGCTTCTTCTAAAGGCAAAGACGCTGACGCCCGAAGCGAAGAGGCTCTTCGAGGAGCAGAGGGAGAAGCTTGAGACCGGCTACGTAAGCTACAACAACCTTGCCCAGGCGATAGAGCTTGTCTATTCCCTTGAGAGGGCTGGAGAAATAGCGAAGACCCTCCTCGACCGCGGGATTAACGGGGAGAACGTCCCGGTGGAGCCGGGGGAGGGGGAGGGCATAGGCTACGTGGAAGCGCCGAGGGGAGTCCTCATCCACCACTACCGCACCGATTCCGAAGGAAAGATAGTCTATTCCAACATAATAACGCCGACGGCCCTTAACCACGCCATGATGGAGGCCAGCCTGCTGAAGGAAGCGAAGGCACTCTACGGCGAGGTTGAGGAAGGGGAGATGGTGAAGAAGCTCGAGGAGACCGTTAGGGCCTTTGACCCCTGCATCTCCTGCTCGGTGCACCTGGTGAAGCTTTGAGTTTCCCTTCCTCTGGCCTGCTGAATTTCTTTTCCGCCCCCTCCCCCTCACCCAAAGCTTTATATACCCTTCCGCGAACCTGACCCGGGACTCTTCTCGGAGTCTTCCCTGAAGAGCCCAGAAAGTCGGAAAGTTGGTGTTGGATATGTATGGAGAAAGGTTTGGTGGATATGGACAGGAAGCCCCGGTTAAGGTCGGGGAGAGGTACAGGGTCAAGATCGAGAGCCTCGGAAAGGGCGGCGATGGAATCGCCAGGGTGAAGGGGTTCGTTATATTCGTCCCGAACACTCAGGTTGGAGACGAGGTTGATATCGTTATCAACTCCGTCAAGAAGAAGTTCGCCTTTGGCGAAGTCATCTGACTGCTTGGTCTCACTTCTCGCGCCCTCCATGGGCGCTTAACTTCTTTAACGAAAACGTTTTTTAGTGCACCCCCGACCTTACCCTGGTGGGAGTATGAAGGTCACGGTTAGGTATTTTGCCAGGTACCGCTCTCTGGTTGGAAAAGGCGAGGAGGAGGTAGAACTCCCGGAGGGGGCCACCGTTAGGGACCTCATCGAAAAGCTCAGGGAGCTCCATCCAGTTCTCAAAAACGAGGTCTTCTCCGAGGACGATAGCTTTGCAGATGTCAACGTCTCAAGAAACGGCCGCTACGTGGGGTTTGACGAAATATTAAAAGAGGGGGACGTAGTGGCCCTCTTTCCGCCGGTAAGCGGCGGCTGATCACCTCTTTTTCTTAGTAATGAGCCAGATCAGGCTCAGCCCGACAATCGAAGCTGGCCCGCAGATGGTGTTCGCTCCTCCGGTGTCCGTGTCCTTCTCCTCTGCCGCCTGGTTGGTCTGAGTCACTCCATCCCCACTTCCGGGGGTGAGGCTTCCCGGATTGAGATTACCCGTTTCGGGGCCTCCCGAACACTTCACAAGCTGGGGATCCTTGCTCTCGTAATAGGGTATCCAGGCGTAGGTTCCGTCCTTAGTCTCGTACCAGCCTATGTGGGAGTTCCAGCCGGCTTTTCCCCAGCTTGCGACGCTTAATATATCTTTGATGTCTTCCTCACTCAGTCCACTTATGACTCCTGCTTCTTGGAGCTTTTCAAGGGCGGCTTTCATGGCCTCAGGCGCGCTCACTTCCTCCGGGTTGTAAACCGGCACCTCGTCTGAGTTCAGTATGAACTCCGTGCAGTTTATGCCCACAACGCTGAAGAACTCCTTCAGGGCCCCCCTGAGCTCTTCTGGGTTAGTTCCCGTTGCCCCAACAACGGTTGCCACTCCGGTTTTTATCACATTGTTAGGGTCGACACTGTGCTCCCTGAGACATGCCTCAAAGGCCGGGTTCAGTTTCCACGAGCAGAGTCCGTTCACACAGCCGCAACTGGTGAGTTTAAGGCATTCATACCATTCGGCGTAGAGGCAGGGTGAGGCAATTTTCTCGGCTTCATCCTTTGGCATGCAGATCTCCCCGGAACAGCCGCCGGTGGCGCAGTCCGAATCTGAACTGCACTCCCTCTCCGGGAAGATAATCGTGAGCGTCACGTTGCCCTTTTTGAAGACGTTAACGTTCGAACCGTTTTTGGCGATCATCCAGCCGAGCTTCGTGAGTTCGCGGAGGTTGTCCGTTGTGAGGACCAGCGCACCTGAATAGCTCCAGTAGGTTGTGGGCTCAATCTTCTCCGGAATCTCCACCCGTACATGGATCCCTTTGCTATCGTTCCAAACCTTCAGGAGGAACGTTCTGTTTCCAAAGGTCAGGGTTCCTGGAGCACTCGCACCGGGGTTGTAGCTTATCCCCGGCTTGTTCAGGACGACTTCGACCGAGTAACCGTCGCGGGGGGTGTAGCATGCCACGGCCAGGGGAAGGGACAGCATCATCAGGAGGATCCAAACCCCCACAATCTTCTTCATGGGAATCCCCACTGGTTATTCCGGCGTTCCCTTATTTAAGGGGTACCATGGCTTCAAAGGTGTTTGAAGCGTTGCCTTCAAAAGCGTTATAAGTTAGCCGGTGGAGTTATCACCCGAGGTGATTGATATGGAGAACCCCTTTGAGATAGTGGACGTTGTGGCGAGGGAAATACTCGACAGCAGGGGCAACCCCACGGTGGAGGTCGAGGTCTACACGCCGGTAAGCATGGGCAGGGCCGCGGTTCCAAGCGGGGCAAGCACCGGAACCCACGAGGCCCTTGAGCTCCGCGACGGCGGAAAGAGGTACCACGGAAAGGGTGTCAGGAGGGCCGTGGAAAACGTCAACAAGATAATCGCGCCCGAGATCATCGGAATGGACGTCACCTGGCAGAGGGATATAGACAGCCTCATGCTCGAGCTTGATGGCACCGAGAACAAGAGCAACCTCGGCGCCAACGCCATCCTCGGCGTCTCCTTAGCGGTCGCAAAGGCGGCGGCGAATGCGCTCGGTTTGCCCCTCTACCAGTACATCGGCGGAACCAACGCCTACGTCATGCCCGTCCCCATGAGCAACGTCATCAACGGCGGCGTTCACGCGGGCAACGAGCTCGACTTCCAGGAGTTCATGATAATGCCCATTGGAGCTGACTCCTTCCGGGAGGCGATAAGGTGGATTTCCGAGACCTACCACGTCCTCAAGAGGGTCATAGCCGAGCGCTATGGCAGGAACGCCATAAACGTCGGCGACGAGGGCGGCTTCGCCCCGCCGATGAAGGAGGTAACCGAGCCGCTCGATGTTCTCATCAAGGCCATTGAAGAGGCCGGCTACAAGCCAGGTGATGACATAGCCTTCGCCCTCGACGCTGCTTCGAGCGAGTTCTTCCACCCGGACAGGGGCAAGTACGTAGTCTCCGGAAAGGAGTACGACAGGGGCGAGCTTTTGGAGCTCTACAGGGAGCTGGTCAGCACTTATCCGATAGTTTCCATTGAGGACCCGTTCCAGGAAGAGGACTGGGAAGGCTTTGTCATGATAACGAAGGAACTCGGAAGGAAGGTACAGATCGTCGGCGACGACCTCTTCGTAACAAACCCGAAGAGGATAAGGAAGGGCATTGAGCTTGGCGCCGCCAACGCGCTCCTCCTCAAGGTCAACCAGATAGGAACGCTGAGCGAGGCCATAGACGCCGCCTACACCGCCTTCAGGGCAGGTTACGGTGTCGTTGTCTCCCACAGGAGCGGCGAGACAGAAGATGCCACAATAGCTGACCTGGCTGTTGCACTCAACGCAGGCCAGATAAAGACCGGCGCCCCAGCGAGGAGCGACAGGAACGCCAAGTACAACCAGCTGATAAGGATTGAAGAAGAGCTTGAGGGAATAGCCCTCTATCCGGGCAGGAAGTTCAGGAACCCGTTCCTCTGAGCTCTTTTTCCATCTTCAGTTCTTCAAGCTCCCTTTTCTTCTCCCCTAAAATTCTGATGATGCCGTCGAGGAGTTCTATGTAGCTGTCTATGGCCGTAACCGCTATCCCCTTCCCGTAGCCCATCTCCTCGAGCTTCTCGCGGAGCCTCTCATGGTACTGAACGGCAAGATAGAGCGACTTCAAGGTGAGCTCGTTCGCCTCCCTCAGGTAGAGCCAGCCTTCCTCTGTGAGCGCGTACTTAACGATTCTCCTCTTTCCCGTGTACTCTTCCCTTGGTTCTATCAACCCCTCCTTCGCGAGATTGTTGAGCATGGTGTAGAGATTGCCATGGCTCGGCTTCCAGTTGCCGAAGGTCATCTTCTCTATCTCCTTCAGAATCTCGTAGCCGTGGGCTTCCCCCTTTAAGCCGATGATGAGGAGTATCATGCTCTTTATGGGAACGGTGTAGAGGTTTCTCGCCACGTTTGAATCCGTCATGCTCTCACCACCGACGAAAGGCTTATAAGTCTGGCCCACCCCACATACGTCCGGATTAGACATATTTGAATCGGATAGATTTACAATTGACATGTTCATGATGACTACTTAAAAACCTTTGGGGGTGTCGCAATGGCCTGGAACGAGTGGATAGCCAAGCACGCAAAGCTCGTGCTTCTGGCATGGATAGTCGTGATAGTCTTAACCTCTCCCCTCGCGGCGAAGTTGAGCGGGGTTACAAACTACGGCGAGGAGCAGATGGTGTCCCACAACATAGAGTCCATAAAGGTTCAGGACATAATCTCCGAGGAGTTCTCCAGAGCTCGGAACGAGAACCTTACGTACCTGCTCATCACGAACGTGAACGTGAACGACGAAAAGGCGAGGGAGGCTTACTATTCTTTCAAGGAGCGCGTTGAGGGCAAATACGCCGACAACGTGACCTCTTACTATGACGCCCTCACCGCCCTCTGGGGCATGACCTATAACCTTACCCTGAACATAACCCGGATGACAGCGAACGTCACGGGGCTTCTCTACCAAACCGCGGTTCAGGCAAACGGGGGCTTTGGCCAGCTTCTCACCGCTGTCTACCAGCTCAGCAACACCACCGAGATGGTCAAAAACGGTCTCATCGGTGCGGCGAGGGGCTATTTAGCCCTGAAGCAGAACGTCACGGACCTTTACGGCCAGACGGTTCTCCTCAGGAACGCGCTCAACCAGACAGACTTAGCTTACGTTACCCTCCACAGAAACCTTACCTTAACCGCTGAAATGCTCAAGTCCCTCAACTCCACACTGAGGGGGCTAAACCAGGGGCTTTACACGCTGAACGCGACCTACGGAAAGACCTACATGGGAGTTGTGGCTGTCCACAGGGCGATTCTGGCAAGCGGGGCCTACGAGAGGGGAAGCCTTACACAGGCCGAGGCGCAGGCCATAGCCAGCCAGACCGGAACAACTCCCGAGCTTGTCTACGCGGTCTTCACCTCAGTTTATCCGGCCTACGCCAGCGGCGGGAGTCAGGCCATAACCGACGCGTTCCTTGCCAATGTTACAGAGGGCATAGTCAAAGCCGGTTCCCCGGCTGAGCAGGTTCCCCTCGTCGAGGCCTATGCAAAGGCCTTCTACTTAGGGGTCAAGGCCTTCGACGGGAAAGCTGGAAGCGAGTACACTCTCCAGGGCGTGGCTTTAGAGCAACTGGGAAGCGCCGTTTCTGGAATAGCCACCTCTGCCCTCCAGAGCCTTCCTGAGGTTATAGCCCAGAGCAACCAAGCTGTTGAAGTTGAGGGCTTTGGGAGAATTGACGCAAAGACCTTTTCTCAGCTTGTGGAAACTGCGATCTCACTCGGGCCAAATCCAAGCGTTGAGGCCGTTGAGAACGCCACAGTTGAGGCCGCGCTCTCGCTCATGGGGAGCTCTTCTCCGCTCTCGGGGCTTCCAAACGCGAGGGAAGTTCTGAAAGGGCTTTTAACGGCCGGGCCGACGAAGGAGCTTGAGAAGAGCATTCTCCTCTCCGGCATGGCTGAGAACCTTTCGGAAGGGGCCTCGCAGTTTGCTCCAGCTATCGTCGATGCGGTTCTGACCTATGACGGGGACGCAACTGGAGTCCTCTCAAGGAACCCGGGCATTCTCGAGGAAGCAACAATCTCAGTCCTCAAGGCCATGACAGCCCGGATGGGCTTAAGCGTTGACGAAAAACTTCTGAGGGAGCTATACGAGAGCAACGGAAGCCCGGAGGTTCTCGATAAGGTCGCCCTCGAGATGCTCAGGGCGGGAACAGCTGAGCAGTTATCCAAGGCGGGCGTTCCAAACGCTGAGGTTATAGCGGATGTAATCGTCAAAACCGCCGCCGAGGACCCCCAGGGAATAATCGGCGATGAGAGGCTTGAAGAAGCAACGGTAAAGGTCGTTTCCGCTCTCAGCTCCAGCATGGGGGAAAAGGCGGAGTTCAACGTTTCTGAGATCGTGAAGGGACTCTATGAAGGCGCGGACCCGAGGAAGCTGGCGGAGAACCTCTTCCTCGAAGGAGCTAGGGAGCAGATGGAGAAGGCCAACGTGAGCGTTCCCAATGAGTTTAAGGGAGTTTTCCTCAGCTTGAGCGAAGCGGTGGTGAAGAACTATCCCATGGGCGAGGAGGAGATAGCAAAGCTCGTCAAGGAAACAATGGAGTCCTTTGTAGGTTCCTACGCGAAGAACAACCCCTACGGCATCCAAATAACCTTTAACACCTCAAAGCTCGTTGATATAGCCTTCGAGTTCAAGGACAGGCCGAATGAAATGGCAGAGGAGAACGTCAGGCCATTGGCGGAGGAGCTCTTCCCAACGGTGCGCGAGAAGGCGGGAACATACTTAAGCATGCTCAAGAGCGACGACAACACGACGATGCTCATAACCTTCGTCCCGCGCGGGAGGCCGGGGCCGGGTGATGATACCTACAAATACAGGGCAGAAAACGCCACCCTTGTCAAAAAAATAGCCCTGGAGGAGTTTGGAAAGTACTTCCCGGAGGTTGATGGTGCCCTAGGGGGGACGGCCGTTCAGACGCACGAGATGATGGAGTATGGCAGGAAGGACAACAGCATCACCACCAGGGCAAGCATGATAACGGCCCTCGTGGTTCTCTTCATACTAATGGGAATGGCCCTCCTTGCGACGTTCTTACCGTTTACGGGGGTTGCGACCTCAGCTTTGACCGCCCTGGGAATAGCCTACCTGCTCGCGAAGGGAGGAATACTCAACATCGGGAGCTGGGCGCAGATGCTGACGATAACAACTGCCCTCGGCCTCGGTATAGACTACTCCACCTACTACGTCCACCGCTTTAGAGAGTATGTCGCAGAGGGCTATGACCACGAGAAGGCCGTGGCGGAAGCGCTGAAGAGGGCCAAGGATGCGGTTTTAGCGAGCGCCTTCACCGACATCATAGCCTTCGCCTCCTTCGTCCTCGCCTGGGAGTTCCCAATATTCCAGCAGATGGGCATAATAGCCCCGCTCGCGGTCGTCTCAGTCCTAATCGCG
Source organism: Thermococcus waiotapuensis (assembly GCF_055384795.1). Classification (NCBI taxonomy): domain Archaea; kingdom Methanobacteriati; phylum Methanobacteriota; class Thermococci; order Thermococcales; family Thermococcaceae; genus Thermococcus; species Thermococcus waiotapuensis. The sequence goes on along the minus strand of NZ_AP042429.1, from coordinate 3,128 downwards.
AGCTTAACCTTCATCCCGGCAATAACAGCTCTCATAGGCGATAAGAGCTGGTTCTGGTGGCCGAGGCACATCAAGCACGCCAGCGCAGTTGATGTCCACGAGAGGAGCAGGATTGCCGAGTGGGTGGTCAGGCATGCAAAAGTTGTGCTCATAATAGCGCTCCTCATAGCCACTCCAGCCACTTACACATTCGTGACATTCAAGGGGACCCACGACATGAGCCTGTTCCTTCCAAAGGACAGCGAGACCCTCAAGTTCATGACCCTCAGCCAGGAAAAGCTCGGCGCGGCGCTGATGTCGTCAAACTACGTTATAATCGAGCTCAGCGGCAACGTTAGCGATGAGGATCTCAAGCTCATAGACGAAATAACCGCCCATATAGCCACAATGGATGGTGTGAAGGCAGTTTATTCCCCGACGAGGCCCTACGGGGAGCCTGTCAGCAATTTGACCCTCTCAGCTGTGAAGGCCCTCGGCGGCGACAGGTTCATCTCCTCAAAGGGTGACAAGGTCATGATACAGATCGAGAGCAGGTACAGGGCAACCGATGAAAATGCCAAGGACCTCGTTAAGGCGTTGAGGAATTACCTCAGGGAAGTCGCCGAGAGGAACCCGAGGATAAAGGCAGGTCTCGTTGGAGGGGGCGCGGCACTCTCGATGGATTTAACTGACAGGATAAACGACATCTTCTGGCACAGGATAATTCCAGTTGCCTTGGTGCTCATGTTCCTCTCTCTCATACCGACCCTCAAGGGACTGCCGGCGGTGGCTGCCACGATGACCACGATATTCCTCGGCGTCATGACGAGCATCTGGATCTCGACGTGGCTCTTCGAGAGGGTCTTTGCTCAGCAGGTCATGTGGTTCCTGCCACTGATGGTCTTCGTCGTCCTCATGGGTGTCGGCATTGACTACAACAGCTTCTACCTCGTCAAGGCAAGGGACGAGTTCGAGAGGAGAAAGCCGGACGAGGCGCTGATAGTTGCCGCAGGGACGATGGACATACTCGTCATAGGCCTCGCGGTGGTTCTCGCGAGCACCTATGGTGCCCTAATGCTCAGCAGCACGTGGGGAATGAGGGAACTTGGCTTCGCCCTCGCGGCCGGGATACTACTAACGGCGACGATGGCGGTCTACCTCGTTGGCCCTGCCTTCATGAGCCTCTTTGGCGAGAAGGCATGGTGGCCTCTCTTCAAGAACCACAGGGAAGCGGGGAAGGAGTGACTTCCCCTTCCCATTTTTGTTTCCCTTAGATTTTTAAGTCCCAGGCTTCTATGTCCCCTGGTGGTAGCATGGAGATTGGGGAGCTTCTCAAGGCCCTTAGCCCCGTTCTGAGGTGAGTTAAATGAAAAAGCTCAAAATCTACATCCCGGGCGTTAAGTTCCCCTCGCAGGACCGGGGGGTTTCACCCCCCACGTCCTTGCCAACCCCCTCCCCCCAAGGAAACTTTTCTAACGAAAAGTTTTATCAAAGTCCCTACGTGCTTATTGAGAACTTCTGTTCCAAATGGGCTTTAATGTCCAAGTCGCATTTCCGGAAGGAGTTTACTTTTAATGGCGCCCAATGGGTGCCAACGAGAAAAAACTCAAAGGAAGCCTGTAAAATTCTCACCAAAGCTCTTGTTATAGAATCCAAAGTTGAAAAGCACGTAGAAAAACCTCATGTCCACACTTTGACACATCATAAAACTTTTGATCAACCTTTGCGGGAGCGAAGGTTGTTACGGGGGTTATGCTCCCTACAACCCCCCTTCCGAGGTGAGTTAAATGAAAAAGCTCAAAATCTACATCCCGGGCGTTAAGTTCCCCCCAATCTCAGTCACCGGTAGCGCCTGCGCTTTAAACTGCGCCCACTGTGGTAGACACTACCTCGAGGGCATGAGGAAGCCGGAGCGGGGGGAGCTTTTGAACTACTGCCTTGATCTTTCCAGAGAAGGTTACCTCGGCTGTTTGCTGAGCGGCGGGATGGACGGCCGCCTAAAGGTTCCGCTGGATTTTTATGCAGATGAAATCCGGGAGATAAAGCGTAGAACCAACCTCAAGCTGAACGCCCACGTTGGGTTTATCGACGAGGCCGATTTGGAGTGGCTCCGCTGGGTGGACGTTGTTTCCCTCGATTTCGTGGGGGATAGCGAGGTGATAAAGCGGGTTTACAAAATAGGCAAGACCGTGGAAGACTACCTCAAAATCCTCGACCTCCTCACGGCGAACGGGATAAGGGTCGCGCCGCACATAACCATCGGCCTGGACTTTGGAAAAATCCACTGGGAGTACGGGGCCATAGATATGTTGGCTAACTATCCGATAGACGTGCTCGTGCTGAATGTGCTCATCCCGACAAAGGGGACGGAGATGGAGAGCGTCCCAAAGCCTTCAGTGGAGGAGAGCCTGAAGGTCGTGAAATACGCCAGGGAGCGCTTTGAGGGTGAGATAAGCATAGGCTGCATGCGGCCTCTCGGAAAGTGGAGGCTGGACTTCGACAGGGGGGCGGTTCTAGCGGGCATTGACAGACTCACAAACCCGCCGGGGAAAATCATAGAATGGGTAAAGACAGTGAGGGAGGTGGAGTTAATCTACGAGTGCTGCGTTATCTGACAGCTTTTTCTGTTTTTCGTTCTTTGATCTCCAAAAGCTCATCGAACCTCTTTCTGTTTCCGAGGATGTGGAGCAATTCAGTGTAAACCGTTTTCACCCTCCTCATTGACGATAGGCTGACCCACTCATCAGCTGAATGCCAGTTTGCCCCCATCGGCCCGAAGACTATTGTGGGTACCCTGAGGTAAGCCCCGAAGTAGTTGAAGTCCCCAACGCTTTGTCCGTAGGTTATTTGGGGTTTCTCACCGAAGAGGAGGTTGTAGGTATCCTTTAGCAGCGATGCGAACCTGCTGTTCTCTCTCACCGTGTACGGCAACATTTCCGGGGTTGGCCGCGGAAACTTTGAAATTTCGATCTCCGCCTTTATGTTGAGTTTTTTCACGCGCCTCTCTATCTCGCTCTTTATTCTCTCCCAGTCTTCACCAATGACGATGTGTCTGTCTACGATGGCTTCTGCGTAATCAGGCACGCTAAGACCATCTGATTTCCCCGTGAACTGAAGGGTGCAGTAAGAACCCTTTCCCAGGTATCTGT